>NZ_JBQFYQ010000005.1:0-219437 GCF_056541565.1 Ruegeria sp. AG6 | reverse complement strand
GTTTGCGGGGCGCGGCGGGCTCCCACCCCTTTGCGTTCTGTTCCGTGCGGCGCCGGGCCCAACCGGAGGAGATGTTTCGCAAGAAATATCGACGACGGGCGGGAGCACCCCACCGTCAGTCGCCCAATTTGGCGTGGATTTCATCCAGATCGATTTCACCGATCGGCATCTTGTTCGCCGGGTTTTCGAAGTCGTATTTGAACAGCTCGAAATCCTGCTTGTAGATCTCGTAGACCAGATGCATTGACAGATCGTCAAAGTAGTCCTCGACCGGATGCGCACGTTTTGGCCCGTGCCCTTCGGATTCATTGAACCGTGGAATCTCGGACAATTTGACCGGGTGCTTCAGCTCGACATTGTCCAGAACATCCTGCATCCCGTCATTGAACGCTTCTGTCCAGAATATCCGGTCATAGTGACCGCCGTTCACGATGAAAGTAGACACGTGGCCTGACATCGCAGACCAGTGAATGTCCGGGTCCATCGGGCGCCGCCACCGGATCGTATCACGCGCAAACAGCAGAAACCGGCGGAAGCTGGCGATCTGGTCAAACTCTCCCTTGCCGTCGTCGCCGCCCACTTCGATCCCGTAGTTATAGATCAGCGTCGGCACCAGATTGCCGCGGTATCTCTTGCCGTTGCGCTGAATGCCGCAGATCTTGTCAAAGAATGAGCTTAGGATGCGGGTGTAGGGATTGCGCACGCAAGTGAAAGAATAGGACGCGTGATTGCGCACATTGTTCGAGATCAGCTTCTGGCTCTGATCAAATGCCCATTTGTGCATGCCGTCCTTGGCATCATGGATATCACCGTCGAAGAACTGACCATGATCCGAGAAATACATGATCTGACCAATGGTCGAGCAAGCACATTTGGGCACCACGCGGTACACCATGCTTTCGCTCTCGGTCATCCAGGTACCGGGAAACCCCATCTGCTGTGCCTCCTGCGCTGGCCAGGTCTCGATGCGATACGCCAGCTTTTGGTAACAAAGAACCAAAATTATTCTGTTTATTCAATCGCTCATCCTCAGTATCACGGGTGAAATCAGGCAGAAACGGATGTTGCGTAATCTCAATGGCAAAAGTCGCCTATATATTGCTGTGTCACAAGGACCCTGAAGCCATCATTGCACAGGCCGAACAACTGACCGCTGTCGGCGATTGCATGGCCATCCATTTTGACGCCAGCGCCAGCGCCATAGCCTATGAGCGCATTCGTTCCGCACTGGATCAGAACCCCAATGTGACCTTTGCAAAAAAACGCGTCAGATGCGGCTGGGGAGAATGGTCGCTGGTCCGGGCCACGCTGAACGCCCTGGAAGCCGCCGTGGAAAATTTCCCCCGCGCCACACATTTCTACATGCTGTCGGGTGACTGCATGGCGATCAAAACCGCTGAATACACGCACCGTTACCTCGACGATAACGACAAGGATTTCATCGAAAGCCACGATTTCTTTGAAAGCAACTGGATCAAGACCGGCATGAAGGAAGACCGGCTGATCTATCGCCACTACTTCAACGAGCGCACGCAGTCCAAGCTGTTCTATGCCGCCTATGAATTGCAAAAGCGCCTCGGTCTGACGCGGGACATCCCCCAGGACATTCAGATGATGATCGGCAGCCAATGGTGGTGCCTGCGTCGCAGAACCGTCGAAATGATACTGGATTTCCTGCATCAGCGCCGGGATGTGATCCGTTTTTTTTCGACCACGTGGATTCCTGATGAAACCTTTTTTCAGACGCTGGTGCGTCACCTGATCCCAAAAAACGAGATTGAAAACCGAACGCCGACATTCTTGATGTTCTCGGACTATGGAATGCCGGTCACGTTCTACAATGACCACTATGACATGTTGCTGGGCCAGGATTATCTGTTCGCACGCAAGATCAGCGCCGAGGCGCATGAGTTGAAGGCCCGGCTCGGCTCGCTCTATGCCAGTGAGGGCGTCGATTTCCCGATCTCGAACGAGGGGCGCAATCTGTACGCGTTTCTCACTGGTCGCGGGCGTATCGGCCGCCGGTTCGGACAACGCTTCTGGGAAGCCGGGAGCGTACTCGGCCCGGAACGGGAACTGTTCGTGATCGTCTGCAAGAAATGGCATGTTGCCAAACGTCTTGTCGATCAGATCGCATCTGAAACGGATATTCCTTGCGTTGAATACCTGTTCAACGAAGAAAATACGTTGCTGCCGGATCTGGGCGGGATCGACTCCACACTGACCAAGCGCTCTCGTCACCGGCGTGCCGTTCTGCGCCTGTTGTTCGACAGTTTCGGGTCGGATCAGCTGGTGCTGTGCCTTGACCCGGCCAATCTTGACGCGCTCGAGGATTTCTGCGGCGGCCAGGCCAAAACCCACGTGCTTGAGATCGAATGCGAATACTCGGACGACTATCTGATCGGCCACGCGCGTCGGGTCGGGCTGGCCGGAGACAACAGCCCAACGGAAACCGTTGCTTCCTTGCTGCCGACCCTTCGCAACGATCTGGGCTATGAATCCGAACGGATCCGCGCTGCCCGGCTGGACAATTACCTGCGCCTGCGGGAAACGGCCACGCGCGCCGACAATGAAGCGGTTATTGCCAAGTTTCTTGGGGTTGGTGAAGACAAAGCCCAAGCCGTCATGCAGTTGGATTACCTTTTCCTCGACTGATCCCCAAAGCCCTTCACAGATTGTCTGCCCGAAGGCTGGCACCCGTGACCCGCGCAATCCAAATCGCGGATGGCAAGTGTTCCGCCATGCAAGGCAGCCGCTGCCGCTGCAACTGCACTCGTGATTTTTATTCAATTATCGGATACTGTGCAGCCAATTGGGCCATTTTGTTCATACTTTTTCCATCAGAAACACGGCCCTTGCCAGAAACAAACACTGAAAACAGGCAGGTCTTTTATTCTGAATGACCGTTGTCCGAGCTTCGAAGAACCAGAGGCGCTGGCGGACCGAAGATTGAAATATTGCAACGCAACTCCGGGGGGACACAGTTGTGACCATAGATCAAATTTCCAAATCCAGACCTTACACCCCAAGCGACGCAGACTGGAAGATGATATATGATGTCCTTCCGGGTAAGGCTCAGATCGCCGACCCAGCCGTCATCAACCCACAATTCGAATGTATCGAGGTGACCGGAAACGCGGTTCTGCCAGCGAACGGCATGTATATCGTGCTGCGTGGCGTGGTTCAGCTGCGCCAGAACGGAAATCCATTGGCCAGCGCGGATGTCGGTGATTACTTCTATGAAGAACACCTTCAGATCTCGGATATCCCTGTCAGCCTAGAAGCGCTTGCGCTGGATGGAACCCGGTTGGCGTATCTGTCCAGCCAGAACTGGCTTCAGATACCAGAGAGCGTCCGGCAACCCTGTTTTGCAACGATGTTTGGTGATCTGGTCAGCGTTCAGTTGCAGAATTTTCAGCAGCCGATCAATTGTTGCAGTGTCACGGCGGCCGCTCTCAGCATGTCGGCGCTGGGGTTCAGCTGCGAAGTAAATGACATCTTCCGCGAATGCGCATTGCCCTCGTCCTTTGTCGTGAACGACGGAATCTCGCTGGGCGAGCTTTTTGACGTCGCCTGCACCTACATTCACACGCAGGGGCTGCGCGAGAGGGTTCAGGTTCAGGCCTATTTCATGGACGCAGACACAACCAGTGTGCCGCTACTGCTTGAGGCGATCGACGAATCGAACCGGCTGGGCGGTGACAACGACATTCTGGTCGCTAATTTCCAGGTCGGTCTTGCCCATGGCAACAAGACTATGCCCGGCGGCCATTTTGCCGTCATCGCCAAGTGCAATCCAAGCACGGGGCTGGTGCATATGATGGATGTGCACCCTGAGAAATACGGCAAGCTTTGGGTGACAACCGTCGAACGGTTGTGGCAAGCCATGTCGGATCGTGACGGAACCTCGATGCGGTCCCGCGGCCTTTTGCGGTTTTCAGCACGGGCCGCGGTCAAGACGCACCTGAAGACCTTCAAGCAGCGGTGCAATTACGTCGACAGCACACGTTATCTGGCGAAAGATCCCAAGAAACGCCGCAACCTGTTCCGCCGGGCAACGCCCAACATGAACTCGATCGGCGTTTTGGTGGAAAGCCTCGCCATTCACGGCGACTACAGGGTGGACGAGGACGAGTTGCTGCGGGCGGCCCAGGTGTCGTTCACGGATACTGTCCGCCGGGTCGCCACCGCCAAAGACATGCACGACATGGTCGAAAAGTATATCAGACAATCCGAGAACCTGCATCTGAGCAGTTCGTTCCAGAGCTTTGAGACCCGCGACGACAAATCAATCCAAACCCCCGAAGACTGGTTCAAGGCGCAGTTGAAAAGCCTGACCCCCGACAGCAACCGTCACCTGATGATCAACATCGACTTCAATCGCGTCACCGGGATCGAGGCGATCCGCCCGCCGGACAACGTGTTCCGGGAAACTGCGTTGCTCGAAGAGTTCTGGTGCCTGTGCATAGACTATGACGAGGATGAAGACGTTGTGACCATAGTCGATATGAGTCCGGCAACCTCGCAGGTCTGGCAAGCGCCGCGGGGCAACATTTTCCGCGGTCTGCGGGATCTCGAAGACCCTGCATTGCTGGTGATCGAAGAGGTCGAACCGCCCGAAAACCCAAGCGATGTTGCCAGCATCATTAAGCACAATACGATGGTTCTGTTCTACGAGGACGAGGACCCGTGGTCCTATATGCTGCGCAGCATTCTTTCGAATATCGGGGCAACGACCGTCAAGCAGATCGACGTGGGCGGGCGCGATCCCAATATGATCAGGATGCGGCGGCAACTGGTGACGCTGGGCGAAAGACCGGACGTGCCGTATTTGTTTTTCAAAGGAAAATGCATCAGCAAAAGTGAAAAGCTGGAAGACATCGTAGACATGATCCAGGCCGGTGAATTGCAAGCCAGAATGCGCAGGGAAGGGCTGCCGGTATCCGAACTGAATGAAACCCCAAGCCTTGAGAAGAATCCGTTCGGCTATCCCAAGGGGGTGATGAATCAAGTAAACGCCGGAAAGCGAAACGTATTGCTCTGCGCCTGCGGGTCATCGGCGGCGGACAAGATCCCCGAGCTTGTCGAACGCATTGTCGACGCGGGGCATAACGTGAAACTGATCCCGTCTGTTTCGGCCGAGAAATTCTTTCGGGATTTCGGCGCCGAACGGATCGACGCCAAGATCACCCACAATGACTATTACCGCGACGATGACGAGTGGAATTTCCGCTATTTGAATTTCGACATGCCGGTGCGCGCCTCGCATCTGGCACTGTGTGACTGGGCAGATTGCGTCATAGTGGCCCCCATCACCTGCAACACGATGGGCAAGGTTGCCAATGGCATCGCCGACAATCTTTTGACCTCGGTCTTCGTGGCATGGCAATACCAGAAGAAACCCGTGATCCTCTGCCCCGCGTGCAATACGAATATGTGGAACAATATCACCACGCAGAACAACGTCGACAAGCTTAAGACGCTTGGGGTCGATTTCGTCGGACCGCGCGAAGGTCGCCTGTCGAACGGCCGGATGGGCATCGGCATGATGGCAACGCCGGACCAGATCATGGAAGCTTTGGCGGATGCGTTCGAGGAATTGGACGACCAGAAGTATCGCGTCTGCAAATGGGCGCGCGAGGCCGCTGCCGCCGATGACATCAACGAATGGAAGCGCGTGTTCCGCGCCATCGACGAAGGGGTTGTCGGGGTCAACATCGTGGACGAGGCCCATGGAGATTCACTGTTGCACTATGCAGCAGGCGGTGAAGGCGAACTGGGCGAAAGCGGCCATGATCTGGGCAAGCCGGATTATGAGGCCGCCCAGAACCTGATCGACAGGGGTATCGACGTCAACATTGTCAACGATCACGGGTTCACCGCATTGCATGTGGCGGTGATGAACAAGGCACCGAAGATGGTGGAAATCCTGCTGCGGGCCGAAGACATGGATGCGACCTCGTGCATCGAATTCGTTCAAAGCATGCAGATCGAACCGGAAATCCGTTCCATGCTGGACGCCTGGGCGCAAGATCACAACCTGAGGATGGCAGACCCCGAACAGGGGCGTGACGAAAGCTTCGTGGCGGTGAACGAACCCTCTTACCTGTATTTCACCTATGGATCACTGAAGCAGGGGTTCCCCAATCATGACGCACACAGCGCGGTTTTGAGTGAATTCGTGGGAACGGCGCGCACCCGGCAACCAATGCCCCTGATCATCCCGAAGGAACCATTCTGCGACAATCCCAACTGTGGGTATCTGCATCGCATGGCAACCCTTGTGGATCAGCAGGGGATGGGCAAGCAAGTGGGTGGAGAGGTCTACCGTGTCACCGAATCCGGCCTCGGCGAACTGGACAGGCTGGAAGGGTATTACGGCCCCGGCTCACCCGAGAATGTCTATGTGCGCAAGAAAATCAACGTCGTCATCGAGGGTGCGATGAAACCCGCATATGCCTATGTGATCGCTGATCCGGAAAAATACCTGAAAAGCTGGCGCGAGGGTACATCCGAAGTGGTGAGCGATTACACGCTGGACATGGCGCAGGGAGAACCCAAACCCGGGTTTGAACCCGTGGCCTAACAATCCCGCGTGCTGATCGGTGGCGGTTCCGAGCTGTCCTTGATGCCGAGGTTATAGGCCGTGATCGCCACCATACACAGCAGCACGAAGGGCCAGAAACTGGCCTTTGGGATCAGGTTGTCCCGATAATGGATGATCCGCAGCGACGGCACCGCCTCTGAGGCGAACAGGTACGTATTGATCGAAACCGCCAACAGCATAAAATACATAAGGAAAAAGAATGACTCCATATAGATCACGGGCGATCCGGCGAATCCTTCGCGCAGTTGCACATGGGCCAGCAGGATCACGAAGAACAGAACCGAACAGGTGCCGATCACGCTGGACGTGCTGAAGTCATGCCGCTCGACCAACCCCTCGCGGCGCGTGACGGTCATGACTGCACCGAACAGCAGCATCACCACGACCAGCAACGGGATCATGTGAACGATGAACGCGTTTGCAAAATTGCGTTTGATGACGAAGTTGTAATGCAACTCGGGCGTGTTGGTCTGGTAAGCGTTCTGCCGGATGCCCAGCGTCGTATCCAGTTTCGACAGCTTGTAGTCGAAATAGGTGTTTTCTCGCTCCCACGTGCCCATCACGATCCGGTTGTCGATCCCGAAAATGTCATCCGATCCGGTCGCCGGATAAGCCTCGAAGTCAGGAACCAGCGCGATATTGACCTCGAAAGAAGCGGGCGAGAACCGCACCCAAACCGTTTTGTGATCGAAGGGATAACTGGTGTAGTCGAAGCTCTGGCGCAGGGTTTGTTCAAAATACCAACCAATCAAGACGCCGTCGGGTTGTGACAAGCGGTATGCCTCTTCAACAAGGCCGCTTGCGGTATCGACCGCTTCGGGCAGAAGAAATCCAACCTCACCTTCGGCGGGAAGGATCGCATCATGTTCCTTTGCCTTGTAGTGCTGCCAGATATAGCCGGTAAGCCGCACGTCGCTGGCGCCCAGAAAGCTGAACGACTTTATGAAAATCCCCGTTCTCAAACGATAGTCCGGCGCCACGTCCATTCTGCACAGATACGCATCTACCGAAGCCTGATCGGGCAGCTGCGTCAGGTCTTCCTCGAAATGGTTCAGTTCGATCCAAAGCTTGAGCAACAAGGCGGCCAACCCAAAGGTCAGCAGGCCAGAGATAAGCCAAACCTTTTTTTCGACGCTCATTCAGCCTCCTGCCTTGCCGCCTAACTGGTCAGAAAATCCGCGCGGCCCAGCAAGGATTGGGTAATGCCCATCGCGGCAAAATGCTCGGTCATACCGGCAAAACCGCTATGCTCTGACGGTGGAATATTCTGCCTTCCGCTCTCGGCCAACAGCCGTGTTTGACGAATGGACAGGTCCACCATCGGCAACGGCTCGTTCCTAGTGAACGCGGCAAGGCCATCCGCATACTCCATTGCGGCATCCCAATCACCACGCGCCAGCATGACGGCGCTGGCATCGGGGAAGAAGTGCAGATGGCTGTGGCCAACACATCCCTCGGCGATGATCTCGGAACCCAGTTTCAAAAGGCGCGTTTGCTCATCCGGGTCCGTTTCGGCCATCGCCAGGGCTGACAGGGCCTTGGGTCCAACAAAGTTCCGGCCATGTTCAAGCGCGATTTCGACTGCTCGCAGACCGGTTTCACGTGCGCGCCCGACCTGGCCGGCATAAACCTGCGTTCTGGCCAAATGTTCCAACGCCTGCGCTTCAAGGCGTTTTGCGCCCACGCGCTCTGCGATTTCGGCCGAAACGCCAAAGGCTTCCAGCGCACGGTCGAGACTGCCCAGAAAGGTCTCGGCCACGCCAAGGCATGTTTGCGCAACACATTCCGGAACGAAAGCGAAATACGTCTGCGAGATTTCAATCGCCTCATTGGCATCTGCTCGGCCCTGCCCGACATCCCCAGTATAGCTGCGCGCCACGCTGAGATTGTGCAGATTGGCTGCAAGGTCCCGAACCAGCCCTTTTTCGCGTGCCCGTTCAGCGGCTTGGGTATAGAACCCCGCCGCCGTCTTCATCGAGGCTTTCATGAAATTGGCGTCGCCAAACCCACTCAGCGCCCCAACCTCAAGGCGCGGGGATTCCAGCTTGCGGGCAAGCGAGAGCGCCCGCTCGTTGGCCTTCAGCGCTTCTTTGTTCCGGCCCAGCGGGAAATAGACGTTGCCGCGCACATAGCTTATCTGGGCCTCATCTTCCTCGGACCCGCAGCGCTGTGCCGCTGCCTCGGCCGTGTCGAGCGCTTCTAGTGCGTCCTGATACAGGCTTGCTTGCCGCGCCGCCTGCGCAAGCCCGATATGGGCCCGGGCGATTTGTTCGTCTGTTTCAGCCAAACCGGCGGCGTCTTTGAACTCGTCCAAAGCTTCGTTTGACAACCCCTGCAACCGATGGGTTTCGCCCCGCGCGCACAGCAGGTCAAATCGGACACCCGCCGGGGACGGCAATTCCAAAGCACGCTCGATCAGCGGGCTGGCATCGTCGAATCGGAAGGCTTGTATCAATTTGTCGGCTGCTTCCAGATAGGCTTGCGCCGCGTTATTGGCCCCGGCCCGGTCCAGATGCTGGGCGCGCAAGGTTGCATCCTTGTCTTCGAACCACTGAGCCGCCTGCCGGTGCAGGCGGGCGCGTTCGGATTTGACCAGTGTTGCATAGGACCCGTCCCGGATCAGCGCGTGGGTAAACATGAAATCGGGCCCTGCCTCTCGGATCAACGCCGAGCGGATAAGGTTGCTGGTATCCAGATGCCCTTCACCCAGAATGAAATTCAGAACTTCGGGCGAGAACCGTTGACCCAGAACCGATGCAGCCTGAATGGCGGTTCGGCTGGCGCGATCCAGTGCGTCCAATCGCGACTGAACGATACCCTGAATACTGCCCGGCACAGTTTCCTGTTTGAGCACATCCGTGTTTCGCAACAGCTGCTCCAGAAACAACGGATTTCCACCGGCGCGCTGGACGCAGGTTTCCAGCAAGTCGCGATCGATGGCCCGGAACTCTTCGACCAGTTGCCTGACGTGCTCTTCTCCCATCGGTGCCAGTTCCAGTTTTGACACCAGCGCGCCATCCGTGGCCATCTGCCAGTTCCTGTCGATCGGATCGCCCTCGGCCCGGCTGGTCATCATCAACACACAGGGCGTGTTCCGCGTCACCGCGGCGATATGAGAACACGCCGCCAGGATGTCGGGCGTCGCCCAGTGGATGTCTTCAATCTGAATAAGCAGGGGCGATTCCCGACTGCTGGCGGAAAGCAGCTCCTCCAGCACCTGACGCCGCCCCCGCAGACGGGTCTTGTTGTCCATCACCGCATAGACCTCGGCCAGGCCCGGATCCTGCTCGAGTTCAAGCAAAGCATTGAGGTGCGCAGCGTTGGAAGGGCTGACCCAGCCCTTGGTAATGGCCTCTTTTGCAACGGCCGCCCCGGTTTCCGCCCCGTCCGACGCCTCAAGCCCCAGAATGCTGCGTGCAACGGTCTGAATGGCTGAATGACCTTCGCGCGCGCCGAAATCCATCACAACGCCGTTGTGGATCGTGTAGGACAGGCTGGTCGCCAATTCCGCCACTTGCTCGGACAGATGGGTTTTTCCAATTCCGGGTTCGCCCAGAACGATGTGCACTTCACCTTTTCCATGGCGTTGGCATCGGTCGAATGTGGCCGAGAAAATCGACATCTCACGCTCGCGCCCGATGAATTTGTGCCGTCTCGTCCGAATGTTCCTGGCCAGCCGGTCCAGACGCCAGACCTCAACCGGCTCGTTCAACCCCTTGATCGCCTTGACCCCGATGGAGTCGCCCACGAACAACGGGCCCAGCGCGCGTTGAATGTCATGTGAGACCAGAGTCTCGCCGCCCCCTGAGATATCTGTCAGCCGAGACGCCAGATTCACCCCATCCCCTGTCACCGTATATTCCGTATGCGACTCGCTGCCTGTCGTACTGGCGATGACCTGACCCGAAGAGATACCGATATGACAGGACAGCGGCGGTGATAACGTCGGAAGAACCGCATGAATTTCAGCTGCCGCCCGTGCTGCCCTTTCCGTGTCATTGGTATGTGAGATCGGCGCTCCGAAAACGGCCATGACCGCATCACCGATATGCTTGTCGATGCGGCCGCCGTATTTTTCGACCACATTGTCCACTTTGCTGAAGAACTGGTTGAGCAGCGCGTGCAGGTCCTCGGCATCCAGCTTGCTGGACATTTTCGTGAACCCGGTCAGGTCCGCAAACATCACCGTGACCTGCCGCCGCGCAGGTTCGTGCGGCGCTGCGGGTTCAGGCTCTGCGGCGATCTGCGCGGAATCAAGTTGCTCGATGGCACGCAAAAGCCGCCGACGATCGCCGACAGCGGTCACACCGATTTCGATCAGATCCTCGGCCGTCAAATCAGGCAGAATGGAAAAGTCGATCTTATTATCAATGAAGGCCTGCGCGTACTCGTTTAATCCATTTGCGCTCAACCAGCCCCTCAGATCTTGAGACATATCGCCCCTCTGAAGTCCCCCACTTCAAGCGAGAACCTAGCATGGCATCGGGCGTGAGTCTGCAAAAACCAAATTAATTTGTGATTTTGAGCAGGGTTAATCCCCTTTTGATGCATTCACAGGCTTGAATTTCCAAACCCACTCGACAGGACAAATGAACGACAGGCCTCCGAGATTTCTCGGAATCGCGACCTTTCCCGCACATAAAGATACACCTCGCGCCTGTCCGGCAAATCCGAAATCGGACGAAAGGCGACTGCGTCCGGGATGAACTGCGCGACGGTCTGCGGCAGGACCGTGATCCACTGGCCTGCCCTGACAGTCGTGATCAGGGAATGCGTGTTGTGGATGGTAACCTCGGCCCTGTCCAGAATTTCTCGGAAAGGCGCGGACTCGATAAAGTCACACAGGGCGTTTCGCACGAAAGGCTGAGCCACCAGATCGCAAATGGCTGGCGGTTCCGCCCGTGTCATCAGCGGATGATCGGACGCTGCAACCAAGCCGAAACGGTCCTGAAACAGCGGCTCTGCACTGACCCCGTTCAGCGGAAAATGGCCGGATGCTATGCCGATATCAGACGTATCCCCGGCGACCGCATCCAGAACCTGCTGCGAATCTCCGTCTCGCAGCTCGATCTTCAGGCCGGGAAAACGAGACGTCATATGGCCCAGCAGGGCAGGAAAGACCAGCGCCCCCACGGACGGCACGGATACGATCCGGATCAACCCGTGCTCGGCCTGTGCCGCCAGTTCAATATTCTGAACAGCTTGATCGAAATCCCGCACCTGTTTGAGCGCAAGGTCGAGAACTTGCTGACCGAGCGGAGTAAGGTGGTTTTTCCGTTCGCCTTCAAACAGTTTCTTGCTAAGATGCTCTTCGAATTGTTTCAACATCATTGAGACCGCGGATTGCGTGCGGCCCAAACGGCTGGCTGCCTCGGCAAGATTTCCGGTTTGGGCCACGGTGCAAAAGCACCGCAGCATCTCTATTTTCACGGCCATGCTTCAATCTTTCTGAAGTTTTCTAAAGTTATTTGAGTTTGACTGATGTCGTCAGCAAGTTCCATTCTTTCGCAAACTGAAATTTGCGAATTTGGGGCCTGACGTGACCAAACTGAATCTGATTGCCGGCGAATGGCTGGCTGGCGAAAGCGAAATCGAAAACCGCAACCCATCGGATCTGAGCGATCTGGTCGGCATGTTCACACAAGCCAGCGCCGACCAGCTTGAGGCGACCCTGGATCAGGCGCGCGTCGCGCAGGCCGAATGGGCCGCCTACGGGCTCGAGCGCAAACAGGCCGTCCTGAACGCCATCGGCAACGAGTTGATGGCCCGCGCCGAAGAGCTGGGTACTTTGCTGAGCCGTGAAGAAGGCAAGCCGCTGGCCGAGGGCAAGGGCGAGGTTTACCGCGCCGGTCAGTTCTTCACTTACTATGCGGCCGAATGCCTGCGACAGATCGGTGAGAACGCCGATTCCGTGCGCCCCGATATCGAGGTGGACGTGCGCCGCGAAGCTGTTGGCGTGGTTGCCATCATCAGCCCGTGGAACTTCCCCACTGCAACCGCCTCGTGGAAGATTGCCCCGGCGCTGTGCTATGGCAACGCGGTTGTGTGGAAGCCCGCCAACATCACCCCTGCCTCGGCCGTGGCCCTGACCGAAATCATCGAACGGCAGGACATCCCGAAAGGTCTGTTCAGCCTGGTGATGGGCTCGGGCCGTTCCATCGGTCAGCGGCTGGTGGAAAGCTCCAAGGTCAATGCGATTTCCTTCACCGGGTCTGTGCCCGTGGGCAAAGGCATCGCCGCCGCCGCGATCCAGAACCTGACCAAGGTGCAGATGGAAATGGGGTCCAAAAACGCGCTGGCCGTGATGGACGACGCCGATCTGGATCTGGCGGTAACTCTGGCGCTGGGCGGGGCATTCGGCGGCACCGGTCAGAAGTGCACCGCTTCGTCGCGTCTGGTGGTTCACGCGGGCATCCATGATGCCTTTGTCGAGAAACTGGTTGCCGGTGCGCAGGCAATGAAAGTGGGTCACGCGCTGGAAGCGGGCGTGCAGATGGGCCCCGTCGTCAGCCAGCAGCAGTTGAATGAAAACCTCGCCTATGTCGAACTGGGCAAATCCGAAGGGGCCGAGCTGGCCTGTGGCGGTCAGCGCCTGGAGATGCCCCATGACGGGTTCTACATGTCGCCGGGCGTGTTCCTGAACACCACCAACGACATGCGCATCAACCGCGAAGAAATGTTTGCGCCCCTGACCAGCGTCATCAAGGTCGGCAGCTATGACGAGGCGCTAAGCGTTGTGAACGACACCAATTTCGGCCTGACCTCGGGCATCGTGACCAAATCGCTGGCCCGCGCCACCCATTTCCGCCGCAACGCGCGCACCGGCGTGGTGACGGTGAACCTGCCCACCGCGGGCACCGATTACCACGTGCCTTTCGGTGGCCGCGGCGACAGCTCGTACGGACCCCGCGAACAGGGAAAGGCGGCGGCTGAATTCTACACGACCGTCAAAACCGCCTATATCAGCGCAGGCCCCGTCTGATGCGGATCGATGGCCTGCAATATGCCAACTGGTCGGAAAAGATCTTTCGCCAGTTGCGCGAAGGGGGCGTGGATGCGATCCACGTCACCATCGCGTATCATGAGAATTTCCGCGAAACGGTACTGAATTTCGAGAAATGGAACCGCTGGTTCGAGCAATACCCGGATCTGATCATGAAAGGCCGGTGGGCCAGCGATATCGACACGGCCCGTAATACGGACCGAACCGCCGTGTTTTTCGGGTTTCAGAACCCGTCGCCCATTGAAGACGATATCGGGCTGGTCGAAATCCTGCACGATCTGGGCGCGCGGTTCATGCAACTGACCTACAACAACCAATCCCTGCTGGCGACAGGTTGCTACGAGGCCGAAGACACCGGCATCACCCGCATGGGCAAGCAGGTCATCAAAGAGATGAACCGCGTGGGCCTTGTGGTCGACATGAGCCATTCGGCAGACCGTTCCACGATCGAGGCGGCTGAAATCTCGGACCGGCCCATCGCGATTACACACGCCAATCCGCACGAATGGTCCCCGGCCCTGCGCAACAAGCGGGATGACGTCATCCGTGCGGTAACGGAAAAAGGTGGGATGCTGGGCTTTTCGGTCTACCCTCACCACCTGAAAGACAAGTCCGATTGCACGCTGGAAAGCTTTTGCGAAATGATCGCACGCACTGCTGACAAACACGGGGCCGAACATCTGGGGATTGGCACTGACTTGTGTCAGGATCAGCCCGACAGCGTCGTGGAATGGATGCGTGTGGGGCGTTGGACAAAAGAGATCGACTATGGCGAAGGCTCGGCCTCGGCTCCGGGATTCCCACCGATGCCGGGTTGGTTTCAGGACAACCGAGACTTTGGCAACATCGAAGAAGGGTTACGCGCGACCGGCCTGAACGATGACGAAGTGGCCGGGATCATGGGCGGGAACTGGTATCGGTTCTTTGCCGAGAACTTCGTCCCACAAAGGTAACCAAATGGAACCATACGCGCAGACAGAGATCGCCAGACGTGACCCATCCACGGTCATGCGGCTGTCACGTTTGGGATCGTTGCACCAATGTCGGCTCAGCTTTATGCGGCAGCTGACGCGTCGCATGGCCGAGGAAAACTGGAGCTTTTCGCGCCCCGCGTTCGAAATTGACAACAAGGGTGTGGGCCATGCGGTCTATACTGCGCAAGGCCCCGATCGGGCTTATTCGCTGGTCGCTTTTGCCCATGACCTGCCACCCGATCAACGATCGGACCGGGTGATTGCCGAGGCCTGGGATGCCACCTTTACCTTGTTTGACGGCATTCCAACGTCAGAGGATATCGACCGTCTGTCGCAGAATGTTCCGTTGCAAGAAGCCGGACGCGTCAGCGAAGCCGAATTGTCCCTGTCGCGGGCGAACCGATCCGTGCGGCTTTGGGCTCATGTGGTGGATCAGCTTGCTGCGGGGCGGCAACCCGACCTCGAACAGATCTACAAGGTCGGCTATCTGATGCGAACCACGGCCGTTTATGGTTCGGGCAAATTCGGCGCGGCGGACCGCGAAAAGACAGCCGGCCGGGCCGAAGTCAGCGGTCCGTTCCAGATCGAGATGCTGTCGGTCTATCTGACCCGCGCCTTTGTGCGCGATCTGGTGCAGCACATGGCGCAGGTCAAAGGCCGAGACCAGACCGCAGAGCTTGATCCGGACATCGCGCGCTGGCTGGGTATCGGGAATTCGACCGGCCTGGGTATGGCGCCGTTCATCGTCAATCACCCGGTGCTGTTCAACAACTGGATCATGGTGCGCGAGGAGGCGATCTCGCGCGTTCGGTCCATTGATGCGGCTTCGGAAGATGAAGCACGTGTCTTTTGCGATGTCTTTGCACGCTGCAAACAGTCAATCGCCTGGTGGCGATCTGAACACCCGGTGCAGATGGAAAAGCTGGCGGCGCTGAATTCGGATCTGCAAGAAATCGAGAAATACCTGGCCAAGGATGATCTGACACAGGATCACCCCTGGAACCGACTGATCCTTTGGTCCGAAGCCGCGCTGACCGAAGAAGGTCAGGAGCTGCTGGCCTCTTTGATCCTTGAACCTTATGGCGCGCTTGTTGACGGGCTTGCGAGCTGCATGGCAGACACCGACGCCTCTGCACAGGTGATTGATGGGACCATGCCGGTATCAGCGGTGCGCACTTTGATCCGGAACAGTTTTGACTGGGCTTTGAACCTTGATTGGGCCGCCGCCGAAAACTGCGCGCGGGCCTGGTACGTATCCGAAGAAAAGCTGGAACCCCGGCTGGGCGAGCGGTTCGAGGAGCCGATCTCGGATTATGAACAACCTCTTGCACCGGCGCGGGATGCAACCTTGGCTTTCGAGGCGTTGCAGAACTGGCCTGATGATGCTCCGATAGCAGAGTTTCTGTTGCGCCATCCGGAACACCGCCACAGCGTGCGCCGCGCGCAAATCAGCCGTATCGCTCCCTACGGTGAAATTCGAGACAACACGATCAGCGCGCAGGTGATGCCCATTGATATGCTGCGCGCCAAACTGTCCTTCTTTGGGGCGACGCATTTCGACCCGCGTTCGGATCGGTGGGTGCGTATCTGCATGTATGCGGGCGCGCCCTACCCGGAAGAGCTGAACACCGCGAACGCCGATCTTTGGGTTTATCCGGAGGTTGTGCAATGACCTTCTCGTTGAACGAAGTGGAAGCCACCGCCAAACGCGCAACCCGTGGGGCTGGATATGCCTGGGGTGTGGCGGAGGAGGCCGCGAAAGCAACCCGATGGCTGTGCGTCCAGGGGTTTGACGGGCCTGCGATCCTGTCCCAGTTGCTTGAGCTAGAATTTGCGCCGCACCTGGAACATCACATCCCAGAGGCCCGGGACGGCGTGTGGACCGGCGCCCGGGATCTGTGCCCCCTTATGACCGGATCGGCATTATCAGATTTCCCGGACGCCCTGTCGCAAGGCAAAGTTCTGATTTCCAATGTTGCCGCACCTCTTCTGTTGCTGCCCTTTGTCGCCACCATGGCAAAAAAGCGGAAATCGACTGTGGAAATCACATTGGACGGGGTTTCCGCGACCACTGATGGTGTTCATCTCAGCTGTGAAGATTTCGGAATGGACAGGGCAAACCGCGTCGGGATAACCGAAGCCGGCAACATCAGACCCACCCGCTCCTTGCACAGCCGCGCTGACCCGGATCCGGGGGCGTGGCAATTCCTCAACACTGTGGCGCATCGCACCTATGCCCCCGCAACAGAAGAATCCCGGCTGCTTGGCGCTGGTGCAGGCTTGTCAGACAACGATTGAAGGACCACCCGATGACCGAAACCAGAACCCTCTCGCTTGCCGAAATCGAAGAGCTGTCATTCAATGCGCTGGTTGCCGCCGGCACAAGCGAAGAAAACGCACGCCCTCTGGCTGTTGCCACAGCCGCGACCGAGGCGGACGGCGTGGCCAGCCATGGGCTGGCGTATATCCCGATCTATTGCGAGCATGTTCAATGCGGCAAGGTGGACGGTCACGCAAAACCGGCCCTTGAAACCCCGCGTCCGGGCCTCATCCGCGTCGATGCCAAAACCGGGTTTGCACATTCGGCCATTGATCTGGGTTTCGAGGCGCTGATCCCTGCGGCACGGGAACAGGGCATCGCCGCATTGGCGATTACAAACAGCTACAATTGCGGTGTGCTGGGCTATCACACGTATCGGCTGGCCCAGGCAGGGCTGGTCGGATTGGGGTTCACCAATGCGCCAGCATCCATCGCACCCTCGGGCGGATCGAAACCTGTTGTTGGGACCAATCCGTTCTCGATCGCTGCACCGGGTACGGATGGTCAACCCGCGCTGCTGATAGATCAAAGCGCCAGCACCATCGCCAAAAGCGAAGTGATGAAGCATGCAAGAGAAGGCAAGGCCATTCCTGTCGGATGGGCGCTGGACGCTGACGGCAACCCGACAACCGACCCTGACGTTGGTTTGAAAGGCAGCATGGCCCCCTCGGGCGGCTACAAGGGCGTGGGTGTTGCTTTGCTGACCGAAGTCATGGCCGCTGCCCTTACCGGATCGACACTTGGGTTGAACGCATCGCCTTTTTCCGGAACGGCCGGTGGCCCCCCGAAGACAGGGCAGTTCTTCATTGCGATTGATCCCGTGGCGTCCTCTGCAGGTTTGTTTTCAAATGCCATGGCAACTCTGGTTGAGTCGATCAGAGCTCAGGACGGCGCGCATCTGCCCGGTGATGGCCGCCGCAAGAGCCGGCTTTCGTCAAGCGAAGCGGGTGTCGCAGTGAACTCCGCAACCCTGTCAAAGATTGAAGCGATTTTGGGCTCCGGCTAGGCGACGGCCTCACCTTCCATTCGGTGCAGTGACCAATTGGCGGCAATCCCCAAAATTGCGCTGGACAATTCAGTCAAAGGATTTGCCTGTCTCTGATTTACAGGCGCGTTGATAGGCAACGGGATATGCGCCTGTATCCCGGGCCGCAAAAAGCGCAAGTCGCGTGTGAAATCCGATATGCGGCGATCCGTGCCGCGCGAAAACGTTCGGCAGACAAAAAGACTGGCAGCGCGTTGAAACCCGACAAGACCGATGTCTCACGGTCTTTCTATCGGCTGTCGTGACGTGTTGGCGTTGAAACACAACTGGGCCAGACCCAAATCGCCGCTCGCTGCACGACCCAAGAACCTGTGATTCTCGCTGCCATTCGCTGCGCATGCTGCCAAGGACAGCCAAAGCAGCGATTTAGCGGAGTATCCGGCACTTGGCGGTCGTTGCGCAAAAAAGTTGCAAAACGGTCCGTTTGATTGCCTGCAGCAAGCCACATTGCGGCTCTACTGCAGGCTCTGCCTCTCAACTTTCCAGGAAATCGGATATGACTGTAGCGGCCTGTTTCAGTCTCGGAGCAAAAAGGGGCGCACTCCAAAACCCGGTCAGTATTGAATGCTCATTGACAGGCTTTGCGACGAGAGTTCCTTCTCAACGACCCTGGTCTCGTCGATCACGCAAGTAGCAGTTTTTTCACCAGATACATCCAGTCTCACATAGTAAGTTCATGGCCATCCCATTTTGTTGTTTAAGTCGCTGCAATCATTGCAGCGTCCCAGCCGATGACCGCATCTCAATTGCTCAAAACGCTACATCTGTCCGATGAGCTCTGGCTTCAGACCCCAGGTTCAACAGTCAAGGTTATTCTGCCGCGATCGCCTTCTCTTGCCGTCTCTCGACGTCTTCGATCAGCAGCGTGCGGGTTGGGAACGGAATATTGATATCGGCTTCGTCCAGCGCCTCTTTGACTTTGCGCTTCATGTCCGCCTGGTATTGGAAGTAGTCCGAAGACTTGCACCACACGCGGACAAGAAAATCGACGCTGCTGCTGCCAAGATTGTTCACCTGGATGAACGGTTCGGGATCAGCCAGCGAACGGGCGTCCGACATGATCGTCTCGCGAATGACGCGCTCGGCCTCCGCCAAGTTGACGCCGTATCCAACGCCGAACGTCCACTCGGCACGACGGGTCTCGTAGACGGAATAGTTCTTGATGGTGTTTCCCCACACCTCGGCGTTGGGAACGATAACCTTGACGTTCCCCATATCCGCAATTTCGGTGTAGTTCAGGGTGATATCTTTTACGGTTCCGAGCACGCCATTCACGTCAACGAAATCGCCGATCTTGAGCGGTCGGAACAGGATGATCATCACGCCGGCTGCAACGTTGGACAATGTGCCTTGCAGGGCAAGACCAATGGCCAATCCCGCGGCACCGATCAGCGCGATGATCGACGTCGTCTGCACCCCAAACGTGTTCAGAATGAACAGCCCCGTAAACGCCAGGATCGTATAGCGCGCCAGATTGCCAAGAAAGTTGAAAAGCGTGTCGTCCAGACGTTCCGAGTTTTCACCGACGCCCCGGATCTTCCGGCCGACATATCTTGAAATCACAATCCCAAGAACCAATAGAATCAGCGCCGCGATCGCGTTCGCGACGAGGCCAAGAAGGGCCTCGAGCGTCAGCAGGTCGCTCAGCGATTTCCCGTCATACAGCTCGGTATTCAGAACTTGTGACAGTTTGGCCCAAACGGTGTTCGTCACGGTCTCTGCGGTCTGTGCAATCTCGTTTTCCATGATGTTCCTCGTGTTTCATCGCCTGAGTTTTTTTCTTGCAGCGCGGTCCTGCCGCGTCAGACCTCGATCACGGCGCTAGAGGCAAAGAACATGGCCTGGCTGACGGCCGATTTGACCTGTTCTTCGGTGTAGGGTTTGGAAATCAAAAAGGCCGGTTCGGGCCCTTTGCCCGTCAGTAGGCGCTCGGGGAAGGCGGTGATGAAAATGACGGGGCAATCGCCGTGCTGGGCAATGATGCGGTTCACGGCATCGATTCCGCTGGACTTGTCCGCCAGTTGAATGTCCGACAGGATCAGGTCGAACGGCTCGCGCTCGGCCAAGTCAATGGCGGCCGTCTCGGTGCGTGCGACCCCTGTGACCCGGTGGCCTAGGTCGGTCACCATCGTTTCAAGATCCATCGCGATGATTGCTTCGTCTTCGATGATCAAAATGCGCCCAGAAGTGTGGCGGGCCATTTCCTCGTAGGCGATATCGATCAGCTTCTGAGCCTCGGCGGGTTCTATCTGCATGATTGCGGCGATATCGCTGACCGAGAACTCTTCGACCGTGCGCAGCAGCAAGGCCTCGCGCGTATTGGGCGTCAGGCGTGCCAACTGGGCGTGAGCGCGCGATTGAATGTCAGAACTGCCGCCATCGGCGTCAACGGGCATTCCCGACGTTGACCAAATACCGTGAAAAACACGAAACAGCGCGACCCGCGGCGCGAGATCGGCATCGAACTGGGCGGGATCTGCAAGGATCGCTTCAAGCGATGCAGCGGCGTAGGCGTCGCCACTGTCCTGTGAGCCGGTGAGGGCACGGGCATAACGGCGCAGAAACGGCAAGAGCGGGCCAATTTTATCTGCGACGGAAACTCCGGTCAGCTCGGTCATCTATGTTTTCCTCATTTTTTTCTCTAAACTCGGGAACCAAACGCATACTGGGGCGTTATGGTTCCAGCAAAAGTAAAAATTTTTGATGATGCCATGACAAAACCACAGCCAAGCCGAAGCCATCGGCAAGAAATAGAGCAAAGGATCGACGAGAACCTCAAGCGGGCTTTCGATGAGGTAGCCAACGAACCGGTTCCGGATCGATTCGTCGATCTTCTTGAAAAACTTCGCAATCAGACCAGTGTTCCCAAAAGCGGTGACACGGGAGGCTCGGATGGTTGATCCGCGAGAAGAGCTTGTCGAACATATTGGTGCGATGCGTGCCTTTGCGATCAGCCTGTGCCGAAACGGCGCCACTGCCGATGACATCGTGCAGGACGCATTGATCAAGGCATGGAGCAATATCGACTCGTTCCAGGAAGGCACCAACATGCGGGCGTGGTTGTTCACCATCGTCCGGAACACCTATTTTTCGTTGCACCGCAAGCGCAAGCGCGAAGTCGAGGATGTGGATGGCGCCATGGCCGAGAGCCTGTCGCAAAAGCCCGACCATGACGGACGGCTGGCGTTGAAGGATTTTGCGGTTGCATTTGACCAACTGACGGATGAACAGCGGGAAGCGTTGGTGCTGGTCGGTGCACAAGGGTTTTCCTATGAGGAAGCTGCCGAGATGTGTGGCGTCGCCCTTGGAACGATCAAAAGCCGGGTGAACCGGGCCCGCGCGCAACTGGCCGAACTGATGGGTTTGGAAGATGACGAACCCATCGAATTGACTGATGCGGTGACGGCGGCGATCGTTCAGACGCAACCGGCGGCCTGACGATCGATGGGTGCGAAACCGCGCAGCCTGACCGTCTATCTTGCCGCGCTGGTCACCCTGGCGCTTTTGCCTTTGGGGCTGATTGCGGTATTGCAGACACGCGCTGTGATTACCGAGGCCGACGAAAGATCTCGGGCCTCGGTTTTGGCGCGCACGATCGAAGCTGCCACCCGCGAACGGGAGCTTCTGCAGAAAGCTGTTGGTGCCAGTTCGGGACTTACAGCCGCGCTTGGGGAGGGAAGCCTGGACAATGCCGCTTGTTCGGACCTCATGCGCCGGTTCGTTGAACGCCAGCCCGAGTTCGTATTTGCCGGATTCATCCAGCCAAATGGGATTATGGCCTGCTCGACCGTCGAGAAGGACATCGATTTGTCGGACGCGCCCGGTTTCGGGCAGATCTCGGAAAATCCGCAGCTTACTTTTTCTGTCAGTCGTGCCGGGGCGGCGACAGGGCAATCAGTGATCATCGTAACCCAGCCGGTCATGAACAGGACCGAGCTTATGGGGTTCGTTTCCATCTCGATACCTCATGCGCTGGCGCGCACGCCCATGGATGTTGGCAACATTGGTAGTGACGTGGTCATCGCCCTGTTCGACGCGACCGGAGAAGTGCTGTCATCAAATGTGGGCTTGGATGAGGTCAAACCATTCCTACCGCCCGCGAAAGAAAACCTGTTGGTTCTGTCCAGTTCCGGCAAAACATTTTCGGCTAAAACGGCCGACGGAGAGGATCGGGTTTTTGCAGTTGCCAGCATCATTCCGGGCGAAGTCGCCGTGATTGGCAGTTGGCCACGCGAGGCGGCGCTGGCCTCTGTCGGTGCAGGCAGCACTGCCCTGACCATTGCTTTTCCGATCCTGATGTGGGTGACCGGTCTGGGAGTTGCCTTGTGGGGCCTGCATCGATTGGTGATCCGGCATCTCGACAGCTTGCGTTCGGCCGTGCGTCGTTTCGCGTTGGGCGAGCGCGACCCGATTGAAAGCCTCGCAGGCGCCCCGCAGGAGTTTCAGCAAATACAGACTGCATTCAACCGCATGGTCTTGTTGATCCGCGAGGCTGAGGCGCAGCACGAACGCGACCTTGTCGAAAAAACGCTCTTGTTGCGCGAGGTACACCATCGCGTCAAAAACAATCTTCAACTGATCGCTTCGATCATGAACATGCATTTGCGCAAGGCCGAAACCACCGAGGCCCGGCGCTTGCTGGAACAGTTGCAGCGTCGGGTTCGCGGCCTGGCCATGGTGCACCAGAGCTTGAACCAGAACTCGCAGATGACGACGATCAACACCGAGGCACTGATCGGACATTTGGTCGCCGAACTGACGCATCGACCGCCAATTCTGGGTCAGGTGGTCGAGGTTGACTGCCGGATCGCGCCTGTCGAACTGGGGCAGGATCAGGCAGTCACGCTGTCGATGCTGGTGGCCGAGGCACTGACGAACGCGGTCAAATACGTAGGCGTTCCGCAGAACGGACCGCCGACAATTTCGGTGGAATTGACCCGACCCGAGGAGAACACCCTGCACCTGAAAATCTCCAACACGCGCGGGCAGACAGACGACGGTGCGGATATGTTCCATAGCGGCGGGATCGGTCAGCGGCTGATGCAGGCCTTCCTCCGCCAATTGGACGGTTCCGAAGACATAACCGAGACGTCATCGCATTATGTGTATGAGGTGACGTTCGAAATCTCCGAAGTAGAAGCGGATAGCGAACCACAGTCCATTGCGGATGAGAGAGGCGGTAATGCCCGTGCCGCAGCAGAATGACTTTGAGGTCCTGATCACGGCCGAGCAAGCCTGGCCCGCCTTGGAAAAAGCGGTTCTTGAGGCCCGGCACCAGATCAAGGCAAGTTTTCGGATATTCGATTTCATGACACGGCTGCGCAGCGACGAGGCGCGCCAGATTGGGGAAACCTGGTTTGACCTGATCGAGCATGTCATTCGCAAGGGTGTAACGTTTCATTTGGTCATCAGCGACTTCGATCCGATCTTCGCGACCGAGTTGCACGAGCTGAGCTGGCGCACGAAACGGCAGGCGGTTGCGCTGGCGGAAATCCTGGGTCCAGAAATCGCCTCGCACTTGACCGTTCGCGTGTCCATGCACCCGGCGCAGGCTGGCGCATTGCCGTGGGCCGCGCTGTTGCCGGCGGTTCTTCGGAAAAAGGCGCAGCGGATTCAGAAGCTGTCCCGCGAACGACGCGAACGGCAGGCAGTACGGCTGGGGTCGGACACGTTACCCCGGCTTCACACCGTGTCGCACCATCAGAAAGTCGCCGTGATCGACAATGAGATCTGCTACCTCGGCGGATTGGACTTGAACGAAAGGCGCTTTGACACACCGGATCACGATCGTCTGGCCAAAAACACCTGGTCAGACGTTCAGTTGCTTGTCCGCGGACCCGAGGCCGCCGAGGCCGCGCGCCATATCGACCGGTTCGAACATGAAATCGCAACCGGACAACCGGACCCTCAGGCAACCCACCTGCGCCGCACCCTGTCCAGCCCGCGCCGGTTTGCGTTCTGGCGGCTGTCGCCAAAGACCATCGCGCATGAGATCGAGGATGAGCACATAGCCGCCTTTCAAGCCGCGCGGCAACTTCTGCACATCGAGACCCAGTATTTCAGATCGACTCGATTGGCCGAGGCTCTGGCTGAGGCGGGCCTTAACAAGCAGGACCTGAAACTGGTGCTTGTTCTGCCAGCTTTACCCGAGGAAGTGGCCTTTGGCGGGCATGACGGACTGGACGCGCAATTCGGGTTGGACCTTCAAGCCAAATGCCTGGAGATCATCCAGCAGGGGTTCCAAGACCGTGTATCGCTTTCGACCCCGGTCCAGCCGATTTCCGCAAGCGGGGCCGATGACCGCGCCGAGGTTCTGAGCGGGTCTCCGATAATTCACGTTCACAACAAAGTTCTGGTGGTGGATGACAATCATGCCTTGGTCGGGTCCGCCAACCTGAACGGACGGTCTTTGCGGTGGGACACAGAAGTCGCCCTTCGGGTCACCGACCGGCAGCGGGTGGCGGTTCTGCGACAAGCCTTGGTGGACCATTGGTGGTTCTCGGATGATCTGAGCAAACAGATCGAGCCCGATGCCATGTTCGCGTGGTGGGGGCGAGAGGTTCAGGCCAACGGTGTGCGGCGCCCCGAAGCGCGCAGCGGCTTCCTCGTCCCGCATGACGCCGACGTTGCGCGCGACATGCGGCAACCGCTGCCCGGGGTAACTGAAAACATCGTCTAGCTGGTTGTGATCGGGCTCATGACCTTGGGGTTCATCAACACGCCGAACCACAGCAAGATCGGCAGCGCGACGATGGCGCCGACCGGCCCCCAAAGCCAAAGCCCAAAGATGATGGCGATGAACACGACCAGCGGATTCACCTGCAGACGTTGGCCAACGAAGGCGGGTGTTACGAATTGTGCTTCAGAAAGATTGATCGCCAGGAAAACCAGGGGAGGCAACAGGGCCGCGGCTCCACCGAACTGGGTTAAACCGGCGATCAGAAGGCCGGTCAGGATCATCAGCGGGCCGAGATACAGCACAAAATTCAGAAGGCCGGCGGCCACCCCCCAGATTACGGCGTCATTGATGCCGATCAGCCCCAAGGCCACAGCCGTAACAGTCCCAAGGCCGATATTGACCAACGTCACGGCAGCGAAATAGCGATAGACCGCGCGGTCAGCCAGATACAGCCGCTCTTTCAGGGGACCGGCTGCGGCATAGAGCTCGGGCCGGGTCAAAACGAAAAAGAACAGCGTGCCGATGAAAATCAGGATCTTTGATCCGAAATTGGGCGCCAGCCACAAGGCATCCATCACTGACGGAAGGGCGGACTCCGTTTCCGCTGCCCCATCGGCGCCGACGGTTTCCTCGATCTCGCGTCCAAGCGTTTCGATGCCCCGAATGAACTCGGACATCGCGGCGACCCAAGAGCGCAACTCGCGTTTGATGGCGGGCAACTGTTCGACCAGCGTGGACAGCAACGGTTCAAGCAGAAGGAACCCCGCGACGATGACGGTGCTGGTCACGAACAGCAGTGCCGAGGCGGATATCACACGCGGGCAACCGACCTTCTCAAGCTTGTCGGCAAGCGGGGCGACCACGACCCCCAAAACCAAAGCGAATGTGATCGGAGCGACGATGGACCGGGTCAGGTACAAAGCGGTGATGCTGGCGATCCCGGTCAGGATCGCCAGCATTGCACGCAAGGCCGATGGAGAGCTGAAAGCAGTTGGCATGGGCGCGCTTCACTGACTGCGCAAAGCGCCAGAGGCCCGATCTGCCGCGTCATCCAGCCGTACATTGGCCGCGGCATGCAGCTTGTCCAGTTCTTCGTTCAAAACCTTTTGGGCGTGACGCATCAGCTGATCGCGCCGATGGCCCAGCAGCTCGTCCTCTTTGCGAGTGTTGGGCAGCAGAGCGCCAGCCAGAATACCTACGCCCAGCGCCAATGCGCCGGCCGCCAGCGGCTGATCATGGACGAAGGTCTGCGAGGCCTTCGCCGCCTTCCGCGCACGCTTCTCGACCGCTTGCTGCGCACCGATTGCGGCCTTGCGCGCTTCG
Organism: Ruegeria sp. AG6; assembly: GCF_056541565.1. NCBI lineage: Bacteria > Pseudomonadati > Pseudomonadota > Alphaproteobacteria > Rhodobacterales > Roseobacteraceae > Ruegeria > Ruegeria sp. AG6. The sequence continues at coordinate 193,486 of NZ_JBQFYQ010000005.1, read as the reverse complement.
ATCACACGGGCACGGGCTTGGGGTGAGAGCTTGTCCAGACCACGTTCCAAGGCGGCGGACAACACGCTGGCAGATTGGCTGTTTTCAGTCATTCCTGTCATCTCCTGTTTCATGCGGCTGTCAGCGTCGGCGACACGCCGGTCAAACCCGTCGAAGGCCTGCTGCGGAGGTACGGCCTGGGGCGGGGATTGAGTTCTTTTTGCGCCAGACCCGGGACCCGCAACCAAAAGGGCTGCTCCTGCACCGAGCAGAGCAAAGGCGGCCGGATTTTTTTGAGCCGCGGACCAGAGTTGCGCACCGATCTGCCCGCCAAAGGCTTCGAGCGTCGATTTCGCCTCGTCTGCCAGGCGTGGCGGTGCCAGCGTATCCGACAGAGCATTCAGCGAGCGTGCAAGAGCGCTGCGTTCGTATGCGATCTGCGTTTCAAGAGGTGTCAGGTCAGACATGGGTCGACTCCTTCATCGCTTCGATGTCGCGCTGCAGGTTTTTCATGGTTTGCTCGGGGACCAGCGCGGTGGCGGACAGGCGGGACCGGCCAAAAAACGCCAGGCACGCAGCAACCAGAACGAAACCCGCGCCAACGAGCAACGAGGCCATACCCACCGACAGTCCATTGGCGGCGACATACGCGACCAGGGCTGTGGCCATGAGGTTCAGCGCGATCATCAACAGGATCAGAGCAATGCCAATGCAGGCCAGCCCTAAGCCCGCTCGCGTCAGGTTTCGGGACAACTCCTCCTTGGCAAGCTTTACCTCAGCCTGAAGCAAACCCGACAGATGTTTGAGCGCGTTTGCCACAAGCCCCGGTGCAGATCGCAGATCGTTGGGGTTATGCATCGCGGCCACCATTCATCCGCGCCAGCGCGCTGGTGTGGCCCGACGTATCGACCGAGGTCCCATGCAGCAGCGACGGATCAATATCCCAAGGATCTGCCCCAAAAGATGCGGACTGGGCCGCGCCCGTATTGCGCGCGCTCAGGAAACGGGCTGCAGCAAACCCGGCCAAGGCAGCCGATCCGACGAACAACAGCGGGTTTTCGCGGGCGAAATCAGACACCTTTCGGCTCATACTGGACAAGTCGGCAGAGCGGACTTGCCCAGCCACAGCTTCCATGTTGTCCGCAATCCTCGACAAGACCTGATGCTGCACCGATTGGTCGGGAAATGCATCGGCAGCGGCGTCGGCTGCATGAGCGGCGCTCTCAACCTCCTGCGCTGCGCTGTCCTTCAGTGATTCGGCCCGGGCCGAGGCCTCGGCGGTCACGGTGTCCTTGACCTTGCCGGCCAGATCCTGGGCATGGGCTTTCGCTTTCTCCGTGGTCTCGGTTCGACGTGGCATGGTTCGATCTCCTGTGTTGAGGTCTCGGTCCCCCAACGCATGGAAGGCGAGATTGTTCCCAAGACCAGTTCGAACACCACTGAAGACACAGTTCGGTATCTGCCCGAACCCCCATTTTTCGGGCCAACGCAGAAATATCGCCGGTGCCCGGAACCAGTTCGAGTTTGGTGCGTTTCACTGGCAGCGACGAAGCAATCGAAAGGAATTTACGATGAACTGGGACCAAATTCTTGGACGCTGGACCGAATTCAAAGGCAAGCTGATCGAGCGTTTCGGCGATTTGACCGATGATGAGATCGAGCAAGCCCGCGGCGATCGCGAGCAACTGGAAGGCATCATCCAAAAGAAATACGGAGATTCGAAAGAAGACGTTCGGGAAATCGTGGATCGCCTGATCAAGGACATGTAGCCCAAAGGTGGATGCCCATATTGTGTGGGGTGGCGTCAAATCGGTGGCGCCCCACGCACTCCCAAGATAGACCCCAAAGGTAATCACCACCGCTATGAAACTGTCTGACCTCATCAATAAGCCCGTTGTCCCAGCTGGGACCGACCACGCGATTGGTCGCGTTTCCGATATCGCTATTAGCGCTGGGCAGACCGAGTTGGAGTACGTCTTGGTCAATTTGAGCGTGGCCGGAGGGAATGACCCGGTGGCTTTCACCGCCGATACGCTCGAACTTGGTGCAAGCGTGATAGAGTGCGCGTTTTCCCATCAGCAATTGCATCACCTTCGCCAGCGCAAAGAAGACGAAGATCCCCTTGCAGTGGACATCAAAGGCCTGCCGCCCCTGGTCGTAGGGCCGTTCGGCAACGCGATTGCGCCGGTTGTGATGGGGGCGGTCCTGAATGACGCTCTCCGCCAACGCCCGCAACCCACGCCACCTGGTAGCAACTTCCGATGGTTTACGAAGTTGCGGGGCAACCCCGTGTTTGACGCTACTGGTGAGTTGGGCAAATTAAAGGATATTGAGTTCGACCCTGACACCAAGGTTCTGCGGTTTCTCTTGATCGACGGGCGACCAGATATCCTGAGTTTTCCGTTCGCTGAGTTACGCAATATTCCCGACGACGAACACTACATGGTTCTGTCCACATCTTCCGATCCGCTGCACCCGGTCTGAAGGTCTGACCACGGCTTGTCAAACCGCGCAGTTGCGCGGTTTTTTTCTTTTTAAAACAAATATTTTTGCACTTTTCTGGGAACAAGTCGCGGCGTCATTCGTTTGTTCAACAAGACCGCGGGAAATGCGGTCAGAACAGACCAAAGGAGTGAGCTATGAAACGTTTTCTGACCACAACTTCGATCGTTCTGGTGATGTCGGCATCGGCCTATGCAGAAAGCTCGAATGTCGAAGAAGTCGGCAAGAACCTGGAAGAGGCAGCCGAGGCAGCCGGTGATGCGCTGTCCAATACCGCGCAGGACATCAAGAACGCCGCCCGGAACACGGCGGAAGACGTCGACCAGGCAGCCGAAGCAACTGGTGAGTACATCAGCGAAAAAGCCGGACAGATGGCCGATGCAGTTGATCCAACCTCCATCGACATCACGGGCTATGTCCCCGTTGCCCAAGGCACCATCCCGGCCAAAGATCTGACCGGCATGCGCGTCTATGACGTCTCGCAAGAGTGGATCGGTGAGATCGAAGAGGTTGTCGTCGACATGGACGGATCGGTTGATGGGGCCGTGATTGGCGTCGGCGGGTTCCTCGGCTTGGGGGAAAAGGATGTTCTGATCGATTTCTCGCGCGTGTCGCTGATGCGTGAAATCGATGGTGACACCACCTATGCCTTCGTTCATGCCGACAAGGAGATGCTGAAGGATATGCCGGCCTACGAAGGGTCGTAAACCGGCTCTTCAGTCGCAAAACTCGTGATCAAGCCGCCGGCCGATTTTTCGGTCGGCGGTTTTTCAATTCCTGTCCATCCGCCACGTTTAGATCAGCGGGCGCGGAACGGCTTCGGTGATTTCGACCAAGCCAAGCTCGGCCAGACCCTCAAGGTCGTTAATCTGCAGCACATTGTTGGACCACTCGGCCAAGCCGAGATCCTTCAGTCGGCGCAGGGTCTTGTTCGTGTGAACCAGAGACAAGCCCAACGCATCCGCAAGATCCTGCTGCCGGTAGGGCAGCGGACACCGCAAGCCTTTTGCCAATCCGACGGCCTGCGACCGTGTGTAAAACCGGTGCAGGCTCCACGCGATCTTCTCGATCGCGCCGCGCTGGCCAACGGTTGTCAGGGCGTCGCCCAGAAAATGCTCTTCGACGGCGGCCAGGAATGTCAGGTCAAAGGCGCGATCAGGCTGGTTCTGATATAATTCGAACAGCCGCGAGCGATTGAACACGCACAGCCGCATCGCGGTTGTCGCTTCGACGGAGTGCCGCATCTCGCCCATGACCCCAGCCTGCAGCCCGACGAGATCGCCTGGAAGCACAAAGCCTATGACCTGCCTGCGACCATTTTCCAGCGTTTTATAACGAACGCCCATCCCGCTCAGAACCGTGAACAGATGCGCGGATTTCGCACCCTCGATGAACAGTTGCGTTCCGGGTTCGGCCTGCATCTCGCCGGTTTTGAACCTCTGCATGAATCGCAGGTCGTCTTCCGAGAACGGCAGGAAGACGTCCATCTGCCTCAGCGGACAGTCCGCACATGCGATTAGAGAATTTTTTCGTTGCTGTGTCATAGTTTATTGCGGCGCTGTGGGATTGCCCTAGGGTGGCATCGAACAGATTTCAGGATGGTATTTATGGAAGCCTCTTCCCGCAGCGTAGCAGATGTTTTGATTGTTACGGAAAACTTTATCGAAGCAGCGGACATCAGTGACGCCATCCCCGGAGTTCCAACCGATCGCATTGTCCATATCCGCGAGCTGCACGCGGGCAGGCATTTCTGGCAGGAGCCCAAATTCGCCCCGGCCTTGAGCGTTCTGAGCTATCGCAGAAGTGAGACGTCATTTGACGCCGTCGCGCGGCTGTTGGCCGAGCGCGGCAGTGCGCTGTTGCTGTTGGACCCGTCCCCCGAGGTGCAAGCGCAATTTGAATGTGCGGCACTGATACGGCCTTTTACTGCCGCAGATCTTGCCCGCAAGATCGCAGCCATTGATTTTAGTGGGAACGGCTTGAAGATCGGTTCTGATCCTGGGTGAGACGGCGAAGGGTGCATTGTGCCCCCCAGATCCTTGAACCAAAAAAAGCGCGGCCGATGCCGCGCTTTTTTGTACCGACAATCTCCGCGCTGATCAGATCGCGCTGCGCGCTGCCTTCGGGCCAAAGATCAGCCAGCAGATGAAGCCGACGACCGGAAGCAACAGAACGAAAAGGACCCACAGGATTTTTGCACCGGTCGTCGCAGACGAGCCGATGATCGAGATAATGGCCCAGATCGACAAAACCAGGACGATCAGACCGCCAATGCCATACACTTCCACCATACCGAAGTTCCTTTCGAGTTACTTGTCGTTGTTCCTACAAGGACACAACGCGATAGGTGGCCAAAAGTTCCCGACAAAGATCTGGGTGTGATCCCAGCTCTCGCACGAGGCTTGAGGATTTTTGCGCCTAATGGAACAAAAACGACCGGCAGAACGTTGGGTTTGAAGGTCGATACAAGGGGTCAAAATGTCCAATACACACAACGCGCCGCGAAAAGATCTTGTCGAGAAAGAGAGCGAGCGCGAAGCGGTCGAAGAAGCGTCCGGCCTGTCTCCGCGCCTGATTTTCGAGACCATCCGCCAAAACGGCGAGGAGGAACTGGACCGCCCGACCAAAGCGTTGTTCTGGTCCGGGATTGCCGCTGGAGTGCTGATCAGCTTTTCGGTGCTGGGTGAAGCGATTTTGCGGGCACATCTGCCCGAAACCAGCGGGCGCTTCCTGGTCGAGAACCTGGGCTATTCCCTCGGCTTTGTCCTGGTCATTTTGGGGCGGATGCAATTGTTCACAGAGAACACGATAACGACCGTCGTTCCAGCCATGATAAATCCGTCCGTCGCGTGCTTCACCAAAACCGCCAGGCTGTGGGCAATCGTTCTGGGTTCCAATGTGCTGGGGGCGTTTGCGATATCTGCCTTCCTGATCCATACGCCGGCGTTGTCGCCCCAACTCGTCGCGGTCATCAACGACCTGAGCCACCACGCCACCGGCATGGGCGCCTGGGTTGGCTTTCTGCGCGGAATACCGGCGGGGATCCTGATTGCGGCGATCGTTTGGATGCTGCCTTCGGCACAGAACAACGAGGTGCTGGTCATCGTAATCTTCACTTGGATGATTGCGGCCGGTGACTTTACCCACGTCGTTGCCGGATCGGTGGAAATGGCGGTTCTGATGCTTCAGGGGCAGTTGCCACCAGGCGCAGCCGTTTTCAGCTTTTTCCTGCCCGTTCTGGCCGGCAACATCATCGGAGGAACCGCTGTCTTCACGATGCTGGCCTACGCCCAGATCAAACCCGAAATAGAAGAAGACCCAAAGCGCGGCTGAGGCGCTTTGGGCCTTTGGGATGGCGGGTTGGTTGGCGTGGCAGTGACGAATAGCGCTGTCAGCGATTCCTGATGAAGAACCAGATCAGTAGACCGGCCAAACCCAAGCCGAGCATGGCCGGCAATACGTACTCGATGCCCATATCGGTCGCGAAGTATCGCGTGTTCTAACCGCGGTCCGCCTTGCGAAACGCGAGGCCCAGCAGGACACCCACGCCCAACGCTCCGACCATAGCCAGACCCGGGTTCTCGCGCACGAATGCGGCACTTTTCTCGGATGTCAGTGTCAGCTGCTTTTGCGCCTCGTCGCGCGCCGTCTTCAACGTGTCACGCGTTGCGGTTACGCCATCTTCCAACGCTGATTTGGCCTCCTTGGCCACTTCTTCGATCCGCGCCGCCATCTCCACATGCGGAGTGTCCTGAGGGGCCTTTTTCGCCGTTTTCTGTGTCATGTCAGATCTCCTTTCATCGACCCAACGCGGGCGCTCGTCAAAGGTTCCACCAAAATGACCCGGAACCAATCTGGGGTTCCAAGCGTTAACCCGTCAGTAGCCACAGAAATGAAAGGAAATCCCATGTTGTCCTGGGCGCTGATCTTTTTCGCACTTGCTATCGTTGCTGGCATCTTCGGGTTTGGCGGCATCGCGTCGGCCTCGGCCGGTATTGCGCAGATCCTTTTCGTGATCTTTCTGGTCCTGTTCATCGGTTCGCTGATCTTGCGGCTGATCCGTGGGTGAGCCCCCGCGCATCCCCATTCCCTGAAACAGTACCCCGAGGTTCAAAGCCCTATGAAAGATGCCGTCCATACCCAAACCGCCGCCGAATTGCTGGTTGCCTGCCTGGAAGCCAACGGCGTGGCCTGTGCATTCGGTGTTCCGGGTGAGGAAACAACCGATCTGATCGCCGCAATCGACAAGTCGAGCATCGACTTCGTCCTGTGCCGGCACGAGCAATCGGCGGCGTTCATGGCATCGGTTCACGGGCGTTTGACGGGGAACCCGGCGGTATGCCTCTCGACACTTGGACCTGGGGCGACCAACCTTGTCACCGGTGTGGCTGACGCCACGCTTGACCATGTGCCGCTTATCGCCCTCACGGGACAGGGTGCGCGGTCCAGGCTGGGCCGCGAAAGCCATCAGATCATCGATCTCGAAGCACTCTTCGCGCCAGTCACCAAGTTGAGCCGAACGCTGATGGTCGCGGATGAAATTCCCCAAGTCGTTGCCGAGGCCGTGCGGTTGAGCAAGCTCGACAAGCCCGGTGCCGTCCATCTTTCCCTGCCCGAGGATCTGGCCGAGGTCCCGATTCTGGCCGAACCTTTCGTGGCGCCGCCGACAGCCGAGGTGCGGCCGGCGGCCGATGCGGTCATCCGTGCAGCGCGCCTGCTGGCCGAGGCGAAAAAGCCCTTGATTCTTGCAGGACACGGGGTGATCCGATCCGGCACGGCAAGCGACGTGCGGGCACTTTCAGAAAGCCTTTCCGCCCCGGTCGTCACGACATTCATGGCCAAAGGAGTTTTGCCGCCGGGGCACCCGCTCTCGCTGCATTCGGTCGGTCAACCGGGCAAAGAATTGGTGTCTGAAGCCTTCGACCTGTGCGATCTGATCATTGCCATCGGGTTTGACCCGGTTGAATATCCAACCTCGAACATCTCGATGGGCGGTAAGAAGCCGGTTCTCGAGATCTCGGACGTGGCCTCGGCGGTTGATGTGGACTGGCCGGTAAAGGCCGCTCTGACTGGGGATCTTCCGCACTGCATTGACGTTCTGGCGAAGGCCACCGCCGAACGCCCCGCGCAAAGCTGGTTCAAAAGTCTCCAGCGGAGGATTGACGCCTCGCTGGAAGGTGGAGCAACAGCTTCCGATGCCGCCTGTGTCGCGCCGTCGGACATTTGTCAGGCGATTTCCGAAACGCTTCGCGAAGGCGACGTTCTGTTGTCTGGTGTGGGCTTGCACAAACTTTGGGTCGCCAGCAAGGTTCAAGCGCGCCGGGCAGGGCAAATCATCATTCCGAACGGCCTGGCCGGTATGGGCCTTGCGCTGCCCGGAGCGATCGAGGCTGCCCGCCTGTTGGACGAGGGTCGGGTAATCGCCGTTTGCGGTGATGGGGACTTCCTGATGAACGTTCAGGAGATGGAGACGGCGGCCCGGTTGTGCGTGCCCGTGACTGTTCTGGTCTGGGAAGACAACGGCTATGGTCTGATCGACGAAAAACAACCAGGTGCGCGCGAGTTTTCCTTCGGCAACCCCGATTGGGAGTCACTGGCCCGATCCTTTGGCTGGGTCTATCACGACATCGAAAGCCACAGCAAACTTGCTCCTGCGCTGCAGGCGGCTGCCGACGTCGCCGTTCCGACTTTGCTGCGGGTGTCGGTCGACTATTCGGCTGATGGCGGAATGCCCACTGTCACCTGATTTTTTTCGTCGAAAGTGGAACAACGCCAGGCTTTGGGCGTTTCTTCCCCAGTAGAAAAAAGGAGTTGTCATGACCGACGCATTGAACGTTGTCCCGAACGAAAACCCCGTTTCCACTGGCGTGCGCGACACCGCGCCCTTGGCCAAGGGTCTGGCTGATGTTCTGGCCGACACCTACCGGCTGACCTTCAAGACACATGCGTATCACTGGAACGTGGAAGGCCCGCTGTTCTATTCGATCCACAAGCTGACCGAAGAACAGTACGAAAACATGTTCGCCGCTGCTGATGAGATCGCGGAACGCATCCGCGCGCTGGGTCATCTGGCACCCTCGCGCATGTCCGACATCCTGGATTTCTCGGTCATCAAGGACCGCGAAGGGGACCTGACCGCCGCCGACATGATCGAAGATCTGGCTGCTGATCACGAGCGGGTGGCGCACCGCCTGCACGCCTTGACCGAGCTTGCAGGCAGCCGCAAAGACGTCGTGACTGAAGATCTGGCGACCGAACGTTCGGCATTTCACGAGCAGGCAGCTTGGATGCTGCGGGCGATCTCCAAATCAAGCTGACGCGGTGTCCGGGCGCGTTTGGCATTTCGAGATCCAACTGCGCGCGCTTAAGGTCTTGTGCAGGCTTGCCGAAAAATAGGCTAGCCTGCACATTCTGATCTGGTGACCAGTCCAAAGGGTGGCAATGTCTGATAAAAACACGAAAAGCCAAAACTTGGCCGAAGAGCGGACCGACTGGGCCGAAGACCGCACCATTTTGGCCAATGAGCGCACGTTTGCGGGTTGGATGAGAACCGGGATGGCATGCGTGGCCATCGCCCTTGGCCTCAAGGCCGTATTTTCCGCCGTCGAGCCCGAGTGGTTGGCGAAAGCCGCAGCCACTCTTTTTGGGTTGATCTCGCTGCTGATCTATTGGGGAGCGTGGATGAACGCCCGCCGCGTGTATTCCCGATTGGAAGCGCACAGCGCCCAACCGGCATCTCGCTTCCACTTGCAATTGGTTGTTGGAAGCCTGTCCCTCGGATCAATCGCATGTTGCCTTGTGTTGTGGCTTGTCTAAGTAAGGCACCTGGCGTGCCCCCGTCGGGTGGTCCGGTCTGATTGTTAGTTCATCGTCGGCCTCTGGTCCACCGGCACGATGCATTCTGACGCGGGCGGACGGTAGCCCAGTGCACTGTGTCCTGACGGTATTGTAGTGGACACGCCATTGCTCGATCAGGAATCTGGCTTCCTTTAGGCTATAGAATAGCTCGCCGTTGAGCAGTTCATCGCGGAACCGTGCGATGAAGCTTTCGCAGAAGCCGTTTTCCCAAGGTGACCCCGGCTCGATGTAGGCCGTTTTGGCGCCGACGGCCGCGATCCAGTCCTGCACCTTCTGCGCAATGAACTCGGGGCCGTTGTCGGACCTGATGTATTCCGGCGGTCCCCGCAGAATGAAAAGGTCCGTCAGCGCATCCAGCACGTCGGTCGAGTTGAGCTTGCGATCAACGCGGATCATCAGCGCCTCACTGGTGTATTCGTCGATGATGTTCAGGGTACGGTAGGCCCGCCCATCGGCGGTTCGATCTTGGACGTAATCATAGGACCAGACGTGGTTGGGCCGCTCTGACCGAAGCCGAACGCACGACCCGTCTGCTGCCCGGCAGGGCATTGCGCAGCAATGTCCCGAGAGGGTTCAGCCAGAGTCCCCGCCGCGCGGCTTCGTTTATGGCGAAGTCCCTTAACTGCCCCGTGGTCAGGTCCGGCAGGTCCAGCACAACGCAGCGGCTCTGAAACGGTTCTGGCAGGCCCTGCCGGCTGTTCGCCGTCATCACCCAGTTGACCCAGGACATGTCCATCTTGACCTGGAAGAACGGGCATTCCCAGGTCGCCGCCGTCATCCGCTCCCGCAGCGGCAGCAGGGCGTCAGTCAGCGTGTGCCGCGTGCCTTTGTTGGAGTGGACCTCGTCGGCCTTTTCGATCTCGTCGATGATGACCAGCGGCCCGCCATGCCGGTTGTTCAGGACCGTGTTGACCAGTTTGCCCGCATGGGCGCTGCCCCAGCCGCGCTGGGATCCGGTGAGCGCGAAGGACGCCGGCTTGCCCGTTGCATCAATATTGGTCGCAGGGACCTCCAGATGGTGGGCCAGTCGCCGGGGCCCAGAAGCTCTTGCCGATACCAGGCGGGCCGTTCAGGATCAGCGGGGCGAAGCGGACACCCGGCAGGCCCTCGCGTGTCGAGGCCCGCAACCCGTGCCAGACGGCTTCGGTGGCGGGCGCCATCCAGGGCATCTCAGCATGCAAGGCGGTCGCGATCTCGTCCGCCTCTTGTTCGGTGGTGATGCGGGTGACCGGCAGTCCGCCACGAATGGGCGTCAGCTTCGCGCGGTTCTCCTCGCTGAGGCGAGACAGACCAGACAGGGCGCCCAGCCGTTGCACGTAGCAGTGCGCGCGACGCCGGATCTTCCGCCGCTCGGCCTCATTCAGATAGTCGAAGAACTGGTCCATCTTGTCGCGGGCGCCTTCATCGTCACCGGTCTGCGCCGCCTGGCGTTGCCTGCGGAGGCCGCGCAGGAATGTTTTCAGGCGCCGTTCGACCTCGTGCAGCGTCGGCAGGTCGTCTTCGAAACGCAGCGCATGAAATGGATTCGTGGTGGTGGCACGGGGCATCGCAGAATCCTTTCGAGGCGCGACGGGGCTTGCCGCCCGTTGTCCACACCGCCGGGGCGGGCGGGGCTGATGGGTGTGAAAGGTTCCGGAACCTGTGAAACGATTAGGGAACAACTAACGTGCAGCGTGTCAACGCATCCTGGTTGGTTGCGCCATCGAACCCGGCCGGAATGAACGAACCGATCCACGACACACAAGTTGTTGAAAGAACTGCGCTAAAAGGAAGGTAGATTCGAGGGCAATTCAAAAAAACCGTTTTTTGTCGTAAAAACGGACTTTGGATGTCGAACGTCAATCTGGGAAAACTGGCGACCCCGGCAGGATTCGAACCTGCAACCTGCCCCTTAGGAGGGATGCGTTCATAGCGCTATTCCTTTTGTGATTTCTTACTGTTGGGTGTTTGTACAGTGTCATCCTGTACATGGTTTGTACGAAAACGGGCCCTGATGTCGGCCTCATCGGTCTCTGCGTGAGCATAGATGCGCATGGGCAAATTAGGGTCTGACCAGCGGCCAGCCTTGGCTGCGGTTACCGGGTCTACACCTTGGCGCACGACTAGCTCAGTGAAGAAACCGTGCCGCCCAGCGGGGTGGGCTGAAAGGTAAGGGATGCCCGCGCGCTTGCAGATTGTCTTCCAGCGCGTGTTGTAGCCTGTCGAGCTGCCATAACCGAAGACGCGGGGTTTCATCAGTTTACCGGTCTTACGGTTCTTTGGCCGCTTCGGTGGCAACGCGAGAAGCTCGTCCATCATCTGAGGTGAGACGGTGATCCAACTTTCGGGATGGCCCTTCTGCGCTTTCACGCGGACTTTATTCTCAAGCGGCCGCAGATCATCAGGCTCCAATGACACGGCCTGATCAATCCGCGCGGCCGTCTCGAACATGAAACGGACCAGCGCGGCATTGTACGGATCGGCGGCACGGCAAAAGGCCTCTATCCATTCCTTGTCGGCTGGCGTGCGCTCAACACGACTTAGCTTCCCTCGCCGCTTGTCCTGAGCGATCCGCTCGAACTTGTCGTACGGCTTCACGCGGATCAGCGGCGTCCCCTCCAGTTCGTGCGCATTGTTGATGACCGCACTCGCGGGCGTCACGATTTCGCGCCACCAGGTATCGGTCGACGCTTTCGGTTTCAGCTTCGGCCCACTGGGCGGGCGTTTTCCCAAGCCCCAGGATCTGAGAGCTGTCTGAATAGTTAGTCTCTGCCATTTCAGTCGTCCTTGTCCGCTAAAGTTGAATCAGCGACACGCATGGAATCGCTTGTTCTGCACCTTCTGACGTGGTCAGATGTGATTAACTGCAAATGTTCGTCATTTTGTGCAAAGTTCGCGAATTTCGACGAAGTAGTCAATTGGAAAATTCAGATGCCGCAGAAACATGCTGATCTTTTTGCTGCAATGGGTGCCCGTCTCACCATTGCTCGCAATGAAATCGGCTTCTCACAAGCGGCCATGGCGGAAGCTATCGGTGTCTCACCGCGCGCGTATCACAGCTACGAAAAAGGCCAGCGCGGAATGCCCGTAGAAGCCTTGGTCGCGATGGGTGAGCGGTTCGAGGTGGACGTACCCTGGCTACTTCTGGGCACCAAATCCATTCGGGCAGGGCATGATTTCGAAGCCCTCAAACACATCGAAAGCTCGCTAGATAAGCACCTCACCGACGAGGGCATAAAAGTCAAAAGTGAGAAGCGCGGGGCCATCGTCGCGCGTTGGTATCAATCGCATATCGAAGGCCGTGAAGTGACGGATGATGACGTGCACACATGGATCGAGCTGGTAAGGGAGTAATCTGGTGAACAAGGCAAGCAAACGCTGGAACATGTTGCGGCATTCGGTCTTGGAGCGCACTCGCCGTGAGGTAATCGAACCCTTTGGGCCGCTTTACCTGATCTTCCTGGGAACCAGCGTCTTCTACCTGATTGGCTTGGGTCGACCATCATTGGCACAACAGACCGCCGAATACTCGGTTTTGGCTGCCATCTTGATTTTTGCCATCGCCGCAGCTGGCTTGGCACTTCCATTTTTGACAGGCGCGGTGCTGACCCTACGCGCGGCCGATCGAAAACTGGAACGCCTCCAACGCGGGTGATCCGATGGCCTTCGGTATCTTCATCCATCGCAGCGACTCGATCTACGACGACATTCCCTCGGAGCGGTATCAGTTTCCCAAGCAATACCTTTCACGTGCCCAACAGTGCGAAGGGGATTGGATCGTCTACCTGGAGCCAAGCAAAGTCAAAGAGACCAAAGGGTACTTTGCTGTCGCAAAGGTCCAGGAGATCATTCCGGATCCTCGGAAACCGGACATGTTCTTGGCGGTGATCGAGCCAGGAACGTATCTTGATTTCGGCGACCCTGTTTCATTCCGAGACGAAAACTCAATCGTCGAACTAGGGTTGTTGAACGATCAGGGTAAGATATCTGGACGCGCGCAAGCCGCAGTAAGAACCCTTTCAGCTGCAGACTTTGCCCGAATAGTCGAACGTGGTCTTGGACGAGATGAGGACATCCTGCCTCGCGTGGGCGACACGATGCAGTTGCCAGGGTTTCAGGACGCGCAAACACCTTTCCAGCACATGCCTGCACGGGAACGCGTCAACCAGCTGACTAATCGCGCGGTTCGCGATCGAAATTTCAGAAAGAACGTCCTGCGCGCCTACGGCGAGCGTTGCGCCATCACCGGCCTACGCCTGATCAATGGCGGTGGTCGCGCTGAGGTGGAAGCCGCTCATATCAGACCTGTAGAGCATGACGGACCCGACATCGTCAGCAATGGGCTCGCCCTGTCCGGAACTGCGCATTGGATGTTTGATCGCGGTCTCGTTGGGTTGGCAGACGACCTGACTATTCTGGTTTCACGTCAGAGCAACGACATCGAAGCCGTGACATCGATGATCAACTCGTCCGGCAAGACCTTGGTGCCTGACCGCCTCGCCAACCGGCCAAGGACCGAGTTTGTAACCTGGCACAGAGAGAACTGTTTCAAGCATTAACGATACTCAGTGCGGACCTTGGTGCAAAACGCAGCTAACGGCCGGAAAGAGCCCAAAGTGGGCAAAATGCTGCGCTGAATCTGTGCCCCGGTCTAAGCTCTTGAAAAACTGTCTGTCGATAGTTCAAGTTCATCAACAAAGCCACGCTGATTTAATACAACGGGACCCTAAATGCGGCTAATTAGGATTTTATTGATTGTGGTAGCGTTGATCGCAATCGCCATAGTAGGGTTAAGGTTTGCGTTTCCTCTTCCTGAAGAAAACTTTTCTGAGTTGACACATAGACAAGGTGCCGATTGGGCCGGACCCTTGGGAGCAACTATTCAAAATGCTCTGGATAGGAATCCAGGGCTCGACGGGGTGCGGCCTTTGGGAAATGGACGCGCCGCTTTTGCGGCTAGGGCCATACTTGCGAGGGAAGCGACATCTTCAATCGATGCTCAGTACTACATTTGGCAGGATGACGTTACGGGCCTGATGCTTCTAGACGAGCTTAGGGCAGCAGCCGAGCGAGGCGTACGAGTCAGGTTGCTGGTCGACGATAACGGCATCTCCGGATTGGATAATTTGCTTGCCGAACTGGACGCTCTGCCCAGTGCGAGTGTGCGCATTTTCAATCCGTTTACGCTGAGAAACCCCAAGCTTTTGTCTTACGTATTTGATTTCAGTCGCCTGAACAGACGAATGCACAACAAGTCTATGACAGTAGACGGCGTGGCTACAATTGTCGGCGGACGAAACATCGGTGACATTTATTTCGATTATGGAACTGGAACGCACTACCTGGATGTAGATGCGATAGCCATTGGGCCAATTGTTGAAGAGGTTTCTCAATCATTCGACGCGTACTGGAACAGTGCTTCATCCTATGACGCGGACCTTTTTTTGGAGCCTCCGCTAAAACAAAGCCTTCAAGCCATGGCCGACGCAGCGCGTCAGACTGCTGCTGGCGCCGGCTATCAAAAGGCGATCCAGGAAAACGAACTGGCCGACCGAATAGCCGCACATGATCTGAAATTCGAATGGAGCGAAGTCACCCTTTTTGTAGACGACCCGGCGAAAGGTTTGGGGGAAGTCAAAAGTGGAGACCTGATCGTCGAACAACTGATCGAATTCGCCAATACATCACAAATCTCACTAGACCTTGTATCGGCGTATTTTATTCCCGGCGAAAGAGGCGCTGATGTTCTGCGATCGTTGGCTGAGTCCGGAGTAAAGGTGCGCGTTTTAACCAACTCTTTAGATGCTACGGATGTGATGCCGGTTCATGCGGCGTATATGCGATACAGGGATGATCTTCTGAACAGCGGTGTAGAGCTTTTGGAGCTGCGAGCCTTGCGACAGGAACATCGCGATCGAAGTCTACCAGAGATTCTGGCCGGATCAGCATCTGGGTTGCACGCAAAAGTTTTTGGGTCTGATAGAGAACGGGTTTTTATTGGCTCATATAATCTGGATCCCAGATCCGCACGTCTCAACACTGAAATGGGCCTCATGATAGAAAGTCCAACAATTGCTGCTTCGCTCGCTGAGCAATTGAACAAACCCGAGTTTTCGTATCGCGTCGAGCTTGACGACAACGGCGAGATAATCTGGCTGCAAGTAGAACAAGACGGAACAGTTACCGTTCACACCAACGACCCGGAAACAAACGGCTTCCAGCGCGCATTGACAGTGGTCGTAAGGTGGCTGCCAGTCGAGTGGATGCTCTAACTGCTCGACTTCTAACAGTCAGGTTTTTCTCAGTCGTTCAAATTTTGATATTCGAGCTGAGGGTGTCCGCTGAGAGCCCAAAAGGAGCCCATTAAAACGATTGAGCAAACCGAGACATTACAGAGGGACGAATGAGAATATCCGCCCCTCTCACCGAGGCACTCGCTAAAAAATCTTCGTTTCCAACAGTTTAAAACCAGCTACTGCAGTGCTTTGCTGATGAAGTCCTCAACCACGTTGGACATGTCGAAGGACTCACCCCCTTGAACCGGAGGGTGGTCCGCAAGAGATCCCAAGTGCATGCCCATAAGAGTGCCCATTGGTTGGATCAGCCAGGACACTTTCTGCATGAGATGCCCGTAAGAATCGACTGAATCGAAGCTCTCGAAAGGGTCCATTCGGATATTGAAGACCAAAGGAGCACCGGTGCGGGCCGCAACGGGATCGTAGTAGTTTTCCTTGGTGGCAAAATGGAACTTCCAAGGTCCCATGCGAACCGCCATGAGGCGTGCTTCGTAGTAGTGGAAGATATGAGAACGGTTGGAATGCTCCTGCTCACCCTTCCAATAGCCGAGGTTGTCAACACCGTCGATGAACTGTTGCTCCTGCTCCATAGCTTGTGCGGCGATGTCCTCGATGCCGGCAGCGCTCGCCAGTGATGTAAACATATCCTGATGTCCCTGGATGCCGTTCAGTACCTTTCCTGCTTCCAGAGTGCTTGGCCAACGGATCATTGATGGCACCCGGACTCCACCTTCATAAGTGGTCATTTTTTCACCGCGGAAAGGAGTGGTCGCACCGTGAGGCCATGAAGAATGCTCTGGCCCGTTGTCTGTCGAGTACCAAACGATTGTGTTCTCAGTCAGCCCCTGTTCGTCTAGCCAGTCAAGCACGATGCCAATGTCATGGTCGTGCTGAAGCATGCCGCTGCCGTGCAAGTCCGCTTCTGATGTGTATTTTTCGGCTGCGTAGCGCCATTCGTCATTTAAGCGAGTATAAAGATGCATGCGGCTGGTATTGAGCCAGACAAAGAAAGGTTCGCCGGCCTCTTTGGAAGCGGACATGAAGTCCAGCGCCAAAGGGATCACTTCACCTTCGTCGAAGTTTTTCATCCGGTCTTGGGTTAGCGGCCCCGTGTCCTCAATGGTCTGCGTTCCTACCTTGCCAAATCGCGGATGCTCAGTCGGATCGTCGGTCTCCGAGGCGAAGCTGTGGATTACTCCGCGTGTGCCATACTGTTCTTCATAGGCTTCCAACGAGCCCGCAAACTCCTCTCCAAACCGCTGGTAATCGCGTTGTTCAGCCTCTTCCTGCGTGTTCAGGTGATAGAGATTGCCGAAAAATTCGTCGAAACCATGCATTGTCGGCAAGTGTTCGTTGCGATCACCGAGGTGGTTTTTGCCGAAGTGGCCGGTGCGATAGCCTGCCTGGTTCATGTAGTCTGCAAGTGACGGGGATTCCTGCTGCAAACCTAATGGAGAGCCGGGTTGACCCACGGTCGTCATGCCGGACCGAATTGGATATTGCCCAGTGATGAAAGCGGCACGCCCTGCCGTACAACTTGGCTGGGCATAGTGGTCCGTGAAACGAATGCCTTCGTTTGCGATCCTGTCAATATTGGGCGTGGTGTATCCCATGGTGCCCATACCGTACGAAGACAAGTTCTGCCATCCGATATCGTCACCCCAGATCACCAAAATATTGGGACGTTCATTTTCTTGCGCGATTGCGGTATTGCCAATTGCCGTCAAAGCAAACAAGCAAATCAGTTTTCCGAAATTCATTGGAGTCCCCCTTATTTTGAAAACAAGCTAGGTCACTGATGATAAGGTTCTTGAAAATTTCAATTGCCCCACACGGTGCAATTCTTTTTAATTTTGCGAATGTTACACAGCATATTGCTTGAACGCGGATGGCTTGCTCTACAACCTGAGAGCTTTCAGCAAGCTGTTGTGGCGGCAGGCCAGATTCTGCATTTTGAAGGTGGAGAAACTATATTTTCCGTCGGTGATCCACCCGGCGGTGCTTACGCAATACTCCGAGGCGCCGCCGCCATCGAAATCGCGCCAGCCAGAGACGGGCCGCATTTCGTACACGTTAGTGCACCCGGAGCATGGTTAGGGGAAATATTTTTCTTCACGGGAGAAGAACGGCGGATCACATTCAGAACTGTCGCAGCGGCTGATCTGTTTTTCCTACCGCTCGACGCCATGGAGCGTCTCTCTAAACACGACAGTGAAGCTATGCGCCGATTTGCGCAGATCACCGCTCAGAACGTCGACACAACATTCCGCAAAATCGAGATACTCCTTGATCCCGACCCCATGCGACGCATCGCTGGGACGTTGTTACAATGTCGCGGCGAAATGAAACGAGGCCCCATCTTCTTGTCGCAAGCGGACCTTGGCCGCATGGCTAACGTGTCGCGAAACACTGTTGTCCGTACTTTAAAGGAGTTTTCGCAGCGCGGCTGGCTGCGTCCTGGATACGCCCGAATTGAAATTCTTGAACCAAGCAAGCTGGATCGATTCAATCGGAAAACCTAGGCTCTCATACTATCGTCAGCGCAGTGCTTCGAAAGGCTGTTTTGTCCGCTCAGCGGACCTTCGCCGCACGCCACATCAAGGTCTGCAACGCGGACAAAGCGGTCTGTGGTTCTCCAATCAAATCGGCCGACCTTGGGTTTACAGTACACGGTTGTGGAGAGTGAGAAGGATTAGTTGTCTTCACTTCCGGAAGTATAGTGTCTCAATTGGCACCCTTATTGCATGCTGAGCAGGACGTTATGGCTCACGAGCGTCCAGATACCCTCCGGTTAAGCCCTTTTGAGTGTCAGATGGTATCGTCCCAAAATTAGGTTGTTGGTTGTTCGGGTGCATCACCCAGAGCCAGCAGCAAAAGAATAGCCAAAAGGGGTGATCCAACCAGACCGATCAGGAACCAGATCAAACCAGACCGGTTGCGCCGCCCTGCCATCGTGATCGGCAGGATATAAAGCCAGATCACGACAACCAGCAAGATGAGCATAAAAATCAACTGGATAACTGGTGCGTCCATGAAATTTTGCCTTTCGTATCTTGACGCCATTTTTAAAACGGCTGATTTTTTAAAACGGCTGATCCGGTTAGATAGACAATGGCCCGAAAGCGTTTTCGGGTATTAATTTAGCCCAACATGGGTCCCGGGCGTCCCAACCCTCTCCCTTTGGGTTCCTTGGCTATCAGACAGTGCCGTCCAAATGTTTGGTGTTTTCCGGGTCACAAGGTAGCAAGGTCGGCAAAACGGATAAAGTGGGTGTTTAAGGAACCTTTTAAAGTGCCTTTTCAATGAACTTTGAAAAAAGCTCACCCTGCGAATTGATCCTAAGTTTCGCGTAAATGTTGCGTCTGTGGATGCGGACTGTGCCTGGAGAGATGCCGAGAATTGTGCCGACAGCTTCTGCCGAATGGCCCTTCAACGTGAACTCAACGACTTCGCGTTCTCGTGGTGTCAGAACGCCATCGCCAAATGCCTGGAAAGCAAGATCGACGCGACGACTAACGCCATTCGCTGCGGCGCCGCGGGCCAGTGTTGGAAAGTCACTCCAATGTTTGCAACAGGCTGCCCGAACGAGCGGCCATAGAGCGTGCAAATGACGAATTTCCTTGGCTGAAAAAGGCTTCACTGATCGCATGAGCGAGACCACAACCATCCCAGTGCTCGGGATATCGATAAAGTAGCCAATCTCCTCTGCTAACCCAGTCCTTTTGTAATAGCTGCGATAGTATTCGCCCTGATAGAACCTGTCCGGTGCGATATCGCGCATGCGGTACAGACCCGGTGTTATCGGTTTTGTCGCGGCCAAAAAAAATGGATCAAGTACGTAGGGCCCTGCTTGGTAATCCTCAACAAAAATACGCCGTTTGCTTTTGGGAAAATCGTCGTGAAGGTCTATAGGCGCTTCGGTTCCGACATGGCCAAACACCACCGTAAAATCGAATGGTGCGACCTGCCGCAAGCCATCTGCCAAAGCACATGGAAATTCTGGGGTTCCGATCTTCTCCACGACCCTGCCGGCCTCTTCCATCCAATCGTACACGCGCCGCTCCAGATTTTCGAAAAGCACCTCTATACCCCAATTGTGGTATATACAGTTATTCCGAGTTATTGTTACTTTTTCCTTGTTTGAGTGGTATGCCAACAAGTGCCAAAAAATCAAGCAAAAGGAAAACGGCAGTATATGAGCTTTGACATGAGCGTCACCATGCAGACGATTGCGGAACTCCGAGGAGTGACCAAGACCTTCGGGAATGTGGTCGCCGCCAAAGACCTGAATCTTTCCATTGGGAAAGGAGAGTTCCTGTCGTTCTTAGGCCCATCTGGTTGCGGCAAAACCACTGCGCTTAGAATGTTGGCAGGTTTCGAGAAGCCAACCGAAGGTCAGGTGTTGCTCGATGGAGAAGTCGTCAACGACTTGGATGCGCACCATCGCCCAGTCAACATGGTGTTTCAGCACTATGCTCTTTTTCCTCACCTAAGCGTGTTCGACAACATCGCGTACGGCCTGCGCCAACAACGACCACGCGTAGACAAACAAACAATCGCGACAAAGGTTGAGCAAGCGCTGGAAACTGTCCGTCTTGGTGGGTTTGGCCCACGTCGCATCTGGGAGATGTCTGGTGGTCAGCAGCAACGCGTCGCTTTGGCGCGTGCGATCGTAAACGAGCCCAAGCTTTTGCTGCTTGATGAACCAATGGCTGCTCTGGATCGAAAGCTTCGAAAAGAAATGCAGTTTGAACTGCAGAACCTGCAACGACAACTGGGAATAACTTTTGTCCTCGTCACGCACGACCAAGAAGAAGCGCTTTCAATGTCCGACCGAATTTGTGTGATGGAAGGCGGCAGTATTGTGCAGGTTGGCAGCCCACGCGAACTCTATGACATGCCCCGCAGCCGCTACGTGGCTGGATTTGTAGGCACCTCAAATTTCTTTGATGCAACTGTGACTGACTCAGCAGCCGACCAAATCACTGTGCGTTTAGCGAGTGGCCAAAAGGTGCGCGGAACTCCGGAGATTCCAATAGATGCAGGGCAGGAAGTGTGCGTTAGTATCCGTCCTGAACAGATCACGCTGACCCGCGCGCTACCCACAGCTGAAATCGCTCTGCCAGTTACCATTCAAAATCGGATCTTCCTTGGGGAGCACACAGAATACCTTGCGCGCAACGAAGCACT
Organism: Ruegeria sp. AG6; assembly: GCF_056541565.1. Taxonomy (NCBI): domain Bacteria; kingdom Pseudomonadati; phylum Pseudomonadota; class Alphaproteobacteria; order Rhodobacterales; family Roseobacteraceae; genus Ruegeria; species Ruegeria sp. AG6. The sequence goes on along the minus strand of NZ_JBQFYQ010000005.1, from coordinate 172,682 downwards.
GGGTGATTTCCACGTACTTGTGCCAAGGCAAGCGGAATTGAACGAGGGGACGTTCAATGCAGGAGAGCAGGCCTTTGTTTCATGGGGCGAAGGCGCACTGCTGATCCTGGAAAAATAACAAATCCCGCAATCCAACAACAGAGAGGTTCACAATGACCAAGGATAATGGGACTATTTCCAAGCAAAAGTTCATGGAAGAGCTTCGCCGGTACCAAAAGGGTTCGGTTACACGGCGACATTTCTTAGGCGTGACAGGTCTTGGGATGGCAATGGCCGTTCTGGGCACGGCCATTCCTGGGTTGCGTCCACGCCCGGCATTTGCTGCCGGGGACATTGGCGACCGAGTGATCCTCGCCACATGGCCGAACTACCATGACGAGATGAACTTCGAAGCCTTCACGGAAGCCACTGGCGCCCATGTTCAGGTCAATGTTTTTGGCTCGAACGAAGAGATGTTGGCAAAACTACAGGCTGGAGGGTCTGGCTGGGACGTTTTCGTTCCAACCAACTACACGATCACTACGTATGTGGGTGAAGATCTGATCATCCCGCTCGATACGTCCAAACTGCCAAACTACGACGCAGGTTCATTCGAACAGCGCTTTTCCGATGCCGGTTCTGTCGATGGCCAGCTTTACGCGGTGCCAAAAAACTGGGGCACGACTGGCTTTGCAGTGAACACCAGCAAGCTTGACGGCGCTCCGACTCCAACCACATGGAAAGAGTTCTGGGACCTTACTATGGAAGGTTACTCAGGCCGGACAATGGTGCATGATTACCAACTCACCACCATCGGTAATGCCCTGAAATACTTCGGCTACTCCTTCAACTCGGTCGATGAGAAGGAACTGGCGGATGCCGAGAAATTGTTGCTGGATGCCAAACCGCATCTGTTTGCAATCTCGTCGGATTATCAGCCACCGATGCGTAACGGTGACGCCTGGATGACGATGTGCTGGACAGGTGACGGCAAGCAGATGAATGTCGACATGCCTGAAATCGCCTACGTTCTGGGAACTGAGGGCGGTGAGCTCTGGTCCGACTACTACGCTATTCCTAAGGGCGCACCCCATATGGATGCCGCTTATGCCTTGATCGACTTCCTGCTGAACCCGGAAGTTAATGCGAAAGAAGTCCTCGCTCACGGCTATCCATCGGCTGATGCTCGCACCAATGCGTTGCTGCCGAAGGAACTACTGGAAGATCCGATCCTTTATCCGGCAGCTGACCTTCTGAATGCACTCGAGTTCGGCGCGGCGGCTACACTAACCGATCCAAACCGTGCCGAGTTGCTCGCCCGCTTCAAGTCGGCCTAAGCGGCAAGGCCGCCAATATCGGAAAAGACGAGGACAAAATGACCGAACGAGGCAGAAAAGCACTGTTGCTGGCTCCAGCAGGAATATGGCTTTTGGTAATGCTAGCCCTTCCTCTGCTGGTCGTCTTCGTCTTTTCCTTTGGCGAACGGGGTGCCGCCGGAGGCTACGTTCCAGCGTTCACGTTGGAACAATATGCCAACCTTCCTGCGCGATGGACGGCGTTTAAGAACACTTTGATCCTTGCACCTCTGGGGACTATCGCTGCGTTGGTAATTGCCTACCCGCTCGCCTACTTTCTTGCGGTGCGTTGTTCACCAAAGTGGAGAACTTCGCTGTTGATCCTAGTGATCGTGCCGTTCTGGACATCGATCCTGATCCGGTCATACGCTTGGATTTTCATCCTTGGGGGGCGTGGCTTGCCCGCTTTACTGGAGTCGATCGGCATCGATGATATCCGCCTGATAAATACGCCGTTCGCTGTGCTTGTCGGGATTGTCTATGGGTATCTACCTCTGATGGTTTTCCCGATTTTTGTAAGCTTAGACAAACTGGATAAACGCCTTCTGGAAGCATCGGCTGATCTCGGCTCTACCCCATGGCGTACGTTCCGTCAGGTGACACTTCCTTTGTCGGTACCTGGTATCGCAACTGGCTGCATGCTGGTCTTCATCTTGCTGATGGGCGAGTTTCTGATCCCAGCGATCTTGGGCGGCGGAAAGGTCTTTTTCGTCGGAAATGCGCTGGTGGACCTGTTCCTGCAGTCTCGGAACTGGGCGTACGGATCGGCGGTCGCAATGACTCTGGTTGTCGTAATGCTTGTCACTGTCTCAATTTACATGAAATTCATCTCGCGCCTGGGTGGCCAGCGCGAAGATGTCTCGCTGATGTGAGGGTCCGATGCGCTTATACGCGATTTGCGTCTACCTTTTTCTCTATATTCCAATCGGCATCATCGCGCTTTTCAGCTTTAATGCCGGACGACACGCAAGCCAGTTCATGGGGTTCTCGACCCAATGGTATGGTAAAGCGCTGAACAACCCATTTGTAATGGACGCGCTCGAGACCAGTCTGCTTGCGGCATTCATAACTGCTTGCCTCGCATCCACTCTCGGAACCATGGCGGCCATCGCTTTACAAGGGGTTAAGGGATGGCTCCGAACTTTGTTTGATGCGATGATTTATATTGCAATAATGATACCCGGTATCGTCATCGGCATCGCGACACTCATTGCCCTGGTCACCGTATTCGGCTGGCTAAACCCGCTTCTTGCAAGCCTATGGCCCGATGGAGCAAATCCCCCGCAACTTTCCATGGGGATGCCCACGCTTGTCGCCGCACACACCATGTTCACAATGGCGCTGGTCATAATCATCGTACGTGCAAGGCTATCGGGTATGGACCGCGCGCTCATGGAAGCTTCGGCTGACCTCTTTGCGACGCCCTGGGGCACCTTTCGACAGGTGACCCTGCCGTTGATAGCACCGGCAATTTTGGCAGGCTTCCTGCTCAGCTTCACTTTCTCATTTGATGATTTCATCATCGCGTTCTTCGTAGCTGGCTCAGAAACAACCCTGCCAATCTACATATTCTCATCCATCCGGCGCGGCGTAACACCCGAGATCAATGCCATCGGCACTATGGTTATGGGCGCGTCGCTCTTGTTGCTCGTAGCAGCGCAGCTGCTTTTGCGCCGAGGCGCCTCAAAATCGAATAATTAAATAAAGGAGCCAAGTGACATGCGGCTTGCAGGTAAGGTCGCGCTCGTGACGGGCGCGGGATCAGGAATTGGTCGGGCGGGTTCAATGGCAATGGCACAAGAGGGTGCGCATGTTGTGGTAACCGATCGCGATGCAACCCTTGCTGAAGCCACTGTGGCCGCGATCGTAGCGCAGGGAAATCAAGCATCTGCCATACAGCTTGATGTGACCGATGACGATGCCCTTACCAGAACCATAGACGAAGCAGTTAAAAACTTCGGTCGGCTTGACGTGTTGCACTCTCACGCTGGGTTGCAGATCGAAGGAACGCTGGAAGAAGTGGAGCCAGATGGAATGGATGCTTCTTGGGCATTGAATGTCCGCGCTCACTTCATTGCCGCGCGTGCAGCCGTCGCCCATATGAAATCACAAGGTGGAGGCAGCGTGATCGTCACGGCCTCCAATTCTGGGGTTCAATATGACCGGGGTATGATCGCCTATGCGACTACAAAGCACGCTGCTGTTGCGATGGTCCGGCAGATGGCAGCCGACTACGCTGTCCATGCAATCCGTTTCAATGCCCTATGTCCAGGATTTGTAGACACCCCTTTCAATGCAGGCTTCGAAAAGCAGATGGGAGGCCGTGCCAAACTGGAAAGCTACATCGAGCAGGCGATCCCCATGAGTCGATGGGCGACAGTTGAAGAGATTGGCCATGGGATCGTCTATTTAGCTTCAGATGAATCCGCTTTTATGACGGGGCAAGCCCTGGTTATCGATGGCGGTGAATGCATTTAGTGATGGGTTAGACCGCTCAAGAGAATGTCTATCGCCGCAATTCATTTTGGCGAGCACATTTAAGTCCGCTTTGGGCTCCCTTTCGAGCTCTTCGCTGCATTCTACATGAAGTTCCGGTTTATCCGCATACGCACCCAGCAAAGAAATCGCAGACGTGTGGTGAATTGCTGCAGAACGAATCTAAGATTCCCACTGCAGACCCTCGAACCACGCCAACATTTGCAGTTAGATCAAAGCGAATGTCCGGCGCTGCGGTGGCTATCTCTCGCGTCTAACTCTCTTTCAGCCGCTTCTCGGCGTCTTTCGCTAGTTTCCAGCTGGTTTCTAATCTCGCCTGAAGCGTGTCGTAATTCTGCTCCTCGCGCAGCAAGGCGGCCAATGTGGTGACGGACGTGAGATGTGATTTCATCAATAGCGCCACGCAATGCGCCAAGCCATTCACCTTGCTTTCGATCCTGCTGGTCGAGCGCTTCTCCAAGGCGTGCAATTCCTTGGCTGAGCTCTCGCAGGCCGCCACCAACCGTTCGACGGATGCGAGTAATTCGCGCTCCAATGCTGTCAGGGGCTGCGTCATTTAAGGCTCCTTTATCTCGATGCAGATGATCGGCGTCTGCGCCAGTGTGCAGGTCTTCAATTCGGTCTGGTCGGGGTCCAGCGTCACCCATGTCTGCCCGGACTGTTCGATCCGTGTCAGGCCAAGTTCCGTCATCTCTGAATGCGCCATCAAACCCGTCCAAAACCAACTCGCCATCAACACTGTCGTGATCCAGGCTGAGACCATGCCCACGATCACCCACGGCGAGATCGTCAACCAGCGCCTGATCGTCTCGCTCCGCCTCTCCAACTCGCTCTTGCTGTCGCTGAGAAAGAACCTGATATCGGTCTCGATTGTATGCAGCGCGCTGGTCGCAATGCTGCTGAAATCGTTCCTGAAGATCTCCAACTGAGATGCCATCAAGGCGGCGTGGTCGCTCCGGACCGTCTCCAGGTCCGCGTTCAATTTCTCGGCGAGGCGGTTCGGCTTGCCAGTCGTCATGGAAAATCTCTCCTTTCAAACGCCAGCGCTCGCCGGTGTCGGGGTCTTTGGCGGTGATGTAATTCTTGCTCGCACGGGGGATCTCGAAACCCGCCTCTGATAGCGCGTCGATCATGCTGGCGCGGTCGGTGTTGCTGCCGACGCTGATCTGATCGAGGATCCATTCGTGCAGCGCTTCGCGACCTTGCGCGCGCGTCGGCGCTTCAATCGTCGCCCTCACTTCGCGGGCGCGATCTGGCTCCAAAGGGTCTGCCCAACCGTGGGTCTTGTTCATCAGATCGCGCAGGCTGGAAAAGGCGCTCTCATGTCCAGGCGGTGCGATGTTCAGCGCCTTGCCCGTGCTGAGCTCAAGGCGTGGCGCGCAGAAGTGTAGCTCGACATTGCCCTCATGCGAGTGGCGCACCCAGAGACAATTGTATTGATCCCTGTCCAGCCCAGCAAAGGCCAGAGCTTCAAATAGCTCAATGGCCTCTTGCTGGGCGTCGGGATTGGGATCATCGCTATCGGCAAAGCTGATGACGCCTGCCGTGTAGCTCCACTTGTTGGGGCTTACGTCGATCAGGTAGCGGGTCTGATCGGGGTTGCCGTGCGGCACCTCGGGCAGCGGGTCGCGGATCTTGGTTTGCGGCTGGCCGGTGTCGTCGCGGATCAGATTGCGGTTCTCGTCATAGGCCAGAACTTCACGCGCTGTCAGGTAGTCTACGGGAGCTGCACCGCCACCAGTGCCGGTGGAGAAGAACGAGATGATCATTCGCCGCCGCCTGTGTGCGCCGCCACGATCTGCGCCATCTGCCGCTCGATGACCACCAGTTGTGTCGCGACCTTGAGCGCATCGATCTGGCTCGCGCGGCCGGATTTAACCGAGCCGTTGATCCAGCGGGAGAGCTGATTGAGGTTGCCGCCGACGCGGGCAATCGCAAAGGTCAGCTTAGGATCAACACGGGGGGCGGGCTTGCGCCGACGTGCCTCGATCAGCCCCAAGGCCTCGCGCATCAACGTGGCATTGAGCAGGCCAGCGGCGTGCGCCTTGGCCACAAGCGCTGCCTTTTCCGACGGGGTGCATCGAAAGATCACACTCTCGGAAAGGCCCTCTTTGACGCCGCTTGCGCGCGTCTGGTTGGGGTTTGAAGGGGGGCTTGCCGCCCCTCACAAGTCCCGCCGATGTAATCGGTGGGTAACCTTGCTCTCTGCTCTTTGTAGGGATCAGTTGCGTTCATGATCGGAGCCCCGCCGCCTCGATTTCAGCAGGGCTGACCAAGTTTGCGGCCAGCAACGCGATCACTTGGCCGGGTGTGATGTGGCGACACAGCGGATGGCGATCCGTGACCCAATCGGCCAAGCCCTTCAGCAATTCCACCTCTTTGGCCTTGCCCGCTTCTCGTGCCTCCTCAACGTCATGAAGGTATTTCAGCCAACGGCCAGAGGTGAACCAGTTGTCGGAGAAGCACACCTTCGAGCGGGTGAATCCTTCGCTTTCGGTCGCATAGGACCGCACGGCGTCCTCGAGGTCTTTTGCATCCACTCCGTCGGCCAGCGCCTGGCGGATTTGCGAGAGGCAAACCGCTTTCCCGCGAATGCGATCCTCCGGATAGGCGGACAAAATCTTCTCAGAAACTTCATCCTCCACCGCCGCCTTCGCGTGCGAAGGGATTGGTTTTTGATATGGTTTATATCTGTTCTTATAGGATTTGCCCTCTGGGGCAGATGGCTTGCCCTCAAGGGCAAATGCATCATTTTCCCGTTCGGTCGGATCGATTTGCCCATTTGGGCAAATGGAGTTGCCCAGGGCATACCAACAGGTCCGGTCATAGCGATCATCGCTGAAATTGCCCTTGATGATCAGCTCTGCGCTGACCAACTTTTCGAGCGCTGTTCGGATCTGCTTTTCGCTCAGATAGGGGAACAACTCACCAAAGGCCGAGATCGAATTGTAAGTCCAATACCGCCCGTCTCGAAGATTGCGGCGATTGGCTTGGTTCTTCTCGATCCAGAAGGTGATGTTTTGGAAAATCACCGCTGCATTGAGACCCACACGCCCGGCGATTTCGGGATCAAAGCTATGGCGGCTCATGATTGGCCCCCGAAATACGCACAAACGTGCGAATTTTGTACAGGTTTTGTACGAGAAATCGATCGTTTCAGCCGATTTCGCCGCGAAAGCGCACGGGACTTTTTGCACGCTTCTGCACAAAGCGCTGTAAATAAGACATATTTTTCAGGTGGTTTTGGCGACCCCGGCAGGATTCGAACCTGCAACCTGCCCCTTAGGAGGGGGCTGCTCTATCCAGTTGAGCCACGGGGCCGCGCCCTGCCTTCTGTAACCGGGATTTTCCGGGTTGTCATCGCCTTTGCACAATTGTTGTACACACCGACCTGTTCACGCTAGCATCGGACAAAACAACAACGCAGGTGCCTCCCGTGAACAGTGAAACCAAACGCCCGCTTACCCTTCGTGATGTGTCCGAGGCTTCCGGTGTCTCAGAGATGACGGTGAGCCGGGTTCTGCGTAACCGGGGGGATGTGTCCGACGCCACCCGCACCCGCGTTCTGGCCGCCGCCAAAGAGCTGGGATATGTCCCCAACAAGATCGCGGGCGCCCTGGCATCCAGCCGGGTCAACCTGGTCGCGGTGATCATCCCCTCACTTTCGAACATGGTATTTCCCGAGGTGATGACCGGCATCAATCAGGTGCTCGAAGATACCGAACTGCAACCCGTGGTTGGCGTGACGGATTATCTGCCCGAAAAAGAGGAAAAAGTGCTGTACGAGATGCTCTCGTGGAGACCCTCGGGCGTGATCATTGCAGGGCTGGAACACACCGACGCGGCGCGCGCCATGCTGGATTCGGCTGGCATTCCGGTGGTCGAGATCATGGATACCGACGGCAAACCTGTCGACGCGATGGTCGGCATCTCGCATCGCCGCGCCGGGCGCGAAATGGCGCAGGCGATTCTGAAGGCCGGGTATCAGCATATCGGCTTCATGGGCACCAAGATGCCGCTGGATCACCGCGCCCGAAAACGCTTTGAAGGGTTTACGGAAGTGCTGGGCAAACACGGGATCGAGATCGAAGATCGCGAGTTCTATTCCGGTGGCTCTGCCCTGGCCAAAGGGCGCGAGATGACACAGGCCATGCTTGATCGGTCACCCGATCTGGATTTCCTGTATTATTCCAACGACATGATCGGAGCTGGTGGTCTGTTGTACCTGCTGGAGCAAGGCGTGGATATCCCGGGGCAGATCGGTCTGGCGGGGTTCAACAACGTGGAACTTTTGCAGGGTCTTCCGCGCAAATTGGCGACGATGGATGCCTGTCGTCTGGACATAGGACGTCAGGCCGCGCAGATCATCGCTGAACGCCTGAAGGACCCGGAGGCCGAAATCGAGACACGGGTCACGCTGACCCCCAAGATCAGCTATGGCGACACTCTGAAACGACGATGAATGCGCCCCTGAAGCGGCTCGACAACCGGACGGCCCGCGCCGTTTTCCTGGATCGCCATGCTTTGGCCGAACAGCCTGCGGGCGCGGCCAAGGGCGCCGGGCTTCTTGACCTTGTCCAGCGGTTGGGGTTCGTGCAGCTCGACAGCATCAACACCGTTGCCCGCGCTCATGACATGATCCTGTTTTCCCGACGGCCTGCGTATCGCAGCGCCAACCTGAAAAGGCTCTATGAAAGGGAAAAAGCGCTGTTCGAACACTGGACACATGATGCGGCCGTAATCCCCATGTCGTTCTATCCGCACTGGCATCTGCGCTTTCAGCGTGATGCGGATCTGTTGAAGGCACGCTGGAAGAACTGGCGGCGGGATGGGTTCGAGCAACAGTTCGAGACTGTCTTGCAACACATCCGCGACCACGGGCCCGTGTGTTCGTCAGACGTTGGCAAGGATGAAAAGAAAGGCTCGGGCGGTTGGTGGGACTGGCACCCGTCAAAAACCGCATTGGAGTTTCTGTGGCGTTCCGGGGCCCTGACCGTTGTGGGCCGCGACGGGTTTCAGAAACGGTATGATCTGACTGAACGTGTGATCGAAACCCGCCTGTGCCCCGGGAACATGGCCTGTGATGCGACGGCGACCGTGGATTGGCTGTGCAACGCAGCGCTGGACCGGTTGGGCTTTGCCACGTCCGGCGAGCTGGCCGCGTTCTGGGGCACGGTTACCACCGCCGAAGCCAAAGACTGGTGTGCCACGGCGTTGGCTCAAGGCAATATCGAAGAGATCGAGGTCACTTGCGCCGATGGACGCCTGCGCAAAACTTTTGCCCGCTCTGAATTGATGGATCGGGCAACCGACTTGCCGCAACCGCCCGGTCGGATCCGAGTGCTCAGCCCGTTTGACCCCATGCTTCGGGACAGAAACCGGGCCGAGCGGCTGTTTGGCTTTCACTATCGCATCGAAATTTTCGTGCCCGAAGACAGGCGCACATATGGGTATTACGTCTTCCCCTTGCTTGAAGGCGATCGATTGATCGGCCGGATCGACATGAAGGCGCATCGCGATCGCGACCTGATGCATGTCAAAGCGCTCTGGCCCGAACGCGGAGTGCGCTGGTCTGACGCCCGCACCCGCCGCCTGAACGCTGAGCTGGACAGGGTGCGTAGGCTGGCAGGCGTCACGCATGTAGAGTTCGCAATTGACTGGCTGAAAGACCCTAAATAGGGTCTATTCGACGTCAGACAGCGTGAGCTGAATCGGCTCCAGCCCATCGATTTCACCAGTCAGAACATCTCCTGCTACAACCGGGCCCACGCCAGCGGGCGTGCCGGTCAGGATCAGATCGCCGGGGCGCAGATGGTAAAAACCGGACAAGTGCACAACGATTTCGTCTATCTTCCAAATCAGCTCTTCCAGTGTCGCGTTCTGGCGCAGTTCGCCGTTTACACTGAGGCGGATGTGTTTGTTTTCGTCCGGTGACCAGGCAGCGGCGGGCGTCAGCGGTGCGAATACCGCTCCGTTTTCGACGTCTTTGCCCAGATCCCAGGGTCGCTGCTTGTTTCGCTCGCGGATTTGCAGGTCGCGGCGGGTCATATCAAGCGCACAGCCATAGGCGTAGACAGCATCCCATGCCTGCGCACGGGTGGTCCGAAACACAGGCTTTCCAATCGCCAATGCCAATTCCATCTCATGATGGTAATTCTCGGTCCCGGCTGGATACGGGACGGTCGAACCAGTCAGAATCGCGTTTGGCGCAGATTTGGTGAAATAGAAAGGTGCTTCGCGATCCACTTCATTCCCCATCTCGGCAGCATGGGCCGCGTAGTTTCGACCGACGCAGAAAATGCGCCCAACAGGATACCCTGCGGTCTCGCCAACAATGGGGATGGTGATTGGATCGGGAAGGGAAAACACACTGTTCGACATGTTGGTTCCTGAATATTGCTTTGCCGTCATCTTACGCCTGCCAGAACAGTCAGCAAGCCGGGAAAGCGCGCTGGATTTCGCCGCTATCCAAGAGTTGTTTCAGCGCGAACCTGCTCAATTCTGACCTGAAAGAAAACCGCCGTATCAAAACAAGTGCATATCCGTCTTTATGGACGCATCAAGGTACAAACAAATCGGGTTAACACTTGGCTCAGACGAAAGTCGGGCTAGGTACTGAGGAAGACTGGTTTGACGCATCCAACTTATGAGATGCGAAGACAGCAACACCGCGCCCTTGGCACCATAAGCGACCAAAGTGACGCGAGGAAACCACTTGCGGACCCACGTAACGATCGGCAATTGCCTAAGTCTGTTTCGGAGAGCATAGGTGCATGGCCCTTCCCCCAAGGGCCGAAAGACCCTAGTCAGAGCCACATTTCCGGCTCTTCAATACTCCGATGCGCAGGCCGGACCGTCAGGCAAGGCGTGACGCAACCGGCCTCAGGCCAGGCCTAACCCAAATCCAAGTCTGGCCACCCCGTCGGAGATCGCCCCTAAAATCTCCGGCGGGGTCCTTGCAGATGACACCCATGTTCTGCGACCGGCATCAGGTATCCAGGTCGTTCAACTCGTTCAGAAGGTCCAGCAACAGTTCGTGTTTTTCCGGCCCCAAGCGGGACCGAATGCGTTCCGCCTGCGCCATGCTGGCGGGCTGATTGGCGTGAATGATCTGAACGCCACGCTCGCCGATCTCGACAATCTGGCGACGCCGGTCCGCTGGATGGCATCGTCGGGAGATCAGGCCGCGATGCTCCAACTTCTGCAATATCCGTGTCAGGCTTGGCAACAATAGACAGGCGCGTTCGGCAATATGCGTGGGCTCCTGCGGGCCTTCTTCATTCAAAACCCGCAACACGCGCCACTGCTGTTCGGTGACACCGGCGTCGGCCAGCATTGCTCGGATGGGTCCCATAACCTTTTCCCGCGCCCGCAAAAGCGCAATAGGCAAAGATCGCGACGTCAGTGGGAGGTCGTCGGTCATGCCAAAATTATCGCCGAAATCCGTGCTTTACGCAAGGGAACCCTCAGTTTTCGGTTTGAAGCACAAGAACCGCCGGAATGTCGCCACCCTTGCGTGACACGCCCTTCCCGCCGTGAATCCGATGACACATAATTGCATTAAAACTGGACAATTTCGTGCCACGGAAGAAGATGAGGAAACGGCCACTTTCGCGACCACGTCGCGCCGAAGGTTTTGCAACAAAAGGAAACAATATGGCTGCGCAGCAGAACGCGTTCAAACAGGCTCTGAAAAAGGGAAAAACGCAGATCGGGTGCTGGATGAGCTTTGCGGAGCCCGTAGCGGCCGAGATGATGGGAACCGCGGGTTTTGATTGGCTGGTAATCGATGGAGAGCATGCCCCTAACGATATCCGGTCGATCCGGGACCAGCTTGTGGCGCTTGCGGCAAGCGCATCTCATGCCGTTGTGAGGGTCCCCGTGGGTGAGACCTGGCTGATCAAGATGGTTCTGGATGCGGGTGCTCAAACCATTCTGGTTCCGATCGTGGAAAGCGCCGCGCAGGCGCAAGAGCTGGTTCGGGCCTGCCGCTATCCCCCTGCCGGTGTCCGCGGCGTGGGCGCGATGGCATCGCGGGCGACGATGTACGGATCGGTCGGAGATTATATTCAGACCGCAGATCAGGAGATTTGCCTGTTGTTGCAGGTTGAAACCCGCGCCGGAATGGCTGCTCTGGACGACATTCTGGAGGTTGAAGGCGTGGATGGCGTATTCATTGGCCCTGCCGATCTGTCGACCGATATGGGCCATCAGGGCAACAGTGCGGCGCCCGAGGTGCGAGAGGTTATCGGCGATGCACTGACCCGGATCAAGGCCGCAGGCAAAGCGCCGGGCATTCTGGCCACAAATGACGAGGCCCGGCAGGCATATCTGGATATGGGCGCACAGTTCTTGGCGGTTGGCATTGATGTGATGCTGCTGACGCAAACGGCACGTGATCTCGCCGCACGATGGAAAGCCGACTGAACGTTCAACGGACCATGGCCGCTGCGGCCTGGGCGTATCCGCCCGAGGCACCATCGACGAAATGCACATGATCGTCCCGCGTAGCCGACGGGACGAAACAGGTCATCATCGCCTCGTCCTGCACGTGCAGACCGTATCGGATTTTGCCGCGCCCGCGCGCTTCTTTCAGCAAGTGTTCGATCTGTCGCAAAGTGGCCGGGTCACAATCCAACGTCATCTTCAGGCCGTCATCAAACTTGCGGAAATCGGCATTGCTGCTGACCATATTCCTGTAATGTTCGGGTTCGAACTGTCCCAGCTTTTTACCGGTCTTGAAGAGTATCGCAATCAGCAGGTTCTGAATCAGAAGAACGAGCTTGTGCAAAAACAAATTTCTCCCGTTGCGCGAAACATGCGCGTCAATGTCGAGGCCGGGGGGCGGCCACGTCATGGGTGGGCCATTTTCCGGCACCGGATGACCTGCGCGCTCCAGCTCTTCTGACGCGGACAGAACCGATTGCGCAAGGTCGGCAAAATCGCGTTCAGTTGCTGACGCGGTGGGTTCAACAACCAGTGACACGATCTGACCATGCCGTGCCGGGCTGTTGGACCATCTGCATGACAAGCCAGTCAGGTTCGGCTGCGCACCCGGTTCGGCAGGCGCGATCATATGACGACCCGCCTTCATCTCTGCCTCGGCCCAGGCCAATCCTCCGCCAGAAAACATGGCATAATCCACGCCGGAGGACGGAGCAAAACGGGCGACACGCAAGTCCCTGCCCGCTTTTCGGATATCCGCCACCGATACCAGCGCCGCACGCAACGGCATGGAAAACTCCTCTTCCGCCCAGCGCCGCAAAGCTGAAAGAGTATCCCGCGCTGCTTCAACTTCGCTGGGGGGGACCGCAAACGCCGCCCCGTCGCCGCCAAAGACATAGGGAAACAACTTGCCGTCCATCGCGTTTATCATCGCCGAGATTACGGCAGCCCCAACGGTGTTGACGGTTTTGTATCGCCCCCGCGCGATCTCGCCGGTTGAATCGACGATGTCGGCAACCCCCAGAAACCAGTCGTCGGGCACCGGCGAAAACTGCGCCGGGTCTGCCAGGCGGGTGAAATCCCGCAACAGGGGCAGGTTTTCATAAAATGCAGAATGGAGGTCTTTCATTTTCCCCCTCGAAATCAGACTTCTGACAATGATAGCCGGAATGCGGCCCAAGTCCTGCTACTGAAACATAGTACACATGCTTGTGCGTTGCATCATTGCGTGCCAAGCATTCCCTTCGGATGAGCGGAAAAGAGGCGGGATATGCAGGCGGGTTTGGTGGTTTTGTGCCTGGGCTATGTGCTCAGCCAGTTTTTCCGTGCATTTCTGGCTGTGCTCAGCCTGGATCTTGAACGCGATATCGGCGCTACACCCGAAGATCTGGCCTTTGCGTCGGGCCTTTGGTTTCTGGTGTTCGCTGCAATGCAAATCCCGGTCGGCTGGGCGCTGGACAAGGTTGGGCCCAGGCTGACCGCAGCCGCGCTTCTTCTGGTTGGCGGTGCAGGAGGATCCGCAATTTTTGCGGTCGCGACCTCACCGTTGCATGTCAGCGTTGCCATGGGCCTGATCGGGGTTGGGTGCTCTCCGGTTCTGATGGCTTCCTATTTCATCTTTGCCCGCGAATACCCGCCTGCGAAATTCGCGACACTGGCTGCCGTCATGCTGGGTGTTGGCTCGGTGGGCAATCTCGTGGCCTCCTATCCGACTGCGCTGGCTGTCGAATGGATGGGATGGCGCGCCACCATGGTTGGGCTGGCCGTGATATCTGCTGCGATCGCTTTGGGTATTTGGCTGAGCCTGCGCGATCCAGCGAAGGTTGATACGGAACACAAAGGTTCACTTCTGGACCTGCTGAAAGAGCCTGCACTGTGGCTGATCATGCCCTTGATGCTGGTGGCCTATGCGCCCTCTGCCGCGCTGCGCGGGCTATGGGCCGGGCCGTATCTGAACGATGTCTTCGGGCTCAGCACCACCCAGATCGGCACTGCGACACTGGTCATGGGGTCTGCGATGATCGCCGGTACCTTTGTCTACGGACCGCTGGATCGTGTCTTCCGCACTCGGAAATGGGTTATCTTCACGGGCAACGCGCTGGGTGTCGTGGCGCTGACCCTGCTTTGTGTTTGGATCGACCATGCCACATGGCTGTCCGTTCTGCTGTTGGCCATCATAGGGTTCACCGGGGCCAGTTTTCCGGTCATCATGGCCCATGGTCGGGCCTTCGTTCCCGCCCATCTGGTGGGCCGAGGCGTAACCCTGTTGAACCTTTTCGGAATCGGAGGGGTCGGCATCGCCCAATTTGTCACCGGACGCATTCATGCCGCCACGGCCCAGGCCGGAACGACCGCGCCCTACACCGCGATTTTCGGGTTTTTTGCGGTAACCCTTGCCATCGGTTGCGTGATTTATCTATTCAGCCAGGATAATGTGGATTGAAGCAATTGCGGAGCAAGCCGTGCAGGATATCGAGGTTATAGCGCCGAACCTGAAACACAGCCTCTCCGGCGTCACCACAACCGTCATCCGCCTGTTGCCGATTCAAAAGCATATGATCAGGATCGTCGCCACGGGACCCGGCCTGCCGGGTGATCTGCCCCATATCCGGTTGATCAAAGTTCCGTTCCTTTCGAACAGAACGCTCCGGGTGTGGCATGCACGGCGCAACACCGAAATGCTGATGGGTTTGTTTCTGAAACATGTGCTGCGACGCAATCTGAAACTTCTGTTCACCTCGGCTGCGCAACGAAATCATTCGGGGTTCACCAAGTGGCTGATTTCGAAGATGGATGCGCTGATCGCCACAACGCCGCAAGCGGCGTCGTTTCTGGAACATCCCGCAACCGTCATCATGCACGGTGTGAACACCGAACTGTTTCACCCGGCCGAAGACAAAACCGCCCTGCGGCAGAAGCTGGGGCTGCCGGAAGGGACCTTGATCGGGTGTTTCGGGCGTATTCGACCTCAGAAAGGTGTCGATCTGCTGGTGGATGCGGCGATCGAGATTCTGCCGAACCATCCCGACGCCAGCATCGTGTTCACCGGGCGCGCCACCAAAGAATTTGAAACCTTCCAACAGGAGCAGGAAGCCAAACTCAAAGCTGCCGGGCTGTCGGAACGGGTGCACTTCCTGGGCGAGCGCCCTTGGGAGGAGATCGTTGAAACCTACCGCGCCCTTGACCTGTTCGTGGCCCCGGCCCGTCACGAAGGGTTCGGCCTTACACCGCTTGAGGCGATGGCCTCCGGCGTGCCTGCAATCGCCTGCCACGGGGTCGGAGCGTTCAGCGCCCAGATCGAGGACGGGAAAACCGGCCGCTTGATCGAAAAGGACAACGCCGGGGCGCTGGCTGAAGCACTGGAACAGATGTTGAGCGATCTGGACAAGCTGGTGCAATCCGGTCAGGCCGCAAGACAGCGTGTCGAGCAGCATTTTCGAATCGAAGGTGAGGCCGAGGCCATCGTGCGGGTCTATCGGTCTTTGCTGAACACGGGTGAAAAAGCGCATTCGGGTTAAAATCGACGTCAATTCGGCCAATTCACCCGTGATAGCCCTTTTTTCTTTGCTGCAACGCGGCTATGAACGCGCGTCCTTAACTTTGGAGACATGAAATGGGCTATCGCGTCGTTGTCGCCGGCGCCACGGGTAACGTGGGCCGCGAAATGCTGAACATTCTGGCGGAACGCCAGTTCCCGGTCGGTGAACTTGCCGTGCTGGCGAGCCGTCGTTCGCTGGGTACGGAAGTAAGCTTTGGCGACAAGACACTGACCACCCAGGACATCGACACCTTCGATTTCACCGGCTGGGACATGGCCCTGTTCGCCATCGGCTCGGACGCAACCAAGACCTATGCCCCCAAAGCGGCTGCGGCTGGCTGTGTGGTGATCGACAACTCGTCGCTGTATCGCTATGACCCCGAGATCCCTCTGATCGTGCCGGAATGTAACCCGCAGGCGATCCACGACTACAAGAACAAGAACATCATCGCCAACCCGAACTGTTCGACCGCGCAGATGGTTGTCGCGCTGAAACCGCTGCATGACCGTGCGAAGATCAAGCGCGTTGTGGTGTCGACTTATCAGTCGGTTTCCGGTGCCGGTAAGGAAGGCATGGATGAGCTTTGGGATCAGACCAAGGCCATCTACAACCCGACTACCGAAGTTGAGCCGAAGAAATTCCAGAAGCAGATCGCCTTCAACGTCATCCCGCAGATCGACGTCTTCATGGAAGACGGCTCGACCAAGGAAGAGTGGAAGATGGTTGTCGAGACCAAGAAGATCGTCGATCCGTCGATCAAGGTCACAGCCACCTGCGTGCGCGTTCCCGTGTTTGTCGGCCATTCTGAGGCCGTGAACATCGAGTTCGAGGAATTCCTGGACGAAGACGAAGCCCGCGACATCCTGCGTGAAGCACCGGGCATCATGGTGATCGACAAGCGCGAAGCCGGTGGCTACGTCTCGCCCATCGAATGCGCAGGCGATTTCGCCACGTTCATCAGCCGTATCCGCCAGGACTCGACCATCGAGAACGGTCTGAACCTGTGGTGCGTATCCGACAATCTGCGCAAAGGTGCGGCATTGAACGCGGTACAGATCGCCGAACTGCTGGGCCGTGAGGTTCTAAAAAAGGGCTGACATCCCGATTTTGGTCAAAGCTTGAGAACCAGGAAACCCGCTGATTGTTCGGCGGGTTTTTTGCGTTTCCCAATAGCTGGTTTACAGACGACGTGACGGTTCGGTCAGGTTGCTGATGCCAACGGAAATACTGCATGGTAGGTGTTAAAGATGGGCCGACCAACATCAACCAAGCACGATCCAATACCCTACGCCCTTGCCGGGGCGGGAGTGTTCTTTGCATCCATCTGTTTTGGCTTTGTACCCTATTTCAGCCGGGGTCTCACTGACCACGGACTCGCGCCCTACGCAGTTGCGTTTTATCGGTACATTTTGACGGCGATCCTATTGTTGCCAACCCTTCTGAAGCATCGTTCAAACCGGCGGGAAATAGTCTGGGGTATGGCTGCGGGGGCAGTCATGGGGCTTGGGTGGGTCGGATATGTTACCGCACTTGAAACAGTGCCGGCATCAACGGTGGGTGTTCTTTACATGACCTACCCGGTGTTTACGATCATCATCGCTTGGGCGATATTCGCCGATCCGCCGACGCGGCGCAGCCTTGTTGCGGCCGGTTTGATTGTTCTTGCGGCAGGCATTGCAGGGTCTCCGGCATCCGTACCGATTGACCAAATTCCAACGCTGCTTGTCTCTTTGGCTGCACCTTTCGGATTTGGCTTCGGCATATGCGTGCTTGTACACCGTCTTTCGCGAATTGCTCCTTTGGCCAGGATAGCGTCGGTTTCGTTGGGGTCGGTCGTCGGGCTAACCCCTTTGATTATCTCTTCGGAAATTGGCGAAGTCCTGCCAGCAGGCGGCAGTGACTGGTTTCTGATCGTCGGGATCGGTCTTATGACGGCACTGGTTCCCCAGCTGATTTACACCGTCTGTTCCCCTGTCATCGGGGCATCGCGCACGGCCGTTATCGGCAGCATTGAACTGCCGACAATGTTTGCCGTGGGCGTTTTTGCCTTCGGTGAAACAATCACAGGTGCGCAAGCAGTGGCCTGTGCCTTGGTTTTGAGCGCCATTGCACTTGCACAAAGTCGCGCAACACGAACCTTTACCACCGTGATCAGCAGTCAACGTCACAGGTGAGTCCGCGCCCGAGGTGGCCCGTCAATGCGCTCAGCAGAACCGGCTCGGATCACCTCTTCCACCAAATCGGCACCTTCCGGTCCATCACCCGCATCCATCATGGCTGCGCTATGAACCTCGGTTAGGGTACAGTCTTGCGCGCGGTGAAAATCGCCAACCTGTTGACAAAACCAGACACGCTTGCCACCTAAAACTGAACCTTGTTCGTGGCGGATGTCGGAAGTCCGGAAAAAACCGCCCGGCGCAAGGCAAAAGAGGCAGGGCATGCACATTTCGACCAGACGCAGGATTGCCAGAACCCTGACCATCGGATGCACATGCGTTCTGATAATACTGGTCGTCATTGGCTTTACGGGGCAGGTTTTTGCCGTGGGAGATTCAATCGCTCTGCTCCGGCCTCAGGCTGGTGTTTTGCTTCTCCCCTGCGCGGTAATTCTTCTTTTCATGCGCGCCAGACATCTTG
This sequence comes from Ruegeria sp. AG6, assembly GCF_056541565.1. Taxonomy (NCBI): domain Bacteria; kingdom Pseudomonadati; phylum Pseudomonadota; class Alphaproteobacteria; order Rhodobacterales; family Roseobacteraceae; genus Ruegeria; species Ruegeria sp. AG6. The sequence continues at coordinate 154,231 of NZ_JBQFYQ010000005.1, read as the reverse complement.
CATTGGCCACCTTGGTCTTTTCCGGGATTGCCATCGGGTCCATCGCGGCCAGCGTTGCCGCGCCCTCGGACGATTGCGACGACACCTGCCTGACGCTGTACCAGAAGAACCTGATGAGCAAAGCCTGGCCCCGGTATTCGCTGGCCGATGATATCCTTGAATCAGACGCACAGATCGTGACCTTGCAGGAAGTCTCCAGCCACAACCGCAAGTACATGAGCAACCTGTTCGAGCATTACCCCGAACAGGTGATCTGTGAATTCCGCCCCGAACAAAACGTCGCCATCCTGACGACCTTGCCGATTGTCGAGAATTCCGAGTTCTGTCTGCAAGGTTATGGGCTTGTGGGGTTACAGGTCAAAGCGCCCGGCGGTGACTGGGTCTGGGTTGTTTCAGTTCATCTGAACTGGCCATTTCCTTACGACCAGTCCAGACAAAGCCAGGTGATTGCCGACCGCATCAGCCAACTTGAAGGACCGGTTCTGATTGCCGGGGATTTCAATATGGTGCCCTGGGGCGAAAGCGTCAGACGGATCGGAGCAGCCGCAAACAACCAAAGCTTTGGAACCGTCCTGAACACCCACAACCTCGGCAGTTGGAAAATCCCATTGCCGATAGACAACCTGTTGTTCCCCAAAGGCACAACCGGAACAGTTGAGCTGCGCCCCTTCATGGGATCCGATCACCTGGGAAAGCTTGCCCGGTTTCGACTGGGCTAGGGCTTCGGTCAAGCACACCTCCGCATGCTTTCCCACAAACAAGCAGCCTAGCTTTGGTTTTCAACCAGTGCTTTCAGATTGGTCAGACCACGGTCATAGTCCTCGCCCACCCACGTATCCATCATCAAACCCATCCAGCGGGACATGGGATTCAGACCCAGATCCGAGTCAAACCCCCAGGTCACTCTGGTTCCCGCCCCGTCAGGCTCAAGGATGAAGGACGCTGTGGCAGTACCCATCGGGCCAAAATCCAGCGCCGTTTTGACCCGTTGGTTTTCCACGCTTTCGACGATTTCCTGTGATCCCGTACCGACCTGCGGGTGATCCGACGCCCAGTTCAGAGTGTTCCCGACTCCGGCGGCAGGGCCGGAATAGGTCAGTTTGGTTTCGGGGTCCCGGTGCAGCCACGGAGACCACTTTTCGGTTTCCTGCATCGAATTCACGTACGGAAAGATGGCGCTTGCCGGCGCGTCGATCGCGATGCTACGCGAAACTTCCGCCTTTCCCGGCAACAGATAGGAAACCGCGACCAGAACCAGAATACAAACGACCAATCCTGCGAAGATGCGCTTGATGACTTTCATGGCAGGCTCCAATCTTCAGGTGTAATGGGTGGAGTATACCAAAAACGGCCCTGAATCAGAGCCGCCATTGTTGTTTCGGATTTCCAGCTCTGTCACTGTCAGACCGGGACGAACTTTTTTTGGTAAGGGTCATAGCTTTCAAGCCCGCCTGCGCCGATATCCGTCCACAAGCCGTGCAAGCTCAGCGCGCCTTGATCAACGGCTGACGAGACGAAGGGGAAGGTCATCAAGTTTTCCAGCGAAGCGACAACCGATTGACGTTCGAACTGCCGGGCCTGTTCGACACCGTCCTCGATATCCGCGACCAGTTCGAATTTCGGCTTCAGAATATCCATCCAGCGGCCAACAAAGCTGTCCTTCGCATCCAGTTGCGGCGCCTGCCCCTTGCACATGTCGATGCAGCCCTGCACGCCGCCGCATTGCGAATGCCCCAGCACGATCAAATGAGCGACCTTGAGCGCCGTTACAGCGTATTCGATCGCGGCGCTGGTGCCGTGGTGGTCCCCGTCCGGTGCATAGGGCGGCACCAGGTTGGCGATATTGCGGTGAATAAAGAAATCGCCCTGGTCAGCGCCGAACATGGACGTGACGTGAACCCGGCTGTCGCAGCAGGATATGACCATGGCGCGGGGGCGTTGCCCTTCATCGGCGAGACGGCGATACCAGACCTGGTTTTCCGAATATGTTGTGGCCTTCCAACCGTGATACCGTTTTACAAGGTAGCTCGGCAGAGGTTTGGCAAATTCCATTTCAATGTCCCCGTTCTTGTCGCTGAAGGATGATCTAAACCGAATTCAACGAAAATTCGAGCCATTATCCAGTTTCCCCGCAAGGTTTTGCAAAGGAATTTTCTGCCAGGATCAACACCGCGCCGTGGGGGCGTTCGAACTAGGGTGAATGTGGTGGAAAAGATTATCACGCTTGAACATAAGGAATCCGTCCGTCTGGACTCGGATCAACTGAGCGGGCTGCACCGGCAACTTGGCGACAAGAATGCGCTGGATGTTCTGTGTCGCACGGTCGAAGAGCTTGCCGTGCGCCTGTCAAACTGCGAACGCTACTGGCGTCAGCGCGAATGGGCGGACCTGCGCAAATGCGCCAGGTCACTGGTCGCTATATCCGAACAGATCGGGATGACGGCCCTGGCCCGGGTGGCGGGTGACGTGGCCCACACCGTCGATGCCGGTGACGCCGTTGCGGCAGGCGCGACGCTTGGGCGTTTGATCCGCGTGGGCGAACGATCGCTGACCGCCGTCTGGGACCAGCAGGACCTTTCCGTCTGACAGGGGTTGCGGGCAGATCATGCGCGGCTAGTCTGTGCGCAGAAACCATCAGCCGAGACGCCCATGACCCTGTCCTTCGCCCCATCCTCTGACCCGTCCATACCGCTTCATGTGATTGCGCAGCCGGATTTGGACAGTTGGTTGCAGGACCAGCCGGATACCGTCCGGACCTGGGTTGCCGCAAGCGGGTTTACAGGTGCGATGGGGCAGACCCTGCTGGTGCCAGGCGCGCATGGCGCGGTTGATTTTGTGCTGGCCGGGTATGGAACAGAAGACAAGCGCGAGCGAAAAAGGTTCCCATTGGCCGCCGCAGCCATGGCATTGCCCGAAGGAACCTATCATATCGCGTCCGGCATTCCCGCTGATCGTCTGGAAATGGAGTGCTTTGGCTGGTTGATGACAGGTTACACCTTCGATCGCTACGCGTCTCAATCTGCTGGAACCGCGGCGCTGGTTGCGCCCGAAGGTGTCGACGCCAACCGTATCGAAGCGATGGCCAATGCCGAAGTTCTGACCCGCGATCTGGTGAATACGCCAGCCTCGGATATGGGTCCTGAGCAGTTGCAGCAGGCGGCCGAGGCTCTGGCCGGTGAATTCGGTGCCGCGTGCAGCGTGATCAGCGGCGCGGCCTTGCTGGAACAGAATTTTCCTATGATCCACACCGTAGGGCGCGCCGCCGAACAAGCCCCCCGGTTGATCGAGCTGAATTGGGGCAGCAGCGGCCCCAAACTGACTCTGGTCGGCAAGGGGGTGTGTTTCGATACGGGTGGATTGAACCTGAAACCGGGCGCATCCATGGGTCTGATGAAGAAAGACATGGGTGGCGCGGCCAATGTGTTGGGGTTGGCGCGGATGATCATGCAGCTGGGTTTTCCCCTGCAATTGAGGGTCTTGATACCGGCAGTCGAAAACGCGCTTGCCGGAAATGCCTTCCGCCCAGGGGACATCCTGACCTCTCGCAAGGGACTGACGGTCGAGATCAACAATACGGATGCCGAAGGGCGTCTGGTGCTTGCTGACGCGTTGGCGCTTGCTGAGGAAGGTGAACCCGATCTGGTGATCTCGATGGCGACGCTGACCGGGGCCGCCCGTGTGGCTGTGGGCCCCGATCTGGCACCTTTCTATACCGATGATCAGCGCTGCGCGTCTGCTCTGTCGCATGCCGCTGAGGCTTCGGCTGATCCGGTCTGGCGCATGCCGTTCCACACGCCCTATGAAGCGATGATTGAACCCGGCATCGCCGATCTGGACAACGCGCCGTCGGGCGGGTTTGCAGGGTCGATCACAGCCGCTCTGTTTCTGCGCAGGTTCGTGGGCACACGCCGCTACATCCATTTCGACATCTATTCCTGGCAGCCCAGCAAAGAGCCGGGGCGCACCAAGGGCGGTCTGGGTCAGGGACCTCGTGCCGTGCTGACGGCGTTGCCGGAGATATTGGGACTGTGACACGCCATCGAGTTTCCGCACCCGTTGTCGATTTGCTGCGCAGCCCAGACGGGCCACGCGACCGGCAATTGTTGTTCGGTGATACGGTTCAGATCGAGGAAACAAAGAGCGGGTGGAACAGGGTCATCGCAGACAAAGATGGGTATACCGGCTGGTTGCGAACAGATCAGCTGACGGCGGATGCGCCTGCGACGCATTGGATCACGGCGCCTGCAACGCATGCCTACCAGGAAGCGGATTTCAAAAGCCGCGATCTGGTGTCGCTGAGTTTCGGAAGCAAAATCCAAGCCAGGACCGAGACGGACCGGTTTGTTGAAACCGAACTGGGATATATCCCAAAGTTACACACGGCGCCGATGACCGCGAAGCCTGACGACCCGGTCGAAGTGGCCCAGCTGTTTCTGGGCACACCCTATTTGTGGGGCGGCAACAGCCGGTTCGGCATCGATTGTTCCGGGTTGGTTCAAGCGGCGCTTTTGGCTTGTGGCCTGCCGTGCCCCGGCGACAGCGGCGATCAGGAACGCGCTTTGGGCAAAACCGTGATCGAAGGGGCCCCTGCGCAACGGGGTGATCTGTTGTTCTGGAAAGGGCACGTGGCCTGGGTTTCGGGCCAAAACATGCTTTTGCATGCGAACGCCAGCCATATGGCGGTGGTATTCGAACCAATGGATCAAGCAATCCGCCGCATCATGGATCAGGGTGACGGGCCCGTCACGGCCCACAAAAGGCTCTAATCCGGGTTTACGGCCCGGATCAGCTTGCGTTCCAGCACCCGCAGTACTGCCCGCAGATCGTGGCCGCGTTTCAGGATGCGGCCATCCATACCTATGACGGAATACATTCCCTGCCGGGACCTCAGGCGCGGGTGTTTTTCGACGCGGTAGATCGGATGTTCTGCGGTGCGCCGAAAGATCGAGAACACCGCCATGTCGCGCAGGTTGGAAATACCGTAGTCACGCCATTCTCCGGCGGCGACCATCCGACCATAAACGGATAGGATTTGAGACATCTCATGCCGGTCGAAAGCTACGGGCATCTGCGCTGCGCTTGCCGAGAACCGGCTGGGAGGCTGCATATTCATACCTCCAGCCTTGCCGGAAATCGTGTTTGAATCAAGCCTGATGCGCAGTTGTCCTACAATTGCGACACAAGTGTTACCGTCGGCCGACCTGACGGCAGATCAGGATTACAGGTAACAGACCCACCGCCAGAATGACCAGCGAAGGCACGGCGGCGCCCTCCAGCCTCTCGTCCGAGGCCAGCCGATACGCCTGCACCGCCAATGTGTCGAAATTGAACGGGCGCATGATCAGCGTGGCGGGAAGTTCTTTCATCACGTCCACGAACACGATCAGCAGGGCCGTCAGCAGAGAGGGGGTCAGAATCGGCAGGTGCACCCGTCGCAATGTTCCCAACGGCGTCTGACCCAGTGAACGGGCTGCGGCATCCATATTCGCATGTACAGTGCTTTGGCCCCCCTCATACGCGCTAAGCGCGGCAGCCAGGAAGCGCACCATGTAGGCAGCGACCAGCAGCCAGATCGAACCTGTCACCAACAGCCCCGTGGATACGTCGAAGGTCTGTCGCATCCAGACGTCCAGCGCGTTGTCAAAACTCGCAAAGGGGACGATCAATCCAACCGCAATGACGCCACCGGGAACGGCATATCCCAGACGCGCCATATATGCGGTCGCAGACGAGGCGCGACCGGGCCTCAGACGTTGAAAGAACCCGACACTGATCGCCGCAAAGACGGTGATGACCGCCGCCGTACCAGCAAGTATCAACGAATTCTGGATGAAACTGATATAACGCTGCGACAGCAGGTTCTGTTCGGAGTCCAGGCCCATCTCGACCAGAATGATGACAGGCAGCAAAAAACCGAAAAGAACGGGTATTGCACACAGCAGAAATGCCCCGCAGGCGCGCAGACCCGTCAGATTTGCCGCCGGTTGCGCCACATGCTGTTTCCCCGCCTGATAGTATTTTGCCTTGCCACGCTGGGTGCGCTCGGCCACGGCCATGATCAGGGCAAAGACCAGCAGGCACAGGGCCAGTTGCGCCGCTGCCGCACGATCGGCCATGGAAAACCAGCTTGTGTAGATCCCGGTGGCAAAGGTCTGCACACCGAAATACGACACGGTTCCGAAATCTGCGATGGTCTCCATGACGGCCAGCAGAACGCCGCCTGCAATGGCGGGTCGCGCCATCGGCAGTGACACGCGCCGAAAAGCCAGCCATGGATTGTTGCCCAGCGCCCGCGCCGCCAGAAACGCTGTTGCGCTTTGTTGCAGGAACGCAGCCCGCGCAAGCAGATAGACATAAGGGTAAAGCACAAGGATCAACATGACCGCCGCACCCTCGGTCGAGCGGATTTCCGGGAACCAATAGTCGCGCGGGCCCCACCCCGTTACATCACGCAGCGTGCTTTGAACGATGCCCGGGTGATCCAGAATGAAGGTGTAGGCATAGGCCAGAACATACGCCGGAAAGGCCAGCGGAAGGACCAGTGCGATCTCCAGAAACCGCACGCCGGGAAAACGGGTCATCGTTACCAGCCAAGCCGCCCCGGTGCCGATGCTGAACGTGCCGGCCGCAACCAGGACCACAAGAATCAGGGTCGTCGCGATATAGCCGGGCAGCACCGTCTCCATCAGGTGCGAGATCGTGTCCGTTCCCCCGGTTACAGCCGCTAGGACCACGGCGATCATCGGCAAAAGGCACGCGGCAGCCACGACATAGGCGATCCCCGCCAGCAGTCGGGTACCGCGTACACCGCGATTGCGCGATCCGTTCTGTGAAAACTCGATTTCGGCCATCATCCCGGCTTGTGATTGGCAAAGGCGAAGCGTTCGCCTTTAATCGACCAAAAAGCTCGGAAACACCAGTGCATCGGTCAACAAATCTGCGGCACAAACTGCCGCAGACCTGTTATTCACCGCTATTCGTAGACGCGCTGATCCTCGATCACCACCCCGTCCTTGGGAAGGGATCCGGGGGCCACGACCTCGATCGCACCTTTCAGTTTCAACACTTCGGCCACTGACTTGGCATATGCCGGGTCGTCACCGCGCGGACTTTCGATCCGGACCGTCATCGTGTCCATCTCACCCTGGCGGGCTGCAATAACGCGGGCTTTGACAATTTCCTCATGCTTGTCGACCAGGGCCGCAACCTGTTCCGGGCGTACAAACATACCCTTGATCTTGGTGGTCTGATCGGCGCGACCCATCCAGCCTTTGATCCGGGTGTTGGTCCGGCCACAGGGCGAAACACCCGGCATGACGGCAGAAAGATCCCCGGTCGCAAAGCGGATCAGAGGGTAATCCGGGTTGAGAGAGGTTACAACAACCTCGCCCACCTCGCCCGGCTCTACCGGGGTTCCGGTTCCGGGCGTCACGATTTCGACGATCACATGTTCGTCGATGATCATCCCTTCCATCGCGGCGCTTTCATAGGCGATATTACCCAAATCCGCCGTCGCATAGCATTGCAGGCACGAAATACCGCGATCCGCATATTCCTGACGCAAAGACGGGAACAGCGCGCCACCACCAACAGCGGCCTTGGAGAAATTCAGCGAAACGCCCATCTCGTCAGCCTTGTCCAGGATGACTTTCAGATAATCAGGCGTGCCCGCATAGGCGGTGCAGCCAACGTCACGCGCGGCTGTCACCTGCAATTCGGTCTGCCCGGTTCCCGCCGGCAGAACGGCAGCACCAACAGCGCGGGCGCCGTTTTCAAAGATCATGCCAGCCGGTGTCAGGTGATAGCCAAAGCAGTTCTGAACAATATCGCCAGCTGCAACACCAGCGGCATGCAGGAACCGGCCCATGCGCCACCAGTCGTGATCGGTGCTGCCCGGTTCATAGATCGGCCCGGGGGACTGGAACACGTGATGAAAGTGGCGCGCGGGCTTCACGGTGAACCCACCAAAAGGGGGGCGTTCCGCCTGCGCCCGGATCAGGTCCGATTTGCGCAGCACCGGCAACATCGGCAAATCATCTGCCGAGACCACCTTGTTAGTGTCTGATTCAAAAAAATGTGCAGCAAACCCGGGGGCGGATGCAGCACGTTTGATTTGCTCTACCAGCGCCGCGGCCTGATCCGAAGCGCGTTCGTCCGCCGAGCGTGTTTCGAGTGCGTCGAAATACATCATCGCCATATCCTCCATCCGCTCACAGCCACCTCTTGCGGCGACGATAGGACCGCACATCGCGAAAACTTTTGCGGCCTTCATCCGACATGCCAAGGTAAAATTCCTTGACATCCGGGTTCTCGCGCAGTTCGGCGGCCGGGCCATCCATCACAACGCGCCCGGATTCCAGAATGTATCCGTAATGCGCGAACCGAAGGGCAACATTTGTGTTCTGCTCGGCCAACAGGAAGGAAACGCCCTCTTTCTCGTTGAGATCCTTCACGATGCCGAAAATCTCTTCGACCAACTGCGGCGCAAGTCCCATCGAAGGTTCGTCCAGCAGGATCGTCTCGGGGCGCGACATCAAAGCCCGGCCCATGGCAACCATCTGCTGTTCACCACCCGACGTATAGCCTGCCTGCGAGCGGCGGCGCTCTTTCAGGCGGGGGAAATAATTGTAGACCAGCTCCAGATCCTGCTGGATCGCTGCGCTGCCGTCCTTGCGGGTATACGCGCCCGTCAGCAGGTTTTCTTCAACCGTCAGGTGTTCGAAACAGTGACGGCCTTCCATCACCTGAATCACGCCTTTTTCAACCAATACGGCGGGGTCGCTTTCGTGTACGTTCTGGCCACGATACTTGATCGTGCCTTTCGTGACTTCGCCGCGTTCTGAATGCAGCAGGTTCGACACTGCCTTGAGCGTGGTCGTCTTGCCCGCGCCATTGCCCCCCAGCAAGGCCGTAATACCGCCCTTGGGCACAGTCAGGCTTACGCCCTTCAGCACGAGGATCACGTGGTTGTAGATCACCTCGATATTGTTGACCTCAAGCAGGTTTTCCGCCTGCACGTCAGTGGTTTGTGCCGCATCAAGCATCAGCGCGTGTCCTCATGCCTGTCCCCTTCGGGACTGTTCGTGAGGAGCGGCGGCAAACCGCCGCTCCGGAGTTTTGAGAGCCGGCCTCAGCCGGGAAGAAACCGACATTATTCGCAGCGCGGTTCGATGTTGTTTTCGGCCGCGTACGCTGCCGAGTCTTCCGCGATAAGCTGGCCGATCACTTCCTGATCAGTTGGCATAAAGTCCTGAAGCTTGTTCCAGGTACCGGTCGAGGCATCCCATTGAACAACACCCACCAGACCCGGGCCGCCATGGTTTTCACAAGTCACGCTGAATTCGGGACCAAATCCACTCATGCCCAGAGATTCCATCTTGGCATTGGTGATCTCCAGCGCCTCCATACCGTCGCGCATCATCGCTGGGGTGATATCGGTCACGCCATGGATTTCTTGTGCAGTCTTGATGGCTTCAGCCGCCAACATCGCTGCATAGAGACCACGGTTGTATTGCACCGCGCCCAGTTGATCACCGGCGCCCGCAGCTTTACCCGAATCGACGACGTATTTCTTTAGGTCGTCGTAAACCGGGTAGTCATCGCCCAGACCGGTGAATGTAAGCGCCTTGTAACCGGTTGCTTTATCACCAGCAGGCTCAACGTCGAATTCTGCACCCGACCACCAGACACCGATGAAGTTTTCCATTGGGAAACGGATGTTCGCAGCTTCCTGAATTGCGACCTGGTTCATCACGCCCCAGCCCCACATGACCACGTAATCCGGCTTTTCACGACGGATTTGCAACCACTGCGACTTCTGCTCCTGACCCGGGTGGTCCACTGGCAGCAGCGTCAGCTCATACCCATGCTTTTCAGCCAGCATTTCCAATGTGCGGATCGGCTCCTTGCCATAGGCAGAGTTGTGATAGACCAGCGCGATTTTTTTACCGTTCAGGTCACCATCGTTTTCGCTCAGCAGATAGTTGATCGCGCCCGAAGCTCCGTTCCAATAGTTGGCCGGATAGTTGAACACGTTGCTGAACACCTTCCCGTTTGCAGCCGAAGTGCGGCCATACCCCATCGTGTGCAGCGGAATTCCGTCTGCCGTCACTTTGGGGATCAACTGATAGGTGATACCAGTCGACAAAGGCTGATAAACCAATGCACCTTCGCCTTTGGTCGATTCATAGCATTCCACACCCTTTTCGGTATTATAGCCGGTTTCACATTCAACCACCCGGATCGGTTCTCCTCCGATACCGCCATCCCGCTCATTGAGCAGAGTGAAATAGTCGTTGTAGCCGTCCGAGAACGGGATACCGCCTGCAGCATATGGCCCGGTGCGATAGCTGAGATCAGGGATCACAAGATCCGCCATCGCTGGCCCAGCGGCCATAAGGGCGCTCAGCGCCACGGTTGCCAGTTTCTTGTTCATCGGGTGTATCCTCCCTTGATTGATCCGATGGTGTATTCGGGTTTTCGCACCCGTCTTTTTGATTGGGCCTACCCTTAGTGCGGGAACGGCCAGAGTCTGAGTTTCTCTTTCGCGACGCGCCACAGCTGTGCCAGCCCATGGGGTTCGAGGATCAGGAACATGATGATCAGGGCGCCGACAATCACCAGCTGAAGATGGGCAACGATATCTGTGGGCCAGCCCAGCACATCGACGCCGACCACTTTCAGGACCACCGGCAAAAGCACAAGGAATGCAGCGCCCGCAAAGGATCCGAAAATAGAGCCTAACCCGCCGATAATGACCATGAACAGAACCAGGAACGATTTTTGGATGCCAAAGACTTCACCGACCTCAACCGCGCCCAGATAGACCGCAAAGAACAGTGCGCCCGCGATGCCCACGAAGAACGAGCTTACGGCAAAGGCGGTCAGTTTCGCCTTGAGCGGGTTCACCCCGATGATCTCGGCGGCGATGTCCATATCGCGGATCGCCATCCATGTCCGCCCTGTCGTACCGCGTGTCAGGTTGCGCGCAACGAGGGCGCAGACGGTCAGGAAAATCAGACAGAACAGATAGGTGGCCCAGGCCGATGCATTCGGACCGGTGATGATGATGCCGAAAACATCCCGTTCCGGCGCGTTGATCTGCCCCGAAGCCGAGTAATTGTAGAACCACGGCACTCGGTTGAACAGCCAGACCAGAAAGAACTGCGCCGCCAGCGTCGCCACCGCAAGGTAAAACCCCTTGATCCGCAATGACGGCAAGCCGAACAGCACGCCCACGATGGCGGTGATGCCACCGGCCAGGATCACATGGATGAACATCGACACGTCTGGAAAGGCGGTCATCAACTTGTAGCAGGCATAGGCCCCAACGGCCATGAAGCCCCCGGTACCCAGGCTGACCTGCCCGCAATACCCCACAAGAATGTTCAGCCCAATGGCCGCGATCGCATAGATCAGGAAGGGCAGCAGAAGTGCGTTGGCCCAATAGTCGTTGATGATGAACGGGATGATCCCGAAGGCCACCGCCAGCACCACATAGTACCGATACCGATCGAACTTGATCGGGAAAGTCTGGCTGTCATCCACGTAGGAGGTTTTGAAATCTCCGGCCTCACGATAGAACATGTCTTACTTTCCCCATTCTTCCTGCGCCCGATTCCGGGCTTCGGCGTCCAGTTGATTGGACCCTTTGGCATATCCGCTCGCCTCCGAGGCGCGCACCAGCTTCAAGTAGGCCAGAACCCCCATGATCAGCCCTGCAAAGGCCAGGATCGCTGCAATCGTCAGTTGGCCTTCGGTCAGATCGTCTGATGTGAGGGCGATGTAGCCAAAAGCCCAGAACCCCGCCCATGCGACCACGTTGATGATGGCGATCAGCTTGGTCATGCCCTATACCCTCTCGATGATCTTCTCTCCGAACAGGCCTTGCGGCCTGAACACTAGGAAGATCAGCGCCAGCACATAGGCAAACCAGTTCTCGGTTGCGCCACCGACCATCGGTCCGATTGCGAATTCGAACAGCTTTTCACCCACGCCTATGATCAGGCCGCCCACGATGGCGCCTGGGATCGAGGTGAACCCGCCCAGCATCAGCACCGGCAACGCCTTGAGCGCGATCAGCGACAGCGAGAACTGGACGCCTGATTTGGTGCCCCACATGATGCCCGCGACCAGAGCGACGAACCCGGCCACCGACCAGACCATGACCCAGATGAAGTTCAGCGATATGCCCACCGATAGCGCCGCCTGATGGTCATCCGCCACTGCGCGCATGGCCCGGCCCTGCTTGGTGTACTGGCTGAACGCCACCAGAGCGGCTACCAACAGCGCCGCGATGACCGTCGCCACGATGTCCAGATTGTCGATGAAGAAGCCGTAGTCGAAGATGTTATAGGTGGTCTCGTCAATCCACAGATTGATGCCCTGCGGCAGACCCACATCCAGCGTCTTGATTTCAGACCCCCACATCAGGTCGGCCACGCCTTCAAGGAAGTACGCCAGACCGATGGTCGCCATAAACAGAATGATCGGTTCCTGCCCCACCAGATGGCGCATGACGAACCGCTGCACGGCCCAGGCCAGCAATACCATCACACCCATCGTCAGAATGATCGCGAACAGCGCTGGCACATTCCACCCGAAATAATGGATATGGGTGCCGAAAGTCGCGTTGATCAGATGGGCAAACGGCACCTGCCCATTCATAATCCCGACCAGCGTCATCGCCGCGAACAGGGCCATAACCCCTTGGGCATAGTTGAAAATACCGGACGCCTTGTAGATCAGCACAAAGCCCAGCGCGACCAGCGCATAAAGCACCCCGGCCATCAGACCGTTGAGGATGACCTCCATCGCGAAGATAAGTTGTTCAGGCATGCCAGCCCCTCCCCAATTCTGCCCAGAGCTTAATCATGGCTGACCCCCAGATAGGCGTCGATGACTTCCTGGTTGTTGCGCACCTCATCCGGTGTGCCGTCGCCGATCTTCTTGCCGTAATCCATCACGACCACCCGGTCGCTCAGATCCATCACAACGCCCATATCGTGCTCGATCAGGGCGATGGTGGTGCCGAATTCGTCATTCACGTCGAGGATAAAGCGGCTCATGTCCTCTTTCTCTTCGACGTTCATGCCCGCCATCGGCTCGTCCAGCAGCAGCAGCTTGGGCTCTGCCGCCAGCGCGCGGGCCAGTTCGACGCGTTTCTTCAGACCGTAGGGCAAGCGCGATACCGGCGTCTTGCGGATGTGCTGAATTTCAAGGAAGTCGATGATCTTCTCGACAGCTTCACGGTTTTCTGTCTCTTCCTTCTCGGCCTTGCCCTTCCACAGTGCCTGCTGAAGGATATTGGTCTTCATGTACCCCAGCCGCCCGGTCATGACGTTGTCCAGAACGCTCATCCCTTCGAACAAAGCAATATTCTGGAACGTCCGGGCAATGCCCTGCTGCGCCACCTCAAAGGGCCGCATCGGCGGGCGTTTTGACCCATGAAACCAGACCTCGCCTTCCTGCGGAACATAGAAGCCCGAGATCACGTTCAGCATCGAGGATTTACCGGCGCCATTGGGCCCGATGATCGCACGAATCTCACCCTCGCGGATATCGAACGAGATATCCTTGATCGCCACCACACCACCAAAGCGCAGGGTGATGTTCTTCATTTCCATCACCACACCGCCGATCTTGCGACCGTCTTCGGTGACATATCCTTCGGAATTATCCAGCATCGGTCACTCCCTGACTTGCGCGAAAACGGGACGGCGGGCGGGGCGATGACCGCAGGTCGAGCGGCGCTCGTACGGCCCTCATTCTGCGGCAACCTTGTGTTGGGCGACGGGAACAACCGGCGCATCGACGATTTCCAGCGTCGCCGAAATCGATCCTTTGCGACCATCCTCATAGGTCACCTCGGTCGTGGTCGAAACCGTCTTGGACCCGTCATAAAGCGCGGCAATGATGTCGCTGAATTTGTCCTCGACAAATCCGCGCCGCACCTTGCGGGTCCGGGTCATCTCGCCATCGTCGGCATCCAGTTCCTTGTGCAGAACCACAAAGCGGTGCACCTGACAGCCCGACAGCATCTCGTCAGCGGCGACCGACTTGTTCACCTCTTCCACATGGGCCTTGATCGTCTCTAACACACGCGGATGTCCCGCCAGTTCCTGATACGAGGCATAGGCCACGTTGTTGCGCTCGGCCCAGTTGCCGACCGCGGTCAGATCGATATTGATGAAGGCGACGCAGCGATCCTTGCCATTGCCGAACAGCACCGCCTCCAGAATATCCGGATAGAACTTCAGCTTGTTCTCGACATATTTCGGCGCGAACATCGACCCGTCGGCCATCTTGCCCACGTCCTTGGCGCGGTCGATGATCCGCAGATGACCCGAGCTTTCCTCGATGAACCCTGCGTCGCCCGTGGCCACCCAGCCTTCAGGGTCCTTGGTCGATGCGGTCGAGTCCGGGTTCTTGAAATATTCGACGAAAACGCCGGGCGAGCGGTAGTGGATCTCGCCCTTGTCGTCGATCCTGATCTCGACATCGGGGGCCGGGACGCCAACGGTGTCGGCGCGCACCTCGCCGTCGGGCTGGACGGTGATGAACACGGTCGCCTCGGTTTGGCCGTACAACTGTTTCAGGTTGATGCCTAAAGAGCGATAGAAATCAAAGATCTCCGGCCCGATCGCCTCACCCGCCGTATAGCCCACCCGAAAGCGCCCATATCCCAGCGTGTCTTTGAGCGGCCCGTAAACCAACAGATTGCCCAGCGCATATTTCACCTTGTCACCCAAGCTCACCGGCTTGCCATCCAGCAACCGACCGCCGACCTTCTTGGCATGCGCCATGAAGTAGTGGAACATGCGCTGCTTGAGCTTGCTGGCATCCTCCATTCGGATCATCACATTGGTCAGCTGGCTTTCAAATACGCGCGGCGGCGCGAAGAAATAGGTCGGCCCGATCTCGCGCAGGTCGGTCATCATCGTGTCGGCGCTTTCGGGGCAGTTCACGCAGAACCCGCACCAGTAGGCCTGACCAATGGAAAAGATGAAATCCCCCACCCAGGCCATCGGCAGATAGGACAGGATGTCTTCGTTGCGGGTCAGGTGGTCGAATTCGGCTGAGTTCTTTGCACTTTCGATCACGTTGCGGTTCGACAGCACCACGCCCTTGGGCTTGCCCGTGGTACCCGAAGTATAGAGCATCACGCAGGTGTCGTCATAGGTGATCTCGCCGATGCGCCTGTCCAGTTCGGCGTCGAAACGCGCATGACCGGCGCTGCCCTCGGCCTTGATGTCGTCAAGGGCATTCATCTGGCTGTGGTCGTATTTCCGCATACCGCGCTTGTCGGTATAGAGGATGTGTTTGACCTGATGCAGGTTTTCCTGAATCTCGATGACCTTGTCGACCTGCTCCTGATCGCCGCAGACGACATATTTCGCCCCGCAATGCTCCAGCACATAGGCCATCTCTTCGGCAACCGCGTCTTGATAGAGAGGAACCGGAATGGCACCGACCATCTGCGCCGCAACCATTGACCAGTAATGTGCCGGACGGTTGCGCCCGATTACGGCGATGTGGTCACCCTTTTCAACGCCAAGTTCAAGAAATCCAAGCGCCAGCGCGCGGATCTCGGCGGCCGTTTCCGCCCAGGTCCAGCATTGCCAGATCCCGAACTCCTTTTCGCGGTAAGCCGGGGCATCCCCGAACTGCGTCGCATTGCGATGTAGCAGCGCCGGAAGGGAGTGCATCCCCTCGGCGCCCGACTGCGTCTGAGCCAATTCTATCTCTCCTCCCCATCCGGCCCCGGGTCGGGCCGGAACGGCGTCGCCGGGTCAGACCGGAACGCTGCTGCCCCGATTAAGGACAAGGAGGACGATCAGCGTCAACTTTTTCGTGATGTTTTCTCAATTCTTACGAATTGTTACAGCCAATCCCGCAAAATCGGAAGCAGCGGCACATCCGCCGCCGGCATCGGAAAGTTCCGCAGGTCATTCGCGCGCACCCATTTCAGCGCCTGGCCCTCTTTCGACTGCGGAATACCCTCCCATTTGCGGCAGGCGAACAGCGGCATCAGCAGGTGGAAATCATCATAGCTGTGGCTGGCAAAGGTCAGCGGTGCTAGGCACGAGGCCCAGGTGTCGATGCCCAGTTCCTCGTGCAATTCCCGGATCAGGGCGGCCTCGGGGGTTTCGCCGGGCTCGATCTTGCCACCGGGGAATTCCCACAGTCCGGCCATGGATTTGCCTTCGGGACGTTGGGCAAGCAGCACGCGGCCCTCGATGTCGATCAGGGCGACAGCAGAGACTAACACGGTTTTCACGAGCGATAATCCGCGTTGATCTCGATATAGCCGTGGGTCAGATCACAGGTCCAGACGGTGGATTTCCCTTCGCCCAGCCCCAGATCGACCGCAATCACGAGGTCCTGACCTTTCATATAGGCGGCGGCGGCGTCTTCGCGATAATCCGGGCTGACCCAGCCGTTCTCGGCCACAAGAATATCACCGAAGGAAATGCTGAGCTTGTCGCGATCCGCCGCCGCGCCCGACTTGCCGATGGCCATGACGATGCGGCCCCAGTTCGGGTCTTCACCGGCGATGGCGGTTTTCACCAGAGGGGAGTTGCCGATGGCCAGACCGTGGGTCTTGGCGTCAGCGTCCGAGGCGGCTCCGGTCACGCGGATTTCCACGAATTTCGTGGCGCCCTCCCCGTCACGCACCACTTGTTGCGCGAGGTCCAGCATCACTGTTTCCAAAGCCCGCGCAAAAGCGGCATCGCCGGTGGCATCAACGCCCGAAGATCCGGTCGCACACAGCAGCAGACTGTCCGAGGTCGAGGTGTCGCTGTCCACAGTGATGCAGTTGAAGGTGCGATCTGTCTGGGCGCTCAGCATTTCCTGCAACGCCGATTGCTCAACCTGTGCGTCGGTGAAGATATAGACCAGCATCGTCGCCATGTCTGGCGCGATCATTCCAGAACCCTTCGCAATCCCTGCAATAGAGACTGTTTTGCCACCGATTTCGACCTGTGCGCTCGCCCCTTTGGGAAACGTGTCCGTCGTCATGATCGCCCGCGCGGCATCTTCGATGGCATGGCGGCTGAGGCCGGATTTCAACGCTTCAAGCTGCGATATGATGCGATCATGTGGCAGCGGTTCACCGATGACACCGGTGGATGAGGTAAAGACCCGTTCGACGGGGACACCGGTCGATTTGGAAACGGCCTGCGTCACCTCGGCAACCGATGTCTGGCCATAGTGGCCGGTGAACGCGTTCGCATTGCCCGAGTTCACAAGGATCGCCGCAGGTCCATCACTGGGGCCTCCTATTTTCTTCTGACAATTCAGAACCGGTGCCGCGCGGGTGGCCGAGCGGGTGAAGACACCCGCCACCGACGTGCCCGGATCAAGAACAGCCAGCATGACATCCGTGCGACCCTGATAGCGCACACCCGCTTCGACGGTGGCAAAACGCACACCGTCAATCGCAGGCAGTTCAGGGAAAGACGCCGGCGCCAGCGGCGATACCTTCGTGATCGTGGCCACTGGTCTTTACTCCTGAATCAGGTCCAGCTGGCGCATGATCTCGGGGCCTGCGCCTTCCAGCGCGGGGCGTTCGATCTGTGCCTGCTGCGTCAACTCGTCGATCCGCGCCTGAATGGCATCTTGCTGGATCGTTTGGGCCAGCTCATCGCGCACCGCGTCCAGTTCGGGGGCTTCGGTTTTGCGCTTGTCGTTCAGCTTGACCAGATGCCAGCCAAACTGAGTTTGCACCGGATCCGACACCTGCCCTTTTTCCAGCGCGATCACGGCTGCCTCGAATTCAGGTACCATCTGGCCTTTTCCGAACCATCCCAACGCGCCACCATTCGGACCGGACGGACCGGTCGAGTTCTCGCGGGCAAGTTCCGCAAAATCTGCACCATCATCAAGCTGAGTCTTGAGCGCTTTGGCTTCTTCTTCCGATTCCACCAGAATATGGCTGGCGTCGAATTCGTCTTCACCCGCAAAATCATTGAAACGCGCATCGTAAGCGGCCTGAATGGCTTCCTCTGTGACGAGATCGTTGGTCAGAGCCGCGACCGTCTGAACCGCCTGAAGCGACCGCTTTTCATTGTCGAGTGTCAGCGCGTTCCGCATGTTCAGGCCATCCTGTTGCTGTCCCAGCAATTGCTGCTGGATCAGCTGTTCCAGAATGAAATCGAACAGCACGTCGTCTTCCGCCTGCTGATATTGCGGTGGCAGAGAAGCGACGGTGGCGATCACGTGACCCAATGTGATCTCATCCCCGTTTACCCGAGCGACCACGGTCGACGCATCCGGCTGGGTTTCGGCGGCCAGCGGCAGGGCCATCACGGCGGCCAGGGCCAGCGATGGCAGAAAAGTGAGACCTTTGGGCATTGAATCATCCTATTTTCTTGCCGCGACAGGGCGCGGCGTTGACACTCTGGAACCTGCCGCTTACATCGCTTTGAAGCCTTGGACAGGGCCGCCTTTCACCCCCCGTATCTATGGGTTGCGCGCAAGGTGGGCAAGCCTGTCGCAACCACGAAAAGAACAGATCCTCTGGAGTGAACATGCTGGGACTCGGAACGCTCGCCAAAAAGGTGTTCGGAACACCGAACGACCGCAAGATCAAGGCGACCCGCCCTCTGGTCGAAAAGATCAATGCGCTGGAACCAGAGTTTGAAACGCTTTCAGATCAAGGTCTGATCGACAAGACCGAAGACCTGCGCAAGCGCGCACTGGATGGCGAAAGCCTGGACGACCTGCTGCCCGAGGCCTTTGCCAACGTACGCGAGGGCGCCAAGCGCGCACTTGGCCTGCGGGCCTTTGACGTGCAGCTGATGGGCGGCATTTTCCTGCATCAGGGTAACATCTCGGAAATGAAGACGGGCGAAGGCAAGACTCTGGTCGCCACCTTCCCGGCCTATTTGAACGCGCTGACCGGCAAGGGCGTGCATGTTGTCACGGTGAACGAATACCTGGCCAAACGTGACGCGGAATGGATGGGTAAGGTGTTTGCGGCCGTAGGCATGACAACTGGTGTGATCTGGTCCGGCCAGCCCGACGCGGAAAAACTGGCCGCGTATTCCTGTGACATCACGTATGCCACCAACAACGAGCTGGGTTTTGACTATCTGCGCGACAACATGAAGGCGGATCTAGAGCAGGTTTACCAGAAACACCACAACTTTGCGATTGTGGACGAGGTCGACTCGATCCTGATCGATGAAGCGCGGACACCGCTGATCATCTCGGGTCCCGCGCAGGACCGGTCGGATCTGTACACCGCCATTGATGGCCTGATCCCGACGCTGAGCGACGATCATTACACCCTGGATGAAAAATCGCGCAATGTGACCTTTACCGATGAAGGCAACGAATTTCTTGAGGCACAGCTGCTTCAGGCCGGCCTGATTCCCGAAGGCCATTCCCTGTATGATCCGGAAAGCACCACCGTTGTGCATCACGTCAACCAGGCGCTGCGTGCCCACAAGCTGTTCCAGCGCGACAAGGATTACATCGTGCGCGACGGCGATGTCGTTCTGATCGATGAGTTCACCGGCCGCATGATGCCGGGCCGTCGCCTGTCCGAAGGTCTGCATCAGGCGATCGAAGCCAAGGAAAAGGTTCAGATCCAGCCGGAAAACGTCACATTGGCCAGCGTGACATTCCAGAACTATTTTCGCCTGTACGACAAACTGAGCGGCATGACCGGCACCGCGTTGACCGAGGCCGAAGAATTTGCCGAGATCTACGGTCTGGGCGTGGTCGAAGTTCCGACCAACCTGCCGATTGCCCGTATCGACGAAGATGATCAGGTCTATCGTACGGCCGCCGAAAAATACGATGCGATGATCGCCGAGACGAAAAAGGCGCAGGAAAAGGGCCAGCCGGTTCTGCTGGGGACCACGTCGATCGAAAAATCCGAACTGCTCAGCCAGATGCTGACCAAGGAAGGCATCAAGCACAACGTTCTGAACGCCCGCCAGCACGAACAAGAGGCACAGATCGTTGCCGATGCCGGTCGTCTGGGTGCGGTAACCATCGCCACCAACATGGCCGGTCGCGGCACCGACATTCAGCTTGGCGGCAATGTCGAGATGAAGGTCCTGAAAGCGATTGCCGAGAATCCAGACGCGGATCCGTCCGAGCTGCGGGCCGCCGAAGAAGCACGCCACGCCGAAGAAAAAGAAAAGGTTCTGGCTGCTGGCGGCCTTTACGTCATGGCGTCGGAACGCCACGAAAGCCGCCGCATCGACAACCAGCTGCGCGGCCGTTCCGGCCGTCAGGGCGACCCGGGCCGAACGGTATTTTACCTGAGCCTCGAGGATGACCTGATGCGTATCTTCGGCTCGGAACGGCTGGACAAGGTTCTGACCACGCTGGGCATGAAAGAAGGCGAGGCGATCATTCACCCCTGGGTGAACAAGTCGCTGGAACGCGCGCAGTCCAAGGTCGAAGGCCGCAACTTTGACATGCGTAAGAACGTTCTGAAGTTCGACGACGTGATGAATGACCAGCGGAAGGTGATCTTCAGCCAGCGCCGCGAAATCATGTCTGCAAACGACCTGTCCGAGATCGTCTCGGATATGCGCGAACAGGTGATTGACGACCTGATTGACGAATACATGCCGCCGAAATCCTATGCTGATCAGTGGGATACTGAGGGTCTGCACGAGGCGATAAAGGACAAGTTGAACATGGACGTCCCGGTTCAGGACTGGGCCGCCGAAGAAGGCGTGGATGACGAGCAGGTGCGCGAACGTCTGATCAAGGCCGCGGATGAGATGATGGCCCAGAAGGCCGTCGCCTTTGGCCCTGAAAACATGCGCAACATCGAAAAACAGGTTCTGCTTCAGACCATTGACAGCAAATGGCGCGAGCATCTGCTGACCCTGGAACACCTGCGCTCGGTCGTTGGGTTCCGCGGTTATGCCCAGCGCGATCCTCTGAACGAATACAAGAACGAAAGCTTCCAGCTGTTCGAAAGCATGCTGGATTCGCTGCGCGAGACCGTGACACAGCAATTGTCGCGCGTACGTCCGCTGACCGAAGAAGAACAGAAAGAAATGCTGGCGCAGATGGCCGGGCAGCAGGCTCAGGCGCAGGAGGCCGTGGACAAGGCCGCGAAACAGGCCGAAGCCAAGGCCGAGGCTGCGGCCTCGGGTGATGCGCTTCCGGGGTTCGACGAAAGCGATCCATCGACCTGGGGCAACCCGTCGCGAAATGATCCGTGCCCGTGTGGCTCAGGCAAGAAGTTCAAACACTGCCATGGCCGACTGACCTAACGTTACCCGCCGAATCCACAATGTGTTCGTCTTGCGGCCACAAATTGGCCGCGATTCGTGGCGAATGTGCGATTTGCTCCTTCAACTGGGGAGGGTGTCTTGTTTGTAGTTCGAAACTACGTGACCATGTGCGGCACGGTCGCTTGTGCTTTGGGCATAGGCTACCTGATGCAGAACGGACCAACCGCGCAGCCTGCGAACGCGGGGGGTAGTGTTGATGTTGCCTCGGCATCTCAGCAATCCTCGGTTCTGTCGGGGTTGGATGCTATCGTACTGACTTCGGCTCCGGCGTCTGACGCAGATTTCGGGGCGGCAGCGCCCGAACCTCGCGCAGTTCCGTCAGCACCGAAAACAACGGATTGCAACATCAGCGCGCGCGCCGTCGCCGTCCCCGGCGCCATGGCACACCTGTCGCTGCGGGCACCCTGCCACCGAAACGAACGCGTTGAAATTCATCACAGCGGCCTGACGGTCAGCCAGAACACCGACGATTCCGGTGCCTTGAACATGTCCATCCCGGCACTGTCGGAATACGCGATTTTCCTGATTTCATTCGAAGATGAAACAGGCACGGTCGCCACCACTCACGTGACCGACATTGCCGAATATGACCGCGTCGTCCTGCAATGGCAGGGTGATACCGAGTTGCAGATTCACGCGCTGGAATTCGGGGCAAGCTATGGCAACAGCGGCCATGTGTGGAATGATTCCTCGGCAAATGGCGCAGGAGAGGTTCTGCGCCTGGGCCAGACGGGTCTGGGTCGTGCCAAGAATATCGAAGTATATTCCTTTCCGACGGGCGCGTCGGATCGGTCCGGCAGCATCGACCTGACGGTCGAAGCCGAAGTGACCGAATCCAACTGCGGGCAAACGCTGAATGTGCAGGCGCTGGAACTTCTGTCAGATAGCCGCCTGCGGTCGCGCGACATGTCCCTGACCCTGCCGGATTGTTCACAGGCCGGTGAGTTTCTGGTGTTGAATAATCTGCTCTCAGACCTGACAATCGCGGCAAAGTAATCCGCAGGCAGGCTCGACTCTCTTATGACTTTCTTTCGTGCGGCTGTGACCGCGCTGTTTACCGTTGCAGGTGCGACCTGTGCAATGGCGCAAGACATCACACTGACGTCTCATGACGGCAAGGTCGAAGTAACAGGCAACCTGCTGGGCTTCGACGGCGAATTTTACCGCGTTGATACGCAGTTCGGTGAGTTGACCGTTGATGGCTCGGGCGTCACCTGCGACGGACCTGCGTGCCCCAGCCTGACGGATTTCGTAGCCGAGTTGCGGTTTTCCGGATCGTCTGTCATGGCCGAAACGGTCCTGCCCGCCCTGATCATCGGGTTTGCGCAGCAGGAAGGCTTGACCGCAACGCCTGCCCGCGTGGATTCTGACACCTTCGTCTATGAGCTTTTTCAGTCAGGCCGTGACGCCCCGTTGGCGCGGTTCTACTTTGACGTCGGGACCACGGATCGCGGCTTCGCCAAGTTGATCGGGAATCAGACAGATATCGTGATGGCCCTGCGCGAAGTACGCGAGGCAGAGCGGGATGCAGCCGATGCCGCGGGGCTGGGTGATTTGAAACGGGCCCGGCGATCCAGGGTTGTTGCATTGGACGCCATGGTTCCGGTGGTGGCATCCGATAGTGTGATGCGTCAGATTTCGCTGGCCGACTTGGCCCGCATTCTGTCAGGTGAAGTGAAGAACTGGGTGGACCTGGGCGGGCCGGATGCTCCGATCGCATTGCATGTGCCGGATCCGGGATCGGGGCTGGCGCAGGCTGTCGAGGATCAGGTATTGAAGACCGCTGGCGTGGAACTGACCGATACCGCAATCCGTCATATTCGAACGAGCGATCTGGCCAAGGCCGTGGCAAAGGACCCGTTTTCCATCGGAATCGCCAGCAAAGCGACAGTCGACAATACCCGAGCCCTGCCGTTGACCGGAGGGTGTGGGCATCCGCTGGCCGCCACCCGTCAATCGATCAAGACCGAAGATTATCCGTTGAACATGCCGATGTTTCTGTATCTGCCCGAACGCCGCCTGCCGCGGATTGCACGGCAATTTCTGGCCTTTAGCCTAAGCCCCGGGGCCCAGATGGCCATTCGTGACGCAGGTTATGTGGATCAATCGCCTGAAACCTTGCCGGTTGGCGTACAGGGCGACCGGCTTGCCAATGCCATCGCCACCGGAGGGCCCGAAGTTGGGCTGGATGAGCTTCAGCGCATGATCGAAACCCTGCGTCCGCTGTCACGGCTGTCCCTGTCGGTTCGGTTCGAGCCCGGATCATCCCGTCCGGATGCGCAGTCACGTTCCAATATTCAGCAACTGGCACATATGCTTGACGCCGGCACATTGAAGGCGCGCAAGCTGGTGTTTGCCGGTTTCAGCGACGGGGATGGCGGGGCCGCCGCCAACGCCCGCATTGCCCTGCGACGTGCACAGACGGTACGAAACGCGGTTCTGGCCGCAGCCGAGACATCGATATCAGACAGTATCGAGGTGGTCGCGGAAGGGTTTGGCGAAGCAATGCCGATGGCCTGTGACGACACCGAATGGGGCCGCAAGGTCAACCGCCGGGTTGAAATCTGGGTGCAGTGAAGCTCACAGATACCCTTCGGACCGAAAGCTCAACTCGGTCGATTTTCCAATGATCAGGTGGTCGTGCAGGGTCAGGCCCAAGGCCGCACAGGCATCCTGAATACGGTTGGTCATGTCGATATCCGACTGCGAGGGCGTCGGATCACCCGACGGGTGGTTGTGCACCAGAATCAGGGCCGAGGCATTCAGTTCCAGCGCTCGTTTGGCAACCTCGCGCGGGTAAACCGGCACGTGATCCACGGTGCCTTTGGCCTGTTCCTCATCCGCGATCATTACGTTCTTGCGATCCAGATAGAACACGCGAAACTGTTCGATCTCACGATGCGCCATGGTGGTGTGGCAATAATCCAGTAGCGCATCCCATCCCGAGATCACATGCCGCTGCATCACCCGGGCGCGGGCCATCCTGTGGGCGCAGGCCTCAAGAATTTTCAGGTCGGTAACCACGGTATCGCCAACGCCCTTGATCTGGCGCAGCCGTTCCTCGGGCGCGGTCAGGACACGATTGAAATCACCAAAAGTGTCCATCAATGCCCGTGCCAGTGGCTTCACATCCTGACGGGGAATGGATCGGAACAGGACCAGTTCAAGCAGTTCGTAATCCGGCATCGCCGCCGATCCACCGGTCATGAACCGTTCGCGCAGCCGCTTGCGGTGGTCTTTTATGTAGGAGGGTAACCGGCCAGAGGGCAGCGGCTGCGCCGGCGCTTCGTCCGTATCAAACAGCATCGGGGCTTCGGCAAAGGCGTCCTGTGTCATGGGCGCACCCTGACCCAGAATCGGTTTCTGATTGGTTAACGCACCTCACCCGCCATGCGTGCCGTGGCCCGGCGGACAATCATGTGCAGAAGGATCGAGAATACGCCCAGGGTCAGCATCGCGGCAAACATGAGATCGGTCTTGGCACGTCCATTGGCCAGCAGCATCAGATAGCCCAGCCCCTGCGACGAGCCGACCCATTCGCCGATCACCGCTCCGATCGGGGCATAGACCGC
This sequence comes from Ruegeria sp. AG6, assembly GCF_056541565.1. Lineage (NCBI taxonomy): Bacteria > Pseudomonadati > Pseudomonadota > Alphaproteobacteria > Rhodobacterales > Roseobacteraceae > Ruegeria > Ruegeria sp. AG6. Next base: position 129,387 of record NZ_JBQFYQ010000005.1, on the reverse strand, counting down.
CGCCAGCCGCATCCCCGACGCCAGCGACGGCAGAGCGGCCGGAATACGGATATGCCACAATACGGCGCGCTTGCTGGCCTGCATCGTTCGGGCCAGATCCAGATACCCCGACGGGGTGCGCATAAGCCCGTCAAAAAAGGATGAGGTGATCGGGAAATAGATGATCAACACCGCCATGGCGACCTTGGACCACAGCCCATAGCCCAGCCATAGCGTTAGCAACGGCGCCAATGCGAATACCGGCAGAGCCTGCGTGAACACGAGCATCGGCTGCACCAGGACCCGCGCCGCCCGCGAATTCGCCAGTTGCAACGCAGTGACGACACCCAGCAGCGTTCCGCATGCCAGACCGATCACCACTTCGATCGCTGTGATCCAGGTATGCTCGGCGATCACCCAGCGGTTCTGCCACCAGGTTTCGGCCACGACGGCGGGTCCGGGCAGGATGAACTTCGGCAACCCGGTCAGGGTCACGATGCCCTGCCAGATCAGCAAGGCAAACAAAGTTGCGGCCAGTGCATAAAAATACTTCACGCCACGCCCTCGCAGAGAAGACGCAGCAAGGCACCCTGGGTTTCCAATGTCTCCAAATCATCCACGCGGCGCGGGGCCTGGGCCCGGGGCGGTTCGCACTGCGTCAATCCGTGTTCGGTCATCACCACGATGGATTGCCCCAGACGCGCGGCCTCTGCGGGATCATGGGTCACAAGAAGGACGGTGCGACCGTGCAATGCTTCGGCGGCCAGATCCTGCATGTCAGCGCGGGTGCGGGCATCAAGGGCCGAAAAGGGCTCGTCCAGCAAAACAACGGGGCGATCTTCCATCAGTGTCCGGGCCAGGGCGACACGCTGACGTTGCCCGCCGGACAACGCATTGGGCTTCTTGTTCATGTGATCCTGCAACCGCATACGCTTGATCAGGCGGTCACGTCGATCAAGATCAACGTTTTCCCCGCGCAGACGCGCACCCAGCGAGACATTCTGCGCGACAGTTGCCCAAGGCAAAAGAAGATCATCCTGCGCCATGTATGCGACACGCTCAGCCACAGGCAAGCCATCACTGGCCGTGATCCGCCCGGCGAAGACAGCCCCGGTCTCGAGCCCCGCAATCAACCTCAGAACCGTGGTTTTTCCCACGCCCGAACTGCCCAGCAGGCATGTCCACGCCCCGGCCCCTAGGGTCAGGGACAACGGCGCAAACAGGGTCGCGCCGTCGATCGTGGCAGTGCCGTTGATGGTCAGTTCGGGCGCAGGTGTCATGGCGTCAAACCCATCTGCCAGAAGTCGACTTCAAGCTCTGTCGCCTTGCGGAAGGTCTGGCACAGTCGATCCCAGCGTGGCGAACCTTGGAAATCAGCCCCAATACGTTTTGTTAGAGCCTGATCCAGCAACTCGCCAACCGCCACACATGCGGCTTGATAATCTTCGCCGGCATAAGTGTCGATCCAGCCGCGATATGTCTCGGACGTTGCCTCGGCGGACAGGCGCGTACCGATCTCACCATACCCCATGACGCAAGGAACAAGGGCCGCCAGCAGGTCCAGAAAATCTCCGCTGTAGCCTGCTTCCAGGACAAACCGGGTATAGGCCAGATTCTCGTGCCGCTCTGGCGTGGCAAACAACTCTGCCTGCGAGATACCTTCTGCCGCGCAGATACCGATATGCAGTTTCATCTCTTCGCTGATCAAACCGTTCACAGTTCGCGATGCGGCAAGCATTTCTTCATGCGTTTCTGATTTCACCACGGCCAACGCCCAGGCACGTGAGAAGTGGATCAGAAACACATAATCCTGCCGCAGATAGTGCAGAAACGCATCGCGTGGCAGCGTTCCGTCTTTCATACCCTCTACGAAGGCGTGGCGGGTATAATCCCGCCACGGATCCGCCGCAGCATCGCGCATCAGCGCAAAGGCTTTGCCATAATTGCTCATTGCGCGGTCACGTCGATGGTGATGTCACTGACCGGAAGGACGCTGTCGATCATCCCGCTTTCGTTCAGGAAGGTTTCGAACCGGGCATAACGACCGGCATCAAAACCCGCCGGACGCAGCGCAAAGCGCGGCAGTGTATCGACCCAGGCGCGGGCATTCAGCTCGTCCTGAAGTTCAGGCGAGGTCGCCGCGAAGATTTCCCAGCTTTTTTCCGGATTGTTGACGATATATTGGGTCGCTTTTTCAGTCGCGGCGAGGAACCGGGCGATCTTGTCCTTGTCCATCGTTTCCGGATTGGCGACATAGATCAGTTCATCATAAGACGGAACGCCCTCTTCCTCGATATAGAAGCAGGTGCCGGGACGACCTTCGATATCCATCTGGTTCAGTTCGAAGTTGCGATAAGCGCCAATCACCGCGTCCACCTGACCGGTCATCAGCGACGGCGAGAGGGAAAAGTTGACATTGATCAGCTCGACATCGCCCAGCGCAACATCGTATTTGCCCAGAACGGTGCCAAGGATGGCTTCTTCGACCCCCGCGACCGAGAAGCCGATTTTTTTACCCTTGAGGTCAGCAGGCGACTTGATCGGCCCGTCTTCCAGCACCAGAAGACAGTTCAGCGGCGTTGCAACCAATGTGCCGACACGCTTCAGAGGCAGGCCCTCGTGAATCTGCAAGTGCAATTGCGGCTGGTAAGACACCGCCAGGTCGGCTTGGCCGGCAGCCACCAAACGGGGCGGGGCGGACGGGTCGGCGGGCGGAACGATCTCGACCTCAAGCCCTTGTTCAGCAAAATAGCCGTTTTCCTGCGCCACGATGATAGGACCATGGTCAGGGTTGATGAACCAGTCCAGCAGGACGGTCATTTTGTCTTCGGCCCATGCCGGCGCGGCGGCCAGAAGGGCGATGGCTGTCATCAGCTTTTTCATATCTCGCGTTTCCCTTTTCTTCACGAGGTTGAGGCCGCGACGAGGACAATCTCGCCCGGCCAATCTGGTTGAATTTGTTCTGCGGCACGCCATGCCCGCAAACCGGTGGCACAGCAAAGAGCCAGCCTTTTTCCGCCATTAGGGTCTATTTCGCGCAAATTATCCGGCGAAATGCGCGTCGCGTTCGAATGGATGGGAACAGGGGCTTCCTGCGAACTGCGCAGCTCGATGATCTGATCCGTGCCCTTCAGCTGGCTTGCGGACAGAAAGCGAAAGCAGTTGCCGGGCTCGGGTGCGTCATCAAAGCGAAACCGGGTGCTGCGCAGGGTTCTTGCGTCATATTGAACCAACTGCCCAAGGGGTGAGGGATCAAGTCCAAGGATCAAGCTGAGCGCCATCTGCGCCTGCATCGCCCCGATCACGCCAACCACGGGGCCCAGAACCCCCGCAGTGGCGCAGCTGGCGCCACTGTCCGGTGCATCGGGAAATACAGCGCGCAGCGATGGGCCCCCGCCGCAGAAACCGCCCACATAACCCGAAAGCCCCAGCACCGAGGCGCTGATCAAAGGTTTGCCCTGCGCCAGACACGTGTCCGACAGGATGTAGCTGGCTGCGTAGCTGTCGGCACAATCCAGAATGATATCGGCTTGCGACACCGAACCGGGCGCATTTTCACTGGTCAGAGCCTGATTCAGACCGATGACATCGGTGTCATCATTCAGCGCGCGGCAACGGGCGGCGGCGGTTTCCGCCTTGGGTTGCCCGCAATCGGCCTCGGAGAAAAACGTTTGACGGTGCAGGTTCGACAGATCGACGGTATCCCCGTCCATGACCGTGATCCGCCCCACCCCGGCCCCTGTCAAAAGTGGCAGAACCGGTGCAGCCAGACCGCCCGCACCAACGACCAGAACACGGGCCGCCGACAAGCGTACCTGCCCCTGTGCCCCGACTTCGGGCAAAAGCGTCTGGCGGGCATATCGACTCATCGTGTGACCTCGATCCACGCGCGCACCCGTTCTTCGGGGTCGGGGTTCAGGGTGATATCCGTGACTGCCGAGACAATGTCCGCCCCGGCCTTCAGCACACCGGCTGCGCGCTCGACACTCATGCCCCCAATACCGACCAAGGGAATATCACCAACCCGCGCCTTCCATTCCGTTACGCGGGGCAGGCCCTGCTGGTGCCATTTCATCTTTTTCAGAATGGTGGGGTAGACCGGGCCCAGTGCCACGTAATCGGGATCCATGGCCAGCACACGCTCAAGCTCATCGTCGTCATGGGTGGAAACGCCCAGTTTCAGACCCGCTTTTCGGATGGCTTTCAGGTCGGCGTCGTCCAGATCTTCCTGCCCCAGATGGATCCAGTCGCAGCCCAGATCGATCGCGTGTTGCCAATAGTCATTGATCACCAGAACCGCCCCATGGTCGCGGCACAACTCGCGTGAGACTGCGATCTGGTCACGCACCGCATCGCCTGGCTGATCCTTGATGCGCAGCTGCACCAGCTTGACGCCCAGCGGCAACATCCGCCGCAGCCAGTCCGAGTGATCAAAGATCGGATAGAAACGGTCCAGCGTCATGACAGGAAGGCCTTTCCAACAACAGGAGTAGAGGGTTCCGCCATATCGCGCGGCTCGATCGGGTCGGCCTGATGGGCCAATTGCCCGGCAAGGGTAGCCTGCGCCATCGCCTTGGCCATCAGAACCGGATCTCCGGCACGGGCCACAGCGGTGTTCAGCAGAACCGCGTCAAAGCCCAGCTCCATCGCGCGGGCCGCGTGGCTGGGCAAGCCGATACCGGCATCCACCACCAGGGGAATGTCAGGAAATTCGGCCCGCATCGCGCGCAGGGCGTATTCGTTGTTCAGCCCGCGTCCTGACCCGATCGGTGCGCCCCAGGGCATCAGCACCTCGCATCCCGCTTCCAACAGGCGTTCGCCCACGATCAGATCATCGGTGGTGTAGGGAAACACCTCGAACCCATCCTCGGTCAGAATGCGGGCGGCTTCTACCAGTTGGAAAACGTCCGGTTGCAGACTGTCCGTATGTCCGATGAGTTCCAGCTTGATCCATCGGGTCTCGAACACTTCGCGGGCCATATGGGCGGTCGTCACGGCCTCTTTCACCGTATGGCAACCGGCCGTATTGGGCAGGATCAGAACTCCCAATTCGCGGATCATGTTCCAAAAGGTCTGGCCTGCACCCGCTTCACGCCGCAAGGATACAGTGGCAACGCCTGCACCGCTTTCGCGAAACGCCTGTTCCAGAATGGCCGGGCTTGGATATTGCGCCGTGCCCAGCATAAGTGAGTTGGGCAGTTCAGTGCCGTAAAACGTCTTCATCTTCAGCCCCCCTGCATCGGTGCGACGACCTCGACCCGGTCACCTTCAGCCAGCTTGTGAGCGACGCGCAGGCTTGAGGGCACGAATTCTTCATTCACAGCGGTGGCCACACGGCCCGAGAAACCGCATTCGTCCAACAATTCCGACAGGGTTTCGGCGCGCACCTCGCGCGTCTCGCCGTTAAGCACGATCTTCATCTACCATCTCCGAATGTGTGTTGTTCAGCGCCAGATCCGCAACACCCCACGCCAGCGCCGGTGCCAACAGATATCCGTGGCGATAAAGCCCGTTGGCATAGATCGTGCGGCCCAAACGCCGGATGCGCGGTAAGTTGTCGGGAAAGGCGGGGCGCAGATCGACGCCTATCTCCAACACTTCGGCTTCACCAAAAGCCGGGTTCACGGCATAGGCCGCGCTGAGCAATTCCAGCATCGAACGGGCGGTAATGCGGCTGCTATCCTCGGATTCGATCATGGTCGCACCCAACATGTAGACGCCGCCGCCGCGCGGAACGATATAAAGCGGCATCCGCGGGTGCAGCAAACGAACCGGGCGCGTCAGCTCCACGTCAGGGCATCGTATGACCAGCATCTCACCCTTCACGCCGCGCAGATCATGTAGGTATTCGCGGGCGTGAAGGCCACGGCAGTCAATTGCATTCTCCAACTGGGCGGGCGCCAACTTCCGGTGGAACACGACGCCCTGGCTTTGCAGTTGACGACACAGATCTTGCAGCGCCTGACGCGGATCAACATGGGCTTCGCGTTCGAAGAACAGGCCTTGGCCAAACCCCGTCAGATCAGGCTCTAATTCAGATATTTCTGCCCGTTCAACCTTGGTGAACTCTTTTGTTCGACGCGCAAATCGGCGCAGGTCCGGCACATCACGGGCACTTGCGACAACAAGCGTTCCCCGCCGGGTCACTTTGGTGCGTTGGGCCCACCATTCCATCGCGGACTGCCCCAGACGCAACACCGGTTCTTCCGCGTTTTCATATTCGCACCAAGGTGCCAGCATTCCTCCGGCCCACCATGAACACCCATGCGGGCCCGGTGGCCCGCCGGGGTCGAATATCTGCACTTTTGCACCGCGCGACACCAGTTCGCTGGCAACGGCAAGACCGGCAACCCCTGCCCCTATGACAGACCAAAGCGTCACGAGGGCCAAACCCGGTGGAAATGATGCACCGGCCCGTGCCCAGCGCCGACATTCAACTCATCCGCGCGCGCGATGGCCCCTTGCAGATAGTCATGCGCCTGCGCAACTGCGTCCCTAAGGGTCAGCCCCTTGGCCAAACCGGCGGTGATGGATGACGACAGGGTGCATCCTGTTCCATGGGTGTTTTTCGTATCCTGACGTGGGGCCCGAAACTCGGCCATGACACCCGACGGATCGATCAGCAAATCGTGGCAGATATCACCTGACCCGTGTCCGCCTTTCATCACGACTGCACCCGCACCCAAGGCGCACAATGCCCGGCCCTGTTCAGCCATCAGCTCACGCGTTTCTGCCGCTGGCATGTTCAGCAGGCACGCCGCCTCAGGCAGATTCGGCGTAAGAACAGTCGCCGTTGGCAACAACACATCGCGCAGCGTCCGGACCGCCTCTTGCTCCAACAGAGCGTCGCCGGATTTTGCAATCATAACCGGATCAAGAACCACGGGACCGTCGAACGCCGCCAGGCCCCTGGCGACCGTATGAATGATCTCAGGTGTCCCAAGCATGCCGATTTTAACGGCCCTGACGTCAAGATCGTTCAGAACCGCGTCGATTTGGGCGGAAATCACATCCAGCGGAATTCCATGCACAGCGGTGACAGCTTGCGTGTTCTGCGCGGTAACGGCGGTGATGACACTTGCGCCAAAAACACCCAGCGCCGACATTGCCTTCAGGTCAGCCTGAATGCCCGCGCCGCCGCCACTGTCGGATCCTGCTATGGTCAGGGCAATTGCCACCATGTCGTTGCTCCATCTTCTATGGGCAACGGAGTAGAGAAAACGTCTGTGTTCAAGAGACCGTTCCCTACGCCGGAATTGCCCGGATCAGGTTCGATGGGTTAACGCGGTTGCGTCTCTCAGCCCTGTCAAAGGGCACCCCAACGGTTGAAGCGGACAATCTCAGGGTCGAGGGCCGGAATCAAGACTCAATTTTCCAGATGTATTGCCACTTTCAGCTTTCTGCTAAGGCCAAAACTGCATGTTTAGGACAGTGACATGCGAGGCTCTGCCTCGCGCTCCGGGATATTTTTCGCCAGATGAATACAGGGTCCCTTGCTTCATCTGGCTGAAAATATCCCGGGGGAGTCGCCCAAAGGGCGGCGGGGGCAGAGCCCCCGTTCCTGGTCGTTCAGCCTTTCATGCCATCCCAGAAAGACTTGACGGACGAAAAAAAGCTTTTTGATTCCGGATGGTTGTCTTCACCCAGATCATCAAACTCGCGCAGAAGTTCTTTCTGGCGGCTGGTCAGGTTGACCGGGGTTTCCACGGCCAGTTCAATGAACATGTCACCAACACCACCGCCGCGCAACGCAGGCATGCCTTTGCCGCGCAGGCGCATTTGCCGACCCGACTGGCTTCCGGCCGGAATCTGAACACGGCCGCGACCGCCATCAATGGTCGGAACCTCGATCGATCCGCCCAGCGCCGCCTTGGCCATGCTGACCGGCACACGGCAGTAGAGGTTTACGCTGTCGCGTTCGAACAGTTTGTGCTCGGCCACTTCGACGAAAATATACAGATCGCCCGGAGGGCCGCCGCGCATTCCCGCCTCACCTTCGCCTGCCAGACGAATTCGCGTACCGGTTTCGACACCGGCAGGAATGTTCACCGACAAAGCGCGGTCTTTTTCGACCCTGCCGGCCCCCTGACAAGATTTACAGGGGTTCTTGATGATCTGACCCAATCCCGAACAGGTCGGGCAAGTCCGTTCTACCGTAAAGAAGCCCTGTTGTGCCCGCACTTTCCCCATGCCCGAACAGGTGGGGCAGGATGTGGGTTCAACGCCACCTTCAGCCCCGGTACCTTCGCAGGACGAACACGCCACGGCCGTTGGCACGTTGATGGTTTTTTGCAGGCCCGAGTAGGCTTGTTCCAGCGTCACACGCAGGTTGTAGCGCAGGTCCGAGCCGCGCGCGGCGCGACGTCCGCCGCCGCCCCTTTGACCACCCATGAAATCACCGAACAGGTCGTCAAATACATCCGAAAATGCACTGGAGAAGTCGCCTTGACCGCCAAAGCCGCCACCGGGGCGGCCACCGCCGCCCATGCCGTTTTCAAATGCAGCATGGCCAAAGCGATCGTAAGCCGCCTTCTTTTCGGCATCGCGCAGCACGTCGTAAGCCTCGTTGGCTTCCTTGAACTGCGCCTCGGCATCCGGGTTGTCCTTGTTGCGGTCTGGGTGCAGCTCTTTGGCTTTCCTACGAAAACCCTTCTTGATCTCATCCGCCGAAGCGCCCTTGGACACGCCGAGCACTTCGTAGTAGTCGCGTTTTGACATCAGTGTTTCCTTCCGCCTCAACGTAAATAGGCCGGCCCGGCATCCGGACCGGCCCATACTGGCCCGGTTACCCGTTACTTACGCTTGTCGTCGTCGAGGTCTTCGAACTCGGCGTCAACGATGTCATCGTCGCCTGGTGCAGCGTCTGCGGCAGCAGGTTCCTCTTCGCCTTCTTCGGCTTGCGCCTTATAGATGGCTTCGCCCAACTTCATCGCGGCTTCGGTGACGTTCTGGATGCCCGACTTGATCTTGTCGGCATTTTCGGTTTCCAGCTCGTCCTTCAGCGCGGCGATCGCTAACTCGATGGCTTCGATCGTGGTCGGGTCGACCTTGTCGGAATGCTCTTCCATCGACTTTTCGGTCGAATGAATGAGGCTTTCCGCCTGGTTCTTCGCCTCGATCAGCTCGCGGCGTTCCTTATCGGCTTCCGCGTTCTCTTCGGCGTCCTTGACCATCTTTTCGATATCCTCATCGGACAGCCCGCCCGATGCCTGGATGGTGATCTTCTGTTCTTTGCCAGTGCCTTTGTCTTTGGCCGAAACCGAGACGATGCCGTTGGCGTCGATGTCAAAAGTCACCTCGATCTGAGGCATGCCGCGCGGTGCCGGCGGGATGTCTTCAAGGTTGAACTGACCGAGGATCTTGTTGTCCGCAGCCATTTCACGCTCACCCTGGAACACGCGGATGGTCACGGCGTTCTGGTTGTCCTCGGCGGTCGAGAAGACCTGAGACTTCTTGGTCGGGATCGTGGTGTTGCGGTCGATCAGGCGGGTGAACACGCCACCCAGCGTTTCGATACCCAGCGACAGCGGGGTCACGTCCAGCAGAACCACGTCTTTGACGTCGCCCTGAAGAACACCGGCCTGAATGGCGGCGCCCATGGCAACCACTTCGTCCGGGTTCACGCCCTTGTGCGGCTCTTTGCCGAAGAATTTAGTGACCTCTTCGATCACTTTCGGCATCCGGGTCATACCACCGACCAGAACAACTTCGTCCACGTCAGCAGCCGACAGACCCGCGTCTTTCAGAGCGGCCTGGCACGGTTTCAGCGACTTCTTGATCAGGTCCGACACCAGCGATTCCAGCTTGGCACGGGTCAGTTTCATGACCATGTGCAACGGCTGACCGTTGGCGCCCATCGAGATGAAGGGCTGGTTGATCTCGGTCTGCGAGGTCGAGGACAGTTCGATCTTGGCTTTTTCAGCGGCTTCTTTCAGACGCTGCAGGGCCATCTTGTCCTGAGACAGATCGACACCGTGTTCCTTTTTGAACTCATCCGCCAAGTAGTTGACGATGCGCATGTCAAAGTCTTCACCACCCAGGAAGGTGTCGCCGTTGGTCGACTTAACCTCGAACAGGCCGTCGTCGATTTCCAAAATGGTCACGTCGAAGGTACCACCACCAAGGTCATAAACCGCGATGGTTTGGGTTTCTTCTTTGTCCAGACCATAGGCCAGCGCAGCCGCTGTCGGTTCGTTGATGATCCGCAGCACTTCCAGACCGGCGATTTTACCGGCGTCTTTGGTGGCCTGACGCTGGGCGTCGTTGAAATATGCCGGAACGGTGATAACCGCCTGCGTGACATCTTCACCCAGATAGCTTTCGGCGGTTTCCTTCATCTTGCCCAGAGTGAAGGCCGAGATCTGGCTCGGGGAATACTTTTCACCGCGGGCTTCAACCCACGCATCACCATTGCCGCCATTCACGATGGAATACGGCACCATTTTCTTGTCTTTTTCGACTTCTGCATCATCCACGCGACGACCGATCAGACGTTTGACACCAAAAATCGTGTTGTCGGGGTTGGTGACCGCCTGACGTTTTGCAGGCTGACCGACCAGTCGCTCATCTTCGGTGAAGGCGACGATCGAAGGCGTGGTCCGCGCCCCTTCGGCGTTTTCGATGACCTTCGGCTGCGAGCCTTCCATGATGGCCACGCAGGAGTTCGTGGTTCCCAGGTCAATCCCGATTACTTTTCCCATTTTTGCAATCCCTTTCTCTTCAAGGCGATGTCCCGAGGGTCGGACCCTTTATGGCATCCCACCCCCGATCTGATGTGCGCGACAGCACTACCATCGCGCGTCCCGGCGTATATAAGGGCGAGGCAAGAGGCCTGCAAGCACCGTAGAGTGCAGGTTTTCGGGAATTTGAGGTCTTTTTTGGCAAGAAATTGGAAAGGTTTGGGGTTTCCGGAATGACGCGAGTTGTCTTGCGAGGGTTCGAAATCAGGAAAGGCTATATTGACCCTGCTGCCCAGGCACGGCTGATCGCGGCCCTTCGACCGATTCTGAAAGCGGCACCCTTGTTTCGACCCGTCACGCCTTCGGGCAAAGAGATGTCGGTAAGAATGACCTCGGCCGGGGATCTGGGATGGGTGACCGACAAGGCAGGCTATCGCTATCAGGACAAGCACCCGAAAGGCGGGGTCTGGCCTGAAATCCCCCCGGTCATTCTTGGTATCTGGCACGATCTGGTCAGCACCGAGCGCGCACCGGATTGCTGTTTGATCAACTACTACGGGGAAGGCGCCAAAATGGGCCTGCATCAGGACAAGGACGAGGCAGATTTTTCCTGGCCCGTTCTGTCGGTTTCCCTAGGCGATGACGCCCTGTTCCGGATTGGGAACACGACCCGTGGCGGCAAGACCGAGTCGATCTGGCTCGGCTCGGGCGACGTGGTAGTGATGGGCGGCCCGGCACGATTGGCCTATCACGGAGTCGACCGGATCAGATACGGATCATCCCGGCTGTTGCCAAAAGGCGGACGGATCAACTTGACGCTGCGGGTCGCATGTTAGCGGCGCGCGTTCCAGCTTTGTGAAACATGCTGGCGCGTGAAAAACTCAGCCATCAAACCGATCATCAACAAAGCTATCCCGACCCATAGCGCGTATTCCCAACTTGTGTTTCGCGGAAAGTAGTTTCGGAAGATGAAGCCCCGGCACTGGTCGATAATATGAAACAGCGGGTTCCAGGCGAACATCATCAGCAATCCGCCGCCCAGCGTGTTTGCGACGAACATCTTTCCCGAAAACACCATGTTCAGGCGACGGTAGATATTGGTGAGCATTCCCACAGTCGTCGGAAACCAGGGTTTCATCGCCATGAACACCAAACCCACGGCGCATCCGGTAAACCAGGCCAATATCAGCATCGCGAAAGCACCGCCGGGATCCTGCACCTCGATCGGGGCGACCGCGACGCTGTAGATGAACAGGATCACGAACATAGCCAGCAGTTGCTTGTAAAGAATACCGAGCGCCGCAGACAGGATCGTCACCATCACATTCATCGGCGAATGGAGCATCATCGGATTGTTCGCGGACCCAACCCCTGAAATCGCGCCTATTGACTGGATGTGCAGCATGAAGGGGAACACGCCGGACAGAACATACAGCAGAAATTCGCCCCTGATCTTTGGAATTCCGCCCCGGCCCATCAGTGACATGAGCAGGTAGAAAGTGGTTCCCATCACCACAAGCTGCAAAACATTGATCAGGATGGCGACTATTGCATTCGGATGTTGCGAGCGCACCTTTCGCACGGTGGCATGGAATACCAGCTCAGCCGTCGTGAAAGCGCCGCCCAGCAGCGTTTGGTTGCGCTTGAAATAGAACATTCAAAGGGTCTTTTCTGCTTCGTCGCCTCTAAACTGGCATGAATATCTTGCCGTTCCGTAACCGCCGCATCATAAGTCGATCGCGATTTTGGATCAACAAACCACAGGAACGGAGCTTTTTTGTGACCTACGATGCGCTTATTCCCGTCATCCGGCGACTGGCTCTGGAGGCAGGCGACAAGATCATGGAAATCTACGAGGCGGATGATTTCGATGTCAAAGTCAAATCCGACTCCAGCCCTGTGACCGAGGCAGACGAAGCCGCTGACGCATTGATTTCGGCAGGCTTGCGTGCGGCATTCCCGGATATTCTTCTGATCACCGAAGAACAGGCCGCTTCGCATTCGGAAAAAGGCGATACTTTCCTCATTGTTGATCCGCTGGACGGCACCAAGGAATTCATCAACCGTCGCGGCGACTTTACCGTCAACATCGCGCTTGTCGAAAACGGAGTGCCAACCCGGGGAGTGGTCTATGCCCCGGCGCGGGGTCGGATGTTCTTCACGTTGGCTGATGGCCGCGCGGTCGAGGAAACGGGCGCTTTCGACAAAAACGAGACCGGTCCTTTGACGCCCATATCAGTCTCTGAACCGGATAATTCCGGGCTTTTGGTCGTGGCGTCGAAGTCCCACAGGGATCAGGCCACTGAGGACTACATCAACAAATATCATGTGAAGGACAGCAAAAGCGCGGGTTCGTCGCTCAAGTTCTGTCTGGTTGCCACGGGCGAAGCGGATATCTATCCGCGCGTCGGGCGCACGATGGAATGGGATACGGCGGCAGGCCACGCGGTACTGGCCGGAGCCGGTGGCCAGGTTGTGCGTTTTGACGACCATACTCCGTTGGTTTATGGCAAGGATGGCTATGCAAATCCGTTCTTTATTGCTTACGCTCCGGGTGTTGAACTGAAGGAAGCCTGATGTCTGTTCTGATTGCCATTCCCGCCCGTTACGCCTCGACCCGCTATCCCGGCAAGCCACTGGTTCCCCTGACCGGCGCAAAAGGCGCATCCATGACACTGATTGAACGGTCCTGGCGTGCAGCCATGTCAGTCTCGGGTGTCGATCGCGTTGTTGTTGCGACGGATGATGAGCGCATTCGCGACGTGTCCGAGGGTTTTGGGGCCGAGGTCGTGATGACCTCGGAAAACTGTCAGAACGGCACCGAACGATGCGCCGAGGCGCATGAGGTTCTGGGTGGCGGGTATGAAATCATCGTCAACCTGCAAGGCGACGCTCCGCTGACCCCGCATTGGTTTGTCGAAGATCTGGTTTCCGGCCTGCGCGCCGCCCCGGATGCCGGTGTTGCGACCCCTGTCCTGCGCTGTGACGGCAGTGCGTTGAACAGTCTGCTGAACGACCGCAAGCATGGCCGTGTAGGTGGCACGACGGCAGTGTTCGGACGCGATCACAGTGCGATGTACTTCTCGAAAGAGGTCGTCCCCTTCACGTCGCAGACATACGCCGGCGATGAAGCGACACCCGTGTTTCACCATGTCGGCGTTTACGCCTATCGGCCCGACGCCCTTGCGGCGTATCCGGGCTGGCCAACCGGGCCTCTGGAACAGCTGGAAGGCCTGGAACAGCTCAGGTTCATGGAAAACGGGCGCAAGGTTCTGTGCGTCGAGGTCGAGGCAAGGGGCCGTCAGTTCTGGGAACTGAACAACCCGCAGGACGTGCCCAAGATCGAAGAGATGATGGCAGCCATGGGGCTGGAGTGACGTCTTTTCCCCATGACTCTGACGGCGCCCCTGTAGAAACTGTGCCTCAACCAGCCCCAATGGATATGCCATGAAGACAATTCTTGTCACCGGTGGTGCCGGGTATATCGGCTCACATGCCTGCAAGGCGCTTGCGCAGGCAGGTTACCTTCCTGTGACCTACGACAACCTGATCACGGGTTGGCAGGATGCGGTGCAATTTGGCCCTTTTGAACAGGGCGACCTTTTGGACCGGGACCGCCTGGATGAGGTGTTCGCGAAACACAAGCCAGATGCGGTGATGCATTTCGCGGCGCTCAGCCAGGTTGGCGATGCCATGCGCCAGCCCGGCGTGTATTGGTCGAACAATGTCACGGGCTCGCTGACTCTGATTGAAGCAGCCGTCGAGGCCGGCTGTCTGGATTTCGTATTTTCGTCCACATGTGCAACGTATGGCGAGCACGACAATGTGGTTCTTGATGAATCCACGGCGCAGTATCCTCTGAACGCCTACGGGGCATCAAAACGCGCGATCGAAGATATCCTCAAGGATTTCGAGGCGGCTCATGGGCTGCGCCATGTCATCTTCCGGTATTTCAACGTTGCAGGTGCAGACCCCGAAGGAGACGTGGGCGAGTTTCACCGCCCCGAAACCCATCTGATCCCGCTGATGTTGGACGCGATTGACGGCAAGCGGGACGGTCTGACCGTCTTTGGCACAGATTATGATACGCCCGACGGCACCTGTATCCGCGATTATGTACATGTTTGCGATCTGGTAGATGCGCATATTCTGGGGCTGGGCTGGCTGGAACAGGGCAAAGGCAGCCGTGTCTTCAATCTGGGCACCGGGTCCGGGTTTTCCGTTCTTGAGGTGATCGAGCAATCCAGGTCCGTCACCAACCGTCCCGTGCCGTATACAGTGGGCCCTCGTCGGGCAGGAGATTGCACCAAGCTGGTATCTGGTTCTGTGCGGGCTGAAAATGAACTGGGATGGAAGCCAAAAAGATCTACGTTAGAGACGATGATCGCAGACGCCTGGCGCTGGCACCAGAACGGCCACTACGAAAAATGAGGACCCGGTGACATCCAGCTCTGCTTTGACACTTCCCCGGATCGGATGGGCACGGAAGTACAGGTTGCGCTGGAAACGCCGGCGGCTGCTCTGGAGGTCGCTGCGCAGCCGACATCAGTTGTCCTGCCAGAAGGATCAGACATCCCGAATCCAACGGGGTGACTTATTGGCCTTCGTCACCTTGCGCAATGAAATCATCCGCCTGCCCTGGTTCTTTCGTCACTATCGCGCCTTGGGCGTCGATCATTTTCTGATCGTCGACAACGGCAGCGACGATGGATCATCCGAGTATCTGCAAGATCAACCGGATGTCTCGGTGTGGAGAACCCATTCCAGCTATCGTGGATCGCGGTTTGGCCTGGACTGGCTGACCTGGTTGCAGATGCGCTATGGCCACCGCCACTGGTGCCTGATGGTGGATGCGGATGAACTGCTGGTCTATGCCCACTGCGACACCCGGTCCCTGCATGACCTGACAACCTGGCTGGACCGGCACGGGAAGATCGGGTTCGGGACGCTGATGCTGGACCTCTATCCCAAGGGCCCCTTGGGGGATGCGGCTTATGACCCGGACACCGACCCCACAAATCTGCTGTGCTGGTTTGATGCAGGACCGTATCGCGCGCAGCGGCAAAGCCCGATGGGCAATCTGTGGGTGCAGGGTGGCGCGCGGGAACGTATTTTCTTTACGCAAACCCGGCAAAGATCACCCACGCTGAACAAGATCCCGCTGATGCGCTGGTCGCGGCGCTATGCCTATGTGAACTCATGCCATTCTGCCCTGCCGCGCCGCCTGAACGAAACCTATGATGGCCCGGGCGGCGATACCCCGTCGGGCGTGTTGCTGCACACGAAGTTCCTGCCGGACGTTATCGAGAAATCCAATACCGAAAAGCAGCGACGCCAACATTTTCATGATCCGGACCAATTCGGGCCATACTACGATGGGATAATCAACCAGCCGGACATGTGGACCCCACAATCGGTGCGCTACACCGGGTGGAGCCAGCTGGAACAGTTGGGTCTGATGAACGGCGAAGGCTGGGATTGAAAACGAAAACAAGGGCATCAACCGCACGTTTACAGTTTGCGGGTTTTAAAGACGTTGCGTCAGAAGATGCAAAGATGGCATAAACCGGTAATGCCATGTCGTGCCAACTGTCACGGCTGGTTCGGGGAAAGCTCGCGTTATAAAAAGGTTGGGCAGTCACGTGAGCCTGTTTGAGTCCTACAAAATGAGATTGCGGCGCAAGCGCCGTATTCTGCGCTGCCTCAAACGACGCCGCGAGCTCAAGCCAGTCAGCAACAACACACAGGCCATACGGCGTGATGATATCCTGCTGATGAGCGTTGTGCGGAACGAGAAAATTCGCCTGCCCTTCTTTCTTGAATATTATCGCAAACTGGGCATCAACCATTTTCTGTTTGTCGACAACAACAGCGATGATGGCAGTTTTGAATTTTTGAAAGAACAGGCTGACGTTTCGGTCTGGCGGACGACGACCAGCTACAAACGGGCAAGCTATGGTCTGGACTGGTCGAACTATCTGCTGCGCAAATACGCGCACGATCACTGGGTGCTGAGCGTCGATCCGGACGAATTCTTCATCTATCCGTTCTGCGACACCCGTCCAATCCGAGCCTTGACGGACTGGCTGGATGGCAGTGCCGTGCGCAGTTTTGGCACGATGCTGATCGACATGTACCCCGAAGGTCCGGTGGACGCCGACCCCTATGCCGAAGGTCAGAACCCGTTCGAAATCGCGCGCTGGTTCGATCCCGGGAATTACATGATCACCAAGAACCCCGAGTACAAGAACCTTTGGATTCAAGGGGGTCCACGGGCGCGCGTGTTCTTTCAGGACAACCCCTCCAAAGCACCGGCGCTGAACAAGATTCCGCTGGTAAAATGGAACCGGCGCTATGTTTATGTCAGCTCGACCCATTCGCTTTTGCCGCGCGGGCTCAACCAGGTTTACGACGAATGGGGCGGCGAAAAGGCCAGCGGGTCACTGCTTCATGCCAAGTTGATCAATACTCTTGGGGAAAAAGCCCGCGAAGAATTGCAGCGTGGCCAGCATTACCGGGGCTCGGGCGAATACAAGGCATATGCAACCCGGCTTGAGGAAAAGCCTGTTTTCTGGTGCGAATGGTCCGAGGCCTACATCAACTGGCGACAGCTTGAGATCCTGGGCCTCATGTCGAAAGGAAACTGGGCATGAGCGGTCTGGGTATTGTCATGTTGGTTCATACTTCGCTGGACCGCGCCGAGCAGGTCGCACGCCACTGGACAGCAGCAGGGTGCCCGGTGGTCATCCATGTGGATCGCAAGGTGGCAGACACTGTTTTTTCCCGGTTTGTTGCGTCCTGTTCGAACAATCCATCGATCGTGTTTTCTGACCGACATCGCTGCGATTGGGGTGGCTGGGGTATCGTTGCCGCCTCGCAAAGCGCGTCCGAGTTGATGCTGGAGCGTTTCCCCGAAGTTCGGCATGTATTTCTTGCCTCGGGGGCCTGCCTGCCCTTGCGACCGGTTCAGGAACTGATCGATTACCTGTCAGACCGGCCGCGTGTCGATTTCATCGAAAGCGCGACGACATCCGATGTCAGCTGGACCATCGGCGGGCTGGATCATGAACGGTTCACCCTGCGGTTTCCGTTTTCGTGGCGCAAGCATCGCAAACTATTCGACGCACATGTAAAACTTCAGCGTCTGATGGGCTTTCGCAGGAAAATCCCCGACGGACTGGTTCCGCATATGGGAAGCCAGTGGTGGTGCCTGACCCGCCAAACGCTGTCGGCAATCCTTCAAGACCCCAGGCGCAAGCTGTATGACAAGTATTTCCGTCATGTCTGGATTCCGGATGAAAGCTATTTCCAGACGCTGGCGCGCTTGTATTCCACGCATATTGAAAGCAGGTCCCTGACGCTGTCCAAATTCGATTACCAGGGCCGCCCGCACATCTTCTATGACGATCATCTGCAATTGCTGCGCCGATCGGATTGTTTTGTCGCCCGTAAAATCTGGCCCCGCGCAGAGCGATTGTACCAGGCATTCCTGACAGATCAGGCCGGGGCGATGAAACCGGCAGAGCCCAATCCGGGCAAGATCGATCGCGTGTTTTCCAAAGCGGTGGAACGGCGAACTCGTGGGCGCGACGGGCTGTATATGCAAAGCCGGTTTCCCCGCCATGGCAGTGAAAACGGTCTGACATCGTCACAATATTCCGTATTCCAAGGCTTTTCGGAACTGTTCGAGGATTTCGAACCTTGGTTGGCCGCAACCACCGGGGCCAGAGTCCACGGGCATCTATTCGGGCCGGAACGCGCCGAATTTTCGCAA
Source organism: Ruegeria sp. AG6 (assembly GCF_056541565.1). Taxonomy (NCBI): domain Bacteria; kingdom Pseudomonadati; phylum Pseudomonadota; class Alphaproteobacteria; order Rhodobacterales; family Roseobacteraceae; genus Ruegeria; species Ruegeria sp. AG6. The sequence continues at coordinate 110,955 of NZ_JBQFYQ010000005.1, read as the reverse complement.
GGAGAAGCCATAACAAATGGCGCCCTCAGCGACAGTGCGGCGCTGCGGGACTATAACCCGACCGCCTTTTTGTCGAACCTGATCTGGAATACGCGCGGTGAACGCCAGTGTTTCCAGTTCAGCCCGCGGGACACTCAGGAAATCAACTGGTTTCTGGCACGGGACAAGAACGCTCAGATTTCGGTCATCACCGGCGCTTGGGCGATCCCATTGTTCCGGTCCAATATGAATTTCTCGGAAATCCGAAGTGAGGCGGCGCGCCTGCAACAAATTGAAACCAAGCAGCTGGAGGTGCTGACATCGGTCTGGACCAAGGCGCGGATGCGCAGTTGGACGCTGGCCGACTTCATTGAATCTCCGATGGATGCCTTGCTGGGCATTCTAGAAGAAATCGGCATGCAGCAGACCAGCCATCTGACCGAAGTGCCAACCATGGTCGAACTGTCCGGATTCGGGAAGTTCCTGCAAAACCTCAAGAATCAGGGAATGCACCCATATCTGATGGGTGATTTCCCGGCGGACGATGTGTTCGGTCGCCAGGAAAAGCCATACCGAAAACCGTATCTGGTGCAGTGATTGCCCATGTCAGCCCATTTTGATTACTTCGTGATTCTGGCCGCCATGCGCACAGGTTCGAACCTGCTTGAGGCCAACCTGAACGCGCTGGAAGGGGTCACCTGTCACGGAGAGGCGTTCAATCCGCATTTTGCGGGCAGCCTGAAATCCGATCGTCTGCTTGGCCTGTCGCTGGAAGACCGGGATGCGGACCCCGTACGAATGCTCAAGGCGATCAAATCAGCACCGGGTGACATCAATGGCTTTCGATATTTCGAAGACCATGACCCACGTATCCTGAAACCCATGCTGAACGATCCGCGCTGCGCCAAGATCATTCTGACCCGCAACCCATTGGACAGCTACCTGTCGCTGAAAATAGCACAGAAAACGCAGCAGTGGCTGCTGAAGAATGTGAAACGCCGCGTCGACGCGCAGGTTGACTTCGACGCCGACGAATTTTCGGATTACCTGAACCAGCTGCAAGACCATCAGCTTATGGTGCAACGGCACCTGCAAAAGACAGGCCAAACCGGGTTCTTCATTCACTATGACGACCTGACCGAGCTGGAGGTCATAAACGGGCTGGCTGCATGGCTGGGGGTTGAGGGGCGGCTGACCCGACTGGATGATACCCTGAAACCGCAAAACCCGGCGCCGGCTTTGTCGAAGGTCACCAATCCTGATGAACTGAAACAAGCCCTGTGCGATCAGGATCGGTTCGGATTGCATCGGTCAACAAGCTTTGAGCCGCAGCGCGGCGCGTCGGTACCGCTTTATGTTGCCGCTGCAAGGTCTCCTTTGATGTATTTGCCCATTCGGGGCGGGATAGAGCCTGTTATCGTGCAATGGCTGGCTGATCTGGATGGATGTCAGACCGACAAGCTGATCACGGATCGAAATCGCAAACAGGTCCGGTCATGGAAGCAGGGCCATCCCGGTCATCGGCAATTTACCGTCCTGCGTCACCCTCTGGCCCGGGCACATACGGCGTTTTGCAGTCATATTCTGAATACGGGGCCGGGCAGCTATAAGATGGTGCGGAATTATCTTCGCAACCGGCTCAAGCTGCCGATTCCGGGGCAAGTGAGGGACAACAATTATTCTGTCGAACAGCACCGCGAAGCGTTTTCGGGCTTTCTGAACTTTCTGCGCCTCAACCTCAACGGGCAGACACCGGTCCGTGTGGACGGCACGTGGTGCAGCCAGTCCAGGACGTTGGAAGGGATCGCATCCTTCACTCTGCCGGATCTGATTCTGAGAGAGGAGGATCTGATGACCGATCTGCCGAATCTGGCGCGCAGCATGGGGCATTCAAACCCGCCTCAGCCTGGCTCCTGCGCACCGGATGAACCCTACGCTTTGCAGCTGATCTACGACAAAAACCTCGAAGCGCTGGCGGTTGACGCCTATCAGCGCGACTATGAGGCATTCGGGTTCAGTGACTGGGCGCCAAAAACGGCCTAAGGGCGCAGGGTTATCAGCGTACCTTTGTTAACCATCGCGTAAATCTCTTCGATTTCGTCATTCTTGACCGCGATGCATCCAGCTGTCCAATCCCGCTTCTTTTTTGCGCGTCTCCGCTCAGAACGCAGATTGGGTTCACCGTGGATGAAGATATCCCCACCCGGATCAACGCCCGCAGCCTTGGCTTTGGCGACATCCTGCGAGTTGGGATAAGAAATGCCCAGCGATAGGTGATACCGGCTTCTGGGGTTGCGACGGTCGATCAGATAGGTGCCCTCGGGCGTTCTACCGTCACCGCGCTGGTTCTTCGTTCCATTCGGGGCAAACCCCAAATCGACGTCATATTCCTTAAGGATCTTTTCGTTGTGCAACAAGTAAAGTTTGCGCGTGCCCTTGTTGACCACCAAAGAGGTCACCTCGGGTCCGTTGTAAGTCAGAAATCTTGGGCCGCTAGAGGCACAAGCCGAAAGGCTCAGCGTTGCCAACGCGCCTAAACCGAATACTCGACGATCCATGTTTCACTGCCTGCTCTGCTTTTTTTCGATCATTATGCCAAAAATTGGAAAAACTGAAATCACATTTTGATGTTCGACTGCTCGGCCAGTCGACGTTCAATGCTTTCCAGCCGTTCCAGAACCTCGTCGCGATAGGCATCGGTTTTAACCTCATCCTCGGCATGATGGGCATCCTGCATCGAATTGACGATCAGACCCACCAACAGGTTCACCACCGCAAAGGTCGTGACCATGATGAAGGGAACAAAGAAGACCCAGGCATAGGGATAGACCTCCATCACCGGGCGCACGATGCCCATCGACCAGCTTTCCAACGTCATGATCTGGAACAGCGTATAAGCAGACAGGCCCAGATCGCCGAACCAATCCGGGAACGTTTCCGAAAACAGCTTGGTCGAGATTACCGAACCGATATAAAACAGAATTGCCATCAGCAGAAACACGCTGGCCATGCCCGGAAGGGCCGAGATGAACCCTTCGACCACGCGACGCAGACGAGGCGCCACGGAAATCACGCGCAACACCCGCAGAATTCGCAGGGCGCGCAGCACCGACAGCCCCCCGGCGCTGGGAACCAGGGCAATTCCAACGATCAGGAAATCGAATATGTTCCAGCCATTTGTGAAGAACCTGCGCCCGGTGGCAATCAGCTTCATGGAAATTTCAGCCACAAAGATCGCCAGGCAAAGCCTGTCCAGCGCCACGATCAAAGGACCTGCCAGTTCCATCAGGGTCGGCGATGTCTCCATCCCCAAAAGAATGGCATTGAAAATGATCACGGCCGTTATGAACCGCCCGAAAACGGGCGCTTCGATAATGTTCAGCAAACGCTGTTTGGACCCCATGTGTCAGCTTCCCCAGTAAGATCAAGATGCGGCGTTCAGAACAAACCGCGCAGCGAGTTCCGTATGTGACGACCACCGAAATTGGTCAACGACCTGTACCCATTCAAGGGTGTAACCCGCGTTAACCAGCGTTTTTGCATCGCGCGCAAAGGTGACGGGATTGCACGAGACATAAGCGATCACCGGGCGTTGCGCCTGTGCTATCTCGTTTACCTGCGCTTCGGCACCGGCGCGAGGCGGGTCCAGAACAATGGCGTCGAAAGATTTCAGCTCGTCCGGCATCAGCGGGCGGCGAAACAGGTCGCGGGCCTCGGTCGTGACGCGTTTCAGCCCCTGTGCCCTGCGCCAGCCCTGATCCAACGCCTCGATCATGGCGGCCTCGCCTTCAACCGCGTGAACTTCGGCGCTTTCCGCCAACGACAAAGAGAACGTTCCGCTGCCTGCAAACAGGTCAGCGATACGTTTCGCACCCCGTGTAGCCTCGGAAACTGCCTTTGACAGAGCCTTTTCTCCGTCCTTTGTTGCTTGCAAGAAAGCTCCGGAGGGTGGCGTGACTCCGGCTGCTCCAAAGCGCTGAACCGGCGCATGCCGCATGGCAATAACCTCATCATCCCAACTGAGCCGGGCCAGCCCATGTTTCTCGGTCGCCTGCGCCAACGCCAGTTCCAAGGGGCCGTCCAGCGGCTTGCCACCTGTTACGGCCACATCCAGACCAGCTTCGGACAGTGTGAGCGTGACAGCCAGAACGCCCTTGCGGCTTGCGCCCAGGGTGGCCAGCGCCTCGGCCACGGGAATGGCCACGATCAAGGCCGGGTCAAGCAAGCGGCAATCGGGTATCTCGGTGATCGTGCCGGATGCACGACCGTGAAACCCCGCCAATGTGCCCTTTTTCGTGCGCCTTACGGCAATCGTAGCCCGCCGACGTGACCGTTCGGGCGATGTGTGTATCGGGCGCAGGGGTGCTTCGAGATCCTGCGCCGTCAGCGCCTTGCGGACGACTTGCAGTTTCCAGTCGGCCACAAATGCATCGGATGCGTGCTGCAACTGGCAGCCACCACACGCTTTGTAGTGGCGGCAAGGGGCTTTGACACGGTGTTCGGACGGTGTCTCGACCCGGATATCGGTCAATTGCTGGCCAACAAGGGTGCCGCTGACGATCTCGCCGGGAAGGGTACGAGGGGCGTAAACAGGGCCATCGGCAATACCGTCGCCCTGATGTCCAAGCCGTGTGATTATGAATTGCTGCGTCATAAGAGGCCTGATAGCCGGGCTTTCGCAGCAAAAAAACCCTTATTCCGCAGCTTCTGCCTGAATGAACCCGCCCGACTGGCGGTGCCAGAACCGCGCATACAGCCCACCCAGGTCCAGCAGCGCCTCATGCGTTCCGGTTTCGGCGATCCTGCCCTCGTCCAAAACAACAATCCGGTCCATTTCGCTGAGTGTCGACAACCGGTGCGCAATGGCCAGCACCGTTTTACCCTGCATCACCCGATGCAGCGCGGTCTGAATCGAAGCTTCAACCTCGGAATCCAGCGCCGATGTCGCCTCGTCGAGAACCAGAATTGGAGCATCTTTCAGAATGGCGCGCGCCAGAGCGATCCGTTGTCGCTGCCCGCCGCTGAGTTTCACGCCCCGTTCACCCAGATGAGCATCATAGCCTTTTCGACCATGAGCATCTTCAAGACTCAGGATGAAATCATGCGCTTCGGCCTTTTTTGCGGCCTCAATCATCTCGGCCTCTGAGGCGTCCGGCCGGCCATACAGAATGTTCTCACGAGCAGACCGGTTGAACATCGCCGTTTCCTGCGTGACCATACCTATCTGTCGGCGCAGGCTGTCCTGCGTCACCTGTGACACGTCCTGGCCGTCGATACGAATGGCGCCACTTTCCCTGTCATAGAGCCTGAGCAACAGTGAGACGAGCGTGGATTTCCCCGCCCCGGATGCACCGACGATGCCCAGCTTTTCGCTCGGGTTGACGGTCAGGCTCAAGTCCGTGACGCCACCGATATCGCGCCCGTAAGCAAAGCTGACGCCTTCGAAGGAAATCGACCCTTCGGTCACGTCTAGGTCCTTCGCCCCGCAAATATCTTCGACCCGGTCACGCTTGGCCAGCGTTTTCATCCCGTTTTCGATTTCACCGACATTGGCATACAGCCCCATCAAGGTGAAACTGACCCAACCGGTCATCTGAGCAATACGGATCGAAACCGCCCCGGCAGCCACGATATCCCCGGCGGTCGCCATACCGCCCTGCCACAGCCACAAAGTCGCGCCCAGCAGCAAGACAGGCAGGACACCGGCCAGTGTCATGAGGATGAACCGGAAACTCGCCGACAACTTGCCGAAATCCAGCGATTTTTCACGCAGATCCACCATCGATTCACGCGCCGCCTGATCTTCGAATTTCGAGTGGGCGAACAGCTTCACGGTTTTGATGTTGGTGATCGTATCGACCACCTGCCCGGACACCATCGCCCGCGCCCCGGCCCGCGCGGCGGAACGTTTGCGGATGCGCGGCAGATACCAGCGCACCAGCATGAAATACACAGCCAGCCATGCCGCGAAGGGCAGCATCACCAAAGGATGAATAGACCCTAACAAAAGCAAAGACCCCACCAGAGACGCCAGGGCAAACACAATCGCGCTGATCGTTTCCGACACGACCGAAGCCATGGCGTTCGATGTCTGCATCTGCTTTTGCGCGATCCGACCGGCAAAATCATCGTCGAAATAGGTCACCGACTGACCCAAGGTCCAACGGTTCAACTTGGCCAGAACCAAAGGTGTGATGTTTGGCATGACAATATAATTGTTCGACAAGGATGACAGGCCAAACAGGATCGGGCGAAGCAACATGAAGAAGGCGACCGCACCGAGGATCATCCACATATTAGCAGCGGTCAGAAAATTCTCGGGTCCGCTGGCGGTCGCCACATCAATCACGCGGCCCAGTATCCATGCCGTGACCGCCTCCATCGCGCCTGCAATGGCCGAGAAGAACGCCGCAACAAACAGCATCGGCCACGCCCCGGAAAGGCTCCAGCGGATGAACGCCCCCAACGTCTGCGGTGGGGGCGTTTCGGTGTTCCTGAACGGATAGATGAGGTCGGCAATCCTCATTCAGCGGCCTCCGGGTTCATGAAGCCACCAGATTGCCGCGCCCAGAATTGGGCGTAAAGGCCACCTTGCGCCAGAAGATCAGAATGCGTGCCTTCCTCGACGATACGGCCTGCATCCATCACCAGAATGCGATCCATCTGCGCGATGGTACTAAGCCTGTGGGCGATGGCGATCACGGTTTTTCCTTGCATCATGCCGTAGAGAGTTTCCTGAATTGACGCTTCGACCTCGGAATCTAGGGCGGATGTCGCCTCATCCAACAACAAGATCGGTGCATCCTTCAGGATCACCCGCGCCAGCGTCACACGCTGCCGCTGGCCACCTGACAGCTTCACCCCCCGTTCACCGACATGCGCGTCGTACCCGGTGCGACCCTGCGGATCCTGCAAATCGAGGATGAACTCATGTGCTTCGGCCTGTTTGGCGGCGGCGATCATCTGTGCCTCGGACGCATCCGGACGGCCATAGAGGATGTTGTCGCGCACCGACCGGTGCAGCAACGCGCTATCTTGCTGAACCATGCCGATATGGCTCCGCAGACTGTCCTGCGTGACATCCGCAATGTTTTGATCGTCAATCAGAATTGCGCCACGCTCAACGTCGTAAAATCGCAAAAGCAGCTTTACTAGGGTCGATTTTCCCGCGCCAGACCGCCCGATCAAACCAATCTTTTCGCCGGGCCGGACGGTCAGGTCGATATGGTCCAAACCGCCGGCCTCGCGACCATAGTGATGCGAGAGGTCGCGGATCTGGATCTCACCCTTGCTGAGTTGCAGTGGCTTCGCAGTCGGTGCATCAAGCAAATCGATGGGCTGGGCAATGGTCTCCATCCCCTCGGACACGATACCAAGTTGGCGGAAAAAGCTGGTCAGGGCCCACATGATCCATCCGGTCATGGCATTCAGGCGCAGGGTCAAGGCCGTAGCCGCCGCAACAACACCGACCGAAGCGCTGCCTTGCATCCACAAGGCAATCGCCCAGCCCACAACACCCACGATCAGCATACCGTTCAAAGTGACCAGAACGGCATCCATAATAGTGAAAATCCGCATTTCAATCTGAAATGTCCGACGGGTTTCCTCGATCGCCTCGCGGGCATAGTCCAGCTCTTGCGGGCCATGGGCAAACATTTTGACCGAATGGATGTTGGTATAGCTGTCCACCACCCGCCCCGTGACCGTCGAACGCGCATCCGAGGCCGCTTTTGACGCCGGACCAACACGCTGAACGGTCCAGCGCACCAGCATGGCGTAGAATCCGAACCAGATCAGCAGCGGGATCAACAAACGCGGATCCGCCGCATACAGCAGGATCGCCGCACCGATCAAATAGGCCAGCGAAAAGGAAATCGCGTCAAAAACCTGAAAGACCACTTCACCCGCCGCCGGAGGTGTCTGCATGATCCGGTTTGCAATCCGCCCGGCAAAGTCGTTTTCGAACCAGCCAACCGACTGACGCAACACGTGTTTGTGCGCACGCCAACGGATCAGCGTACCGAAGTTCGGCAAAATCGTATTGTTCAGCAGAAGTACGTCGACCAAATGCAGAAGCGGACGCAACAGCAACACAAAGGCTGCCATCAGCAGCAATTCCGTTCCGTGATTTTGCCAGACCTCTGCCGGCGTGCCGCCCAACAGATCCACGACGCGACCCATGTAGTAGATCAGCCCGATTTCAACACCCGCGACGATTATGGAAACCAGCGCCGCCCAGAAAAATACCCGAATAAAGGGCCGCGAATAATCCAGCATGAAGGGCCACAACCGCGTCGGCGGAGTGTCAGCCTCACGGTAGGCAACAAAAGGGTCAACAAGGTTTTCGAAATAGCGAAACATGGATAGTGCTCCGATTGAGCAGGAAAATAGACGTGCGAAGAAAGATGGCGCCTGAACACCACCCTTTACGGGGCAGGTGTCCCGGCTTTAGCCGAACCAGATCCCGTAATACATTCGCATTCCTCCATCCATGTGACAGGCGCACCTAAGCACAAAGGATCCGAGATGTCATCCCCTTTTGAGACTTCGCTCTAATGTGCCAGCAACTCTTCGCGTGACAGCGCAAAACCGGATGCGATCCAGCGTTTTTCCAGCTCGGCCAGCTTCTTGCCCAGCGCCGGGCCGGTGAAGTTGGGGATCAGATCCCTGGCCTGGACAGGGAAACGCGCTGCTGCGCCTGCATGCAGATCGCGCCGCAAATCTTCGGACCAGGGTTGTTCCAGAAAGGCGCAGCGCAAAAGCGTCTCGTGCAATCCCCCTTCATCGCCATAGCGGTATCCCAGTTCAGCAATACTGGTTGTGGACTGTGCTTCTTCACGCATCCTGATCAGGCGTTGCAACTGCGAACGGCTCAACCGCAATGTCGCGGCTTCATCGGGCGAGGCAATGGCTGCCAGGCGACGCACCGGATCGGGATCGGCGCCAGCCGCCTGTTCCAACGCGATCAAAGGGGCCAAAGACCGATCGTCCGCCCCCGGCAGCACACGGGCCAAAACACCGGTACTGCGCATGGTCGCAACGGCAGGGGCCGGATCAGGTGACGCCAGCAATTTCAGCAGCTCTGCCCCGATCCGCTCGCGCGACAATGACTCCAGCCCGTCAAGATTGGCGCCGATGGCGGCCAGGGCATCGGGGTCGAAACCGCCATCCGGATCCCCGTACCAGGCGTGAAAACGGAAGTAGCGAAGCGAGCGGAGATAGTCTTCGCGAATGCGGTTCTCGGCGGTTCCGATGAACCGCACCAACCGGGCCTCGAGGTCGGGAAGACCACCCAGAGGGTCCAGCACGGTGCCATCAGGTTGGGCGTAGAGCGCGTTCATAGTGAAATCCCGTCGCGCCGCGTCTTCTTCGACATGATCGGAAAAAGCTACGACCGCGCGGCGGCCATCGGTTTCCACGTCACGGCGGAAGGTGGTGACCTCGTGCGGGATGCCCGCGCTGACCACTGTGATCGTACCATGCTCGATGCCGGTCGGAATGGCCCTGAGCCCGGCAGCCTGCGCCAGTTCGACGATCTGCCCGGGCTTTGCATCGGTGGCAATGTCGATATCCGACACTGGTGCGCCAAGCAGCGCGTTGCGCACGCATCCACCCACGAAAAGCGCCTGAGCCCCGGATGAGGTCAGCGCCGAACAGACCTTTTGGGTCGCTGGTTCACTGATCCAGGCTTCGTCAATCAGCATCATTCATTCACCCGTGCAGCAAGCCCGCGCAATATGCGGGCGGTCGCGCCCCAAATGTAATAAGGGCCGTACGGAACTGCGTAGTATCTGCGTCTTTGGCCGCGCCATCGGCGCGACTCGACCAGATAATTCTCAGGATTCAAAAGATGGGCAAGGGGGGTCGAGAAAACTTCGTCCACTTCGCCGGGTTCAGGCACGGGTTGGAACCTGTCCCGCAAAACTGCGACAACCGGTGTCACAGTGAACGAGGTCACGGTCTCATGCGTCGACAGAAATCCCAGGATCTCGGGCATTTCCGGGGGCAGGCCGATCTCTTCCTCAGTTTCCCGCAGCGCCGCAGCCGTAACATCAGCATCGGTTTCGTCCTGTTTGCCACCGGGAAAGGCGATCTGGCCCGGGTGATGCTTCAACGCGGATGAGCGTTTGGTCAGGATAACCTGCGGTGTGGCATCAGCCAGCGAAATGGCCACCAGAACACCGGCGGGTCGCAACCGTCGTCCGGGCGGCAGAACGGTATCCGGGTTCAGGTCAAAGTCGCTGGACCCGTGACCGGGGCGGCGCAGGGCCGCCCGGATCTTTTCAACCAGGTCATGCACCTTTGGGGTCTTCGGCATCGAACCCGACAGTTGCCGGGTCCAACACATAATGAGCCCCGCAGAACTGACAATCCGCGGTGACTTCGCCCTCGGGCGTGGTCATCTTTTCGATATCCTTGGCCGAATAGATCGACAGGCTCTGTCGCACACGATCCTCGGAACAGGTACAGCCAAATTGCACAGATTGCGCATCATAGACACGCGGCTGTTCCTCGTGAAACAGGCGAACCAGAAGGTCGGTCGGCGCAACAGAGGGGCCGATCATCTCCAATTCCTCGACGGTATCCAGCAGGATATTGACGCGACCCCAGTTTTCACCTTCTTCGCCGTCGACCAGATCGGCAGCGGTCAGAATGTCACCGGTTCCTTCGCCCGACGCGGCAAAGGGCGACGCTTTGGGCATGTGTTGCAGCATGATGCCGCCTGCACGCCAATGCTCGCCCACGCCCGGCTCGGTCGATTTGCCGAAGCTCAGCGAAAACCGCGTCGGCAGCTGTTCGGATTGTGCAAAATACGCCTCGGCGCACGCACTCAGTGATCCACCGGCCAGCGGGGTAATGCCCTGATACGGCTGCGTGCCCTCACCCTGATCGATCATGATCGCAAAATACCCTTCGCCCACCTGATCGAACGGTGCGGAATTGGAAAGCCGGTCCCGGTCAAAACTGGCATAAGCCCGAATCTGGGCGGGCTGGCCCTCTTTCTGCGGCGCATAATAGTCGGTTGCGATCATGCGCACCGCCCCTTTGGACTGTACCTGCAACGACAGTTTCCAGCGCAACGCAACCGTTTGGCCGATCAACGCGGTCAGCAAGGCCATCTCGGCAACAAGCGCCTCGACCTGCTCGGGATAGTCATGCTGTTTCAGGATACCTTCCAGCACGCCATCCAGACGGGCCACGCGGCCGCGCATGTCGGATGCATCAAGTTGAAAGGGCAGGACAGTATCGTCCCACGCGATTTTTGTTCCAAGAGACATGGGGTTTCCTTACACGCCACGGGTTGGCATACCGGCACCATATAGGTCGTACAGATCGGGTTGAAAGGGGCCATACATGATCAGGCGGTTCGGTGAAACCCCCGAGACGGGGCGGAAATACACCCGAAGGGTTGGCGTATATGCCCTTTTGCCACGTGGCGGCCAATTGCTGTTGACCTGTCAGACCGAACCGGCCCCGGATCTGCAATTGCCGGGTGGAGGCATCGATCCGGGCGAATCACCGATTTCGGCCTTGCATCGCGAAGTCTATGAAGAAACCGGGTGGCACGTTGCCAACCCGCGTCGCATCGGCGCTTTTCGTCGGTTCACCTTTATGCCCGAATACGATCTGTGGGCCGAAAAGGTCTGCCTGATCTACCGCGCCCGTCCCGTACGCCGCAAAGGCCCGCCGAGCGAGGCATTCCACGAAGCACTGTGGATGAAAGTCGCCGATGCCGTTGAATTGCTGGGCAATGACGGTGACCGGCACTTTGCGGAAATGCATCTCAGTTCGCTTTAAGGCCCGTTATATTCAAAGAAAACGGCGGATACGTCATCCCCAATGCCATCTTTGGGCGAAATCTCCTGGGTCAATCGCCAGAACATGTCGTCCAGAAACTCCGACCCGCCCTTTTCAGAAATGCACTGCTGGGCCATCTGTCGCAAACCGTCTTCCTCTAGCAAACCGCCTTCGGCAAGCTGACATTCGGTAAACCCGTCCGAATACACCAACAGTTTGTCGCCGGGTTTCATGTGAATCTCGATTTGCTGAAAACTCGCATCTTCGATCAGCCCGATCGGCAACCCGCCATCACCCAGAAATTCAGTGCTGCCATCCTGCCGCAGCAGAAGCGGATGCGGATGCCCGGCCTGCACCATCTTGAGATGCCCGTTTCGAAGATCCACAATGGCGTAGACCATCGTGAAATATTCCTCGATCCCCTCATCCGCCATCAATCGGGAATTGAGCATGCTTGCGACGTCTTCCGGAGGCAGCAGTGCATAGAATTTGTTGAACCTCTTTTCCATTGCGACATTTTGATCGAAATGCTTGCTGGAAAGATAACCGCCCAGACGCGCCGTCATCATGGCCGAGGTGATGCCATGCCCGGATACATCTATGCTGTAGAACCCCAGCCGATTGACCCCGGGCGAGAACATGCCAACAAGGTCTCCTCCGATATGGCCGCAGGGTTTCAACAACAGGCTGACCCGGGATTTTCCAAAGCTCCGCGTAAATTCCGGAACCAGCGATTCCTGGATTTTTCGGGCCTGCATGAGGTCCTTGTCGATCGCGTCATGCGCCAGCCTGAGTTCTTCCAGCGCGGATTCGATCAGGCGGTTTTTCTGTGAAAGCTCGCGCTGCATGTCCAGAATGCGCGCGCCTGCGGATATGCGCGCCCGCAACTCATCCGCCTCCAGGGGTTTGATCAGAAAGTCGTCTGCCCCGGCATCCAGTCCGCGCGCAACCTCCTGCTTTTCACTTTTGGAAGTCAGAAGGATGAAATAACAATATTGATCGGTATCCAGGGCGCGAAACGCATTGCAGAACTCAAGCCCGCTCATCCCCGGCATGACCCAATCGCTGAGAACAAGATCAGGCGGATCGTCCAGACAATGCGCCAGGGCCGCATCGCCCGTATCGGCCTCGACCACCTCAAAGCCCCACTTTCTGAGCGATGCAACCAGGATGCGCCGCTGCAAACGGCTGTCATCAACAACCAGCACCTTACGGATCGCGCCGAAATCCAGATCTGATCTGGTTTCCTCAAGACTCGCCCTTGGCACCATTTACCCTCTGACCTGATGCGTTCATTCACACAGGGCGATCCTAGTGGCGACGGTTTTAACATCCGGTGAAGACCGAAGGCCGCAATCCCGCTTGGCTGTTAACCCGGTTTTTACTGGTGTTGCCTATTCCTGAAACCGCATGTTCAACAGCAGGTGACGCAGTATGATCCACTGGGGCAGAGTCCGACAATTGCGGGACGAGGTTGGCCCGGATGAGTTTGATGAGGTGGTCGACATCTTTCTGGAGGAAGTGCAGGAGGTCATCGCCCGCCTGCATCAGGATACAAGCCGGTCCGAGCTGGAACAGAACCTGCATTTCCTGAAGGGCAGCGCGCTCAGTCTTGGATTCGACCAGTTCTCGAAACTCTGTCAGGACGGCGAACGGCAGGCGGCCGCGGGTCAGGGCGAGGATGTCGATCTGCCCGCTATTCTGGCCGTATTTGACAGCTCGAAACAGAAATTCGAGGCTGAGCTGCGCCAGAATCTGGATTAAATCACGAACTGCGCCAGCGTTTCGTCTTCGGTTATATCCGTGTAGGTGAACCCTGCCTCATCCAGATGCGCGAACAGACGCATGAAGTTTTCAGGCTTGCGGGTTTCAATCCCGATCAGAACCGAACCGAAATTGCGCGCCGATTTTTTCATGTATTCAAAGCGGGCGATATCGTCCTCGGGGCCGAGAATACCCAGAAACTCCTTCAACGCGCCGGGGCGCTGCGGCAGGCGCAGGATGAAATACTTCTTCACCCCGGAATAGCGTTGGGCGCGTTCTTTGACCTCGGGCAGGCGTTCGAAATCGAAATTGCCTCCGGATGTCACGCAGACCACGGTCTTGCCCCGTACAAAGCTTTGAATATCGCCCACCGCTTCGATCGCCAGCGCGCCGGCGGGCTCCAGAACAATGCCTTCGACATTCAGCATCTCGATCATGGTGGTGCAGATTCGGTCCTCGGACAGAACCAGCACATCCGACAGATGGCGTGATTTCAACAATTCGAACGGTTTCTCGCCAATTCGGCCGACCGCAGCGCCATCGACAAAGGTATCCACATGATCCAGCGAAACAGGGTGCCCTGCAGCCAAAGCAGCGCGCAAACAGGCACCTCCGGCCGGTTCGACAAACAGACAATGGCTGCGATCCCCGAACCATGTGGCCACGCCAGAGGACATGCCACCGCCGCCAACCGGCAGAACGATATGATCCGGCACACCGCCCAATTGCTCTTCGATCTCGACCGCCAGTGAGGCCTGGCCTTCGATGACATCAGCGTCGTCAAAAGGAGACAGGAAATATCCGCCCTGTTGCGTGCACCAGGCTTGAGCGGCCGCCAGAGTATCATCGAAATAGTCGCCGGTCAGATGGATCTCGATATTGTCGCCGCCGAAAATGCGGGTCTTTTGAATTTTCTGCTGGGGTGTCGTTACCGGCATGAAGATCACGCCGCGCACGTCCAGATGCTTACACATGAACGCCACGCCCTGCGCGTGGTTGCCAGCACTGGCACAGACAAACAGGTCCTGCCCCTGCTGCTTGCGCATGGCATTGAACGCACCACGGATCTTGTAAGACCGCACCGGGCTGAGGTCTTCGCGCTTGAGCCAGATATCGGCGCCGTAGCGGTCAGACAGATGGGCATTCCGCTGCAATGGCGTCGCCGGAAACACAGAGCGCATCGCCTGTTCGGCTGCGCGGGCGCGGGTCATGAAATCAGTCATGCCCGTTTCCCTGCCCCATCATCGCGATAAGGGCAAGGAATACATATGTGTACGCCGCTCAGGACAGTTCGCGCTTTTCGATGAAGACGCCGTACATTGTGGTAAAGATACTGACGTTGATCATCGGAAGGATGAGCGTGCCGAAGAACACGGTCAGTAAAACGCCCAGCACCGGTATTATTGCCAAGGCGGCGAAAGCCAGCTGCACCAACACCTGGAACAGGAATGCAATGAGGAGCAGCAACAAGATTGCACCACTGACCCCGGATGTGTTGTTCCATGCCTCACCGAGCGATATGGGATTTCCTATCGCCGCCGCGGGCAGAATAATTGACAGGCGATAGAAGCATACGACCAGAAAAACGGAGTATGCAATCATCAGAATGATCGAAAGCCCTGCAAAACCTTCGCCTAATGCAGCAGCGACCAGACCCATGGGGATATACGCGATCACCATCAAAATCCCCAACATCAGGAAGCGACCGAAATAGGCAAGAATCCTGTCGAAACGGAATGTCGGAAGTATTCCCGTGGGGTACTCTTCCATCAGGATGAAGCGGTGCCATGACACCGCGATCCAGAACATGGTGACGAACATTACCGCCAGCAAAACAACCACAAAAACAAAGGCTGAACCTGCGGTTACACCCGGTGGCAGATCGACTGCGTTTTCATCCAGCGCCTCAAGCGGAATACCAAGCGCCATGAACACGCCCACGATGATGATTGTCGCAATCAGGGCAGGGCCAACCGTAATCTGCAGCACCTGCTTGATGTTTCCAAATACCATCCGCACCGAATGCACAAATATTTGCCATCCCAACATTTGAAACCGCCCCTTCAACCAATGCTTGTTATTCTCTGCACCCGTTTCACCTCAATTCAGGTACTGCGTCAATCCTCACAACTTGCCCCCACGTCGAAAACCCGCTAGGGGCCAATCGTCTTACGCATAAGGGGAAGTCAGATGTCCGCGCCCAAGAAAGTTGTTCTGGCCTATTCCGGTGGCCTTGATACCTCGATCATCCTGAAATGGTTGCAGACCGAATATGGCTGTGAGGTCGTCACCTTCACCGCCGATCTGGGACAGGGCGAAGAGCTGGAGCCCGCTCGCAAAAAGGCCGAGCTGCTCGGGATCAAGCCCGAGAACATCTATATCGAGGATATCCGCGAGGAATTCGTGCGCGACTTCGTCTTCCCGATGTTCCGCGCCAATGCGCAGTACGAAGGTCTGTACCTGCTGGGCACGTCCATCGCGCGCCCCCTGATTTCGAAACGTCTGGTCGAAATCGCCGAAGCCACCGGTGCCGATGCGGTCGCCCACGGTGCCACCGGCAAGGGCAATGACCAGGTACGGTTCGAACTGGCGGCCTATGCGCTGAACCCCGATATCAAAGTGATCGCACCCTGGCGCGAGTGGGACCTGACCAGCCGCACCAAGTTGCTGGAATTTGCGGAACAGAACCAGATCCCGATCGCCAAGGACAAGCGCGGCGAGGCCCCCTTCTCGGTCGATGCCAACCTGCTGCACACCTCGTCCGAAGGAAAGGTTCTGGAAGACCCAGCCGATATGGCGCCCGACTATGTCTATCAGCGCACCGTCCACCCCGAGGATGCGCCCGATCAGCCGGAATTCATCGAGATCGGCTTTGAAAAAGGCGACGCGGTCAGTATCAATGGCGAGGCGATGAGCCCCGCGACCATCCTGACCAAGCTGAACGAATATGGCGGCAAGCACGGCATTGGCCGACTGGACCTTGTTGAAGGTCGCTTTGTTGGCATGAAGTCGCGCGGCATCTATGAAACACCCGGCGGCACCATCCTGCTTGAGGCGCATCGCGGCATCGAATCCATCACCATGGACCGGGGCGCGATGCATCTGAAGGATCAGTTGATGCCGCAATATGCGGAACTGATCTACAACGGCTTCTGGTACTCGCCTGAACGTGAAATGCTGCAAGCAGCCATCGACAAGAGCCAGGAACACGTCACCGGCACCGTGCGGGTGAAGCTGTACAAAGGTCTGGCCTCGACCGTGGGCCGCTGGTCGGATCATTCGCTGTATTCCGAGGCGCATGTGACCTTCGAAGAAGACGCGGGTGCCTATGATCAGAAAGACGCCGCGGGCTTCATCCAACTGAACGCGCTGCGGTTGAAACTGCTGGCCGCGCGCGACAAGCGGTTGTCCAAGTGACCGAAGATGACGGTCTGAACGACGAACTGGAAATGTTCATCGAAGCGCAGGATACGGTCTGGGCCGATGTCCTGCGCGAACTGGAACAGGGGCAGAAGACCAGCCATTGGATGTGGTTCGTTTTTCCGCAACTGGCCGAGCTGGGCCAATCGCATATGGCGCAGCTTTACGGCATCGAAGATCTGGATGAAGCCAAGCGCTATCTGAACCACCCGGTACTGCGCCACCGTCTGACGCAAGCGGCCTCGTTGATGTTGCTGCATCAGGGGCGCGACGCCAGCGACATACTGGGCGGGGTTGACGCGAAAAAGCTTCGCTCTTCGATGACATTGTTTTCCTCGGTGGCAGATGCTCCGGCCGAGTTCCAGGCCGTTCTTGACGCTTTCTACGATGGCGAGCCGTGCGCGCGAACCGTTCAGAGCCTTGGCGCATCGTGATCGGAAGTTCCAGTCGGGTCAGCCTTGCCTGTTCGATACCTGACGTTTTACGCATTCGGTAACTGCGAAAGGAACCCGGATGCTTCAGCATATCGCCGACGAAATTCAAAAAGGCCTGAACGGCAAAACCTTTGACGGCTCATTGAAATTCGATTGTGGCGAGGACGGCGTGATTGTTCTGGCCGACAGTCAGGCATCGACACAGGACCAGGAAACGGATTGCACGATCCGCATCTCGCAGGACAACCTGACCAAGCTTCTGACCGGAAAACTGAACCCCATGACAGGTGTCGCTTTGGGCAAGCTCAAAATCTCGGGCAATATGGGCGTTGCGATGAAACTGGGGCAGCTGCTGGGTTAAGCCGAAGGCAGGTTCACCGCGGAATTCCACCTCGCCGGGGCGCCCTGTCCCTCCGCCAAGACGGCCTGCGCAAGCTGTTCCACTGACATCCGCCGCCGATAAACTTGCCTCACCAGACCGTGACATCAGATGTCATGCAATTGAATGTCATTCGGGTTCGGGTCACCTTGGTGCCGAAAGGAGACCCGACATGTCACGAACCGCTTTTCTGGAAGCCTTCAAGCCGGCCATTCTTTTCACCCTGATCACGTTGGCTGCGATGTTGCGCGCTCTGCCCGCCCCCGCGGCAGGGGCCGAAACGCTGACAGTTGCAGGGGGCTGTTTCTGGTGTGTTGAGTCCGATTTTGAATCGGTACCGGGCGTTGTCGGGGCTGTGTCGGGCTATACCGGCGGCAATTCGGCCAACCCCACCTATGATCAGGTCTCCAAAGGTGGCACTGGCCATTATGAAGCGGTTCAGATCACTTTCGATCCGGCCCGGGTGTCACGTGAAACGCTGCTGAACATGTTCTTCCGCTCGGTTGACCCAACGGATGCCGGTGGTCAGTTCTGCGACCGGGGCGACAGCTATCGAACCGCAATTTTCGTCTCTAACCCGGGCGAAAAGGCGTTGGCGGAACAGGCGAAGAAAGACGCAGAGCGGGCATTGGGCCAAAAGGTGGTCACCCCGATCCTGAACGCGGGCACGTTTTACCCTGCCGAGGCCTATCATCAGGATTACTACAAAGGGAACAAGCTGATCTTTACCCGCTTTGGGCCGAAACGTCAGCAAAACGCCTATAAAGCATATCGCAAAGCCTGTGGCCGTGACGCGCGTGTCAAACAGCTTTGGGGTTCAGATGCGCCTTTCTCCGGCTCTTAATCGAAGGACGCGCCGCGCACTTCTCTCAGATCGGGAATGACATCCGCAGTCCCGTGCCGCGTGACCATCAGGGCAGCGGCGCGGTTCGCTTGCAGAATGGCCTGTTCCATCGGCATTCCCCGATCCATTCCAGCCAGCACGTAGCCGGTAAAAGTATCACCTGCCCCGGTGGTATCCACGGCCTGCACCTTGTGGGCCGAAAATTCCACCGGGTCATTGCCCTGCTGCAAATACCGGGCACCTTTTGAGCCCAGCGTGACAATGACATGCCGCACGGGCAGGTCAGCCGCACCCACCCCGGTTTCCTGCCGCAATTGTTCGGCCTCGATCTCGTTCAGGATCAGGAAATCCAGATAGGGCAGAACCGCCTGAACCGCCTGTGCCTGAAACGGTGCAGCGGCATAACACACGGTCAATCCAAGTTTGCGCCCGAATTGCGCAGCTTCGACCTGTGCGTTGGTTTCATTCTGCAAGATCAGCAGATCACCGGTGCTTGCCGATGACAGCGCCTGCCCCAGATGGCTGATATCCAAAGCATGGTTGGCCCCCGGATAGAGGATGATCAGGTTCTCACCCTCGGCGTCCACCGCAATGATCGCGTGCCCGGTCGGCAGATCCACCTCAGAGATATAGCGTGTGTCCACACCATATTCCGTCAGTCGATCCTTCGCCCAGCGCCCATCATGCCCGACGGCACCGATATGGCTGACGCGTGATCCGGCCCGCGCAGCCGCCACTGACATATTGGCACCTTTCCCGCCAAGAAACCGGTCCAGCCCGCGGGCGGCCAGAGTTTCCCCTGGCGCAGGCAGATGCGGCAAGTCATAGACCATATCCGCGTTGATCGAGCCGAGGTTCCAGATTGTCATGGGTTACCCGATGTCGCACGAGGCCAGAATGGCCATGTTCAGAATATCGTTCGCGGTCGAGACGGTCGAGCAAATCTGAATCGGCTTGTCGACGCCCGACAGGATCGGCCCGATCACGGTGGCACCGCCCATTTCCTGCATCAGCTTGGTCGAGATGCTGGCCGAGTGCCGTGCGGGAACGATCAGGATATTCGCCGGACCGGTC
The DNA here is from genome assembly GCF_056541565.1 of Ruegeria sp. AG6. Lineage (NCBI taxonomy): Bacteria > Pseudomonadati > Pseudomonadota > Alphaproteobacteria > Rhodobacterales > Roseobacteraceae > Ruegeria > Ruegeria sp. AG6. Next base: position 91,262 of record NZ_JBQFYQ010000005.1, on the reverse strand, counting down.
AGACGCGAGAACGGATAGGCCGCTTGCTGTTCGACGTTCAGGGCGACATCCACCGTCATTTCACCCTCGTATTCAAAGTCGACGCCGCGCTGATCCAGAACAGCCGGGGCGCGGTGCATCTTTTCAGCACGTTCTGACACCGGATAGCCAAAGGTTGAGAAGCTGACAAAAGCCACGCGCGGCTCCAGCCCCATATGCCGGGCAACTGCGGCCGAACGTTCGGCAATATTCGCCAGATCGTTTTCGTCGGGCCATTCATGTACCAAAGTGTCGCCAATCAGGACAATCCGACCTTTATGCAGCAAAGCTGTCACTCCGGCGGCACCGTTGGCGGCATCGGCATCAAACACATGGTTGATCCGGTCGAGCACATGCGCGGACTTGCGGGTTGCGCCAGTGACCAGACCATCACCATGCCCATGGGCCAGCATCAGCGAGGAAAACACGTGCCGGTCCCGTGCGGCCAGACGGTGAATATCTTTACGGTCAAAGCCCTTACGCTGCAAACGCTCATAAAGGAAATTCGAATAGGTCTCGAGATGCGCGGTGTTGGCCGCATTCACGACCTCGATTTCACGCACAGCGTCGCCCAGGCCCGTGGCTTCTAGTTTGGTCTTAACATCGTCTGGCCGACCAACCACAAGCGCCTTGCCGAAACCTGACCGCTGATACATGACCGCTGCACGCAGCACGCGGGGATCATCGCCCTCAGCAAAAATCATGCGGCTTTGCGCCTGTCGCGCCCGGGCGTTCAGCCCGCGCAGGATGCTGGCGGTCGGGTCCATCCGGGATTTCAGACTCAGCTCATACGCGTCCATGTCGATGATCGGACGGCGCGCGGCACCGGTGTCCATCCCCGCCCTGGCAACAGCGGGCGGGATACGGTGGATCAGGCGCGGGTCAAACGGCGTGGGGATGATATAGTCCCGCCCAAAGGTCAGCGACTTGCCATAGGCCATGGCGACCTCATCCGGCACATCCTCGCGCGCCAGATTTGCAAGTGCGTGGGCACAGGCGATCTTCATCTCATCATTGATGGCACGGGCATGAATGTCCAACGCACCGCGGAACAGGTAGGGGAAGCCTAGAACATTATTCACCTGGTTTGGATAATCGCTGCGCCCGGTCGCCACGATGGCGTCCACACGGACCTCGTGCGCTTCTTCCGGGGTGATTTCCGGATCGGGATTGGCCATCGCAAAGATGACAGGATTGTCAGCCATGCTGGCAACCATATCCTGCGTGACCGCGCCTTTCACCGAAACGCCCAGGAACACATCCGCGCCCTTCATCGCGTCTTCCAATGTGCGCAGGTCGGTTGTGATCGCATGCGCCGACTTCCACTGGTTCATTCCCTCAGTCCGGCCCTGATAGATCACGCCCTTGGTGTCGCAGACGATGCAGTTTTCATGGCGGGCGCCCATCGCCTTGAGCAATTCGATACAGGCGATTCCTGCCGCCCCGGCCCCGTTCAGAACGATCTTCACATCCTCGATCTTCTTGCCCGAGATATGCAGAGCGTTCAGCAGACCCGCCGCGCAGATCACCGCTGTTCCATGCTGGTCATCATGGAAGACCGGGATGTCCATCTCTTCCTTCAGGCGCTGTTCGATGATGAAACATTCGGGCGCCTTGATGTCTTCCAGGTTGATGCCGCCGAAGGTCGGCCCCATCAGTCGAACCGCTCGGCAGAACTCATCCGGGTCTTCGGTGTCCAGCTCGATATCGATCGAGTTCACGTCGGCGAACCGTTTGAACAAAACGGATTTCCCCTCCATCACCGGTTTCGAGCCCAGTGCACCAAGGTTGCCAAGACCTAGCACCGCCGTCCCGTTCGAGATCACAGCGACCAGATTGCCCTTGTTGGTATAGTCATACGCGGTTTCCGGCGCCTCGGCGATGGCTTCACATGGGACAGCCACACCGGGGCTGTAGGCCAATGACAGATCCCGCTGCGTGGTCATCGGGACGGTGGCCTGCACCTCCCACTTGCCGGGGGTCGGGTCGAGGTGAAAGGCCAGCGCCTCTTCTTTGGTGATCTTCGCTTTGGGCATCGGATATGTCGTTTCTTTACATCTGTTGGGCTTTTGCCTCATAGCGCAGGCAAAGGCGCGTCTCAACGACAATACGTTTTCACCTTTCGTCGCAGGGGCCGGGTTTGTAAGGTCGCGCCGGAATACGCCAGAGGGGAGCAGCCTTGTCCAACGTCACGCCGATGATGGCGCAATACCTGGAAATCAAAGAGGCCCACGCGGATGCCCTGCTGTTCTATCGCATGGGCGATTTCTACGAGATGTTCTTTGAGGATGCCGTGAACGCCGCCGAGGCGCTGGACATCGCCCTGACCAAACGCGGCAAACACTACGGAACTGACATTCCAATGTGTGGCGTGCCGGTTCACGCCGCCGAAGGGTATTTGCTGACACTGATCCGCAAAGGGTTCCGCGTCGCTGTCTGCGAACAGATGGAAAGCCCCGCTGAAGCGAAGAAAAGAGGCTCTAAATCAGTCGTAAAGCGCGATGTCGTGCGACTGGTGACACCCGGTACGCTGACCGAGGATGCCCTGCTGGAAGCCCGTCGTCACAATTTTCTGGCTACCTATTCCGAGGTGCGCGACGAGGCCGCGCTGGCTTGGGCAGATATCTCAACCGGGGCGTTTCACGTGATGCCATTGACCTCGGTCCGGCTGAGCCCCGAGCTGGCCCGGCTGGCCCCATCCGAGCTGATCGTGGCCGACGGAATGGAACAGCCTTTGCAGGAAACGGTACGAGATCTGGGAATTTCGCTGACACCAATTGGACGAGCCAGCTTCGACAGCACTGCGGCGGAAAAACGCATCTGCGGATTGTTTCATGTGAATGCTCTGGACGCGTTCGGGTCCTTCGGGCGCGCAGAAGTATCGGCGATGGGTGCCTTGATTGACTATTTGGAGATTACTCAAAAAGGCAAACTGCCCCTGCTGCAAACACCACTCAAGGAATCCGAGGACCGTGTTGTGCAAATCGACGCCGCCACGCGTCGCAATCTGGAACTGACTCGATCCCTGTCCGGCGGGCGCGCCGGATCGCTGTTATCCGTGGTGGATCGTACTGTCACGCCCGGCGGCGCACGGTTGCTGGAGCAGCGCCTGTCCAGCCCTTCGCGTACCCTCGATGTTATTCACGGACGGTTGGACGCGGTCAGTTTTGCCGCTGAAGACAGCCTGATCGCATCGGACCTGCGCGAGGCTCTGCGCAAAACTCCCGATCTGGACCGCGCCCTGTCGCGCCTGTCGCTGGACCGAGGCGGCCCGCGCGACTTGGCCGCCATCCGCAACGGGCTGGCGCAGGCGCAGGCAATTTCCGAAATCTGCGAAGGTCAGGACCTGCCGGTGCTGCTGGCGACTGCGGTGCAGAACCTTGTGGGCTTTGACGATCTGCTCGACCTGCTGGATCAGGCGCTGGTCGCCGACCCGCCGCTGCTGGCGCGCGATGGCGGCTTCATCGCGCCGGGTTTCGACCCCGAACTGGACGAGGCACGCACCCTGCGGGACGAAGGCCGCTCGGTCATTGCCGGGTTTCAGCGGAAATATGCCGAACATACCGGCATCGCCTCGTTGAAGATCAAGCACAACAACGTGCTGGGCTATTTCATCGAAACCACGGCCACCCATGCCGAGAAGATGCTGAACCCGCCATTTTCCGAGACCTATATCCATCGTCAGACCACCGCCAACCAGGTGCGGTTCACCACGGTTGAACTCAGCGAGATCGAAACCCGCATCCTGAACGCCGGCAATTTGGCATTGGAGATCGAGAAGCGGCTCTATCAAAGGCTTTCTGACAAAATTTTGGCGCAGGCTGCCCGCATCAATCAGGCCGCGCGCGGGCTGGCCGAGCTGGACCTAACCACCGCGCTGGCCGATCTGGCGCGGGGCGAGAACTGGTGCCGCCCGCTGGTGGACGGATCGCGCGCCTTCGACATCGTCGCGGGCCGCCACCCTGTGGTCGAGCACGCGCTGCGCCAGCAATCGGGCGATGCCTTCATCGCCAATGACTGCAACCTCAGCGCCGAGGACGGCGCCGCCATCTGGTTACTTACCGGTCCGAACATGGCCGGTAAGTCGACCTTTCTGCGCCAGAATGCGCTGATCGCCCTGTTGGCCCAGATGGGCAGCTACGTCCCGGCCGAGCAGGCGCATATCGGCGTGGTCAGCCAGCTTTTCAGCCGCGTAGGCGCGTCCGACGATCTGGCGCGGGGCCGGTCGACCTTCATGGTCGAGATGGTGGAAACCGCCGCCATCCTCAACCAGGCTGATGACCGGGCGCTAGTGATCCTGGACGAAATCGGGCGTGGCACCGCCACCTATGACGGCCTGTCCATCGCCTGGGCCACGCTGGAACATCTGCACGCCGCCAACCGCTGCCGCGCGCTTTTCGCCACGCATTACCACGAGCTGACCGCGCTGGCCGGTAAACTGGAAGGCGTCGAAAACGCCACCGTCGCGGTCAAGGAATGGGACGGCGAGGTGATATTCCTGCACGAGGTCCACAAGGGCGCCGCCGACCGCTCCTATGGCGTGCAGGTCGCGCAATTGGCCGGGCTTCCCGCATCCGTGGTCGAACGCGCCCGCGTGGTTCTGGACCAGTTGGAGAAAACGGAACGCGAGGGCGGCAAGCAGAAGGCGCTGATCGACGATCTGCCGCTGTTTTCCGCCTCACCGCCCCCGCCGCAGCCGGTCCCGAAAGCGTCGCCAGTCACCGATATGCTGGACCAGATCCTGCCGGACGAACTGACCCCGCGCGAGGCCCTCGATCTGATCTACAAACTGAAAGAGGCGGCCAGATCCTGACCGCCCCTTCATCTTTTCCCAAATACTCTCGCCGAAGGCACGCGCCCTTGGGCGCGTTTCAGCTTGCCGGGGTTGACGACACGCCCACCTGTGCCGGGCGCAGCAGACGATCGTGCAACATGAACCCTTCGGCGGACACCTGAATGATGTCTCCTGCCTTGGTTCCGGGGACAGGCGCCTCGAACATGGCCTCATGCACGTTCGGATCAAACCGGTCGCCCACTTCGGGTGTGATCACTTCGATTCCGTGCTTCTGGAACACGTCCTTCAAGGCGCGCATGGTCAATTCGACGCCTTCCAGCAAACCAGCAGCCACTTCTTTCTGCTCATCCGTCGCAGCTTCCAGGGCGCGCTTCATGTTGTCATAGACGGGTAGCATATCGCGGGCCAGCTTGGATCCGCCATACTGTTCCGCATCGCGGCGCGCCTTGTCGCTGCGCTTGCGCATGTTTTCGGCATCCGCCAGCGCGCGCATGAACTTGTCTTTATAGTCATCCCGTTCGGCCCGCAGCGCGTCCAGTTCCAGTTCTTCTTCACTGATATCCATCAGCTCTTCGGCCAGCTCTTCGGCCTCGGCGGTTGCGATATCGTCCAGAAAATCTTCATTCTTCGGCTCTGCCATCTTTTACCCTCTAGCTCCGGTCGGATATCAGCTTGCCGACCAGTTGCGCCGTATAATCCACGATCGGTACGATCCGCCCATAATTCAGACGTGTGGGTCCGATGACCCCCACCGCACCGATTATCTTTCGATCAGCGTTCATATAAGGAGACACCACCAAAGAGGAACCCGAAAGTGAGAAAAGTTTGTTCTCAGACCCGATAAAAATGCGCACACCCTCGCCTTCCTCGGTCAATTCAAGGAATTCGGCGATGTCTCGCTTGCGTTCAAGGTCATCGAACAGGGTGCGGATGCGGTCAAGTTCCTCGGCCTGACCGGGTTCGTTCAAAAGATTCGCGCGCCCGCGCACGATCAAACGGGCCGAGTCGCTTCCGTCTCCGTCCCAAACGGCCATTCCGCTTTCGACCATCTCACGGGCCAGAGTGTCGATTTCCTGCTTGCGCGCATCGATCTGCGTCTGCATTTGCCGCCGCACTTCGCTGAGTGTCCGTCCCTCGATAAGTGCGTTCAGGAAGTTCGCGGCCTCGCGCATGGAACTGGGTGTTTGCCCAGGCGGCGGCGTGAACAGCCGGTTTTCCACATGTCCGTCCGAGAAAACCAAAACCACCAAAGCCCGATCATGGCCCAGAGAAACAAATTCGATATGTTTGATTTCCGATTCATGCTTGGGCGTCAGAACCAGCGAGGCCCCTTGTGTCACGTTAGACAAGGCAGAGCCGACACGGTCCAGCATTCCACCAACATCACCCGTGTTAGAGCCTAATGTCTGCTCCAGTTTCTGCCGGTCATCGGCACCCAGGTCACCGACCTCAAGCAATCCGTCCACAAACATTCGCAGGCCTTGCTGCGTCGGGATTCGGCCGGCGCTGACATGGGGGCTATCCAGAAGGCCCAGAAACTCCAGATCCTGCATCACATTGCGGACAGTTGCAGCGCTGACTTTTTCTGACAACGTACGCGTCAAAGTACGGCTGCCGACGGGCTCTCCGCTTTCCAGATAGCTCTCGACAATCAGCCGGAACACTTCGCGTGACCGGTCGTTCATCTCGTCCAGAATCTTGCTCGCTTCGCTCATCCGTGTTCCCCTGCTCGTTCGTCATTAAATAGCAGGCAAATGAAAGGTCAATCGGGGTTGCATCGTAACGCTGCGGGGCGTTATCCCCAACCCAGCAAACAAAGGAATTCCGATGCGACCCTCTGGAAGAGATTTAAGTGAAATGCGTGCCGTTTCAATCGAGACGGGAGTCACGAAACATGCCGAAGGTTCCTGCCTGATCAAAATGGGCGACACCCATGTTCTGTGCACCGCTACGATCGAAGATCGCGTGCCGCCGTTTATCAAGGGCTCGGGCCTGGGATGGGTCACAGCCGAATACGGCATGCTACCCCGTGCCACCAATACGCGGATGCGGCGCGAGGCGGCCGCGGGCAAACAAGGGGGCCGCACGGTCGAAATCCAACGCCTGATCGGCCGCGCCCTGCGCGCCGGTGTGGATCGAGTTGCATTGGGCGAACGTCAGATCACCGTGGACTGCGATGTGATTCAGGCCGATGGCGGCACTCGCTGCGCCTCGATCACCGGCGGTTGGGTTGCGCTGCGTCTGGCGGTGAACAAGCTGATGAAAGCGGGCGATGTAATCTCGGACCCCCTAGTGGACCCTGTAGCAGCTGTGTCCTGCGGAATTTACGCCGGTCAACCGGTTCTGGATCTGGATTACCCGGAAGACAGCGAAGCCGGCGTCGACGGCAACTTCATCATGACCGGATCCGGCAAACTGATCGAAGTGCAGATGAGCGCCGAAGGCTCGGTCTTCAGCCGCACCCAAATGGATCAACTGATGGATCTGGCGGAAAAAGGCGTTTCCGAACTGGCGGCCGCGCAAAAGGCCGCCACCGCATGACCCGCAAGTTCGACGGCGACAGATTGCTGGTCGCCACCCACAACAAAGGCAAGCTTGAGGAGATGACCCATCTGCTCGAGCCCTTTGGCGTGACGGTCGTGGGCGCGGCCGAGATGGACCTGCCTGAGCCGGAAGAGACTGAAGACACATTTGTCGGCAACGCCCGGATCAAGGCCCACGCCGCCGCACAGGCCACCGGACTTCCCGCCCTGTCGGACGATTCCGGGATCACGATCGACGCGCTGAACGGCGCGCCGGGTGTATACACGGCCGACTGGGCCGAAACCGGAAATGGCCGCGATTTTCTGATGGCCATGACTCGCGCCCATGATGAGCTCGAAGCAAAAAACGCGCCGCACCCTCGCACGGCCCAATTCCGCTGCACTCTGGTTCTGGCCTGGCCCGACGGGCACGACGAAGTGTTCGAAGGCGTCGCGCCCGGTCATCTGGTCTGGCCGATCCGCGGCAAGGATGGGTTCGGCTATGACCCGATGTTTGTCCCCGACGGCTACGACATTACCTTTGCTGAGATGGATCGCTGGGAAAAGAACAAGATCAGCCATCGCGGTCGCGCGGTGGAAATGTTCGTGAAAGGCTGCTTTGGCGGATGATTGGCGCAACGGGGGCTTTGGCCTGTATGTGCATTGGCCCTTTTGCGAGGCCAAATGCCCCTATTGCGACTTCAACAGCCATGTTTCAAAAAATATCGACCAAAAACAATGGCTTAGATCATATCTGTCCGAACTCAAGCGATCTGCTGCCGAAACGCCCGACCGGGTTCTGAACACGATCTTCTTTGGCGGCGGCACCCCGTCACTGATGGCGCCCGAGACCGTGGCCGCCGTGATCGACACCGCCCGCGCCCTGTGGCGGCCCGCCAATGACATGGAAATCACGCTCGAGGCCAATCCCGGTTCGGTCGAGGCCGGGCGGTTCGCCGCCTATCGCGATGCGGGCGTGAACCGGGTTTCGATGGGCATTCAGGCAATGAATGACGAAGACCTGAGGCGGCTGGGTCGCATCCACACCGCGGCAGAGGCCCGCGCCGCCTTTGACATCGCCCGCAACTGTTTCAACCGGGTCAGCTTTGACCTGATCTATGCGCGCCAACACCAGACACTGGACGCCTGGCAAGAGGAACTGACCCAAGCGCTATCGATGGCCATCGACCACCTGTCGCTCTATCAATTGACGATCGAAGACGGGACGGCCTTTGGCGATCGATACGCCGTCGGTAAGTTACGCGGCTTGCCCGAAGATGACAGTGCCGCCGACATGTATCTGGCCACACAGGAAATCTGCGAAGCACATGGCTTGCCGGCCTATGAAGTTTCGAACCATGCCCGACCGGGCGCAGAATCGCAGCACAACCTGATTTACTGGCGGTATGGCGACTATGTGGGCATCGGCCCCGGCGCCCATGGGAGGATTACCCTGAATGGTCGGAAATACGCGACCGAAACCTATCTGAACCCCCAGCGTTGGCTTGATGCCGCGAATCAATGCAATGGTGAAAAGAACCGCAGCGCATTGCCCCTTGAAGATCAGGCAAATGAATACCTTATGATGGGTATGAGAATTACTGAGGGACTAGATATGGACAGGTGGCAAGCCTTGTCTGGCCGCTCTCTTCCTTCTGAAGCCATAGATCATTTGACCGACATCAACATGGTTCGGCGCAGCAACGGGCGCCTCATCGCCACATCAGACGGGCGCGCCGTATTGAACGCAGTCATCCGGGAGCTGTTGGACTGAGCATGCAGTATCTTTGGGCCGGACTGGGATTGCTTTGTGTTGCTATGGCGGCTGTTGGAGTTGTCCTGCCCCTTCTTCCAACGGTGCCTTTTCTTCTGCTTGCCGCGTTTTTCTTCGCCCGCTCATCCTCGCAGCTGCACAATTGGCTTGTGACCCATAACCTTTTTGGGCCACTGATTCTTGATTGGCAAAGTTCCGGTGCCATTCGACCAGCCGCAAAAAAGGCGGCAACCGTCTCGATCGCCGCCGTTTTTGGACTCTCTGTTTTGTTGTCAGCACCGCCTTTTGTGTTGATCATTCAGGCGGTTGTGCTGGGCGGTGTCATGATCTTTATCTGGTCACGGCCTAACGGCTGAGCTTGGCGCACAAGTCGTCCAGCTGATCCAGGTTTTCGTAGGTCAGAACAACTTGTCCCGTTTCCGTTCCGGCCTTGTGATTGATTGAAACTTTCATCGCCAGGATCGCGGACAGGTCTTTTTCCAACGCACGTGTGTCTGCATCCTTTCCAGCATCCAGATTTCTGGAGCGCGGCGCAGAACGCTCGGCAGTGCCTTGCTGCTGTTTTTTGACCAGAGCCTCGGTTGCGCGTACCGACAAGCCATCCTTGACGATCTGTTTCGCAAGTTCCGACGGATTTTCCGCCGTAATCAGCGCCCTGGCGTGGCCCGCAGATAATTTTCCTTCAATAACAAGGGTTTGAACATCCAACGGCAAGGACAGAAGCCGCAAAAGATTTGCGATGTGGCTGCGGCTTTTACCCAGGGCCTCGGCGAGCTTTTCCTGTGTGTGACCAAACCGGTCCATCAACTGCTTGTAGCCGGCGGCCTCTTCCACCGCGTTCAGATCCGCGCGTTGGATGTTTTCGATAATCGCAACTTCCAACACTTCCGTATCATCGAATTCACGCACAATCACCGGGATATCATGCAGCTGCGCCATCTGTGCCGCGCGCCAACGGCGTTCCCCCGCGACGATTTCGTATTCATCGGACCCCGTCGAGCGAACGATCAACGGCTGAATAATACCTTTTTCCTTAACCGACGCTGCCAGCTCGTCCAACTGCTCGGGCATGAATGTCCTGCGCGGCTGGTTGGGGTTGGCTTTCAGCTTTTCAATCGGGACTTTCAGATCCGGTCTGCGTGCATCCGTTGAAATCCGGCCTTCTGATTCAGGATTCACATCCGCCATAAGGGCAGACAACCCCCGCCCCAAACCTCTGGACTTTGCTTTCTTGGCGCTCATGTCGCCCTCCTCGTTCCCGCTCAGGCAGCGGTCTTATTGTTCTTGTGCAAGATCTCACGAGCAAGATGCCGATAGGCCATGGCCCCAAGCGATCCCGAGTCATATTGCAAAACAGGCAGCGCATATGACGGCGCTTCGCTGACCCGCACATTTCTGGGTATCTTCGTTTTAAAGACCATCTCACCCAGATTGTCACGCGCGTCCTTTTCAACCTGACGGGACAAGTTGTTGCGGTTGTCATACATGGTCAACACAATACCTTCGATTCTCAGATCTGGATTCGCCGTTTGGCGGACCTCTCGAATCGTCAGCATCAGCTGTGAAAGCCCTTCAAGAGCAAAGAACTCGCTCTGCAGCGGAACAAGCACCGAATGCGAAGCAACCATTGCATTCACGGTCAACAAGTTTAAGGATGGCGGGCAGTCAATAAGCACGAAATCCAGTTCAAACGCATCTATGGCTGGCTGCCTCAAAGCATCATGCAAAAGATAGCTGCGTTTTTCGTTGGAGATCAGTTCAATATCGGCGGAACTCAGATCAACGGTCGCCGGAACAACGAAAAGACCTTCGATTTCAGTCTCCTGAACGACGGCTTCCAATGGCGCGTCGTCGAGGATCAAATCATAAGTTGTCCAGTCTCGATCTTCGACACCCAAACCTGTCGAAGCGTTCCCCTGCGGGTCAAGGTCAACCACCAGCACCCGACACCCGGATTCGGCCAATCCTGCTGCAAGGTTGATCGCTGTGGTTGTTTTTCCGACCCCGCCCTTCTGATTGGCAACAGCAATTATCCGAGGCCCTGAAGGTCGAGACAAATCAACCACGTGATACTCCATTTATCTTAAGGATAACGGCTTGAGGTTCAGTTAAACTTGTAATCGCCTCAGCCTCGAAATTCCATTCCTCACGTGCGTCTTCCAGCTCTTTTTTCCAATTTGCGCCTTTGGGCAACAACGCTGTCCCGTTGGTGTGTAAATGCCTGTCACAAAAGGACAACAGGGTGCGCAAGTCAGCCAATGCTCGAGCAGAAATTATGCTTGCAGCCAAAGGATCAACCGATTCAATCCTTTTTGAGATCACCGTGCATTTTATGCCGCATTCCCGCGCAACACTGCGCAAGAAAGCTGATTTCCGCTGGTCGCTCTCGATCATATTGAATGCGGCGCCTGGGTTTTCTTCCGCAGCGATGATGGCGCAGACCATACCAGGGAATCCGCCTCCGCTGCCCAGGTCTGCCCAGGTGTCAAAACTGTCAGCGCACCGATAGACTTGCACCGAATCAAGTATATGCCGATCCCAGATATGCTCCAAACTGTTCTTAGACACGAGGTTGATCTTAGAATTCCAACGCTTCACCAGATCAACATAGGTCACGAGGCGATCGAATGTTTCACGTGAAACATTCAGGTCTTCAAACTTCGAATAATCAACCATCATGCCTGACGAGCTCTTTGATCCCGGCGCAGTTTTGCCAGAACGAGCGTCAGCGCTGCCGGAGTAACGCCCTCGACACGGCTTGCCTGAGCGATATTGGCGGGTTTCGCCTGCGACAGCTTCTGTTTCATCTCCGAAGACAGGCCGTCCAAGGCAAAATAGTCGAACTCATTCGGGATAACATAGGATTCATCCCGCTTCATTGCTTCGACATCCCGCTTTTGTCTGGCAATGTAGTTGGCATACAAGGCGTCCCTCTCGATTTGAAGCCTGATCTTTGGGTCAACGTCCTGCAAATCAGGAACGAGAGGCAACAAATCTTCAAATGAGGTATCGGGAAACGCCAGAATTGCCATCCCATCCCTTCGGTTTCCGTCCTGATTAACGTTTATACCGGCAGCGAGAACTTCCTTAGGCGTATAAGTGCGTTCCGTCAGCTTTGACTTCACACTCTCAAGTTGGTTCATTTTATCTTCGAACTGAACCTTGCGCCCTTCTCCGACGCACCCCAATTCCAAACCAAGCGGAGTCAGCCGTTGATCAGCATTGTCGGCACGCAGAGATAGCCGGAACTCCGCGCGTGACGTGAACATGCGGTAAGGTTCGGCAACTCCTCGAGTTGTTAAATCGTCGATCATTACGCCAATATAACTGTCGGATCGTGTAAAATGGATAGGCTCCCGCCCTTGGGTCTCTAACGCCGCGTTGAGTCCGGCCACCATGCCCTGAGCCGCAGCTTCCTCATATCCTGTGGTCCCATTTATCTGGCCCGCTAGATATAGTCCGGGAACAGCCGGCAAGGATAAAGAAGCACTCAGGACGCGCGGATCAACATAGTCGTATTCGATTGCATATCCCGGTTGCAGAATCTCTGCATTTTCCAAGCCTTTGATCGACCGCACGTAGTCCAGCTGAACATCCTGGGGCAGAGATGTCGATATGCCGTTCGGATAGATTGTGTGGTCGTTGACCCCTTCGGGTTCAAGGAAGATTTGATGCGATTCCTTGTCGGCGAAGCGTACGATCTTGTCTTCGATCGAAGGGCAGTAACGCGGGCCTACCCCATCGATGTGACCGCCATACATGGCAGATTTCGAAAGATTCGCCGCAATGATCTCATGAGTTCGCGCATTTGTATGCGTAATTCCACAAGAAATCTGGGGCGCGACAACGGATTTCGACATGAAAGAAAACAGGGTTGGTTCATCGTCGCCGTCCTGCCTTTCAAGATCGGACCAATCAATGCTCCGCCCGTCCAGACGCGGTGGTGTTCCGGTTTTCAATCGCCCCATGGGAAGATCGTATCCATCCAACCGCTCAGCCAGTTTGATGGAAGGCCGATCCCCCATTCTCCCTCCTGGGCGAGACACGTCACCGATATGGATGACGCCCCTTAGAAACGTACCGGACGTCAAAATAACGGCACGCGCGGAAAGTTCTGATCCATCGGAAAGAACAACACCTGCAACCTTTTCGCCGTTCATCAGGAAATCGACAACCTCGCCGACAACGACGGACAGGTTATCCTGCTTCTCCGTTACCTGTTGCATGGCAAGACGATAAAGGGCGCGATCCGCCTGCGCTCTCGGCCCCTGAACGGCGGGCCCCTTTCGACGGTTCAATAATCGAAACTGAATGCCCGCCTGATCCGCCACCCGACCCATGACGCCATCCAAAGCGTCAATCTCACGCACAAGATGGCCTTTCCCCAAACCGCCAATCGCTGGATTGCAGGACATGACGCCAATGTCCGTTGCGGACAGCGTCACCAGCGCAGTTGTAGCACCCATTCTGGCAGATGCATGAGCGGCCTCGGTTCCGGCGTGACCTGCGCCGATGACGATGACATCAAACTTCGAATGTTTCACGTGAAACACTCCTTATTTTCCCAAACAGAAGCTGGAGAAGATTTCATCCAGCAGAGTTTCCACGTCAATTCTGCCCACCAAGGATTCAAGGGCGCGTATGGCGGTTCTCAGCTCCTCTGCCGCTATATCATACAGGTCTGGGCCTGATTCCAGAACCGAGATTGCAGATGTGAGTGAATCCAATGCTCTGGTAATTGCAATGCGGTGACGTTCCCGAGTTGCAATACCATGGGTAGTGGTTCGTTGGCGCAAAACACACGATATCTGGTCTACTAACGCATCTATTCCCTGGCCAGATTTCCCTGAAACACCCTTTTCCCCGATCCCTCTAAGATCTGCTTTGGGCAAAACATGTATATCATCTTCCCGCATCTCCACCCCCAGGTCCTTCGGTGTTTCAGACAGGAAAACGCGAAGGTCGGCGGCCTCTGCTCTGCTGCGCGCAAGCTCGATACCCAGGTTTTCGACATGATCTTCGGTCTCTCGCAGGCCTGCCGTATCCAGCAAGGTCACCGGTAAACCAGCCAGATCCATTCGAACTTCGATCACATCGCGCGTGGTCCCGGCATATTCCGAAGTAATGGCCGCCTCACGGCCTGCCAAAGCATTCAAAAGAGTGGATTTTCCCGCATTTGGAAGGCCGACGATCGCAACCTCGAACCCTGTACGAATTCGCTCGGCAATCTTGACGCCATCTGCTTCGCGATGAAGGTCCGACATGACGCCTTGGATCAGCTCGCGCACTTCCGGCGTCACATCGGTTGGAACTTCTTCATCAGCAAAATCGATGACGGCCTCCAACAGGGACGCAGCCCGTATCAAATCCCGACGCCACCGTTCAGCCAACGTGCCCAGCTCGCCCGCCAGAATGGTCTGAGCCTGCTTACGTTGTGCTTCCGTTTCTGCATCGATTAGATCGGCCAGGCCTTCGACCTGAGTCAGGTCCATCTTGCCGTTTTCCAGCGCCCGTCGTGTGAACTCACCCGGTTCAGCGATGCGCAATCCTTCCGTATCCGACAGGCAACGCAGAACGGCGTTAACAGAGGCGGTGCTTCCATGAATCTGAAGCTCGGCCACGTCCTCACCGGTAAAACTGGCCGGGGCCTGGAAGGTCAAGACCAATCCGTCGTCCAAACGTGCTCCGCCATGATCGGTCAGAGTGCGCAGGACCATGCCACGCTTTGGCAGCGCACCACCCGTCAGGCGCGCCGCAGCTGAATGAGAGTCCGGACCCGAGAGGCGGATGACCGCCACCCCGGCTTTGCCCTGCGCGCTGGCCAAGGCGAATATCGTATCCATTCGAAGGCCTCGCTAGAGTTAAAGACCAGTGTCAGGTGTTCATGGAATCGAAGAATTCGCTGTTTGTCTTTGTCTGCTTTAACTTGGACAACAAGAACTCGATTGCGTCGGTCGTGCCCATCGGGTTGAGGATACGCCGCAGAACGAAGGTCTTGGCCAGATCGCCCTTGTCGACCAAAAGATCCTCTTTCCGCGTGCCGGATTTGAGGATGTCGATGGCCGGGAACACACGCTTGTCCGCGATCTTGCGATCCAGAACGATTTCCGAGTTACCAGTACCTTTGAATTCTTCAAAGATGACCTCGTCCATCCGGCTGCCGGTATCAATCAGTGCGGTTGCGATGATCGTCAGCGAGCCACCCTCTTCAATATTCCGCGCCGCGCCAAAGAAACGCTTGGGCCGTTGCAGGGCGTTTGCGTCCACACCACCGGTCAGAACTTTACCCGAGGATGGGACCACTGTGTTAAATGCCCTACCAAGTCTTGTGATCGAATCAAGAAGAATGACAACATCTCGTTTATGTTCGACCAAACGCTTGGCTTTTTCGATGACCATTTCCGACACAGCCACGTGGCGCGTCGCGGGTTCATCAAAGGTCGAGGATACCACCTCGCCCTTCACTGAACGCTGCATGTCGGTGACTTCTTCCGGGCGTTCGTCGATCAGCAGGACGATCAGGTAGCATTCCGGGTGGTTGCGCTCGATCGAGTGCGCGATGTTTTGCAGGATCACCGTCTTACCGGTGCGCGGCGGCGCCACGATCAACGACCGCTGGCCCTTGCCGATCGGCGCGACCAGGTCGATCACCCGTGCAGACTTGTCCTTTATGGTCGGATCCTCGATCTCCATCTTCAGCCGCTCATCCGGATAAAGCGGCGTCAGGTTGTCGAACAGGATCTTGTGCCTGGCCTTTTCCGGGTCTTCGAAGTTGATCTTGGTCACCTTTGTCAGCGCGAAATAGCGCTCATTCTCATCCGGGGCTTTGATCTCGCCTTCCACGGTATCCCCTGTCCGCAATGAGTGCTGGCGGATCATCTCGGGTGAGACGTAGATGTCATCCGGGCCGGGCAGATAGTTCGCCTCGGGCGAGCGCAGGAAGCCGAATCCGTCCTGAAGCACTTCAAGCACGCCATCGCCACCAACGGTCCAGCCTTCATCGGCGCGTTCACGCAGGATCTGGAACATCATCTCGCCCTTGCGCATGGTCGAGGCGTTTTCGATCTCCAGCTCTTCGGCCATCGCCAGAAGGTCTTTGGGGCTTTTGGCTTTCAGGTCAGCAAGATTCAGGGATTCGGTTGTCATGATATATACCTTCACCGCTGACAGCGCGGCACGAAGTGGAATTTCAGTATGGAAGATACGCCGCCCGGACGGGCGTGTTGACCCCTACATAAGCGCAGTGCGGGGCGGAGTCAAACATGCCCTCAGAACTTCAGAACAACCGCCAGAACGATGGCAACCATCAAAACGGTCGGGACCTCGTTCATCATGCGAAACTGCCGCCCACTGAGCGTGTTTCGCCCTTCCAGAAAATCCTTGCGTCGCGCCATCAGCCAGTGATGAAACCAGGTCATGCCGATCACGGCAGCGCCCTTGACCCAAGGCCAGCTCCAGTCCCATCCCACGATGCCGGGCGTGAACACCATGATCAAACCACAAACCCACGCAACGATCATCGCGGGTCTCATGATCACACGCAGCAGCTTTTCTTCCATTTCAAAGAAAATGTCCTGTGCGCCTTCGACGGCCTGCGCCTTTTCGACGTGATAGACGAACAACCTGGGCAGGTAGAACAGGCCGGCCATCCACGAAATCACCGCCATGATATGGAGTGACTTCACCCATGGGTACAAAGTGAACAGAAGATCGGTCATTTCGGCTCCGGGCGTTGTTCGGGACCCTCCCTAATAAAAAAATAAGAAAAGAAAAAGGATGATGGTTTTGTAGGGTGAGTAAAATCCGTGGATTACTTTTTTACACAAGTGTTTTCCCCAGGTGGACAGAGCACGGAATTTTTCAGGTGATTCTGTTGGTGGATATTTCTATCATTTAAAATCAATAGTTTAATAACAGTATTCCTCGTTCCGCTTGGGGATAACTGGTAGGAGAATTTGGGATATCGGGGTTTTCCAGAGAAACCGACTTATCCTTGTCCGGACGGGATGAGATTTGAGCGACTCTGGGATCTCTGGCGCGAAATCCCCGGGGTTGCGTGTCAACCGGAAAACCATACAAAGCACCCCTGAACTCTCAATGATTTGCGCACGGGGTTTTCCACATGTCTGTCCCCATTCTTCTTGCTTCCGGGTCCGCCATTCGCGCGCAGCTGCTTGAAAATGCAGGCGTACCGTTTGTGGTTCAAACCGCGCGTGTGGATGAAGAGACGGCCAAACGCGCCCTGCTGGCTGAAAACGCATCACCACGGGACATTGCCGATACACTCGCAGAAATGAAGGCGCGGAAGGTCAGTGACAAAAATCCCGGTGCCATGGTTCTGGGATGTGATCAGGTTCTGGATTTTGACGGTCAACTGATGTCAAAGCCGGAAACCCCCGAACAGGCGTTGGCCCAGCTGAAAGCCATGCGAGGCAAGCGTCACATGCTTTTGTCCGCAGCGGTGATCTATCAGAATGCTCAGCCGGTCTGGCGGCATGTGGGGCAGGTACGATTGCGGATGCGGGCCAGTTCCGACGCCTATCTGAAAGATTACGTCGCGCGAAACTGGGACAGTATCCGCCACGCCGTCGGAGCTTACAAGCTGGAGGAAGAAGGTGTCCGCCTGTTCGCCACCATTGACGGCGACTATTTTAACGTTTTGGGTATGCCCCTGTTGGAGCTGCTCAACTTTCTGGCTGTCAAAGGGGTAATCGATCAATGACGGACTATCGGGTTCCTTTGGCCGGTGTGATTGGACATCCCATTGGTCACTCACGATCCCCCAAACTGCATGGTCATTGGCTTAAGACATACGGTCTTGCCGGTCATTACATCCCGATGGATGTGGCACCCGCCGACCTGGAAACTGTGCTGCGCACCCTGCCCAGGGCGGGTTTTGTCGGCGCCAATGTGACCGTTCCCCACAAGGAAGCCGCCTTGAAGATCGCGGATCATGCGTCTGACCGCGCAACAGTGATAGGTGCGGCGAACACTCTGGTGTTTCGTGAAGATGGCTCGATCCACGCGGATAACACTGACGGGTACGGGTTCATGGAGAATCTTCGCACTGGTGCTCCGGACTGGAATGCAAAGGACGGACCGGCTGTTGTCTTCGGGGCCGGAGGGGCCGCGCGCGCCGTGTTGCAGGCATTATCTGACGCGGGTGTTCCGGAAATCCTGCTGACCAACCGAACCCGCGCCCGTGCGGATCATCTGAAAGAGGAATTCGGTCAACGTATCCGCGTGGTGGATTGGGTTCAGGCCGGAAATGTCATCGAAAACGCAGAACTCGTGGTGAACACCACCTCGTTGGGCATGCAGGGCCAACCGGAATTGCGGGTTCCGCTTGATGGGTTGCAGCCCGGTGCCGTGGTGACAGATCTGGTTTATGCGCCATTGAAAACCCGCCTGTTGCAAACCGCTGAACAGGCAGGATGCACCGCAGTCGATGGGCTGGGCATGTTGCTGCATCAGGCAGTGCCTGGTTTCGAACGCTGGTTCGGCGTGCGCCCCGAAGTTGATGCTGATGCGCGTGCGGCGGCCTTGGCATGAGTTTTGCGCTTGGCCTGACCGGTTCTATCGGCATGGGGAAAAGCACAACGGCGCAGATGTTCGTCGAAAAAGGTTGTGCCTTGTGGGATGCGGACGCGGCGGTGCATCGCCTGTATTCTAGGGGGGGCGCGGCCGTTGGCCCCATGGAACGATTGTTTCCGTCGGCCATTCAGGACGGTGCGGTCAACCGGGAGTCGCTAAAACAGATAATTGCCGCCGATCCTGCTGCGCTGAAGGCCATCGAAGCCATCGTCCACCCTCTGGTCGCTGCTGACCGCGCGGCATTTCGTGAAAGCGCGACACGTGACATCCTGGTGTTCGATATTCCGCTTCTGTTTGAAACGGGCGGTGACGCGGCAATGGACGCGGTGGCGTGTGTTTCGATCCCGGCCGACGAGCAAAAGCGGCGTGTCATGGAACGGGGCACAATGACCGAGGCGCAGTTCGAGCAAATCCGCGCCAAGCAGATGCCGAATGAAGAAAAATGCGCGCGGTCGGATTACGTCATCGTGACCGACACTCTGGACCACGCCCGCGCGCAGGTGCAGGATGTGGTCAGGCAGATACGGGCGGGGATGGCAGATGCGTGAAATTGTACTCGACACCGAAACCACGGGTTTCGATCCCGAAAGCGGTGATCGGATCGTGGAAATCGGCGCCGTTGAACTGTGGAACCACGTCGCAACGGGTGAGACGTATCACGTCTACATCAACCCCGAACGTTCGATGCCGGAAGAGGCATTTGGCGTGCATGGCATCGGCCCGGACCTGTTGGAAAACCCACGCCCGCCCGAAAAGGGTGAAGTGACGCTGAAAGACAAACCGGTTTTTGCCAAGATCGGTCACGCTTTTCGCGAATTCGTCGGCGATGCGCGGCTGGTGATCCACAATGCATCTTTCGACATGAAGTTCCTGAATGCCGAACTGAAATGGATGGGTGCCCCGCTCATCCCGATGGAACAGGCGCTGGATACGCTGGCAATTGCGCGCAAACGGTTTCCCGGCTCTCCGGCCTCACTGGATGCGCTTTGCCGTCGCTTCAATATCGACAACTCGAACCGTGTACTGCACGGCGCGTTGCTCGACTCTGAAATCCTGGCCGAGGTTTATCTTGAGCTGATCGGAGGACGACAGCCCGATTTTGGACTGTCAACATCTGCATCATCCGTGGCAGGCGGCAGCGATGATTGGCGACCGGCACCACGAGCAACGCCACTGCCGTCTCGTATTACCGAGGATGAACGCGCGGCACATGATGCATTCATAGAAAAACTGGGCGACAATGCCCTGTGGACCCGCACCTGAACCCGTCAGGCACGGGCCGAACCCTCAGGCGTCTGTCTTCTGGGACTGTTCGGCCTGACGACGCATCAATTCGTTGCGGTACAGGGCGACGAAATCGATATTGTCCAGATTCACCGGTGGGAAACCGCCGTCGCGAGTGATGTCGCTGACGATGCGGCGCAGGAACGGGAACAGCATCCGCGGGCATTCGATCATCAGGAACGGGTGCAGCTGGTCTTCCGGCACACCTTCCACGTGGAACAGGCCGCAATAGTCCAGTTCACACAGGAACAGAACGTCTTCCAGGCCCTTGGCTTTGGATGTCAGGTTCAGCTTGATCGACACTTCGAACTGGTGGTCAGCCGGGCGCTTCTTGGCGTCCAGATTCACCTGAACCGCGATTTCGGGCTGTACGTCACCGGAAACACCCTTCTGGGCCATCACGTTCTCAAAGGACATGTCGCGGATGAACTGCCCCAGAACGCGCATCTGAACTTGCGGGGCGGCTTTGGCCGCAGTGTTTTCTGCAGCTTTTTCTTCGGCCATGGATCTACTCCAAAAATGAAATTCGCCACTGCTTATCAAGTTGGACGCGGCACCTCAATGCCGGTGGGGGCCTTCCACCCATTTAGACGGCTTTGACGGATCATTTTTCGGGCGGACCTCGGTAAAGTCACCATCTATGATGTCACCCTGATCGAACGGGTTTCCGCGAGATTGAAAACCGGGGCCTTGACCCATCTGAAACTGGGTAACGGTGACTTTCGATCTGAGATACCTGAAAACCGCGACCCGCACGCCGGGAACAAGCAACGCAAATCCAATGGCATCAGTAAAGAATCCAGGTGTAAGCAACAAAGCGCCCGACAACAGGATCATCGCACCATGGGCCAGCGGCTCGGTCGGGTCGTCCAGTTCGGCAAACGACCGTTGCAGGTTTCCCAACGCCATGCGACCTTGTGTCCGCACCAAAACAGTGCCCAAAACCGCCGTTAGCACTACGATGGCAAGGGTTGGCCACAAGCCGATCAACCCGCCAACCTGAATAAACAGCGCGATCTCGATGATGGGCACCAACAAAAATGCCAAGAACAGATACATTTGCGTTATCCTTTCCCTTAGGCCGGGCTGTGGACTTGCCACCTACGGTCACCTACATAGTGGCATGAGGCCGCGTATACAAAGCCGCGGTTCTGAAAAGAGGATGAAATGAACGAACCCATGATCCAGTTGCTGGTCCTGGCCGGAATTGCCGTTTTCCTGATCCTGCGCCTCAAGAGCGTGTTGGGCACGCGTGAAGGTTTTGAGAAACCGCCTGTGCAGCAGCAGCCCGAAGCGCATAAGTCGCGCCGCGATTTCGAAGTGATCGAAGGCGGCCCGGATCATGACATCACAGACCATGTCCCGGAAGACAGCGAGCTGGCACAGACGCTGGCGGCGATGAAACGCGTTGAACCCGGTTTTTCCGTCACCGAGTTTGTTCAGGGTGCCCGCGGTGCCTATGAAATGATCGTGATGGGGTTTGAGAAGGGCAACCTGGACGAAATCCAGCCATTCCTGTCGGAAGAAGTTTTTGAATCCTTCGTTGCGGGCGTCGCCGCACGAGAAGATCAGGGCCTGACGATCGAGGCCGAGTTCATCGGTGTCCGAGAGACGACCCTGACGGATGTGAAATTCGACAAGGATACCAATCAGGCCGAGATCACCATGAAATTCGTGGGTGAACTGACTTCGGTCGTGCGGGATCGCGGTGGCGATATCGTCGAAGGCAGCCCCAACACCGTGAAACGCCAAAAGGACAGCTGGACCTTTGCCCGTGTGATGGGCAAGGACGATCCGAACTGGCTGCTTGTTGCCACGGACGCATGATTGCCACGCTCCGGTCGCTTTTACTGGTGGGTGCAATGACCACTGCCAGCGCTGCCGGGGCCGAGGCAACGCGATCCATTCTGTCGTTCGATGATCTGCGTGGCTGGGCCGAGGATGACCACGGTGCAGCCCTGTCCGTTTTTCTGAACACCTGCGGGGATCTGAAGGATCCCGATTGGCGGGCCCTGTGCGGTCTGGCAAGAACCTATGATGCCGAAGCGGCACGGTCGTTTTTTGAGCTCTTTTTTCGCCCTGTTCTGGTCGAGGATGGTGAGGATGCCCTGTTCACGGGGTATTTCGAACCCGAACTTGATGGTGCGCGTACCCGGACGGATCGTTTCAAATACCCCATCTACAAGATGCCGCCCGAGGCCCGCGCTGAGGGGCCCTGGCTGAGCCGACGAGAAATCCTGACCAGTGATGTCATGCAGAGCCGCGGGCTTGAGATTGCCTGGGTCGATGACCCCGTAGAGTTGTTTTTTCTGCAAATCCAGGGTTCGGGCCGCGTTCGATTGCCGGATGGCGGCGCTTTGCGCGTCGGGTATGGCGGTGCGAACGGGCATCCCTACAGGTCAATTGGCGTGGAACTGGTGCGGCGCGGCATTCTTGGCGCGCATGAGGTCAGCGCGCAGATGATCCGCGCCTGGGTGCGCAAAAACCCCGAGGCCGGCGCGGAACTGCTTCTCCACAACCCATCATACGTGTTTTTCCGCGAAGTTTCACGTGTCGCGCCCGAGCTTGGGCCGTTGGGCGCCATGAACCGATCTGTCACGACGATGCGCAGCATTGCGGTCGACCCGGCCTATACCCCGTTGGGCGCGCCGGTTTGGGTGGAAAAAGACGGCAAGAAACCGATCCGCCGCCTGATGATCGCGCAGGATACAGGTGCGGCCATCAAAGGCGCGCAGCGGGCCGATATCTTTTTCGGAACGGGGGACGAAGCCGGTCATGCCGCGGGTAAGCTGAAGGATCCGGGTCGGATGGTGCTGTTGCTGCCCATCCAGCGTGCCTATGCCCTGTTGCCGGATGAATTCTGATGACCCGGCGCAAACTGACAAGCGAAGAGATCGAGCTGTGGCGCAAGGTCGCCAAACAGGCCGAGAGGCTGCACCCCGAGATTCCGCAGGCGATCCATCCGACCTCTTTGCCGAAACCCAAGCCCAAGAAAACGCCGAAACCCCGTTTTCAGGCATTCGAACTTGGACAGGCCCATCAGTCGAAACCGAAACCGAACGACCTGAAGCCTTCGGTGACGGATGCGTTGCGCAATGCACCGGTTCAGATGGACAACAAGGCCTTTGGCCGGATGAAGCGCGGCAAGCTGAAACCCGAAGGCAAGCTGGATCTGCACGGTATGCGGGTGGCTTCGGCCCATCCGGCGCTGATCCGATTCATCCTGAGCGCGCAAGCACAGGGTAAGCGTCTGGTTCTGGTCGTGACCGGCAAAGGCAAGGATCGGGACGAGCCCGGTCCGATTCCGACGCCGCGCGGTGTTCTGCGAAATCAGGTTCCTCATTGGTTGTCGATCCCACCGCTGGCGCAGGCGGTGATGCAGGTCACGCCGGCTCATATAAGCCACGGCGGAGACGGGGCGTATTACGTGTATCTCAGGCGCGTGCGCTAAAGGTCGTGACGGGCGCGGGAAATACCGACCCAAACAAGGCTGCATACCAGCACGAAGAACAGGCCAATCCAGAAAAACTGAACGCTCAGCGGGATACCAAGGTCAATCAGAACGCCGGTCAGACCGGGACCGATGGCTGACCCCAGTACCATGACAGCCGCAGCCAACGCCTTGATGGCCCCGATATGCCGGGTCCCATAGAATTCTGCCCAGAACGCGCTGGGCAACGTGCTGTTCGCTCCGACCGTCAGGCCAAGAAACACCAACCCGATCGTCGCGCCGCTGATTGATTCAGTCATGCTCAGAACCACAAACCCAACCGCCATCGGAAGCTGATAGAATGGCATGATGCGCGCAGTGCCCCACTTGTCCAATGCCCAGCCCGCAGCAAACATCGACAGCAGTGATACTCCGGTAAAGACCGGGAACAGAGCGACCAGTTGGATATGCTGCCAGCCTTTGACCTCGGCGAAATAGACCTGATGGAAGAAAAACGCGGTGATGAATGCCGATGGCGCAAGCACGGCGGGCACTATGAACCAGAACAAGGGGTCAAACAGCGCGTCGCGACGGCTCCAGTGGCGACCCTGCATCCCAATGGCAGAGGATCCGCTGGCAAGGCTTTGCGGTGTTCGTTCCTCGCGCAACAGCCGCATCAGAACGGGAATTCCCAAGGCGGTCATCCCCGCCGCGACGACCCACAGCCAACGCCAGTCCAGGTAAACCATGGCCGCAACAAAGATCAGGGGCAGCAGGGCCTCACCGATGGCATAGCCGATGGATGCAATGGAAAGCGCCTTGCCCCGCGTGACCGTAAACCACCGCGCCATGGCGACCACGGCCAGATGTGTGCTCATCCCCTGACCCAGCAGGCGCAGCAGAAAAATCACCACTGGCAACAGGAGCAGCCAGGTATTCAGCGCCATGGCAAGGGCGGCTAGGGCCAACCCAGCCAGAACCGCCGGACCCAGCACCCGGACGCGAAGGATATCCGTCAGCCCTCCGGCCCAGATCATCACGATGGCCGACAGGGTTGTGCCCAATGTGTATAGCCCACCCCACGCACCGTGGCCGAGGCCGAATTCCGCGCGGATTTCACCGGCAAAGATCGAGATGAAGAATGTTTGCCCGAAGCTGGATAAAAACGTCAGAAGAACGCCAGCGCCAAGCCAGGTGGCATTGTCCAGAAGATACCGACGCAGCTTGAACCGCGTCACGGAGTGGTAACCTGTGCCTGCCCGGTTTCCGTCAGAACAATTTCAGTGGCTCCGTCTGGATTGCGCTCGCTAGGTGGTACCAGAATATCAATGGCTGGTCGGTCTTCCCGCCCGAAGGTATTGTTGACCCGCCGCAATGAGTTGAGGATCGACAACAAAGCCGGAGAGGTCGCGGCAACGAAATGCGAGGATGCGGCATCACTGTTGAAAGCAGTCGTGTCGATCACGCTGATCGGGAATTCCTCGAGCGAGTCAACCGAACTGATGTTCCCCAACCGCTGGCCCTCATCCGTGCCACGCAAGCGGCCCGAGATGTTCAGAATCTTGTCCTTTTGGGACACCATTACGATGAACGGATCGGGGGGGGTGTCGATACGTTTCATCTGCGATCGAAACAGATCAAGATCAAGATCAGGCGAGATCAGAACGACCCCTTCGATGTTTCGCTTGGCCCAGCCGGGTTCCTGCAATTCGGTTTGCCGTATCATCTCCATCGTCAACGCACCGCCCATGGAATGTGCGACCAGAATAACGCGTTTGACACCCATGGTTTTCAGTTCGCGGATGGTCTGTTCCAACCCGTCGCGGGCGAACAGCATACTGTCCAGATCATAGGCATATCCATAGCCCGTCGCGCGGCTGGGCCAGGAATACACCAGCGTTGATCCGGGGAGGCCGATGTCATGTGTCAGCTGCGCCGCGCGGAAGATCGTTTCGGTCTGGGTCGAATTGTAGCCGTGCACAAAGATAGTGACATCATCCTGTCCTCGCAGGTGTTTGCGCAGCCCCTGCGGTCCATCCAACTCGGTCACGTCCGCCAGAACGAATTCTTTCCGCGGATTCGGGTTCGCGTAGGAGAAGCGGAGCGTACCCGGCGTATGCGTGGGTGGGATAGAAACCGTCGTTTCCAGAAACCTGAGCGTTTCACCGCGTCGGAATCCATAGGAGCCATCGGCCTCACGCGCGCGGGTCGTGCTTGCGAAGATGGTTTCAGGTGTTCCGATGTTCACGGCACCGGGCACGACCTCGGACACCGTCCGGTCGACACAGGCGCTGAGCGAAAGGCATATGAACAGAATGACGAAATATCGCAGCACGGGCCAGACCTCGGGGTGACTTGTGCACACGCTATCCTATTCCTGCGCGACGTCCAGCATGGCAAGACCAAAACAACGGCAAAAAACGGCTGGCCGTGTTACAAAACGTAACGGCTCAGATCAGAGGACTTGGTCAATTCACCAAGATTGTCGCTGACGAACTGTGCATCAACGGTGATCTCCGAACCGGCTTTGTCCGGTGCAGCGAAGGACAATTCTTCGAAAACCCGCTCCATGACCGTGTAAAGCCGCCGCGCGCCGATGTTTTCGATGCTCTGGTTCACGTCAGCTGCAATCTTCGCCAATGCCGCGATGCCGTCCTCGGTAAAACTGACGGTCACGTCTTCGGTGCCCATCAACGCCGTGTATTGCAAGGTCAGGGCATTGTCGGTTTCGGTCAGGATGCGCACGAAGTCTTCTTCGGTCAGGGCGCGCAGTTCGACACGGATCGGCAGGCGCCCCTGCAATTCCGGCAACAGATCCGACGGTTTGGCGATGTGAAACGCACCCGAGGCGATGAACAGGATATGGTCGGTTTTGACCGGACCGTGCTTGGTGCTGACGGTGGTTCCCTCGATCAAGGGCAGAAGGTCGCGCTGCACGCCTTCCCGGCTGACATCGCCGCCGCGTGCGTCAGAGCGGGCGCAAACCTTGTCGATCTCATCCAGAAATACGATGCCATTCTGTTCGACGGAGTCCAGCGCGGTGCGGGTGACGGTTTCATCATCCAGCAGCTTGTCGGCCTCTTCCCCGATCAGCGCATCATAGCTTTCGGCGACGGTCATGCGTTTCTTGACGGTCCGTCCGCCAAAGGCCTTGCCGAAGATGTCGCCCAGATTCATCATGCCCATCTGACCACCCGGCTGCCCCGGAATGTCGAACATCGGCATCGGGTTCGTGGTGTCGGACAGTTCCAGCTCGATCACCGTGTCGTCCAGTTCGCCGGCTTTCAGCTTTTTGCGGAACATCTCGCGCGTGCCTTCGCGCGCATCCGCGCCAGCAATGGCTTCGATCACGCGGTCTTCGGCGGCCTGATGCGCTTTGGCCTTGACGTCTTCGCGCATGAACTCGCGGGTTTGCAGGATGGCCGCATCCGCCAGATCGCGCACGATCTGTTCTACGTCTCGGCCGACATATCCGACTTCGGTGAACTTGGTGGCCTCGACCTTGATAAACGGCGCGCGGGCCAGTTTGGCCAGACGGCGGCTGATTTCGGTCTTGCCGACGCCGGTGGGGCCGATCATCAGGATGTTCTTGGGATATACTTCCTCCCGGATGTCGTCCGGCAATTGCTTGCGGCGCCAGCGATTGCGCAGGGCGACGGCAACGGCACGCTTGGCGTCCTTCTGCCCGATGATGAAGCGATCCAGTTCCGAGACAATCTCGCGCGGGGTCAGGTCGGTCATGTTTAATTCTATCCGTTTGTTTCGCAACGGAACCTAATCATAAGACACGAAAACACAAGCTGATCACGGAAAACTCACACCAACTCACACGTAGCACACGGAAATTGGCGGCGATGTGAATCGTCACGGAACGGTGTGTGCCCCATAGTCTTGCGTGACGGGCAGGTCGCCCGCGACATTCATATGGAGATACCTTATCATGATGACTCGTCGTTCGCTTTTTGCGAAAGCTGCCGCCACGGGCGCTGCTCTTGCTTTGGTTGGCACCCGGGCTGCTTTGGCCGGAGGTGCCAAAAAGAAAGGCACGTTTGAAGGCAGGTCGAACCACATCACCAGCGGATCGGTGAAGCTGGTCAAGGACGGCGAGCGTTACATCGTCGAGTTGGGCGATGATTTCTCGCTGGACGGCGGCCCTGACCCACGGGTGGCCTTCGGGAAAGATGGGACCTATGCGCCCGACACCAAGCTGGGCGCGCTGTTGAACTTAACCGGCAGCCAATCCTATGCTGTTCCGCCGACCATGGATGTTTCTGGCTACAATGAGGTGTACATCTGGTGCGAGGTCGCGGGTGTGCCGCTGGGTGTTGCGTCGCTGAAGTAATTCTTTCGGTCAGCGGCCGGGTCCTCCGGTTGCTGACGCACCGTTAGGTAACAAAGTCGTCGTCTGTTACACTTGTCCCAAGGCATTGGAGCCGGGGACGAATTTAATGACGAGAATTGCCAAGATTACCCTTCTGTTTGTGGTGTTTGTGGATCTGATCGGACAGGGGCTGGTCTTTCCCATCATCAACTCGCTGATCATGGAAACGAAATCCGGGTTTCTGCCCGAAAACACGCCCGAGGGGCGCAGGCATTTCTATTACGGCCTCGTGATCGGGTGCTTTTTCCTGTCGTGGTTTTTGGGCGTTGTCTATGTCTCGAAAGTATCGGATTCGATCGGGCGCAAGAACGCTTTGCTGGTGTGCCTGGGCGGTGCTCTGGCCGGCTATGCCCTGACCATTGCCGCGCTTTATCTCAACAACCTTCTTCTGCTGATCGTCGGGCGTTCGATCACCGGATTCACTGCGGGCAACCAACCCATTGCGCAAGCGGCGATGATCGACGGCAGTACCGACGCGACAGACCGGGACCGGAACATGGGCTATATCGTGACGGGCGTCAGCTTTGGTCTTGTGGGCGGGCCGATCATCGGCGCGGTCTTGTCTGACGCCGCCCTGCTGGGCGGCTTCGCCACGCTGAGAACGCCCTTTTACGGCGCATTTGTCCTTGTGCTGATTGCAATTTTTCTGGTCCTGTTTTTCTTCCAGGATACCCGAACGGATCGCGCGCCCTTTGTTTTCCGTCCCCGTGACATAACAGACAGCCTGATGGCGGTGCGTGGTCATCCGATGGTGTTGAAGATCCTGCCGGTCTATTCGTTCTTCATGATCGCCAATGTCACCTTCTACGTCTTTGTCGACAATTTCCTGACCAGCGCCTTCGGATACGGAGTCATCGGCGGCAGCGTGGCGATGGTCGTCATCGGTGTGGCGCTGGCCTTCTCCAGCACGTTTTTGGTGAAACCCGCGCAGGAGAAATTCAGCAAACATGCGATAATCCGCACATCGCTCATCGTCATGGTGATTTGCGGCTTCGCGTTCGCCTTCAGCCCAAGCGGCGTGTTCAGTTATGTGCCGGTCTTTTTCTTCTATTTTCTGTTCGGAATCGCCTACCCCACCATGCTTGGGCTGTTCTCTTCCAGCGTCAGCGAAGCGGATCAGGGCTGGGTCATGGGTGTGACCACTGCCGTGTTCTGCCTTGCGGGCGGGATCATGTCGCTGATCGGGGGCGGATTGATGAGCATCGATATCCGCGTGCCCTATTACATCGTCATCATCGCAGCGATCATTGGCCTGATCGGCATGCATCGCCGCTGGAAAGGCAAGGAGATCTCGGCGCTGTTAGCCTGAGATCGTCTCAACCGTCAGCTTGCCATTGGTATAGACACAGATATCGGCCGCGATGGCCATTGCCTGACGCGCGACCTCTTCCGCCGACTTGTCACTGTCCATCATCGCGCGGGCAGCGGCCAGGGCAAAATTGCCCCCGGATCCGATGGCAGCCACGTTGTGTTCAGGTTCCAGTACGTCACCCGCCCCGGTGATCACGAACATGTCCTTGCCGTCCGTGACGATCAGCATCGCTTCGAGCTTTTGCAGGTATTTGTCGGTGCGCCAGTCTTTGGCCAATTCCACAGAAGCACGGGCAAGTTGGCCCGGTGTCGCCTCGAGCTTGGCCTCCAGCCGTTCCAGCAACGTGAAGGCGTCGGCCGTCGACCCGGCAAAGCCGGCGACAACTTCGGACCCTCCGGGAGACAGGCGACGCACCTTGCGGGCCGTGCCCTTGATCACGGTTTGACCAAGGCTGACCTGCCCATCACCGGCTATGACGATCTGACCGTCTTTCTTGACGCCAATGATCGTTGTGCCGTGCCAACCGGGAAAGTCGTTGTCTGCCATGATCGTCTCCGTTTTCGCTGGCGGTATATATGGGCTGGGTCGCAGGTTGGCGCAACCCGTTCTTCAGTTGCTTAAAAGATATGCAAAAAACGCATTCCGGGGTTACCGGACCAGCAATTGTGAGTCCGGGCATGCAGGACTACATGAGGCTCACAACCGACAACGGGTCGGCTGTTTCTTCACAAAGGACCGCGCACATGGCAACCACAGCTAACATTCATGCGCCGCTCGGAGCAGCTACCATCCTGCACGTAGTGGACGCGTTCACCAATGTCGTCAACACCGTTGTCGAATGGAAAGAATCCCGTAAAACCCGCAAACTCCTGTCGGAACTCAGCGACGCCCAGCTTGACGATATCGGCCTGAGCCGCGCAGACATCGCCGATTTCTGATGTTCCCGCAGATCGCCAATTCATGACAGCCGCACGGATTTCCGAGCGGCTTTTTCTTTTTTAGCCCTGAACGTATTTTCCGGAAAGATCAGGCAGAAACGCCTCGATCGCCGCAGTTGCAACCACGTGCCGCGTTCCCGCTTCTTCGTCGACAACGTCAAGCCCACCTTTGACTGCGCGAACCTCGGCCCTGCCCCGCGGCAGATCCGCGGCAACCAGATCGCAATCCACCTGTTCAGGATCCTGCACGCCGATCGTGACGCTGACGCGCATTTCGGAATGGTCGATCCCCAGTTTTGAAAACAACGTGATAGATGAATGGTGCAAAGCGTCCTGCACCGCGCGGCGGGCTGCCTTGGTATAGTCCCGGCCATACAGGTCGTTACCTGTTCCCATCTCCAGAATGATGCGTTTTTCACTCATTGTGTGGGCTCTATGTCGAAGGAAACGATCAGGGCAGCGTTGGCGATGACCGTGTGCCCGTCACTGTGGGGCTTTGCGATGTCCAGCCCGCCTTTGGTGACAGTGATATTCGGATGACCATAGGGAAAGACAGCTTTCAACGCTTCGGTGTCCACCTGATCCGGCTGCTGAACCCCAATTTCGGCATCAATGATCATCGCCTCTTTCGGAAACCCGAACAGTTCCGCCATGTTGACCGAGTTGTGCCAAAGCGCATCCTTGATCGCCCGCAGTGACGCCTGGGTATAGTCCATCCGGCGCAGGGATGTGCCCATCCCGAATTCCACAAGGACGCGCGTTTTTGCCATTGGTGTCTCCGATGTCTTCAATAGAAAAGGCGCCCCGATCAGAGGCGCCTTCGAGATAATCTGTTAGGACCAGATCAGATGGATTCGTCGATCCAGCTTTGCAGGGCGGCTTTGGGCGCCGCGCCCGCGCGGTTGGAAACGACCTGACCGTCCTTGAAGATGAACAGTGCGGGGATGCCACGCACGCCCATGGCGGCGGCTGAGTTCGGGTTGCTGTCCACATCGACCTTGGCGATTTTGACCTTGTCGCCATACTCGGCCGCCAGCTCTTCCAGCGCAGGGCCGATTTGCTTGCAGGGGCCGCACCATTCGGCCCAGAAATCCACGACCACGGGAACGGTCGAATTCTTGACTTCGGCGTCAAAGGTGTCGTCGGTTACGGCTACGGTCGACATATTCTGTCTCCTGAATGGGGTAAACTTGGGAACAGAACGTATGTGCCGCATCGGGTAAGGTCAAGATATCCGGGTGCGGGCCAAAGCATCTGTCACAAGATCGTGTGGCAACCACATCAGGCGCGCCGTGCGGGTCCACAGAATGGCGGTACGAATGCTGCGATCCGGATAGATCTGCGCCAGCGCCTGCGCGTATGCCCCCATCTGTCGCAACAGGCCTTCGGGGCAGTCTTCCGCGCGGTCTGGAACGGTGGCATTTGATTTGAAATCAATCACATGCACTTCCGATTCCGATAGGATTAGACGGTCAACAACCCCATGCATCCGCTGCCCGTTCAGAGCGGCTGTAATGGGCACTTCGGCCAACGTGTCAGACGCGAAGACGGGCTGCAAACCTTCCGCTGTCAGCACAGTTACGGCTTCGCTCAATATCTCTTGCCGGTCCGTTTCGTGCATATCGGGCAGCAACCGCGTGCAAAGCTCTGGCCAAAGGCCTTTCTCGGCGACGGGAAGGTGTTCCAGCAACAGGTGCAGGCGGGTTCCGCGCAGTTTGGCCGCATCTTCATCCAGGCCGGCATCGCCGGGCAACGCTTTAGGGCCACCCAGATCCGAAGGGCTGAGCGTGACGGCAGGCGCAACCGGATCCGGTGCCGGATGTTGGAACATGTCCGGCAATTCGACCTGCTGAACGACAGTGTTCGGTTGATCGATCAAGGGCAGCGCGTCCCAATCCCCGTGGGACAGACGGCGGATATCGGTACCCGGCACCTGAGCGGCCCCGGCCCGATCCATCGCCGCCTCGACCATCTGATACCAGCTGTTGCCGTCTTTCCCCAAATCACCTGCCGCCGCCACGATCAGCCACTTTTCCGCTCGTGTCAGAGCCACATATAGCAGCCGAAGCCGTTCGTTTTCCTCACGGCCGCGCGCCTCTTCCCGCGCCTGCGAGATCAGGTTTGGTGATGCGTCCGCCGACACTTTCCACAAGGGTGTTCCGCCGGCCAGCATGATCTCTGCGTCACGCGGAGGCTGGCGCTTGCCGGTATCCGGCAGGATGACGATCGGCGCCTCCAACCCTTTTGAACCATGAACGGTCATCACCCGGATTCTGTTGCCGACGCCGCTCATCTGTCGTTTGATCTCCAGATCGTCGGTCTGCATCCAGACCAGAAATCCCGTTAGGCTTGGGATATCCGTTCGCTCATAGGCCAGCGCCTGCGACAACAGCGCGTTGATACCGTCTTCGGCTTCCGCCCCCAACCGCCCCAACAGCTT
Organism: Ruegeria sp. AG6; assembly: GCF_056541565.1. Lineage (NCBI taxonomy): Bacteria > Pseudomonadati > Pseudomonadota > Alphaproteobacteria > Rhodobacterales > Roseobacteraceae > Ruegeria > Ruegeria sp. AG6. The sequence continues at coordinate 58,774 of NZ_JBQFYQ010000005.1, read as the reverse complement.
GCGCCGTCCGTCATGGCGGGTCAGGATACGTTCGATCAGATCATAGGGGCGCAGAAAGTCGATCTGGCTGCGCAGATCATTCAGCACAGACAGTGTTTCCGGAAACTCTTCCGCGCGGTTGCGCAGTGCGGCCCAAAGGAACTGTTCCTTCCGACGGTGCGCCAGATCGAAAAGCTGCTGTTCGGACCATCCGAACAAGGGGGACTTGAGAACCGTCGCCAGAGACAGGCTGTCTTCGGGCGTGGCCAGAAAGCTGAGCAGGGCCGCAAGATCCTTGACCGCCAGTTCAGCGCCCACTTTCAGTCGATCTGCTCCGGCGATGGGCAGGTGCAGCGCCTTGCAGGCACGGATGATCTCAGCAAACAGGTCCGAGCGGCGTTGCACGAGGATCAGAAAATCCCCCGGCTGCACTTTTCGACGAACGAATTGGCCGGATTTGCCATCTTCCGGGATCGTCTCGCCCCGTTCGATCATGTCTTTGATCGACTGTGCAACTTTCTCGGCCAGAATGACGGTGTGATGCCGTGCGCCCGGACGATCGACCGGATCGGTCCAATCCCCGTCTTCGGCATCCGCAACTTTTTCGACAACGGGCCAAAGATCAACACGACCCGGCAGATCGGCCTTGAAAGCACGGTGCTGACTGTCCTTGTGAAACCCCGCATCAGAGCGGTTATCAAACAGGATATCGACCACGGTCAGGATCGCGCTGGAGGATCGGAACGAGTATTCCAACGTCGAATCCCACAGTTTAGAGCCTGATTCAGCCAGTTTCCGGCCAAACTCTTCCTGCATTCTGTCAAAGGCCTGTGGATCGGCGCCCTGAAAGGAATAGATCGATTGTTTCTTGTCGCCGACGACGAAGATCGTGCGCTCGACCCCGGATCGGGCCCCTTCCCCGCTGGTGAATTCCTGTGCCAGTTTCTCGATCACGTCCCATTGATCGGGGCTGGTGTCCTGCGCTTCGTCCACAAGAATATGATCGATGCCACCGTCCAGTCGGTACAGCACCCATTCGGCCACTGCCGGATCGTTCAACACCTGTCGCGCGCGCAGGATCAGGTCGTCGAAATCCAGCCAGCCGCGCAACTGCTTGCGTCGTTCATATTCCGGCAGGAAGGCTGCGGCAAAGCGGTGCAGATCCGCGGTTTTCTGCGCCGCGACCAGCGCCAGACGTTGTTCACGCGCGGTTTCGATCCGCTGCATGAAGGCCTCGATCTGCGGCATCCGGTCGGCCAACACACCTTCGCGCAGGGGTTTGGTGGGAAAAGCGTTGAGTTTGGCCGTGAAGGGTTCCTTTGCGCCCTTCCCTGTCAGAAACACGCTTTCCAACATGGGTAGATGTATCAATCTGGCTTCGTTGAATGCGGCCAGTTTTGCAGCGGCCTTGGCATTGTTGCCTCCGCTTTCGGTCAAAGCGGGCAGTATGGACTGGATGAGTTCGACTTCGCCACCAAGAAAAACCCGGGCAAGCAGCGCTGTTTCGTCAAAACCGGCGGGCAGACCGAAGCGTTGCAGCAGATCGGACCATTCGAGCGGCTGCGCAAAAAGACTGCGTTTTTGCGTGATCGCAGCGGTCAGTTTATCAAACCCCGTGTCCGTGACGAACCGGGCCACATCTTCAATCAACCCGGCCTGCGGGCCCGCGGCGAAATCCTCGACAATTTCCTCTTGCAGCAAGGCTGCTGCGCGGTCTTCCATTTCGGTGAACTGCGGGTTAACGCCAGCCTCCAGCGGAAAGCGTCGCAACAATGACGCGCAGAACGAGTGGATGGTCTGGATTTTCAGACCACCCGGCGTTTCGATGGCGCGGGCAAACAGGGTGCGTGCTTGCGCCAACCGGTCCGAGCCGATTTCGCCGGGTACACCAAGGTCGGTCAGCTCCACCAACAAGGGGGTATCATCCAGCATGGCCCATTTGCCAAGGCGCTTGAACAACCTGTTCTGCATCTCGCTGGCGGCGGCCTTGGTGTAGGTCAGGCACAGAATGTGCTGAGGCTGGACCCCGCCCAGCAGCAGACGCGCCACACGGTCGGTCAGAACCCGGGTTTTGCCGGACCCGGCGTTGGCCGCCAGCCAGGTCGAGGCATCGGGGCGCGCGGCCTGTACCTGCCGTTCGGTTGCGTCGTTGCGCGGGCTCATGTCAGATCCTCGGGGTATGTTTCCGATGTCCGGTCCCATTCGCCGAACCGCGCCAGGTGATCATAATCACCCATATCCGTATCCTTGTGCAGCATGCGCCGGGACGAAAACCCCTGATCAGGCTCTAAATAGGCGGAAATCAACTCTTTCAGTTCGGCAAGAACCTTGTCGGTCGGTTCTTTCGCCAGGGGCGCCGCAACCTCCTTATAGCTGCCACCCATACCGATGAAGATGGCTTCGGCCACGCTTGTCGGGTCAAGGCCCTCAATCCCGCCCTGCTCGGCCATGGCCGCCTCGATCAGCAACTGCTTGTCAAATTTGGATTGCTGGCTTTCCGTCGGTGGTGCGCCGGTTTTATAGTCGATGATGCGCAACGCGCCCCGGCTGTTGCAATCGATTCTGTCCGCGCGCCCGACAATGGTGAAATCCAGGGGGCGCAGCGCCAGTTTCATCACCGCCTCAAACGCCACGGGGCCACCATCCTTCCGGCGCGCGAGCTCTGCCCCGAGGAAATCATCCGCGATCCGCTCAAGCCGGGCCAACCACAGTTTACGGGCCGTCGGCCAGGCGACGTGTTGATCCAACAGAGCATGCGCCCGTTTCAGGAAATTGTCCCGCGTCAGCAAAGCGCTGTCGAGGACGCTGCCCTTGATGAAATGCTCGAGGATTTCGTGAATCACAATGCCTCTCAGCAAGGCATCGGGGGCCTGTACAAGCGGATCTAGCGGTTTCAGCCGAAGCACATGTTTGGCGTATATCGCGTATGGATCGCGGATCAGCCTCTTTATCTCGGTCACAGACAGACGGCGCGGACGTGCGGCGGCCGGTGGGCGCGGAGAAGGACGCGGTGCGGGGTCGATCGGCGGCGCATCTTCCAGTGCCTCGGACCAGTTCAACCATTTTTCGCCGTGAGCGCGCATTTTGGCCAGAGCTTCGGGGCCACCCTGACCCGGCAAACCCTGCAAAAGGTTGGTCAGTCGGTTCAGCCAGCGCGACGGAACCGTCTCGGCATCATCCGAGCGGATCGCGCGGGTCAACCATACTTCGGGTGCGCCGATGGCCTGCTGGAAGTCATGCGCAGACAGGCCGATCCGGCGTTCGGGCAGCAACAAGCCGGCTTTGTCACGCATCTGCCGGTTCAACCAGGGATCGGGCGTTGGCGCCTCTGGCCAACTTCCTTCATTCAACCCGCCAAGGATCAGCAGGTCGGCGCCCTGCACCCGTGCCTCGAGCGTGCCCCAGATCATGATGTGCGGATGCGGCGCATCCCGGTCACGAACCTCTTCACCCGCAAGCAGAGCACCCAGCAGATCGGCAAAGTCATGGGCCGTCATCAGGCCGCCATGCTGCGCCTCTGCACTGAGAGAACTCAGCACCTCCAGCGCCTTTTGGCCTGCGTTTTTGTCCCACAGAGTGCCCGTTTCACCCGTGCTGCCGGCCGAGATCGCCTCGGCCAGTGTCATCAAACGCTCCACCCAGTCTGCGAGGTGTAGTTCACTGGTGATCTGCTGTTCGCAGAAATGCTGCACGACCCATTTCACCCAGCTTTCCTGGGCCTCTTTACGCACCGCAAAAGCCGCAAGGCTTGCACTGTCAGGAAAGGGCGGGCCGTGACGGCGCAGGTCAAGTTCCAGGTCACGCGTGTGTAACAAATGAATTCCGCGGTCACCGCCGTCATGACATAGCGGGTGCTTCAAAAGGGTCAGCAGCGCCTCGCCTTCCAGACGGCGTGTGAACAGGTTGGCCACATGGCGCAGAAAACGTCCCGGCGGGGAAAGTTGTAGCGGCAGGCCCGCACTGTCGTCCGGCACGATGTTCCACCGATCCAGCGCGGCGCTGACCTGGCGGGTCAACATGCGATCCGGCGTGATCAGAGCGGCGGTCTGTCCTGTTTCCGCCGCTTGCCGCAGGCGCAGGGCGATGGCCAATGCCTCGGCGCGAGGCGATTGAGCCTCGACCAGCGTCAGGCCGTCGGTTGCGCCTTTTATATCGGACAGTCCGGGGCCTTCGGTCATCCAGGCGTCAGTGACCGGCGCCGGACGTAAAGATAGTGATATCAAGCGGTTACGCGAGGGTGAGGGGGCCGATAAGTCCGTCCATGGGGTGATCTGACCCGGTGCAAGTTCCAGCGCGCGCATCAACTTGCGGAAACGGTATTGTGGGTGATCTTCAGACGTCAACGCATCATCCAACCCCTGCCAAACGTGATCCGGCTGGTCGAAATCAAATCCGGGCAGCACCAATGCCCCTTGCGGCAGGCGCGCGATGGCTTCCATCAACATCAGGGTGGTGCCACGGGACCCGGTAGAGCCCGCCAGAATGACCGGGTGTTGCGGGGGGGCAATCTGCCATCGCGTGATCAGGTTTTCGACCACGCGGCGCTGGCGGGCCTGTGCATCCATCGTCTGCCTGCCGGTGTCGATGAATTTATCCGCGATGCCGATAAAGGCTTGTGCCCGCGACCAGTGTCCGGACATGTCGCTGACGTCCAGCTGCCGGATCGCTTCGGGCGATACGCCTTCGCCCTGCATTTCGTCAATCAGCGCGGCCAGACTGTCGGACAGGTCAAAGATCGATGACCGGGCGGCAAGGTCCGGCTGTTGCTCCAACAGTTTGGACACAAGCTGAGTCAACTCAAGACGCCGCCGCAGAGGCGGGATAGCAGGCGGGATCCGCGCCAGATCAACCCTTTCACCCAAGTCCGTCACCAACGAGAGACGGGGCAGAAGGCAAGGTGGCCCCTGATTGAACAGATCGCGGACGCGCCGTTCCATGCGTCGTGTGTTCAGCACCAACTCTACCCGCGCCAAAGCGTCGGGCGGGCCCGAACAGCGCTGCCGCAGGCCATCGACCAATGCCTTGGGGAAATCCGTGCCGGGAGGCACGGCAAATACACGGGGCAAGGTGCCGGATTCAAACATCAGCCAGCAAACCCTCGGCCAGCGCGATGCCTTCCGGACGACCTACATCGCACCAGCGTCCCGGGTATTCGACCGCAAAAAGCCGACCCTGATCAAGCATCTGGTTCCAGAGCAGGTTGAGTGAAAACGCAGTTTGCGAGAACGAATGCAAACCCTGGGCCCTGAGGATCTGGGCCCCGCCGTAAACCAGACCAGGACCGCGCGTAATCCGTCCATCTTTTCCAGCGGTGAAATCACCCGATCCAATATGACCAACGGTTCGCGCAACTGGAACACACATCAGCAGCGCATCCATACGACCCGGGTCCCAGGCGTGCTGCAACAGGGTCAAAGGGTTTGGTCCGGACCAGATCGCGTCCGTGTTCAACGTGAATACGGGGTCGGTGCCCAGCATCGGCAAAGCTGCCCGCAATCCGCCACCTGTTTCCAGAATTTCAGGGTCTTCCCGAGACAGCAGAACGCCCTTGGGGCCGAGATGCGCCGCGAGTTGATCAGCGTGATAATGCAGGTTGGCAACGGTACGGACGGGATCAAGATCTACAACAAGACCCAGCGCATGATCAATCAGTGGTCGCCCCGCCACTTCGATCAATGGCTTGGGCCGGTCTTTGGTCAGCGCGCCCATACGGGTGCCGAACCCGGCTGCGAACAGCATTACGGCAAATGGCGATCCGGTCATTGCGTTCTCAACTTGGCCAGGTTTTCCGGTGTGGGTCTGGGCAAAGCTTCGTGCAGCAGGGACGCCACCGAAACCAGGGCAGGGTGATCCAGATCGCGCATCAGATGTGCCCAGACGGCCGGGATCATGTCCACATAGTGAGGCTTGCCATATTCCGTCGCCAGACGTGCGAAGACGCCAAGGATACGCAGGTTTCTCTGGGCCCCCAAAACACTGTAGGCCGTGCGGAATTCATGGTCGTCCATACCTGACGCAGAGATATAGTGGTTGATCATCTGCATTTCGATCCCGGCCGAGACATCTCGGCGTACATCCTGTAGCAGAGACACCAGATCGTAGGCCGGGTGCCCCAGCATGGCCAACTGAAAGTCCAGCAACCCGACGCGCTTCACGCCTTCGCGCTGCGGCAGCCACAACAGGTTTTCTGCGTGATAATCCCTGAGAATGACCACTTTCGAACCGGATGTTTCACGATGCAGGATATCCGCGAACCGGTGCTCGAACCGGGACAGGGCGTCTTCATCACATATTCCCAGGATACCGGCCGCATACTTGGTGAAAGCCAATGCCGCCAGTTCCGTCATCAGGGACGGATCATAAGACGGCAATGCAAGAGAAGGCGCCCGATGCAGGTGGAGCAGCACGTCGGTGGCGGCGCGGTACAATTCGCGCTCTTTGCCCGGGTCTTTTTTCAGGACGCGCGCAAAAAGGTCATCACCCAGATCTTCCAGCAACAGAAAACCGTACTGGGCATCTTCGGCGTAGATTTCCGGCGCGCTCAGACCAACCGATCGGAGGTATTCGGCGACCCGCACAAAGGATTCAACATTATCACTTTTTTCAGGTGGCGCGTCCATCAAAACCGCAGTGCGCCCGTCGGTTGGATCAATCAACCGTTCGTATCGGCGGTTCGAGGCATCGCCTGCCAGCGGCGTACGTGTTGCTCCGGCCCAGGGTGTTTGTGCAATCAGGGCCTCGGCCAGTACCGTCCTGTTGGTCATGCAGTTCTCTCCAGTTTTTCCGCCCATTTCGGAGCAGTCCAAGACAGGGTCACACAGCGGTAATCGATATTGTTAGGGTCTGTTTCAAAGGCCAACGTCAACGCGCCTTGGGGCGCCAACGGGCCCAGCTTGTCCGGCCATTCCACAAGGCAGATTGCCGTATCGAAAGCGTCCGTCAGGCCCAGTTCGTCAACTTCTTCGGCCGCGCTCAGACGATACAGGTCGCAATGCCATATTTCCCCTGATGGCGTGTCGTAAGCCTGGACCAAAGTGAAAGTTGGCGAGGGCACATCTTCGGGTTCTGCCATCAATGACTGAATGAGGTTGCGCGCGAAATGCGTCTTGCCGCTGCCGATCGGGCCCTCCAGCAGAACAACATCGCCCGGGCGCAGTGATGTTCCCAGTTGGCGTGCGAAAACCGCGGTTTCTTCGGGCGATTTGAAAGTCAGAGATCGGGCGGTCTGTGTCATGCCGCCACAATGGCCTTGCGCCTGACCGGCTGCAACCCGGTTCAGGCGCTGATCTGTTCCATCGCGGTGGATTTCGAGGGAAACTCGGATTGCGTAAACCGCACGATTGTCGCGCCGTTATGAACCGGTGTGACGGTGCAATCCACGGTTATGCCGGTTCTCATCTGGATTTCAGCTGTCCATTCGGCGCGGTTTTCCCGCATTTCGACAAAATCCCGCACCTCACCCAAAACCGGCGTCGCAATACAAAGGTCTTGCCAGCGTCGCGTGACATCGGTGACCGTTTCGCTTTGGAACCCGACCTCGTGCGCGTCTCCCCACAGCTTTTGATACGCATAGTTGGTGAAGGCCAGCGTACCGTCATCTGCAAAGACGGCAATCGCGTCCGCCAGTTTGTCCAGGATGGACTGCATCAGATCCATTTCTGATCGAAAGCGCCGCGTCAGGGTGATTTCGGCGGTGATATCCTCGAATAGAAACGCCACTGCGCCGTCCGGGTGAGGGCGGCCGCTGACGGAATAGACCGATCCGGATGGCAGCGACCACGTCTCGTGGTAGTTTCCATCTTCAGCCGCTTCGAGAAGGTCGTTCATCTGACGCCGCCAGCTGCGGTAATTCTTCGGTTCGGGCATCATGTGTTGATCCCGCAAGCGGTCGAAGAAACTGCTCAGGCTGGGGCGGCAACTGAGGAAATCGGGCGGCAACGTGGTCAGATCGATCAGGGCCGGGTTGAACAGGGCCAGTTGCCGATTGCGGTCAAAAATGGCGAGACCAATGGACAATTGGGCAAAGGTCTTGGTCATGGTCTGCACGAATTTGCGCTGGGCGGTTTCCGCCTCGACAATCGCGTTGACGTCAACGGCATAGCATAGATGACCGTTCTCGTGTTCGATCCGAGTCAAATCGAACCAAAGCTTGCGATCAGTATCTGCAACATCCACCGACACGCGGGTTTTTCCGGTAGGTCTTGTGGCATCCTCCGGGCTTTCAAAAAGCGGCGCAGTCAGATCGGCGTCCTGATCACGCGCCTTTTGAACAAGTGCGACATAGGCGGCATTGCACCATTGCACCCGATTGTCGTTATCCGCCAACCATACAGGGTAAGGGGCCAGATCCATTGCCAGACGAGTCGGTTCGCCTGGGGAAACCGATCCGGCCGAGGAGGTCCTGGCGCATTCGCAAAGTCGAACGCGGACGATACCGTCGATCCACTCACACACGACTTCTCGTTCAACCGTGCAGTCAATGGCCGATACCAAGATTTTGCCCTGATCGCGCACTTTGTCGGAAGTTTCGGGAAAGGTGGGGAAATCCCTTTGCAACAAGCGCCGCAGGTCCAGCCAGTTTTCAATATGCTCAAACCCGGCCAGTGCGAAATCAGAATGGCTGATCAGTTGGTTGCCATCGAAAAGGAATACGGCATCAAACAGCGAGGTGTTCGAAAACAAACCAAAAGCCTTGTCGCGCTGAGCCCGGCGTGGCAACAGCCACAGAACGGCGAAACAGCACGAAACAAGACTGATCGCGGCCAGAATAATCCAATCGGCCATCAAATTCCCCAAGCCTGAACGATACAAGGACAGACTATGCGTGGGATTGGTTAACGGTCTCTTAATTCACACCTGGATGCGCGTGTTGGATCCCGACGGGACCGGGGTGTCACCCTTCTGTGCATCGATCAGTTTGCGTGGCCAGGTCACCTTGACGATTGCCCCGCGCCGTTCAGGATTGTCGGTCAGATGCTGGTAGGGGTCCGAACCATTGGCGAATTCCAGTTCGGCGCCGCTGCGTTCCAGCAGGGTTTTGGCGATGAACAATCCCAGGCCCATCCCTTCGTATTCCGGGCGTGCTCTCTGATCGGATTCTGCCCGTCTTCGGCGCATAAACGGATCCCCGATGCGTCCGATCATGTGGGGCGGATATCCCCGCCCGTCATCCATGATGCTGACGGTGATCCTGCTGTCGGTCCATTCAGCCTCGACCCAGACATTTGCGCGGGCGAAATCCACGGCATTCTGAATCAGGTTGCGCAAACCGTGAATGATCTCGGGTTTGCGCAGGATCGAGGGCTGCTGAACATCCCCGTCCTGCGCGGGGCCTTCAGAGAAATGAACCTCTTTGCCGCGACCGACATGTGGTTCGGCCGCTTCGTTCACCACTGTCGAAAGCGGTGCCTGCCGCAGGTGCAGATCATCTTTGCCCGCCCGCCCCATGTCGCGCAGAATGTCACGGCAACGGTCTGCCTGCTCGCGGATCAAAGCGGCGTCATCTTTCAGGTCCGGACGGTCGTCCAGTTCTTCGATCAGTTCCGCGCTGGTCAGTTTTATCGTCGCCAGAGGCGTGCCCAGTTCATGCGCGGCAGCGGCGACGACGCCGCCCAGATCGGTCAGCTTCTGTTCGCGCGCCAGCGCCATATGCGTGGCGGCCAGCGCTTCGGACATGGATTGGACTTCGGAACTGACGCGGTGGGAATAGGCGCCGATGAAGACGATGGCGATGATGATCGCGGCCCAGTTTCCAAACAGAAGGATATCGGGGATATCCAGAACAAGCCCCAGACTTGTCCGCAACGGAAGGTGAAATTCCGCCAGCACAGTTGTCAGAACGATTGCGACGGCGCCGACAATCAGGGTTGATCGTGTGCTCATGACATTGGCTGAAATCGTAACCGGGCCCAGCAGAAGCAGCGCAAACGGATTGTTCAGCCCGCCGGTCAAATAGAGCAGAATTGACAATTGCAGCAGGTCGAACAGAACCATCAGGAAGTTTTCAAACTCGGTCAGGCGCTTGTTTTGCGGAAACAGCAATATGGCAGTCAGGTTGCCCATGACCGAGATTCCGATGGCCAGGTAGCACAGGCCCAGTTCCAGCTGCACGTCATAATATCGCTGGGCCACCGTGATTGCGGTGAGCTGGCCAATGATGGCCACCCATCGCAAAAGGATCAGGGTTCGCAGGCGAATCCAGCTGCTGCGTTCCTGGCCGCGCCAAAAAGTCTGATTGGATTCTGCCATCGGTCGCTTATGTCCTGTTGCATCGGCTGGTCATCTTGATAGGTGTCCCGGCCGGAACGATCAACAACCCCCTGAGACCGGATAATCGAAATGACCCGCCTTCTCGCAATTCTCGCAACTCTTGTTCTGGCTATCGGACTTGGGGCCATGTGGATTCTGACACGGGGTGGCGGGTCCGATGACAAGTTCGCACAATGTCGGTCCAGCCAGATCGCCGGGGGTGCCGCCGCAATTGGTGGACCATTTGAACTGGTGAACGGTAAAGGCGAGACGGTTACGGACAAAGATGTGATTACCGAACCGACGCTGGTTTACTTCGGATACACGTTCTGCCCGGACGTTTGCCCGTTCGACATGTCCCGCAACGCCGAGGCTGTCGATATTCTGGCTGAACGCGGGCTGTCGGTGACACCTTTGTTCATCTCGATTGACCCGGATCGCGATACGCCCGAAGTCATGGCCGACTATGCTTTCAATCTCGGGGGCAAGACGATCGCCCTGACCGGCTCGCCCGAACAGGTCAAGGCGGCCAGCAAGGCCTACAAGACCTATTACAAAGCGCATGACAAAGGCGATGAATTCTATCTGGTTGACCATTCCACCTTTACGTATCTGGTTACACCCGAAAATGGATTTCTGGAGTTCTTCAAGCGCGAAGACACGGCCGAACAGATGGCGGACAAGGTTGAATGCTTCCTGGAACAGGCCGCGTCGTAACAAGGTTGTTTGACCTTTGTTCCCGCGCTGCTATTACTCATGTTCGAGCCAAAGGCATGAAATAGCGAAAGACCTAACATATGGCAGACACTTCTCAGCTTGACATCGGCCCTGACAAATCCCTGCTTTTGGTTGATGATGACGAGCCGTTTCTGAGACGTTTGGCCAAGGCCATGGAAAAGCGTGGCTTCGAGGTTGAGACAGCAGGATCCGTCGCGGCAGGGCGCGCGATATCCACCGCCCGGCCCCCGGCTTATGCCGTCGTCGATCTGCGGTTGGAGGATGGCAACGGATTGGACGTTGTCGAGGTATTGCGGGAAAAACGCCCCGACAGCCGAGTTGTTGTTCTGACCGGATATGGTGCGATCGCGACCGCCGTCGCGGCAGTCAAGATCGGCGCGACCGACTATTTGTCAAAGCCTGCGGATGCCACCGACATCACGAACGCATTGCTGGCAAAGGGTGACGAGATGCCCCCGCCGCCGGAAAACCCCATGAGCGCGGACCGTGTGCGCTGGGAACATATCCAGCGCGTCTATGAGCTGTGTGACCGGAATGTTTCCGAAACCGCGCGACGGTTGAATATGCATCGGCGGACGTTGCAGCGGATACTGGCGAAACGCAGCCCGCGTTAGGTCTGCCGGCCGCTCGATGACGGTTTAGTGACTTGTAACCTTGGACCCTGTCGAGGACTGTTCGGCACATCTGGAATCTTTTGTCAGAACAGGACCACTTTATGATCGGATATGTAACCGTTGGCGTTTCGGACATGGCGCGCGCCAAGGACTTCTATACCAAGCTTTTCGCGGACAAGGGCGCGAAAGTGGTTATAGACGCAGGCCGGATCGCGTTCATCGGCAACAAACCCGACGCGCCGATGCTGGCGGTGTGCGAGCCCTATGACGGCAATGTCTGCGCCGCCGGAAATGGCAACATGGTCGCCTTTGCAGCCGACTCCAAGGATGAGGTCAAGGAACTGTATGACAAGGCAATCAGCCTGGGTGCGGTGGACGAAGGCGAACCTGGTCAACGAGTGCCCGACAGGTTCTATGGTGCCTATGTGCGTGACCCGGATGGCAACAAACTGTGCTTCTACGTCTTTGGCTGAAACAGGGCGAACACAAACCCTGCCTAAGTTTCAGACAGGTCTGCGGGCAGCGGAGCTGACCGTACCCATTCAGTAGCTTCAGGGTGAGCAGGAGATTTCTGCACAGAGCTGCCGCGCCAGCTGACGATATCCGGTTGCGTTGGGATGCAACCCGTCCGATGTCCAGTCGGCGGTTTTTTCGGCGAACCCGTCCGGCGGGGTCAGAAACGTGCAGTTCGCCATATCCTGACAGGCCTGTTGTGCAGCCGAATTGAAGGCCGTTCGAAACGCCTCTTGTTCCGCGGTCCAGTTTGCACCGGTGACGGGCAACACAGCACGCCAGATCAACCTGTCGGCGGGCATGAACAGGGCCTTCAACTGTGCGACATAGCCTGCAATCTTCTCTGGCGGTGTGGCCGTCAGAGCGTCATTGACCCCGATTCCCAGATACCATGTCGGGACATGGGCAATCAGTTCCGGTTTTGCTCTTGCGATCAGGCCCGGGGTGGTGTCGCGGCTGATCCCAAGGTTCAGCGCGTTGGGCAGGACGTTGCTGGTCAACCACCCTTCGATTATGGAATCGCCGATGAAAGCGATCTGAATATCCGGTGAGGCGAGCGCTTGAGAAATCGGCCGCTCGTGCAGCCAGACCATGAGCTTGTAGTGATCGGTTTCCGTGACCGGGACATATGTGCCCGAGATTTTTCTGAGCGCCTTCGAGACACACCCGGTTTCGACCAACGCCGCCGCAAGACCAAAAGTCAGCACGACGTTGACGACAAGCAAAACTCGGGTTCCGGTCTTTGTTTTCATCTTTCTTCCACCAGTTCCCCCGTACCACTCACCGCATTCGGAAAGCGCCTCTCAGATCTGAGCGATCAATTCTGCGTGCCGCGCCGTAAAGGCGTGCCGCACCTCGACCGGGGGGCGCAGCCTGATCTGTAAACCCGCCATGATCCCCCTCTCCGGGCGACCAAAGAATTTCGTGGCTTCGGCCTCGGAAAACCCGGCAATCTGTGTCGCCTCCATCCAGGCGCTGATCTTGTCGGCCTTCTTGATCTGGCGTTTCACCGTTTTCGGCACCTCAGCCGGAAGTCCAAACCGTATATGGATTGCTGCCGCCAGCCGGTCGTCCAACGCGCCATAATCTGGGCCGACGGCGGATTTCACGGGCGAGATCATATCGCCGATCACATATTCGGGCGCGTCATGTAACAGGGCCGCCAAACGCCATTTCATGGGTGTTTTTGGGGCAATACGGCCAAAAATCTCTTCAACCAGCAGGGAATGTTCGGCCACGGAATAAGCGAAATCGCCGTTTGTCTGACCGTTCCAACGAGCGACAAAGGCAAGGCCGTGTGCGATGTCTTCAATCTCGATATCGACCGGTGTCGGGTCCAGCAGGTCCAGCCTGCGACCCGACAGCATCCTTTGCCACGCTCTGGGTTGTGTTGCCATTCTGCCATGCCTTGTGAAGTTGGACACGTTCAATTCGCGTTTTTATGGTATGATGTACCTGTCTGGATCACACGCTGCCAACATTTTCTTGAGCGTTCGTGCTTTGAAACGGCGCGGTATGATCCCGACATTAAAGACTGAGGGGGGTGCATTCTCCTCCCAGTGTGCCCCTCTCGAACTGAAACACGTATCGAAAGGAGCACCCTATGTTCAAACGTTTATTCGCAATCGCACTGACCTTCGGAATGGCCGCCACCGCGCCGCCTGCCTTTGCCCAGAATTGTGCGGCACGGGATCACATCATATCCAGATTGCAGGAGAATTATGCCGAGGAATTGGCCTTTGGCGGCCTGCAAAAAACACGCGGCGCGCAATCGGTGATGGAGGTTTGGACCTCGAAAGAAACGGGAAGTTATACCGTTTTGGTAACCAATGCGAACGGTATCAGCTGTATTGTTGCCGTTGGCACCGATTTTTTTGAAGCGATACCAAAGATCGAAATTGAAGGCACACCAAGCTGATATTGGCCATATCGTTTCCGATCACAGTCTTCAAAGTTGCCACCTGCCCCAAGGAATGCTAGGGGCAGCCGGGACTGTGATTTACCGGAAAATGGAGCACCTGATGGCCGGGGACTATATCGTTAAAGACATTTCATTGGCTGGCTTTGGCCGCAAAGAGCTGGACATAGCCGAAACCGAGATGCCGGGCCTGATGTCCCTGCGCGCGGAATACGGCGACAGCAAGCCGTTGAAAGGGGCGCGTATCGTCGGGTCGTTGCACATGACCATCCAGACGGGCGTTCTGATAGAAACGCTGGTGGCGCTGGGTGCGGATGTGCGCTGGGCGTCGTGCAACATCTTCTCGACCCAGGACCACGCCGCCGCCGCGATTGCCGAGGCGGGTATTCCCGTCTTCGCCGTCAAGGGCCAGACACTGGAAGAGCACTGGGATTATCTGGACAAATCCTTCCTGTTCGAGGAAGGCCCGAACATGATCCTGGATGATGGCGGCGACGCGACGCTGTACATCCTGCTGGGTGCCCGTGCCGAAGCGGGTGAGGACATCATCCCTGTTCCGGGTTCGGAAGAGGAAGAGGTGATCAAGAAGCAGATCGCCAAGCGTATGGCGGCAAGCCCGGGCTGGTTCACAAAGATGCGGGATCAGATCAAGGGTGTTTCCGAGGAAACCACCACTGGTGTGAACCGCCTGTATCAGCTGGTCAAGGAAGGGCATCTGCCGTTCCCGGCGATCAACGTGAATGACAGCGTCACCAAGTCGAAATTCGACAACAAGTACGGCTGCAAGGAATCGCTGGTCGACGGTATCCGCCGCGCCACCGACACGATGATGGCCGGCAAGGTTGCAGTGGTCTGCGGTTACGGTGATGTGGGCAAAGGCTCGGCCGCGTCGTTGCGCGGTGCTGGTGCCCGTGTGAAAGTCACCGAAGTCGACCCGATCTGCGCCCTGCAAGCCGCGATGGACGGGTTCGAAGTGACCCTGCTGGAAGACGAAGTTGCCACCGCGGATATCTTCATCACAACCACCGGCAACAAAGACGTGATCCGCATCGAGCATATGCGCGAGATGAAGGACATGGCCATCGTCGGCAACATCGGCCACTTCGACAACGAAATTCAGGTGGCCAGCCTGAAAAACCACAAATGGACCAACATCAAGGAACAGGTGGACATGATCGAGATGCCCTCGGGCAACCGCATCATCCTTTTGTCCGAAGGCCGTCTGCTGAACCTGGGCAATGCCACCGGGCACCCGTCCTTCGTGATGTCGGCCTCGTTCACCAACCAGGTTCTGGCCCAGATCGAGCTGTTCACCAAGGGTGACCAGTACGAGAACAAGGTCTACATCCTGCCCAAGCATCTGGATGAGAAAGTGGCCCGCCTGCATCTGGATCGCATCGGCGTGAAGCTGACGCAGATGGATGCGGATCAGGCCGCGTACATCGGTGTCAAACCGGAAGGTCCGTACAAGCCGGAACACTACCGCTACTGATCGCAGTCTGGGTATGACGCAGAAATCTGGGCGCCGCCGGTATTTGTACCTGGCGGCGTCTTTCTTTTTCAGGCTGGCGGTTGTTGTGATCCTTTTGGGCGGTGGTGTCTGGAGGGTGTTGGCGCATCCCGAAACGCCGATACCGTCACATTGGAACCCGTTGCGTGATCTGAAGGTAACCGCCCCGATCACACCCGTCACCAAGCTCCAACTGAACCGCGCATTGGCGAGCGAAGCACAGTGCCGGGCCGCTCTGGAAGACGCAGGTGTTCGGTTTGAGGCGATGGCGGACCTGGTTGTCGATCAGAATTGCGGCATCGCTGGTCGGGGTCGTCTGACCAAATTGGTGACATCAGGGATCGAGGATGTTGAAACCAGTTGCGCCACGGCTTTGCGCCTGACCATGTGGGAATACCACGTCGTGCAGCCCGCCGTACGCGATCTGCTTGGGTCCAACGTTTCCCGATTGCGCCACATCGGCAGTTACAATTGCCGCCCCATGCGCACCGCGCAGGGTGAAAACGGTGGGTGGAGCAGCCATGCCCGCGCGGATTCGATAGATATCGTCGGTGTGGATACCGTTGACGGTCGGACGCTGACCTTGTTGTCAAACTGGCAGGGCTCCGGACCGGAAGGCGCCTTTTTTCGACGGATCTGGCGCGGGGCCTGCGGTTGGTTTCGCGTGGTTCTTGGACCCGATTTCAATCGTTTGCACGCGGATCATTTCCACTTGCAAGGCCCGGGGTGGGGTTATTGCCGCTAGGCTTTTCAGCAAGAAACGTGCAGGCTGCGACCAAGGGGGAGAAATCGCAAATTTTTTTCCTTTTGGAAAAGCCTGCGACGCGGCTAGTCTTTCGATCATCGGTAAAAGGTGCCGGGTAAACGGATCAAGGAGACTAGGATATGGGCAAGCGCGACGAGCTGATCGCCAAATACGCAGAAGACCTGAAAACCAAATGCGGGATGGACCCCGATATGGACCTGCTGACCAAGGTCACCATCGGTTGTGGTCCGGCGATCTATGACGCAGATGCGGCAACTGTCGCGGCCAGCCAGGACTCGGAACTGGAAACCGTCAAGAACAACTTCCTGATCAAAAAGCTGGGTCTGGCAGATGGCCCCGAGCTGATGGAAGGGATCAACAAAGCCATGGAAACCTATGGCATGTCCGAGCGCAACAAGTACCGTGCCGTTGTCTATTATATTTTGACCAAGCATTTCGGAAAAGAATCCGTTTACAGCTGACCCGGTCGATTCTGCCAAGCGCCCGCCGAGATTCTGGCGGGCGTACTTAATTTGAGTTTCAATTTAAAGACTTGGCATTTGAAACCAAGGGTGCGGTTGCGCTAAGTTCAACCTGTGACCAGGACGGTCAGAACCAAATATTTCCATACGCGTGTGGTGAGTAGGGAGCACGCGGGGGTAGGGAAGGTTCTGTATCGTCAGAGCCTTCCCTCGTTTCTTATCTGAGTTCGCCAAGAATACGCGCAATGAAATTGTCGAATGCCGTGGGCCTTGGGTCCGAATTCCTGGATGACGCGCCACCGCTGCCTGCCAAGTAGACTTCTATCCGCCCCGGACGGGTCTTGCTGCCCGAATTCGTGAAGTCCCTCAATATTCCGCCAAGAGCATCAGCTGCCAGCGCCGCGTTTTCAGCGTCGCTTGGATGGTAGAAACGCACCTGTGTTTCTCTGACCCGAAAACCCACGCGGTCTGTTGACACAACCGTCGCGCGGCCCTGTGTAAGCAGTTCCAAAGCCCGGCTGCTGGCGTCTTGTGACACTCTCAAGGGAACAAAAAGCGAGACTTCCAGATCAATGGGGGATTGTGAGGGCGAAAGCGGTTTAACCTCTGCATAAGACGGGGCTGCAGAAAAAGTGATCTCTTGCTGGACAGGGTCCAAAACCATCAAGGACGTCTGCGAAAAGCTGTCTTTGTTCGACCGGTTGGTGTGGCGCCACGGAGGTTCGGCAGAAGCTGGAAACAGGGTTTGAATATCCGCAGAAGAAGCGGTGGCCAAGATGGGTTCGAGCTGTGGCGGAATGAATATGGCTGGCGGGGACAAAGACACGACCGGTTCCGCTTCTGGGGTTGGGGGTCTTGGTTCCACCCTGTCTTGGTCATCCGCAGCCGAAATGCCTTCGGCAGGAACGGGTGGCGTCACGAGCGCCTCAACCGAGACGCTCTGGTCGAGAGATGCGCCTGTGATCGCACCCTCGGCCTCTTCGATGATTGCGGGGGTGGAAACGGGCGCGACTTCGGAAGACGCTGAATCGGCGAGGTCCTCGGCTGCTTGTGTGTCTCGTGGGGCCGGTGACTCAGCGATTCTGACGGTGGGCGCTCTGTCTGAAAGCAGCTCCTCGATTTCAGGAAGAGTTTCAGTCGCCGCATCCAGGCTGGCTGGTGGCCTTCCACCGGTGGAGCGCCAAGTTCCGGCAATATGTGTGACCGCCCATTGCAGGATCGCGCCGCAAACCAAGGCGGCCAGAATAATACCTGCTCTGACCAAGGGTTTTTTCCTGGTTTTTGGTTCTTCCAAATGCAGGGAACGGACCCGGTCTGATACGATCTCTTCGATTTTGGTTTCGTCTGGCCGGGGCAGGTGCTCTGTCTCGGAAGGTTTCAGGGTGGGCTTTTCCTGCGCTTCACCCTGCGCCCCGCTGAGCAGTCTGGCACGCTTTTCACGCGCCTCTTTCAGGCGCGCTTCCCAGTTTTTTGAATTCTTCGCAGCAACGGCGTCTTCGAATATCCCATTGCCGCCTTCGTCGTCAGACATGGGTTTTTGCTTTCAAGAAAGACCGATCTTTATTCGAACACCGCCCGGCAATTTCGATCGCACAAAACCGCGACCGACATGATCTCACCCGGCAAAGCCCAAGGAAAGATAGCATCTTGCCAGAGCTTTGAGAAGTTCTGCGCCCGGTGCCACTTTCCCGTTCAATCAGGCTGGGTTTCACCCAGCATGCAAATCACCCGCCATTCATCCTCAGTCACGGGTTGCACCGACAAGCGAGAGTTCTTCACCAGCACCATGTTGGCCAGACGCTCGTCCGCCTTGATTTGGTCCAGCGTTACGGGTTTGGAAAAGGGCCGCACGGCTTTGATGTCGACACACTCCCACCGTTCGTCATCGGTGGTGCTGTCGGGATGGGCCTCGGCACAGACTTCGACAATGCCAACAACGGACTTGTCCTTTTGCGAATGGTAGAAGAACCCCCGGTCCCCAACTTTCATCTGACGCATGAAATTGCGCGCCTGATAATTGCGCACTCCGTCCCATTCCTCGCCCGCGTCGCCCTTTGCGACTTGCTGATCCCAACTCCAGGTCGACGGTTCTGACTTGAACAACCAATAGGCCATCAACCGATCACCTTTTTCCACGGGATCAGCTCAACCGATTGGAACAATCCTGCCTTTGCGTAAGGGTCGCCGTCGGCCCATGATTGTGCTGCGGCCAGGTCCTCCACATCGAGGATTATCAATGAACCGAACATGGCGTCACCGTTCAGCAACGGTCCGGCCTGTGACACGACGCCGGTTTCTTCGATATAGGCCAGGTGGGCCGAGCGGTTGTCCAATCGGGTTTGCAACGCGTCTGGTTTGTCACGAGCGATGAGGGCGATCAGCATGTTATTCCTCCTTGAGGGGTCGATTTAGCAGGTTTTGAATGGCCTCGGTGACACTGTAGGCGCCATGGCTCAGGTCCGCCACCGTGGCGCTGATGGGCATATCCAGCCCTTCCTTGGCGGCAATGTCCGACATGGCACGAGCGGTGGCGACGCCTTCGACCGTTGTTTGGCTGTCAAAGGGTCGATTCAGACCCAAACTAAGGCCAAAACGATAGTTTCGGGACAGTTCGGAAGAGCAGGTCAGCACAAGATCCCCCAGTCCGGACAAACCCATCAGGGTGTCTGGGCGCGCGCCGCGCATCGCGGCAAAGCGCTGCATCTCAGCAAACCCGCGGGTCATCAAGGCCGCCCGGGCGCTGTCTCCCAGACCTGCGCCGATGGCGGCACCGCAGCCAATGGCCATGACATTCTTCAGTGCGCCGCCAAGTTCAGCGCCGATCGTGTCTGTGGTGCGATAGAGGCGCAGGTTCGCTGTCGTCAGTTCGGCCTGAAGCGCCTGGCCTAGTTCCGTATCCTCGCAAGCCAACGTCAAAGCGGTGGGCAGGCCATGTGCAATGTCATCTGCAAAACTGGGCCCGGTCAGCAGCGCGACGCGGGCGTCCGGCACGCCCTCTTTGATGACCGCGACAGGTCCAAGCCCCGAGGTCAGTTCAATTCCCTTGCAGCAGGCCACCAGAGTCTTGCCGCGCAGGGCCGGGGCGTGATCCTGCAAAGCGCTGCGCAATTTCTGCATTGGGACGGCTAACAAAAGCGTGTCAGCCCTGAGCGCCTCGGCGATATCCGCGGTCACGGTGATGCCCTTGGGCAAGGTTATGTTGGGCAGCCGGGTTGCATTTTCGCGCGTCTCGCGTATCTGCTGCGCCTGATCGGCGTTTCTTGACCACAGTGTCACTGGCCCGTTGCCTGCCAGTGAGATAGCCAGAGCAGTGCCAAACGCACCGGAGCCCAGAATGGATACACTCATGCCTTGGCCCCTTTCTTGCCGCCGCCCAGCATGGCCGGGCTGTGCTGATCCAGAGGCCAGCGAGGGCGGGCGGTCAGGTCCAGCCCGTCCCGCGCGCCGGTACGAAAGCGTTCCAGGCCAGCATAGGCTATCATCGCCGCGTTGTCCGTGCACAACGCCAACGGGGGGGCGGTGAATCTGGTGTTCTTTTCAGCACAAACAGACTCTAATGCAGACCGAATGGCCGAATTCGCGGCAACCCCTCCGGCAACGGCAATCACGGGTTCAGACGGAGAGGTTTCCAGATACAGATCAATCGCTCGCCGGGTCTTTTCGGCCAACGTGTCCACAATCGCCTGCTGGAATCCAGCGCACAGATCTGCGCGGTCCTGGCGCGTCAAGCCACCCTTTTCGTTCACGATCTGGTCGCGCATCCGCATCAAGGCCGTTTTCAATCCCGAAAAGGACAGATCGCAACCGGGTCGGTCCAGAAGCGGCCTGGGAAATCGAAAGCGTTTGGGATCACCGGCGCGCGCCTCGGCTTCGACGGAAGGGCCACCAGGTTGCGGCAGGCCCAGAAGGCGGGCGGTTTTGTCGAAGGCCTCGCCTGGTGCATCGTCGATGGTGCCGCCAAGGCGGGTAAAATGTTCGGGCTCGTGGGCGATCAGGAATTGGCAGTGGCCGCCAGACACCAGAAGCATCAGGTAGGGGAAGGCAATGTTGTCCGTCAGTCGTGGTGTCAACGCGTGACCGGCAAGGTGATTGACACCCACCAGCGGCAGACCGGTTGCCGCACTGATCCCCTTGGCGCACATGACGCCTGACATGACCCCTCCGATCAGACCCGGCCCGGCGGTGACCGCAACGGCGTCCACGTCCTTCAGGGAAAGACCAGCGGTGTCCAGCGCTTGCAGAACGCAGACATCCAGCTTTTCCGCATGCGCCCGGGCCGCGATCTCGGGCACGACGCCACCAAAAGGACTGTGCAGTTCGGTTTGGCCATGCACCACGGATGACAGGATTTCGGCCTTGGCGCCCGTCGTTTGGCGCACGATGGCCGCGGCGGTATCGTCGCAGCTGCTTTCCAATCCCAGTACGGTAAGTGTTTGCACCATCACCCTGATCCGTTGCATCATGATCTAACGGCGGGGTATCACCCTGCGCGGATGCAAACAATCCTGAAGGGCCAAGGGGCCGCACGTTGTATTTGTTGATGACCCGCCCGCGCGCTGCCTCTGAACGGTTCGTCGCGCAGCTGCCGACCCGCACCAAATCCCGGGTTCAGGTCATCTATTCTCCGATCATGGAAATCCGGCCGCTGCCGGTCGAGGTTGAGACCGAGGGTGTGCAGGGATTGATTTTCACGTCGGCCAATGCGGTGAACGCGGCGGCCCTGAAAGGTGTGGACCGCAACCTGCCCGCCTTCTGCGTCGGACCGACAACGACCAGCACAGCGAAGGGTTGCGGCTGGCAGGCCGAAATGGTCGGGGCCACGGCGGAAGAACTGGTGGGACATCTGCTGAAGCGGAGGCCCAAAAGCCCGCTGTTGCATTTGAGGGGTGAGAACACGCGCGGCAATGTTGCCGGTCGACTGACCGAATCCGGCTTGACCGTGGGGGAACTGCCAGTCTACCAGCAATTGCTGTTGCCGCTAACATCCGAAGCGACCCGGGTGGCAGCTCTGGATTCGCCGGTAATCGCACCGCTTTTTTCACCAAGAACGGCGCGACATTTTGCCGATATTTGGACCGGATCCGCGCCTTTGTGGTTGGCCGCAATCAGTCAGGCCACGGCGGATCCCCTTTATTCATTGGACTATGCGCGCCTGAAGATCGCAAAGAAGCCGACACCAAAGAAAATGCGTAAGGCTGTCAAAAAGCTTGTGAAACATGCGTTGCGGGTTGAGGGCGGCGCGGTCCCCGATTAACTTGAGTGGGGCTGTTATTCATCTGAATTTGGATTCGATAAGGGGAATATTGCGGTGGCTGGTAAGAAAAAGTCCGAAGAAAAGCCGGTGGAAACCCCCAAGGCAGATGACGTCGTCGAACCCGAACTGCAACAGGAAGATACACCTGTTGACCCGACTGAGGCCGTAGAAGAAGAACTTTCCGAAGCCGAAGCCGAAGCCGAAGCCGAAGCCGAAGCCGAAGCCGAAGCCGAAGCCGAAGCCGAAGCCGAAGCCGAAGCCGAAGCCGAAGCCGAAGCGTCGACTGAAGATACTGCCCTGGTCGAAGAAAAAGTGGTCGAGCGTGTCGTTGAAAAGCGTGGCGGATTTGTTCCCGCTTTGCTGGGCGGTGCCATCGCTGCCGCCGTCGGGTTTGCGCTGGGCAATGGCGGGTTGTTGTCAACTGGCTCGGACAGCTCGGATACCTTGGCAGCGTTGGAATCCAAACTGGCAGACCAGTCCGACCAGATTGCCAAGCTGTCTCAGGCGCTTGCAAACAGTCCGGATGTTGCTGGTTTGACGGATCAGGTCAAAGCGCTGTCCGACAAATTGACACCCGTGGAAAGTGACCTGAGCGCGATCAAATCCACAGTGGATACGCTGTCAGGCCAAATCGGACCATTGTCAGAGCGCATTGCGACGCTTGAGAAAACCCCGATCGAATCCAGCGTGTCGCCCGAATCCATGGCCGCCTTCGAAGCTGAGCTGAAGAAGCTTCAGGACTCGCTGGCCTCGCAACGGGCCGAGGTTGAAAAAATGGTTTCCGACGCTCAGGCGCTGGAGGCGAAAGCAACAGCCGATGCGCAGGCTGCGGCCAATGCCGCTGTTCTGTCCCGCTTGCATGGGCAACTGGATGCGGGTCAACCCTATTCCGATCTGGTTGCAGAACTGAAAGCAGGCGGTGTGGATGTACCGGATGCCCTGTCCGGGCCGGCTGAGAAGGGTGTTGAAACACTCTCTTCTCTGCGCGATAGTTTCGCGCCTGCGGCCCGAACCGCGCTGGCCCAAGCCCGTGAAGCCGACAAGGGCACCGGCCTGATCGCATTCCTGCAACGTCAAACGGGTGCACGCTCGGTCACGCCACAGGAAGGGGATGGACCAGATGCCATCCTGTCACGGGCACAGGCTGCGCTTGCGGACGGAGACCTGGCCAAAGCCTTGAGCGAACTGAAATCACTTCCCGAAGCGGCACAGGCTGCAATGTCCGATTGGGAACAGGCGGCCAAAACACGGGTCGCCGCCGTCGATGCGGCGAATACACTGGCTTCCAGCCTGAACTCGAACTGAAGGACCTGCCATGCTGTGGTCACTGTTTAAGATCCTCGTTTTTGTTGCGATTATCGGCCTGCTGGCGTTGGGCGGTCACTTCCTGATGCAAACCAGTGGCGGGGTTCAGATCACCGTCGCGGGCACGGAATTCACGCTGGGGCCGCTTCAGTCAGTGATCGCGCTGGCTGTGTTGGTTTTTGCGGTCTGGCTGTTTTTCAAGTTGCTCAGCCTGCTGATCGCAACGCTGAAATTCCTGAACGGTGACGAAACTGCCTTGTCCCGGTATTTTGACCGCAATCGCCAGCAAAAGGGATACCAGGCGCTGGCTGATGGTCTATTGGCGCTGGCCTCGGGCGAAGGGCGCGTGGCGATGACCAAAGCCAGCAAGGCCGAAAAACTGCTGAACAAGCCCCAGCTTACCGACCTGCTGGTGGCACAGGCCGCCGAGATGACCGGGGATACGAAAAAGGCATCGGATACTTATAAAAAACTGGTGACCAACAGCGCCACCCGTTTCGTCGGCGTGCGCGGGATCATGAAGCAGAAGCTGGCCGAAGGTGATGATGAAACGGCCCGCAAACTGGCCGAGAAGGCCCTGGCGATCAAACCACGTCATGAAGAAACGCAGGACGTGCTGCTGAACCTGCAAACCAAGGCGCAGGATTGGGCCGGTGCACGTTCGACTCTGACGGCCAAGTTGAAGGCCGGGTACTTGCCGCGCGATGTCTTCAAACGGCGTGACGCGGTTTTGGCCTTGTCCGAAGCCAAGGGAATTCTGGACGAAGGTGCGACGGTCGAACAGCAGGAGCGCGCGATTGAAGCCAATCGCCTGTCGCCTGATCTGGTGCCAGCCGCTGCCATGGCGGCCCGCGCGTATATCGCCAAAGGCAAACCCCGGGCCGCAACCAAGATTCTGAAAAAAGCATGGGAGGCTCAGCCGCATCCGGATCTGGCCCATGCCTTTGCCGACATCGTGCCGGATGAAACCCCTGATCAACGGATCAAGCGGTTCACCGCGTTGACCCGGATTCACCCCGAAAACATGGAAACGCGTCTGATATTGGCCGAACTGAACATCGTGGCCGAAGACTTCCCAGAAGCCCGCCGTGCGCTGGGCGATGTGGTCGAAACGCAGGGAGATGCGCGCGCCTATACGTTGATGGCCGCTATCGAACGGGGCGAGGGGGCCTCGGACGCCATTGTGCAAGGCTGGTTGGCCAAAGCGCTGAATGCGCCGCGTGGTCCGCAATGGGTGTGCACCAATTGCCATGATATCCAACCTGAATGGGGACCGGTCTGCCAGAACTGTGGCAGCTTCGACACGCTCAGCTGGCAGACACCACGAACACCCGAAATCGCAAGCGCGACCGGCGTACATATGTTGCCTTTGATCGTTGGTGCGCTCGAAGATCAATCCGAAGAGCCAGAAGTCATGGAGCCCGCGGACGAGGATGATGTGGTCGAAGTGACACCAGAGTCGGCAGAGGTGGCAGACGAAGGCGAGGTTCAAAAGCAGGCCTGAGCCCTGCAACGCCTTTTTTGCAGCCGGCCTGATCCTCCGCATTCCAAGGGGCAGGATGTTGGTGACGGCGTCGGGCCGTCAGGCATTTCTGGGCAAAACACATGATCCGCCACAGCGGTGCCATTGACAGTGTTGGTGCCTCTTCGCCGGTCTTTCGCGGTTTTCGGCCCAGATCCTGACGGTACGTGCATTTGTTCGTAGTCAGCGCCTCTGGCTGCGCTGATTGCGCGCCCTCTTTCGCCGCGTCGTCCCTGCGTAGGGTTGATACAGCTCTTCCCAAAAATGGGTTTCCGCCGTGACAACCACCCACTTGTCCGTTGGCGGGACGTCCACGACTCCGAACATGATCACATCTCTTACCAACCCGCCGTGATTTCGCTGATTGTATGCTGACTTCGTCAATTCCAGCCCAAGCAGGTCAAGTGAGAGAAGGCCGCGTGTCGGGCCGAAGCTTTGTATCCGCGTCAGTTCGATTGCTTCCTTCAAGCATGTTTTTGCCTGGTTCCATTCATTGAGATTAATGTGGTGCCGCGCTTTTTGGTGAAGCCAAACCGGACGCCAGCGGTCCGAAGGGTCAAGCTCTTTCGTCTCACTCAGCAGTTTGTCGACGCGTGCCTTGTCGCCCTTCTGACGAGTCGCTTCAAGCGCGTCCCGGAACCAAACGCCCTCCAGCGCAGTTCCCTTTGCGATTGCCGCGAGTCGGTTCGTCGAGGCGGCCCGGATCACGTCAGGAACGTTCGCATCCTGCGCAAGATTGTTCAGAAACCAAAGGCGCGTTTCCCTTTCTATTTCTTCCACGGCAGCCTGACGATCCAGTCTTTCACAATGCCACTGGTGATCCTGAAATTCGGTCACGACGTTTTTTAATGACTGGTTTTCGCGTTCAAAGATTTTTCTGAACGCGTCGCGATCCCCGGAACCGGGGATGTAAGCCTGTAGTCGATCACCGTCTTGTATCTCGGAAAAGCGTCGGCTCAGGCGTTCACAGATACCTGCGCGTGTTGCATCCGGATACCGGAAATTCGAGGGCAAGATTGTCGCAAGCGCACTCACCATCCAAGGAACGCAAGCCTTCAGTTTGGCCTCGAAATGTTGGTCCTGAGCCCATATTCCCTCCCCAGCCGTGTTGCGATGGGCTTCCAGCGTCAGGTTGTAGACCAGCTTGAAGATGTGGGTAAGTTCCAGAATGCGGTTTTCACGGGGATCGGCGCATGTGGGCTGAACATCCGGGCAAAGCAGTTTGAGAAGGCGCAGGTAACCGTCCTGCATCGCGCGCGCGAACAACAACATTTGGCGAATGGTCTTCATGCTGCGCCGCGCGAAGCGCCGACTTACAAGAAAGGTAAATCTTGCCTTTTCGTCCTCCGGCGGATGCCCATTCAGGGCGCGGCTCAGGGCGTCTTCTGAAATGTTTAGGTCAAAACGCAACCGTGGGATGGTAAGATTCCGGGCCTGAATGAAATTCCGGGCCGACTGGTAGTTGTATTCCAGATCTTGGCCCGTGTCGTATTCCCAGCATCCGGAAAACGGTAGTCGGGATCCCAAGTTTGGTCCTGTATCCCCGGACTTAGTCAACCTGTCGGGAAATGTGCGTGCGATACTGTCCTGGTCAGGAAGAGCCATGCCTTGTTGCCAGCGATAAAGGGCCCGCGCGATTTTTGCTTTGGGGTCTTTGTCCGGGTTGCAGATTCCATTTTCGATATGATCTTCCGCCAAACGAACAGCGTAGCCCTCAACTGACAGACCGATCAGATCGAAGGCCCAATCCAGAACCTGTTGAACCGGAAGCCGAAGCCTTGATGGGTCTGCGGGATCCGGTTCCGGCAAAAACCAAAACCGCCCGTCCGGCAAACCGTCATCCGAACGGTCGTCGATCATCCAGAATGCGGCCCGTCGGGCAGCGCCCGGCACGTACAGGTGAATCAAAAGCTCCCAGACTATATGTTGGATCGGCGCATCGAATGCCCAAAGCTCCTGCTCGATCCGCCAAAAGAACATTACCACTTCCCAGATATTTTGTTCGGCATCCCGGACCGCGCTCTCATCAAACTCAAGAGCAACAAAGAGCTCCCTACAACTTCTACGATGCTCTTTTTCGATCTGCTTCATCGAAAGCTCTCGCCGAAGAAGGCGCGTCTTTTCGCGCTTGCCCATTACTGAGCCAAAGAAAGACCGGGACAGTTCGACAAAGATGGCTTCTGGTGGAGGTACAAGTGCCAAGAGAACCCTCGTAATCAGCGTAAATATTTGGCAATAAATGTTATTATTTAGTAGTGCAATTCCGGGAAATTGGTTTGCACGCTTCATGTCAGATATTTTGAAGCGCGCCGATGGCAGGTTCGAATCATGTAATGAACATGGAGAACCTAACGTGGAAACTTCCCTGAAACACAGCATCGACCAAATGGTCATCAATTGGCACGTCAACGAAACTTGCAACTACCGGTGCGTGTATTGCTATGCCAAGTGGGAACGACCGCCTTCAGTGCGCGACGTGTTCCGCCAGCCGGAAAACACAGCCAATTTGCTGAGATCGCTCTGGGCTTTTTTTGATCCTGCAAATTTGAAGAACCCTTTGAAGGACACTTTGACTTGGCGGCGTGTCCGTCTCAATTTTGCAGGGGGTGAGCCATTGTTGTGTCGCGCTGACCTGATCCGTGCCGTTGAGATGGCCGCCCAAATCGGGTTTGATGTTTCGATCATTACCAACGGCAGCAGGCTTGATGCGGAAACCATGTCTGCCCTGGCGCCGCATCTCGATTGGCTGGGAGTAAGCCTGGACGCGGCTGACATGCAAACGAACAAGGCGATTGGCCGCGAAGACCGTCGCGCTCGGCAGTTGGATCTAGAGGCTTTGAGGGACAGCGTCGCAATGGCACGCTCAGACAACCCTGACCTGAAGCTGAAGATCAATACGGTCGTGAATTCTCAGAACCATGAGGCGGACTTGGCTCGAGTCATTGCGCAATTGGCACCCCACAAGTGGAAGATCCTCCGGGCGCTTCCGATGACAACCACGGCCGGCATGGTGACGGATAAGCAGTTCCGGGCCTTTGTGCACAGGCACCGCTCGTTGACGGACATCATACGCGTTGAAGACAACGCAGACATGCTGGGGTCGTACCTGATGATCGATCCGAAGGGCCGTTTTTTTCAGAACCACAATGATAGCCTGAAGGAAGGGTACCGATACAGCAGACCCATACTGGATGTTGGGCCGGGTGCGGCCTTGGAGTCCGCCGGATTCTCGGCGTTCGGTTTCGCCAACCGTTATCGATGAGCTTTTCGATGCAGAAGTATTGCAGCGTTAAGGACGTAAACAAGGTGATCGGGAAGCTTCCGGAGGCTGACAGGGCCGTCAAACGCGGCCGGGTTCATGGGCGGCAATATGCGCGTTCTGCTTGAGCAATTAACCCGACAGATAACGGCAGATGTGATGCGTTCCTTATCTTCTCAGTCCGTCAGCGGCGACCAAGCTGCTGAATCTGCGCGCAAATGATGGGTTGGCATTGCCGCCTCAGCAAAGGTGGGTTTGTCCGGTTTCACCGTTTTTCGAACCGGATCAACCTGCCAAAACCGTCAGATGAATGCTTCGAGCCCATGACGGAGGTGCTGTGGCGCCACTTTTGGCCAACACAGAACTCTATCCACTGAAGTCCCGCACCGTCGTGCTGACCACAAAGCGGTTGATCTTTCGGCTCAGGCATTCAACGTGCACCCGCTCGCGCCAAGAGTCTTGGCAAGACCTGGCCCGTCGACTGAAGGCCAGAAACTCAATCAATTGTAATCGCGCATTTCGTATCGTATTCAAAGGGCATCATTCCAGATGCAGGGCAGCCGGTATGAGAGACTTGCATGAAAGCTTCAACGAACTGACCGATGCCGATTGGCTTCAGCTATGGCTGGCTAAAGCTGAAAACAAAGGAGGCGAGCTTGCAAGCGCTCTGCCCGACTTTCCTCCAAATGATATTCAAGTCGAATATGTCGGAAGCGCGCTTTCCAGTGCAATCAGAGAAGCGTATGGTTTTTACGTGCACGCAAAGCAGATGTTTTCAACGCACGGCGAAAACCCGAGCAAGAACGATTGCTTTTTGGATTTCGGATGTGGTTGGGGACGGTATATTCGCCTGTTTTCTAAAGATTATCCAAGTCGATCAGTATTCGCGGCGGATGTAAATGCCAACATCATTGATGAGTGCCGGAAAAGAGATCTGCCAGGCGAGTTCATGCAAATTTCGCCATTGGGCGCGTTTTCGCTGCCCGACGGCAAGATTTCGTCTGCAATGGCGTATTCAGTTTTCACGCATCTGCCAGAGGATGTTCATTTGCATTGGCGTAACGAGCTGGCGCGCGTTACCAAACCCGGCGCTGTACTGGTGATCACGGTCCAGCCGAGGCGGTTCCTGAGATACATTGAAAATCGCGGACGCGAAATATTGGGCCCGAGAATACTTGGAAACAGAATAGGTTTGCTTCGTCACTTCCAACTTGGAAAACGAAGAGGTTCGAACGCTTGGCACAAGCTACTCGCAGAGTCCGCAGACAGGGTGCCCGAGTTTGCCGCGCGTTATGACAGCGGCGAACTGGTCTTCATGGAAGGTACCGATGGCAACAAGACTTACGGCGATGCGATCGTGCCCGTTTCCTATATCGAGGAGAACTGGGCCCCGGACTTCAAAGTTGTTGACGTCATAGATGACAAATCCAGGTTTGCTCAATCGGTCATCACGCTCAAACGGATTTGAACGCCAAGCAATTCACACAGGTTTTCGATCCGGACAAAGCAGTCAGATCCCGGGTTGCAGCGTTCAACGCGTGCGCAAAAGCAATTGCCGAGAAAACAATCTTCGGCGTTGTCCCGCGTTGCAGGCATTCGCCCAGGCCTCCTGACCGGTAAACCGGCTGCTGGTGCGGCAGGACGTTGCCATGCGTTCGACAAATCCCCAGATGACGATAATTCCATTCCCATAGTCCTGAGCCACTTGGTTTCGCCAATGCGAACAAGCCGCCAGCATCAGCCAATTTGAATGGCTTTGGACTTCGCCATGCCGTTCGAATCTAAAGATCGGAAAGTGCCATTGGGGGCATCAAGCTCGTGTTTTTGAGGTAAAGGCCCAACCAAACCCTCACATGTCGTGTTTTCTGCGGGTATCGAGCGTTCCACCACGTTCCGGGCGATAACCGAGAATCGGTAAAACACTCAATGAAATTGAGCGTTTACGGCCATCTATGTTCGGAAGAGATGGTGCCCAGGAGAGGACTCGAACCTCCACGTCCATACGGACACTAGCACCTGAAGCTAGCGCGTCTACCAATTCCGCCACCTGGGCAGGTGTCGTGGAGGGGCGTTTAAGCCTAGTCGCGGGGGGCGTCAACCAGATTCGGCGAGATTTTTTAAAGTTTTTTGAGTTCGGTTCCCGGCCGGTGTTTTTCGCGCATGGTTTTCAACGCCGTCGCGGCGAATTAGCGCCTTGTTTGACTGGCCTGCGGGCGCTAGTTCTAGGGCGCAATTTCTCAGCAGGAGCCCTCTCATGTCGAAACTGGTGACGATTTTTGGCGGATCGGGATTTGTCGGTCGCTACATCGCGCGGCGCATGGCGAAAGAGGGGTGGCGTGTCCGGGTGGCTGTACGTCGTCCGAACGAGGCCATGTTCGTCAAACCC
The DNA here is from genome assembly GCF_056541565.1 of Ruegeria sp. AG6. Classification (NCBI taxonomy): domain Bacteria; kingdom Pseudomonadati; phylum Pseudomonadota; class Alphaproteobacteria; order Rhodobacterales; family Roseobacteraceae; genus Ruegeria; species Ruegeria sp. AG6. The sequence goes on along the minus strand of NZ_JBQFYQ010000005.1, from coordinate 28,301 downwards.
TATGGTGCCGTGGGTCAGGTCGAACCGGTGCTGTGCAATATTCGGGATGACGCCTCGGTGGCGCTGGCGATGCAGAGCGCCGATGCGGTTGTGAACTGCGTGGGTGTGCTGAACGAACTTGGCAAGAACGGGTTTGATACCGTGCAGGCCGAAGGAGCTGAACGCATCGCGCGTTTAGCGGCCGAGCAGGGCATCAAGCGGATGGTTCATATCTCGGCCATCGGTGCGGATGCGAATTCAGCCAGCGCGTATTCCCGGACCAAAGCACATGGTGAAGCGAGCGTGTTGAAACATATGCCAGACGCCGTGATCCTGCGTCCTTCGGTGATCATTGGCACCGAAGACCAGTTCTTCAACCGTTTCGCCGGAATGACCCGCATGGGACCGTTCCTGCCTCTGGTCGGGGCCGACACAAAATTCCAGCCGGTTTACGTAGACGATGTGGCGCAAGCTGCCGTCAAAGGCGTTCTGGGGCAGGCAGAGCCGGGTATTTACGAGCTTGGTGGCCCCGAGGTTAAGACCTTTCGTGCCTTGATGCAGCAGATGCTTGAAGTGATTCACCGTCGCCGCGTCATCATCGGCCTGCCGTTCTTTGCCGCGCGGATTATGGCGGGTGTGCTGGATATCGTTAAATTTGTCAGCTTCCAGCTGTTCCCCAACAACATTCTGACGCGCGATCAGCTTAAGAACCTGCGTCACGACAATGTTGTCGCCGAGGGCGCAAAGTCTTTTGCAGACCTTGGGATCGTGCCGACCACGCTGGAATCGGTGTTGCCGGAATACCTGTGGAAATTCCGCCCCTCGGGTCAGTATGACGACATTCAGAACTCGGCCAAAAACCTGCGTATCTGATCAGCTGTAGGCCATGATCAAAAGTATCACGCCAAGAATGACGCGGTAGATGACGTAGGGTGTGAAACTGACGCTGCGCAGAAGCCGCATCATCAGGCTGAGCGCCAGCAGGGCCGAAAGAAAGGCAAACAGCGCTGCAACGGCCCCATCCCGGGCCAGTTGCATATCGGCGTCGCGCACCACATCCAGTGCCAGCAGTGTGCCCGACGCCAGGATTGTCGGGATCGACATCAACATCGCGATCCGCGCGCCGTCTTCACGGGTATATCCCAATTGCCGCGCGCCGGTTATGGTTATCCCGGAACGGGACGTGCCTGGGATCAGGGCAAGAACCTGCCACAGACCCATGATGAGCGCGTCGCGTATTCCCCAGTTTTCGGCCCCTTTGGTTTCAGGAGCCCTCTGATCCACCCAATACAGCAGCAGACCGAAACCCAGCATTGTCCATCCGATGACCGTGATCGAGCGCATGGCCTGGCTCAACCCGGTGGCATGCAGAATGAGGCCCGCGATCACGGTAGGAACAGTTGCAACGATCAGGCCCAGAGCAAGCCGGGCCTGCGGTGTGTCGCCCCGCCCGGTCAACGCGCGCGGCAACCCGGCAAGGGCCTGTTTTACATCCGACCAGAAATACAGCACCACGGCGCCCAGGGTTCCCACATGCACCGCGACATCAATGGCTTGTCCCTGATCTTGCAAGCCCGACAGGTTGGGCAGCAGGATCAGGTGACCAGATGAGGATATGGGCAAAAACTCAGTGATTCCCTGAATGATTGCTACGAGAATCAGGTGAAACAAACTCATCTGCCCTGCCGTGCTGCTGCCACGTGTTCTTTGTGGATTATGGGTATAAGGGCGATGAAAAAAAGGAAAGCGCGCATATAGGTCCGAATCGGATCTAAAACTTCCAATTATTTTCCACTTTTCTTGAAGGCACGCTGCATTTTTTCAATTTAGGTCAGTATAATTGACTTTTCATCCAAAAGCGCATCCCGTAAAGAAGCGGAACCTAGCCAATTCATGGAGTCTGACCCGTGGCCAAGCAACCGATGCTGAAATTTGTGCAGATCGACCGCGTCATGCCGGAAAAGCGTGCTGCCAATGACCGCAAGGACGACTTTGACGAGATCTATTCCGAGTTCGCCGCTGAAAAAGCAGCCGAGCAGGCGAGTCGGTGCAGCCAATGCGGTGTTCCTTACTGCCAGTCGCATTGCCCGTTGCACAACAATATTCCCGACTGGTTGCGCCTGACTGCGACCGGACGCCTGGAAGAAGCCTATCAGGTAAGTCAGGCCACCAATACTTTCCCTGAGATCTGCGGGCGCATCTGTCCGCAGGACCGCCTGTGCGAGGGCAACTGCGTGATCGAACAGTCGGGCCATGGAACGGTCACGATTGGTTCGATCGAGAAATACATAACGGATACCGCATGGGAAAAAGGCTGGGTCCAGCCGGTTGCTCCATCGGCCGAACGCGCTGAAAGCGTAGGTATCATTGGTGCAGGCCCTGGTGGATTGGCCGCTGCGGACATGCTGCGCCAGGCTGGTATCCAGGTCACGGTATACGACCGCTATGACCGGGCCGGTGGCCTGCTGATGTATGGCATTCCGGGGTTCAAACTGGAAAAAGACGTTGTTCAGCGCCGCAATGACCTGTTGGCTGATGGTGGGGTCGAGTTTGTTCTGAATTGCGACGTGGATGCGGCCAAGTTCGAAGAAATCCGGGCCAAGCATGATGCCGTTATCATTGCGACCGGTGTCTACAAGTCGCGCGACCTGGCAATGCCGGGCAGCGGTCTGGCCGGGATCGAAAAGGCGATCGACTTCCTGACAGCCTCGAACCGGAAAAGCTTTGGCGACGAGGTCGAAGAATTCGACAACGGTCGCTTGAACGCCGACGGCAAAAAAGTCGTCGTGATTGGCGGCGGTGACACTGCGATGGATTGCGTGCGCACTTCGATCCGTCAGGGCGCGACTTCTGTCAAATGTCTGTATCGCCGGGACCGGGCCAACATGCCGGGGTCACAGCGTGAAACGCAGAATGCCGAAGAAGAAGGCGTGATCTTCGAATGGCTCAGCGCACCCAAAGGGTTCACGGGTGAAGACACGGTCAAAGGTGTTATCGTTCAGAAGATGCGCTTGGGACAGCCAGACGCATCCGGTCGTCAGGCCCCCGAAGTAATTGAAGGCGCGGACTATGTCGAAGACGCCGATCTTGTGATCAAGGCGCTTGGATTCGAACCTGAAGACCTGCCGACGCTGTTCGGACAACCTGATCTGCCAGTCACCCGCTGGGGTACGATCAAGGCGGCGTTCCAAACCGGCGAGACCGAAATGGACGGAGTCTATGCAATCGGTGACATCGTGCGCGGTGCCTCGCTGGTGGTCTGGGCGATCCGGGACGGTCGTGACTGCGCTGATGCGATCATCGAACGCTTCAATGCTAAATCTGCCGTTGCGGCCGAATAATCCCGGCGATCAGGAGGCTTCGAAATGCCTGAATTGCAAGGCCAATGCATTTGTGGCGCAGTTACGGTGACGGCAACTCCGGCGCGGGATGCGCTGGGGGCCTGCCATTGCGACCAGTGCCGGCGCTGGACCAGTTCCATGCTGGTGACGTTTCAGGCCGAAGAAGGCTATGCCGCGCTTGGACCGGTCAAAACTTTCACTTCCTCTGACTGGGCCGAGCGCGCCTTTTGCGCCGATTGCGGCTCGGCGCTTTGGTATCGGATCACGCTCCCGGGCGAGATGCACGGCCAGACGCAAATGGCGGCAGGTCTGTTTGACAACGCCGCAGGCAACCCGCTGAAACTTGAACTTTACATCGACAAAAAGCCCCAGGGCTACGCGTTCGCAGGCGAACGCCGGCAGATGACCAAAGCCGAGGTCGAAGCCATGTACGCCCCCTCTGACGAAGGAGACAGCCAATGACCAAATATGATGCCGATTGGGTGCGGGCCGAAGAAGCCAAGCGCAAATGGATGGCTGAAAATGGTCTCTATTCCGAGGAAGAAGAGCATTCTTCCTGCGGTGTGGGTCTTGTTGTGTCCGTGGATGGGAAAGCGTCGCGCAAGGTCGTTGATGCCGGTATCGACGCGCTCAAGGCGATCTGGCACCGCGGCGCGGTTGATGCTGACGGCAAGACCGGTGATGGCGCGGGCATTCACGTGCAGATTCCGGTCTCGTTTTTCTACGATCAGATCCGGCGCACGGGCCACGAGCCCAAATTGGACGAACTGATCGCTGTTGGTCAGGTTTTCCTGCCGCGCACCGACTTTGGCGCACAGGAACAGTGCCGGACCATCGTGGAAAGCGAAGTTCTGCGCATGGGCTATTACATCTATGGCTGGCGTCACGTGCCGGTCGATGTCACCTGTCTGGGTGAAAAAGCCAACGCCACCCGGCCCGAGATCGAGCAGATCCTGATCTCGAATTCCAAAGGTGTGGACGAAGAGACCTTCGAGCGCGAGCTCTATGTCATTCGTCGCCGTATTGAAAAGGCCGCCTCGGCTGCGGGTATTTCCGGGCTGTACCTGGCGTCGCTGTCGTGCCGTTCAATCATCTACAAGGGCATGATGCTGGCCGAGCAGGTTGCCGTCTTCTATCCTGACCTGATGGACGAACGGTTTGAATCCGCCTTCGCAATCTACCACCAGCGCTATTCTACCAACACTTTCCCGCAATGGTGGCTGGCGCAGCCTTTCCGCATGTTGGCCCATAACGGCGAGATCAACACGCTGAAAGGCAACATCAACTGGATGAAAAGCCACGAGATCCGCATGGCGTCCTCGACGTTTGGGGATTATGCCGAGGATATCAAGCCGATCATCGCCGGAGGATCGTCGGATTCGGCCGCATTGGACTCGGTTTTCGAAGTTCTGGTGCGCGCGGGCCGCTCGGCGCCCATGGCGAAAACCATGCTGGTTCCGGAAAGCTGGTCGAAACAGGCGGTGGAACTGCCGCAGGCCTGGCGCGACATGTATTCCTACTGCAACTCGGTGATGGAGCCGTGGGACGGCCCCGCCGCGCTGGCCATGACGGATGGCCGCTGGGTCTGTGCTGGACTGGACCGCAACGGCCTGCGTCCGATGCGTTACGTCGTGACTGGCGATGGTCTTGTCATTGCGGGATCCGAGGCCGGTATGGTGCCGATTGATGAGTCCACAGTGACCGAAAAAGGCGCGCTGGGCCCCGGTCAGATGCTGGCTGTCGACATGAAAAAGGGCAAGCTGTATCGCGACACCCAGATCAAGAACAAGCTGGCGAGCGCATTGCCGTTTGGCGAGTGGGTCGGCAAGATCAACGATCTGGACGAGGCGCTGGCAGGTGTGACCGAAAAGCCGATATTCTCGGGCGAAGATCTGCGCAAACGCCAGATCGCGGCAGGCTATTCGGTCGAAGAGCTGGAGCAGATTCTTGCGCCCATGGCCGAAGACGGCAAAGAGGCGCTGGCGTCCATGGGTGACGATACGCCCTCGGCGGTTCTGTCCAAGCAATACCGCCCGCTCAGCCATTTCTTCCGGCAGAACTTCAGTCAGGTCACAAACCCGCCGATCGACAGTTTGCGCGAATACCGCGTCATGTCCTTGAAAACCCGGTTCGGAAACCTGAAGAACGTGCTGGATGAGGACAGCAGCCAGACCGAGATCATCGTTCTGGAAAGCCCCTTTGTCGGAAACGCACAATGGAATGAACTGGTTGGGCACCTCAACGCTCCGCTGGCCGAGATCGATTGCAGCTTTGAGCCCGGTCAAGGTGCGCTGAGCGCTGCTTTGGCACGTGTCAGAGCCGAAGCTGAAGAGGCGGTACGGTCTGGCGCCGGGCATCTGGTGCTGACCGACATGAACTCGGGTGAAGATCGGGTGGCAATGCCGATGATCCTTGCCACCAGCGCAGTGCACTCACACCTGACCCGTCAGGGCCTGCGGACGTTCTGTTCCTTGAACGTACGCTCGGCTGAATGTGTCGATCCGCATTACTTTGCGGTTCTGATCGGCTGTGGCGCGACCGTTGTGAACGCCTATCTGGCCGAAGACTCGCTGGCCGATCGTATCGATCGTGGGCTGCTGGACGGTACCCTGACCGAAAATGTCGCGCGCTATCGCGAAGCCATCGACCAGGGCCTGTTGAAGATCATGGCCAAGATGGGGATCTCGGTGATCTCGTCCTATCGCGGCGGTCTGAATTTCGAGGCTGTTGGCCTGAGCCGCGCGATGGTGGCCGAGTATTTCCCGGGTATGACCAGCCGTATTTCCGGCATCGGCGTCAAGGGTATCCAGGCAAAGGCCGAAGAAATCCACGCCAAGGGCTGGAACAGTGGTCTGGACGTGTTGCCGATCGGTGGTTTCTACAAGGCACGGAAATCGGGTGAAACCCACGCGTGGGAAGCGACCTCGATGCATATGATGCAGATGGCGTGCAACAAGGCGTCCTATGAGCTGTGGAAACAGTATTCTGCCAAGATGCAATCGAACCCGCCGATCCATCTGCGCGACCTGATGGATTTCAAACCATTGGGTAAACCGGTGCCGATCGAAGAGGTTGAATCGATCACCTCGATCCGCAAGCGCTTTGTCACGCCGGGCATGTCGCTGGGCGCGCTGTCGCCTGAGGCGCACAAGACGCTGAACGTGGCGATGAACCGGATCGGTGCGAAATCCGACAGTGGTGAAGGGGGTGAAGACCCGGCGCATTTCGTGCCGGAGCCGAATGGTGACAACCCCTCGGCCAAAATCAAGCAGGTGGCCTCGGGCCGGTTTGGTGTGACCGCCGAATATCTGAACCAGTGCGAAGAGCTGGAAATCAAGGTTGCCCAAGGGGCGAAACCGGGCGAGGGCGGTCAGCTGCCGGGCATGAAGGTCACTGACCTGATCGCGCGTCTGCGGCACTCGACCAAGGGCGTTACGCTGATCTCGCCGCCGCCGCATCATGACATCTACTCGATCGAGGATCTGGCTCAGCTGATCTATGACCTGAAACAGATCAACCCGCGCTGCAAGGTGACGGTGAAACTGGTGGCGTCTTCCGGCGTTGGCACGATCGCTGCCGGTGTGGCCAAGGCGAAGGCCGATATCATCCTGATCTCGGGGCACAATGGCGGTACGGGTGCCTCACCCGCGACCAGCATCAAATATGCCGGTCTGCCATGGGAGATGGGCCTGACCGAGGCGCATCAGGTTCTGGCGATGAACAACCTGCGCGACCGGGTGACTCTGCGCACTGATGGCGGCCTGCGTACCGGGCGCGACATCGTCATGGCGGCGATGATGGGGGCCGAGGAATACGGCATCGGCACCGCCGCCCTGATCGCGATGGGCTGTATCATGGTGCGTCAGTGCCAGTCGAACACCTGCCCGGTTGGTGTCTGTACGCAGGACGAATCCCTGCGCGCCAAGTTCACCGGCAACGCCGACAAGGTGGTGAACCTGATCACCTTCTACGCGCAGGAAGTGCGCGAGCTGCTGGCCAGCCTTGGCGCGCGTTCCGTGGATGAAATCATCGGTCGGGCCGATCTGCTGGCGCAGGTTAGCCGGGGTTCGGCGCATTTGGACGATCTGGATCTCAACCCGCTGCTGATCACCGTCGATGGTGCGCATAACATCGTGTACAATCGCGACAAGGATCGGAACGCCGTGCCCGACACGCTGGATGCCGAGATCGTGCGCGATGCGGCGCGGTTCCTGAAGGATGGCGAGAAGATGCAGTTGTCATATGCCATCCAGAACACGCACCGCACCGTCGGAACCCGCATTTCCAGCCACATTGTGCAGAATTTTGGCATGCGGAACACGTTCCAGGATGACCACCTGCACGTGAAACTTCAGGGTTCGGCCGGTCAGTCCTTGGGGGCTTTCGCGGCTCCGGGTCTGAAGCTGGAAGTGTCGGGGGATGCCAATGACTATGTTGGCAAGGGCCTGTCTGGCGGCACGATCGTTGTGCGCCCGCCGCAGGTCAGCCCGCTGAAGGCGGACGACAACACGATCATCGGCAACACGGTTCTCTACGGTGCAACTGACGGCCATCTGTTCGCGGCTGGCCGCGCGGGTGAACGATTTGCCGTGCGCAACTCGGGTGCCAAAGTTGTGGTTGAAGGATGTGGCTCGAACGGGTGTGAGTACATGACCGGCGGCGTGGCCGTGATACTTGGTGACATCGGGGCCAATTTCGGTGCCGGGATGACCGGTGGCATGGCATATCTGTATGATCCCGAAGGCAAGGCCGAAGCGTTGATGAACAAGGAAACGCTTGTGACCTGCCCGGTCACCGTGGACCATTGGGTGGATCAATTGAAAGCCCTGATCACGCGTCACGCCGAGGAGACCTACAGCCGCAAGGCCGCGGATATTCTCCAGCATTGGGACGTGGAAAAGGGCAACTTCCTACAGGTTTGTCCCAAAGAAATGCTCAACAAACTCAGCCACCCGCTGAGCGAAGAAGTCACGGCAGTTCCGGCCGAGTAAGCCTAAATTCCATCAAAATACTGGACCCGCGTGCCATCTACAGCACGCGGGGCCCTGATTATTGTGAGGTTTCAGTGGAATTCTTGCCTGCTCTCCTGAATTTCGCCATGCTTTTTTCACCTTGTAGTGTTAGCCATGGCCTGTTTCGGTTTCTAATGGTGACAGAGTAGGGGCAACAGGATGCCAACGACATATCGCGATCAGTTCTTCACCTTTGATCCTGCAAGCCCGCCACCAGCGGGGACGGCCGTCGCGGTCAGCAATTTCACCCTGACTGATGCGAATGATGACAATCTTATTGACGCACCCAGTGGTGACACGGTCAACGGGCAAGACGTTACAAATTCCTGGCCAGGCGATACTGTAACGATCAACGTGTCAGGCGTTGGGAACGTGACCTATACAGGAACCACTTTCTACCTGGCCGATGGGTCTCGGGCTTTCACCCCCACAGACGGCCAGGTGCTGCAGCCCGGAACGCTGGTGTCGACCACTTTTGTTAACACGTCAGGCCCGCTGAATGTCGGTAACCTTGGGCCGCCGTGCTTTACGGCCGGGACCATGATCGCCACACCGGAAGGTGAGCGCGCGGTTGAGGATTTGAAGGTTGGTGATCTGGTCATCACGGTGGATCACGGACCACAACCCTTGATCTGGGTTGGGTGTACAACCGTCGCAGCCGAAGGCAAACTGGCTCCAATCCGTTTCGATGCCGGGGTGTTCGGTCTGGATCGCCCCTTGCTGGTTTCACCGCAGCACCGGATGCTGATCGAAGACTGGCAGGCGTCCTATCTGTTCGGCCATACCGAAGCGCTGGTTCCGGCGCATACTTTGGTCAACGATGACACCGTGACACGGGTCGAGGGCGGTGAGGTTGAATATTTCCATCTGTTGTTCAAACAGCATGAGATCGTTTTCGCCAACGGAGCGAAAAGCGAAAGCTATTATCCCGGGCACGCGTTGTCGGCTTCGGATCGCGAAACACAAAGCGAAGTGCTGCACTTGTTTCCCGAGTTGACCGGGCTTGATCCGATGTCGCTGAAAACCGCGCGCCCGATCGTTCATCCGCGCGAGGCGCGCGCTTTCGCGATTTAGGCCGTTTCAAACCGGAACCTTGCGTCGTATAGCTGAGACATGGCGAAGAAAGCAGCCCGCAAATCCGGCGGAAAAAAACGCAAGGCATCCAGAAAGAAGGAACCAGTGGCGCGGCAGATTCGCCGCTGGGCAACGCGAGCGGTCATGGCGGTTCTGGGCCTCGTGGTTGCTCTGGTCCTGATTTATTCGGTGGTGAACCCTCCTGTCACCCACACCATCTGGACGGAATGGCGCCGGCTGGGAAAGGTTGAACGCGAATGGGTTCCGATCGAAGACATGGCACCGATCATGGCAAGATCAGTTGTTGCAGCCGAGGACGCAAATTTCTGCCTGCATTGGGGCTTTGACGTCGAAGCCATCCGCGATGCGCTTGAGGATGGCGGCAATCGTGGTGCATCGACCATCACGCAACAGGTGGTGAAGAATGTGTTCCTCTGGCAGGGTCGCAGCTGGGTGCGCAAGGCTTTGGAAACCTCGATCACGCCGGTGGTTGAAATATTCTGGAGCAAACAGCGTATTCTTGAGGTGTATCTGAATGTCGCCGAAACCGGAAATGGCGTATTCGGGGTCGAAGCTGCGGCGCAACGCTATTTCAACACCAGCGCGGCAAAGCTGACTTCGGTTCAAGCGGCGCGGATTGCGGCAATCCTGCCGTCCCCGCGCAACCGATCGGTCACGGATCCGACTGCGCGCACCCGCAGACGGGCGGCTTCGATCCTCGATGGGGCGGCCACCATCCGCGCAGATGGTCGCGCAGATTGTTTCGAGGATTGAAACCCGCTATCTGCCAAGGCTAAATCTGTCGGGTATTCACTGGTTCGAATGGAAGTTCATGGCGCGTCTGTTTCACGTTCCCCTCTCTCCGTATTGTCGTAAGGTCCGTCTGTCGCTGGCGGAGAAGAAGATCGAGGTTGAGCTGGTAGAAGAGCGATACTGGGAACAAGATCCTGATTTTCTGCGGCGCAACCCGGCGGGAAAAGTGCCCGTATTGCGTCTGGACGGGCAGATCATGTCGGAAAGCGCGGCTATCTGCGAATACATCGAAGAAACCCGCCCAGAGCCACCTTTGATGCCGAAAACCCCCGAAGCCAGATTCGAAGTAAGACGCCTTGTCGGGTGGTTCGACGACAAATTTCACCACGAGGTGACATCGAAGCTGTTGTATGAGCGAGTGAACAAAAAGGTGACAGGACAGGGGTATCCGGACAGCAAGAATGTCAAACAGGGTGCCAAGGCGATCAAATACCATCTGGATTACATGGCGTGGCTGCTGGATCACCGCCGTTGGTTGGCGGGGGATCAGATGACATTGGCGGATTTTGCGGCCGCGGCACATCTGTCTTCGCTGGATTACATCTCGGACGTGGACTGGAACCGCAGCCAGGTGGTCAAGGACTGGTATGCCAAGATCAAGTCTCGACCGGCATTTCGGTCAATACTGGCGGATCAGGTGCCAGGGTTCCGACCGCCGCCCCATTACGCTGATCTGGATTTCTGATAGGGTGCGCAAGGGGGGCTGTCTGCCCCCCATCGCGCCATGGGCGCGATTCCCCCCGAGGATATTTTTGGCCAGATGAAGAGCGGATCGGATCTTAAGGAAAAGCTGGTGCAACAAGCCCAGGCAGAGGGGTTTGTTGCCTGTCGCGTGTGCCGCCCTTGGGATGTTCCACAGGTGCCGAAACGCTTGCGGGCCTATCTGGACGCCGGGTACCACGGGCAAATGGGATGGATGGCCGAGCGCACGCATTGGCGTGGCGATCCTGCCGCCCTTTGGCCCGCGGCGCAATCGGTGGTCATGTTGGCCGAAAGCTATACGCCGGAACATGACCCGACGGAGATCTTGAATCACCCGGATCGTGGTGCAATTTCCGTCTATGCGCAGAACAAGGACTATCATGATCTTGTCAAGAAGCGGCTGAAGCGGTTGGCGCGATGGCTGATTGCCGAAGCCGGAGGCGAGGTGAAAGTATTTGTCGATACCGCGCCAGTTCCCGAGAAGGCGCTGGGATATGCCGCCGGATTGGGGTGGCAGGGCAAGCACACCAATCTTGTAAGCCGCGAATGGGGAAATTGGGCCTTTATAGGGTCTGTTTTCACTACTCTGGACCTGCCGACAGACAATTCAGAGATCGATCATTGCGGGTCGTGCCGCGCCTGTCTGGACAGCTGCCCGACCGATGCGTTTCCGGCCCCGTATCAACTGGATGCACGACGGTGCATTTCATATCTGACCATTGAACATAAGGGCCCGGTGGACCATGAGCTGCGCGGTAAGTTGGGCAATCGGATCTATGGCTGCGACGATTGTCTGGCGGCCTGTCCATGGAACAAGTTTGCCGTCGCAGCGAGCGATATGCGCTATGCCGCCCGTGACGATCTGAAAGCGCCCGGCTTGGAAGAACTGGCGGCGCTGGACGATGCCGCTTTTCGCGCAAAGTTCTCGGGCTCGCCGATCAAACGTATCGGCCGGGACCGGTTCGTGCGCAATGTTCTGTATGCCATTGGAAACTCGGGACAGCCAAAACTGAAAACAGTGGCTCAGCGTCTGTTGGAGGACCCGGATGAGACCGTGGCAGAGGCGGCGCGCTGGGCGGTGGAACAACTGTCATAATTGCCGCAAACAGGCTGGACGTGTCGTGCATAACCGCTAAACCCATCCACAGCGAACAGACAGGAGGACCCGATGACGTTGTCTTTGGGGGTAGATACGGGTGGGACCTATACCGACGCGGTGTTGATCAGGGATGAGAAAGAGGTCATCGCCTCGGCCAAGTCGCTGACCACCCGGGCGGATCTGGCGATTGGTGTGGGCAAGGCGATCTCGTCTGTGTTGGCAGAGGCGCAGGTCACACCGGATCAGATCTCGATGGCGTCATTGTCGACGACGCTGGCCACGAATGCTCTGGTCGAGGGGCAGGGTGGCCGTGTCGCGTTGATCTATATCGGGTTCAAGGACAGTGATCTTGAAAAACACGGGCTGAAAGAGGCGCTGAAGGGCGATCCCGCCCTGGTGATTGCCGGTGGGCATACCCATTCCGGCGGCCAGGCTGCCGCCTTGGATGTCGCAGCGCTTGAGGCCTTTTTGGATTCGCATAAGGGAATTTCCGGCTTTGCGGTTGCTGCTCAGTTCGCCACCCGCAACCCGGCGCATGAGTTGGAAGCGGCGCGCATAATCTCGGAAAGGACCGGGGCGCCGGTAACCTGTTCGCATCACTTGTCCGCCAAGCTCAATGGTCCGAAACGCGCGGTGACGGCTGTGCTGAATGCGCGGCTGATCGGGATGATCGACCGATTGATCGGGCGTGCACAGGATCAACTGCATGCGCTGGGAATTTCGGCGCCGATGATGGTGGTGCGCGGCGATGGCGCCCTGATGAGCGCGGAACAGGCCCGGGAACGGCCGATCGAGACTATTCTGAGCGGGCCTGCGGCTTCTATCGTCGGGGCGCGATGGCTTACCGGAGCGGACAATGCGCTGGTCTCGGACATCGGGGGAACGACCACTGATGTGGCGCTTATCCGGGACGGAAAGCCCGCGATCGATCCGGCCGGGGCGCAGGTAGGTGGGTTTCGCACCATGGTCGAAGCCGTGGCGATGCGAACCCACGGTCTGGGCGGTGACAGCCAGGTGCATGTTGTGGCCGAAGGGTTGCGGGGCGGTGTGTTCCTGGGCCCGCGTCGCGTGTTGCCCGTTTCGCTGATCGCGTCAGAAGCGCCCGACGTTGTGCATTCAGTACTGGATGAACAATTGCGGGCCACGACTGTGGGTGAGCATGATACGCGTTTTGCCCGCCGCGTGCCCGGCATCCATGCCGAAGGAGTCGGTGCGCGGGAAGAAAGCCTGCTGGAGAGGCTGGGAGATCGCGTTCTGCCCCTGAGCGCCTTGCTGCGGTCGCGGATGGAGAACGGGGCGCTGATGCGCCTGGTCGATCGCGGAATCATCCAGGTGTCTGGGGTTACGCCATCTGATGCCAGCCACGTGTTGGGGCGGGTTCGTGCCTGGGATGTCGATGCGGCGCGCAAGGCATTGGAACTGATGGCACGCAAACGGGTCGGGTCAGGGGATATGTTGGCAAACTCTCCCGAAGCGTTGGCACAGATGATCGTGGATCAATTGACGGAACAGACCAGTTTGACCTTGTTAGAGGCTGCTTTTGACGAAGAGCAGGTTGGTTTTGGTCTGCCTTCGCAAGACTTGGCGCGTCATGTGCTGACACAGCGCGGGTTGGCACAACACCGTGGGTTGCTGTCGCTGAGCGCTGCTTTGAATGTGGATGTGGTTGGCCTTGGGGCGTCGGCCCCCAGCTATTACCCTGCGGTGGGTGAACGGCTGCACTGCCGAATGATCCTGCCGGAACATGCGGGCGTGGCCAATGCGATTGGTGCTGTCGTGGGGCGGCTGACCCTGCGTCGCTCGGGCACGGTCACATCCCCGGCGGAAGGGCGATATCGTGTGCATCTGGAGGATGGCCCGAAGGACTTCGCCGCGTCAGAGGACGCCTTGGCCCTGTTGGAAAAGGTTTTGATGTCCGAAGCAGAGGGCGCAGTACGAGAAGCCGGCGCAGAAGACATTCGCGTGATCGTGGATCGTGACATCAAAACCGCGCGAGTCGAGGCAAAGGACGTTTTTGTCGAGGCCCTGATCACGGTCGAGGCAAGCGGGCGCCCGAGGGTGGCCGCAGGCTAGCCCCCCTGAAAGCTTCAGAGGGGCCGGGCAGGTGGTGCTTTATTCTGCTGCGCTTGAGCGTTTGGGCAGGACCCAATCCTGACGCGGGAAGTGGCAGGTATAGCCGTTCGGAATCCGCTCCAGATAATCCTGATGCTCTGGCTCGGCTTCCCAGAAGTCTCCGACAGGTTCGACCTCGGTCACGACTTTTCCGGGCCACAAGCCGCTGGCATTTACGTCGGCGATGGTGTCCAAGGCCACCTGTTTCTGGGTGTCATCCACGTAGTAGATCGCGGATCGATAGCTCATGCCGATATCGTTGCCCTGACGGTTGACCGTGGTCGGGTCATGGATCTGAAAGAAGAATTCCAGCAGGTCGCGATAGCTGATCCGAGACGGATCGAACCAGATCTCGATCCCTTCCGCGTGGGTGCCGTGATTGCGATAGGTCGCGTTGGGCACGTCACCGCCGGTATAGCCGACACGCGTACGCGACACGCCCGGCAGTTTGCGGATAAGGTCCTGCATCCCCCAGAAGCAGCCCCCGGCCAGTACAGCGCGTTGCTCGGTCATCAGATATCCTCCACATGAATCAGGTATTCGCCATAACCTTCGGCTTCCATCTCATCCCGATGAATGAACCGAAGCGAGGCAGAGTTGATGCAGTACCGCAAACCGCCATGTTCACGCGGACCGTCCGGGAAGACATGCCCCAGGTGGCTGTCGCCGTGTTTCGAACGAACCTCGGTCCGGATCATGCCATGCGTGGTATCGCGGAACTCTTCGACATGTTCGTGCGCGATCGGCTTGGTGAAACTGGGCCAGCCGCACCCGGATTCGTATTTGTGGGTCGAGGCAAACAGCGGTTCACCCGATACGATATCCACATAAATGCCGGGTTCCTTGTTGTTCAGGTATTTCCCGGTGCCCGGACGTTCCGTACCACTGCGCTGGGTGACGTGAAACTCTTCGGGCGAAAGCGCAGCAATGGCCGTGGGGTCTTTGGTATAGCGAGTCATGGATCCTCCGGCTGAAATAGTGTTTGCGCCATTATCTGGGGGCTGCGGGGTGGAAAGCAAAGCGATATTTCAAACCGCTCTCGCAGTCGTGCAAGTGATCTGAACAACAAAGTCACGCGTATCTGAATAAAAGGGAGGACAAGACATGATGAGATTGCTGCTTTTGACTGCCCTGATCTTGCTGGGCCGCGCCGTTCAGGCGGCGCCGCTGACCGGTGAGTTCGACTCGATCGACGGAGGCACATTGGCCATCGAAGAGTGGCGCGGCCAACCCATCCTGGTGGTCAACACCGCGTCCCAGTGTGGGTTTACCGGGCAATACAAGGCTCTGCAAAGGGTGCATGAGGACTATTCCGGCAAAGGGCTGGTCGTTCTTGCGGTTCCGTCGGATTCGTTCAATCAGGAACTTGGGTCCGCGGAAGAGGTGAAACAGTTCTGCGAGATGAACTATGGGCTGACCCTGCCGATGACGGATATCACTCCGGTCAAAGGGGCTGACGCTCACCCGTTCTACAAGGCCGTTGCCGCGCAGACCGGGTTCACGCCCAAGTGGAACTTCAACAAGATCCTGATCAATTCTGAGGGTGAGGTCGCAGCGACCTTCGGGTCAAATGTCAAACCCGATTCCCGCAAACTGCTGTCTCAGGTCGAGGCTTTGCTGCCTTGAACGGGTTGGCGTGAAAGCTGAACCGCAAGAATGCCAAGGGTTGTAACGGTGACGCCAACCGCATCCATGGCGCCGAGTTTCTCGCCCAGCAGGATCGCCGCGATGGTGACCCCGAACACGGGGTTCAAAAAGTGGAAGGTGGCGGCTCGTACGGCTCCGATCCGGTCCAACAGCAGGAACCAGATCAATGTCGCCAGCAAACCGGGGAAAAGGGTTGTGTAGGTAAAGGCCAGCGCCAGTGGCAACGTCGGGTGGATGTAAATGGTTTCAAAGACCGGAGCAGCCGCAAACAGCGCGGCTGAACCAACCAGCATCTGCAGGCCAACGACCATCATGAAATTCCCGCCGGATGTTGCACCGCGAACGGCCAACGTTGCGAAGGTCAAGGCAAGAGCACCCACACCGCAAAGCGCGACGCCGAACATATCAACGCCCGCGCTGATCCGGCTGCTCATGATAAGGGCGACTCCGGCGAAACCGGCGAACAGACCCAAAACACCCAGTGGCCGCAGCTTTTCGCCGAAAATCAACCACCCCGCCAGCGCCACCAACAAGGGCATGGTGGATGCGATTATGGCCGCGACCGAAGCCTCGACCGTTTGCATCGCATAAAAATTTAGACCCAAATACAGGGCATTTTGGCAGATCCCGAATAATATCGTTGCGCGCCACTGGTTTCGGGTCAGGTGCCAGCTTTGCCCCATCGCGCGGGCAATCATGACCCCCAGAACACCAGAGATCAGAAACCTCAAGGCCAGCGAAAACAGAGGGGACGCATCCGCCACGATAATACGCGCCGAGGTAAAGGCAGATGACCAGATCAGGGCAAATGTCAGCCCCATGGTTATGGCGCGCAGATCCATGGAGACCCCCTGTCACTTTGCGCGGACTGTTCCTGATTTTGGGATCGGTCGCAAGCGGTGCGCGTCAAAAAAGACACATGCGTGATGCAAGAAAAGTCTTGCGCATGTTTATATTGATTGACCAGCCAATTAAAGATATCGGCGGCAGGACCTGACATATCAAGGGAGGTTTGTCGGTGCTTCTGGAGTACATTCTATCGTTCGGCGTCCTGCTGGCATTGGGGCTGGTCGCTTTCTTCGTCGTGAAATGGTGGAACCTGCGCTGTGTCGGCGTGACACCGGTTCATCTGTTCACGTTCATCGCGATTCTGTTCACATCCGGCCTGGATGTCGGCCTGATCATGTTTCCACTGACCGAATTCGGAGGATACGCCGATGACCCGGCCTATGCCTTTGCCAACCCGCTGGCGATCGAGTTCGGATTCTGGGGTTTTCTGATCTGGGCCTTCTATTTCCTGACGGCCTTCTACTTCTGCGTGATCGAACCCCGCGTGAAGTTCTTTGAGATCCCGCTGGTCAAGCTGATCAACAACGTGGTGATCATTGGCACCTGTGCCTTCACCGCCAGCCTGTTCCTGATCTACCTGCCCGGCTATCTGCCCGAGGTCGGCGATGGTGAATCCGTCGTTACCACCTTCTACATCATCGTGTTTGTCGTCATTCTGGCGGCGGCCTATTCCTCGACCGATCTGAAATACGTTCGCATCCTGTCCGTAGGTTCGACCTTTTTGTTCCTTGCCCTGATTCTGGGCATGTGGGCAGCCGCAGGTATGGGCGTGACCGGGTTTGTGGAAACCGGCAGAAATATCGGCGCCTATT
Source organism: Ruegeria sp. AG6 (assembly GCF_056541565.1). NCBI lineage: Bacteria > Pseudomonadati > Pseudomonadota > Alphaproteobacteria > Rhodobacterales > Roseobacteraceae > Ruegeria > Ruegeria sp. AG6. Next base: position 10,861 of record NZ_JBQFYQ010000005.1, on the reverse strand, counting down.
TCGCCAACCTGCACAAGTTCGTCCTGCCATTGACCGACTATCACGCGTTCTACCTGTTCTGGTGGTTTGCATGGTCGATCATGATCGGACAGTTTACGTCGCGCTTTGTGGGTGGCCTGACCACGTGGCAGTTGCTGGCGGCGCTGTTGATCTTCCCGTCGATCCCGCTGGGGATCTGGTTCACCGTTCTTTACTATTACCACCTGAACGACATCAGTACCGCTGGCATCACCAACATTGCGATGGTGATCGTGGGTGTGACGTTCGTGATCAACTCATTGGACTCGCTGATCCGTCTGTACACAGACAACCTGAACCTGACCGTCGAGCGGTTCGGAAAGGCGATCTACGTGGCGGGCAACGTCGCACTGCTGTTTGTCCTGACCCTGTTGTTCCAAAGCCAATGGCTGCAAATCCAGTGGATTGGAGCAGTCGTGGTTGGACTGTATCTGGCTTGCGTCGTCTATATCCTGATCACCAAACGCCAAGAGGTATTGAGCATCGACTCGATGCCAGAAGATCGTGATCTGGACTTCCACAAGGTTGAAACGGTCCACTGACCGGACCAGAGACACGGAACAGAAACGGGCACCTCTGGTGCCCGTTTCTATTTTTACCGACAATATCGCGGCTTTGGACAATCTGCGGGCTTTTCAACCGCGCGACATCCCAACCCGGGCGGCGGCTGCCTTTACGGTACGATCAAAAGGAATGTTGCCCGCGCTGCGATCAACTCGCCCGTGAAATGAAGTTGGGCAAGGCTATTCGTCAACCGCCGGATAGATGAACCCGTTTACCGGGTAGGGATTGCCGTAGTGGCCCGGTTGGCTTTCAACCCGAACCAACGTCCAGTCATTGTTTTTGGAGACGTCCCTGACGCCCATCTTCAACGACACCTTGTTTCGGTGCCAGTTGGCATGATTCACGATGACTTCCCGGTCGGTGACGATATCGGATACGACAGCCACATGGCCCAGGGGCATTCCTCGGGTCGCCCGAAACGACATAACCGCACCAACAACCGGTTCCTTGCCGCGCTCAAACACTTGCTGCGCCCGTCCCCACCAGTCTTTCGCATTGCCGCGAATTTCAATACCGCTGAGGTCTCGGGCGTAGGGCACGCACCATACTCTTTGACCTCTGGCCCGCTTTTTCGAGACCTCTTGCAGCGCCATCAACTGGCGTTCAGGGTCGAGATTCGCATTGGTGGTGTTTTGCGCGCAGGCAGAGACAAGAGTGATAAGACCCACCGCAATCGCGGAACGGGCGCTGCCGGACAAGCACGGCCAAGTTGTTTTCTTTTTACAGACGCAGTTTTGCAAGATATTTCATTGCCGGTTCGAAGACTGACGAAGTTGTAAGGTGATCAGACAAGTCTTGAAAAGAGGCCCGCAAACACCATGGCAAGATTTTGCCAGTTCTCTGACCCAGGTTCAGGTCAATGGCTGCCCTTGAAGGCGCATTCTCACCTTGGTGGCGAATACCGGACCGAAATATGTTGTGCGAAACGGGTTCAAAACCCGCAGGCACAGAATATTCAAGACGATAGAAAAAAGAGCCCCCCAAAGGCGGCCCTTTATCGTTGGCTAAAAAGTTGAAATCAGCCGTTTACGCTGTCTTTCAGTGCCTTGGCGATGGTCATTTTCACAACCTTGTCGGCTTCCTTGGTGAAGGTTTCACCAGTGGCCGGGTTGCGGACCTGACGCTCGGGCCGCTCGCGGCAGTAGATTTTGCCGACGCCGGGCAGGGTCACTGCGCCACCGGCCGAAACTTCGCGGGTAATCAGGCCGGTGATGGCCTCCAGCGCAGAGTTTGCGGATTTCTTGTCGGTTCCCATTTCCTCAGCGAGAGCAGCAACCAGCTGAGTCTTTGTCATAGGCTTTGCCATTTCTTGGTCTCCTTAACGTGCCCGATCTATAGGGCCTCACCGCGTAACTGTAACGGGATATTGTGGCCAAACACAACGAATAGTAGCGCTGAAACCCCTAAAAATATGGGGAAAACGTTGCTTTTTTGCGTCAGAGGAAGGCCGTTTCGTCGAAGGAGCGCAGTTTCCGGCTGTGCAAACGCTCCAACGGCATGCCGCGCAGATGCTCCATCGCTTTGATGCCGATGGCCAGATGTCGGCTGACCTGAGTGGTATAGAACGAAGACGCCATGCCCGGCAGCTTCAATTCTCCGTGCAGGGGTTTGTCCGACACGCACAGCAAAGTGCCATACGGAACGCGGAACCGATAGCCGTTCGCGGCAATGGTGGCACTTTCCATATCCAGCGCGATTGCCCGGGATTGGCTGAGTCGCTGGACCGGGCCGGACTGATCACGCAATTCCCAGTTTCGGTTGTCGACCGAGGCCACAGTGCCCGTCCGCATGATCCGTTTAAGCTCATACCCTTCCAGTTCCGTCACCTCGGCCACGGCGTGTTCCAGCGCCACCTGAACTTCGGCCAGAGGCGGGATCGGCACCCAGACGGGCAGATCGTCATCCAGGACCTTGTCTTCGCGCAGATAGGCGTGGGCCAGAACGAAATCGCCCAATGCCTGCGTATTGCGCAACCCGGCGCAATGGCCAACCATCAGCCACGCGTGCGGGCGCAGAACGGCGATATGGTCGGTGGCGGTTTTTGCATTGGATGGGCCAACACCGATGTTCACCAAAGTAATCCCCGAACCATCTTTGCGCTTCAGGTGATAGGTCGGCATTTGCGGCAGTTTCAGCGGTTGTTCGATAGGTGCTTTGGGGTCTGTGATTTCGGCATTGCCGGTTGAAACAAAGCTGGTATAGCCGCTGGCAGGGTCCGCCAATTGTTCTCGGGCGTAGTTTTCGAATTCCGAGACATAGAACTGGTAGTTCGTAAACAACACGTGATTCTGAAAGTGACCTGCATCGGTGGCGGTGTAGTGCGCCAATCTGGCAAGCGAATAATCCACGCGCTGGGCGGTGAAAAGGGACAAGGGCCCAACAGCATCCTCATGGACATGCACGCCATTGACGATGTCATCATTGGTGGTTGTCAGGTCCGGAACATCAAACACATCGCGCAGGGTGAAGTCGGCTGCGCCCTGATGAGGCACGACCAGATCGGGATTGTTTGCCACGGCAAAATGCACCGGAATCGGTGTGTCCGACGCCGCAATTGTCACAGGCTGACCATGGTTCTTGATTAACAGGGCAATCTGTTGGGTCAGGTAGGATCTGAACAGATCCGGGCGCGTCACCGTCGTGGCATGAACACCAGGTTCAGACACATGGCCAAAGCTCAGGCGGCTGTCGACTTGGGAATAGGTCGAGGTTCTGATGCGAATTTCCGGATAATAGGCTCTGAATCGTGCGGCAGGTGCCCCATTTTCCATGGCGTCCGCAAAGCTGTCGCACAGGAAATTGGTCGCCTGCACGTACAGCTCTTCCAACCGGGCGACAGCGGCGGCGGGATCGGTAAACTGTTCTGGCGCAGGTGCTTGTGGTGTCAGGAGTGTCGTCATGCCAATGGTTCCAGAAGTTCTATTTTTTCGAATGTGCGTACGTCGACCAACCCGAGATCCGATATTCGAAGCTCGGGAATCACGACCAGCGCCAGCAAAGAATGCTGCATGTACGCGTTGTTCAGATGGCAGCCGCAGTCCTGCATCGCCTGCACCATCCTGTCGGCCTTGGCCGCGACTTCGGCGGCGGGACTGTCGGACATCAGGCCTGCGATCGGCAGTTCGACCAGCGCCAGTTCCTGCCCGTCCCGGAACAAGGTGATGCCACCGCCCACTTCGGCCAGACGGTTGGCGGCCAGCGCCATCTGATCGCGGTCCGTACCGACGACGATCATGTGATGACTGTCATGCGCCACGGTCGAGGCCATGGCCATTTTTCCCTGATAGCCAAAGCCCGAAACAAAAGCGTTGGTGACGCCCCCGGTGGCCCGGTGCCGCTCGACCAGCGCGATCTGGCACACCTCGCCTTCGCCCTCGACCAGCCCGCCAATGATCGGCAATTCGGCCTTCAACGCCTTGGTCGGGGCCTGGTTTTCCACCACGCCGATGACGTTGGCCTGAACTTTGTTGGCCCCTTCCGGTGCCTTGATCTCAAAATCGGCCGACGTCAGCGCATGCCCCAGATGAACGGTATGGCGCGATTTTTCGGGCCAGTTCAGATGTGGACAATCCACTTTGATTGCACCGTTTTCCGCGACAACCTGCCCGCGGGCTATCACCATCTCAACCGGCAGTTCGGCTAGATCCGAGCTGAGGATGATATCCGCCCGCCGCCCCGGAGTAACGGAACCGATCTCGCGTTCCAGCCCGAAATGCGTTGCCGTGTTGATCGTGGCCATTTGCAGCGCGACCAGGGGGTCGCATCCGCAAGCAATGGCATGGCGCACGACGCGGTTCATATGCCCGTCATTCACCAATGTGCCGGAATGACAGTCATCTGTACAAAGAATGAAGTTGCGCGGATCCAGCCCTTTTTCTGTCACGGCCGTAATCTGGCTTTCCACATCATACCAGGCCGATCCCAGACGCATCATCGAGCGCATCCCCTGCCGAACCCGTGCAATGGCGTCGGCCTCGCATGTGCCTTCGTGATCATCCGCCGGGCCACCCGCCACGTAAGCCGCAAAATCAGGCCCTAAATCAGACGAAGCATAGTGCCCTCCGACCGTTTTCCCGGCCCGTTGAGTGGCTGCAATCTCGGCCAGTATCTTGGGATCACCATGGATCACGCCCGGGAAATTCATCATCTCGCCCAGCCCGATGATACCCGGCCAGTTCATCGCCTTGGCCACGTCTTCGGGCGTGATCTCATAGCCCGTCGTCTCCAACCCCGGTGCGGAAGGCGCGCAGGATGGCATCTGAGTGAAAATATTGACCGGTTGCATCATGGCTTCGTCATGCATCATGCGCACGCCGTCCAGACCCAGCACATTGGCGATCTCATGCGGATCGGTGAACATGCTGGTCGTTCCATGCGGGATGACGGCACGGGCGAATTCGGCTGGGGTGAGCATCCCGGATTCGATATGCATATGCGCATCACACAAGCCGGGCAGAATGTAGCGCCCTTGTGCTTCGATGATTTCCGTATCCGGCCCCACGCAATGCGAGGCATCCGGTCCGACGAATGCTATGCGCCCGGCAACAATCGCCACAGAATGATCCGGCAGCAATTCGCGGCTGTGTACGTTCACCCAGGTTCCGCCCTGAATGACCATGTCCGCCGCCTCGCGTCCGGCTGCAACTGCGATCAATTTGGGGGCGACATCGGGCCAGCTTGGGAAAGGTGTGTATTCCATGGCTCAACTTTCACGAATGCGTCAGCGGGTGCAACCCCGGTTCTTCGATGTTGGGGATTCCTCATACATGTTGGGCACGTCTTTTGGTTCTGGCGCGCGCGTTTCCCATTACACCTCAGACCCGATCTCACGCCGCACCCAGTTGGCAAAGGCCACGGCGCCGGGTGTGTCCTCGGCCTGCGGGGACAACAGCAGATAGTAGGACTCGGGCATTCGCGCACGGTGCTTGAACGGCGCGACCAGCTGACCGCGCTTAATCAGATGACTGGCGATTGTGTCATGTGCCAGGCAAAGACCACCGCCAGCCATGACCGCTGACAGGCAAACCAGATAGGTCGTCGCGTAGGTTATCGACGGATTTTCCCAATTCAGACCCTGATCTTCCGCCCAGCTTGGCCAGTTGGACAGCAAGTTGGAGCAGTCGAAAAGTGGCTGTTCCTGGAGGTTTTCCAAGCATACCGGATAGTCTGGTGCGCAGACCGGATAATAGTGTTCGGTGCGCAGAATTTCGGTTCGGACCGTGTCGGACGGACGAAGCGAGAACCGAATCTCGACCGCTGCGCCTTCGGCCATTTCGCGCGGTTCCCAAAGCTCGGTGAAGACGTTCAATTGAACATGCGGATGTTCCGCCCGAAATGCCGGCAGGCGCGGGGCCAGCCAGTTGACGGCAAAGCTGATGTTGCATTGCACTTGAACCGCGTTTGGTTGCGCACCGGTAACCGCCCGGGTTCCGCGCATCAGTGTCCGGAAAGCCTCTCGCACGACTGGCAGATAGGTGATTCCGGCCTCGGTCAGTTCCAGAGCTTTGGGGCGGCGCAGAAACAGTGGCTGCCCCAGATGCCCTTCCAGAGATTTAATCTGCTGGCTGACGGCGCTTTGCGTCATGTTCAGGTCTCGTGCCGCGCCGGTAAACGAGAGATGGCGCGCGGCGGCTTCGAAAGTGCGCAACCAGCCCAGCGGAGGAAGCGAGTTCTGCATCTACATAACCTCGGCATAAGTTCAGCTAATGGGATAGTTGCGTTTTTTTCGTTGGTCAAACTGCCAGGCCCCATGCAGGTTTGGCCGCGACCAGCCGCGAAAGGAGCCAAGCATGAGCCTCACCAGTCTTCGTCCCAATATCGACCATTGGTCCGAGCGCGTGGATATGGCCGCCACCTTCCGCTGGACTGCCCGGCTGAACATGCATGAGGCGGTTGCCAACCATTTCAGCCTGGCGGTCAACGATGACGGCACGCAATTTCTGATGAACCCCAATCAGGTGCACTTTGAGCGCATTCGTGCTTCGGATCTATTGTTGCTGGATGCCAATGACCCGAATGTGATGGAACAACCTGGCGCGCCGGACCCGACGGCCTGGGGGCTGCACGGCTCAATCCACCGCCAGTGCCCGCATGCGCGTTGCGTCATGCATGTGCATTCGATCTTTGCGACTGTTCTGGCCTCTTTGGCCGACAGTTCATTGCCGCCGATCGATCAGAACACGGCGACCTTTTACAACCGTTACGTGGTAGATGAAGAATTCGGAGGTCTGGCCTTTGAAAGCGAGGGTGAGCGCTGCGCCGGGATGCTGTCCGATCCCAGGAAGAAGGTCATGATCATGGGCAATCACGGTGTTCTGGTCATCGGCAGCGACCCTGCGGATGCCTTCAACAGGCTGTATTATTTCGAACGCGCGGCCGAAACCTACATTCGTGCCTTGCAGACCGGGCTGCCCCTGCGCGTCTTGTCGGATGAGATTGCCGAAAAAACAGCGCAAGAGCTGGACGACTATCCCGATCAGGCCGAAGCGCACCTGCGTGAGATCAAAGCGATCCTTGATTCTGAAAGTTCGGACTACGCGACCTGAGGCAAAGCGATGCGCATGGTCGAGGCGGGTGGCCTGATTGTATCCGAATAACCGGTTTCAAACCCGTTCAAACAAAGCGATCAAAGCGGTGTCATCCTTGTTGGGGCCAGCCGCGAGATCTCCGTATATGCGGACTTCGGGCAGGGTCAGGTTGCGAATCTGATCCTGTTCCAATTCACGGAAAGCGTCGGCAAAACCCAGTTCCTTGAAATGGCGCGCATTGATCGAAAGGGCAAACTGCGCCCCGTGCCGGGCCACGCGTAACAGCGCGGGCAACACCTCGGGGCCCAAATGACCATGTGTGAACGTACCGGATGAAACTATGCCGGAATAGCTGTGGCGCGGAACGGGGATGCCCTGTGTCAGATCACCCTCGATCGCGTCCCGGTAAATATCCTTGCGCATCGCCTGATCCAGCATCTCTGCGCTGATGTCGGTTGCATCAATGGGTCCGACGCCAAGCGCCGACAGCACCGCGCCGCACAGGCCGGTTCCTGCTCCGACATCCAGAACGGGCCCCTGACCACCCGCGCCGACAAATGCCCGCGCCGTGTGTGTGTGAAGCTGATAATCTTCGCGCGCGGCGAAACCGTCATCATAATCTCCTGCCCATTCCGCATAGAGCTGCCTGTTCTCGTCCGGAGAACTCAGCGCATAGGCCGAATGCAGGTCAGGTGTCTTTTTGCTCATGGCCAACAGAAAGGCGCAATCGAAGATTCGATTCAAGTGCGTCCATGCGGCGCTTGCATCCCGGTACGACGCAGATCATCAAAGGGGCATGACCAAGACGCTCTTTTCATTCGGCCATGGCTATTCTGCCCAAGCCCTGTCCCGAAACCTTGCCCCGAAGGGCTGGAAAATTTTTGGCACGACGCGAGACCGTGAAGGGACGGATGCAATCCGGGCCTCTGGCGCCGAGTCGCTGATCTGGCCGGGTGAGGCACCGAACCTTGATGGGGTGACCCATTTGCTGATCTCGACGGCGCCAGATGAAGCGGGTGATCCAGTGTTGGCGGTGCTGGGCGATGAAATCGCCAAGCGGTCCGGTCAGTTCGATTGGGTGGGCTACTTGTCGACAACGGCCGTCTATGGCGACCATCAGGGTGGCTGGGTGGATGAGGACACGCCGCCCACACCGACCGCCAAGCGCGGAAGATGGCGTATGCTGGCCGAGGAGCAATGGTCGGCCATTCCGGGCCTGCCTGTTCATATCTTCCGTCTGGCGGGTATCTATGGGCCGGGGCGCGGTCCGTTTTCCAAGCTCAAGCGTGGTGGATTGCGGCGCATTATCAAACCGGGGCAGGTGTTTTCGCGCATTCATGTGGAAGACATCGCGCAGATCCTGGAAGCCTCGATGATGAAGCCGAAGCCGGGAAGCATCTACAATGTATGTGACGATGAACCGGTCCCGCCGCAGGATGTCATAGGATACGCAGCCGAGTTGCAGGGTTTGCCCCTGCCTCCTGCGGTCCGGTTCGACGACGCCGATCTGACGCCGATGGCGCGCAGTTTCTACAACGAAAACAAGCGGGTTCGAAACGACCGGATCAAGGAAGAACTGGGTATTGATCTGATCTATCCCAATTACCGTGTCGGGCTGGAAGCCCTGATGAAAGGCAAGTAGCGTCTTTACATCGCCGCCGCTTTGATCATGTCCGCCGCTTTTTCGGCAATCATGATGGTGGGTGCGTTTGTATTGCCCGACACCAATGTCGGCATCACCGAGGCATCGACGACCCGCAGGCCTTCAAGCCCGCGGACGCGAAGCTGGGGGTCGACGACCGCCATTTCGTCCACGCCCATTTTGCAGGTGCCCACGGGGTGATAGATCGTGTCGGCGCGGGCGCGGATGTGCTCCTCCCAATCCTGATCGGTCTGGGCGGTATCAGTGCCGAACAGTTCTTTTTGCCGGTACTTGGCCAAAGCCGGCGCGTTGAGGATATCCCGCGCCATTCGCGCTCCTTTGATCATGGTTTCCAGATCGCGTTTGTCCGACAGAAACGCCGGATCGATGGCGGGCGCCGCCGTGGGGTCTGCGCTGTTCAGGCCTACGGCCCCCCGACTTTCCGGCCGCAGTTTGCATACATGGCAACTATACCCGTACCCGTAATGCAGTTTGCGGGCATGGTCATCGACCATAGCGATGGTGAAATGCAGCTGAATGTCGGGACGCTCCAGATCGGGGGTGGTTTTCAGAAACGCTGCGCCTTCGGCAAATGGCGTCGCCGCCATCGAGACGCCCGTCTTGCTCCACCGTTGAATATGTCGCAACAACCGCGCTGCCCCTGCCGGGCCGATACCAAAATTGTCGGTGTCTGTGGTTTTGAAGATCAACGCGAAATCCAGATGATCCTGCAAGTTTCGTCCCACGCCAGGCAGTTCGTGGTGAACCGCGATTCCGTGCGGATCAAGGTCGCTTTTTGCGCCAACACCTGAAACCTGAAGCAGTTGCGGCGTTTTCAAGGCCCCTGCGCACAGCAGGACTTCGCGTTTCGCCCGAATGGTGATGTCTGCGCCCTTGCCTCTCACCCGGTATACAACGCCCGTTGCGCGCTTGCCCTCAAAGCACAGCCTTCTTGCATGTGCATGCGTGATGACCGTCAGGTTCGGTCGGTCGGAAACCGGGAAAAGAAAACCAGCTGCCGCGGAACACCGTTCCCCATTCTTTGCCGGGTCGTGAAACTGGGTAACCTGATATAGACCGACGCCTTCGTTGTCGCCCCGGTTGAAGTCTTCGGTATGGCGGTGTTGCAACTGCTGTGCGGCTTGAATGAACGCATGGGTGATTGGACGAGGCTCTTTTTGCCGTGAAACCTGCAACGGCCCGCTGTCACCATGCACGCTGTCGGCGCCAAGCTCATTGTTCTCGGCCCGTTTGAAGTAAGGCAATACACTGTCCCAGTCCCAGCCGTCGCAGCCCAGATCGGCCCAGCCATCATAGTCCTGCCGCTGACCTCTTACATACAACATGGCGTTGATCGCGCTCGAGCCGCCGAGTGCCTTGCCGCGCGGTTGATATCCTCTGCGCCCCTTCAGACCGGGCTGCGGGACCGTTTCAAAGGCCCAGTTGTTGATTCTGGGACGCCCCGGAAGTGCGGTAACAACAGCCGCAGGCATTCTGACGAAAAGGCTTTTCCCACCGCCACCTGCTTCAAGCAGGCAAACACTTGTGGATGGATCTTCGCTCAGGCGGTTGGCCAGAACCGATCCGGCCGAACCGCCGCCTACGATGATATAATCGAAATCCATGCTGTCTTGCGCACCTCTTGCGGCGTTTTCGTTTCTTTGACTGGTCGGGCAGGGTTACCACCTTCCCGGTGAGAGTGCGTTAATGGAGCAAAAAAACAACTGTGACCCAAAGTCAGTATTTGCGTAACCCAGCCTTTTCTTGATGGTCAGATCCGGGCTGTACGCAAGGTGCAGAAAGGTTTTGCAGATCGTTTCTGTCTGCCGAACCCCTCGATTCCCCCGCAAGGGCAAGTTTTGGGGTTCCTTCCTGGGATATCCGCACGTTCCAGGCGGTCTGAAGATCTTGATTTGTTAATGTAACTTACTGTTTTAATTAACAAACACAAGAAATCGATGCGAAATGCAAAGTTTTTTGAAAATGGGGGTTGCAGGTCTCAGGCCTAATCCGTAAATACCCCTTCACCGGCGCTGCTGAGGCGCTGGGACGCGGCGGAAGCGGCGGTTACGCTCGGGAGAGACCGGGGGCATCTGAGGTTAGGATTTAG
>NZ_JBQFYQ010000004.1:0-300478 GCF_056541565.1 Ruegeria sp. AG6 | reverse complement strand
TGGCGAAGACGGCAACGGCGCCGTCGAAGCCAAGGTCAAGGCCGAGGTCGCAGACCTCTGCGCCAAATTCCCGATCTATCCGAACCTGTAACTGGTCCACCCTCAAAAACGGAACGGCGCCTTGAGGCGCCGTTTTTTTTGCGTCAGATCCCTGAAAACGGTCTGGATCTCGCCCAGCGCAAATCCGATGTTTTGGGCAAGGTCCCGGGCCCCACGGTCGCCCAAGCCATTCTGGTCAATACGCGCTTTTTCCGCCCCGATCAGCCTTTCGCGCTGGTCACACCGACTCCGTGCATTCGATGTTACCGCACACAGGAGTTTGCGCCATGTTCAGACCTTGGCGCGTTGTCCGGAATCCAAGCTCAGATCAAGCCGCGCCACCACAGAAAAACCAGCAACAGTGTCGTCAGTGCCAGCATGTTGAAGGCCAGCCCCCCCAGCAGGCCAAGGAACCACCCCCATCTGCGATCCGCAAGATTGATGGACCCCAGATGTTCCTGCACCACGTCGGACGCCTTGATCAGCCTGGGGTTATCCAGAACCAGCCTCAGTTTGGGATGAGACGCCATCGCCTCGGCCCGGGCCAGAATCAAGGCCTGCTTATAGACGCGCCGCGGCAGTCGGCGCCTGGCCTTGCGGATCGATGCCTCGAGAGTCTTGTCGCGCACTCCGAGCTTTGCGCGCAGCAACACAACCGTTTCGGCGATCCGGGTCTGAATGTCTGGGTCCTGCGGCATTGGTGGCCTCCTGCGGAGGCAATCTAGCGGCAGCGTCTATGACCTACAATGGGGCTGGTCGTTTCCGGCGGTGGCTTGTATCACGCGGTACATGCTGAACACCATCATACATGGCGAACCGACCGCCCGACCGCCCCTTGTCATTGCCCACGGCCTGTATGGATCGGCCCGAAACTGGGGCGTGATTGCCAGACGGCTATCAGACCAGCGGCAGGTTGTGGCCGTCGATATGCGTAACCATGCCTACAGCGCGTGGGACGCTTGTCATGACTATCCCCATCTGGCGCAGGATATCGCCGAGGTCATCGAACGGATCGGCGGGACGGCGGACGTACTTGGGCATTCAATGGGCGGCAAGGCAGCGATGACACTTGCGCTGCAACACGGCGCACTGGTGAACAAACTGGTGGTCGCAGATATTGCGCCGGTGAAATACACGCACAGCCAAATTCAGTTCATCGAGGCCATGCGTGCCGTGGACTTCTCGCGCATTGCACGCCGCTCGGATGCCGAGCAACAATTGGCCGAGCAAGGCGTTGAAAAAGCATTGCAGAGCTTCTTCACCCAATCGCTGGACATCAAGGGAAAGCGTTGGTTGCTGAACCTGGACGTGTTGGCGGACCAGATGCCAAATATCATGGGCTTTCCCGAGTTGGACGCCCAGTGGTTAGGCGCCGCGCTGTTCCTGTCGGGGGGCGAGTCAGATTACGTCTTGCCGGAACATCGGGCCAAGATCCGCGCTCTGTTTCCCGGCGCGCGATTTGCCAAGATCCCCGGCGCCGGGCACTGGCTGCACGCCGAAAAACCGCGCGAGTTCGAAGCTGCCGTCAGGACCTTCCTGAACGCCTGATCAAGCGCCTTGATACAGCCGCCTGGCCACCATCCAGGATGCCGGAGCCGCGATTACGGCCCCAGCGGCCGCGGCGCCCACAATTGCGCTGACGGATACCATTCCAGCTGAAAGCACGGCAATAACGGCCGAACCAGACAGAGCAGTTGCAATCAGGGAATACAGCATAGCGGCAAGGCGAAACATGACCGGGTTTTCCTTTTGATGGCTTCCGGCCAAATATTTCACGATTCGAATGTGTTGCGCTTTGATTTGTGTCAGATGCAGACGGTTCCGAAACTAGGATTTGGCGATTTCACCGCCCCCATTCACCCAGTCCGTCAATCCACCAAGATTGTACACCCTCTGGTATCCCATATCCTTCAGGAGTTTTCCGGCCAAAGCCGCGCGCCCGCCTGATGCGCAGTACAACACGATGGGGCGATCCTTGCGCAGTGCAGGGTCATGTGATTGCAATGCATCGTCTGCTCGAAACTCCAGCATGCTCCGGGGTATATGATGCGCCCCAACGGCGCGGCCCGTGTGTTCCAGCTCATTCGCATCGCGTATGTCCAACAGCAGCGCCCCCTGTTCGGTCATCGCCTTTGCCTTGGCCGCATCGATACGCTCGACCACCGCGTTGGCCGCCTCCATCATCTCTTTCACCGTCACCGGCATGTGAGTTCTCCTTTACGTCACCGCGCAGAGGTTAACATGCGAATTTTGGAAGGTGTAGACATGGAAGGAAACGCGCGTGTTACTGCTCGCGAAACGCGCGCGACATGCTGTCTGATACCGGTTTGGCGATATAGGCCGCAAAGGTGCGCTCCTCGGTCTGGATCATGATTTCAGCGGGCATCCCCGGTGTCGGAACAAAGCCGCGCACGCGCTGCAACTCATCCGGGGTCAGTGAGACTCGTGCCAGATAGACTTCCTGCGGAACACCGGTCGAATCCTCAAGCAGCGCATCGGCCGAGATATAGAAGACCTCGCCATACAAAACAGGCGTCGTACGTTGGTTCAATGCGATCAGGCGGACTGTGGCGGTCTGCCCCGTGACGACACTGTCAATCTCGGTACGCGGAATCTGTGCCTCGATGATCAGGGGCGCATCTGCGGGCAGGATCTCGGCTATCGGTTCCCCGGTCTCAATCACACCGCCCGGCGTGTGATAATGCAATCGCACCACCGTTCCAGTTACCGGCGCACGCACCACGGCCCGGTCAAGAACGCTGCGCGCCTGTCGGGATTTTTCACGCACGCTTTCCAGATCAGCTTCGATCACGCCCAGTTCATCCAGTGCGGCCTCACGATAGGCGGACCGCGTACGCGCGATCTGTTCGTCATATTTCAGCAGCATCTGGTTGATTTCAGCGGCTTCCGCCTGCAACCGGGCCTGCTGACCTTCGGCTTCGGCCTGAACACGACGGATGGTGTTCAGCTCTCCTTTGCGGACAAGGCCCTTTTCGAACAGTTGGCTCTTGGCCTCGAACTCCTCCTGCAAGATCTCGGCGCGCCGTGCCATGCTGTCCAGCTGCGCCTCAAATCCGCTTGATCGGATTTTCAGTGCTTCCATGTTGCGCTCCAGCAGGGCTAAGTCATTCAGCAGCGTCTTGCGCGACACATCGAAGCTGAGCTTTTGCCCATCCAGAATGGCCATTACTTCAGGATCGTCGGATGCTTCGACAAGCGCCTGCGAAAACACGAGGCGGTCGCGCTCCCCGTACTCGGCCAGCAACCGCTCGGTCATGGCCTGAAGGCGCAGCTTGCGAATATGCAATTCACGTTCATTGGCCTGGGCCGAGGTCTGGTCCAGGGTCATCAGAACCTGACCTGCCTGAACCGCCTGACCTTCCACAACCTTGATGTCTTCGATGATGCCGCCTTCAAGATGTTGGACAATCTTGTTGCGGCCCGTGGCCACAAAGCTGCCTTGCGCGATGACCGCTGCGGCCAGCGGGGCACTGAAGGACCATACCCCGAAACCGCCGAAGCACACGACAAGCAAGACCACCCCGATCACTATCAACCTGTTGATCGAGCGCGGAACCTCGGCATACCAAACTTCTGGTTCATTGTCTAAGTTGTTCACAGGTACGAGGTCATTCATGGTCAGCCCCCCTGCTGGCCTTCAATTCCAGTCTGCTTGCGCGGCCCGTTGATCTGCTGAAGAACCTGATCACGTTGACCAAACAGGGCCACACGCCCGTCCGTCAGCAGCATGATCTTGTCGACAACATTCAACAACGTTGGCTTCTGCGTAATGACGACAACGGTGATCTTGCTTTGACGCGCCTGTTCGATCGCACATGCCAGCGCCTTGTCGCCCGCGACGTCGAGATTTGAATTCGGTTCATCCAGCACAACCATTCTGGGGTTGCCGAAGAACGCCCGCGCCAGTGCGATACGCTGCTTCTGACCACCGGACAAAGGCGAGCCATCAGCGGCCACCACGGTCTCATATCCCTGCGGCAGCGTTGCAATCATGTTGTGAACATCGGCCAGAACGGCGGCATCGTGGATCTGTTCGTCAGTGGCATCCGCCCGCATCCGGCCGATATTGTCCTTGATCGTGCCCGGGAACAGCTGAACATCCTGCGGCAGGTAGCCGATGCTTTCGCCAAACTGGCGCGGGTCCCAGTTTCGGATGTCCATCAGGTCAAGCCTTACGCTGCCCGATGTGGGCAGAATGGATCCCACCAGAGTTTTCCCAAGCGTGGTTTTCCCGGCACCGGAATTACCAATGATGGCCAAAGTTTCACCGGGAACCAGCGAGAACGTGATGCCGTTCAGAACCACGCGTTTGGTTCCGCCCGGTACATAGAGCAGGCGTTCGACATCCAGCCGACCTTCGGGGCGTGGCAGACGCAGTTTTTCGTATTGCAGGGCCGAGGTCGACAACAGCGCCTTGATCCGGCCGTAAGCTCCGCGCGTCAGCAGATAGCTGTTCCACCCTTCAATCGAACCTTCGATTGGCGCAAAGGCACGTCCGGCAATGATCGAGGCCGCAATCACCATACCGCCTGTGATCTCTCCTTGCAGCGCCAGAAACGCGCCCCAACCCAGAATTCCGATCTGCGTCAAAAGGCGAACGGCGCGCGAGATTGAAGCGAAGATCACGTTGCGGTCCTGCGCCCGCACCTGCCAGGTCAGCGATTGGGCAGTGTCCCGCCCCCAGATCCGCACGGCTTCGGGGATCATTGCCAAGGCGTTGATGATCTGGCTGTTGCGAGACATCGAATCCAGATGCAGGTTCGCCATGGACTGTGCCTTGTTGGCCTCGGCAAACGGCTTGGCAGTCATTTTCTGGTTGATCAGCGCAATCGTCATCAAGATCAGCGCAGTAACCACCACGATCATGCCCAGTTGCGGATGAACCAGGAAAATCATCAGGATGAACAGCGGCGCAAACGGCACGTCCAGAAATGAAAGCAGCGTGCCCGAGACCAGAAAACCGCGAAGCTGTTGCAGATCGCCCAATGTCTGATACTCGCGCCCGTTTCCGTGCAGCGACGCATGGGCCGCCGCGCTCAGAACCGGTGCACCCAGCCGGGCCGCCACTTCGACCCCGGTCCGCATGAGCATGAACCGCCGCACCGCATCAAAAGCAGACTGGAAGATCACCGCCCCTGCCACGATGGCCGTCAGCATGATCAGCGTATCCAGCGACCGGCTGGTCAGAACACGGTCACTGATCTGGAACAGATAGATCGGGATCGCCAGGATCAGGATGTTCGTGGCGCAGGTCAGGACCAGAACAAACGCAAGATTGCGCCGGATCGCCCGCATCGAAACGCGCAACGTGCGCTGGAAATCTTCGGGCGGGGTGCGTTTGTGGAAGGTTTGGGGTGGCCCGTTCCCATCACCGCCGCCGGAATTCGTTTGCAACAGTGGCTGGTTTGCCTTGGCCTCGATCGTGGTGCCTATGCCGTTCTCACCGGATGAGCGTGCAGAGGGGGTCTTGCGCGCAGTCGAGTCCCCGGCGGATGCCGGATCCGGGCCGTCGGCGTCGGCCACCCCATTGCCGCCACCCGCCGTTTCTTCATCTTGCGCGGGTTGCGGCTGCGCACGCTGATGGGGAGGATCAGCGCGCCGTCGTTCACGTGAGTGTTTTTGGTCTTCGGATTGCTGTGGCGCTTCGGTTTTAACCGTCGAATCTGGATCTGACTCAGACACGCGCATCTCCTGCGTCAGGTGCAACCGGGCTTTGACACGTTGTTTCGCTGGATCTGCCCCACCGTCTGCGCGCTGGCGCTTCGGGCCCAAACCGCCCTGCCTGTCCAAGGGACTGGATAAGAGTGGACGGCGCGACGAAAAAACAATCGACATATACAAACCTTCTGGTCACTCGATAAAAACTTGGGGGGTCAGGCCAGCATGGATTGCAGGCCGTCATCTGGTGTCGTTGTGTCAGTGGATTGTGCGTCCAGTGCCAGGGCGGCATCCGGTTGCGGCACAGACATGTCCGCCATGATTGCGGCGATCGCCTCGTTGGTCATATCTGTGATTTCTTGGTTGTCTGGCACGTCAATCAGGCTGGCCTGATGAAGCAGCAGGTCAGAATAAGATCCGTCAGCGGCCATAACCGTCGAATCCACACCCATTTTGGTCAGATTGACAGAGTTCAACAGGGCGTTGCTGCCTGCGACGACATCGGTATCGGCGGCACTTGGACCGGACAGGTCAATTTGATCCTGATCCAGCATCATGGTGACCTGTTCAACAATGTTCACCTGCAACAAGTCTCCGTCGATCTTGAGCACGCGCAACTGTTCCATTCCTGCGAACAAGGGATCGTTGAGCAGCGCGTTCTCCAAGGCATCGATGTCCGTTTGATCAAGCGCCATGGCGTCGGACAGGTTCTGCTGCAGATCCTGATGTGTATCTGCGCCTATCGTTTTGACCGACGCGTCATTCATGATCACGTTTTCATCATCTCCGGCCATTGCGCCGGGCATACCGCCGTTGATGATATCGTCATCCATCAGGGCGTTGGTCTGGTACAACATGTCCACGGAAATCATATTCCCGTCGATCATGATCAGGTCGTAAAAGCTGCCCAGCTGCACGATGTCGGTGACATTGAACATTTCGTTGTCGCCCAGCGCGTACAGGGTCGATGCGGCCGAAATCTCGGTCTGTATGTTGTCTATATCCGTGGCGTCGATAGCTTGCTTGACGAAGTTGGCCACAACCAGATCACCTGGGACCCAATCCACAACGATGAACTCGGGCTGTCCGGTTGTTCCGGTGCCATTGTCCAGCCAGGGGGCCTCTCGGCCTTCGACTTCGATCTTCGAGGACTGAATCACATTGGTGCCGCTGCCCGTTCCCGGCGCCCCCACATCCCAATCTGACACAAGCGCGACCTGGCTGATGGCGGTCAGGCTGATCGCCTGCCCTCCGACGGCGATATAGGGGGCATCAACCCAACCTATAGATGCCGAGACAGCATTGATCGCAAGGTTCCCTCCGGTCACGACCAGGTGTCCGTCGTCAAAGTCTGGATCTTTCGACTGATCCCACTCGGCCGGAAGCATGGCCTCTGTCTCATCCTCTCCGGCTTCATCCGGCTGATGGAACGCAGGCAGGATGTCTGTCCATACCGGAGCTTCGTCAACGTACTTGCCGTTTACGATCACCCCCAACGCATCATCGCCATGAAACTGATGTACCGTGACCCCGTCTATATTCGCGTTTGCCGGGGCCAACATCTGTTCGGCCAGCGCCTCGAGCATTTCGGTCGACTTGTAATCCGCGAGCGAAAGCGAAGGGGCCGCCATGGCATGAAGCGACAGCGCCATGTCCATCATCTCTTCGCCCTGGGCGATCAGCGCTTCGGTATCGCGAAAGTCCCCTTCTCCCACCGTGTCGTTGTCGCGCATGACCACCTTTTGCACGGTGAATGTCAGTGCCGAACCCAATGGCACCGTATCCGGTCGCAGAATAATCAGTTCCGGTGCAGAAGACGGGCCGGATATGCTGTCTGGAACAAATCGCGTGGATTCCGCGCTGTCACCGTTAAGGATGATAACCGACTCATGCACCGGCCCGACAGGAGCTTTTGGCAACGGAAGTTCTGGTTGAGAGGGAAGAAAATTGAATGGTAGGGCTTTGTATTCGCCCGCTGGGATATCCAGATCAGCTTTGATGTTGATCGAGGTAGGCTCTTCAAGCCCGTCTATTTCGGCTTTACGCCTCAGGGCGCTGAATTCCTCGTACTGATCCCTCAGGCGGGCTTGTTCTATCGTAAGCTCAAAAGTTCCAACAAAATGCGCTATCGTTTCCGTAATACCGTCAAGTGCCATGTCGGTTATCCTTTTTGCCCGCGGCGGCTCGTAATTTCCGCTTTGGGTTCAGTTGGGCCGGGGCCGCGTTTTGCGGCCCCGGCATTTTCGAAGGGTAGCAAGGCCCGAAAATGCGAGCCCCGCCTTTTGACTTAAACGTCCGTGTCGTCGCTGGCGTGGGACATGGTCATCGAACCACCCACCATGGTCGTATCGACCGTGTTGCCCAGGACGTTGGCGCCCATGATGATCGACTGGTTGAACGCAGACGTATCAACGACAGCTGCCGCCGATGCATAGGACTCGCCGGTCACGATGCCATCGCCACCATTGTTCGCGCCCCAGGCACCACCATTGCCGCCGGCACCACCGTCACCTGAATAGGCGCCGCCACCGTTACCACCGGTGATCATGCCACCCATGGTATCGCCTGAAGTTGCAGTGCCCATCGAAGCTCCGCTGGTTCCGCCGTTCGCGGCGGATGCGCCACCGGCACCACCGTTGCCCGAGTCAGCCGCACCAGCTGCGTCGCCCGACCCAGTCGATGTGGCATCATTGTCGGAACTGCCTTCGCCACCGTATCCGGCAATTGCTTCGGCCAAGCTGTCAGCCGCACCGTTTGTGTCGGCGTCTCCGAAGATGTCGGCAGCTCCGCCGTTGCCTGCGGTATTGGCCGCGTCGGCAGACCCGGCTCCGTTGCCGGTTGACGTCGATGTTGGCGTTGTGCTACCGCCCGCGCCGCCGTCGCCGTCGGCAGCCGATGTTCCGGTACCGGCCGCATCCGCTGCGCCATCTGCTGCGTTCGACCCGCCGTCACCGCCGCTGCCGTCGGTGTCCTGCGAGTTGCTGGCCGCGCCGTTCACGTCGCCTGGGCTCTGGTCGATATCCGGCCCGCTTGCCGACTGATCGCCAACACCCTGCGCATCGGAATCCGCATCAGCGGTCCCACCGGAGCCGTCGCCGCCCGAGCCGTCGCCACCTGAACCGTCGCCGGCCGTGCCGTCGCCACCGGTGCCGTCACCGCCGGTACCGTCGCCGCCTTCGCCTGCTTCGGCGTCAATCATGCCCAGCTCTTCCTGCAAAGCCATGATTGCAGCTTCGACCATCGCGCCGAATCCACCTTCGCCGTCGCCGCCGGTACCGTCGCCACCGGTGCCGTCACCGCCAGTGCCGTCACCGCCGGATCCGTCACCACCGGTTCCCGTTCCGCCAGAGCCGTCAGCCGAGCTGTCCGCGCCGCTGTCAGCAGAACCATCCGCAGTGTTGTCACCCGCAGTGGCGTCATTCGCATCGGTGTTGCTGTCGCTGGTGTTCGAAGCTGAACCATCTGCCGCAGCATTACCATCGCCACCATCCGCGCCGGACGCATCCGCAGCGTTGTCCGCCGTTCCGGTCCCGGTTCCTGTCGAGTCGGAATCGCTGTCGCCGCCGTTTGCGTTACCGGCTGCGTTCGAACCGGACAGACCCAGGCCCAGACCCAGACCAAACGAATCCGCGCTGCCGCCGGCTCCGCCGGTTCCGCTGCCATCGGCACTTGTGCTGCCATCATTGTCGGACGAAGCCGAACTATCCGCGGCACCGCCATCTCCACCGGCGCTGTCACCGTCGGACCCTGCGCCCGCCATACCAACACCATTGCTGGCATTGCTTGCGTCACCGGTCGATCCGCCCCGGCCGGCGCTGGAATCGGCATCTGCACTGCCGGTATCACCACCGTCAGCCCACGCGTGGCTGCCCAAGGTTGATGAATCGGCCGCTCCACCGTAACTGGTTCCACCGTCGCCCGATTTTCCACCGTTGGCATCCGAGCTGATACCTTCAGCCGCAGTTGCCGTGCCGCCATTGGCATCGCCGTTCTGGGTGAAGTCGGCGTTGTTGGATACGGTCGGTGAATCAAGCGTGTCGTCGTCGCTCAGGCTGGCGACCTGGCTGTTCACGGATGACATTGCCGTTCCGGCGTCGTCCATCGAGATATCCAGATTCATGTCATCGCCTGGATCATAGGTCAGATCGCGGCCAGCAGTGATCACGTCACCCACTGTCGCCGAGTCACCAAGATCCAGATCAACCTGATCATCGTCGCGCGGAATCCACTCACCGCCGCCGAAATCGATGTTGATTGAGTTGCTGTTGGAGTTGTCGTTGGTGTTGTCGCCGGCATTAAGCGTCTGGTCTTGATCCTGACCCTGGTCCTGATCCTGACCCTGGTCCTGATCCTGACCCTGGTCCTGACCTTGGTCTTGGCCCTGGCCCTGATCCTGGCCCTGCTCGTTGGCGTTTTCTACATTTTGGTCCTGCTGCTGTTGCTGCGCAGTCACATCGGCTTCGACAAGAGCCTCATCAACCTGAATTTCAACATCAACCGGAGCTTCCAGGTTTTCGACAACAATTTCGTCAACGGTCGTTACGTTTGTATTGTTTACATTACGTCTCATAACAAATTCCCATTTCTGGAACGCCTGACCGCCATTCATCTACAAAGCGGCAACGGGCGTGATTGAAACTAAAATACCCGCACAGCGTTCAAACACGCTGAATGCGGTCCACCGTCGTTTTCTTTAGGCCACCTCCTTTCCCGGCTAAGCCGAATACGCGACCGTTCACAATCGATGCTGAAATACGCAAGGAACGGGCGCGGCAGGGACAGACGCTTTCACAA
Source organism: Ruegeria sp. AG6 (assembly GCF_056541565.1). Lineage (NCBI taxonomy): Bacteria > Pseudomonadati > Pseudomonadota > Alphaproteobacteria > Rhodobacterales > Roseobacteraceae > Ruegeria > Ruegeria sp. AG6. The sequence goes on along the minus strand of NZ_JBQFYQ010000004.1, from coordinate 289,966 downwards.
TTAAAGCCTGACCATGTTCGCAGTGACGCACGCTTGCGACTAGCTAACTGAAAGTTCTGGCGAGAATAAAATATTGTTTTTATTGTTTATTTTGAGAATGCAGTGGAACTTTAGCCGAACTGGATCAAGAAGTTCTAAATTAAGAAAGCAATAAAAAATAATGCAATTGTTTCCGCTGGTTACACAATGCCACACCGAAAAACCTAAACAATAGTTCTATATCTAAGGCACTTGAACTATACCGTCTGGTTGTAGAAAATCACGTTTTCAGCTACAATAAACCTCACGTAATTCTTTGATTAGTTAACTACTTTTTCACCGGCAATTCCATTTCGATAAAGCCATTTCCGGTTAACCCCGTTTTGTGAGGGAATATAATGAGTGAGTCTTTGAACAATGAAACTGGCAATCAGAGTTTTTATTCAGAAGATTTTTCGATTGTCTTCCTCGGGAAAGAACTATTCTATTCAAATCAAACTCTAAGAAGCGTTCAAACTGAATTTGGCGTCCGCGCTTTTCGCTTCGAAACACTCGAGGCAATGCACACACATGTTCCGGACAGCGGCAAGATCGTCGTTGTGGATCAGATGTTGATCGAGGACCTTTTGACGCGCGCCGATGCATACACCAAAAGTGCAGGTTCCGGCTGTCTTGCTTTCGCCTATCGCAAAGAGGAATCCGCCCGACACCTGTTCGAAGGCTGGAACCGCGCGCAGTTTGGAGATGTCGGCTTTTTACCGATGAACGTGGCACCGGACGCGTGGCGCGCCATCCTCAGACTGCTGATGCACGAGGAACTTTATCTTCCCAGCTTTCTGGCTGACTGTGTTTCACCCCCCTGTCAGCGCGCGCCCGAGAGACCACGGCAACGGGAGGCCATTACATCCAACGGCGCAGATCGGCACGTACAGTATTCCAAGCTGACACGCCGCGAAAAACAGGTTTTGCAACTGGTTTCAGAAGGCAAAAGCAACAAATTGATTGCGGCCAAGCTGGGCATCACGGAACACACGGTCAAGCTGCACATGCATAACGTTGTCGGAAAGATTGGCGTCAGCAACCGGACGGCGGCAGCTCATTTCTATTTCGAGGTTGCGCCTCATGAGGCGCAGCAGACCGCCCTTGACTGATCCGTTCGAAGCCCGGTTCGACCGCCTGATCCTTTTGGTCGGCAGGCTGAACTATATGTGGACAAACACCGAAAGCCTGCTGATCCATCTGATCGCCGGCCTAACCGGAACGTCCAAGGACGTGGCCGTAATCATCTTTCTGACTTTGAACACCACCCGCGCGCGAATAGATCTGGTTGAAAGACTTGCAAAAATGGAAGGGCGCCCTGCCCAGGTCCGAGATCCGATCCTTGAACATACGCAAAGGCTGGCCAAGCTTTCTGGCATCCGCAACAAGTACAACCATTGCATCTATTCCTTCGACCCTGAAAGCGGAAACCCGAAAACGATCCTTATGCGGATCGCTGACCGCAAAACCGACATAAAACTCGGCCGCGAAGATACCGTCGACGACAATGCCCTGCTCCAGATCGAAGCAGTCGTTGATCAGCTGTCAGCCGCGAACAGGGACATTTGGAAACTGATCCGACAATTGGGGTTTCCGGTTTAGGCTCGGTCGCACAGCAGAGTTGATTGGGCCCCTCGCAGCACCCGCGAGTCCCCCACGGCGCCACCTGCCACGCACGCATAAGTCACCGAGATTTTTTGGTGCGGGCGGTGGGACTCGAACCCACACGGGCATACGCCCTTCAGATTTTAAGTCTGATATGTCTACCATTCCATCACGCCCGCACGGCGCAGCCCCTGGGGCCGTGCAATTTCCTTACAAGCACAGCGGGATGAGAACAATGCGCTTTGACGCAGATGGACCGGGATTTTTCGGTGGAAAGCTGTGTCTGCCATCGCCGTCGATCTGCGGCTGGGTCCCTCCCCTGTTTCGAGGTCACGTGACAATCGCCTTTCCGACATCATCCCTTCCTCGGCAATCCATCTTCGCGCGGATTGCGCTGTGCGTTCACTTTGCGCATGACCTTGGTGTCGCGTCCATTTGCCACCGCTGAGAACCGTTCTTCGCCCAATCGCAAAGAAGACCTGGCCGGTTTTTCAGCGTCTTGGAATGATCCTTTGTTGGTGCTTCCATCGTTTACAAATAAAAATATTCATTTTAATGATTTCGTATGAGTGAAATTCCTTTGTCCCGACGCAGCTTCCTGTTCAATGCCACGTGTCTTGCGGCACTTGGAGCTCAAGCCAGAATCGTTCAGGCAGAGCTGCGGCTCGGTCCTTCAGCCCGAATTGCGACCGTGTCAGACGGATACCTGTCATTGCCACCTGATGTTGTTTTCGGAGCCATGCCCAAAGAGGCGGTCGAGCAATTCCTGACCCGCTATCAAGCGGACGCGACCAAGTACGAGCCAGAGTGCAACGTCACGCTTTATCGGGATGACGAAAACACCGTGCTGTTCGATGCTGGAGCGGGGCCGGACTTCATGCCCACATCGGGCAAACTTATGGAAACTTTTAAAGCAATTGGCTTGTCGCCCGAAAGTGTCACGCATGTGGTTTTCACCCACGCGCACCCGGATCATATCTGGGGTGTTCTGGATGATTTCGACGACCTGCTTTTCCCTAATGCGACGCACCTCATTGGACGCAAAGAATGGGATTACTGGTGGAACCCCTCAACGGTGGACACGATAGGTGACGATCGCACCGCGTTCGCGGCCGGTGCAAAACGGCGATTGGAAGCAATCGAGGATCAGGTCGCGTTCTTCGAGGATGGGCAAGAGATACTTCCGGGCATTGCGGCACGGGCAAGTTTTGGGCACACGCCCGGTCACATGGCTTTTGAGCTTCGAAATGGGAATGAGGCCGTGATGGTCGTCGGCGACGCGCTGGGAAATCCGCACGTGGCCTTTGAACACCCCGATTGGCACAGTGGAACGGATCAGGATCCCCAGGTCGCCGCAGCTGCGCGTTACTCACTTCTGGATCAGGTTTCCGAAGAGGAAATGAGAATAATCGGCTTCCACCTGCCGAACGGTGGAATTGGCCGCGTCGAAAAGACCGGTCCTGCCTACAGATTCATTGGAGAGGCGTCATGATACGATCACTCATGATTGCGGTTGCTTTCGTCACACCGGCCTGGGCAAGCGAGGATATTGCAGACCAGTATCCGCAAAGCGTTCTGTATTCCAAGCCGGTCGAATTCATCCCTGGCGTCTATTCCGCCATTGGCGCAACCGCTCCGCCGACCTACGAAAACTCTGGTCACAACAACAACCTGAGCTTCATCGTAACAGGTGAGGGCGTGGTCGTTGTCAACGGCGGAGCCGCCTATGTCCTTGCCCAAGCGCTTCACAAGGAAATTCAGGCGATTACGGATCAGCCGGTCACGCTTGTCTTCAACGAGAACGGTCAGGGGCACGCGATGCTTGGCAATGCCTACTGGTCGGAAATCGGGGTTCCAATCGTCGCCCATTCGGATGCAGCAGCTGAGTTCGAGGAATATGGCCCTCAGATTCTGGAGGGAATGAAACGATACAATCAGGACAAGGCAGAGGGCACGTTTCTGGCAGGCCCAACCGAGACATTCGATGATGAATACGTGATCGAGATGGGCGACTTCCGGATCGAGGCCAAATACCTCGGACCGGCCCACAGCCCCGGCGATATCTCGATCTGGTTGCCGAACCAAAGCCTTGTCATCGCGGGTGACATGGCATTCCACGAGCGCATGCTGCCGATCTTTCAAGAGACCTATACCGCGGATTGGCTGGAAACCTGGGACAACGAGTTCGAGGCTTTGAATGCCACATATGTCATACCCGGGCACGGTCATCCCACAAATATGGATCAGGTGCGCCGCTATACGCGCGATTACCTGGTGTATCTACGAACCAGGATTCAAGAACATATGGATGCGGGCGGCGATCTGACCGAAGCCTATTATGTCGATCAGTCCCCCTATGCCCATTTGGACGCGTTCGAGGAACTGGCAACCAAGAACGCCGGGCGCGTTTTCGAACAGATGGAGTTCGAGTAAGTCAGGAATGCTGCAATACCGGCAGCCGCATCAAAAACCTGTGCGTTCCTATCGCCCCAACCCACATGAAGAAAACTGCAAGCCAGGCTGTCAATGACAGGGCGGACCCGCCTGAAAGTCCCGCGCCCACGGCGCAACCTCCGGCCAGCATCGCCCCGAATCCCATGAGGACAGCTCCGACGAGGTACCGTTCCATCGGAGTGTCCGAGCCAAAACGCTCGATCCTCCACTCGCTGGAAATGATGGCAGATCCTGCTGCCCCAATGGCCACGCCCGGCACAAGACCGATACCGAAAGACAGCACCACATTTCGCTCTGCAACCAACGCCATCAGCGTGTCTGTGGCCGGGCCGGTAAACGTCACCGAAGACACGGGGACGACCTCAAAAGATGCCTGCGCGATGGAAAACGTCATGAACCAGCCAAGCGCCACTGCCCCGCCAACTCCGGCGGCTGTCACGATCTTTGCAGGCGCGACTTTCCTGTGAAGGGCAAACACGATCGACAAGACAAATCCAATTGCGGCGACGGCCGAATAGACCGATGGGGGGAACCCCATTATTTCTGCAAGATCGCGCTCTGCACCTCCTGAGATGGTCCACAGACCGGAAATCGCTTCACGGGCCGGGCTGAGAACGCCTGTGTAGGCGGCCTGAGCCACCAAGGTCAAAATCAACCCTGTCACAAGTGCTCGTAGATTGCCGCACGAGGCCAACACCAGCAGGCGAGATGCGCATCCGCGCGCAAGAACCATGCCGATGCCAAACATCGCCCCACCAAAAACCGCACCGCTAAGGCTGCCGGTGGACGCGATGGCGCGTGCCTCGGAAAGGTCCAGCAATTCAAGCGAGACAAGCGCCTGTACAAGCGTCAGTGCCGCGGTAAAGGCGATCAGCCAAACCGCCAAGCGGGGGCCAAACTTACCTTCGGCGACTTCCACCGTCGATGCGCGCAAACAAAAATGGGACTTCTGAGCCGTCACGCCGAACAGGATACCGACCAGCACTCCGGCAAACGCCAGGGTGCCCGGGTCTCCCAGCAAATCGATGAGCCTCTCCATGGACAGAAACTCTCACTTCGTTGCGTGTGTGTCTTTGTCTTTGGTCAATTCGTCAGCGTCATTGCGCAGCCATTGGCCTGCGTGCCAATTGGCATTGCGTCCATAACTCACCCAATGCAGATACCAGCCGGTCCACGTCTTCACAGGTGTGCACCGGCGACGGCGTAATCCGCAGACGTTCCGTTCCTTTGGGGACAGTTGGATAGTTGATGGGCTGGATGTAGATCCCATAATCACGCATCAGCACATCCGAAATGAATCGACACTTGACCGGATCGCCGACCATGACCGGAATGATATGGCTTGGGTTCGGTGTATGGGGAATACCCAGATCGTCCAGCCTGTCCCGGACTTCGCGCACGCGCTTTTTGTGCTGTTGCCGCTCTGCATTGCTTTGCTTCAGGTGCTTCACCGAAGCCGCAGCTCCTGCCGCCACGGCCGGAGGCAAAGCAGTGGTGAAAATAAACCCGCTGGCAAAGGACCTGACAAAGTCGACAAGCTCCTTCGACGCCGCGATGTACCCGCCGACCACGCCGAACGCCTTGCCCAAAGTCCCTTCAATCACGGTCAGGCGGTCCATCAGGCCCTCGCGCTCGGCGATGCCCCCGCCGCGCGGACCGTACAGCCCGACCGCGTGAACCTCATCCAGATAGGTCATCGCGCCATACCGGTCCGCCAGATCACAGATCCCGGCAATCGGTGCAATATCGCCGTCCATGGAATAGACGCTTTCAAACGCGATCAGCTTGGGCGCATTTGCAGGCAGGTCCGCAAGTTGCCTTTCAAGGTCTTCAAGATCGTTGTGCTTCCAGATCCGCTTTTGACAACGGCTGTGACGAATCCCCTCGATCATCGAGGCATGGTTCAATTCGTCAGACAGTACCGTGATTCCGGGGATGCGGGACGCCAAGGTTCCCAAGGCCGCCCAATTGGATACGTAGCCGGACGTGAACAGCAATGCTGCGTCCTTGCCGTGAAGGTCCGCAAGCTCCTGCTCCAGAAGCACATGTTCGTGCGTGGTCCCCGAGATATTCCGCGTCCCACCGGCACCTGCACCGCATCTGTCGATCGCCTCGTGCATGGCCGCAAGAACCTTGGGATGCTGTCCCATTCCAAGATAGTCGTTCGAGCACCAGACAGTGACTTGTTCGGGACCACCCCCTGCGTAACTGCGCGCCGTTGGAAACGCGCCGCATTGACGTTCGAGGTCTGCAAAAACCCGGTAGTTTCCTTCCTGTTTCAGTAGATCAAGTTGATCTCGAAAATACTGCCGGTAGTTCATTTCAATCCCCAACGGCCTCTTCAACGATTCCAGACAACAGGGTCTGGACCTTTTGCATTGGGCCGTCCGGATAGCTTCGGTATCCGACCTTCACCCCGTCATCGTCCTCGGCCACGAAAATCCCGTATGGGCAATAGCCGATATTCATCGGATCAGCTTCCATCACCTCACGCGAAATCTTTGCCGAGCAAAAAATAAAGATGTCCGCCGCCGCGAATATCTGTTTGTCGCTGCCGACATCATCGCCCGTTCGGTTCAACATTTCGCCAACGTGGCTCACATAGTCGATGACCAGCCCCTGCCCGACAATGGCGGACTCGACCGCAAAGGTGGCATCATCAAAACTTCCGTCAAAGGGGGTCGTGATGATATCCTCGGCAAGCCCTTGACTGGCAGAGACTGCAAAGAACGCGGCCGTGATGATTGAGTGTTTCATGATCTTGATCCTCCTCCTGAGCCGCAGTTTCTCAGATTGAGCTTCGGGGGCTTTGACCCGTGTCAAACCCCCCGAGAACTTCTATCCAAACATGTCCGAGGTGATACCGGCGTACCAACCCAGCGACTCTTCGTAAGTTGCTTTTCTCAGATCGGCATCTTCGCCGGTCTGGCTGATGAAGCCGTCCACCTTGGCGATTTTTTCCGGCGTCGCCTCGTAGGTTGCGCCAACCTTCACGCCATCATCCGTGTCGATCAGCGACCAGCATGTGTTGGAGAACTTGGCCGGGAACACCTTGGATCCGGTCAACGCGCCCCGCACGGCATTCGCGCACACTTTCGCCTGACTATTGGCCGAGAAACCCGATTTCGGCATGTCACCCTGCTGGCTGGCATCGCCCAGGACATAGATGTCCGGATCCGCCTTGGAGGACATATCCGCGGCGTTCACCGGCGCCCAGTTGCCTTCGGTCACTCCAGCCATTTCGGCAATGCGTCCGGCTTTCATCGCCGGGATCACGTTGCAGACGTCGACCTTGGTCTCTTCTCCGTCGATGGTCACCGTCATCGCGTCCGGGTTTACCGAGACATTGCCGCCACCGAAGTCTTCACCAATCCAGTCGACCATGCCTTCGTAATGGTTTGCCCAGCCTTCCTGGAACAATGCCATCTTCGAAAACTTCGGCTTCGGATCCGCCACGATGATTTTCCCAGTGGGATTGTTTGCTTTCAGAACATGCGCAACCATCGAGACCCGTTCATAGGGTCCGGGCGGGCAGCGGTACGGGTTTGGTGGTGCAACCATCGCAAAAGTACCGCCTTCGGGCATCGCCATGATCTGAGCTTTCAGAAGTTCTGTCTGCGAGCCGGCCTTGTACGCATGCGGCATCTTGTTTTGCGCCGAGACGTCCCAGCCTTCAACAGCCCCGTCGACAAAATCGATACCCGGGCTGAGGATCAGCTTGTCATACGGAACCGAGCCACCCCCAGCCAATGATACAGTCTTGGCATCGCGGTCAACACCGATGGCCCAATCGTGGACCACGTTTATCCCATAGTCGGCGGCAAGCGTGCCATAGCTGTGCGCGATATCCGACAGTTCCTGGAACCCTCCAAGATACAGGTTCGAGAAGAAGCAGGTGTAGTAGGTCCGCGACGGCTCGATCAGCATCACGTCGATCTCACCTTTGCTGTCCTTTGCAATATAGCGGGCAGCCGTAGCGCCGCCTGCACCGCCGCCGACAACAACGACCCGAGGCCTGCCCTGAGCCAGAACCATCGGTGCAGATAATCCGGCTGCCGCCACCCCGGCCGCTCCTAGAAATGTACGTCTATTGAGTGTCATCGCGTTTCCTCCCCTTGGGCACAATCACTCTGGGTTATTGAAATATGCGGCCAAGGCCGCGATCTCGTCATTGCTCAGCCTTCCGGCGATCATTTGCATAACCGGGTGTGGCCGCTTTTTGTCCTTGTATGCGTGCATGGCGACGACAAAATCCTCGTCGGGCCAATACACGATCGACGGGATACCCTCGTCACTTCCTTCGATCTGATGACATGTCGTGCATTCGCTGCTGAGATATGCGCCGTATTCGGGATCTCCCTGAATCGCCAGGATCGCTGGATCGACGGAATGGTCCGTGCCTTTCGCGGTTGGGTCCGCTTCGGGAATATCCCGAGGGTTGTCTGAAAACCCCCGCAAATAGGCAATCACATTGGCCCGGTCTTCCGGGTCTTTCAGACCGCGAAAGCTCATCCTTGTGCCCGACGCAAATGCACGTGGATCTTCGATATAGGCTGACAGAGTGTCAGCGTGCCATTCCAAACCCGAATTTCCCGCGCGCACCAGGCTTTTGGAATAATTGAAACCGTCAAGGCCCGCGGCCTTGCGCCCAAAGACACCATTCAGATGCGGGCCGATTTTGTTTTCCGCTCCTTCGCCAACCTGATGGCAGCCCTTGCATTTGGCGAACACCGTTTTCCCGGCCTCGGCATCACCAAGGTCTTCGGTTGCGTAGGTCGATGTGGCGAAAGCCGCCAAGACCGCCGTGCACGCCAGTATGTCCGGCCACCGCATGATCAGCTTCCGAACGATTTGAGGTAGACAATCACGGCCTCAACGTCGTCTGGCTTCCTGAGCCCCGCAAAAGACATTCGCGTGCCCTTCATGTAATCCTTGGGTTTCGTCAGGAAGGCCGCCATTTCCTCATCCGTCCAAACAAGGCCGGCCTCGGATGCGGCTTTCATCGCCTTGGAGTATTTGAACCCCTCGACCGATCCTGCATTGGCCCCGACAATTCCGTTCAACGCCGGCCCGGTGCCGTGCTTTGCACCTTCACCCACCTGATGGCAGGCTTTGCACTTCTTGAAGACTTTCGCTCCGGCGGCAACCAGTTCCGTTGCTTCGTCGGTCTTTTCGGCCTCTTGAACGGCTGGCTCCGCGGCGGCTTTTTCCTCGGGCTTGGGTGCCGCTGCCGGAATGAACGACGGGCCGTCCGCAGTGAATGTCGGCAACCCCTCAACGGTGGCATCATTCATCACCGAGTTCGACCCACCTTCGGGCGGCGTCTCGACCAGAAAAACGGAACGCATTGTGACAGCGGCCTCTGCCTTGCAGTTTTCCATGCAAGGCTCTTTGCGCGATTCGGCGTACTCGGTCTCGGGTCGCGTATCGACGACAAAACCGTCTTTGTTGTACATCTCGAATTCGGCGAAGTTTTCGTTGCTCAGTTCGAAATCGTCATCCACCAAATCATTTGAATACAGGATGTAGGCAACAATCGCATAGGTCTCATCCGCGGTCAAAGTGCCCGCCTCGCCAAATGGCATGGAACGGGAAATGTAGTCCCAGGCAGTAGACAAATGCGGCCAGTAGGACCCGACGGTCTTGACGGGATCTTCGTTTGCAAGCGTATCGAACCCACCGGCAAGAACGGGCCAGTTGTCCACACCTTCGGCAAACTCTCCGTGACATGACGCACAGCGGTCGGCAAACACTTCTTCGCCGGTCCAAACGTCGCCCGATCCGACAGGCAAGCCCCGCCCGTCCGGCAAAACGTCAACGTCCCAGGCCGCGATCTCTTCCTCCAGCGCAGGCCGTCCAAGCCCATAGGTGCCCTCGCGGCTGGGCGCAGGTGCGGTCAGGTTCGCGCCATTCGCAACCCGTTCCGCTGCGGCGGCCTGAATTTCCTGGACTTTGAGCTCAAGCTGGGCTGCTCGTTCGGCTTCTGACTTCGCTTTTTCCTGTGCGGCTGCTGCGTGGGCCTCAACCTGACCAATCCGGGTTTCCAAAGTTTCGATCTTCAGTTGGCCGAAGTTTCGGTTGGCGAACACCAACGCCCCCGCAAGCAGTAACGCTGTGCCGCCGAATACGGGCAGGAAAACATGGCTAAGAGACTTCGACATTCTCGGCGATCCCTTCTGCGCTTACGTACCACGTCTGGATACAGTTGTTGTGATAGACCGAGTTCTCGCCGCGCTTTTCGCGCAGCAGGTCTTTGGTTGGCTGTACATAGCCGGTCTCATCCATTGCTCGGGCCTGTAGGAGCATGGGCGCCCCGTCCCAATTCGTGTCGAGATAGAAACGTGTCAAAGCCTTGGTGTCGCCCTGCTTGCCAAGGCGTGCCGTCTCCCACGTGATGCCGCCGTCCTTGGATACATCGACACGGGTAATCTGTCCGTGGCCTGACCATGCAAGCCCTGAAATCACCAGCGGCCCGGGCCCATGTTTGATCGGCATTTGCGGGCTGGGCGAGGTTATGACGGATTTCGCATCCATCACCCAAGTCCATTTCTGGGCCGTGCCATCAGCATAAACATCGGTGTACTTTGATGTTTCTTCGCGGCTTTCGACCGCCCTGTCGACGACCTCGATCCTGCGCAGCCATTTGACCCACATGTTGCCTTCCCAGCCTGGCACGACCAGGCGCACAGGATAGCCATGTTCCATCCGCAGGGCCTCGCCATTTGCTTTGAAGGCCACCAACACATCATCCAGCGCTTTTTCCATCGGAATGGAGCGGCCATTGGACGACGCGTCCGCGCCCTCGACATAGACCCATTTGTCGGGCGAGATATCGGCGCCGGCCTCTTGCAACAGCGTGCGCAGCGGAACACCGGTGTATTCCATGTTGTGGATCATACCATGGGTGAATTGCACGCCGTTGAGCTGCGCACCCGCCCACTCCATCCCGGTGTTCGCTGCGCATTCGCAGAAATACACGTGGTTTTCGCGCGGGAAACGTTCGATGTCGTCATACGTAAAGACAAGCGGGCGATCGACCAGACCGTTTATCATCAGCCGATAGTCTTCCTTGCGCAGCTCGATTGCGCCCGAGTGGTGCCGTTCAAAGGCGCAGCCCTGGGGTGTGATTGTACCATCAAGCGCGTGGATCGGCGTGAAGTTGATCGACGAAATCGGAGAGGCGGTCAGCCACTCCACATTGCGGCGCACGACATGGGATTCATAGCTGATCGGCATGCCATAGGGTGTCTCGTCAACGCCTGCACCCGTGTACGATGCCCAATCCTGAAGCTCTGTTATCAGGGGGTCGGGCGTTTCTGCCACTGCCGCACCTGCAACTGACCCCGCGGCGACCGCAGCACTGCCTTTCAGGAAGGCCCGGCGGGACGGTTTGAACGCGTCATCCATATCTCTTAGGTCTCCATCTGTTTCTTAGACGCCGACGACATCGACGCTGGTGTTCTCTTGCACCGTTACGGTTCCAAGGTTGCGAATGTGGTTTTCGACGACATCCCAGATCGGCGGGCCCTCGGTGCCTTCGTTGACGCTGGCCCAGCCGGCCACGACATAGGTTTTCGACGGATCAATCGCTTCACCCGTCTTCAGCAGGGTCATCTCGCTGATCCGCTGCCCTTGCGGCTTGGTCACATCGATGCGGTAACCCAGCCCACCGACACGGACCATATCCCCGCCCTGCTGGTAGTAGGGATCGGGATTGAACAGGTTGTCGCCAACATCCTCAAGGATCACATGGATGAATTCACCCGTCATTTCCGTGCGATAGGCATTCGGATACGACATCGAAGTGACGTTCCAGATGTCCTCGCGCGTGATCTCCTGCCCCGGCAGGATCGACGGCCCCCAACGAACACCGGGGGACATGGCAATGTCTGCCTCCCGCTCCTTAAGCAGGGCATCACAGATCAGGTCATCCCAGGTTCCGTTGAAATTGCCGCGACGATAGAGCAACGAGTCCGTTTTGCCGATCACTTCACTGAGCGTCGCCTCATAGGGCGCGCGCTGCTCATCTATCAGGGCGGTGATCGCAGGATCCGGAGCGATAACATCAGAGAAGATCGGGATCAGCTTGTGCTTCAACCCCATCAACTGCCCATCCCGCACGTCCAGATCCACGCGGCTGACGAACTTGCCGTTCGAGCCGGACGCGATGATATGCGTTTTGCCCACCAGAACGGGCTCGGGCAGCGCATCATGGGTGTGGCCACTGAGGATCACGTCGACCCCCTCCACCCGGCCTGCCATTTTCTTGTCCACGTCAAAGCCGTTATGGCTGAGGACGACGACGACATCGGCACCGGCATCGCGAACCTCGTCCACCACGGCCTGCATGTTTTCGTCCCGAATGCCGAAAGAGTATTCAGGGAACATCCAACCCGGGTTCGCGATTGGCATGTAAGGGAACGCCTGTCCGATCACGGCAACCTTTGCACCTCCCCGGTCAAAGAACTTGTAGGGCTTGAACAGTTCCGCAGGTTCATCCCATTCGGCATCAAAGATGTTCTGACCCAAGGCGGCAAAGGGCAGCCCTTCGACGATTTCGTTGACTCTGTCGCTGCCCAGCGTGAACTCCCAATGAAAGGTCATTGCATCAGGTTTCAGCGCGTTCATGACATTGACCATGTCCTGACCAGCCGTCTGGTAACAGGTGTAAGACCCGTGCCAGGTATCGCCGCCATCTAAAAGCAGGGCATCGGGCCGGTCCGCACGGATGGCATTGATCACCGTCGAAACCCGGTCCAAACCACCAACCCGACCGTAGGTCTTTGCCAAGGCTGAAAAGTCGTCGTAGGTCAGCGCATAGGCCGACGAGCTGCCATCTTCGATCCCGTAGGCCTTGCGGAACGCGGCCCCCGTGACATGCGGCATCTGCCCCTTTGCCTCACCGATACCCAAGTTTATCTCGGGTTCACGGAAGAATATCGGTTTGAGTTGTGCGTGAATGTCGGTGACATGGATCAGGCTGATATTGCCAAAGGTCTCAAACTCCAGCAGCTGATCCTGCGTCAGACTTTGCTGTGCGGAAAGCCTGGCCCAATTGCCAAACCCGGATGCCCCGTACAGAGCCGATGCCGCCATTGAAACCTGCAAGAAGTCACGTCGAGAAATCATCTTTCGGCTTTCCTGTTTCACATATAAATGTGTGAATGTTAAACTAACGGAAAAACCCGCGCTGGACACTTCCTACGCGGGCCTGTTGTTACTGGCGTACGGCCGGAGTTTCGACTGAAAGCCCGTTGCCACGCGAGGCAACATAAAGCTCCAGCGCACGAAATTCGTCTGAACCTTCGGCAAAGGTTTCCGCCCGCGTATCACGAATACAACCGCGGAAACGATTGTGTCGCGAAATCAGCTTGGCCTGTTTCAAACGATACGTCGGGAACCCATTGATCATTCCCTGGCTCAGGTGATCTGCCCGGATCATATTGCCCCAATTGTCTTCATGACAGTTGGCACAGCTCAGCTCTAACTGGCCATAGCGCGTATAGTACATTTCCTTGCCCTGTTCCCAATACGGGGCGGCGTCACCGTCAATGGCAACGTTCATGGGCATCCCGCGTGACTGTAGGCCGATCAAAGCGACCATGCCCTGCATATCGCCGCCGGACCATTTCCAGGCATCGGCCTCCATGTGCTCGGTCCGGCACGCGTTGATCAGATCTTCCATGACCACCAGCTTGCCGGTTTCGGCATCAACCTTCGGCATGGAAGCCTGCAATCCCTTGAAGCTTTCCACCCCGTCGTGGCAAGAGGCACAGCTTTTGCCGGCAGCCCCATCGACTGTCTCAAAAAGGTCGGCAGCCTGGTCGACGAAGATCATCGCCGGATTGTCGAAATCATCAATCTGAAGGGCCTGGGTTTCATCCGTACGGAAATGCCAACCGGAATAGATCGTGTCCAGGTTTTCCAGATGCGCCGGCGCTTCGGTGACCGAGGTCATGTCCAGCTCGTCATTGATCACAAGATTGTCTTCGTCAGGTCCGGCCAATGCTGCCACTGGGAAAACCAGAACTGACGCGATCGCCGTTAATGCCTTTGTATTCATTACGTTCCTCCCTTGGTGGACCAGCGCCAAACGTCATGTCCGGCGCTGATCTGCCTTATTGGTCGAGCCGTCAGGCGATCTCGATCGATTTCTTCTCGTCGTAGACAGAGCCGTCGTCATCGTACCAGGTGAACACGAACTCACCTGCCTCGGGCACGGTTGCCTCAAACTGGAAATACGGGTTGGTTGAGATTGCCGGCTCCATCGTCACATCGACCACCATTTCGCCGTTAAACTCACAGGTGAAACGGTTGATGATCGATCGAGGTATGACGTTGCCTTCTTTGTCCTTGCGCTGACCGCTTTCCATCTTGTGGCTGATCAATGTCTTGATCGTGACGGTTTCGCCAACTGCGGCTTTCTTCGGAACCTTGACGCGGGGTTTCACACCGGATGCCATTGGTTAGTCTCCTGTTCTTCGAGGCGCGCGTGGCTATCAGCCGCCGCAGCCGCCGATTGTCACTTTCACGGTCGCGGATGCCTTGGCAAAGCTGCCATCTGCCATCTTCGCCACGGCAATGACATCCTGCGTTCCGGCAAGGCGGATACGAGTTGAGGCAGCCTGTTCAGCAGCCAGCGGGCCAAAGTTGAACGTTGCGACGCCCGGTTCGGGGTTGCCTGCTGCAACGATCAGAATCGACGCCGCACCCGGGGCGCTTACTTCGATCGGTACGGTGTTTCCGTTTTCGGCGATTTCAGGTGCCGTCAGTGTAACACCGCCGTCAGCCACATCCGCCCCACCGGTAAACGCGGCAATCGCATCCTCGGCGGCCGCGTTTGCACGAAACGGCATCATTGTCAGGAACGCGGCGCCCAGCCCAAGGGCCAGAGTTTCGCGGCGAGAGAGTTCCATTTTCAATCTCCTTTGAATCTTCGAAAAATCACGCTATCGAAGCGCGACTATTCCTCTTTCAGGGTTGCAAGAAACGCGACCACGTCTTCGATTTCCTGCGCTGTCAGGATCGACGTCAGGGGCTCGGTCGGGGCTTTGCCGGTATAGGCGTCGCCCGGGCGGATATAGCCGTCATCCTTGTAGAATGCCGGCATCACCGTGCCTTCGAACGTCATTTTCGCGTTTGCAACCAATCCGCGAAGCTCGGCCTCGGACCAACGATCACCGGCGCCATCCAACGCCGGGCCAACCTCGCCATGGAACGGGATATCGGCCAAAGCCGAGACCGAGTGGCACGCCACGCAATTGCCTTTTGACTTGTCGCCAACGATCAGCGCGCCATTTGCCGCGTCACCGGCTGCGCCGGTCAACGAGACCTCTACGGCACCATATTCACCATAGGTTACGTTTTTCGGGTCGGTATCCGCGGCAAACGCGGCACCCCCTGTCATTGCGCAGACCAATGTTAAGAGTCTCAGCTTCATGATCCCTCCCATTTGCTAACACGCCGACGGCGCTTTGCGACCCAAAGCATTTGTGTACCGTAGTCGACGAGGGCGGTCTGTCGCAACATTAAATTCATTACAATGAATTTTTTTATTTATATCCCCGGACCTCAGTCTTGTGAAACATTGTTTCGCTCCTGAATGCGCCGTGCGTGGTAGCGCTGAAAATCTTCACCATTTTCAAGTTCGTACCGCTTTTCAAAGACCCAGGTGAACAGATCCAAAGTTGTTCCCTTCGAAAACGCCCCCGGCATGACTGCAACCGCTGCATCAATGGCGGTGGCGTCCTCGGGAACCTCTTCCGACAGAAATACAAGGGTCGGCGTAAACAGAATCCCCCATTTGCGCATCAACGCTCTTTGCTCGCTCTCTTCCCCGTCAAAGTCGGTGGCCGTGGTGCTTCCGTGCAGATCCAGTTGGACGACAAAGAAATTCTTTTCGATGTACGCCGCCAGGTCGGGCTGGGGGAAAACCTCTTCGTGCATTTTCTTGCAATAGATGCAGCCCTGTTGCTCGATAAACAAAACCAGGCGCTTGCCTTCATCTGACGCTTCTTCAAGATCCTCGCGAAGGTCTTTGAACGTGTCGCGCATCCACGGTGTTTTATGCAACCCGTCGTCGCCAAGCTCGGCGGCGGAAACCGCCACGCCCACTATGCATGCCATCAAAACTGACAATGTTCGCTTCATGTTTTCCTCCCGTATTATCCGATGGCCGCAAGCCAGGGCATATGGTCCAGCATCCATTGGGCCACGCGATTGATTGAGTTGGTTGCGATCAGAGCGCCGAACAGAATCAACAGACAGCCCATGGCCTTCTCGATCAGGGGTAAATGCTTTCTGAACCGCGCCATCCACTGCATGAAGGGGCGCACCAAAAAGGCCGCCAGAACAAAGGGGGCAGTCATTCCCGCCCCGTAAACGAACAGAAGCATCGCACCGCGCCAAGCCGTCTCGGTTCCGGCCGCCGTAAACAGGATTGCAGCAAGCACGGGCCCGACACAGGGCGTCCAGCCAAAAGCAAATGCCAGTCCCAGAACATACGCACCAATCAGGCTCAGGTTAGATGTTTCACCGACATCCGCCTGAAACTGGCGATACAGGAATCCGATGCGAATCAGCCCCAGGAAATGCAAGCCCATCGCCATGATGATGGCCGCGGCAATCCATCGAAGGATATCGAAGTATTCGCGGATCATTTGACCGAATATCGAAGCCGTGGCTCCAAGCGCCATGAAAATCGTTATGATCCCTGCTGCAAAAGCGATTGCAGAAAGCGTTGCCCTGCGGCGAACGTTGCCGGAAATGACTGAACTTGCAGAAATCTGCTCCATCCCGACACCCGCCAGGTAACTGAGGTAAAACGGCACAATCGGCAGGATGCACGGGGACAGAAATGACAACACCCCTGCGACCAAAGCCCCTGCAAAAGTGATGTCGAGCATGGTCAAACCCGTCCTGGCACGCTATCATTCATACATTCAAAGTAATAAAGATATAACGCTGCGGTCAATCGGAGCTTGAGATGCGCCACCTTTTCCTGCTTGTGCTTGCGGTCACGTTGCTTGTTTCGCCTTTGGCTTTACGGGCTGAAATGACGCTTCTGATGGCCGAAGAAGATGGGTGCATGTGGTGTGCCCGATGGGATTCCGAAATCTCGGGGATCTACCCGAAAACACAGGAAGGAAATGCCGCCCCGCTTCGGCGTGTCGACATCCATGAAACCCTGCCGGATGGGATCACCCTAAAACGACCTCTCCACTACACTCCGACCTTTGTTTTGTTGGACAACGGCCACGAAGTCGGCCGGATCGAAGGCTACCCCGGCGAAGACTTTTTCTGGGGGTTGTTGGGCGTGATGCTACGTGACGCAGGGGTACAGGTTGAGACCTCTGGCTAATCGGCGGCAAATTACATAAACTGTTTTGAATGCGTGAAGCTGAGAAAGCGAGGCGATCCTTTTGGACAAACCATCGAAACTGCCGGTGTTCACAAAGGACATGTGTGCAGAAGATCTGGACCGAATGATGGAGAATGCCCAGACGGCATCAAACTTCCTGAAGGCCATCAGCCACGAAGGGCGTCTGATGATCTTGTGCTATCTGTCATCGGGTGAAAAGTCCGTCACCCAGATGGAAGAGATGCTGTCGGCGAGACAGGCCGCCGTATCCCAACAATTATCCCGACTGCGCTTTGAAGGCTTGGTCAAAACACGGCGCGAGGGTAAGACAATTTATTACAGATTGGCTGATGATCGTTCGACGCAAATACTGGAAGTCGTTTACGATCTTTTCTGCCGGGAGACGTAGAAGCCGGTCAAGACGCCGCCAGCTTTGGGAGGAGACTGGCAATGTTCGAAGCATTGGGAGACGCAAATGCCGTTGCTCTGATCGGTTTGATTGGGGGCATCGCTTTGGGGCTGGCTGCACGCATCGGTCGCTTTTGCACGTTGGGTGCAATCGAAGACTTCCTTTACGCAGGCGATGATCGGCGACTTCGCATGTGGGCGGTTGCGATTGGCGTCGCCATTGTTGGAAGCCATGCCGCCATGGCGTTCGGGTGGCTTGACCCGGTCGGAACACGCTACCTTGCCCAGACCTGGAACCCGATCGGTTCGATCGTGGGCGGCCTCATGTTCGGTTATGGAATGGCCATCAGCGGGAACTGCGGTTATGGGGCGCTGGCAAGGCTGGGAGGTGGCGACCTTCGATCCTTCGTCATCGTACTGATCATGGGCCTTTCGGCGTATGTCGTAATGTCCGGCCCCCTGGCATATCTGCGGGTTTGGCTGTTTCCAGTAGAAATGGATATCAGCGCGCCCCAAAGCGTCAGCTTTCTAGCTGAACGATTGACCTCAGTTCCGGCGTGGCTCGTCGGTTCTGCCGTCGGTGTTATTTTGGTGGTCTTCGCTTTGGCGAACCAGCAATTCCGCCGCACGCCAGCGCAGGTGTTCTGGGGATCTGTGGTTGGACTGGCGATTGTCTCGGGCTGGCTTGGCACGAACTGGGTAGCGACCCACGGCTTTGACGGTGAGCCGGTGCAAACCCATACCTTCGCTGCACCCTTGGGTGACACGATATTCTACTTGATGACAGCGTCCGGCAACACTTTGTCTTTTGCCGTCGGATCAGTCTCGGGCGTTCTGATCGGCGCGTTTTTGGGGTCTTGGTCAAAGGGTCATTTTCGCTGGGAAGCCTGCGAAGATCCACGCGAATTGAAACGGCAGATGCTGGGCGCGGCGATCATGGGCCCCGGAGCGATCATCGCAGTCGGTTGCAGCGTCGGACAAGGCATATCTGCCTTTTCACTTCTGGTATACAGCGCGCCCGTGACATTCGCCGCGATCTTTGCGGGCGCGGCGCTTGGACTGAGACAGCTCGTGTCCGGACTGTCCTTCATTACCGAGCGCTGAGTTCTTAACACCACCATGCCTTATGCCAAAAAGGTGTCGGTCGCGCTGATCAGCCCCACTTGAGTGGTCAGGCTTTGTAAGTTGGTGCATGACCGGCCTTTGGTTGACCGACAGGATGGTTTGCAGCGCTCTCACCCGCAATGCCGCAGGGTCGGTCGAGAAACCTCCACAGCCCAATCGCATGTGTCACTCCGCAAAAGGCGGAACAGGAATCTTCAACGATCTTCAATGCTAAAAGAACCCAGCCTTTGAGCCGCAAGCCTTCAGGCAATCACGAGGCAGGTCTTGCCTCGGACAAACTATCAAAAAAGGCAACAAGGTCTTCAGCAACCGCAGCTTCGGCTTTCTGACACATTGAAGATCTTCCAGCGAAAACGAGAATTCGTCGTCAGCAAAGACCCTGCAAACCCACAAGGCCACTGAGGCAGCAGACGTCACCGCACAGCCAGCCAGGTCTGCGATATTTGAAATCTCCGCCCTGTCTGGCTGCACATGTTGCAGTCTCGGCAAGTGACACGCATTTCTTCGTAAAGCTTTTGTCAGCCTGAATGAATTAGTGCTTTTGCCAAGAACCGGCCTTAGTTCATGCCCAAGGCTTCTTTGTACATCTCGATGACAGCCTCTTGCTCGGCAATATCATCCTTGTCTCTTTTTCTGAGAGAAATGATGCTGCGAAGAGCCTTCACATCGTAGCCGCGCGATTTACTCTCTGCGTACACTTCCTTTATTTGATCCGCGATGTCTTTCTTTTCCAACTCCAGGCGCTCGATACGCTCAACAAATTGGCGCAGCTCCCCAGAGGTGACCTTGTAACTTGCTTCTGCTTCTTCCGACATGCTCATCCAATTCTTCCCAATTCTGGATCATCACCGCTAAGAGAATACAGTTCATACCTCGTGTATTCGTCTCAAGCTGTGGTTGCTACACACAAAACAGTTTTCTGGAGGCAAAAGCAACGACGTGCCCGGGCCTCGGCCATGGCTTCTTTCCGCTGTTCCACCAGGTTGTTTTCACCGCATCCAGACCCTCAAACCGTTCGATGAACTGGCACGGCTCATCGGCAGTCACGCGACAGTTGGCGGCAGTCTGATCTTTGATGATGCCTTCCATACGCGTCGGTCCCAAGGGCTGAAATCTGATGCAGGAAGCCGGATACAATGCCGCCGCCCGGGTCGCAAGCACCCAATCCCACCCAATCCCCAAGCGCACTTGTACGGCGTGATCCGTTCCGGTAAGCGCTGGGGTAGTTCACGAAGAGATGTAGGGCACCATGTTCGAATTCATCACTTGGGGCGGCGCAGCCCTTTCTCTGACCGGCCTCGCCGGCCTGATCTGGTGCATTCTTCGCGTGATGAAAGCGCGCAAGGCGGGTCTGTCAGACGACGAACTGCGCGCGACCGTTCAGGGCGTTTTGCCCTGGAACCTGGCGTCTTTGTTCCTGTCCGTCCTTGGATTGATGCTGGTCATCCTCGGGATATCCTTTGGATGACCACTTGTTTCAAATCGGCAGGTTATCGAACTGCGCTTCAATGGCGTCTTCGCACAGGGCTGCATCCAGACGCCGCAGGCGGGACGGCACCTGCATCCCCTGCTGTCGCATACGGTCGACAACCTTGCTCACACTCGGTTGAAGCGCCAAACGCGTATCAAGGCTCGCATTTCTGAGCTCTTGTTCAAGCCGTTCTGCTTCGGAATAGAGACTTGTTGATGTCATAGTACCCTCCCAAGTGTCGCCAGTATCCCAGATATAGGTAACGGGAATAAGACCCGCTGATATTAACCTGAAATTGTGCAGGATATTGCCCAACACATTCGCGTTTTCGGCAATCCGGCGCGGATGGGCTAAAGTTTAAGCTGATTTAATCGTGAATGCCTTGACGCGCATCAAACACAGGTTCGATGTTGCGTCACATTCCATTTTACATATATGATAATGACAACCGATACGGAGGAAATCATGACACCCGCAGTGAAAGCGTTTTTTGACGATCAAACCTTCACGGTGTCCTATGTTGTTCATGAACCGCAAGGGCGTGCCTGCGCCATCATCGACAGTGTTCTGGATTTCGATCATGCTTCGGGGCGCACAGAGACAAAATCGGCTGACGCAATCATCGACTTTGTGCGCGCGCGCGATCTAAAGGTCGAATGGATTCTGGAAAGCCACGTTCACGCCGATCACCTGTCTGCGGCCCCCTACCTGCAACAGGAACTGGGCGGCAAAATTGGAATTGGCGCTCAGATCGTCACCGTGCAGGACACGTTCGGCAAAGTCTTCAATGAAGGAACCGAGTTCCAGCGCGATGGCAGCCAGTTCGACGCCTTGTTCTCGGAGGGGGACAGTTTTCACATTGGGCAGATGCGCGGCGATGTTCTCCATACCCCGGGCCATACCCCGGCCTGCCTGACCTATGTGATAGGCGACGCCGCCTTTGTGGGCGACACGCTGTTCATGCCGGATTTCGGCACGGCCCGCTGCGATTTTCCCGGAGGCTCCTCAGCCACATTGTTTGAATCGATCCAAAAAATCCTGTCGCTGCCGGACGAAACGCGCATCTTTGTCGGGCACGACTACAAAGCGCCGGGCCGCGATGAATACGCCTGGGAAACGACGGTAGGCGAACAGAAAGCGCTGAACGTCCATATCGGACAAGGACGCAGCATCAAAGAATTCGTGGAAATGCGTGACGCAAGGGACGCCACCCTTGCCATGCCGCGCCTGATCCTGCCCTCTTTGCAGGTCAACATGCGGGCGGGGCAGATGCCGCCTGCCGATGAGCAAGGCGATGTATTCCTGAAGCTGCCGGTGAACAAAATCTGACGCGAGACAAGTCACTCTAAAAAGGATTATCCCACATGAACATCGAGTGGATCTGGGGGCTGTGCGGTGGCCTGCTGATTGGCCTGGGCGGAGCCATGTACCTGCTTGGAAATGGCAGGATCATGGGTGCAAGCGGCATTTTGGGTGGCCTTGTCGATGGTGAGGCCGGCGACACCAAAGCTGAACGTCTGGCCTTCATCGCCGGGTTGATCGGAATGCCGCTTCTGCTGCGGCCACTGATCGCCCCCGAGACCCAAACGCATCTCACCAGCAATCTGGGCCTTGTTGTTGTGGCCGGGCTTCTGGTCGGTGTGGGAACGCGTATCGCCAATGGCTGCACGTCGGGTCACGGGGTCTGTGGCATCTCGCGATTTTCTCTGCGCGGCATCGTGGCCACCGTATTCTATATTCTTGCCGGCGGAATGACCCTCGTTCTGCTGCGCCATGTTTGGGGATTGATCTGATGCGCCTTTTGATTGCTTTGCTCGCAGGATCGCTGTTCGGTGCCGGATTGTTGATTTCGGGCATGACGGACACGACCAAGGTTCAGGGCTGGCTGGATGTTTTCGGAAACTGGGACCCGACCCTGGCCTTTGTGATGGGCGGCGCCATCCTGCCGATGCTTGTAGCCTGGAGGCTAACCTCTGGGCGCAAGGCCTTGACCGGAGGCGATTTTCCATCTCCTCCGAGGTCCGAGGTTGATCGCAGGCTCATCATTGGTTCCGTCCTGTTCGGAATGGGCTGGGGCTTGGCCGGGCTTTGCCCGGGACCGGCGATGGCCTCGCTGACCTATGGTGGTTTGGGTGGCCTGGTCTTCCTGATCGCGATGGTTGCAGGCATGTTCATCGCGCCAACGCTGGGGGCGCAACTGGACAGAGCCGCAAACGCGGCCTAAGGATTTGGCATGGAGATTCGACCGATCACGCCCCGCTATGCTGTCTCACCGCAGATCACTATAGAAGACGTCCCGGCAATTGCCGAGGCAGGCTTTGTCAAGGTGATCTGCAACCGGCCCGATGTTGAGGTTCCCGCAGTCATGCAATCCGACGCGATCGGTGAAGCCGTCCGTGCGGCAGGCATGGACTACGAGGTTTTGGAGCTGACCCACCAGACCATAACGCCCGAGATTGCAAAGCAGCAGCGTGACCTGGCAGAAAGCTGCGATGGCCCGGTTCTGGCTTATTGCGCCTCGGGCACTCGGTGTTCGGTGGTCTGGGCCCTTGGTCAATGCGACCGCATGAGCACGGACGACATTCTAGCCGCCACGACAAATGCCGGATATCAACTGGAAAACCTGCGCCCTGCACTAGAGCATTTTCGCAGCCAGGCAGACTAAACCCTATTCTGCGTCGGAATTTCTGTCGGCTGCGTCAAGGCCAGCCAGTTGCGAAATCTCTGCGACCATCCGTTCGGAATCGTTCAGTGACAGATCGGTGTCCGTCAGATCCAAACCCGCGCCCTCAATTTCCGGAGGCATGGCATCCACCGCGCCGGAAACCGGTTCGACCAGGTCATCGTGCGGCTGCATTCTCCCTCGGCTTTCGATAAACTCCTGCGCTTCGTCCCCCGACAAGGCGGGCAGGGTCGAATGTTCGTTCAACCGAACGGCGCGCAACCCGCCACATTGACCAAGGCGGCCAATACCCGTTGGCTTTCGGTCGATGGTCAATATCTCAGTTCTGTCCAGGCGCGCCCCGCGCAATGGCAAAACACATCCAGGTTGTATCTCTGACAGATCGGACAGTGGCAGCGACATCCGGCACAAAACGGCCTTCAGTTCCGCCCGAACAACACCCGATGCCTGCTCAAGCCGGGGACCGGCCGGATCCGTGACCTCCTCTGCCTTTTCCGGCGTGGCAAGATGCTCTGGAAGAAAGATCGAGATCTGTCCCTGCTGCGCCCCGCCGGCCAGATCAACCGTCAGATCGAAGACGCGGTATTCATCTTCTGTCATGGCCAACGACAAGCCGCGCGAATCTTTCGTACGTGCCGCGAACTCGTATCCCGTCAGGCAGACCTGCTCGGCCGCAGCGTCTATTGAGCCGGCAGTCAAGGTCAGAGCGGTTTCGATGAATGGCACCACCATGGCGGCGTCCGTATCCGTAAAGGCCCTTGGGGCCGGATCACCGGGCAGTATTTCACCGATGGTTTGGGTTTGCACAATGGCGGACACCACATGCGGGCTCAGGCAAATCCCTGCGCGCCCCTCCGGCCCGTCAAACACCAACATAAGCCAATCCTGAGCGAATGATTCCGCCATGTCATCCTGCGTGCGGCTGGCCTGTTTTGCCCCGATGACAGCCAGGGGAAGGTTCAATCGATCACTTGCTGCCCGCGCAAACCCCAAGCGCAGCGCCCGCAAAACCGAACGCGGGCGATCGCCCAGATCTTTTCGTCCAACAGACAGTTTGCGCGCCAAAGCAGCGCTGACGGTTTGTGACATGGCGCCCGATCACCAGTTGCTTCAATAACTGGCTATTGATTTACCCTGCCGAGCGTTACGAAGTTCTTTATGGCCGTGTCATTGCGCGGCCTGCTGGAAAGCCAAAGGCAAGCTGACCCGGAACGCCGCACCGCCCTGCCCGGGCAAATATGTGATCTCACCGCCCAACCGTTGCATGATCTCACGGCAAATAGCCAAACCCAGACCTGCGCCCCCTGCCTTGTCGACCCCGACACGGGCAAATTTCTCGAACACCATCGAACGCGCGCCGGGTGGAATGCCGCTGCCGTTGTCGATGAAATCTATGATGACCCTGCCGCCGACGTCGTGGGCTGAAATGACCAATACCGGTTCTTCCGCGTCACAGTATTTCTGTGCGTTCGAGATCAGGTTGATGAACACCTGCCCCAACCGGTCCAGATCCGTATGCAGGGACATTCGCTCGGCCGTAAGAGTCCGGCGAACCGTGATTTTCCGCTCTGCTCCGGCCAGCGCGCTGGACACCGCCCGGTCCAGAACCGAACGCAAACTGTCATCGCTGAGGTTCAGATTGACCTGCCCGTTTTCCAGCACGCTCAGGTCCAGCAGATCGTCGAGAAGCCGGGTCAGGCGCAAGGCCTCATCGTGAATGATTGCGGCATAACGGGTCTGTTCCTCACGGCTCAGGCCCTCTGTATCCCGCATGATCTCGGAAAATGCTCGGATCGAGGTCATCGGCGTGCGCAACTCGTGACTGACCTGGCTCAGGAAGCTGTCTTTTTGTTCGGAAATCTGCGTAAGCTTGGTGTTTGCTTCGCGCAATTGGCGCGCCGTACGGGACAATTCCGACGACTTCTCTTCCAACTTCCCCGAATACTCCAGAAGCTGCGCCGATTCATCCGCCACCGCCAGCAGATCTTCTACGGAAACTGAAGACCCTCCGACGATTTGGGCAATCATCGCATGCGCCGTGGCGGTGCCGACCGACCCGCTCAACTCTCGCTCCAGCCGGTTCAGGAAACCCGGGGTCGGTTCCGGCATATGCGACCGGCCGCCCTGTTTTTCAGCCTCTGCCTGAAAGAACTCCTGCGCTGGCGCGGTGCCCAGAATACGCTGTGTCATGATCATCAGGTCTTCGCTTTGCGCAACCGAGCCGGACCAGCCACCAGGTGAAACCGAGTGGTCAAAAACATTGACGAATTGCGCACCCTGCAAACGCTCCAGAGGGCTGGGAAAGCTCAGAAGGGACGCTATGCAAAAGGCAATGGTGTTCAGGGACAGGGACCACATCACGGTATGGACCATCGGATCGATCCCTTCTATCCCGAACAGGGCATGAGGACGCAACCAAGCAAGGCCGAACAGCCCATTCTGCATGACGGCCTCCGGCATCCACGGCGCGCCCATACCTGGCAACAAAAGCGTATATATCCAAAGTGCGAAACCGACGCTCAACCCGACCAGCGCCCCTGTCCGGGTTGCTCCGCGCCAGAACAATCCCCCGACCAAAGCAGGCAGAATCTGTGAAATTCCGGCAAAGGCAATCAATCCGATCGAGGCCAGTGCCGCACCCCCACCGGACAACCGATAGTAAAAGTAACCCAACGCCATGATCACGGCGATGGACACGCGGCGCGCAACCAGAACGATGCTGCGCACATCGCCCGAGACCGAGCCCGTACCCTCATGCGTGTTCAACCAAATGGGCATGACCACATGGTTCGAGACCATCGTAGACAAGGCCATTGCGCTGACGATGACCATCGACGTTGCGGACGAAAACCCGCCGATAAAGGACAGCATGGCCAACCAGTCATTGCCCTGCGACAGCGGCACCGTCAGCACGAACAGATCGGGATTGGCCCCTTCTGGCAACAGGTCCAGACCAACGACGGCAATTGGCACGACAAAAAGGCTCATCAAAAGCAGATAGAGCGGAAACGCCCAGGCGGCGGTTCGCAGATGGCTTTCGTCATCATTTTCGACCACCATAACCTGAAACATGCGCGGCAGGCAGATAAAGGCCGCGGCGGACAGGAATATGAAAGTCGTCCAGCGCCCGGCATCGACGTTCCACTCTCCGATTTCCGAGGCATCTATCCTATCCATCATCGGGCCAACGCCACCGGCAATGCCCCACACTACGAAAACGCCCACGGCGATAAGAGCAAACAATTTGACAACGGCCTCCACTGCAATGGCGGTGACCACACCGTGGTGGCGCTCGTTCACGTCCAGATTGCGCGTGCCGAAAAGAATTGCGAACACCGCAAGCCCCGCTGCCATCCAGAATACACTGGACCCTTCGCGGTACAGACCCGATGAATCGGCTTCGGCAAAAATCGAAAAGGACAAGGTGATTGATTGCAACTGGAGCGCGATGTAGGGTGTTCCGCCAAGCACGGCAAGAATGGTCACACACACGGCAAGCGTGTTCGACTTGCCATAGCGCGATGACAACAGGTCCGCGATAGAGGTCACCCGCTGACTGCGCCCGACCCTCACCAGTTTGCGCAGTCCCCACCACCAACTGACCATCACCAGGGTTGGGCCAAGGTAAATCGTTACAAACTCCAACCCGGACCGCGCGGCATTGCCCACCGCACCATAGAACGTCCATGCCGTGCAATAGATCGACAGCGACAAGGTATAGATCAGGGGCGAGCGCAGCCACTTGCCCCGCCCTGCCGCAGCCATCCGATCGGCGGCGAAAGCCACGGCGAACAAGAAGATGACATAGCCAAGGCAAACCAGGATCAGCGTGTTAATGGTTGCCATCACTCAGCGTCCGCGTCTTGATCCTCGCGCACGCCCAAACGGCGGGCGGCAATTCCAAAAACCAACCCAACCACGATCAGAGCGCCCCAGCAGACAAAGATGTAATACATTGCTGAAGACAAGGGGACAGCCTCGCCCTTGCCGGGCTGATCGGGCCACAGCAACGGAAGCGCCAGCAGCGCCGCCCCCAAGAATGGCAGCAGCCGCGCCGCATCCGCCAGCCTACGTCGGCGATAGCTTTGACGTTCGAGAAAAAGCGAGGGGCGTGCGCCCTGTGGTGCGCCCTTTTTGCCCTCGCCAGACATCATATTCGCGTCGCCTGCGCGTGAAGATCGCGCACAGCCGTCAGAACTTCGGCATTGGAAAACGGTTTGGTCATGAAACGGCTGACACCAGCGTTTTCCGCCATTTCCCTGTCGCGCGATTGACCGCGCGCCGTCAGCATCAAAACCGGCAAACCTGCCAGCTCTTCCATCTCTCGGATGTCCCGCAGGATATCCATGCCACTCTTGCCCGGCAGCATGACGTCCAGAATGACCAGATCGGGCTGTGCCCTCTGAATCACCTGAACCGCATCCGTGCCATCGCCATGCGTGTCCACCTGCCATCCCTCGCGGGTCAGCAGAAACCGGATAGCTTCGGCAATGTTCGGCTCGTCCTCGATTAACAGAACCTTACGGCTCATATTTTCAGTTCCTCCCCAAGACCGTTCCTCCATCCTCAGATCGGTCCCCGCCAGATTAAGCCTTCTGTCGGGAAAGTGTCAAAAGCCTTCGCTCAAAATCGACGGTTCGCGGCGGGCCTCGCAAGCATTGCTGGGACAGACGCGGCAGTTTGGTCCGACTTGCGTGACCGGAGCGGCACCTGCCGCCTCGTTGCCCGAACGGACCAGCATAACCGAGCGATAAACGGGATCCTGATCATACCCCAATACCGCATAAGGCCAAGCATAGGCGAAGCATTCGAATTCAGCCGGGGTCCGCCCCATCTGGACAACCTGCTTGCGCACCGGAACAAGTGGGCGGCTCAAAGCCGTGAACAACGGCCACAGCGGGCAAACCTCACCATGCCGCGCCAAAGCAAAGCCCGGAATCGGCTTGATGAACAATACGCTGCCGGATGCATCGCACAGCACCATGCCAACCGGCTGCGGCAACACGTCATCGGGTATGAACGCCAATCGACGCAGAACGGTGGCGACGTCCACGGAAAAGCGATAAGCCAACGCAATGGGATCCGTGTCGCCTTTTTGCAGGCTCGATCGAAGCGCATCCAGCGGCAAAGCGATTGCATCATCGCGATACATCTTCAGAACTTCACGCGCCACAGTTCGGGCAGCCGACGTGTTGAGACTGCTCAGATCAACGGCATCCACGTCCTCGCCCTGTTCCAATTCCGGAAAACTGTACCTGCGGGATTCGAAGAACGCTTCGACCTCTTCAAGCGGAACACCGCGCGGATCAATTGACGAGTCGCTTTCGTCCAAAAAGGTTACAAGTGCCTTTGAACTCCCGGCCAGCCGCTCTGCATCCTGGTGCAGGTTTTTGTGAAACCGTTCCCGCCACTCTGCTTCGATGTCCTCTGTGTCTGCAAGAATTGCCGCTGTTGAACGAATCGCCGCCGCCGTTGACAGCACTTCGTGCATTGATGCCGCAAGATGCGGGTCATGAGTCAGGCGGTCCGACAAGATCTCGACATTCCGCTCAAGCGAAACAACCCGGCGGTGCATCTGCGCAAGAACCCCGGCCCATCCGGGAAAGCGCCCGGCAAATTCTTCCAGCCCGTCCACTTCGGCCTGCTGCCCGACGGCGTCATCCGCCGCTTCCCGCAAGGCCGACACGAGGGTTGCCTCGATCCCCTGTGTCAGGACAGAGGGTTCGACGGAAAGCGCTGACGCTATATCCACCAGCAATTTGCCACCTATCCGGCGGCGGTTATGTTCGATCAGGTTCAGGTAGGACGCGGATATCCCGGCAAGGCGGGCAAGTTCCGCTTGCCGAAGCCCGGCAATCTGCCGTCTTTCCCGAATACGGCTTCCCGTCAACATATCGCGCATGATCGTATTCTCCTGACAAGGCTTCAGCCACTTTTTTCAGAACATATCATGTGTTTCGCTAGTTTACCGAGATATTTTCAAACCATATTTACAACCTTAACAAAAGCGGCAGCCGCCAATGCGCATCAATGGCCACAAGAAACCGCATCTCCCCTTCAATTCCGCGTGGTTTCCCGGCACGATAAGCGGATGAGTGACCCCGCCTTTGAATATGCACCGATCGGGCTTGTTGAACTGGAAAACCGGATCATCAGACGCTGCAATCTGCAATTCGCCCGCACTTTCGGCGGGGAAGAGGCCGATTACCGCAACATGCCGCTGTTGCATCTCTATCCCTCGGTCGCGGATTGGGAGAGGATCGGGGAACGCAGCCTGCAAGTGATGCGAGACACCGGGTACTACACGGATGAACGCGTCATGCGGCGCCGCAATGGTGATCTGTTCTGGTGCCGCGCCCGTGGCCGCTCTTTGACGCCCGATGACCCTTTCCGCCATGGAATCTGGAGCTTTTCCGACATCTCGGAAGAACGTCCCCTTGTCGAATTGACCGTTCGAGAACGCGAAGTGGCGATCCTGTCCTGCCGTGGCCTGTCCGCCAAGGAAATCGGTGCTGAACTGGGCCTGAGTTACCGCACAATCGAAGCCTATCGCGCCCGTCTGCTTGAGAAATTCGGCGCCCGCAAACTGTCCGAGCTTGTCGCCAAATTGTCAGGGATGCCTCTGTAACCTGTCCGCCCCTTTAAATTATGCGGGATTCCCGCCTGTGATGGTGCGAGTCGGCGCTTTTCATGCACCGCCGCTTAGCCTATAACCCTGCGTAATTTGATCAGAGCCCGCAAGAAACAGACGGGCCAAAGGGGAACCGTCGAGGACACTCATGACAGACACCAAACACGAAGCGGATGTGGCATTCATCAAGGCTCTGGCCGAGTTGCTGCGTGACAATGACCTGACCGAATTGCAGGTCAAGCGCGAATATGGCGAGGAAGACAGCCTGAACGTGCGCGTAAGCCGCATGACACAGGCCGCAGCTGCACCAGTTCAGGTTGCCGTGCCTGCGGCAGCACCAGCTCCTGCCGCTGCGGCTGCGCCTGCCGTGGCCGAAGCCCCTGCCGCTCAGGAAGATCCGGCCAGCCACCCTGGTGCTGTGACCTCTCCCATGGTTGGAACCGTCTACATGCAGCCCGAGCCCGGCGCGCCCGCATTTATCTCGGTCGGCGCTTCCGTTTCCGAAGGCGACACGCTGCTGATCGTCGAAGCGATGAAGACCATGAACCACATCCACGCGCCCAAGTCGGGCACGATCAAGCGTGTTCTGGTCGGCGATGGCGACGCTGTGGAGTTTGGCACACCTCTGGTCATCATCGAGTAAGGCGGGCCCATGTTCGACAAGATCCTGATTGCCAACCGAGGCGAGATCGCCCTGCGCGTCATCCGCGCTGCCCGCGAGATGGGGATAAAGACGGTTGCCGTCCACTCCACCGCGGATAGCGACGCAATGCATGTGCGCATGGCGGACGAATCGGTCTGCATCGGCCCCCCGCCCAGCCCCCAGAGTTACCTGTCCGTGCCCGCGATCATATCGGCCTGTGAAATCACCGGTGCGCAGGCGATCCACCCTGGCTATGGCTTCCTGTCCGAGAATGCCGAGTTCGTGCAGATCGTCGAAGATCACGACATCACGTTCATCGGCCCCACCGCAGAACACATCCGCGTCATGGGCGACAAGATCACTGCCAAGGACACGATGAAGGCGCTGGGAGTGCCTTGCGTGCCGGGATCAGACGGCGGCGTGCCTGATCTTGCGACGGCCAAGAAGATCGGTGAGGAATTCGGCTATCCGGTCATCATCAAGGCTACCGCAGGCGGCGGCGGTCGCGGTATGAAAGTTGCGATGAACGCTGACGAAATGGAAAGCGCCTTCATGACTGCGCGGGCCGAGGGCAAGGCCGCCTTTGGCAATGACGAAGTCTATATCGAGAAATACCTGACCACGCCGCGCCACATCGAAATTCAGGTGTTTGGCGACGGGAAAGGCAAGGCTGTTCATCTGGGCGAACGGGATTGTTCGCTTCAGCGGCGCCACCAGAAGGTGTTCGAAGAGGCCCCGGGCCCCTGCATCACACCCGAAGAACGCGCCAGGATCGGCAAGATCTGCGCGGATGCGGTCGCGAAAATCAATTATATCGGCGCCGGCACCATCGAGTTCCTCTACGAAAATGGCGAGTTCTATTTCATCGAAATGAACACCCGCCTTCAGGTGGAACATCCGGTCACCGAAGGTATCTTTGGCGTCGATCTGGTGCGCGAACAAATCCTTGTCGCAGCGGGTGAACAGATGTCGTTCGGTCAGGACGATCTGGAAATCAACGGCCACGCCATCGAGGTTCGGATCAACGCCGAAAAGCTGCCGAAATTTTCACCCTGCCCCGGCAAGATCACGGCCTATCACGCGCCGGGGGGCCTTGGTGTTCGAATGGACTCGGCTCTCTATGACGGGTATTCGATTCCACCCTATTATGACTCTCTGATCGCCAAGCTGATCGTGCAGGGTCGTGACCGGGCCGAAGCGCTGGCCCGACTGGAACGCGCACTGGGGGAATTGATTGTCGACGGTATCGATACCACGGTCCCTCTGTTCCACGCACTGCTGCAGGAACCCGATCTGCACACCGGCGACTACAACATCCACTGGCTGGAGCGCTGGCTTGCGGAGAACATGGAACAATAGTCACCAAGGACCGGAGGGCGCCTGCCCTCCGGTTGCCTCATACCTGACATGAGCCTGTCCCCAGAACTTTTGTTGCATGGCTATTCCATCGGTATCTTTCCGATGGCCGAGCATCGCGATGACCCCGACCTGTTTTGGGTCGATCCCAAGTTTCGCGGCGTCTTTCCATTGGACAGTTTCCACATTTCTCGAAGCCTGGCGCGCCGTATCCGAAACTGCGGGTTCGATATCTCGATCGACCAGGACTTTTCCGGCGTCGTCGACGGGTGCGCCGACAGGGCAGATACCTGGATCAACGCCGAACTTAATGACCTGTACCGCCAGCTGCACCAAACAGGGTATGCGCATTCACTGGAAGTCTGGGAAAACAACACGCTGGTGGGCGGCGTCTATGGCGTGACCCTGGGCGCAGCATTCTTCGGCGAAAGCATGTTTTCAAGACGCAAAGACGCCTCGAAGATCGCCCTCGCCTATCTTGTGGACCGCCTGAGGCAAACCGGGTTCCGTCTGTTTGACACGCAGTTTTTGACCGCGCACCTGGCCTCTTTGGGCGCAATCGAAATTCCGCGCGGCGCCTACAAGAAAGAGCTGGAAAAGGCCTTGAACCACAGCGCCGATTTCTCGGTGCCGCTGAATCAATCGGCGGCGGGTATGATACACCGTATGACCCAAACGTCATAACGCGCGTGATCCAGCGCATTCAATGCAGGGGAGGTTGCGATCATCCAACCGTCAAACAGCTGATCGGCCTTCCCACTCTCCCAGATGGTCAGATAGGCGAATGCGTCACCCGTTGGATTGTCAACGGGAAAACGGCAATCTCCCAAGGCAACATCCAGCCCAAAAATCGCTGCCGTCGCGCCGGTCTGCAATTCAACATCGACAGTCTGGCCGTTCACCTTGTCCAGGCCCCGCAGCATTGCCCCGGGCCCAGATTGAACTTTCTGCTGCGCGGCCGCACCTGTGGCGGCCAGCAACAAGGCAAGAATCGTGGCGCGCATCATTCGCTGCCGTCTCCGGCTACGAACTTGACCAGCAGCGAAATCAGGCTGACCGCGCCCTGCGTATCCTCGATCTCGTCGCCGGGATCAAAGTAGAATGGTGACCCACCTGGCATCACCTCGACGAAATTGCCCCCCAGCAAACCTTCTGAGGAAATGACAATGGCACTGTCGTCCGGCACCAGAATGCCGTCTGCAATCGTGAAAGTCGTGTCAGCGCGGTAGGTATCCGGGTTCAGGGTGACGCCCGTCACGGTCCCGATCTTGACGCCCGCAAGGCGCACATCCGTACCGACACCCACCCCCTCCAGAGATCTGAAAGACGCGCCCAGTTCATATCCAGCGGCACCTTGCGACAAGCCCGTCGATTGGCTGGCATAGACACCAAATGCAAAGGCACCGGCCAATACGACGCCGCCGACAAGAACTTCGGTCCAGTTATGGGTCGACATTATCGCCTCGTTTATTCCGGGCTCCAGGCCTCATAGTCCTTACGTTCAACCGGTTCCGCGCGACGCAGAGATCCGGCAGGAGCATAGGCCAGCGCGGTGCCGGTCAGGTTTTCCTGATGTGGTTTTTCCCAGGATTTATGCGGCAGCGGTTTATCTGTCGGAGGCTCGTCCCAAGTGCGATGCAACCAACCATGCCATTCAGGATCAACCCGGCTGGCTTCGGCCTCGCCATTGAAGATAACCCAACGCTTGCTGTCATCAGCATTGCGGTAAAACACGTTGCCTTCATTGTCTTCGCCCACTTTCACGCCCTTGCGTGCAGTGTAGATCTGAGTGTTCAAAGTTGACCCATTCCACCAGGTCACGGCTCGCAAAAGACTGTTCAGGATTCCCATCGGGTGCCTCCGGCATTTCGTCGAAGAAAGGTATGGACCAAAGGCCCGCCAAGGTCCAGTGCCCCTGATACCACCTGCGTCACTCCGGCAAAAAGGCGGTCACTTCGATCTCAATCCTGTATTTCGGATCAATCAAACCGCATTCGATCATCGTCGCAGCCGGTGGATTGGCGCCAAAAGTCTCGGCCAGGATCGGCCAGCACGGCTCAAACTCGTTGCGGTCCGGCAACATGTAGGTGACCCGAACCACATCGTCAAAGCCTGCGCCTGCCTCAGCCAGCGCCTTGCCGATGATGTCCAGCGCAGACCGGCATTGCGCCACCACGTCCTCGCCCCGCCCGACGGTCCCGGCGACATGAACCCAGCCGCCCGCAACCACTGCGCGGCAGTACCCGACCTTGGCTTCGAACTCACCACCCGAAGAAATGCGCTGCACTGCCATAATCCGTCACCTTTGATGTTCGAAAACTTGCTTAAGCTTCCGCCGCCTGACCACGCATGACTTCGCGTGCGAGCGACGGATCCACAGCTTCATCTGGCTAAAAATATCCCGGGGGGATGCCCGAAGGGCAGCGGGGGCAGAGCCCCCTGAACCGGTTCAAGTGAAGTCCCACCGTCGCGGTAAAAGCCCGGCCTCAGCCCGCCGAGGCCGATTCCTTGGCCGCATCGGCATAGATGAACAGCGGCTGCGCGTCGGACATCACCGCCTCTTCGTTCACCACAACCTCGCTGACATTTTTCATGCCCGGCAGTTCGAACATGGTGTCCAGCAGAATATCCTCGAGAATAGACCGCAGGCCGCGCGCGCCGGTTTTGCGCTCGATGGCCTTTTTGGCGATTGCTTTCAAGGCATCATCCGTAAAGGCCAGTTCAACATCTTCCAGTTCGAACAAACGCTGGTATTGCTTGACCAATGCGTTCTTGGGTTTGGTCAGGATGGTCACCAGCGCGTCTTCATCCAGATCCTCAAGCGTCGCCAGAACCGGCAGACGACCGACGAATTCCGGGATCAGTCCGAATTTCAGCAGATCCTCGGGTTCCAGATCTTTGAATATCTCGCCTACACCGCGGTCGTCATTGTCGCGCACATCGGCGCCAAAGCCCATGGCCGAGCCTTTGCCACGTTGCGCGATGATCTTGTCCAGACCCGCAAATGCACCGCCACAGATGAACAGAATGTTCGTCGTGTCCACTTGCAGGAATTCCTGCTGAGGATGCTTGCGGCCACCCTGTGGGGGGACGCTGGCCACTGTCCCTTCCATCAGTTTCAGCAATGCCTGCTGCACGCCCTCACCCGACACGTCACGCGTGATTGAGGGGTTTTCGGATTTGCGGGTAATCTTGTCGACCTCATCGATATAGACGATGCCGCGCTGCGCGCGTTCGACGTTGTACTCACTCGCCTGCAACAGCTTGAGAATGATGTTTTCGACATCCTCACCAACATAGCCGGCTTCGGTCAGGGTCGTCGCGTCAGCCATGGTAAACGGCACGTCCAGAATACGCGCCAGCGTTTGCGCCAGCAGCGTTTTACCGCAACCGGTCGGACCGATCAGCAGGATATTCGACTTTGCCAGTTCGATATCGCTGCCCGCTTTCTGTGCGTGGTTCAAACGCTTGTAATGGTTGTGAACGGCAACTGACAGAACCCGCTTTGCCGTGGCCTGACCGATTACATAATCGTCCAGAACTTCGCAGATATCCTTTGGCGTCGGAACGCCGTCAGATGACTTCAGTCCGCTGGCCTTGGTCTCTTCGCGGATGATGTCCATGCACAGCTCAACACATTCATCACAGATGAAAACCGTGGGGCCTGCGATCAGCTTACGGACCTCATGCTGGCTTTTGCCGCAGAAGCTGCAGTAGAGCGTGTTTTTCCCATCGCCGCCTGAATTCGTCGCCATGATCTACCTTTCGGGCTTCGTCCCTGCGCCCCTTTTCGGGGACGCTTACACCTGTGTGTGCAGCTTAGGCCAGCACTCTGGCGGCTACAATCTCAAAATGACCCCCGCGCCGGTGACGCGGGGTATCGGCCTCAGGCCTCTTCCGTGTCCATTTTCGCTCGATTTTCAACGATCTCATCGATGTGACCCCATTCCTTGGCCTCTTCCGGGCTCATGAAATTGTCACGATCCAGCGCTTTTTCGACCGCCTTTTTCGTCTGCCCCGTATGACGTACGTAGATGTCATACAGGCGATCCTTCAGCTTTTGGGTTTCGGCCGCGTGAATCATGATGTCACTGGCCTGGCCCTGGTACCCGCCACTGGGCTGGTGCACCATGATGCGGCTGTTGGGCAGTGAAAAGCGCATTCCCTTCTCGCCCCCGGCGAGCAGGACCGAGCCCATCGAGGCCGCCTGACCGATCACCAATGTGGAACATTTCGGCTTGATATATTGCATTGTGTCGTAAATCGACAAACCGCTGGTTACCACTCCGCCGGGCGAGTTGATGTAGATCGAGATTTCCTTGTTGGGGTTTTCAGCTTCGAGGTGCAGCAATTGCGCCACAACAAGATGGCTCATCCCATCATGAATCGGTCCGTTGATGAATATGATCCGCTCTTTCAGCAGGCGGGAGAAAATATCATAGGCGCGCTCGCCCCGGCTGGTCTGCTCAACGACCATGGGAACAAGTGTATTCATGTAGGTTTCTACGGGATCGAACATTCGTAACCTGCCTGTTTAGCTATGGATCGGGACAATATCCCAACAAGTGTTACCTGAGTCTTAGTGTCGGCTAAGGGGGGCTGCAAGGGGGGCAAGTGAGAACGCTGACCGAATGTGGATCATCATCAATCGTCAAGGCGAACCATCTGTTGTTTCCGGCAACGATCAGCAGATCGCCTTAAAGTGAATCATCTGCCCCCTCGCGTTGCGGGAACGTTCAATCCGAATTCCCCTTTCATACATCACGCTATTTTGATTCATACATATAGAAATGAATGTACGAAACATGTACTGAAGGGTCTTACACTCACGTCTCTTTACGTTACGGAAACAACGCCCGGCCAACGGGTTTGCAAGGAACTCAATCGATGGCACTTCCTCAGCTGTCCCAGGACATGTCAAAAGAAGATTTTGACCGCATGGTCACCAACGCGACACGCGCCTCTAATTTTCTCAAAGCGATAAGCCACGAAGGCAGATTGATGATCCTCTGCCATCTGGTGTCCGGTGAAAAATCCGTCACCGAACTGGAAGAATTGCTGTCCGCCAGGCAAGCCGCTGTATCACAGCAACTTTCCCGTCTGCGACTTGAAGGGTTGGTGATACCTCGCAGGGAAGGTAAAGCCATCTACTATCGTCTGGCGGATGATCGTCCCCGCCGCATGCTCGAAGTCGTTTACGAGCTCTTCTGCAGCGACGGCCCGACCTAGGAACTGGCTCCGGCTGAAAAAAGGTGCTACCGAAAAATAATCGAGCACCAAGGAGACGAACATGATCCGCGTAATTCTGATGGGCCTGAGCCTGTTTGCACTGACTGCCTGCGAAACCGCCAAAGGCGCCGGCAAGGATATCGAAAAAGCCGGAGATGCCATCCAAGGCGCAGCAACCGACGTGCAGGAAAGCCTGTAATACACTTTATTTTGCGCCGCGCGCGGGCCTTCTCTCAATATGTAGTTGAAAGACATGGCATGCCGCGGTAGCTTTCCCTTACAGGTGCATAGACGCGGCATTGCATCATCTGACGCTAAATCGGGGCTCTTTCGCACACGCAGAAGAGCCCCGGTCCCTTTCGGCAGGGGTGAGTGGTAGCCTGTATGAAACCGAAATCCGGCAAAGGAAAAGGCGCCAGGTGCGCAGACGCGGTCTTTGCATGCGTCCTTTCGGACACTCCTGACGCCTTACCGGGTCGATGCGCTCCGAAGAGCACCCGATCCAGTTGCTACAGCCCCCAGAGAGACTGCAGCGGCTGCATTGTCCCCGAAGAGACATCACAGCGTGCATCGGCCTTCTGAGAAAGTGGCCATCCGACTTGGGCACGAAACCCTCGTTCAGCTGATCACCCACCGGTAAGCCATTGCAGTTCAACGCAAATCCTAAGATCCAGTCTCTCTGCCAAGACCCCCGGGCCTTTGCGTCCCACCTTCGGTTCCGAAGAACCTGTGTGGTGTACAGACTGTTGCAGCACGCCTTGTATCTGACAAGAAAATAGCACTGCAGCATGAAAATTAGACGGGGATAAATTGTTGGTATCTGCCGGGAAATCTTTGTGGATAATCCGAGAAGTTTCGACTCCACGCATGTTTGTCCCGGGACATTTTCAGGCCTGAACCTGAGCCCGGCTTTTGGCCCAATGCTGCGGGCGCAAAGGCCACCGCACGCGCCATTAGTTGAGAATTGCGGGGTTTGTACAACTCTCGGACCACCAATCTTTCGAATCGTACATACGGAGATTCGCCGATGCGTTGCACCATTTCCCATGCGCGCGCCCATTTGGGCGCTTTGGTCACCCGCGCACAGGACCCGCGCGAAGTGATCATACTGACCCGGCACGGCAAACCGCTGGCCGCTCTGGTCTCGGTCGCAGAAGCGAAGCGGATCTGGCATTTGCAGGATGATGACGAGATCGGGTGGAAACACCCGCTGTCGGGCATTCGCGGAATGTGGTCGCGGGGACGCAACATCCCCGGAATGGAACCGGGACCGGACGGCAGCTATGTCACCGCGCGCGAAGCCGCGCTGAAGGTTCGCGAGATCCAGATGACCCGCGCCGAGGAACGCCGCATTCTTGCGCGGGGTGGTCTGGTTCCTATCGCAGGCGGTGAACTGGCCGCCCGGCCCGTCTCCGCGCTGTGGAGACGATTGTTCCGTTTTTGAGAAGCGGTCCGACCCGCACGTGGCAACCTACTAACCTCCGCCGCAGTCAAAATTGCAGCAGCGATACTTACCCCCTACAATCGTCCGGGCCGGACAGTGTTCACCTGACGTTCCAGAACGGTGCTGTAGGTCGTTCCGTTCCGCAGGCTACGGAAATCTGCAAAGATCTTGCCATCTTCGTACCGCGCATCGATCAACGCATTCGCGCCGATCAGCAGAGGTGAGGTTTCGACGATGCCGATGCTGCCCGTCCCATCGAGGCTGATGGTGCCGGTGGCCTCGTATTCATTCCAGTCGGAAACGCCATCGCGACGCCATTTGCTGTGCCCCCAGAAAACGTTGCCGTCCTGAAGCTGCACATCCAGCATCCATTCGGCCTGATTGAACCGGGGCTGATCGCCTTTGTAGTAATGGCTGGGCTGAACGGTCGTGTAAGACCCCAGCCAGGTGCCGCGCAGGTCGGGCGTGGTATCGGCCAGCGCGGCCGTTCCAAGGGCGAGGGTCGTGGCCAAAGCGGCTGCTCCGGCAGTCATGTATCTGGTCATGGGCTCTCTCCTTCTGTCTGGTCAACAGATTGGGACCGCCCGAACCGGTTACAACTTACTTAAGGGAAACTTCATGATTGGTTCAGCGGGGGCTTAGAATGGAGTTTCAGGCCCAGGCCAAAGCTGTCCCGACAATGACCAGCGCGATGCCAATCCCCTCGCGATAGGAAAAGTTCTCGCCAAACAGGAAATACGAGGCGATGGCGATCAGCACGACCTCGGCCCCCAGAATGCCGGTATAGATGATGCCCAACCGTTCGTTGCGAAGCGCGGCAAGTTCCAGCGTCGCGGCGGCCAGCAGCGTGGCAACAATCAGAAGGGTCAGGCCAACACCGGGAATTTTCCACCAGAACTTCATCGAGATCATGGCAACGGAATAAAGACCCGCCGACCCGAGGGCGATGAGAGGGATGAGCGATGTGGACATAAGGGCCTCCTGCCGAGGTTGCCGTCGCGTCAACATTAGCAGGTGGGCGAAGTTGAAGCTGTGAGGTTGATCACAGACTTCGGTCAGAACACGATTGCGATGAGTTCGGACAGCCCAATCAGACCCAGCAACACATTCGACGTCAGGATCAGCCCTTTCAGGTTACGCGCCTTCAATCCTTGGGCAAAGCTGGTCTGCGCAAACTCCTCGGTCATGTCGCCGCGCAGGTTTTCAACATCTTCCAGCGCGGTCTTGCCCGCCAGAACACCATAGGTGGTGATCACAAGCACCAGCACGATCAGCGGCAGAGCAACTCCTTCGGCCCCAAACCCAATGACCGCGGCGATGGCGACATAGGCAAAGATCGAGGTGCGCATGACGTCGTAATAATGGTCAAGACGGCGCATCGAAATCTCGGAACGCAATTGCGGGTCCATAACACTTCCCCCTTTGAAAAATCTGTTTGGAATGCGGGGAGTCTAGCACTTTTGGCTGGATTTCAGAAATTGGGGGGGGTCGGGTAGAACCGAGGGCCGCGCCGACCCGAGGGGATGAGCGGCGTCTCGGAATTCGTCCAGTGGACGAATTCAGCCGCGAACGGGCGGAGCCCCGGGGGCGCAAACGCGCCGCCCGGTTTTTCGAAGGCTAACATCTGGTTTAACGGGGGGCGGGTCGGCGCGGCCCGGCGGTGCCGCCGGGCAAGAGTTCACACTTTAACCCAGAACTCTGGCCAAAATCACCATGAGGTATTTTACTTAGACCCGGGCAACCTCGGGAGAAATGGGAGCGCGGCTCTAATTTTTTCGTAGTATTTTTTTACAATCCCCGGGCTACTGGATTCCACCAAACCAAGAATTGACGCCACGCTTCCCGCTGTACCCAACGCCACTGCGGGATCGACGGCAATAAAGAAACTCGTAACAAACAAAAAACGGCCCAGCATTATGGAGCCATTCTTGATTGCCTCTACCCGCCTACGGCGCAAAGCTTTCTTCCGTTCTGGATCGCTTGTTAGTATTTCCGCCTCGGCCTGCTCTTCAATCTCGCGACCAATATCCTTCAGGAGAGTAGAAATATCGCTATCAAAGAGCGCCTGCCCATCACTATCCTTTGCATTCTCAATAACCTCTGCAACTTCTTGAAACTCTTTTCCACTCGGCAAATCCGCGTCGTCCGGGACGTGAGCGGCGTCCACCTTTTGAGCTTTAGCCAATGCTTCTTTGTAGTGAAGCCGCATTAGCTCATTGTGATCCGCCACAAAGCCATCAAGCGATTGACGATCCCAATCATTTACTCCAAAAACAATGTCGTCGTTTGAGGAAGCCCTAAATACATTAGTCCCTAAACGAAACAGCTTTCGGGGGTTTGGACGCTTTTTTTCTGTTTCTCTAGCGTAAGACTTTAACGATTCAACCATACGCGAAACACTTGCGTTTGCGCCTTTTTCCAAAGAAATTGCGAGATCGTCAGCTTGAGAACCTAAACTTTCCAACAGGTCCTTTTTGTCTTGCTCAATTTCTTCGATTTCGGCTTCAACTACATCTAGATTGAAAGGTACCGCGATTACCCTTTGTTCTTCTGCATCAAACCGAAAGTCTGTAAGTGCAGCATCTAGTATCGAATTATCGGCCGTTTTCTTTGCTTCTACTGCATCCAGCTCAACATCCAGGTTTCGCTTACCTTGGAGCTTTGCAGCCTCGCGTTCCCTAAAAAATCTAATAGCATCAACAAGCCTCAATCGGGTGTTTTTGTTTGGATACGTTTCGCTGCGCTCATAGTTCCCAATTGTCGCTTGAGAGACGCCGGTTCTGTCGCCCCACTCCTTTTGAGTTCCCACTCTAAATCGTACTTTCTTGAAGTCTTTGTGATTGAATATGTCTTGCTCGATTAATTGTTCGTTTAGTTTATCTAGCGCAGTCACATTTCTCAGAATGGTGGTTTTTCGCCAACGAATGATTTCTTGGAGAAGATCTGAACCTTCTTTGCTCCAATCAATTTTGAAGTCTTCCATTAGTTTACTCTCAGAGATTTGGGGTTTGCCGCCCAAGTTAAATGAACCGAATGTAGAGAAGCCAAATCAAAAAAATGCCTCGACACAGCTTCCTGAAAATAACCTCAAACAGCTTCTAACTGTCCATCTTCAACGCGGATATGAATGCCTCCTGCGGGATATCCACCTTCCCGAACTGGCGCATCTTCTTTTTCCCCGCCTTCTGCTTGTCCAGCAGTTTGCGTTTCCGCGTGGCGTCGCCGCCGTAGCATTTCGCGGTCACGTCCTTGCGCAGGGCCGAGAGGGTCTCGCGCGCGATGACCTTGCCTCCGATAGCGGCCTGGATCGGGATTTTGAACATGTGGCGCGGGATCAGGTCCTTCAGCTTTTCGCACATCGCCCGGCCCCGCATCTCGGCACGGTCGCGGTGAACCATGGTCGACAGCGCATCAACGGGTTCGTCATTCACCAACACCGACATCTTGACCAGATTGTCCTGCGTGTAGCCGGTCATCTGGTAGTCAAAGCTGGCGTAACCTTTTGTTACCGATTTCAGGCGATCATAGAAATCGAACACAACTTCGTTGAGGGGAAGGTCGTACACAACCATCGCACGTGACCCCGCATAGGTCAGGTCCAGCTGGATGCCGCGGCGGTCCTGACACAGTTTCAGCACGTCGCCGAGGTATTCATCGGGCACCAGAATGGTCGCCTTGATGCGCGGTTCCTCGATATGGTCGACCTTCGACGGGTCGGGCATGTCGGCGGGGTTGTGCAGCTCGATCATCTCGCCGTCTTTCATGTAGACGTGATAGATCACCGACGGCGCGGTGGTGATGAGCTCGATATCATATTCGCGTTCGATCCGGTCGCGGATGACCTCAAGATGCAGCAGGCCCAGGAAACCGCAGCGGAAGCCAAAGCCAAGCGCGGCCGAAGTTTCCATTTCAAAGCTGAAGCTGGCATCGTTGAGCGCCAGTTTGTCGATTGCATCCCGCAGGTCTTCGAATTCGGCGCTGTCCACTGGGAACAGACCGCAGAACACCACCGGCTGCGCGGGTTTGAAGCCCGGCAGTGCGACTTCGGTCCCGTTGCGGTCATTGGTGATGGTGTCACCTACGCGGGTGTCGCGGACCTGTTTGATGGATGCGGTCAGGAATCCGATCTCGCCGGGGCCAAGCGAGTCGACCATCTGCATCTCGGGGCGGAAGACGCCGACACGGTCGACATGGTGCAGGGTGTTGTTTGACATGAACTTGACCCGCATCCCCTTTTTCAGCGTGCCGTCCATGATGCGGACCAGAACGATGACGCCCAGATAGGCGTCGTACCACGAATCCACCAGCATCGCCTTGAGAGGCGCGTCCAGATTGCCCTTCGGTGCGGGCAGGTGCTGTACGATTGCTTCCAGAGTTTCGTGGATGCCCTGCCCCGTTTTGGCGGAAACCTGAATGGCGTCGGTCGCGTCGATACCGATCACATCTTCGATCTGTTCGGCCACGCGGTCACAGTCGGACGCGGGCAGGTCGATCTTGTTGAGCACCGGCACGATCTCATGATCGGCGTCGATGGCCTGATAGACATTCGCCAGCGTCTGCGCCTCGACCCCTTGGGTCGAGTCGACCACCAGCAGAGAGCCCTCGACCGCGCGCATCGACCGCGAGACTTCATAGGCGAAGTCTACGTGGCCGGGGGTGTCGATCAGGTTCAGCACGTATTGCTCGCCATTGTCGGCGGTATAGTCGATGCGAACCGTGTTGGCCTTGATGGTGATGCCACGCTCGCGCTCGATATCCATGCTGTCGAGCAACTGTTCCTTCATGTCGCGATCCTTCACCGTTCCGGTCTCTTGGATGAGCCGGTCAGCAAGGGTGGATTTGCCATGGTCGATATGCGCGACGATGGAGAAATTGCGGATATGAGCGAGGTCTGTCATGGGTTGGGGATATGTAGAGGAATCGTGGATTGGTCAATAGAAACGCGACAGAGTTTCGGTGCCTTGTCCGCTAAACTTCAAGAGGGCAGATTGGACCGCTCGTATTAGCAGGAATGCACATGGTTATTTTAACCCGTCCAGAAGAGTTTGAAGATTGGCTAAATTCGCTTTCAAACACGGCACTGAAAGCACTTGCGACGCGTTCAGCCTTACAAGTTCTTCCCTATGCTTTTGTTTTATCAGATTAAGAAAGTAGCAGCCGCGAACAGGCGCAATTTCTTCTAGCTTGCTTTAGAGCCAATATTGTTTCTGGACTCGTTGGTACTGGGCTTTACCCAGAAATAGCTTCGATCACCTCTAGTACTCTAGGCACCCTCGACGCCGCCAATACCGAAAACGGGTACGGTACATTAACCGACCCGACCTTATCCAACGTCGCTACTGCCGTCGCCGCAACCTTCTATGCAACGCGCGCCACGCCTGCCGAAACAATTCAAGATCTCAATGCCAACGCATTCACCTACGGTGCCGAAATTATCCAAGCGCTATCTGCCGATGCTATTGCGCTAGCCGCGACACCAGATGAAACTGAGCAGGTGTTTGCCACCGAACTGTGGCATGGTGCAGTACCAGAGCCGTACGCCAGCTTGTCGCAGCGGTTTTCCGAAAACGCCCCCGAGACGCCATGGGAGTTTTGGGCTGAATGGTACGAGGGAATGCTGAAGGGTGAACCGTTGGACTGGGAACTTCAGCGGCGGGTTGCTTTGACTG
Source organism: Ruegeria sp. AG6 (assembly GCF_056541565.1). Taxonomy (NCBI): domain Bacteria; kingdom Pseudomonadati; phylum Pseudomonadota; class Alphaproteobacteria; order Rhodobacterales; family Roseobacteraceae; genus Ruegeria; species Ruegeria sp. AG6. The sequence goes on along the minus strand of NZ_JBQFYQ010000004.1, from coordinate 245,870 downwards.
GCAATAGTATTTGGAACGCAGGCCCGGAAGCTGTTGCTGAAGAAATTGCGGAAATTCAGGCAAGGTGGGAAGTCGAGAAAGCCTTATCGGACATCAAAGGTAGCCTGACAGTTAGAACCTCAGCACGCCACGGCATCGGAGGGAACAACCCTCCTAAGAGCATCGAAGATGAACGGTTGTCCGACGCGATAACCTTGATCTGGGAAGCGACCGACGACCTCTCGACGGCTTTGGAAGAGGAACGCCCTGCTCGTGAGTGGATTGAAGCAATTCTGGGCAAACTCAAAGCAGGACTGTTTGGCTTACTCAAGTGGTGCGTTGGTAAGGCAAATTTAGGAGTTGGCACTGCGGTCGTTGTAGGCTCAACCAAAGGCACTACAGCGATCGTTGACGCTTACATAGCTAAACACCCGGAGAAAATTGAAGCGTTGATCGAGGCCATTGAAAGGTGGCTCCCGCTCCTGTCCTGACCGGTGCCGGGCTGAAACCCGGCCTACGGGGGTGGCGGGATTGTATCGTTTCCGGCTCGTGCAATCACTTTTTCGCAACGTATGATTGATCCGCGCGCCCATTTGATTCATACTCCCGCGCAGGCCGAGAGGGGCGCAAGATCCCTCCGGGCAGGCAAAAAACGAGGCTCGAGTATGAAACAGTTCCTCTTAATCGCATTTTGTGCGGCATCGCTGACGGCGGTGGCTCCGGTTGCGGATGCGGCGCAGATCAAGCGGGCGTGTCTGGCGTCGGACCGGTCGGCGGCGACGCGGGATCGGTGCAGTTGCATCCAGCGCGTGGCGGATCAGGCGCTTACCCGCAGCGATCAGAAAACCGTGGCCAAATGGTTCACCGACCCCCATCAGGCGCAGGAGTTGAAGATGTCGCAGACCGCGCGCGACGATGCGCTGTGGGACCGGTATCAGAACTTTGGCCAGATGGCGCAGGCGATCTGCAGCTAAGCCCCTCTGAAACCTTGACCTGATCCACGCTGCGCCCCAGAAAGGCGCAGCGAAAGGTGTATCTTATGGTGATGAAAGGGCTGACCCTGCGGGGCCTTGAGGTGTTCGAGGCTTTGGCGCGGACGGGATCGGTGGCACAGGCCGCCGAGATCACGGGGCTCAGCCAGCCATCCGTTTCCCAACAGTTGCGCAATCTGGAAAAGGCTCTGGGCACCGAACTGGTCGATCACGGGCGCCGACCGATGCGCCTGACGCAGGCCGGGCGCAGTTTTCTGGTGCGGGCCGAGGCGGTTCTGGCCGAGCTGCAAATGGCACAAAGCGAATTGTCGGTCATGGATCTGGGGCATCTGACCACGCTCTCCATCGGATTGATCGACGACTTCGACAATGACCTGACCCCACGGCTGGCCACGCTGCTGGCGGACAGTCTGACCCGATCGAATTTCAAACTGATCACCTTGTCGAGCCTCGATCTGTTCGAGGCCTTGGCCGAACAACGCCTGCATATGGCCGTCACCGCCCATAGCGGAGAAGTGCTGGAAGGGGTGGTCGAGTACCCTCTGGTCCGGGATCCGTTCATTCTGGTTGCGCCTCAGGGGGCGGGCGGAGTGGAGGCTGTGCAGAACAGCCTGCCATATCTGCGCTATGCCCGCGAGCAGCTGATCAGCCGGCAGATCGAGGCGCATATGGCGCGCGACGCGCAGGAGTTCGAGGAACGGTTCGAGATCGGCTCGCACATGGCGCTTATGGCCATGGTTGCACGGGGTCTGGGTTGGGCGATCACGACGCCGCTGGGCTTCATGCGCGCAGCGCGTTTTCATGACGGGCTGGAGGCCCACCCTGCCCCGTTCGGGGATTTCTCGCGCAGCATATCATTGCTGGCGCGAACGGGCTGGTCCGATCAGGTGCCGCAGGAGGTCGCGGGCATGACACGGCGTCTGATGCAGAACCAGATCGTTGACCCGGCTTTGGCCAAACTGCCCTGGCTGAGCGGATCGCTGCGGGTGATCGGCGGTTAACTGTCCAGATGGGCAGCAAGGCCGTCAACCGCTGCCTCGATCAGGTCCAGCGCGCCATCGAAATCCCGTGTGTAATAGGGGTCAGGCACATGATCCGCGCCGGCCTCAGGGGCGAAATCGGTCAGCAGGCGCACCGGGGTGTCACTGCCGGCGGGGCGCAGATTCTCGATATCCGCGATGTTGTTGGCGTCCATGCCCAGGATCAGGTCGAAGCGGTCGAAATCGGCAGCGGTGAACTGACGCGCGCGCAGGTCGCCCAGATCGATTCCCCTGACCTTCGCAGCTGCCTGCATTGGGCCATAGGGCGGTTTTCCCGCATGCCAGCCCATGGTTCCGGCACTATCGGTTACGTGATGTGGCGCGCGGGCGCGAAAAACGCCCTCTGCCGCAGGCGAGCGGCAGATATTGCCCAGGCAGACAAAGAGGATACGGTGTGACATGCACCAAGCTGTACCGCGCGGAGGAGAAATGGAAAAGATCGTGATTCTGACCGGGGCCGGAATATCAGCCGAGAGCGGGTTGAGCACCTTTCGCGATGAGGGTGGATTGTGGGCCCAGCACCGCATCGAGGATGTCGCCACGCCGGAAGGATTCGCCCGCGATCCCGCACTGGTTCAAGGGTTTTACAATGCGCGGCGGGTTCAGGCCTCCGAAGTTCAACCCAATGCCGCTCATGAAGCACTGGCCCGGCTCCAACGGGACTGGCCCGGAGACGTCGTGATCGTAACCCAGAACGTGGACAGCCTGCACGAGGCGGGCGGCGCAACGGATGTCATCCACATGCACGGAACTTTGGCGGGCGCGCTGTGTTCAGCTTGTGGCCATCGCTGGACCGCCCCGCCCGAAATGGCGGTTGGGGAATCCTGCCCCGCCTGTGCGCGGCCCACGGCCCGGCCCGATGTGGTCTGGTTTGGTGAAATGCCCTATTTCATGGACGAGATTTATGACCACCTGAGCAGCGCGTGGCTTTTTGCCGCCATTGGCACCTCGGGTCAGGTTTATCCGGCGGCAGCGTTCGTGCACGAGGCACAAGCGGCGGGCGCTCGGACGATCGAGATCAATCTGGAACCGTCGCCGGGCGCATCCGGGTTTGATGAAAGAGTTGCCGGCAAAGCGACCCAGACAGTTCCGCAATGGGTCGGGCACCTGCTTGCGCCGCATAGTTAAAGTACAGACAACACTCGCTTAATTCGGTTAGAATGCCCCCGAAACGACTGGAGGACAAGACATGACGGATCAGGACCCCCGGACCGGTGAAATTCTGGATGAAGGCAGCATGGCCGGGCGCGACATGCTGGGAGAGCAGCTTTCCAGCCTGTGGTGGACCTTTCTGCTGCGCGGAGTATTGGCCGGGCTTGTCGGTATTGCAGCGCTGTTCTGGCCGTCTGGCAGCATCGCGTTGCTGCTGCGGCTGGTTGGTGTGCTGCTGATCCTCGATGGTGGCCTGACGCTTTTGGGCGTTGGGCGTCGCGGGGTAATGGGCGGCGCTGCAATCGGTGCGCTTCTGATCGGGCTTGTCCTGCTGATCTGGCCGGAAGGGACGGTCAAACTGGCCTTTTTCCTCATGGGCGCCTGGGCGCTGATTATCGGGATCGGTTCGCTGGCGGCATCCGGGCAAATGCACGAAAGAGACCCTCAACGCGGCTCCATGCGCGTCTCGGGTTTTGTCGCGCTTGTGGTCGGGCTTGTTTTGATGATCTGGCCAGCGGTCGCGCTTGTTGCGCTGGGATGGGGCATCGCCTTTTCGGCACTGGCCATCGCCGCGGTCATGTTCTGGCTGGCATCCCGATTCCGCCAGGCCGGTGACCGCGTCGGTATGAAAAACGTCAACAAATAGCACCAGCGGCGGCCGCAGGAACAACAGGCCGGGCAATGCCCGGCCTGACGCATGGATGACGGCCGCAGCGCGGCCCGAAGACAGGCGTTGCCCTAGTTCGAATGAGATCCGTGCCCACCCATGTCCTGACGCTCCAGATCGACCGGGATTTCGATCTCAACCTCGCCAGCCTTTTCAAAGATCAGCGTCACCGGAACCATGGCGTCCTGCTCGAACGGTTCGGTCAGCCCCATGAACATCACGTGGTCTCCGCCGCGTTTCAGCATGTGGGTTTCGCCTGCCGGAATGGCAAAGCCTTCCTCGACATGCACCATCTTGGCCACGCCATTGTCGTCGACTTTGTGCGTGTGCAGTTCAACCCGAGCAGCGGCATCCGACGTCACGCCGACCAGACGGTCGTCCGCATCGCCCAGATTCTGGATCATCATGAACGCGGCACCTGCCTTGGCGGTCTTTCCCGACGACCGGGCAAAGGCGTCATCAACTTTGATAGTGCCTTCGGCAACAGCGGGCATGGCCAGGGTCACGGCGGCCAGGGTTGCAAACAGAGTAGTTTTGAGGGACATCGTGCCTCTCCTGTATTGTAGGTTTGAAAAAGTAGTGTCTTCAAACACGTACAGGCGGCGCGCGCGCCGGGGTGCCGGGGACCGGCAAGGCGATTTGATTGACCAGATGTCGCAGCGGCGCTAACTGCGCCTGCTCTGGTGCCATAGGCATGGGCGGCTGGGCAATGGCGACCGCGCCCATCAGGGACAGCGCGTAATCCGGGCAGTAATGCGGTGGCGCGGTGGGCTGTCCGTCTTCGTCCATGTAGACAACGACCGGACCGGTGCCTGTGCACAACACCATCTGACCCACGGCCCTGTCCATGCCGCGGGACACCGCAAGGCCCTGCCCGGTCAGAACCAAAAGCAGGGACAGAGCATAAGGCAGGAATCGTGTTATGGCAGGTCTCATCCTGACCCGGGTATAGGTCAGTCAGCAAAGTAGCTTCAAGCGCCAAAGGGTCGCGCTTGAAGCTGGTTTCAGTAATCAATTCCCGGTCGTTTCACCTTGCTTGTATTGAAGCTGGTGTGGGAACGATTCACCCTGCGCTGCATCCGCGTACAAGCCGAAATTGCTTTGCGAAAAACCGCGGCCAGAAACAGGAAAAGGTAGAAACTTTTTAACGTCATAGTGAGGCCCCCGCCTGATGAATGACAGTGACGATAGGTCAGATTCGGCTTTCCGTATGTGAAGCAATTCACCAATGGCGAGAAATAATTTCGAATTTGAAAACAAAGCAAGGCAGCAGCGGGCGTCTCAAAACAAAAAAGCCCCGCACCTCAGAGGTGCAGGGCCTGAAATCCCGTAAGCGAAAAGGCTTAGGCCGTGGCTTGCGCCTTGGCGATTTCCTTCTTCACTTTCAGCGCGTTCGCCGACAATTCTTCATCCTTGGCTTTGGCCAGGAATGCGTCCAGACCACCGCGGTGGTCAACCGAACGCAGGGCGGCTGCCGAGATGCGCAGCTTGACGCCGCGGCCCAGGGTCTCGGACTGCAGGGTAACGTCATTCAGGTTCGGCAGGAAACGACGACGAGTTCTGTTTTTGGCATGGCTGACATTGTTGCCAGTCATCGGGCCTTTTCCGGTCAGTTCGCAACGGCGCGACATGGTTTCTTCCTTTGTTTCTGGAGGCCGGGCACAAAGCCCTCGGCCAAATCACAAGGGGCACAACCCGAAGTCGCGCCCGAAAACTGGTTGGATGCGTGTAGTGGGAATCGCAGGAAGCGTCAAGACGGACCGAACGAATTCTTTCATTTTGCGCCCGCCTTTGAAACCTTGCCCCCTTTCACCCCGTCAGCTCAGCGTGCCAAGCAGTTCTTCGGCCGCGCGGGCCGGGTTCAGACGCCCGGCCGAGACTTCAGCGTTCAGGCGTTCCATCTCAGCCTTGGCCTGCGGCGTGTCGAGCCGAGCCAGAAGGGCATGGCGGACTTCCTGATCGAACCAGTATCGCGCCTGGGCGGCCCGGTTGGCTTCCCAGATACCGTTGTCGCGGCGCCACCGGGTCAGGGATTGCATCTCGTCCCAGGCTTGCTCCAGCCCCTGTTCTTCGACCGCTGAAACGGTCATTGCCTTGGGAAAACCTTCGGGATCCTGCGGGCGCTTGCGCAGCAATCGCAACGCGCCGGCATAGTCTGCGCATGTCCGGGTCGCCGTGGCCTTAAGGTCGCCATCCGCCTTGTTGATCAGGATGATATCGGCCATCTCCATGATGCCACGTTTGACACCCTGCAATTCGTCCCCACCCGCCGGGGCCAACAGCAACAGGAACAGGTCCGACAATTCGGACACCACCGTTTCAGACTGCCCGACGCCCACGGTTTCAATCAGCACCACGTCATAGCCTGCGGCCTCGCACAGGGCGATGGCCTCGCGGGTCCGTCGGGCAACGCCGCCGAGATGGCTCTGGCTGGGGGAGGGGCGAATAAAGGCGTTCTTCTCGCGGCTCAGGCGTTCCATCCGGGTTTTGTCCCCCAGAATCGAGCCCCCCGAACGGGCAGAGCTGGGATCGACTGCCAGAACCGCGACACGCAGCCCCTGCCCCGTCAGCATCATGCCAAAGCTTTCGATGAAGGTGGACTTGCCCACCCCGGGCGTACCCGACAAACCGATCCGGAGCGCCTGACGCCCCGATCCTGCGAGCTGGGCCAACAGCTCGCTGGCCTGTGCACGATGATCGGCGCGATTGCTTTCCACCAGAGTGATCGCGCGGGCCAGCGCCCGGCGCTCGCCCTTCAAAATCCTGTCGCTGAGGCTGTCTGTCTGCATTCTTGTCCCGATCCTAGAGGCAGGAATAGTTGCCGCGCTCGGGGGGCGTTTGTCCAGACCGCAGGTCGCCGGAAATGCGATCAAAGCGAAAGCTGCGTCAATTCGTGCGTTGCTTGGCCGTTCAGGGTTGATTCTGCCGCCCCGGTGTCACCAGAACGTGCGCGGCGCGAGAACTGGACGACACCAGCATGATCGCGGATAAGAACCGGATGACGATACGCCTGCCCATCGACGACGCCATTCCCGAACTGCTGCACAGATTGTGCGCGCAGGGCCGCGCGGTATTGCAGGCCCCACCGGGGGCGGGCAAGACCACGCGGGTTCCCCTGGCAATGCTCGAGGCGGGTTTGTGCGAAGGCAGGATCGTGATGCTGGAGCCCCGGCGGCTGGCGGCCCGAGCCGCTGCCGAGCGGATGGCCGAGACCCTGGGAGAGCGCCCAGGGCAGACCGTGGGATACCGTGTGCGCGGCGAGGCGAAAGTGTCGAAAGACACCCGGATCGAGGTGGTGACCGAAGGCATCCTGACCCGGATGCTGCAATCCAACCCGGATCTGCCGGGAATTGGCGCAGTGATTTTCGATGAATTCCACGAACGGTCTCTGAACGCCGATCTGGGGCTGGCCTTGTGCCTCGAAGTGACCGACGCATTGCGGGACGATCTGATCCTGCTGGCCATGTCAGCCACGCTGGATGCGGATCCCGTCGGTGCGTTGATGGCGGCCCCTCTGGTCACATCGGACGGGCGCAGCTTTCCGGTTGAGACGCGCTGGCTGGATCGGCCATTGGGGCCGCAAGCGCGACGGTTGGATGCGTTGATCGATCTGGTGGTGCAGGCCGAGCGTGAGACCCGGAAGTCCGGCGGCGGAATTCTGGTTTTCCTGCCGGGAGAGGGTGAGATCCGACGCGCTGAAAGCCTTTTGAACGGTCGGTTGCCCGACAGTTGCGTGGTGCGCCCGTTATTCGGAGCCATGCCCTTTGCGGCCCAGCGTGCCGCGATTGCCCCGGTGGAACAAGGGCGCAAAGTCGTGCTGGCGACGTCGATTGCCGAAACCTCGCTGACGATCCCCGACATCAAGGTCGTGGTGGATATGGGACAGGCCCGGCGGGCTCGGTTCGATCCGGGATCGGGCATGTCCCGGCTGGTGACCGAACGGGTGACCCGGGCCGAGGCCACACAGCGCGCGGGCCGGGCCGGACGGGTGGCCGAAGGGGTGTGTTACCGGCTCTGGTCGAAGGGGGAAGACGGTGCGCTGGCCGCCTACCCGCCTGCCGAGATCGAAGCGGCGGATCTGACCGGGCTGGCGCTGGAGCTGTCCCTGTGGGGCGCTGACGCGGCCGATCTGGCCTTTCTGACTCCACCTCCCGAGGGGACGATGGCCGAGGCGCGGGCTTTGCTGTCAATGCTGGGCGCACTCGATACCAATGGGCGGATCACCGATCATGGGCGCGCCCTGGCGGCACTGCCCTTGCATCCCCGGCTGGGGCACATGCTTGTGCGGGCCGGTCCGAACGCCGCCCTGTTGGCAGCGTTGATGGCCGAGCGTGACCCCCTTCGCGGCGCGCCGGTGGATATCACCCTGCGGCAAGAGGCGCTGCGCGATCCCCGGGCCTTTCAGCGCAACAGGGTCTGGCAGGTCAACATGGGCGCAGTGGATCGGATCAATGCCGAAACCAGACGGCTGCGGAAACAGGCCAAGGGCGAATCGGTCGATCTGAGCCCCGCCGCCATGGCCGGGCTGGCCTATCCTGACCGCATCGGACAGCGGCGCAAGGGCGACGCGCCGCGCTATGTGCTGTCAGGGGGGAAAGGCGTTGTTCTGGACAGTGCGGATTCACTGGCCAACGCTCCGTTTCTGGTCGTCATCGACACGGATGGCAACCCGCGCGAGGCGAAGGTCCGGATGGCCACCCAGATTTCGGAACGCGACATCCGCGATCTGTTCGCGGATCAGATCGGCTGGGTCGAGACCTGCGCCTGGTCCAAACGCGAGCGGCGCGTCGTGTCGCGGCGGCAAGAGCGGTTCGGTGCGATCACATTGGACGACCGCATCTGGAAGGACGTCCCGGACGACGCCGTGGCCCGCGCGATGCTGGATGGGATACGCGATCTGGGCCTGCGGCTGGAGGGTGCCGCCGCGCGCCTGGCCGCCCGTGTCGAACTGGTGCGCGCCGATGGCGTCGATCTGCCCGATTTTTCGGTCGCAGGCCTGATGGCCGATATGGAAGACTGGTTGCTGCCCATGCTGTCAGGGGTCAAAAGCGCCGAAGACTGGAAGAAATTCGATCTTTTGCCCGCCCTGCGCGCCCGGCTGGACTGGGCGCAGACGCAGGAACTGGACCGGCGCGCTCCGGGGTCATTTGAAACGCCGCTGGGGCGCAAGGTGCCAATTGATTACAGCGCGGCCGTACCGGAAATCTCGGTCCGTTTGCAGGAAGTGTTTGGCGTGACCCGACACCCGGCGATCGGCGGCCAGCCTTTGAAGATCACTCTGCTGTCACCGGCGCAGCGCCCGATCCAGATAACGCGTGACCTGCCCGGTTTCTGGGCGGGCTCTTACGCGGATGTACGTAAGGACATGAGGGCGCAATACCCCAAACACCCCTGGCCCGAAGACCCGACCCAGGCTGATCCCACGCTGAGGGCAAAACGCAGACGTGACTAGAGCCGTCAGCAAAGCCCGTGCCTTGCCCAAAATCCACAAAACAACCCAGAAAACCCTCAAGAATCGGCCAAACCCGGCCAAAACTGGAAGGTTTAATTGAAACTCACCATTTCCGTTGTTAAGTCGTATCAACTTTAAAGGCATAGAGTAGACTGACAAAAAAACTGATGAATGCATGGCTGCAAAATATCTGGGAAGAGGTCGGGCGACCGCTGTTCCTGCGCCCCCGACGGGTGCAGTTTGCGGCGTTATGCACCCGCGTTTATGACGGGCACGATCAGGTTCTGCTGATCACCAGCCGTGACACCAAACGCTGGATCATCCCGAAAGGCTGGCCCATCGATGGTTTGAGTGGCGCGGAAACAGCCCTTCAGGAGGCCTGGGAAGAGGCCGGGGTGCGCGCGGATGCAGTTCACGATGAACCCGTCGGCCAATTCACCTATGACAAGATCCTCAAAAACGGATCAGCGCAACCGGTATTGACCAATGTCTACAGGATTTCGGTGCGCGCGCTGGCGGATGACTTTCCCGAGGCCGATCAGCGCGAGCGCAGCTGGTTTTCGCCGGTTGAAGCGGCCACTCTGGTGCAAGAGCCCGAGCTTCAGGCCTTGTTGCGCAGACTGTAAGGAATTCGCAACATTTCGATGGCACCCAGCTTGCCTGAGCATCCGGATACCGTTAGTGGCGCACGATCCTACAATATCTGACCAAGTTCATGTCTGACACGAATCCGAAACCACGCTGGCAAACGTTGGACAGCGACCTGCACCGAATTTCGCGGGTCGAAACCGCCAACATCCATGTCGCGCGCCACCTGCTGGCACCGGGGGTCGCACTGGCCTTCATGGCGCTTGCCGGGCTGACGGCGGCGGTCCTGTTCGGTCGGGCGGATGGCAGCCATGTCGTGGTCGCGGCGGCCGCGTTCGGGGCCTATATGGCGATCAATGTCGGTGCCAATGACGTGGCCAACAACATGGGGCCAGCGGTCGGCGCGAATGTGCTGACCATGGGCGGTGCCATCGTGATTGCCGCCATCGCCGAAAGCGCAGGTGCGTTGCTTGCGGGGGGTGACGTGGTCTCGACCATCTCGAAGGGGATTGTCGATCCCGCCTCGGTGCAAAACAGCGAGGTGTTCATCTGGGCCATGATGGCAGCGCTGATATCTTCGGCCATGTGGGTCAACCTGGCGACCTGGATTGGCGCCCCTGTGTCCACAACGCATTCAGTCGTGGGCGGGGTGATGGGTGCGGGCATTGCAGCAGCGGGCCTGAGCGCGGTGAACTGGGGCACGATGAGTGCAATTGCAGCCAGCTGGGTGATTTCGCCGATGCTCGGGGGTGCGGTTGCCGCGGCTTTTCTGGCGCTGATCAAGTCGAAAATCCAGAATCAGGACGACAAGATCGCCGCCGCGCGCAAATGGGTACCTGTCCTTTTGGCGGTGATGGCGGGGGCCTTTGCCACCTATCTGTCCGTCAAAGGCCTGCAACGGATCGTGCATATCGATCCGGAAATGGCCCTGTTGATCGGGTTGGGCGTGGGGCTGCTGACCTGGTCCGTGACCGTCCCGTGGGTCAAGCGCAGATCCGAAGGGATGGAGAACCGAACCCGGTCGCTGAAGACGCTGTTCGGCCTGCCGCTTGTGATCTCGGCCACGTTCCTGAGCTTTGCCCATGGTGCAAATGACGTGGCCAATGCGGTCGGTCCGCTGGCTGCGATTGTCCACGCGGTCGAGTTCGGAGAGTTCGCCGCGAAAGTTCCAATCCCGCTTTGGGTGATGATCATCGGAGCGTTCGGGATTTCCTTCGGTCTGTTTCTGTTCGGCCCCAGGCTGATCCGGATGGTGGGCCGCCAGATCACCAAGCTGAACCCGATACGCGCCTTTTGCGTCGCCCTGTCGGCGGCGATCACCGTAATTCTGGCCAGCTGGCTTGGCCTGCCGGTCAGTTCGACCCATATCGCCGTTGGTGCAGTCTTTGGCGTCGGCTTCTACCGAGAGTGGGATTCCGAGCGCTGGCGCAAACAGGGAAAGCGTCAACGCACAGAACATCACCTTGCCCCGGAAGAATACCGCCGTCGCAAGCTGGTACGGCGGTCGCATTTCATGACCATCGTGGCCGCGTGGGTAGTCACTGTGCCCGCCGCCGCAACCATGTCGGCCGTCATTTACTGGGTGTTGACCGCGTTCGCCTGAGGGAGACCGTCAGAGCCTGATCTGTTCCGGCGACAACGGGTGATCGGGTGCATGCTTGATCAGGTCGGACACCTGCGTGCAGATGGGTGTTGGCACTCCGGTTTCGTGACCCATCCGGATGATGTGACCTTGCAGGCTGTCAATTTCCGTTTGCCGCTCGGCCATGAGGTCATAGGCCATGGACGTTCGCGCGCTGGGGTCGATTGTCAGCATCCGGGCCGCGATGCGGGTGAACAGCGGTGTCGGCAGCCGCAGAATATGCGGGGTCATCCATGCCGGAAGCGGTGTGGTCGAGGCCACGGGATGACCCGCCGCCTTGAGGACGGTCAGCGCCTCGGACATCTGATCCGCCATGAGATTGCGCCAGTCGCGGTTCATCAGCTGATCCACCAACGTGAGGCCCGACAAGGCATTGAGCGCATTGTTCAGGTTGATCACCAGCTTGCCCCATTGCACGGCTTCGATCTGGTCGCTGGACTTTACGGGAAGGTCTGCGCTGCTCAGCTGCGCAGCCAGATCACCGGTGCCGCTTTGGATGACGATCTCTCCGGACGTGGCCCGATGATAGGTGGCAGGGCCGTTTGGCACCACGTTGAACGGAACCATACCCGCACGCACATCGCGCCCCGGCAAGGCCTCACGCAATGTTGCGGCAGCTTCGATACCGTTTTGCCAGGACAGGATCGGGGCATCCTGCCGCGTAAAGCGCTCAATTTGCTCGGCCATGTCTGCGGTTGCACCCGATTTGACGGTGACGATGACCAGTTCGGCCTGATCCAGACAGGCCGGATCTTCGCTGAGCGTCAGGCCCCCGGTCGGAATCGTGACGTCAAGGCCATCAAAGTCAGTGACCTTCAGCCCGTGCTCTCGGATCGGGTCCAGCACATGGGCGCGACCCAGCAGGGTTACAGCGTGGCCCGCATGGGCCAGCAAAGCACCACAGTAACAGCCAATGCTGCCCGCGCCTGCAAGGACAAGATTCATGATACCCCCTCCGGTACACCCGAAAAGGATCACCGCAAACGTCCTGTGACACAAGCCCGCTTGCCCCCGACGTCACGCGCTAGCGGGCCAGCCGGGGTTTGGTGCGCTCAAGCTCTTTGGAAATAGGGATAAATTCCTGATCGTCGCCCGGAGGCAGTTGAAATGCACCATTGGCCCAATCGGCGCTTTTCCACTCACGGGTTGCGGTTTCGATTTTTTCCTTCGAAGACGAAACGAAATTCCACCAGATGTAGCGGTCTTCATTCAGGGTCGCTCCGCCCAGCAGCATCAGCCGTGCGCCCAATGCACCGGCCTTGACAGACAGCTTGTCCCCGGGCCGGAACACCATCATGCGGCCCTCGTCAAACCTGTCGCCCGCGATTTCGACCGAACCTTGCGTAACATAGACACCGCGATCTTCGTGGTCGTCAGGCAAAGGGAAAGACGCGCCGGGTTCCAATTGCACGTCGAGATAGAAGGTTTCGGACAGCATCGTGACCGGGCTGGTTTCACCATAAGCCGAACCCAGGATCAACCGGGCGCTGACGCCTGCATCCTGAATATGCGGCAACGCGGCCTGTTTGTGATGTTCGAAATCTGGGGCCATATCCTCATGCGCTTCGGGCAAAGCAATCCAGGTCTGAATGCCGAACAGGCTGTGTTTCCTGCCGCGTGTTTCGTCACTGGTGCGCTCGGAATGGGTGACACCACGCCCTGCAACCATCCAGTTGACCTCGCCGGGATAGATCATCTGATGTGTGCCAAGGCTGTCACGGTGCTCGAATTCGCCCTGGTACAGATAGGTAACCGTGCCCAGTCCGATATGGGGGTGGGGGCGCACGTCGATGCCGCCTTCGGTGATGAATTCAGCCGGCCCCATTTGATCGAAAAATATGAAAGGGCCTACCAACTGTCGTTTTACCGAAGGCAGCGCGCGGCGCACTTCGAACCCTCCCAGGTCACGGGCACGCGGGATGATTAATGTGTCCAGCGCCGGATTCTCCGAAATGCACTCCGGATTGTGCGTCGGGTTCCAACTCATTTCAGCTCTCCCTTCGTTGCAGATGGTCAGGCCACCCGCGTTCACTCAGGTAAGAAATAGCCACGCGAAGCAGCCCATAAAGTGCACAATCGCACAGATTGCGTGCGGCGCCGTTCCGATCAACGCGGCCAGAGTTGCGGGAAAAACGGCCCGTCAATCCGATCCCCCTCGCCATAGCCTGCCGCCTCGAACTGCGCACGCTCGTCCTTGGCCCAGTCGCCGCGATACCGGATGACACCATCAGGTGCCGTCATGCGAAGGGTGAAGCGCCGCACCGTTTCCGACGGCGTGGTCGAGGACAACCCGCCATGCAGCGTTCGCATGTCGAAAAAGATACAATCCCCAAGCTCCAGATCCCATTGCAGCAACTCATACGCGCCTGGGTCGGCATTGACATCGGGTGGCGGATGATAGGTCAGCCCGGCGACTTCGGTGGGCTCATAGCTGGGATGTCCATCGACAAACCGCACCCGCATGAACAGCTTGTCCCATAGGTGTGAACCCTTCACGAATGCGATGCCGTTTTCCTTGGTCACGGGTTCCAGCGGCAACCAAAGGACACACATCGCGCCTTCGAAGTCGAAGTAAGACAGGTCCTGATGGAAGGGTGGGCGCGAGGTCGAGCCGGCCTCGCGCAGGAACCAGTTGTCCATGACAAGGTTGATGGATGGCGCCCCCAGCAACCCGGCGGCAAGCGGAGCGCAGGGCGACTTGTGAACGAATTCGTTGAATTGCGGGATTTTGTTCCAGGCCCAGTAGTCTTCGTAATAGCCCGGGGCGTTCGGATCCTTGGTATGACGGGTGAAATTATCCGTCGGCGTGTCAAGGTCGGCGTCGATACCTGCGCGCAGCAATGACAACCAGTCGGATGAGAATTTCGACCGCAGAACAACAGCACCATCGCGTTGGAAGGCGGCAATGTCTTCCTGTGTGACCATATCTGCTGTCGTCATGGAATAATCATCCCGATGTGGTTCGGTGGCCCCGAGCATCGCACCAGGCACCGCCAGAGGTCAAAGAGATTCGTTTCGACGACCCGGAATCACTCACAGAACGGTGAGGACGCGGGGATCCAACCGCGCACGGCCTCGGATTTTGAAGGAAACATGCTATGTTTCAGATGGAAGCCGCAGACTGACAAGATTGGATCGCGTATTGGAGGTTTCTCGATGACAGATGCGTTGCTGTCCCGCCGTTCCCTGATCACCCAAGGTGTTGCCGTTTTGGCGACCGGCGCCACAGGGCTTTTGGTGCCTGCCCGCGCAGCCGGGATTGCGCCGACGCCTTCGATGCGGGGCGGATCGAACAACTATCGCCCCGGCGCGCCAATCGTGGACCGGATCGGTGGCGGCGGGTTCTGGATGACCGGCACCGTACGACGGGCGGGCGATGGCGCCCCCCTGCCCGGCCAGCGCATACAGATCTGGGCCCATACCACAGAAGGGCACGAGCGTGACCCGCAAAGCCATGGAGCGACCTTGACGGATGAAAAGGGTGAATTCCGCCTGGAAATGCCGCAGATCGTTCCTGCATTCGGTCAACCGCACGGGCATCTGGCCTATGACAGCGGCGCGTTCGAAACCGTGTTCCTGCGGCCTGTGATGTCCAGTTCCAAAGACAAGACACTGGCTGCGCATTTCGTGTTGCAACCGCTCTGATCCCGGTGATCCGAACCGGTGCCATTTGGGCGACCCTGATCGCCGCCCTTGCCGTTCCCCTGATCGCTGCGGCAGGCAGCCCGTATCTTGCCTGGCGCGATCCAGCCTATATCCTCGCCGGGTTTGCCGGAATTCTGAGCTTGGGCCTGCTGCTGCTGCAACCGCTTCTGGCCGGAAGATACCTTCCGGGCCTGTCCGCAGTGATGAGCCGCCACATTCACCGCTGGATCGGCCTGACCCTTGTGCTGGCGATTGTTGTCCATGTCGCGGGGTTGTGGCTTACCAGCCCGCCGGATGTGGTGGATGCATTGTTGTTCGCATCGCCAACGCCGTTCTCGGCCTGGGGTGTCATTGCCATGTGGACCGCTTTCGGGGTGGCCCTGTTAGGGGTCTTCCGCAAACGTCTGCGCCTGCGTTTTCGTTTTTGGCGGCTGAGCCACACCGCACTGGCCGGGGTGACGATTGTCGGCAGCCTTGTTCACGCCATGCTGATCGAAGGCACGATGGAGATCGTAACCAAAACAGCGCTTTGCGCACTGGTCCTCTTGGCGAGCGCAAGCACGCTCGCCAAATTGAAAGTGTGGGATATCCGTCGACGCCCTTAGACGCCCAGGCACCAGCGCATCACCGCCTTTTGTGCATGCAGACGGTTTTCGGCCTCATCAAAAATGACCGAGTTCGGGCCGTCCATGACCTCGGAGGTCGCTTCTTCCTCGCGGTGGGCCGGCAGGCAATGCATGAACAGCGCATCCGGTTTGGCATGCGACATGAGTTCAGCATTGACCTGATATGGACGCAGCATGTTGTGGCGGCGCTCTTTGGCCGACTGGGAATCATGCATCGAAACCCAGGTGTCCGCGACGACGAGGTCCGCGCCTTCCACCGCTTTGTGCGGATCCCTTTCGATCACGATTTTCGAACCTTTCTGGCGGGCAAACCCCATGAACTCCTCTTCCGGGTCAAGCTGAGCGGGGCCGGTGAAGGTCAGATCGAATCCGAATTGACCGGCGGCGTGCAGGAAGGAAGCGCAGACATTGTTGCCGTCGCCGGTCCAGACCACTTTCTTGCCCGCGATAGGGCCACGGTGTTCCTCGAACGTCAAAACATCGGCCATGATCTGGCAGGGATGGGTGCGGTCGGTCAGACCGTTGATGACAGGCACGTCGGAATATTCGGCCATTTCTGTCAGGATGGTTTCATCAAAGGTGCGGATCATGATCATGTCGACGTAGCGCGACAGCACGCGGGCAGTATCGGCAATGGTTTCGCCGTGACCCAGCTGCATGTCCTTGCCCGACAGCACCATGGTCTGGCCGCCCATCTGGCGCACGCCCACATCAAAGGACACGCGCGTCCGGGTCGAGGGCTTTTCGAAGATCAGCGCGACCATGCGGTCTTTCAGCGGTTGTTCGTCATCAGGGGCGGCCTTGGGACGGCCCAGACGCGCCTGTTTCATCGCGCCCGCCTGATCGATCATGGACCGAAGCGCGGTAGCATCGGTTTTGTGGATGTCGAGAAAATGGTTCATGTCGGTTCGTTTCCTGGCTGTCGGTTGCCGGGGGCGCTGCCCCCGGACCCCCGGAGTATTTGGGAAAAGATGAAAATCAGGCGGTTTGGAGTTGGGTCTCGATCTGCCGGGCCGCCTTGTCGAGGCGGATCATGGCCTGAGCGATATCGTCCTCGGTCAGAGTGAGAGGCGGCAACAGGCGGATCACGTTGTCGGCGGCGGGAACGGTGATGACGAGGTTGTCATAACCTGCATTGACCACGTCGATATTGGCAGGCTTGCACTTGAGGCCGAGCATCAGGCCTGATCCGCGCACCTCTTCGAACACGTCGGGGTGATCTGCGATCAGGGCTTCGAGCTTTTGGCGCAGCAGGCCCGCCTTGCGGTTGACGCTTTCCAAAAAGGCGGGTGTTGCCACATGATCGATCACCGCGCAGCCCACCGCGCAGCCCAGCGGGTTGCCGCCATAGGTCGAACCATGGGTGCCTGCTGTCATGCCGCTGGCCGCGTCTTCGGTGGCCAGGACTGCGCCCAGAGGGAAGCCGCCGCCGATGCCCTTGGCGACCATCATGATATCAGGGGTGATCCCAGCCCATTCATGGGCAAAGAGCTTGCCTGTCCGGCCAACGCCGCACTGGACTTCATCAAGGATCAGCAGCAGCCCGTTGTCGTCGCAGATCTGGCGCAGCGCCTTAAGTTCGGCGTCCGGCACCGGGCGAATACCGCCCTCGCCTTGGATGGGTTCGATCAGGATCGCGGCGGTCCTGTCGGTGATGGCGTCGGTCACGCCGTCCAGATCGCCGAAGGCCACATGCACGAAACCCGGCAGCAGCGGGCCGAAGCCCTTGGTCATTTTCTCGGACCCGGCAGCGGCGATGCCGGCTGACGACCGGCCGTGGAACGAACCGTCGAAAGTGATGATCTCGACCCGCTCGGGCTGATCCTTGTCATAGAAATACTTGCGGGCCATTTTTACGGCCAGTTCGCAGGATTCCGTGCCGGAGTTCGTGAAGAAAACCGTATCGGCAAAACTGTTTTCCACCAGCTTGTCTGCCAACGCCTGTTGCTGAGGAATGTTGTACAGGTTCGAGACATGCCACAGCGCATGGGCCTGGTCAGTCAGCGCGGCCACCAATGCCGGATGGGCATGGCCCAGTGCGTTCACGGCGATCCCTGCGCCGAGGTCCAGGAAACGTCGGCCATCCGCCTCGGTCAGCCAGGCGCCTTCGCCCTTCACGAAGGTCAGGGGCGCACGGTTATAGGTCGGCAGAACGGACGGGATCATGGGATCATCCTTTTCAGGTAGTATGAGCCTCGTGAGTGATACACGAAGGCCCTGTTCGTCAACAATTTTGGTGAGGTCTGTGCCGATTTGTCGGGCACACGAGATCAAACAGGCCGGTTACGCAAAGATGCGTCGGCGTCGGAGCAGTTGGATATGCACATGTTTGATCATGGCCGACCGTATAGCGATGCTTGCACAGGTTGGGAAGCCAGTATTTTGCAGGGATCGAATTTTGCCCTTGCCAAAGCCTGTGCAACGGCGCACCGCTTGGCCATGTTCCAACCCAAGCACCACAATCCACCGCTTGCCGCTGCGCTGATTTTTGTCGCCACCGCCTTTATCGCCGCGACGACGCTGCTGGCAAAGGCGCTCGGGACGGATGCGTTGGGCCCGTCCTTGCACGCCATGCAGATCAGTCACGGGCGGTTTCTGTTTGCCCTGCTGGCGATCGTGCTGGCGGTTGCAGCTTTGCGGCCCCGGTTGGTGCGGCCCCATTGGGGGCTTCACGTCGGGCGGACCAGTTTTGGCTGGGCGGGGGTGACATTGATGTTCGCGTCGGTTGCCTTCATTCCGATGGCGGATGCGACGGCCATATCCTTTCTGAACCCTGTCTTTGGTATGGTGCTGGCCATGCCTCTGCTGCACGAGCGGGTTGGTCCTTGGCGCTGGCTGGCGGCGGCTGTCGCCTTGACGGGCGCGTTGATCCTGCTGCGCCCGACCCCCGCCAGCTTTCAGCCTGCCGCGCTTCTGGCGCTGGCGGCGGCTGCGCTGATCGGGATGGAGCTGATTTTCATCAAAAAATTGTCCGGGCGCGAGCCACCGATGCAGATCCTGCTGATCAATAACGCGATGGGTTTGCTGATCGCCACTTTGGCCGTCAGCTTCGTCTTTCAGATGCCGACCCCGCAGCAGTGGGCGGCATTGGTGGGGATCGGCGTTCTGATGGCCTGTGCGCAGGCCTGTTTCGTCAACGGCATGGCGCGGGCGGATGCATCCTTTGTGGCCCCGATCAGCTATGCCACGCTGATCTTTGCCGCCCTTTACGACTTGGCGGTCTTTGATGTAATCCCCGACTGGATCAGTCTGATCGGGTCTGCGACCATTCTGGCCGGTGGGCTGATCCTGGTCTGGCGAGAAGCGGTGCGGCGCCGCGTCTGAGAGCCTGCCCTGCACGGCGGAAACGGGTGCGCCTGCATCCCGGCCCCGGCCCTTGCAACCGGTCGCGATGGCTGGGCCAGCCTAAGCCTTGAGGCGATATCCGGTGCGCAGCATCAGCCAGGTGATGGTTCCGATCACGAGTGTTGCAAACGTACAAACCGCCATTCCCAGCCACGGAGAGCTGTCGGATACTCCGATCATTCCGTAGCGCAAACCATCTATCAGATAGAACACCGGGTTCAGGTGGGTCAGGCGGTTCAGCACGGGCGGCAGCGCCTCGACCGAGTAGAACGTGCCCGACAGGAAGGCCAGCGGCGTGACGATAAAGTTGGTGATTGCTGCCATCTGGTCGAACTTGTTGGCGAAGATACCGGCAAACAGGCCCAACGCGCCCATGAATGCCCCACCCAGAACAACAAAGGTCAGCGCGATCAGGGGGTGCTGAGGCGCAATGGAGAGCAAGACCAAAAACGCAATCGAGATCACCAGTGCGATCATCACGCCTCGGGCAATACCACCCGCGAGGTAACCCAGCAGAATCTCGAGCGGTGACAGCGGCGGCATCAAAGTATCGACGATATTGCCCTGCACCTTGGCGATCACCATCGAGGACGAGGTATTGGCAAAGGCATTCTGGATCACCGTCATCATCATGATCCCCGGTGCCAGAAACATCACAAACGGCACACCCATGATATCGGGCCGGCTGGGTCCGATGGCGATGGTGAAGATCAACAGGAACAGCCCCGCCGTAACCAGAGGTGCCAGAACCGTCTGCGTCCAGACGGCCAGAAAACGCAGGGTTTCGCGCTGCGCCAGCGTGTACAGGCCCATCCAGTTGACTGCTCCGAAGCGACGCGCGGTCTGATCTGCGGGATTTTGCATGATTTGCCCTCAAGCTGATTCGAAGACAGCTTGTAACTCGGGCAGCAGTGTTTAGAATAGGGGGCTGAGACGAATTCCCAAGGCGGCCCGAATCCGGGGCCGCTTTCCGCTTTTGAAAGGCTAACGATGTCCTGGACAGACGAGCGTGTTGAACTGCTGAAGAAGATGTGGGGCGAAGGCCAGTCGGCCAGCCAGATTGCCAAGGAACTGGGTGGCGTGACCCGCAATGCGGTGATCGGCAAGGTGCACCGCCTGGGCCTGTCGAACCGGACGGCAGGCGCATCCCCGGCCAAGGCGGAACCGAAAGAAAAACCGGCGCCCGCCCCCAAGGCCGAGGCCAAGCCCAAACCTGCACCCAAGACCGAACCGGCGCGTCCGGCCCCGGCCCCGACCGCCGAGGCGAAACCGGTCGTTCCGGCCCGCCGTCAGATCATCCCCGCCGGTCAGCCGCTGCCACCGCAGCCATCGGCCAATGAGATCAGCCCCGAGGCGCTGGCCAAGGTCAACGAGGTTGAAAAGAAAGCCAAGAAGCTGACTTTGATGGAATTGACCGAGAAGACATGCAAATGGCCCGTGGGCGACCCCGCGACCGAGGATTTCTGGTTCTGCGGCCTTCCGGTTGAGGCGGGCAAACCCTATTGCGAGGCGCATGTGGGAGTGGCCTTCCAGCCGATGAGCTCGCGCAGGGATCGTCGGCGGTAATTGCGAACACAAGAACCTAAATCATGTCTATGGAACGTGAAAAGGGCGCAGGCATTTCGCCACGCCTCTACCGGAGACGTTGCATAGTCAAGAACGACGCAAGGCGTAACGGGTTCTTACAAAGAAAACACCCTCGCTGAATGCTGCGAGGGTGTTTTAGTTCGCAGCGTCAGCTTTGCGGACAAAGTTGCCGTAGGCTCATCGCTTTCTGATCCTCCCCCTCTGAAGTGGTCCGCCGTTATGGTTATGAAAACGGAGGAACCACATGGCGAACAAGCGACCGAAGCCGGAAGAGATTGTCTCGAAGTTACGGCAGGTTGAGATATTGATGGGGCAAGGCATGTCCCGTCTGGATGCGATCCGGCAGATTGGTGTTGTTGAACAGACCTATTATCGCTGGAAGAAGAAGTACGGCGGAATCGGTACGGATCAATTGAAGGAACTTAAGCGCCTTCAAAAAGAGAATGAGCGTCTTCGAAAGGCCGTCTCGGATCTTACCCTGGACAAACTGATCCTGACGGAGGCGGCCAAGGGAAACTACTGAGCCCCGCCCGTCGCCGTGCCTGCATCAACCATGTGCGCCACAAACTGCGTGTCTCAGAACGCCGGGCGTGTCGCGTCCTGAAACAGCACCGATCCACACAGCGAAAGCTGCCGAAAGGTCGAGCTGACGAGAAGCGCCTGGTGGCGGACATGATAGAATTGACCCGCCAGTATGGCCGCTACGGTTATCGCCGGATCGCGGCTTTGCTGAGAGATGCGGGCTGGCAGGTGAATGACAAGCGTGTCGAAAGGCTTTGGCGTCGGGAGGGGCTGAAAGTGCCAATGAAACAACCGAAGAAGGGACGGCTCTGGTTAAATGGTTAAATGATGGATCGTGTGTTCGGCTGCGGCCGGAGCATCGAAACCATGTCTGGAGCTATGACTTCGTGCATTGTCGAACGGATGACGGAAAGGCATTCCGCACGCTCAACGTCATCGATGAGTACAGCCGGGAGTGCTTGGCGATCCGTGTGGACCGCAAGCTGAACTCCAGCGATGTCATCGACGTGCTGAGTGACCTGTTCATCATGTGCGGTGTGCCAAGCTACATTCGCTCCGACAATGGCCCTGAGTTCATTGCCGTGGCGGTGCAAGACTGGATCAATGCAGTTGGAGCAAAGACCGCATACATCGAGCCAGGCAGCCCATGGGAGAACGGTTACTGTGAAAGTTC
The DNA here is from genome assembly GCF_056541565.1 of Ruegeria sp. AG6. NCBI lineage: Bacteria > Pseudomonadati > Pseudomonadota > Alphaproteobacteria > Rhodobacterales > Roseobacteraceae > Ruegeria > Ruegeria sp. AG6. The sequence continues at coordinate 223,960 of NZ_JBQFYQ010000004.1, read as the reverse complement.
CAATGCGCGGTTCAGAGATGAGTTCCTGAATGGAGAAGTCTTCTACTGTCTAAGAGAAGCGCAGATTTTGATCGAAGAATGGAGGAAACACTACAACACAAAACGCCCGCACAGTGCTCTGGGATATAAACCGCCGGCCCCGGAAACCATCGTTCAATTGGACCAAAGGCCGGTCATGCACTAACAATCAACTTGGACCACACAAGTGGGGCTGATCACCTGAGCTTGTTTGTTTGCTGAACTGGCCGCTACTCAGGTCTTTGCCCGCGGAAATCACTACGGATGGTGCCGAGGCGTAGGGAACCCACACCAGTCGAGCCAAGGATGCGGGCAGGCCGGTGGGCAAGGGGCAGGCAATCAAATTACCGGCCCAACGCAGCCGGTGGCAAATCAGTTGCCACCTCGAGGAACGCCGCAAACGCCCACGTCCGTCACAGTGCCGGTCCTTGCACCGGGCGCGGTCCCGAACGCAATTCCCGGTCAGGTTCCTATCGCGGCACCAGTAGCGGTACCCGGTCAGGTGCCAACGCCGATCGTAGCGCCGACACTAGCTCCGCCATTAGTGCCAAACCCGACACCAAACCGGGTTCCGACAGCCGTTCCCAATCAGGTTCCGCCGTTGGCTACCGGACCGACTGCTGTGCCGCCGCAAGTTCCGACTGCAACTCCCAATCAAGTTCCGATAGCTGTCCCAGGCCAGGTTCCGCCTCAACCTAACGGTCAAACTGCTGTGCCACCGCTCGTCCCAACCGCGACTCCCAATCAGGTTCCCACAGCGGTTCCTGGTCAGGTTCCACAGTTGACTCCAAAACCTACCGCAACTCATATGGCCGTCCCAGGACATCCGAAACCACAAGGCGTAGTGACAGTTATGCGCCCAAAGCCAAGGCCGACAACCGGTACTGTCCAGCCAACTGGCACAACACAAGTTACCCACCATATGACCCACCAAAGCAATTCAAAGAAACTCGATCATGTCGCAGCAACACCTGGACGGCATGACCCGCACGACTTACCCAGGTTCCGCGACGCAGCGGCAAAGGAAAACTGGGAATGCGTTGCCAGCGGATTTGGACAGCGCCGTTACGATACAGGGCGTGGTGTGTTGCTGAACAACGGAGCGTTGCGGCACCTCGGAAACGTGGACGCAATGGCGCGGGATGTACCAGCACGGCATCCAAAACACTCTGGGTGCATTATTTCGGTTAAACGAAAACAGCGCTGAAGCTTGTCTGGCAGCTATCGCTCGGACAATGATGTTAATCGACCAATAGTTCGTCCAAAATCGTCTGATTTGTTGGAGCTTGTACTGCCCTTATTCCCCTAGCACTAACGTTGGCTGACGTAGCACAACACTGCTCAGTACCTAAGTTTTTTCAAATAGGCCAACAATCTATAGTGCCGCACTTCCAAGATGGGCCTCCGGCTATCTGGGCCGGTCTGGTTAGGCGAGCAAAAGCATGAACGGCATCTTTGCAAAGTCAGATTTCTGCGCATTACTGTCATGGGGGCATCGATCAGCATCGGTCAAAGTGGGCTCGAACCGAACCACTGCCGCGGTGCGACCGTAGGTCTGGTCTGAATTGGCGAACGGCAAGTGCCGCCCGCCAACATGGTTCAAATGTCGATTTGCTCGGCAATGCTCAACGCATCTTCAAGTTCGACACCAAGATATCTGACAGTGCTGTCAACCTTTGTGTGCCCGAGCAGGAGTTGAACTGCCCTGAGATTTCCGGTTTTGCGGTAGATTTCCGCTGCTTTGGTCCGGCGCAGCGAATGGGTGCCGTATCCGCTGGGCTCCAGCCCAATCGCGGCCACCCAATCCCTCACAAGCCGGCCATATTGGCGTGTTGAGATATGCGGGCGGTCATGAAACCTGCTGGGAAACATGAAATGGCAGCCGAGCATCTCCGGTGACTTGATCCATGCGGCAATGGTATCCCGCGTGTTTTCAGAAAGTTCAAACTGAACAGGCCGCTTGGTTTTGCTCCGGATCACGGACACGCGTTCGCGAACGCGATCATCCTTTACCAGGTCGGCGACGGCCAGTTTCACCAAATCGTATCCGCGAAGCTTGCTATCAATGGCCGCATTGAACAGCGCAAGATCGCGCAGGTTGCCCGCCAGATCGAGCCGCGCGCGGATCGCCCAGACCTGTTTCGGCCAAAGCGGCCGTTTCTGGCCGATGATCCGGCCCTTGTACCAGGCTCTTCGTTTCGGGGTGACAGCGGGAAGTTGGACTCTTGGCATTGTGCGCCCTCCAATCCTCCCGCCAAACCCTGACTATGCACAGCGCTGGCGCCTCAGTTTGCTGGTGGTTTGAATGGCCGTTATAAGCTTGCTGTTTCATTGGCGAACGCCGCAGACGCATTGGGCAGTAGAGAGCCCAAAGCAGAATTACTTAATCTATACACTTTGCATTCGCAGCCAGCGAATTATTCTGCCTGCCAGTTGTGCGATCGGGTCTCCTCATTTAGCGTGTTTGCGATCGCCGTCCGAATTTACGCACCTGCGTGAAAAGCTTCGGGCAGTTCAATTTATCATTCGATCGAGGCGCCAAGTGAGCAAATTGCGAAACTTCAATTTGATGGCTTTGGTCGCTGCACTCCTTTTTCCTGCTCCGGGAGGTGCTCCTCTGCTCGCGCAGGAGGCACCAGCGGAGACATACACTCTGGAGGCTGATGTGATCTACGGCGCGGGCCTCGTGACGAAGGACGGGACGCAAGTATCGCGGGATCTGTGGATGGACGTCTACTATCCCGCCGAAAATGCTACCGAGCCACGGCCAGCTGTGATCCTTACTTTCGGCGGGGCTTTCCATCGCGGCAGTCCACGTCTGACATTTCAATCCGGAGGTGCGCAGGACACCTCGATGGGCAACTATTGCCGCCGATTTGCTGCGAGAGGTTATACCTGCTTTGCGATTGATTATCGGCTTACAACGGAACGCCCGGTGCTGTCCGGCGAGGGCTACCAAGAAGACTGGATAGATCCTGAAAGTCTGTTACCGCTTTTACCTCAAGCCAATTACATTCGGGGGACGATGAACCTGCCGCCGATAGATTTCGCGATTCCGGATCAAAAAAAGACAATGGTTGATGGCGTAGTCGCCGCCGCTGAAGACCTGCGCACAGCCGTTTTACACATTCGCAAGGCAGCCGGGACATACCAGATCGATCCAAACCGTATCGTTCTGGGAGGTTTTTCAGCAGGCGCGGTGACGTCCTGGAACGTCGCTTATGGCATGGGCGTCCCCGTTGCAGGTGTCTTTTTACTTTCCGGAACCGATGCGGGCTTTGACGTGAAAAAGACCGTGACATCGACCTCAGTAACACCACCGACTTTGATGTTTATGGGGCAATATGATCTTCCTGGCGCGCTATCCTCTGTGCCTGAACTCATCCAGCATTATGAAAAAGTCGGCGTTGACTATGAGTTCGCATGGGTTCCCGGGTTTGGCCATTTTTACCCTGCTGGTGCTGCCAGTCTGGGCGGCGATGCGGTGAGTGTGTCGATAGAAGGTCGGATTGCAGCCTTCCTTGACCGCTCCTTTGCCGATGATCGCTGAAGTGCGGCTTGCACATTCGCCTTCGGCAGTTTCTGCTAGTCACTGTATTTACAGCGCATACCAAAGAGAACTTTGCAACGCTCTTCAGGCAGTAGAGCACTTTGCGACGGTTATTTGCTTCAATCTTCATAACTATTTCGACGCTTTGACAAATCAGAGGCAAAATACCGACGACCACTTCATTCAGAAGTGCCGACAGCGTTGCGAACCAGCACACTTTACTTTCGATTGGAGGATTCAATGATCCGTAAAAGCGTCTGGCTGTCTGTAGCCGCTTTGCTGCTTTTTTCAGCCGCCAAATCTGGCAACGCTGATCAGGTGTTTGGATACGAAACTGAGCTCGACGTTGTTTACGGGACAGGAAAAATCGCGCCTGATGGTATTAAGACAGAGCGGGAACTGCGGATGGACGTCTATTCACCCTCTGCTGCCAACGCGGACTACACCAAGGCTGCGTCAGTTTCAGACGGCCCGCATCCGGCGGTAATATACGTGCATGGTGGCGCGCATCACCGCGGTGGAAGACGTATAGAACCCTTTCGGCTAGAGGCCGCTGTGCACTCGCGCCCGGAAGATTATGCGCGGTTGCTTGCGCCGCTTGGCTACGTTGTTTTTGTTATCGAGTATCGGCTTGCCACCGAATACCCTGAGCCTGCTTTAGCGCCGGGGGAAGGGAACCTGATTGCCGATGTTGACGCCTACATCACGCCGCAGGTGTTTGAGGCGACAGTTCGGGCTCGGAATGCAATGGGATTGCCACGGCTAGAGAACAGCCCCGAAGACAGGCTTTATCTGTGGAAAGCCGGGCTGGCTGGTGCGGAAGATGCCAACCTCGCCCTCGAATTTGTCATTGAGAACGCGGAGCGCTTCAATATCGATCCTGAGCGCATTGCAATGGGCGGGCATTCGGCCGGTGGCGGAATTACACTCAACGTCGGAATTGGTATGGACGCCCCACTTGCCGCGATTTTTCCGCTGTCCGGGCCGAACATTCTCTTCGAGCATGAAGCAGTGATGGACCACCCTGATTTGCCACCCACACTACTGGCGTACTCTCAATTCGACGAACACACGCAGTTAAGTGACCTGCCGGGAGTTGTGTCGCTTTTGAGAGAAGCCGGTGTGGAATACTCGCTGTCATGGGTTCCGGGATTTGCCCATTTTTATCCGCACAATGCTGTTTCGCTGGGTGACGATGGCACTCGAATGTCTTTGGGAGACCGGATCATATCATTCCTTGATGTGCACTTGGGTTCAAAGTAAGGGTCCCCGGGCATCTACAAAAACCGAAAGCATTCACGAGTTCAGACGAACTTCAGCAATTTCGGATTTCCGCAAACGAGTGAATGACGAGAACGGCAGCAAAGTCCCGCTCCTGGTGAATTCGGCGTCTGTTCCTCGCTGCGGTCAACATGAATGACTGGTCCTTCCGCTGCGCGGCGGCACCGAAATTCACACGCATGCAGCATTTCTGGTGCTGCGTGCGCGCGTACCAAGAAATTCGAATTTACAAGTTGGGCTCGAACCTGACAGTGAAGTGCCGGTGATCTTGGAGTCACCGGCACATTGTAGCCTTTCACTGCGCGGGATGTGTCGGCAGGTTCGGCATCGCGACCCATCCGGGCAGTTCGTCCGGCGAAACTGAAACATGCAGGCGTTCTGACGGGTCCTGCCCGACCTTGCGATGCTTTCGCAGCAGGAAAATCTTGCCCCAGCCGCGCCATGTGCCAACCGACGGCGCATGGGGATCAATGGGAAACCGATCGCGCCAGCCGTCGGGCAAAGGCAGACCGTGCAATTCCGCCTTGTCCAGCATCCAGATCAGGGAAATGTTGCTCAGCGGCCGCGCCTCTTCGTAGCCGTTCAATTGGCCACCTATGTCGCCATGGGTTCCGCGGAACCAGACCTGCTCCACATGGCCCTTGAACTCGGGCGTGCAGGTCCACAGAACTGGTTCGAACACTTCGCGCGTCTCATCCAGCGCCAAAGCGTGATACCCGTGGCGGGTGACCGGGCCCAGCTGATGGTTGTGAAAGGCGTGCTTCTCTTCGGCCCTACGCCACAGCAGCGGCAAACGCAAACCCAGCGCCTTGACCGTGTCCCAGACGCCGACCATCTCGATCTCGACCCCTTCGTGGCAGAAACGTCGGCGGAATTCGCTGGCGGCGATGCCCTCTGGATTGCATTCATAGTGGCGATACGCTTGCAGTATGTTTCGTTCAGTGGCGTGTTCCGCCTTGAGCAGGCCGATCATGTCGATCACGCCGGCCAGACTGCGCACGCCATAGGCACCGCGCGAATAACCGATGAAAAAGATCTTGTCGCCCGGCTTGTAGCGGGACGCCAAATACCCATAGGCGCGACGGATCTGGCGGTTGATGCCCCTGCCCATCATCACGTCCAGCGAGGACTTCCAGCTTTCCCACTGCACGCCTGCCTCGTAGAACACCGAAACCTTGCTGCCCATCTCGCAGCACAGGCGAAATGTCTGACCGGCGTGGGTTTCAAACCCCGGTTCCAGAGTGGACATGGTGCCATCAAGGATGATGACATGGCTGATCGGTTCGCGGTGCCGCGTCTCGGCGGAATGCTCGGACCGCAAAGGGCGCCCGAGCCATCCCAGAACCTTTCTACTCAGCCGCGACAGATTCATGCGTCAGCAATTCCCATACTTTGTGAGGTGTGAAAGGCATGTCCGCCTGCCGCACCCCATGATCCCAGAGCGCATCCTGAACCGCGTTTGCCACAGCGGCCAGCGCGCCCACGGTGCCAGCCTCGCCACACCCTTTCATCCCCATCGGGTTCGAGGTTGACGGAACCGGCGCCGAGGTAAACTTAATCATGGGTATGTCGGTTGCACGGGGCAAGGCGTAATCCATAAACGAAGCCGTGAGCAGTTGCCCATGTGCATCGTGCACGACATGTTCCGTCAGCGCCTGGCCGATACCCTGCACCACCCCGCCATGCACCTGCCCTTCTGCCAGCAACGGATTAATAAGATTACCAAAATCGTCAACCACGGTGTACCGGTCCACCCAGGTTTCGCCGGTGCAAGAATCGATCACGACTTCGGCAACATGCGCGCCGTTCGGATAGCTGCGCGCATCCAGGTTTGCGCGGGCCTCATGTTGCAGCAGATCCGTTCGACCATCGGCACGCGCCATCTCGGCAGCTTCGGTCAGGGTCGGCGTCAGGTTGGAGCCCGGCGCTCGGAATGTCTCGTGGTCAAAATGCACATCACTGTCCTCGACCCCCATCTTATCGGCTAGATAAGGCGTGAATGCGGCGATCATCTTGTCAATCGTGGCCAGGGTGGCCGTGCTTTGCACCGTGACCGAGCGGGACCCGCCAGTGCCGCCGCCATGGGCAAGCCGGTCGGTATCGCCCTGAATGACGGTGATCTTGTCCATGGGGATACCCGTCTGATCTGACAGGAACTGGGCGTAGACCGTCTCATGCCCCTGCCCGTTCGATTGTGTGCCGACGTAAAGATTCACCGTTCCATCCTCGCAAAACGCGACCTTCGCGTTTTCGGAAGGGTCCCCCAAAATGCTTTCGATATAGTAACAGAGACCCTGCCCCCGGATCAGACCGCGTTCGGCATCCGCAGCTTTTCGGGCCTCGAACCCGGTGGTCTGGTCGGCCGCACGGGTGAGGACCATGTCGAAATCGCCGACATCATAAGTTTCGCCAGTGGAAGTGGTGTAGGGGAAATCGGCGGAGCGGATGAAATTCCTGCGCCGCAGTTCCCACGGGTCAACGCCCAGTTCGCGCGCGGCGCGGTCCATCGCGCGTTCAAGCACGTAAATCGCCTCGGGGCGGCCCGCACCGCGATACGCATCCACCTGCGTCGTGTTCGTATAAAAGCCTTCGACCCGCAAATAGGTGGTCTGGACGTCATAGACACCCATCAGCACTTTGCTGAACAGGCTGGTCTGGATCGCCTGACCGAAGTGGCTGTTGTATGCGCCAAGGTTCACCTTGCTGTGGACGCGGTAGGCGGTGATCTTGTGATCGGCGTCGAAGGCCAGCTCGGCCAGCGAGGTCAGGTCGCGGCCATGGTGATCGGAAAGCATCGCCTCGGACCGGTCGGACATCCAGTGCACCGGCTGACCCAGCTTCATCGCCGCCACGGAAACGCAGAAATATTCGGGGTATGGCATCACTTTCATACCGAAACCACCACCCACATCCGGGGTCGTGACGCGTATGTTGTCCGCATCCAGTTTCAGTTTTTGCGCCAGTTGGGCCTTCATCGCCCAAACGCCCTGACCTCCGTAAGAGAAATGCAGGCGCCCCTCGGACCAGTTCGCCTGACATCCGCGCGGCTCCAGCGAACTAATGATGACCCTGTTGTCGGCGACGTTCAGCGACACCGTATGCGCGGCCGCCTGAAAGGCAGCCTGGGTCGCGGTTTCGTCGCCCAGCCCCCAATCGAAAGCACGGTTCTCGGGCGCTTCCGCGTGCAGGATCTCACCGCCTGCCTTCACGTCCAGCTTGGCAGGGCGCTCTTCCGTGTCCATCCAAATCAACTCGACCGCGTCCTGCGCTTGTGCCAGCGTATCCGCGATAACAACCGCCACCGGCTCGCCCACGAAACGCACGCGATCCCTGGCCAGCATGTGCCGATCGGGCGCAGCGGCCTTCGATCCATCGCGGTTTTGTAAAACGGCAGCGTTTAGCACCGTGTCGATGCCCGAAGCTGCCAGATCGTCCAGCGTCATGACCAGCCGAACGCCGTCGGCAGCCCGTGCGGCCTCGACATCCAGAGACGTGATGTCACCATGCGCCACCGGGCTGCGGAAGAATGCGGCAAACAAAGCGTTCCCGGGCACCGCATCATCCATGTAACGCCCCTGCCCGGTCAGGAACCGTTGATCCTCGGTCCGTTTCACCGGCTGGCTTCTGCCGAACTTTTCCATGGGTGGCCCTCCTGCGCGGTCTCAGGGGCGAGCCTAGCCCGCGACCAGGCGATGTCCAGCGGAGTTCACTGAAATTCGTTTGCGCGCAAAGGATGTTCGGCTAGCCTTGGGCCATGAGCTGGACGCATGATACCGTTTTTCCCTTCTCTGCCCCGATGACCAGCGGGCAGTCGACCACACATGACGTTTATGTCGGCGGCGAAGGCCCACCGATCCTGATCCTTCAGGAACTGCCAGGGATCGGGCCCGAAACGCTGGCGTTGTCCGCCAAGCTCAACGCATCCGGCTTTCGCGTCTACCTGCCTCATTTGTTTGGAACATATGGCAAGGTTGAAATGGCCAAAAACATGGCCCGGTTGTTCTGCGTGCGGCGCGAGTTCAACATTTTCGCCCGTGGCAAGCAGAGCCCCATTGCAGGATGGATGCGCGCCCTGACCCGTGAGATCAAGCAACGCGAAAACAGCGCCGGTGTGGGCGTCATCGGCATGTGCCTGACCGGCAGTTTCGCCCTGACCCTCATGGCCGAAGACGCCGTTCTGGGCGGGGTAGCCAGCCAACCTGCGCTGCCGATCCTCGGGGGTCGCCATCTGCACATGAGCGCTGAAGACATCGGCGCGGCCTCTGCGGGTATGGCCGCGAAAGGCCCCGGTCTGGCGATGCGGTACTCCGAAGACAAGCTTGCACCAAAGAAACTGATGCAGGCGCTTGAACAGGCATTCGGCAATCTGCTGGAAACCGTCGAATATCCCGGCAAGGATCATTCGCTGCTGACGCTGGATTTCCATGAACCCGCCTATCAACGCGTTGACGCCTATTTCAAAGCACGCTTTGGCGTGGCTTAGGCGCACTAGGCCTTCCCCTTGCCGCGCGCATTCGCTATTGCAGGCGCTGACCCGAACTTGTTGACGCAGGACGCATCCCATGGCGATGGAAAAGACATTCAACGCGGCCGAGGCCGAGGCCCGGATCTACAATGCCTGGGAACAGGCCGGAGCCTTCAAGGCAGGCGCGAACCGTTCGCGCGACGAGAGCTTTTGCATCATGATCCCGCCGCCGAACGTGACCGGTGCTCTGCATGTGGGCCATGCGTTCAACAACACCCTACAGGACATCCTGATCCGTTGGCACCGCATGCGTGGCTTTGACACGTTGTGGCAGCCCGGCCAGGACCACGCCGGCATCGCAACCCAGATGCAGGTCGAAAAGATGCTGGCCGCCACCCAACAACCCAGCCGCAACGAATTGGGCCGCGAAAAGTTTCTGGAGAAAGTCTGGGAATGGAAGGGTGAATACGGCGGCACCATCATCGAGCAGCTGAAACGCCTCGGCTCCTCCTGCGACTGGTCGCGCAACGCCTTTACCATGGCCGGTGCAGCGGGCGACCCGCGCACGGGCCATGAAAACAGCCCCAACTTCCACGACGCGGTCATCAAGGTTTTTGTCGACATGTACGACAAGGGCCTGATCTACCGCGGCAAGCGGCTGGTCAACTGGGATCCGCATTTCGAAACCGCGATCTCGGACCTCGAGGTCGAGAATATCGAGGTCGCCGGCCACATGTGGCACTTCAAGTACCCGCTGGCCGGGGGTGAGACGTACACTTACGTTGAAAAAGACGAGGACGGGAACGTCATCCTTGAGGAAGAGCGGGATTACATTTCCATCGCCACGACCCGCCCCGAAACCATGCTGGGCGACGGCGCGGTCGCGGTGCACCCCTCGGACGAACGCTATGCGCCGATTGTCGGCAAGCTGTGCGAAATCCCGGTTGGTCCGAAAGAGCATCGCCGCCAGATCCCGATCATCACCGACGACTACCCCGACCCCGATTTCGGCTCGGGCGCGGTGAAGATCACCGGCGCACATGACTTCAATGACAACATGGTCGCCAAGCGCGGCGGCATTCCGATGTACCGCCTGATGGACACCAAGGGCGCGATGCGGGCCGATGGGGCCCCTTATGCCGAAGAGGCAGGCAAGGCGCAGGACTATGCGCGTGGGCGCGCGTTTACTGAGAACGAAATCGACGCGATCAATCTGGTGCCGGATCATCTGCGTGGCCTCGACCGGTTCGAAGCGCGGGCCAAGGTGGTTGAAGAGATCACGGCTGATGGTCTGGCCGTGATGACCCGCGCGGATGATCCGCGCCTGGGATCGACCGCATTGAAGCCGGATCAGGAAGGCGCCGACACACTGGTGCCGCTGGTCGAAAGCAAACCGATCATGCAGCCCTTCGGCGACCGGTCGAAGGTGGTGATCGAGCCGATGTTCACCGATCAGTGGTTCGTCGATGCCGCCAAGGTCGTCGGCCCTGCGCTGGACGCGGTCAAGGACGGCACGGTCAAGATCATCCCCGAGTCGGGCGAGAAGACCTACTACCACTGGCTGGAAAATATCGAACCCTGGTGCATCAGCCGCCAACTGTGGTGGGGGCATCAGATTCCGGTTTGGTATGGTCTAGACCTGTCCGCAGAAGACTTCATTGACGACGAGAATGATGGCGACCTTGATCTGGTTGAATTGGGTCGTTTGCTGAACGAAGGCGGCATGCTGCACCGTGGCAATGTCATGGAATGTGCCGCGAGTTTCGATGCCGTTACCGAAAAGTTCCTGGACGACAATGCGGACATTCCCAGCCCTCTGAGCCACGCGACCGTGATCGAAGTCGCCGACAAGCAGGAGGCGATCCATCGGTTCGCCGAAAGCCTGGCGCAGTACGCCGTTGAACAGGATCCGACCAAGCTGGTTTACCCGGTGTGGCGCGACCCTGACGTGCTGGACACGTGGTTCTCCTCTGGCCTGTGGCCCATCGGCACGCTGGGCTGGCCCGAACAGACCGAAGAGTTGCAGCGCTACTTCCCGACCGATGTCCTGATCACCGGTTTCGACATCCTGTTCTTCTGGGTCGCCCGGATGATGATGATGCAGCTGGCCGTGGTCGATCAGATCCCGTTCCACACCGTCTATCTGCACCAGCTCGTCCGCGACGAGAAGGGCAAGAAGATGTCCAAGACCACCGGCAACGTCATCGACCCGCTGGAGATTGTGGACGAGTTCGGTGCCGACGCGCTGCGCTTTACCAACGCGTCGATGGCGGCGATTGGCGGGGTGCTGAAACTGTCCCGCGAACGCATCACTGGTTATCGCAACTTTGGCACCAAGCTGTGGAACGCCGTCCGCTTTGCCGAGATGAACGAGGTTTTCACCGACGCCGTGCCGCAATTGGATGTGGCTGATCTGAAGCCCAAAGCCGCCGTGAACCGCTGGATCATCGGTGAAACTGCCCGCGTGCGCGAAGAGGTCGACGCGGCGCTGGATAGCTATCGCTTCAACGATGCAGCCAACGGGCTTTATGCCTTTGTCTGGGGCAAGGTCTGTGACTGGTATGTGGAACTGTCCAAACCTCTGCTGCAAGGCGATGACGCCGAGGCCCAGGCTGAAACCCGCGCCACCATGCGCTGGGTTCTGGATCAGTGCCTGGTCCTGCTGCACCCGATCATGCCATTCATCACCGAGGAGCTGTGGGGCCTGACCGGCACCCGCGCCAAGATGCTGGTGCATGCCGACTGGCCGACCTATGCCGCCGCCGAACTGGTTGATGCCGCCGCGGATCGCGAAATGAACTGGGTGATCTCGGTGATCGAGAACACCCGTTCGGCCCGCGCCCAGATGCGCGTTCCGGCCGGTCTGTACGTGCCGATGCTGGTGACCGAGATCGACGCCCACGGCCAGGCCGCCTGGGACCGGAACGAGGCGCTGATCAAGCGACTGGCCCGGATCGACAGCCTGACCAAAGCCGACACGCTGCCCAAGGGCACCATCTCTATCGCGGCGCCCGGAGCGTCCTTTGGCCTGCCGCTGGCGGATATCATCGACATCGGAGCGGAAAAGGAACGGCTGGAAAAGGCCAAGGGCAAGCTGGCCAAGGAACTTGGTGGCCTGCGCGGGCGTCTGAACAACCCGAAATTCGTGGCCTCGGCCCCTGCAGAGGTCGTGGAAGAGGCCAAAGCCAACCTCGCCGCCCGCGAAGAGGAAGAAGCGAAACTGAACGAGGCGCTGGCCCGACTGACCGAAATCGCCTGATCTTCATCTTTTCCCAAATACTCAAATCCGGAACCCCGCCGCGACCACAACGGCGGGGTTTTCTTTTGCACGTTCAGACCTTGCCCGACCCTGCCCCTGCTTGTTAGCAATCAGCGAACACATTTCCCCGAGGCCGTCATGACGCACAAAGCCCCACCGTTCCAGACAGTCTCGACCGGGCTGGTTGTGGCAATCGTCGGCTTTTTCAGCTCTTTCCCGATTGTATTACAAGGGTTGGCGGCGATGGGCGCGTCCCCGGCGCAGGCGGCGTCCGGATTGATGATGGCGGCGATCGCCATGGGCCTGACCGCCATCGTGCTGAGCCTGTGGTACCGACAGCCGATCAGCGTGGCCTGGTCCACGCCGGGTGCGGCCCTGCTGGCGGTTTCCGCCACACCTGCACTGGGGTTTGCCGAAGCGACAGGCGCGTTCCTTTGTGCAGGGGCTTTGACCGTGTTGGCCGGGCTGTGGCGACCATTGGGGCGAATGGCTGCGGCGATACCGACGACCCTGGCGCAGGCCATGTTGGGGGGCGTGTTGCTGCCGCTTTGCATATTGCCCTTTCAGGCAGCGGTTGACCTGCCATGGCAAGCCTTGCCGGTAATTCTGACATGGTTCATCGCCGGCCGGATCAACCGCCTGTTTGCCGTTCCGGCTGCGGTCGTAGCAGCGGCAGCCGTCGTCGTTCTGAACGCCGGGGACGCGTCGCTGACGCCGACGCAATGGATCGCGGCTCCGGTCTGGACCACGCCCAGCTTCTCTGCGGCTTCGGTCATCGGGATTGCCGTGCCGCTGTTCATCGTCACGATGGCGACCCAGAACATCCCCGGCATCGCGGTGATCCGCAGCTTTGGCTATGCGCCGCAGACCGGCAAGCTGTTCTCGTCCGTGGGTATTTCCAGCATCTTGTCTTCTCCGTTCGGTGCCCCCGCCACCTGCCTTGCGGCGATCACCGCTGCGATGTGCGCGAACGAGGACAGCCACCCCGACCCCGCGCAACGCTATTGGTCTGCCGTGATGGGTGGGTTGTTCTATTGCCTGTTCGGGGTGTTCGCCGTGGCGATTACCGGGTTCGCCATTCATGCCGATCCACTGTTGATGGGCACGCTGACCGGTGTTGCGCTGATCGGGGTGATGGCCAATGCCACATCCGCCGCGCTGGAAGTTCCGGCCGAGCGCGAGGCGGCCATCCTGACCTTTGCCATCACTGCATCCGGCATTACCGCGTTTGGACTTGGTGCGGCCGTCTGGGGCTTGCTGGCAGGCGGGATGGCCTATCTTGTGAAACAACGCTTTCGGTAAACGGGTTCAAACCGCACTTCAAAGCAAGTATGAAGAGGCCATGTTTGGAGCGTTGGGAAAACTGGTCGAGCGCCAGATCAAGAAAGCCCAAGCCGAGGGTCAGTTGCAGGGCCTTGAGGGCGAAGGCCAACCGCTGCCTGACCGGTCATCCGAGGCATTGAGCGATCCGGCCACCGCCGCCGGCCATCGGATCATGGCGCAGGCAGGCGTGTTGCCGGAAGAATTCGACATCAAAAAACAGCTCGACACAGCGCGGCAGGATTATGCGACCCTGACGGACCCCGCCGAGCGCAAAGCCGCAATGGCCCGTATCGCCGATCTGGAAATGCGCTACAACATGGCCCGCGACGCGCGGCGGGCCTTCATGCGGTGATCATTTGAACTCGGGCTTGCGGCCCTGCATCTGCGCCATGACAACTTCCATCTGGTCGGGTTTGCCAATCAGTTCCACCTGCTCAGCGGATTCCGCCATCAGAACGTCTGCGCGGGGCTGAGTTTCGGCAACCTCGATCAGACGCTTGGCAGCACGGATGGCCGAAGGGCTTTGGCCCGCGATGTTTTCGGCTAGGGCCAACGCTTCGGTCAACGGATCGTCGGACAATTGCGTCGCAAGGCCCCACTCCGCCGCCTGCGGCGCACCGATCGGGCGGGCCGTATAGGTCAGCAGCCGCAGCACGTCCGACCGGACCAGCCGAGGCAACAGAACCATGCCGCCCATATCGGGAATGATGCCCCATTTCATCTCCATCACGGCCAGTTTCGCTTCGGGATGCGCGATACGGATATCCGCGCCCAGCGCGATTTGCAGGCCACCGCCATAAGCCACGCCCTGAATTGCGCAGATCACCGGAACCGGAACGCGACGCCAGATCAGCGCCAGTTCCTGCATCTCGTTGGCGTCTTCATGGCTGCGGGTCATCAGCCATTCCGTGGGGTCCATATGGGCCATCTTGGCAAAGCTTGCCATGTCGAGCCCGGCGCAAAAGCTTTTGCCTTCGCCGGACAGGACCACGGCACGGGCATCCGAGGCGGCGACCTCTTGCCCGGCGGACAAAAGTGCCTTGATCATTGCATCATCCAGCGCATTCATCTTGTCGCCTCGGGTCAGAGTGACATGGGCAACGTGGTCTTGATAGGCAACGGATACGCGTGACATGGAGGACCTCCGGAAATTCAATCGTGACAAACATGCCCGGACAGACTGCGGAATACCACTGCGACGTCAGGGCATGTCGCTGACAGGCATTCGCCCGAACCACGGGGAATCGAGCGTCATGACATAGAACTGATCCCCCGCAATCTTACCGCCGGTCGTGATGCCCAAGCGGCCTTGCGGGTCCTGTAGCGTGCCCAGGATCGTACCATCGCCATCAAACTGCACCATCATGCCGCGATGGATCGGCGCGGGGCGCACTGCCGGACCCAATCGCCAGATCACCTTGCGCAGGAACGGGCACGGCATCAGCGCCTCGGACGGGACACGCGGGCTGGCGAAGGCCATCCAATAGGTGCCGTCGCCCTGAGCCTCGAGGTTGTCGGGATAGCCGGGCAGGTTTTCCAGCAGGATCTCTTGCCGCCCTGCATTTGGTCCGGTCAGCCACAGCTTGTGCACGCGCGCGCGACCTGTTTCCGCGATCAGCAGAAAATCCTCGTCAGGTGAAAGCGCGACACCGTTGGTATAGACAAAGCCCTCGGCGATTTTCTCGGTGCGGCCGTCGGGTGTGCGACGCGCGACGTAACCCGTATCGGACTGTTCCCAGATGGTGAGGACAGAGGTCGGTTTGGTCCCGCCCATGGTTTCAGGATCGAAGCGGTCAGATGAATTCGAGAAGTAGATCGTGCCATCCCGCGCCACATCCAGCTGGTTGGCGTAGATCACCGGCGCGCCGTTGATGTCGCCCACCAGCGTGTCCAATGTGCCCGGACCGGTCCAACGCATCACGCCCCGATAGCTGTCAGCGATGTAAAGCGCGCCATCCGGTCCGGCCTTGAGGCCCAGCGGACGCCCGCCAAGTTGGCCAACCTCGACCGGTTCCGCCCCGTCGATGCGGTAGAGAGTGCCGGACAGGCTGGTTGTGTAGATCGTGCCATCTGGCATGACAGCGATGTCTTCGGGCCCGATCTCGTCACCCGGCAGGCGGATCAGCTGCGCGGCGTCCAGCGCGGTGTTCTCTGCGAAATCACCTGTGAAACCGACATCTTCCGGCATTTCAACGGCGACGGGGATAACGGGAACGGGCCAGAACAGAAGATAAGCGAGGCCCAGTAGAACTATGGCAGACAGTATGCGCATCTGCGCTCCTATTTACGATCTAGATCCATACACCGAGGATTTGAAAAATGAACCCAACTATTAGCAGTCCAAGAGCCAAATATGAAAGGCCATCAAACAGTGCAGCTCTGCTTCTTTCGCTTTCATCGCTTTGCTCAAGAATAATTCTCACAGCACCATCGCGGTCTAAGTTCTCCGGCAATCCAAACTTGAACAAAAGAACAACACCGACAATGTCCATTAGCAAGCCGAACGTTGCAAACCATTGACCGACTTCGCTCATTCCAAAAATCTCTTCATTGCTGTTCCTTTATTCATTCATTCCCTGTTTAACCAAACGCGGTGCGCGCTTGCTCATTGATCGGGCTTGGGGTTATCTGCGGACATGACCGGACCTCGATACACCCCGCTTGCCCAATCCCTGCCCGCCACCGTGCCCTTTGTGGGCCCCGAAACGCAAGAGCGTCAGCGCGGCGCGTCCTTTGTGGCCCGGCTGGGCGCCAATGAGAGCATTTTCGGCCCCTCGCCCCGCGCAATCGAGGCCATGGCGCAAGCCGCGTCAGAGGTTTGGATGTATGGCGACCCCGAAAACCATGACCTGCGCCATGCTTTGGCCGACCATCACGGCGTATCGCCGGAAAATATCGTCGTGGGCGAAGGTATTGACGGGCTGCTGGGCTATCTGGTGCGGCTGATCGTCGGGCCTGGGGATGCGGTTGTCACCTCGGACGGGGCCTATCCGACCTTCAACTATCATGTGGCCGGGTTCGGCGGCATTCTTCACAAAGTGCCGTATTCAGGTGATCACGAGGACCCATCGGCGCTTTTTGCCAAGGCGGCTGAGGTTGGTGCCAAACTGGTCTATCTGGCCAATCCGGACAATCCGATGGGCAGCTGGCATTCCGGCGCGGACATCGTGGCTACCATGGAAGCCTTGCCTGATGGGTGCCTTCTGGTTCTGGATGAAGCCTATGTGGAATGTGCGCCCGAAGGGACGGCTGCACCTGTCAGTATAGATGATCCGCGCGTAATCCGGATGCGGACATTTTCTAAGGTCTATGGCATGGCGGGCGCGCGAGTTGGCTATGCCCTAGGAGCGCCCGACCTGATCGCAGCCTTCAACAAGGTGCGCAACCATTTCGGCATGAACCGAGCGGCGCAGGCCGGGGCGCTGGCCGCGTTGCAGGATGGCACCTGGCTGGAGCACATTCAGGCGCAAATCGTTGAGGCGCGTGAGCGGTTAGCAACGATTGCCTGCGAGAACGGGTTGGAGCCCCTGCCCTCCGCCACCAATTTCGTGGCGATTGACTGCGGGCGGGATGGCGATTTCGCCAAGGCCGTCCTGGACGCTTTGGTTGCGCGGGGCTTGTTTGTCCGGATGCCGTTTGCAGCACCCCAGAACAGGTGCATCCGGGTAAGCTGTGGTGAAACAGCAGATCTGGATGCTTTTGCGGTCGCCTTGCCCAAGGCGCTAGCGGAAGTGCGGGCAAAGACAGGCTAGCGCTGGTCTGTCTTGCCATCGGGTCAAAGGGGGGCTGTCTGCCCCCCATCGCGCAAAGCGCGATCCCCCCGAGGATATTTTTGGCCAGATGAAGGGGCGGATCGGTGCTGTTGGTCTGAGGCGTGTCAGGCGGCCAGAACGGCGGCTGCGGCCTCGAGCGCGCCTTTGCCACGGGGGATATCAAGCGCGGCCATGGCCGTTTCCATACCCCCCAGCATCGCCATCACCATCTGCCCGTTGACATGGCCCATATGCCCGAGGCGAAAACAGCTGTCGTAGTCCTCCATCCCAAGACCAATGCCCAGCGTCAGGCCCAGCTGATGTTCAGTGAACGCGCGCAGGGCCGTGCCGCGACCTTCTGTCAATCGCAAGGCCGTGACGGCGTGACTGCGGTGGGCGCGATCGGCAACGTTCAGATGCAGCGCGCCGCCTTCGGCCCATGTTTCGCAGGCCGCCCAGATGGCAGTGGCCAGACGTTCATGGCGGGCCCAGACCTGTTCGATCCCCTCTGCATGGATCAGATCAAGCGCGGCGCGCAGGCCATAGAGGTGGTGCGTGGGCGCGGTGCCGTTGAAATACTGATAGAACAGGTCTGGATCGGCGCGCGGCTGCCAATCCCAATATTGCGAAACGCGCGGCATGGTGGCCCGTTTGGCTTGTGCTTTTTCGTTGAAGAAAACAAAGCCGATGCCCGCCGGGGTCATCAGGCCTTTTTGGCAAGCGGCAACTGTGACATCGACGCCCCAGCCAGCCATCTCGAACCTGTCACAGCCAAGTGAGGCAATGCAGTCTGCCATCAGCAGCGCCGGGTGTTGCAGGTCGTCCAGAAGCCTGCGCAGCGCCGGGATGTCGTTCCGGATCGAACTGGATGTATCCACGTGGACCGCCAGAATCGCCTTGATCTGGTGGTTTCGATCCGCGCGCAATGCGTCTGCGATCCGGTCAAAATCCCAGGTTGACGAGGTGCCGAAATCGATCAGTTGAACCTTTGCCCCGATGCCTTCGGCCATCTCGGCCCAGCCATGGGTGAACCGGCCCGAGGCAGGAGCTAGAACGGTTTCGCCGGGGGCGATCACGTTGGACAGAGCGGCCTCCCAGGTGCCGTGACCATTGGCGATATAGATGGCAACGTTGTGATTTGTGCGGGCAACCCGGCACAGATCGCGGGTCAGGT
This sequence comes from Ruegeria sp. AG6, assembly GCF_056541565.1. Taxonomy (NCBI): domain Bacteria; kingdom Pseudomonadati; phylum Pseudomonadota; class Alphaproteobacteria; order Rhodobacterales; family Roseobacteraceae; genus Ruegeria; species Ruegeria sp. AG6. The sequence continues at coordinate 205,138 of NZ_JBQFYQ010000004.1, read as the reverse complement.
CGGGCATCATGTCGATGAGCGCGCCATCATAGATGTTGGGCGACGGACGGTGCATGGCTTGCAAAACCGCATCCGGCATGACCGAAGGGCCCGGAATGGCCAAATATGTCCGCCCCTGGGAAAGGGATACCGTCTGTGTCATGGGGTCAACCTGTATAAATTGACGCCCACATTACCGAGAGGCCGCGCGGCGTCAATCCGCCAGCTTCGACGCCTCGCGCGCAAGTGTCTCGATCCCGGCCCAGTCGCCGTTTTCGACCAGTTGCTTTGGTGCGACCCAGCTTCCGCCAGCGCAGATCACGTTGGGCAATGACAGGTAGTCGCGGGCGTTGGCGGGGGACACGCCCCCGGTCGGGCAAAAGCTGATCTGGGGGAGCGGCGCGCCGATTGCCTTGAGCGCGGGCGCGCCGCCCGAGGCCTCGGCCGGGAAGAATTTCAACATGTCATAGCCTTTTTCCAGCAACGCCATAGCCTCGCTTGCCGTCGCGGCGCCGGGCAACAGCGGCAGGTCTTCGGCTTCGCAGGCCGCGATCAGGGCATCCGTGGCACCGGGGGAAACGCCGAACTGCGCGCCCGCCTTTTTGGCGGCGCAGACGTCTTCGGGTGTGACCAGCGTACCTGCGCCGACCACGCCGCCCGGCACCTTGGCCATCGCGCGGATCGCGTCGAGCGCGGCGGGCGTGCGCAAGGTGACCTCAAGCGCGGGCAAGCCGCCGGCGACCAATGCCTCGGCCAGCGGGCGGGCCTGCGCGACGTCATCGACAACCAGAACCGGAACAATGGGCGCCATAGCGCAGATTTCGCGGGTGCGTTGGGATTTGGACATGAGGTTAAACTCCGAAAACGCTGGCACCGGTGTCGGCCGAGCCGACATTCTGGCGGAACGCACCAAAAAGATCGCGCCCAGCGCCGTGTTGATTGGCGGACAGGTCGGCGGTCGCGGGGGACCGGTCCAGAACGCCTGCGGTGAGGATTTCCAGATCACCCCTGACCGCGTCGACGCGCAGGACGTCACCGTCCTGAAGGTATGCAATGGGGCCGCGGTCGAGCGCCTCGGGGACAACATGGATGGCGGCGGGTACTTTGCCGGAAGCGCCAGACATGCGGCCATCGGTGACCAGAGCCACTTTCTGGCCCCGGCCCTGCAGGATCGACAGCATGGGCGTCAGCGAGTGCAGTTCAGGCATCCCGTTGGCCTTGGGGCCCTGAAACCGGACCACGACGATAACGTCATCTGTGAACTCTCCGGCTTTGAAGGCGGCTTTCACCTCATCCTGATCGTGGAACACCCGCACGGGTGCTTCGACGACCTGATGTTCCGGCGCTACGGCTGATACTTTCATAACCCCAGTGCCCAGATTGCCGGTCAGGCGCGACAGGCCCCCGGTGGGTTGGAACGGGTCATTGGCTGGGCGCAGGATCTTTTCGTTCAGGCTGTGTCCCGAACCATCCTGCCAGATCAACTCGCCATCGATCAGTTTGGGTTCCTTGGTATAGTTGTGCAGCCCCTGACCTGCGACGGTCAGCGTGTCCGGGTGCAGCAAGCCTTGTTCAAGCAGAGTACCGATCGTGTACCCAAGGCCGCCGGCCGCGTGGTAATGGTTCACATCCGCCAGGCCGTTGGGATAGACCCGCGCGACCAGCGGCACCACAGCGGAAATATCGGAAAAATCCTGCCAGTCCAGCACGATACCACCAGCGCGCGCCATGGCGATCAGGTGGATCAGCAGATTGGTTGAACCACCGGTTGCCATCAGACCGACGATGCCATTGACGAAAGCGCGCTCGTCCAGAACCTGACAGACCGGAGTGTAGCTGTTGCCCAACGCGCTGAGCGACAGGGCACGGCGCGCGCCTTCCTCGGTCAGGGCGTCACGCAACGGGGTATTCGGATTGACGAAGCTGGAGCCCGGCAGGTGCAGCCCCATAAACTCCATCAGCATCTGGTTGGTATTGGCGGTGCCATAAAAAGTACAGGTACCGGGGCCGTGATAGGCCGCCATTTCAGCCTTCATCAGCTCTTCGCGGCCCACTTCCCCGGCGGCGAATTTCTGTCGGACCTTGGCTTTTTCGTCGTTCGGCAAGCCGCTGGTCATCGGGCCTGCGGGCAGGAATACGGCAGGCAGATGGCCAAAGGCCTGCGCGCCGATGATCAAGCCGGGCACAATCTTGTCGCACACCCCAAGAAAAACAGCCGCGTCATAGGTGTTGTGGCTAAGCGCCACACCGGTTGCCAACGCGATGACGTCGCGTGAGAACAGCGACAGCTCCATCCCCGCTTCGCCCTGGGTGACACCGTCGCACATGGCTGGCACACCGCCTGCCACCTGTGCCGTTCCGCCGGCGGCACGGATCGCATCGCGGATCAGGGCGGGATAGCGTTCAAACGGCTGATGAGCCGAAAGCATGTCATTATAGGCGGTGACAATACCCAGATTGCCCGCAGTGCCGGTGGCCATCGATTGCTGATCCTCGCCCGCGCCCGCATAGGCATGGGCCTGACCGCTACAGGACAGATGCGCACGGGCAGGACCCTTGGATCTGGCTTGCTCCATCCGTTCAAGATGTGGGCCGCGCAGATCGGCGCTGCGGTCGATGATCCGTTTGGTGACATCGGAAATGACTGAGTGAACCATGATTACCCTCCGATCTGACGCCAGCGGCGCCCATCGCGATGCATCAGCATCAATGCTTCTTCGGGGCCTGAACTGCCCTGATCGTACCGGGACGGGCGGTCTCCGCGCTGCTCCCAGCCCTGAATGATGGGATCGACCCAGGCCCAGGCGGCCTCGGCCTCGTCCCCACGCATGAACAGTGTCTGATCGCCACGGATGACATCCATGATCAGCCGCTCATAAGCGTCGGGGGCTTGCGCTTCGGCCCCAAGCGCATCGGCAAAGCTCATGTCCAGCGCAACATCCGACAGCCGGAAGCCCCCCGGCCCCGGATCCTTGATCGTGGTGCGCAGGGTGATGCCTTCGTCAGGCTGCAACCGGATCACCAGAACGTTTCCGTGCAAAGGGCCGACATTGGGAAAAATCGTGTGCGGCGGATCGCGGAAGAACACCGCAATTTCGGATTCCCGCGCGCGCAGACGCTTGCCAGTACGCAGATAGAACGGCACACCTGCCCAACGCCAGTTGCCGATATGAACCTTGAGGGCGATGAAGCTTTCGGTTCGGCTGGCGGGGTTGCCGACATGATCGACATAACCGCCCTCGCCCTTATCGGCCCGATACTGACCGCGCGCTATGCCAGATTGGGCCACGGGCTCCAGCGCTTCGATCACCTTGACCTTTTCATCGCGCACCGCGTTGGGCGAGAATTTCGAAGGCGGTTCCATTGCGGTCAGACACAGCAACTGCACCAGATGGTTCTGGACCATGTCCCGCATTGCGCCGGACTGATCGTAATAGGCCCCGCGCCCTTCGACGCTTACGGTCTCGGCCACCGTGATCTGCACGTGGTCGATATGGGTCGAATTCCAGAGCGGTTCGAACAGCGAGTTGGCAAAGCGCAGCGCCATCAGATTCTGCACGGTCTCTTTGCCCAGATAATGGTCGATCCGGTAAATCTGATGTTCTTCGAAACAGGCACGCAAGCCTTCGTTCAGCGCCTTCGCCGAGGCAAGATCGTGCCCAAATGGTTTTTCGACGACAATGCGGCTGTCCGGTGTCGCAAGACCGGCGTCATGCAGCCGCTGCGCGATACCCGAAAAAAGGCTTGGACCAACGGACAAATAAAAGGCCCGCACGACGTCTTCGCGCATCCGTTCTTTCAGGTCGGACCACCCGGTCTCGCCCAGCGCATCCACGGGCACATATTCGACATGGGCAAGGAACCGATCCATTGTTTCCCGGGAAAAACCGGGCGCGAACTGTTCCATCGATTTTCGGACCTGATCGCGAAACCCGTCATTGTCGATATCAGAGCGTGCCGTACCGATGATCCGCGCGCCGTCGGGCATTTGGCCGACCTCGAAGCGATGGTACAGGCCCGGCAGGATTTTACGCTGCGCCAGATCGCCGGTCGCACCGAAGAGTACCAGATCAAATGGCTCTACCGGAATTACGCGTGAAACCATCACAGGCTCCTTCTGAATTTGCCGATATCAGCTTAGCACGGCGTGATACCCCGAAAAACCCAATATGTTATCGCTAACATTGCATGTCTATTAGAAAACCGCCCATGAAAAATCAAGCACAGTTTGAAGAAACCGTGCCGTTTAGCGCATCAGGTCTGATGGCGCAGCCAGTCCATGACCGCAGGACGCACCGATTGCTCTCCGCGGTGGCGCGCGTCAGCGATGATTTTGCGAACCTCCGTCAGATTGGACCGCAACAGCAGGCTTTTGACCGGGCCGATCGAGGCAGGCCGCATCGACAGCGTCCGAATCCCCATCGCCGCAAGGCACAAGGCCTCGACCGGGCGGCCAGCATCTTCGCCACAGAAGCTGAGTGGCGTGTCCGAGATATCGCAGCGTTCGACGATGCGTTCCATCAGGCTCAGGAAGCTGACATTCAGCGTGTCATAGCGACGCCGGACCAGTTCGTTTTCACGGTCAGCAGCAAAGAAGAACTGCTTTAGATCGTTCCCGCCGATCGAAATGAAGTCCACTTCGTCAAAGAATTTCTGCGGCGCGAAGGCCAACGACGGCGTTTCCAGCATCGCGCCAACTTCAAGCATCTCGGGCAGCACATGACCCAACCGTTTTTCCCGCTCGATGGTTTTGTTCACTTCCCAACGGGCCTCGCGATATTCCTCGGCCTGCGCGACAAAAGGGAACATGATGGTCAGCGGTCGACCATTGGCGGCGCGCAGCAGGGCCTGCAACTGCATCCTCATGACGCCGCGCTTGTCCAGACCGACCCGAATGGCGCGCCAGCCCAGCGCCGGGTTTGGTTCCGCCACGTGCTTCATATAGGGCAGAACTTTGTCCGACCCGATGTCGAGTGTCCGGAATACCACCCTTTTGCCACCTGCCGCGTCCAGAACGCGCTGATACTGGCTGACCAGTTCCGACCGTTTCGGCATCTGGTTGCGGATCAGGAATTGCAGTTCAGTGCGGAACAGGCCAACGCCCTCGGCGCCCGAGGTGCCAAGCGATGGCAGATCGGCCATCAGACCTGCATTCATCACAAGGTTAATCCGCGAGCCATCGCGCGTCACGCAGGGTGTTTCGCGGATCGACGCATAACGTTCCTGCGCCTTTGCCTGCATCGCGATCTTGTCGCGGAAGGCACTGACCACACTGTCTTCCGGGCGCAGATGCACAACACCTTGATCACCATCCACCAGAACGTGATCTCCGTTCAGGGCCTCGGTGGTGATCCGGCCCACATGCACGACCAAAGGAATCGCAAGCGCCCGCGCAACAATCGTGGCATGACTGCCGACAGAGCCTTCTTCAAGCACGATCCCCTTCAGCGCCCGTCCGTATTCCAGCAAGTCGCCGGGGCCGATATTGCGCGCGATCAGGATCGGATCGGGTGGCAGATCAGCACTGTCCGTCTTGCCTTGCCCAGTCAGGATGCGCAGCAGGCGATTGCTGAGATCGTCCAGATCCGCAAGACGTTCACGCAAGTACGGATCGGTGACCTGTCCCATGCGCGCACGGGCCTGGGATTGTTCTTTCTCCACCGCGGCTTCGGCGCTGAGACCCAGGGCTATGTCTTCCTCCATCCGCCGCATCCAGCCTTTGGAATTGGCAAACATGCGGTAAGCTTCCAGGACCTTCAGCTGTTCCTTGTCGCCGCCCTGCGAAATTTCGAGCATCTTGTCGACACCGACGCGCAGTTCTTCTACCGCATCGACCAAACGTTCGCGTTCCCGGTGAGGGTCTTCGGCAATGGGGTTGGTAACCACCACGCGGGGTTCGTGCAGCCAGACATGCCCTTCGGCAGACCCTTCCTGCGCCGGGCCGCCGCGCAGCAGAACCGATTGCTGGTGCAGGGGTGACAGGGCCGCGCCTTCGCCGACAAAGGCGCCAAGCTCGGCCATTTCGGCCAGCACCATGGCGACCACTTCCAGTGCATAGACCTCATCTGCGGAAAACTCGCGCGCCTCGCGGGACTGGACGACCAGAACGCCCAGCTTTTCCCCAAGGCGTTGAACCGGCACACCCAGGAACGAGGAGTACCGCTCCTCGCCGGTTTCCGGCATGTAACGGAAGCCCTTGGCCGACGGCGCGTCGGCGGTGTTGACGACCTTGCCGAACTTGGCGACCCGCCCCACAAGGCCTTCGCCCATGCGCATCCGGGTTTTATGAACCGCTTCCGGAGACAGCCCCTCGGTCGCGCAAAGTTCCAGCGTGTCTTCATCGCGAAACAGATAGATGGAACACACCTCGGCCCTGATGCTGTCGGCAATCAGGTGCGTGATCCGGTCAAGACGTTCCTGACCGGCGGCTTCGCTCGCCATTTCTTCGCGCAACCGCCGCAGCAGCTTGCGGGATTCTGTTTCCGTGCCGTCCGCCATGGCCCAACCGATTTAGTGTGTCAGGCGATACCTTTGGCCGATAAGCTCAGGCCGCCTTGTCCAGTTCAAAGGCATCATGCAGTGCCTGAACAGCAAGTTCCATGTATTTCCTGTCGACAAGGACGGAAATTTTGATCTCGGAGGTTGTAATGACCTTGATGTTGATCCCCTCATCCGAGAGCACCCTGAACATCTTGGCCGCCACGCCCGATTGCGAGCGCATCCCGATACCCACAACCGAGACCTTGCAGACATCAGTGTCTGCAACCAGTTCGGCATAGTTCAGCTCGCCCTTTTCCTTGATCTCCAGCAGCGCTTTTTCGGCGCGTGCCACCTGATCGGTGGGACAGGAAAAGGTCATGTCCGTACGCCCCTCGTCCGAGATGTTCTGGACGATCATGTCGACGTTCACACCCTCTTCGCTGAGCGCCGAGAAGATTGTCGTGGCGATGCCGGGGCGGTCCGCCACGGAAACAACGGTCATTTTCGCCTCGTCGCGGGAATAGGCCACACCGGCCACAACATTGGATTCCATGATATCCTCCTCGTCGCAGACCAGCGTGCCGGCCTCATCGGATTGTTCTTCAAAACTTGAGAGAACGCGCAGTTTGACTTTGTATCGCATCGCAAGTTCGACCGAGCGGGTTTGCAGCACCTTGGCACCAAGCGACGCCAGTTCCAGCATTTCTTCGAACGAGATGCGGTCCAGCTTGCGTGCCTTTTCGCAGATGCGCGGATCGGTGGTATAGACGCCATCAACGTCCGTATAGATGTCGCAGCGTTCGGCGTCGAAGGCTGCCGCAAAGGCAACCGCCGTGGTATCCGACCCACCCCGACCCAGCGTGGTGATGCGGCCTTCGGGGCTGATCCCTTGGAAGCCTGCAACCACGGCAACGCGCATTCCTTCGCCGAATTTCTGATTCAGGTTCTCGGTCGGGATTTCCTCGATCCGCGCCTGACTGTGCGCGCTGGTGGTCAGCAGCGGCACCTGCCAGCCCTGCCAGCTGCGCGCGGGGATGTCCATTTCCTGCAAGGTCAGCGCCATCAGTCCAGCTGTAACATTCTCGCCCGAGGACACGACCGCGTCGTATTCCCTGGCGTCGAACAGAGGCGACGTTTCGTTCACCCAGCCCACAAGCTCGTTGGTCTTGCCCGACATGGCCGAGACGATGACGATCACGTCATAGCCCTTGGCAACTTCAACGCCGATACGTTTGGCGGCGCGGCGGATGCGGTCCAGATTGGCGACCGATGTGCCGCCGAATTTCATTACGAGTACGGGCATGGGGGCAAAAGTCTCCGCGCCTTGGATTTGACGTTCCGTGCCTCATAAGCGAGGGGCACCGCAAGGGCAAGGGCGCAAAGGAGTTCTGCCTGCGGCGCAGGGCCGCTTTACATTGCACCGGCGCGATGTCAGCCTGAGGATAACAACCAGATAAAGAGGTTCCTCATGTTTCGCCTAGCCCTCGCCTTTGCCCTATTATCATCGCCTGCACTGGCCCAGGTCGCGAGTGTTGCCGGGACGGACGGCAAGAACGCGTTGGGCACAATTCCCTGCGCTGCAAATGCCGGTGATCCCGTACAAAGCTGCCACGCGGAACTGCGCCGCCATGATGACGGAAACATAACGGTCGCAGTGGCCCTGGGAGGCGGACATGTGCGCAATATCTATTTCAAGGATGGTGTGCCGGAATCCAGCAATTCGACCTCGAAAATCTCACATGAAACGCGAGGCGATATGATGGTGGTCTACATTGAACCTGGTGAGGTCTTCGAAATCCCCAAAGCCGCATTGGCCTCTCAGTAGGCGTGCGGTTGCCCGTCATAGGTTTCAAAACAGCCCGTTGTGCTTAGCGACAAGGCATCAAATCGTTCAATCAGGCCGGACACGGCCTGATCCACATCGATATCCGCCGCTGCACCGCCCATATCCGTCTGAACCCAGCCCGGATGATAGATGCCGACGGCAATCCCGTCATCTTTGAGATCCATCGCCAGATTCCGCCCAAGGTTCAGAGCCGCCGCCTTGGATGCGCGGTAGATATAACTGCCACCCGGCGCAAGTGTGTGCGACGCCATTTTCGACGAAAGGATCGCAACTTTACCGCCCGCGGCGCGCAGGTTGGGCAACAGGGTCTGTATGGTCAGAAAGACCCCCGTGACATTTACCGCAAAGCTTTGCGCCCACATGTCGGCCGGGTAGCCATCGATCGAATGCCCCTTGTCCAGATACACGCCGGCATTGCAGACCAGCAGGTCGACAGGCTGGTCTTTCATCTGTTCTGCCATGGCGGATTGCTGCACGGGATCGGACACATCCAGACGCACCTGCATGCTGCCGTCACGCGCCGTCCCAGTGACCTTGTCCCCCCGGTTCACGTAATGCTTTGCCAGGGCTTGCCCGATGCCGCGATTGGCGCCGGTGATCATGATGTGCATGATCAATTGGTCTTTCTGCTGGGGACAAACGGCAGCGGAGCCACCGGCACGCCATCTTCGATCAGGGATTTCGCCTCATCCAGCTTGGCTTCTCCGTAGATGGCACGCTCCGGAGCCTCGCCCAGATGAATCTTGCGCGCCTCGCTGGCGAAATCTTTCCCGACATAATCCGAGTTTTCTTCGACATGGCGGCGCATTTCGGCCAAAACCTTCTCGATTTCGGGCGATGGCGTTGCAACGTCGATCTTTTCTTCCGGAGTGGAACGGATTTCACTTTTCTTCCTGGCATTCCGCGCCGGGCGGACGCGAGGCGTCATGACCGCTTTCTCGACCTGCGTGCACCCGCAAACCGCGCAGGTGACCATACCCACAGAGGCCAGCTTGTCATAGGCTTCTGCGGATTGGAACCAACTGTCGAAACTGTGGCCTTCGCTGCATTTCAACGCGTATTGAATCATGTTCAGTCCAAAAAAACGATTGGCGAATAGATACCGATCAAGGTGACAATATCAAGCCTATCAGATGCTACTTCAATGTGAGTACGGCTTAAAGTCGCGCAACAATTCAGCGAGCTCATGAGAATCGACCTTTAGCGCCGCTTTTTTCGGCGAAAACCATTTGCGCCGACGCTCGGTCTTTTCCGGGTATTCCTGCGACACAGCGCTTACATGCACTGGAAAAACATCCACCAGACATAAGGATGGGGGCCGGTTCGAATGATGTTTGTGGTGCAGGAACTGCCCCAGTCGCACCCCGCTGATCCGACCAGATACGCCCGCCTCTTCCCAAGCCTCTTGCAATGCGGTTTCCTGCGGGCTCAGACCGGGGATGAGCCATCCTTTGGGAATGATCCATCGCCGTGCCTTGCGTGTCGTGACCAACAGAATCTTGGGACGGCCGCGCTTGATCCGGAAACACAAAGCCGAGGATTGCCGCAAAACTGGCTGCCTTGCAGCTTTTGGAAGGTCATGAAGCAACAATCGTGCTTTCATCAAGCGACGCTCCCTTTCGGTCGAACGTCAGCCATCCAAATTGGTACGCTCACCCAATCTAGCGGCTGGCACTTGCAATCATACCACATGATGTATCACACGCCAAGTCACTCACGTCGCCCAGGATATCGCCTACATTCGGGCAGAAAGCCGCCGTGCCAGATCCTCATGGGGGATGTCAGCGTCAATTGCCAACCGGCGCAAACCGAAATGCACGCGCGCTATCTGTTGGTAGTAGCGCGTGTAGACATAATTCGTGCCACCGCCGGCCAATGCCCCCAGCACAGGAACGGACTGGGCTGCAAGCTTTTGCCCCAGTACTATCGAAAAACGCGGCGCAACGGCGGCAATCAGGCGTTGCATGGCCGGTCCGGTCAGGGTCAGCCGGACCGAGAAAAACCCCAGGTCTGCCCCATCATCATGCGACAATGGTCCAGCTGCCGACAAGACGCGGACGCAATCGAACTTTACGTTTTCGGCAGAGGGATCAAACCCCTCGCGCGCGGCGGCCCCTTGAATGGCACGCAGCAGCATCGCGGTTGTCGCGGGCAGCTCCATCAAGGCTGTCGAAACGCCGCCCAGCCCCCCGGCCGCACCCATGGCAGTCGTCAGCGCGGTATTGACCCAGGGCTGTTGATCAGGAACCGCGCGCCGCGAGCCCTCGGCCGCATGCATCGCCAGCCATAACGCCTGTTCGGTTGCGCCTGTCAGGCCATTCCGAACGGGTTCTGGCAATTGCTCCAGCAAAGACTCGGCTGACCCCCCAAGTTTGTTGAGAAGTTTCACGCCGACCCCTCCGGCGGACCGGTAGTGATCCGCCAAACGATCCAGTTCGGCCTCGGTATCCACGTTTTCAACAAGAACAACGTTCTGCATTCACGCCCTCCTGCCTTTCAACATCGGCGTTGCGCAGCATGGTTTCAATAGGTCAGCGGCTCCAACGTGTCACCGCGCCCTGAACCCCGGACCAGGCGCCGGGCACCAGTTCCAGCCCCAAAACCCGGTCAGGGTTGGTGGGCGGAGGCATTTCGACCGCGTGCAATCGCGTGAAACCGAACCGGCTGTAATAGGGCTGATCCCCGACCAGCATGACCCTCTGCCAACCGCGGGTGCGCCCCGCTTCGACTCCTGCATGTATCAGATATCCACCCAGGCCTTCACCTTGGTGGGTGGGGTGCACGGCAACCGGCCCCAGCAGCAGAGCATCATGATCACCAACATGAACCGGCCAGAACCGGATCGCACCGGCCAGAATCCCCTGACCGTCGCGCACGACCAAAGACAAGCCCGCAACCGGCGGTACATCATCACGCAAGCGGTAGGACGACAAAGCCTCGCGACCCGGCGCAAAACACAGGTCATACAGGGCTTCGACCTCCCACCAGTCGTCCGGCTCTTCCGGCCTGATCCCGAATTGCTGCACCCTGCCCTCATTTACTTGCTGGCAATCGCCCTAGCACTTCGCTACGCCTTGGGCAAACGCTTGGAGATCAGATGTTCTACCGCCCCGAAGACGGCCACGGATTGCCACACAACCCGTTCAACGCCATCATCACGCCGCGCCCGATTGGCTGGATTTCGACTCGGGACGCGGATGGGGTCAACAATCTGGCACCCTATTCCTTCTTTAACGGCGTCGCCTATACGCCACCACAGGTCATGTTTGCCTCGACCGGCACCAAACAGGATCAGAACGCCGGCAAGGACAGCATCGCCAATATCGAGGCCACGGGCGTGTTTTGCGTAAATGTCGTGGCCCAAGCGCATCGGGACGCAATGAATGCAAGTTCGGCCGGGTTGCCGAAAGAAGTTGATGAGTTTTCGCATGCCGGGCTTTCACCCATAGAATGCGAAACCATACCCTGCGCACGGATCGAAGGGGTCCCAGCTGCGCTGGAATGCAAGCTGACCCAGATCGTCACGCTGCCCGGTGAAGCCAATCGGGTGGTGTTTGGCGAAGTGACAGGTGTACACCTGCACGACGATCATATTCGGGATGGCAAGTTTGACGTGACCTCGTTCCAACCTTTGGCACGGCTCGGGTATCGCGATTACTCTGTCGTTTCCGAGTTGTTCAGCCTTTCGAGACCGGATGACTGATGCCCCTGCCTGACGCTGCGCGCCGATATCCTGTCACTCTGCCTGACGGCACGGAACATAAAGGAACGGCCTTTCTGTCACGAGTTATCAACCACCCCAGAATTCAGGTGGGAGATTACACCTACGCATCAGATTTTGACGAACCCGAGGATTGGGCCAATCGGTTGGCCCCTTACCTGTTCGAGTTTTCGCGCGAAAAGCTGATGTTGGGGAAGTTTTGCCAAATTGCCCACGGCGTCCGCTTTGTGACAGCCTCGGCAAGTCATGCGATGGATGGGATAACCTGCTTTCCCTTTCCGGTTTTCGATCCGGAACAGATGCTGGAATTCCAGCCGGACGTCCGTGACACCGTGATCGGCAATGATGTCTGGATCGGCTATGGCGCGCTGATCATGCCAGGAGCCAGTATCGGTGACGGAGCGATAATCGGCGCGGGTTCAGTCGTGCGTGGAACCATCCCGCCTTATGCGATCGTCTCGGGCAATCCTGCCGAAGTACGGCGACACCGGTTTGACGCCGACACAATCGAGCGGTTGCTTTCTTTGAAGTGGTGGGATTGGCCAGCCGAACTGATCGCCGAAGCCGAAAGCGCTCTGCTGACGGGAGATATCGATAAGCTGGAGCGCTTGGACCCTTGAAAAAGGCGGCCTGAGTGGCCGCCTTTCGAAGTCAGTGCCCGCCCAGAATACCGGTGCGGACAGAGTAATCTACCGCCAGTTCGTAGTCCGGGTCATCATCACTGTCGACCATGAGGTGTCCGGCTTTGTTCAGCAATTTGTGACAATCCCGGCTCAGGTGGCGCAGCATGACTCGTTTGCCTGCTGCCTCGTATTTTCCTGCGATATTCTCGATGGCTTGCAGCGCGGACTGATCCACCACGCGGCTTTCGGCGAAATCGATGATGACGGTTTCGGGATCGTTCGGGACGTCGAACAGTTCGATAAAGCCGTCAGAGGACCCAAAGAACAACGGCCCCTGAATTTCATAGACTTTCGCGCCTTTCTCGGTCTCGGAGTCACGCGTGACCGCATGAATGCGCTTGGCATTGTTCCAGGCATAGGCCAGCGCCGAGACGATGACGCCGACCACAACGGCAACGGCCAAGTCCTCCATCACCGTTACGACAGTGACCAGAACGATGACGAACGCATCGGTCATTGGTACTTTGCGCAGAATTTTGAACGAGTTCCACGCAAAGGTGCCGATCACAACCATGAACATCACGCCAACCAGCGCGGCCAGCGGGATTTGTTCGATCAGGGGTGATGCGAACAGGATGAAGACCAGCAGGAAAAGCGCTGCTGCAATTCCGGCAATACGAGTACGCCCGCCGGATTTCACGTTGATCATCGACTGCCCGATCATCGCGCAACCGCCCATGCCGCCGAAAAATCCGGTCACGATATTCGATGCGCCCTGCGCGATGCATTCCTGAGACGCCCCACCACGCTTGCCTGTGATCTCACCCACAAGGTTCAGGGTCAGCAAGGATTCGATCAGGCCGATGGCGGCCAGAATGACTGCATATGGCAGGATGATCTCAAAGGTTTCCCAGTTCAGAGGAACCATTGGAATATGGAAGGAAGGCAGGCCGCCTTCGATCGATGCCAGATCGCCGACGCGCGGCACATCAAGGCCAAAACCGATCACGATTGCCGCGACAACCAGAATACCGGCCAGCGGCGCAGGAATGATGCGTGTAATCCGGGGCATGACCCAGATCACTGCCATTGTCAGCCCGACAAGACCCAACATGGTGTAAAGCTGCATCCCGGACAACCATTCGCCGCCGCCCATGCCATGACCGGTATTTTCCATGGTTCCGGGCACTTTGAACTGCCCCATCTGGGCAAGAAAGATCACGATGGCCAGACCGTTCACAAAGCCCAGCATGACAGGATGCGGCACCAAACGGATGAAGCGCCCCCAATGCATCGCCCCGGCGATGACCTGAAGGAGTCCCATAAGAACAACGGTCGCGAACAGGTATTCAACCCCATGCTCGGCCACCAGTGCCACCATGACAACCGCAAGCGCGCCGGTCGCGCCCGAGATCATGCCCGGCCGTCCACCGATCAGTGCGGTGATCAAACCGACCAAAAACGCCGCATAAAGACCGACCAGCGGGTGCACACCCGCCACAAAGGCAAAGGCCACCGCCTCGGGCACCAGTGCAAGGGCAACAGTCAGGCCGGACAGCAGCTCGATCCGCAGGCGTGAGACGGTCAGCCCTTCATCTGGAACCCAGCGCAGATCGGGAATGGCAAGGCGATTGGCAAAGCTTGCCAGCAAGGCTCGGGGCATCAGACAGTCCTATAGGATTATATGTTCGCGCGAAGGCGTCGTTGTAGCTGGCGCGCCGGCATTGAGCTACTGCATAAAACGGGATGCAGCCATGCGCGTGACGCATACGTGACGCTCGCGGCAAGTTGATTTGCAGAACCATGATGAAGCCACAACATGTGAGGCCATGCGTTGGATCCTCTTCTTACTGTTCCCGGCCCTTCCCGTCCTTGCACAGGATTTGGATGGCAATGACACGGCCGGCAACTGGCGGGTAACGCATCACGAGATTTTCGGCATCTGGAATTCGATCTGTGACGAGCGCGAAGAAGACAACACCCTGCGGCAGCGGTGTTACATCCGACGGGCCGAGGTGTTTTCCTTTCGGCCAAAATTTGCGGCACAGTTCGTTTTCATTACGCCCGAACCTGAAGGTTTCAAAGTTGAATTCGGGATCGAGCCGGGCACTTTCTTCAACCCATCCGGATTTCGCATCGACAACAGCGAAGAAGCCATATGGCGCACGCGGCGCCCCGGATGCCTGACCGGGCTTGGCTGTACCTTCGAAGACCAACGTGCCGAGGCGCTTTTGGACGCCATGCTGACCGGCGATGCGTTCCGCTTTGTGTTTCGAGACCGGCACGGACAATCACAGGATCTGACCTGGTCTCTGGGCATATTTGGCGCGGCCTGGGATGATTTCACTGTGCAATCGCAGCAGCGCAACCTGTTGACGTTACGGGAATAGGCCTCTTGTCAAATCCGGGCTGAACCCGCACAAATTCAACATCAGATATTCAGGCGGAGCAGGACAGTGACCCAAACCAGAATAGCCGTCATCGGCGGATCGGGCATCTATGACATCGATGGGCTGGAAAACCCGGAATGGGTAGAGGTTGAGACCCCTTGGGGTACGCCGTCAGACCAGATCCTGACAGGGTCGCTTGACGGTATCGAAATGGCCTTTCTGCCACGTCATGGGCGCGGTCATGTGCATTCACCCACCGATGTACCTTATCGCGCCAATATCGATGCGCTGAAACGGTTGGGCGTGACGGACGTGATCTCGGTGTCGGCCTGCGGATCGTTCCGCGAACATATGGCACCGGGTGACTTCGTGATTGTCGATCAGTTCATCGATCGCACTTTTGCACGGGACAAAAGCTTTTTCGGAACGGGCTGCGTTGCCCATGTCAGCGTTGCTCATCCCACCTGCCCACGCGTGTCGGACGCATGCGAGACGGCAGGTAAGGCCGCCGGCATCACAATCCACCGGGGCGGCACCTATCTGGCGATGGAGGGCCCCCAGTTTTCAAGCCTTGCGGAATCCAGGATGTATCGCGAGCAATGGGGCTGTGACGTGATCGGCATGACCAACATGCCCGAGGCGAAACTCGCCCGCGAGGCCGAGCTGTGTTACGCGTCGATCGCGATGGTCACCGATTATGACAGCTGGCACCCGGACCATGGCGAGGTGGACGTGACCACGATCATCGCCACCCTGACCGGCAATGCCGAAAAAGGCCGCGCACTGGTCAAGGGCCTGCCGTCCCTTCTGGGGGCCGAACGAACACCCTGCCCGCACGGTTGCGACCGGGCGCTGGAATACGCGATCCTGACCGCACCGGAAAAGCGCGACCCGGCGCTTATGGCCAAGTTGGATGCGGTGGCCGGGCGTGTGATGTAAACGCCCGGTTTTGCTACTGATGGCTGGAAATCGCGCCGAAACCCGGCCTGGCACAGGGTACTGGTAAGGT
This sequence comes from Ruegeria sp. AG6, assembly GCF_056541565.1. NCBI lineage: Bacteria > Pseudomonadati > Pseudomonadota > Alphaproteobacteria > Rhodobacterales > Roseobacteraceae > Ruegeria > Ruegeria sp. AG6. The sequence goes on along the minus strand of NZ_JBQFYQ010000004.1, from coordinate 189,090 downwards.
TTGTTGTCCTGCCGGTTTGTCAGAACGGAACGTTCCCTGGCATTTTTCTTTAAGTGTTTCCTGCGACTTCTTGGGTTTCGAGCGTAATGCGTTTTGCGTATTTGGCCTGTTTTAGCGCCTCGAGGGAAATTGAATCCGACATTGTCGACTTGAATCCAATTCGTAGTATGACAGAAAATCTGTATGAATTGAGTTGAGTAAAGGAACCGCATCATGCCTTTTGAAGTCTGGCTGGCCTTTGTGGCTGCATCTACGGCTTTGCTGCTGCTCCCCGGCCCGACGGTGTTGCTGGTTCTCAGCTATGCCCTGTCCAAGGGGCGCAGTGTCGCCGTCGCATCGGCCACGGGGGTGGCGGTGGGCGATCTTTTGGCCATGACCGCATCTTTGCTGGGGCTTGGCGCGCTTGTTCTGGCTTCGGCCACGTTGTTTTCCGTTCTCAAATGGGTGGGCGCGGCCTATCTGGTCTGGCTTGGGATCAAGCTGTTGCGCAGTGCGCCAGCCGGTGGATTGAACATGGTCGACACCGGGCGGGATGTCACAGCGCGCAGCGTATTTGGCCACGCAGCCGCCGTCACAGCCCTGAACCCGAAATCCATTGCCTTCTTCATTGCCTTTGTGCCGCAGTTCATACGCCCCGCTGAACCGCTTGGACCTCAGTTCGTCATCCTGATTGCCACATTCGTCGGGCTGGCCTGGTTGAACGCGTTGGCCTACGCCCTGTTGGCAGACAGGTTGCGGCGTTTGATCGGCCGCGCCAGCGTAATCACTGCGATGACACGGTTTGGCGGGTTGACCTTGATCGGCATGGGTATGGCCACGGCGGTCCTACGCCGACCGGCCTGACACCGCATCAGTCTTCGGCGTGCTCTTTCATGAATCCACGGATAAATCTGCGGATTTCGCGCGCAGCCGACGTGTCCAGCTCTTTGCAAAGCTCGACAAACGAGTCACGTTCATCCCTGTCGAGGCGTAAGACCAACTGACTGTTTTTCTTGGCCGATCCTTTGCCTTCATTCCTGGCCACGTGTATTTTTCCCAACGAAGTTAAGCTCTATCTGGCGATGCTGTGCATATCCATAGCATAGTTTTTGTCGTTATCGGGCACTTAACGGCAAGGACAGGACATTGACAATGAACCTTGCCACCTTCGGACCGTTCTTGAGCCAGCTCCTCGCAATTGAAGCCGACCGCGCCTGAGACACGGACATGTCGAATTGCAAACCAAACAGATTGCTCATTGCGCTACCGGAAATTCGAGCGTGGAACTGTTTGGAACAGGTGGCAGCAAGCAAGAAAATGGGTCGGAGACTTATCTTGGCCGGCGCACAAGTTGCCTCGGTTTTTGGCCTGCTCAACGCTGCAACCTCACTCCCGTGCTGATCCAACCGTGGAATTGTTCCTTGCATGGCCAACCCCGTTGGGCCAAACACAATACCTGTGTTTGACGCTAAAAGGTTGGTCCATGTCCAGAAATAAATCTGTCAAAGATTATATCCGAACCATCGTCGATTTCCCGCATGAAGGGATCATGTTTCGGGATGTGACAACCCTGTTTGCCGACCCCCGTGGGTTTCGGATGGCGATTGACCAGATGCTGCACCCCTATGCCGGTGAGCAGATTGACAAAGTGGTCGGGCTTGAAGCACGCGGGTTCATTCTGGGCGGTGCGATTGCACATCAGTTGAGCGTCGGTTTTGTCCCGATCCGCAAGAAAGGCAAACTGCCCGGCACGACAATCAGCCAGGACTACAAGTTGGAATACGGAGAGGCGATCGTCGAGATCCATGACGATGCCATCCAACCCGGCGAAAAAATTCTGGTGGTTGACGATCTGCTCGCCACGGGCGGAACTGCAGCGGCGGGCATCAAGCTGATCGAGCGGCTTGGGGGCGAAATCGTCTCGTGCGCCTTCATCATTGACCTGCCCGAGCTTGGCGGCAGTAAAGTGTTGGAAGAGATGGGCATGGACGTGCATGTCCTGTGCGAATTCGAAGGACTCTGACCAGGAGTTTTTCACAAAAACGTGACTGGAAACTAAAAACCGGAAAGGCTTAGGCTGGTTTTCGCGCCGATCAAGCCGCAAAACGGATCAAAATAAGTGATCTTGTGGTCAGGCTGTCCCGTACCCTGTGTGATGCTGCTTGAAGCATTTCAACCCAGGGAGTTTAGCTCATGTTCCGCAAATTCGCCGCCGCCGGTGTCGCCTCGATCCTGTTCAGCACTGCTGCATTCGCCGATGGTCACGGCAAGGACATTGTCGACACAGCCGTCGCCGCTGGCAGCTTTGAAACACTCGTCGCGGCAGTTCAGGCCGCCGAACTGGTGGACACACTTAAAGGCGAAGGCCCGTTCACCGTGTTTGCCCCCACCGATGACGCGTTCGCGGCTTTGCCAGAAGGCACCGTCGAAAACTTGCTGAAGCCCGAAAACAAGGATCAGCTGGTTGCCATTCTGACCTACCATGTCGTGCCGGGCAAAGTGATGTCAGGTGATCTGAGCGATGACATGACGGCTGCAACCGTACAAGGCGGCGATATCACGATCGATCTGGATTCGGGTGTGATGGTGAATGACGCCAACGTGGTTCAGGCCGACATCGAAACCAAGAACGGCGTGATCCATGTGATCGACAAGGTGATCCTGCCTGCATCGTAGGAATCAACCGGGCACGGTCCGACGTTCGGGCCGTGTTCACCCTTTCAGAACCGCGCCGGGATTCATGATGCCCTGCGGGTCCAATGCCCGCTTGATGGCCCGCATCGCGCCCAGCTTGGCTGGATCGCAGTAGCGTTCCAAATCGCTGGTCTTTAGGCGCCCGACCCCATGTTCGGCACTGACCGAACCGTCGAAGGAATAGACCAGATCATGGACGGCCTGCTTGATCGCGCCTCTTTGATCATCAAATTCCGATCGGTATCGCCCTTTGGGCGGGAACACGTTGTAATGCAGGTTGCCGTCACCAAGATGACCAAAGCAATTGATCCGGAAGGGCCCCAGGCGTGCAATCAATTCTCTGCCTTCGCAAATGAAATCGGGAATTCTGGAAATCGGGATCGAGATATCATGGCTCGACACTGACCCGATCAGACGATTGGCTTCGGGAATGCGTTCGCGCACCGCCCACAAATCGGCTCTCTGCGCTTCACTTTGGGCGATTACTCCGTCCTGAACCTGACCGAGTTCTTCAGCGCGAACAAAGAGTTCCTCCAACGCGGCAAATGGTGATTGCCCATCAGCCAGACCCAGCTCGATCAAAACGCTCCACTCCGGGGGCGAGGCGAACGGCTGACGGACATCCGGCAGAACCTCGGTCAGGAAATCAAGCCCTTGCCGGTGGATCAGTTCAAACGTGCTGACGGCCTCACCCACCTTGTCCCGCGCCAAAGCCAGCAGGTCGATCGCCGCTTCGGGAGAAGCCACCTGAAACACCGCGGTCCCGACACCGGTGGGTCGCGGGAACAGCTTCAGCGATGCGGCAGTGATGATCCCCAGCGTCCCCTCGGCCCCAATCAGCAGGTTGCGCAAGTCATAGCCGGTGTTGTCCTTTCGCAGCCGGCTGAGGCCATGCCAGATCTCACCACTGGGCAGCACCGCCTCAAGCCCCAGGCACAGGTCGCGCGCGTTGCCATACCGCAAAACGTTGACGCCCCCTGCGTTGGTCGACAGGTTGCCCCCGATCCGGCAGGATCCCTGCGCCGCCAATGACAAAGGAAACAACCGGTTTACCGCCTCGGCTGCGGCCTGAACATCTTGAAGAATAGCCCCGGCTTCGGCGACCAGAACGTTCTCGGTTGGAAAGACAGACCGGATGACGGTCATCCGTTCCAACGAGATCACCAACGGCGCAGGCCCCGCCGACATCACCTGCCCGCCGACCAGGCCAGTGCCGCCGCCATATGGAACAATCGGAACCTGTGCCTGTGCAGCCAATTTTACCAGCTGCGCCACCTCATCGGTGTTTCGCGGCAAGGCCAGCAGACCGACCCGTCCCGAAAAACGCCCGCGCGGTTCTTCCAAATACCGTTCCTCTACGGGGCGCAGGACACCGTCGCCCAGTATCGAACGGAGCAGCGCGGCAAAACGGTCATCAGCGGGGTTCAAACTCATACGCCTCCAATGCCCAAGCGATGCGGTTGCCGCAAGCCTTATTCAAGATCAATCAGATAGCGCGGCTCAAGCACCACAACCGTGGGGCGGTCCGGAAGGTTCCGCAACGACACGGTGATCTCCGACACCCCGCCGCGCTCAACCGGAAATGTATCCCTGATATCCACCAGGAAGCGATCCAGCGAAAACTGCGAGAACCAGTGCATGGGAATGATGACAGAACTTTTCAGCCGTTTCAGAACCGCAATCATATCGGGCAAAGGCATCGTGGTCCCGCCATCCACGGCGGCCATGACCACATCCAGCCGCCCGAGCGCGGCAAACTGTTCATCCGAAGGGACATGATGCAAATGCCCCAGATGACCTATGCACAACCCCTCAACCTCGAACACAAAAATCGAATTGCCGCGTTCTTCGACCCCACCATATACAGACCGGATATCGGTCGAGACATTGCGCACCAGCATCTCACCCAGATCCAGATGATGCTCGATACCTTTCCCGAACTCTCCCCACCCCGGGAGAACATGCGGAATGGCCGGGTCGGGATGCGCCGTCCAATGCGTGCCGTGGGCATGGTTCATCGTCACCACGTCGGGGATCAGGTTTGCGCTGCCGATAAATCCGGTAAAATCCGTCACCGCATTCAGCCCGCCGCGGGTCTGGATCATGAAAGAGGCATGCGCGATATAGCTAATCCGCACCGAGAATTCCGGCACCGGATCCTGCCAGGCCGCCCTGTGCAGATACTCGATTCCGGGCGCCGCATCGGCAATGGCGACACAATGACTTGGCCGTCGCTCCTGCGCAGCGGCCCCGCCCGAAATCACCATTAATGCCGCAATCAACCAGCGCATACCCCGAGTGTAGCGCAGAAAGACAACAAGTCATGCCCCTTGTTCATCTGGCCCCAAATATCCCGGGGGAGGCGCGGCTTGCCGCGACGGGGGCAGCGCCCCCTATCCCGCGTCGGTTTTTCCACGCCGGTCAGACCGCAGGCTGGCATACAGAACATGCGTCCGCCACCGCCCGTTGATTTGCAAATACGACTGCGCCACGCCCTCGTATTTGAAGGCCGAGCTTTCCAGCAACCCGCGCGACGCCCGGTTTTCCGGCAGGCAGGCGGCTTCAATCCGGCTCAGGTCCAAACGGGTAAAGGCATGGTGAACCATCGCGCCGATGGCTTCACGCATATACCCTTGTCGGGCAAAGGCCTGACCGGTCCAGTACCCCAATGTGCCCGCCTGTGCGGGACCGCGCCGAATGTTGTCCAGCGTGATGGCCCCAACCAACACGTCATCTTCACGGCGAAACAGAAAAAGCGGAATTGCCGTCCCGGCCGCTACCGAACGTTGTGCCCAATACACACGGTTGGTAAAGGATTTGCGGCTCAGGTGGTCCTTGGCCCAGATCGGTTCCCAAGGCGTCAGGTAACCTTTCGAGGCTCGCCGCAACGCGGCCCAATCGTTGAAGTCGGAATGTACAGGCGGGCGCAGGCTGAGCCGCGCAGTCTCGAGTTTCAGCTTGCGTCTGCCCAACAGCATCACGCCGCCCGCCTCTCCTGTAGTTCGGCCAATGTCGGCGCCCCCGAAACCGGCCCGTACAGCGCCAAAGCGGCAGGTGCGTTGACGGCCATCTGCTCGGCAAATACGCGCACATTTTCGGTGCTGACCGCATCGATCTTGGCCACCGTATCTTCCAGAGACGGGACCCGCCCCCAGATCTGAACCAGCCGCGCCAGCCGTTCGGCCCGGTTTGACGGGCTTTCCAGCCCCATCAACATCCCGGCTTTCATCTGCGCACGGGCACGGGCAACCTCTTCCGTGGTCATGTCCTCTGCTGCGCGCTTCATCTCGTCGATGGTGATGGTGGCAAGCTCTGCCACCTGATCTGCCGAGGTACCGGCGTAGATCGTCGTCGTACCGGTATCCGCATAAGCACCAGTCTGGGCAAAGATCGTATAGCAGAGCCCGCGTGTTTCACGCACCTCCTGGAACAGCCGTGAGGACATGCCGCCACCCAGAGCCGTCGAATATATCTGCGCCGTATAGATCGCATCGTCGCGATAGCCCGGGCTTTCCAGCGCAAGTGCAAAATGGGCCTGCTCCAGCTTTTTCTCCTGCCGTGCTTCACCACCGGTAAAGCGCGCAGGGTCGGCGATAAGCCCGTTGCGTGGTTGCAGATGACCGAACATCTCTTCGGCCATTTTCATCAGCTGATCGTGATCCACGGCACCGGCAGCGGACAGGATCATCTGATCGGGGCCATAATGCTCTGCTACGAAGCCAGAGAGGTCTTCTCGTGAAAACGCACTGACCCGTTCGGATGGTCCCAGAATGGTTCGGCCCAAAGGCTGGTCGTGATAGCTCTGCTCCTGCAACCAGTCAAAGATCACATCGTCGGGCGTGTCATAGGCCTGGCCGATCTCCTGAAGGATCACGCCGCGTTCGACCTCGATCTCGCGCGGGTCGAAAACCGGGTTCAGGACGATATCGCCGATCACATCCATCGCCAGCGCCACGTCGTCCTTTAGAACGCGCGCGTAATAGGCCGTTACCTCGCGCGAGGTATAGGCGTTGATATACCCGCCCACATCCTCGATCGCCTCGGCGATTTGCAGCGCCGAACGGCGCTCTGTTCCCTTGAACGCCATATGTTCAAGGAAATGCGCAATTCCGTTCTGTTCGATCCGCTCATGCCGCCCACCGGCGGTTACCCAGATGCCGATGGCCGCAGATTGCAGCCCCGGCATATGTTCACTGACGATACGAAACCCGTTCTTCAGTTGGTCTTGTCTGACAGTCACTCAGCGATGTGCCTTTTTATATGATCCTCAAGGGCACCCAGATCATTGGCGATGCGGGTCACCCGTTCCGGACGTTCATACAGATCAGACATGCGGGATGGAAGAGGTGGATGCACGTCGCTCGCCTTCTCGACTGCGGCGGGGAACTTGGCGGGATGCGCAGTAGCCAAGGTGATCATCGGGGTATCGGTGGCACGGTGGTCTTCGCCGACCTTGATCCCGACCGCAGTGTGCGGGCAGACCAGTTCCGCGCTGTGGGCAAGCGTATGCCGGATCGTCGCCAGCGTTTCCTCCTCGGACACTCGGCCCGAGTCGAAACTCTCGCGCAGCGCTTCCATCGCGCCCTGGCTGACATTGAAGCCGCCGGACTTGAGCTCATCCATCAACTGCGCCACGGCACCGCCGTCCTCGCCATAGGCGTAATACAACGCCCGCTCAAAGTTCGAGCTGACCTGAATGTCCATCGACGGGCTGATCGAGGGGATGGTGTCGCCCTTGAAATACCCCTCACCCGACAGACAGCGGTGCAGGATGTCATTCTGGTTGGTTGCAACGACCAGACGGTCGATGGGCAAGCCCATGCGCTTGGCCAGATAGCCTGCGAAGATGTCGCCGAAATTGCCGGTCGGCACGGTGAAACTGACCTTGCGGTGCGGCGCGCCGAGGCTGACGGCGGCCGAGAAATAATAAACGATCTGCGCCAGCACCCGGGCGAAGTTGATCGAGTTCACACCCGCCAGCTTGACCCCGTCGCGGAAGTCGAAATCGTTGAACATATCTTTCAGCGCGGCCTGACAATCATCGAAATCGCCATCCACGGCCAAGGCATGAACGTTGCTGTCCGCAGGCGTCGTCATCTGGCGACGCTGCACCTCGGACACGCGGCCATGCGGGAACAGGATGAACACATCCACGGCATCCAGCCCCCGGAACGCCTCAATCGCGGCAGAACCGGTGTCGCCGCTGGTCGCGCCCACGATGGTCACGCGGTCATTGCGCCGTTTCAGGGCCACCTGGAACAGCTGGCCGATCAACTGCATGGCAAAGTCTTTGAAGGCCAGCGTGGGGCCGTGGAAGAGCTCCAGCAAGAAGTGATTCTCGTTCAGCTGCTTCAGCGGCGCGCGGGCGTCATGACCAAAACCCTCGTAGGCACGCGCGATGATCTGCTTGAACTCATCCTCTGCAAAGGAGCCGCTGACATAGGGCCACATCACACGGAACGCGATGTCTTCATAGGGCAGACCAGCAAGCGCCGCGATCTCGTCATGGCTCATCACAGGGATCTCGGCGGGCAGATAAAGCCCCCCATCGCGGGCCAATCCGGTCAGCATCGCCTCTTCAAAGGTCAGTTCTGGCGCTTGGCCACGGGTCGAGATGTATTTCATTGCTCTTCACTCTCAGAAGGGGCGCGATTGCGCCACAGGAAATAACCGGTCATCACAGCCCAAACCAGAGCCAAGCCAAACCAGGTGATTGCATATTGCAGGTGATCGTTTGGAATCCCCGCCGTATCCACCGGCAAAGGCGTCACGTTCGGGTCGGTCTGAGACCGTGCAATCAGCAACACCGGTTCGGCCCCCAGCGCGGCGGCCAGATTGGGCACGTCCCGGGCAAACCAGATGTTGTCGTCAATATCGGGCTCGGGCGTATAGCTGTCGACCTCATCCGGCCAGTGCAGGTTGCCGGTGATCTCCATCGGACCGGTCAGACGCGACGCCTGTTTTGCAGTTGTCGGCACAAACCCCCGATCGACCAGAATTATGCGGTCCTCGGTGCTGAACGATTGGATGATGCGATACCCTGCCCCGACCTGTTTGACCGAAACAAGAACATGGATTTCGCCTGGTTCCATCTCACCCGAAACCGTTATCGGAAGGTATTTGTCGGTGTCCTCTGAAACCTGCCGGGGCAAGGCGATAGGGTCGGCTGAAATGCGACTTTCAATCTCTGCCAACAGCTCCTGTTTCCAGGCCAGACGCTGCATCTGCCAGATCCCCAGCGACAGCAGAACGCCCAAACCGGCGAGGCCGAAGATCAGCAGGAACAGAATGCGGCGCATGGCAGGGTCGAACCTCGTTTCAGGAACCGGCGTCTTGTTAAGGGGCGTGTGGGCCAAATTGCAACCACGCAATTGTATGGGGCGCAATCTTGCGCCCGGAACAGAGAAAAAGCCGCCCCTCAAGGGCGGCTTTAGCAATTTGATCAACTGATCTGGCTTACATCAGCGGGGCCTGGCCCCAGATGTAGACTGCAAAAAACAGGAACAGCCAGACAACGTCAACGAAATGCCAGTACCAGGCCGCCGCTTCGAACCCGACATGCTTTTCCGGTGTGAAGTCGCCTTTGAGGGCCCGGATCAGGCAGACCGACAGAAAGATGGTGCCGATGATGACGTGGAAACCATGGAAACCGGTCGCCATGAAGAAGTTCGAATAGAACTGATCATCGCCAAATTTCCAGCCTTCATGGGCCAGCAGCTCATAGTATTCGAACGCCTGCAAACCGGTAAAGGCAATGCCCAGAACGATACCGATGGCCAGACCGTTGATCAGCGCTTTGCGGTCGTTGTCATGCACCAGCGCGTGGTGGGCCCAGGTGATAGCACAGCCCGACAGCAGCAGAACCAGCGTGTTGATCAGCGGCAGGTGGAACGGGTCAACCGCGTGGATGTCCGGCTGGATGTATTCGGTGCCGGCATAGTCGTACATCGGGTACATGCGATGTTTGAAGAACGACCAGAACCAGGCAAAGAAGAACATCACCTCGGACATGACGAACAGGATGAAACCGTACCGCAGACCGATGCGAACCACAGGGGTGTGATCCCCCTGGCGGCTTTCGACAACAACTTCGGACCACCAAGCGAACATGGTGTAAAGAACTGCGACCAGACCGGCCCAGAACATCCACGGGGTCAATCCGTGCATCCAAAGGACGGCTCCGAACAACATCACAAAGCCGCCGACAGCTCCGATCAGAGGCCAGATCGACGGGGCCAGAATGTGATAATCATGGTTTTTAGCGTGTGCCATCAGCGTCCCTCACCTACAGGCGTTAGTTCGTGTTTGTTTCTGCCTGCGCTTCAAGGGCGGCATAGCCCTCTGGCAGGTCAATTTCGTAGAATGTATACGACAGCGTGATCGTATGAACATACTTTGCTTCAAGATCTTCGACCATTTCAGGATCGACGAAGAAGGTCACCGGCATCTCTACCCGCTCGCCGGGTTGCAGCACCTGCTCTTCAAAGCAGAAACAGGCAATTTTTTGAAAATACCCGCCCGCCGAATAGGGTGCCACATTGTATGAGGCCTGACCCGCTATTGGACGATCCGTTGGGTTGTAGGCCTCATAGAAAGCCAGTCCGGTCTCGCCGATGCGCACTTCCATCTCGCGAACGACCGGTTTGAATTCCCAGGCCATGTATTTGGCCTTGGACGCATCAAACCGTACGGTGACCGTGCGGTCCAGAATGTCTTCGGGGGCGGCTTCGGCCACACCGGTTGTACCGCCAAATCCGGTCACGCGGCAGAACCAGTCGTAGAATGGTACCGCCGCCCAGGCCAGGCTACCCATCAGGACAACCACACCCACGGTTTGAGCGACCGTTTTCTGTGGACCAGACAAAGCCATCAGTTCTGGACCTCCTGCGTGGCCATGTTGAAGTCAGTACCCGAGACCTTGACGATCGTCAGGCCGAAAATGATCACGATAAAGGCAGCCAGCGTCAGGCCGACGCCCAGATTGCGGCTGAACCGACGCTGATGCAGTTCATGGCTTTTGCGCAGGCTCATGACCATCCTCCCAAACCATAGGGTTTCAGCAAGGCTTCGGCCAGAATAGCGCCGAAATGCAGGAAGAGGTAGAGCAGCGAAAGCTTGAAAAAGCTGCGTTCGACCTTGAAATTATCGGCCTCCGAGTCATCCTCGGTCCGACGTGAAATTTGCCAGGCGCCGCGCAGGAACAACGCGTTCAACACCAAAGCCACGGTCAGATAGATGGGACCACCGATGCCAGAGAACGCGGTTCCCACCGCCAGTATCGCCAGCAGGGCCGTATAGACGAGAACGTGTACACGCGTCGCACGGCGACCATGCGTGACGGTCAGCATAGGCACGCCCGCGTCATCATAGTCCGAGCGCATGAACAGCGCGAGTGCCCAGAAATGCGGCGGTGTCCACATGAAGGTCAGGGCGAACATCAGCCACGGTTCAACCTCCATGGACCCGGTAGCAGCCACCCAGCCGATCACCGGAGGGAAAGCGCCCGCCGCACCACCGATCACGATGTTCTGCGGGGTCGAGCGCTTCAGCCACATGGTGTAGACAACGACATAGAAAAAGATTGTGAAGCCCAGAAACGCACCTGCGAACCAGTTGGTCGCAAGGCCCAGCATGATCACCGACAGGCCCGACAGGGTCAGGCCGATGGCCATCGCCTCGCCCTCTTCCACTTTGCCGGAGGGGATCGGGCGACCTTTGGTGCGTTTCATCACCTTGTCGATATCCGCATCCCACCACATGTTCAGCGCACCCGATGCACCGCCACCGATGGCGATGAACAGAATGGCGCAGAACCCGACAAAGGGGTGGACCGGAACCGGAGCCGCCAGCAGACCGACCAGCGCCGTGAACACGACCAGAGACATCACGCGCGGCTTCAGCAAGGCGAAGTAATCGCCAAAGCTGGCCTCGTCCGCGTGGGCGGTCGCTGTGCTGGCATTGATGCTTGCGTCGGTCATCTCGGGTCCTTTTGGGGCGAAAGCTGCGCGGTCAGCCCGCACAGCCTGCATTTCGTGTCAGGCGGGCTTTTACCCGCCCTCAGTGTGCTCAGTTCGATGCAACCTGATAGCTTTGCGGCAGACCGGCATATTCTTCGATCGCACCTTGCAGCCACTGGTCATACGCTTCCTGGCTGACGACTTTCACGGTGATCGGCATATAAGCGTGGTCTTTGCCGCAGAGTTCCGAACACTGACCGAAATAGACGCCTTCCTTCTCGGCCTCGAACCAAAGTTCCGCCAGACGCCCGGGCACGCCATCCTGCTTCACGCCGAAGGACGGGATAGTCCAGGAGTGAATCACGTCAGATGCGGTAACCTGCATCACGACAACCTTGCCAACCGGTACAACAACGGCAGTGTCGGTGGCCAGCAGCCATTCGTCTTCGCTGTAACCCGCATCTGCCAGCTTGGCGCGCATGGCATCATCCAGAACAAACGGGGTCACGTCGGCGTCAGCCGGGCGCGCGCCCTCGTCCAGAGTGGCCGGATGGCCCAGCAGGTAGCTGTCAAAGGCAAAATCGTGATCAACATATTCATAGGTCCAGTACCACTGGTTGCCCACGACTTTGATGGTGATGTCGCCTTCCGGAATTTCCTGCTGTTTGAACAGAACCGGCAGCGAAAACGCACCGATGAAGACCAGAATCAGGATCGGGCCAAGGGTCCATGCAATCTCAACCGGGGTGTAGTGTGAAAAACGCGCCGGTTTCGGGTTAACGCGTTCGTTGTAACGCACGATGCAATAAACCAGCAGGCCGGCAACCAGCAGGCAGATGACGGTGATGATCACCAGAATCATGCCGTCCAGACGCTGAATTCCCGTGGCAAGGCTGGTGGCCGCGGGCTGAAAGCCCATACCGCCGTCAACCGGCTTGCCAATAATCTCAAGCTCCTGAGCCATGGCTGGAAGGCTGGAGAGGGCTGTCATAAACCCTGAAAGCATCAAAGCATTCTTCATGTTCTGTCCTGATCGTTTGATCTTTGCGTCCCTGGCGAAAAGGTGTGAATCGGTCGCACCTCTCCCGTTGTCTTTGGCCGCGTTAAAAACCATATTCCGTCGGGTAGATAAAGCAAAATGCTTGCGTCAAACAGACGCTATTTTTGATCTGGATCAAACCCGAAAGGTCGCAACCCATGTCCGACGCCCCGTTTCGCCCGTTTGAAAGCGCTCTACCACACGATGAAGCGCTTGCCATTTTGCGCTCGGCCACGGACGGGGCCGAGGACGGAGAGCTGTTTGTCGAGCGGCGAAAATCCGAGTCTCTCGTGTTCGATGACGGCCGTCTGCGCACCGCGTCTTACGATGCGTCGGAAGGGTTCGGGCTGCGTGCCATACAAGGTGAAGTGGCTGGATATGCGCATTCCACAGACGTCTCGATTCCTGCCCTGAAACGGGCGGCGGAAACAGCAAAACTGGCTGTCGGGGATGGCGGCGGGGTCTTGGCGGATGCTCCGCGCTCCACCAATACGCGCCTCTATACGGACGAAGACCCGATTGATTCTGCCGCTTTCCCGGTCAAGATCGAGACATTGCGTGAGATCGACGCCTTCGCCCGCGATCTGGACCCGCGTGTGGTTCAGGTCAGCGCCACGATCGCGGCAGCCGTGCAAGAGGTCGAGATTCTGCGCCCCGATGGGGTGATGGTCCGCGATGTGCGCCCCATGACCCGCGTGAACGTGTCGGTCATTGTCGAACAGAACGGACGCCGCGAAAGCGGATCCGCCGGTGGTGGTGGCCGGGTTGGCCTGAGCGGGTTGATCGACCCCGCCGACTGGCAGGCCAAGGCCCGCGAAGCCCTGCGTATCGCACTAGTCAACCTGGACGCGGTTCCTGCACCGGCCGGTGTCATGGAAGTCGCGCTTGGCCCCGGCTGGCCGGGCATCCTGCTGCACGAGGCCATCGGCCACGGCCTGGAAGGCGACTTCAACCGCAAGGGCAGCTCGGCCTTTGCCGGGTTGATGGGGCAGCAGATTGCTTCGAAAGGCGTGACCGTGGTGGATGACGGCACGATTGCTGATCGTCGCGGCTCGATCACCGTGGATGATGAGGGCACGCCCAGCGCGCGCACGGTGCTGATCGAAGACGGTATATTGACCGGATACATGCAGGACCGCCAGAATGCGCGACTGATGGGGGTTGCTCCTACGGGTAACGGGCGGCGGCAGAGCTATGCGCACAAACCCATGCCGCGCATGACCAACACGATCATGCTGGGTGGCGAAGCCGACCCGCAGGCCCTGGTGGCCGATATCAAGGACGGCATCTGGGCCGTTGGATTCGGCGGGGGTCAGGTGGACATCACCAACGGCAAGTTCGTTTTCTCGTGCACCGAGGCATATCGTGTCGTAAACGGCAAAATCGGCGCGCCGGTCAAGGGCGCCACGTTGATCGGTGACGGGCCGTCGGCCTTGAAACGCATCCGCGGGCTGGGCAACGATATGGCGCTGGACCCAGGTATGGGAACCTGTGGCAAGGACGGGCAATGGGTGCCGGTGGGTGTTGGCCAGCCGACCGTGCTGATGGACGGGCTGACTGTCGGTGGTTCGGCCGCCTGAGTCGGAAGCGGCGCATTCCCGGAGGCGCAGGGTTAACCCAGCGTCTCTTTTTTCGCGAAAATTGCCTTAGGCGACCAAAGCGCCCTTTCTGACTGAGCATTATTTATTTTGCTTATTATCAATGTGTTCTATGCTTTTCTCTGACAGAATTGCAAAAAAACAGTTCTAATTTTCGACGATTCACAAGCTGTTAACTGCCTGTCCCGTAAACCAGTTCTGCAACAAGGCGGAGCAACGGATGACCGAAGAGCAGCTTTCTTCCAATCACCCCCCACTCCCACCCACCACGGAAGAGGACCGGTTCTCGTGGCTTCGTCTGTTGCGTTCTCGCAAGGTCGGTCCGGCGACATTTCGTCGGCTGCTTCGCGAACATGGCTCAGCGCAGAACGCGCTGGCCGCGCTGCCTGAAATGGCACGCGCCGCCGGTATAAAAGGGTATGAAACCTGCCCCCCCGGCGTGATCGAGGCGGAACTCAGGGCCGCAATAGCCGCTAAAGCGCGGCTTTTGTGCCTTGGGTCCGCTGATTTCCCCGCGGCCCTGGCTGGACTCAACGAAGCACCGCCGCTGCTTTGGGCGATCGGAGACGTTTCGCTGCTGCAAAAACCAACGATTGCGATGGTCGGCGCGCGAAACTGTTCCTCGCTCGGCGCGCGGATGGCACGTGGCCTGGCCACCGAACTGGGCAGCAAGGGGAACGTAATCGTCTCTGGCCTGGCGCGTGGCATCGATACAGCCGCACATATGGCCGCGCTGGAGACCGGCACCGTGGCAGTCATGGCCGGTGGCGTTGATGTGATCTATCCCGCCGAAAACACGGAACTGGCCCATGACATCGCGTCCCGCGGCTTACGGATTTCGGAACAACCGATGGGCGTAACACCCCAGGCCCGGCACTTTCCACGCCGAAATCGGATCATTTCGGGGCTTGCGCAGGCGGTTGTCGTCGTCGAGGCAGCCGCCAAGTCCGGCAGTCTGATCACGGCACGGGACGCACTGGATCAGGGGCGCGAGGTTCTGGCCGTTCCCGGCCATCCGTTCGACGCGCGGGCCGCCGGTTGCAATCTGTTGATTCGTGACGGCGCCACACTTGTCCGATCTGCTGAAGACGTTATTGAAGCCTTGCCGAGGCAGGACGACCTGATTTGCCGGCCAATCGAACCGCCCTCGGAACCAATCGTGCGTCCTGCAAGAGACCTGCACGAGCAAATCATCGCGCGGCTTGGCCCCTCGCCCATCGCCGAAGATCAATTGCTGCGGGATATCGCGGCCTCGGCCGGTGAGCTTGGACCGGCGCTGATCGACCTTGAACTTGATGGGCGAATCCAGCGTCAGCCCGGAGGTCTGTTGTCGCTGGCAAGTTGATCGTACCCTCGTTCCGGCGTGCCCGGTTTCTGAAGATTTGTGATAGCGCACTGAAATCACGGCGCTTTTCCACCGACGAAAGGAACGCATTGACAATTCCCGCTTGCCCCACACATTTTGCACCACCATAGAAGGCGCCAAATTCGTCGAGCGAGGTTTCCCCTTAAATGCCCGTAGTTGTTGTAGAATCTCCGGCCAAAGCAAAAACAATCAATAAATACCTGGGCCCCGACTACACGGTTCTGGCCTCTTACGGCCATGTGCGGGACCTGCCGCCAAAGGATGGATCGGTCGATCCTGAACATGACTTCTCGATGAAATGGGAGGTCGGGAACGACAGCCGCAAGCATGTCAAGGCCATTGCCGACGCGTTGAAAGAAGACAATGCGCTGATCCTCGCCACTGACCCCGACCGCGAGGGCGAGGCAATCAGCTGGCACCTACAGGAAGCGTTGACCAAACGCCGCTCGATCAAGAAGGATACGCCCGTCAGCCGCGTCACCTTCAACGCCATCACCAAGGACGCCGTGACCGAGGCGATGCAGAACCCGCGTCAGGTCGATATGCCGTTGGTCGAGGCCTATCTGGCCCGCCGCGCGCTGGATTATCTGGTGGGGTTCAACCTGTCTCCGGTTTTGTGGCGCAAACTGCCGGGTGCGAAATCGGCGGGTCGCGTGCAATCCGTCTGTCTGCGCCTGATCGTCGAGCGCGAGATGGAAATCGAGGCATTCAAGCCGGTGGAATACTGGTCGGTTCGGGCGCTGTTCGAGACACCGCGCGGGCAGACCTATGAGGCGCGTCTGGTCACGCTGGCCGGCAAGAAGCTGGACAAGCACGATCTGGCCAATGCGACACAGGCCGAGCTGGCGGTTCAGGCGATCACCAGCCGCGCGCTGAGCGTGACATCGGTCGAGGCCAAACCCGCCGCACGTAACCCAAGCGCTCCGTTCATGACCTCGACCCTGCAACAGGAGGCCAGCCGCAAATTCGGCATGGGCGCGCGCCATGCAATGCAGGTGGCGCAGCGGCTTTATGAAGCCGGATACATTACTTATATGCGGACCGACGGCATCGACATGGCGCCCGAAGCCGTGGCCGCGACCCGCGACGCCATCGCGGATCGCTACGGTGCAGAATATGTGCCGGACAGCCCGCGCATCTACAAGAACAAGGCCAAGAACGCTCAGGAAGCTCACGAGTGTATCCGCCCGACGGATATGTCCCGCGATGCCAAGGCGTTGAAGGTCACGGATGAAGATCAGCGCAAGCTTTACGATCTGATCTGGAAACGCACCATCGCCTGTCAGATGGCTGCCGCACGTTTGGAGCGCACCACCGTCGAGATCGGCAGCGACGACGGTCAGGTCGGCCTTCGCGCCACGGGCCAGGTGGTAATGTTCGATGGGTTCATGCGGGTATACGAAGAAGGCCGGGATGACGTCGCGGACGAGGATGAAAAGCGCCTGCCACAGATCACGCAGGGCGATCCGGCCCGTTTTGCCAAAGCCTCTCTGAAGGATCAGTTTGCCAAGGCGACCAGCGACAGCGGTGACAAGATCGCGAAAGAAGCAATCCTGTCCGAGAACGAATCCGTTCTGGCCCTTCAACACCATACCCAACCGCCCCCGCGCTATACCGAGGCCACTTTGGTCAAACGGATGGAAGAGCTGGGGATCGGGCGCCCATCTACCTATGCCTCGATCGTAACGACGATCCAGGACCGGGAATATGTCCGCAAGGACAAGAACAGGCTAATCCCCGAGGAAAAGGGCCGGATCGTCACCATCTTCCTGCTGAACTTCTTCCGCCAGTATGTTGGCTACGAGTTCACCGCGAATCTGGAAGAGCAACTGGATGACGTCAGCGCCGGGGAGCGCGACTACAAGGATCTGCTGGGCAAGTTTTGGCGTGATTTTTCAGCCGCGATTGGCGAAACCTCCGAGCTCCGGATTTCGGAAGTGTTGGATAAGCTAGACGAAGCTCTGGCTCCGCAGCTGTACCCGCCGCGCGAGGATGGGTCCGATCCGCGTATCTGCCCGAAATGCGGCACCGGTCAGTTGCACCTGAAGACCTCTCGTACGGGTGGGTTCGTCGGATGCGGGAACTATCCGGAATGTACCTATACGCGCCCGATTGCCGGTGAAGGCGCGGAAGGTGACGAAAGGCTGCTGGGCGAAGATGGCGGGGATGAGATCTGGCTGAAGTCCGGCCGGTTCGGCCCTTACGTTCAGCGGGGCGAACCCACGCCCGAGAACAAAAAGCCCCCGCGCGCATCCCTTCCGCGCGGGTGGAGCAAGGATGACATGGATCTGGAAAAGGCGCTGACGCTTCTGTCCCTGCCCCGTCAGATCGGCGAACACCCCGAAGGCGGCATGATCAGCGCGAATTTCGGGCGGTTCGGCCCCTACCTGATGCATCAGCTGCCGGAGGAGGCAAAGCCGGTCTACGCCAATCTGAAAGACCCCAGTGACGTGTTCGAGATCGGCATGAACCGCGCCGTTGAATTGCTGGCCGAAAAACGGGCAAACCCCGGTCGTGGACGGCGGGCCGCGGCGAAACCTCTGAAGGAGTTGGGTGAGCATCCCGATGGCGGCGCGATGCAGGTTCTGGACGGGCGCTATGGGCCTTATGTGAAATGGGAAAAGATCAACGCGACGATCCCCAAGGACATCAAACCCGAGGACGTAACGCAGGAAATGGCCATCGAGCTTGTCAACGAGCGCGCTGCCAAAAAAGGCACCAAGAAGAAGGCCACGTCTAAAAAGAAAGCAACCACCAAGAAAGCAACAACCTAGTCTGACAGGTGGTCGGGGTTGAAACCCCCCCCACAATCGCTGTTTCGGCATTGCGGGGGGCTGTCAGCGAATTACCTGGGCTGAGGGCCGCACCGCACTTCGAGCGTCGTCTGCCAGTCTTCCGAGCTGCTTGAGCTAGGATAATAGCCGGGTGCGCTGCCTGAGTTCTGGGCAGCAGCCGTCAGGACATCGATGATCAGGGCTGCATTCTTGTCCACCTCCTGATAGCCGGTATCGCTGGCCAGAACGAAGGCCTCTTTGCCCTGCTGTGCGCACCGTGCGTTGGCGGTTGAAATTGCAGATTCAAGTGAAGACTTCTCAGAATATCCAGCACCAACAACTTTGATCTTGTTATCATCGAGCTGAAGTACCGCCGCCTGATCAGGCTCACAGGCTGACAAAGCCAAAAGCGCAGCAGCTGCGGTTGCTCAGACCCAAATTCGTTTCATGTTTTCAACCTCCTATAAAAGTGCGGCGAACATGCAGAGCCACCCGATCAATTGCAACGGCCTTTTCCATTGGTAGAAATACGACCCAGCCTCCGGTTTCATTGACTTCCCTGTGACGCGACGGCACAACCAGCCCATCACCATGTCATTGGGGGAGTTTTCCATGAAGAAAGTCTATGCCAATGCCACCGAGGCGCTCGATGGGCTGCTGTCGGATGGCATGCTGATTGCCGCAGGCGGGTTTGGCCTGTGCGGCATTCCGGAATTGTTGCTTGAGGCCATCCGGGATTCGGGCGTCAAAGACCTGAGCTTTGCGTCGAACAATGCCGGTGTGGACGATTTCGGAATCGGCATCCTGTTGCAGACCAAGCAGGTCAAGAAGATGATCAGCTCGTATGTCGGTGAAAACGCCGAGTTCATGCGCCAGTATCTGAGCGGTGAGCTGGAGCTGGAATTCAACCCCCAGGGAACACTGGCCGAACGGATGCGCGCCGGTGGGGCGGGCATCCCGGGCTTCTACACCAAGACCGGCGTCGGCACCGTGATAGCCGAAGGGAAAGAGCACAAGGACTTCAACGGCGAGACCTACATTCTGGAAGAAGGCATTTTTGCCGATCTGGCCATCGTCAAAGCCTGGAAGGCTGACGACACCGGCAATCTGGTTTTCCGCAAGACCGCCCGTAATTTCAACGTTCCTGCCGCGACCTGCGGCAAGATCTGCGTGGCCGAAGTGGAAGAGATCGTTCCGCGTGGTTCGCTGGACCCCGACTGCATCCACCTGCCCGGTATCTATGTGCATCGCATCATTCAGGGCGAACACGAAAAGCGCATCGAACAGCGCACCACCCGCAAGAAGGAGGAAGCATAATGCCCTGGGACCGCAATCAGATGGCCGCACGCGCGGCAGAGGAACTGGAAGACGGCATGTATGTGAACCTGGGTATCGGGATCCCGACGCTGGTGGCAAACTATGTGGGTGACAAGGACATCACGCTGCAATCGGAAAACGGCATGCTGGGCATGGGCCCCTTCCCCTTCGAGGGCGAAGAAGACCCGGACCTTATCAATGCAGGCAAGCAGACGATCACCGAACTGTCCCGCACGGCCTATTTCGACAGTGCCACGTCCTTCGCCATGATCCGCGGCGGCAAGATCGCAGCGGCGATTCTGGGCGCCATGGAAGTGGATGAAAAAGGCGATCTGGCAAACTGGATGATCCCCGGCAAGCTGGTGAAAGGCATGGGCGGCGCGATGGACCTGGTTGCAGGCGTCGGCCGGGTGATTGTCGTGATGGATCACACCAACAAGCACGGCGACAGCAAGGTCCTGAAGGAATGCACCCTGCCACTGACCGGAAAGGGCGTCGTGGATCGCATTATCACCAATCTTGGTGTGCTGGATGTGGTTGAAGGCGGTCTGAAAATCGTCGAACTGGCGGAAGGTGTCAGCGAAGATGAGCTGCGCGCCGCAACGGAAGCGACAATCGTTTCCTGATCAAATGGAAAGGCCCGCCGGATCACGGCGGGCCTTGTTAGTTGGAAGTCTGAAAAACACAGCCATCGGAAATCAGGTCTGGCGGCGTTGCGCACAAAGCCCGCGCGATCTGAAACGCGGCGAGGACTTTTGGCACGTAGTCCCGGGTTTCAGCATAGGGTGGCACACCGCTGTGTTTGCGTACGGCCCCCTCTCCTGCGTTGTATCCAGCCAATACAAGTATTGGATCATTCCCGAACTCTTCCATCAGCCAGTTGAGGTATTTTACACCGCCCGCAATGTTCTCAGAGGGCTTAAGGCTGTCCTTTACCCCGAATCTGGCCGCTGTCGCGGGCATTAACTGCATAAGCCCCTGCGCGCCTGCGGAACTGACCGCGTCTGTACGCCCGGCCGATTCCACCGAGATGACCGCAAGCACCAGCGCAGGTGAAACATTGGTTCCCACAGTGGAACGAAGGATATCGATCCCGCGTTCCTTTGCGATATCTTGCAGCGATTGCAGTCGCGGTGATCTCACGTTGGTTGCGGCCAGGGCGCTGATCGCCGCGTCAAGCCGCCCGGCCCCGCCTTCATCAATGTGCGGTGAAATCAAGTTCCAGAAAGCCTTGTACGATCCTTTGGGATCTCGTTTGACTTCCGCACCGGGCGCCGGCAGCGGAGCGACTTTGGTACGCGCGATGATTTCCGGCACCACCAGTTCAGTGCCCGTGCTGGGCGCTGAAGGGTTGGCTGCATGTTCTTCCGGAGTGATCTGCACGGTCACACGCGGACGTTCACCGGGTTTTGGGACTTTGACGCGCTTGTATACGCCGCGCGGCTCTGTCTCGGTCGCATTTACGGATGCAGTACCCGATATCAGAAACGCCAGCACACCGGCGCATTGAAGTGCGTTCCGGAGATTCATTTGCCTGCCTCATGTTTTCTTTTTAGGCGATTTGAACCCCGAATCTTCCCGCAAGGCCAGAAAAACAAAGCGAAATGGGGCAGTTTCGCCTCATTTGGCGCAATTTTGCATCGCTATAGGGCCTTTGCTTCAATCGTTGTGATTTTTTTATCTTTTATTTTCAATATGTTATAAAAATTATAACCAAAAAGTTAAGCCGTACGAAAAAAAATCTGTGTTTGGCCCAATTCCTGCCACGCACAACAGGCAAACATTAATCCATACCGAGACGGACATGAGCGGCCTGAGAGAGAAAGCTCTGAAGAACGCCGAGGTTTGTTAAACTCTTTTTGATCCTTTAGGAGGGACGTAACATGATCAAGTTCATCAAGAACTTCCGCAAAGACGAAGACGGCGCAGTAACAGTTGACTGGGTTGTTCTGACCGCAGCAGTCATCGGCCTGGCAGCCGTTGCATACCAGCAGATCTCGGCTGGCGCGACCGGCCTGGCAACAGACGTGAACACCGCTCTGCAAGCATCGTCGATCAGCACCGGCAGCAACACCGCAACAGGTGGTATCACAGCTGCAGGCACCAACTAAGCCTCTGGTTTAGCAAGATTTCGAGACCGCGCCTTCAGGCGCGGTCTTTTTTGTTTCAGAAGTACCGATACTTCTGAGGAAAAAATACAGGCTAATAGACATGACGCCGCCCGACACATCACGAGTGCCACCGAATTAGTCACGCCCTTTTCAGGTCTCACCGCAATAAGGAACACGAGAAAAAGTGCTAAATCTTAGATATCTTCACCAAAATCAACTTTTGGCCTGATTTCCGCCATCCGAACGAACCACTGTTGGGCGACGTTACGGGAAACACTGAATTGTCGTATTGGAGATATGTAGATGCTAAAGTTCCTTAATCGGTTCAAATCGGACGAAGCAGGAGCGGTGACCGTTGACTGGGTGGTTTTGACCGCAGTATTGATCGGTCTGTCAGGCGCGACCTACCTCGTCATCAGCTCAAGTGTTGATGGTATCGGCGGTAACATCAACCAAGCCATGAGTTCCTCTGTTGTCAGCACCGGCTCGAACACCGGGCCTGGCGGTCTCGTCACAGCGGGAACCAACTGAACCACAGCGAGTTTTCACATTCACCCACTTTCCTGAGCTTGTTGGTGAACGTGTAGGGCAAATAAACGCGGCGGCCTTTTTGGGGCGCGGCGTTTGTTTCGTTGTTCTTCGTCTGGCCTGCCGTAAGGAAATGACAGCAGTCGTTTTGCGGAATTGTGCGAAAGCTGACGCAGAATCTAACAAGCAGACATTTTTGTCCCACATTTCGACACAATTTACATTTAACACTTGGGCTGTTTCAAAGTGGCCCTTTGGCCGCTTAGTATCCGACTAAATAAGAAAGAGGTGCATGTATGCGAGCGGTATTCGGACTTGTCCTGATTGTCGGCGTTGCTCTGGCTGGGGGCGCCGTTTACATGGCGCGCAACTATATTGCGGCTTATCAAAGCGAACTGGCACGGCAGAAACAAGCGGCAGAAGAAGCGCTGGCCAATGCCAAAGTCGATGTCATTCCGACGGTAACTGTTTACGTTTCAAATCGTCCTCTAAAATACGGTGAACGCCTGACGCAGGAAGACGTACGCGCTGTAGACTGGCCGGAAAACGCGATTCCCGAAGGTACGTTCTCTGATCTCACTGCCCTGTTTCCCGAAAGTGGCGCCAATGAGCGTTATATTCTGAGAACCATGGAAAAAGACGAGGCGATTATGGAGGTCAAGATCACGCGTCCAGGCGAATCGGCTGGCCTAACATCTCGACTTGAAAAAGGTATGCGCGCCTTTGCAATCAGCGTCGACGTGGCCTCTGGTGTTTCAGGCTTCCTGCGCCCCGGCGACAATGTCGACATCTACTGGACCGGATCAAGCGGCACCGTCGAGGGCAACACTGGCGGCATCACCAAGCTGATCGAAACCAATGTTCAACTCATCGCGGTCGACCAGACCGCTGGTTCGGACGTCGCAAGCGCAACGATTGCACGCACAGTCACGGTCGCAGCCACGCCGGAACAGGTCGCAGCACTCGCGCAGGCCCAGAACACCGGGCGTCTTTCCCTAGCTTTGGTTGGGGTGCAGGATGACTCTGTTGCGTCGGCAATCGAGGTGGATCAGCGCAAACTGCTTGGAATAACGGCAGCCGCTCCGGAACCGAAGGAAGAGGTTGAACAGGTCTGCACGACGCGCATCAGACGCGGTGGCGAGATTGTCAACGTGCCTATCCCCTGTACAAATTGACGCCAATTCAGAGTGTTACAAGATCGGAGCCGCATCTCAGATGCGGCTCTTTTCTTGTTGTTGTTGCCAATTCTCCACATAAGGAAAATTCCAGAAACCATTGATTATTGCAATAAATTCGGATTTCGCGCAGTCTCTTTGCACATAGGGCATAAGACCCAAAAAACGAGGCGTGATCGGAGAGGCAGGTCACATGACAATACGTTCCTGGATCAGCGCAACCCTGCTGGGGTTGTCGCTTTTTATGGGCCCGGTCGGCGATGCCGCCTGGGCTGAATCCCTTCGCGTGGTAAAAAAGGGCACAGTGGAAACGCTGGAAGTTCCGATGAACCGCGCGATTGTTGTGGAAAGCGAACAACCTTTCGCAGAGCTCAGCATTGCCAATGCCGGCATTGCAGACATCTCATCGTTGTCCGAGCGCACGATCTATGTTCTGGGCAAGGCCCCGGGCCTGACCACGCTGACACTGTTTGACGGCGCAGGCAATCTTTTGGCCAATGTCCGCGTCCGGGTCGCACCAGATGTTACGGAATTCAAGGAACGTCTGCGTCAAATCCTGCCCAATGAACCCATCGAGGTTCGCACAGCGAATGATGGCATTGTTTTGTCCGGTACGATCTCCAGCTCGGCCAAACTGGCCCGCGCACTTGAATTGGCTGAACGGTACGCGCCCGAACGTGTATCGAACCTGATGTCTGTGGGTGGCGTCCAGCAGGTCATGCTGAAAGTTCGCTTTGCCGAGATGAACCGCTCGGTCGCTAAAGAGCTTTCTTCAACGCTTTCAGTTACGGGCACTGATTTTGTCGGTGGTTTCAATCCGCAGAACCTTGTTCCCCCTGTCACAGTGGAAAATGGTGTCTTGTTGTTTGGCTTCGGGGTCGGATCGGCACAAGTCAACTTACTTCTGCAAGCCCTCGAGTCGAAGGGCCTTGTTCGCAACCTTGCCGAACCGAACCTTTCAGCCCTGTCCGGTCAGGAAGCAACGTTTCTGGCTGGTGGTGAAGTTCCGATTCCGGTGCCGCAAGACGACGGTGTCGTGGCAATCGAGTACAAACCCTTCGGTGTGAATATGAACTTCATTCCTCGGGTTGTGGACGGCGACCTGATCAATCTGGAAATGGGCACCTCGGTTTCGAGCATCGACACCAGCACCAACTTCACGATCAATGGAGACACCGTTCCCAGCTTTATCGTGCGGGAAGCCAAGACCACAATAGAACTGCGCGACGGGGAAAGCTTTGCCATCGCCGGACTGCTTCAGGACAACTTTGTGGACCAAGTCAACCAAGTGCCGTGGCTGGGAGATGTGCCGGTTCTGGGGTCCTTGTTCCGCAGCGCTGATTACCAGCGTGAACAAAGTGAACTTGTCATCATCATCACGGCGCATCTAGTTTCACCGACTCGAGGCGAAACTCTTGCGCTTCCAACCGATCGGGTCAAACCGCCCAGCGAATTCGACCTGTTCGTGAACGGTCGGGTGGCGCGCACACAGCGCGCGGGCGCCGGCGGAGCGTCTGAGGTTGCCAAACAGAGCTTCGGCAGCTCGTACGGCTACGTCCTAGATTGATCAGGAGGATAGGACCAATGCAGAAGTGGATCATCACACTGGGTCTTACGGTCGCCGTTGCCGCATGTACGCGCGAGGTCGGATACGAGATCGATGCCGGAACCTTTGGAAACGCGACATTGAACAATATCCAGGTTCAAAACGGCGAGTTGACCTATGCTCAGATTCTCGGTCGCAGATTTGCCGCGGATGTGCCCAGCCAAGTGAACTTTGCCTTCAACAGTTCGCAACTGGACGCATCAGCGCAAAGCATACTGTTGCAGCAGGCTGACTGGATCAAACAGTTCCCCGAAGCCAGGTTCCGGGTTTACGGACATACAGATGCCGTTGGGTCGACCAGCTACAACAAAAGCCTTGGGCTACGCCGCGCGCAGGCCGTCGTTGCGTTCCTTGAACGGCAAGGCATCTCGCGTTCACGACTTGAAGCCGTTGTATCCTTTGGGAAAACGCAGCCGTTGATCGCGACACCGAATCGGGATCGCCGCAACCGCCGGACGGTAACGGAAGTTTCTGGCTTTGTTGACCGTCACCCGCAACTGCTCGACGGTAAATACGCGAACATTATCTATCGCGAATACGTTGAAAGTGCGACGTGGAAGACCGTGATTGAGAATGTATCATCAACAGATACGGCCAACTAGTGCCGCCGGAAGCGGTGGATAATACGTTTGAAATGGGCGACATCGTCGCCCATTTCCCTACAATTGGTTCTTTTGCGCCCAATTCTCGCCCAACTTCAAAGCAACATTGTGAACAATAGGGTGACCTGCGGCCAAATTTGACCGTATTGGGGCGACAGCACATCAATCTGGCGGATTTCGTTCATATGACATGCTGAGCCCTCACGACGAGGATAGTGTTTATGACCAGCGCGACGCCGCAAGACGACAATACTGCAATCTTGGCCTGCACCATCAGTCGGGATGTTCAGAATTTCGACCTTCTGATCGAAGACATGGAAGCCATCTTGGGCGAACGCTGGGGAGATCTGGGATTTGCAGAAGCGTTGGCCTTTTTCAGCCAACCCGAAGCTGAAACGCTGGAATTCGTAGCACTGGCGATCGACGGAGAAGACGAAGACAACCTTTCTCTGCTAGGTGAGATAATCACTCAAGCCAATGAAAAGAAAGTAAAAGTTGTTCTGATCGCCGAGGATGTTACCCCGGCATCCCTGCACCAACTGCTGCGCAAGGGTGCTGACGAGTTCGTGCCCTATCCTCTTCCCGAAGGCGAATTGCAGGAAGCCATCGAGCGAATGAAGCAGCCCGACCCGGTTGCCGTTGCGCAAGCAGCCGCCGTTCCTTTAGCCGGCGGCGCGTCCAAGGAAGGCGCACTGTTTGTCGTTCAGGGCCTGGCAGGTGGTGTCGGCGCAACGACACTGGCCGTAAACCTGGCTTGGGAACTGGCCTGTGCTTCGGACAAAGACGCACCGACTGTGTGTCTGATCGATCTGGACCTGCAATACGGGACTGTTTCCACCTATCTGGATCTGCCGCGACGAGAGACCGTGTTTGAAATGCTGTCGGATACCGATGCGATGGACAGCGAAGTATTCTCGCAAGCCCTTCAAACATATGAAGAAAAGCTTCAGGTTTTGACCGCACCCTCCGACATGGTGCCACTGGACTTGATCACCCCGGAAGACATTCAGCGCGTGATCGACATGGCGCGCGCGCATTTCGACTATGTCATTGTCGACATGCCAAAAACGCTGGTCCTGTGGTCGGAAACAGTTTTGCAGGCCGCCCATGTGTATTTCGCCCTGATCGAGCTGGACATGCGGTCCGCCCAGAATGCCCTGCGCCTGAAACGTGCATTGCAGGCAGAGGAGCTACCATTCAACAAGCTGCGTTTTGCGTTGAACCGCGCGCCGAAATTTACCGATCTGAACGGGAAAAGCCGCGTGAAACGCATGGGGGAAAGCCTTGGAATCTCCATCGACCTTCTGCTGCCTGATGGTGGCAAACCGGTCATGCAAAGTGGGGATCATGGTCTGCCTCTGGCAAATGCGGCCGCCAAGAACCCTTTGCGCCGCGAAATCGCAAAGCTGGCGAAGTCGCTCCACAGCCTCGGCAGCAGTGCCGAAGAAGCTGCGTAAACATCATCCCAAGGGGGGATAAGCCGTGTTTTCAAGATACAAAAAGCAACCCGCAGCGCAGCCCGTCAAAACGCCGGCACAACCGGCTGAAACAGCGGCGTCTTCTGCACAGGCGACACCTGTCGCGACTGCGGTGGCACGCAAACCCGTGAAAAAGATTGCTGGTGAGGTCACAAGTTCAGACAAAGACCGCAAACGCAAGGAGCGGTTGGGTGAGATCAAGATCGAACTGCACCGCGAACTGCTGGAGAACCTGAACCTGGCCGCGCTGGAAAACGCCGGCGAAGCCGAGTTGCGCGCTGAAATCAGTGCTATCGCCAGTGAAGTTCTGGAAACACGAAACATTGTTCTGAACCGCGAAGACCGGTCCCAACTGAACAAGGAACTGTATGACGAGGTGACGGGCCTTGGCCCGCTCGAGGCGCTGCTTCAGGACGATTCGGTCAACGATATTCTGGTGAATGGTCCACAACAGATTTTTGTGGAACGTTCCGGCAAGCTGGAACTCAGCGACATTACCTTCAAAGATGAAAAGCACCTGATGCGGATCATCGACAAGATCGTGTCCGCCGTGGGCCGCCGCGTCGATGAATCCAACCCGTATGTTGACGCCCGTCTGGCCGATGGATCGCGTTTCAATGCCATGGTGCCTCCGATCGCGGTGGACGGATCGCTTGTTTCCATTCGTAAATTCAAGAAAGACAAGCTGGGCATTGACGACCTGGTCAATTTCGGTGCGTTCACCGAAGAAATGGCCGCCTATTTGCAGGCCGCCGTGTCCACGCGACTGAATATCATCGTTTCTGGGGGTACGGGTTCGGGTAAAACAACCACGCTCAACGCCTTGTCCAGCTTCATCGACGATGCCGAGCGGATCCTGACCATCGAGGACACGGCTGAACTTCAACTGCAACAGACGCATGTGGGTCGGATGGAAAGCCGCCCGCCCAACGTGGAAGGCAAAGGTGAAGTCAGCCCGCGCGACTGTCTGAAGAACGCCCTGCGTATGCGTCCTGACCGTATCATCGTGGGTGAGACACGCGGCGCCGAGGTCATCGACATGTTGCAGGCCATGAACACCGGTCACGACGGATCAATGACCACGATTCACGCCAACTCGGCCCGTGACGGCATTTCACGTCTGGAAAACATGATCGCGATGGCCGGGATCGAAATGCCGATCAAGGCGGTCCGCAGTCAGATCGCCTCGGCTGTGAACCTGATCGTGCAGGCCAGCCGCCTACAGGACGGTTCGCGCCGGATGACCTCGATCACCGAGATCACCGGGATGGAAGGGGACGTGATTTCCATGCAGGAAATTTTTCGTTTTCAACGCGTTGGCCTGACACCAGACAACAAGATCATCGGGCATTTCACCGCCACTGGCGTCCGGAGCCACTATTCGGAACGGTTCCGTCTATGGGGCTTTGACTTGCCAGCGTCCATCTACGACCCAACCACTATGTAGGAGAACCGGGTATGCAATTGCCTATGGAGGCGATCATTTATGTCGCCATCTTTGTGGGGGTCCTTGCCTTGGTCGAGGGCATCTATCTTGTCGCCTTCGGCAAGTCCATTAGCCTGAACAGCCGCGTCAACCGGCGCCTGGATATGCTGGAAAAGGGTGCCGGACGCGAACAGGTGCTGGAGCAGCTGCGCAAAGAGATGCAGCAGCATATGAAATCGCAGAGCATTCCTCTGTATTCACTTCTTGCTGACAAGGCGCAAAAGGCTGCAATCGCGTTCTCTCCACGTCAATTGATCATGATCATGGGTCTGGTATC
Source organism: Ruegeria sp. AG6 (assembly GCF_056541565.1). Taxonomy (NCBI): domain Bacteria; kingdom Pseudomonadati; phylum Pseudomonadota; class Alphaproteobacteria; order Rhodobacterales; family Roseobacteraceae; genus Ruegeria; species Ruegeria sp. AG6. The sequence continues at coordinate 160,103 of NZ_JBQFYQ010000004.1, read as the reverse complement.
AGCCATGGCCTTTGTCGGTTTGAGCATTGGCACCGCTACGGACACGGCACTTCGTATCGTTGTTTCCATCGCGATCGGCATCGGCGGCGTTTACGCCTGGGTAAACCACAAGGCCAAGAAACGCATGGGAATGATCGAAGAACAACTGCCCGATGCGGTTGAGCTGATGGTACGATCTCTGCGTGTTGGCAATCCATTTGTGTCGACGATTCAGGTGGTTGCAAACGAAGTTCAGGATCCGCTGGGAACCGAATTTGGCGTTATCGCTGATGAATGTGCCTATGGTCGCGATGTGGGCGAGGCGCTGAAGGACATGGCTGAGCGTCTGGACATGCAGGATATGCGCTTTCTTGCCGTAGCCGTGGGTATTCAGCAGCAATCTGGCGGCAACCTGGCCGAAATTCTGGCCGGATTGGCAAAGGTGATCCGCGCCCGTTTTCGCCTGTTCCGTCGGGTCAAGGCAATTACGGCCGAGGCGCAATGGTCCGGCAAGTTCCTGTCCGGGTTCCCTGTTGCCTGTCTGATTTTTATTCTTGTCAAGGACCCAGGCTATTACGACGACGTGTTGGATCACCCCTGGTTTATTCCCGCGTGTTTTGTTGTCGCGATCCTGCTGACATTGAACCTGATCGTCATGAAAATCATCACCAACATCAAGGTCTGAGGGCAGCACCATGGAAATCCTGACCAGCATCAATGACCTGTTGACCCAGCACCTGGGTGAATTCGGACCGCTTATCGTTGTCGGCGTACTTGGCCTGCTTATGGTTCTGGTCGCTGTCACACTGATGATGAAGCAGCCGGAAGACCCCCTGAAGAAACTGCAAAGATCGAATGCGGCTCCTCCAAAGCAGAAAAAAGGGAAGAAAGAGCAGCTTCGAAACTCGAGCCGAAACGAACAGCTTGAGAAGTTTGCAACTTTCCTCGAGCCCAAGAACGAGGAAGAATACTCGGCCGTCGAGCTGAAGCTGCGCCAGGCGGGCTACAGGTCGAAGGATTCGGTTCGGTTCTTCCACTTTGCGCAGTTTTCCTTGGGGATCCTTGGTATTTTCATTGGTGTTCTGCTGGTCACGGTTTTTTCCGGCGGCCAGGAATTTACCGGAACACAGATGTTGATCCGGGTGCTTGTCCCCGGCGCGATCGGCTATTTCGCACCCAAATACTGGATCACGCGACGGGTCGAAGAGCGGAAGGAAGCGATCACCGCCGGTTTTCCCGATACGCTTGATCTGATGCTGGTCTGCGTCGAGGCCGGTCAATCGCTGGATCAGGCCATCGTTCGCGTGGCCAGTGAAATGAGCGCGTCTTATCCGGATATCGCGCAGGAATTCGAAACCGTCGCGTATGAAATGAAGGCCGGCAAGGACAAGGATACCGTCCTGCGCGACTTCGGCGTGCGCTGTGGCGTTCAGGACGTGAACTCTTTTGTCACCGTCATGATCCAATCGGCAACATTTGGTACATCAATCGCCGAGGCGTTGCGGGTTTACGCCGGTGAGATGCGCGACAAACGCGTGATGCGCGCCGAGGAGGCCGCGAACAAGTTGCCGACCAAGATGACTCTTGTCACAATGATGCTGACGGTTCCACCGCTGCTGATTATTCTGGTTGGCCCGTCGGCAAATGTTATTTCGAGTTTTGGACGCTAGGTCGGATAGAGCCATATGAATGCTGAATTCAGGTGCTTCCCTTCCGGGTTTCGCCTAATGTTCCGGGCCACCATGGTTTTTGCCATGGTGGCTTCTTGTACAGAAGGCCTGTCACCCAACGGTTTGGATGCACCGGGAGTTGACACCAAAGGTCAGGCCGAGGACAGCATCGAGGTCGGAAACAGATTGATGGCCGCCGGAGAATACGAACTGGCGCTTCAAACCTTTACCCGGGCCGCGCTGGAACAGGGTATGACGCCCCAGGTCCTGACGTCTCTGGGTACCGCAAATGTGGGGCTACGCCGCTTGGGACAGGCCGAAAAACTTCTGCGCAGAGCCGTCGAAGACGACACGGACTGGCCGGTGGCCTGGAACAATCTGGGTGTCCTGCTGATGGAAAAACAGGAATACCCCGAGGCCGCGCAAGTGTTTCAGCGTGCCTATGCGCTGGACAATGGCGAAAGTGACGCAATCCGGGACAATCTGCGCTTAGCACTCGCAAAAATGGAAAATCCTGTTAATAATACCCCACAAGAACAACAAGAATACACACTGGAGCAGCTTGGCGACGGGCAATTCACGCTACGCAAGATCCAGTAATTGAGGCGAGAGCAGTAAAGGACGCAAAAAATGCGCCAGCAATTCTTGATTCCGAGTGTTGTTATCAGTGGTCTGATCCTTTCGGCCTGTGCAAAGGAAACCGAAGAGGAAAAGGTTGAACGAACGTTTCAGGAAGTGAACGTTATTGACGAAACAAACCTGAGCGATGTGCTTCTGAGCGCCGCAGATCCAAACGAAGCGGTGACCTATTTCCACGGCGCAGCGCTCAAGAACCCGGACCGGATCGATCTTCAGCGCGGACTGGCAATTTCTTTGGGCCGTGCCAAACGCACGACCGAGGCCGTGACCGCATGGAAGCGCGTCACAACGATGAAGGGCACGAACGCCGCGGACAAGGTTGAATACGCGGACGCATTGGTCCGAAACGGCGACTGGTCGCAGGCGAAAACCGTTCTGGATTCGGTTCCCCCAACCTTTGAAACCTTCAAACGGTATCGCCTCGAGGCAGTCGTTGCGGATTCCCGGAAAGAGTGGAAACGCGCGGATCATTTCTATGAAACCGCTGTCGGGCTGACGACACGTCCGGGCAGTGTGATGAACAACTGGGGATATTCCAAACTGACCCGCGGCGAATATGCCGAAGCGGAGCGGTTGTTCTCGGAAGCGATCCGTCAGGACAACTCGCTGTTTACTGCCAAGAACAACTTGGTTTTGGCCCGATCAGCGCAAGGCAACTATAGCCTGCCAGTCGTCCCGATGACTCAGGTCGAGCGGGCGCGTCTGCTCAACACGATGGGTATTTCGGCAGTCAAACAGGGCGATATAACCACCGCCAAGAACCTTTTCCGCGAAGCCATTTCAACCCACCCGCAGCATTTCGACGAGGCGGTCCGCTCGCTTCGGGCGCTTGAAGGGGCCTGACACATGCAAATACCCGCAGTGGCAGCGGCCTGGTTTCTGCCGTTTGTGCTGCCGATCTGCTTTTACGTGGCCTTCACGGATATGCGTGAGATGCGGATCAAGAACCATGCAGTCCTTGCGCTGACGCTGGTTTACATCGTGATAGGACTGATCGCCATCCCGCCCTGGTCTACAGGCAGTGTCGGCGGCAACCTAGGGCCGATCACCGTGTCTATGCCGGTCTATTTCTGGCAACTGCTGCATATCGTCGTGGTTTTGGTCATTGGTATCTTCCTGAACGCCGCGGGCACCATGGGCGCTGGCGATGCCAAGTTTCTGGCCGCCGCATCGGCGTTTGTCTGGCTGGGCGATCTGCGAATTATGCTTATGATCCTGACCGCCTGTATTCTGGCTTCCGTGGTCACTCATCGTTTGGCCAAGATCACAAGGCTGCGCACGATCGCGCCGCATTGGGAAAGCTGGAGCCGGGGCAAACAGTTTCCGATGGGTTTCGCCTTGGGCGGATCATTGGCGATGTACCTGATTCTGGGCACTGTTCTCGGATCGTAAACTATCATCAGCGCGCCTTGCCGCTGCCTTTGTCCCGCCACAAAGCTGGTTCATTTTCTTCAAGACGCCCGTTTTCGGCTTCTTGGCGTGACATTTTGATGGACGAGCACCGCGCATGAATATGCAGAATTCCTCTGTTATGGCCCCCCCTGCCCCCAAAGGTCTGGGCGAAATGAAGCTTCCGCTTGTAATGATGCGGGACATTCTGCTGAAGACGATTTTTCGCAAAAACGCGAGCACGGTATCAGAAGTCGCCGAAGCCATCTGTCTGCCTGGTTCTGTAACACAGGAACTGGTCGATATCGCGCGCGATCAGAAACTGCTTGAAGCGACCGGGACACTGAACGCCAATAGCGGCAATGAGATGGGATATCAGCTGACCGATGCAGGCAAGGCCCGTGCGCTGGATGCGCTGAGCCAATCCGAATATTTCGGCGCAATGCCGGTGCCGCTGGATGTCTATCGCGAGCAGGTCAAACGCCAGTCGATCCGAAATATTCAGGTCACGCGAGAGCAACTGGTTGGCGCAATGGGTCATCTGGTTCTGCCCGACAGCCTGCTGGACCATCTGGGCCCGGCGGTCAGTGCGGGCCGATCGATTCTGATGTACGGTCCTCCGGGCAACGGTAAATCCTCGATCTCGAACGGCATCCGGGATGCGTTGGGTGATAACGTCTATGTGCCCTACGCTATCGAATATGCGGGTCAGGTGATCACGGTCTATGACCCGATCGTGCACACGGCGATCGAACAGGAGCCGGACGACCCCAACAGCCTGCGTCGTCGCAAGCGGTTCGATTCTCGCTATGTTCAATGTGAACGCCCCACCGTCGTAACCGGTGGTGAGCTCTCGCTCAGTATGTTGGATCTGGTCTACAATCCGACCGCCCGAACCTATCAGGCCCCCTTGCAGCTGAAATCCACCGGTGGCATTTTCATCGTTGATGACCTTGGCCGTCAGGCCGAACCGCCGCAGGCGCTGGTCAACCGTTGGATTGTCCCGCTTGAAGAAAACAAGGATATCCTCGGCCTTCAATCAGGTGAAAAGTTCGAAGTTCCGTTTGACACGCTGGTCATCTTCTCGACCAACTTCCACCCCAATGAGATCTTCGACCAAGCGGCCTTGCGCCGGATCTTCTTCAAGATCAAGATTGACGGCCCCAATCAGGAGAACTTCCTGAAAATCTTTGCCATGGTGGCCCGCAAACGAGGTATGCCGCTGGATGAGGCGGCATTGGTGCACCTGTTGAAGGTCAAGTACCCGACCATCAACAATATTTATGCCAACTACCAACCGATCTTCCTGATCGATCAGATGATCTCGATCTGCGAGTTCGAAGGCATCCCTTATCAGATGAGCCCGGACCTGATTGACCGTGCCTGGGCCAACATGTTCGTAAAAGACGAGAAAATCGTCAAATAACGCCGTGCCAATCCCTCCTCCGGGCGGGTAATCTGCAACCATGACGCAGATTCCCGCTCGGATTGGTACGTGGTTCTCCTCCAAAGGCTGGTCCATCCACCCACATCAGAAAGAAATGTTCGACCGGGCGAAGGAACCGGCAACCCTGCTGATCGCCCCAACCGGTGGCGGCAAGACCATGGCCGGATTTCTGCCTTCCCTGTCCGAACTGGCCGACGGGGACCACAACGGGTTGCATACACTCTATGTCTCGCCGCTCAAGGCGCTGGCGGCGGATATCAAACGTAACCTGCGCACCCCGGTGGATGAGATCGGCCTGCCCATCCGGATCGAGGATCGCACCGGTGACACCTCGGCCACGCAGAAAAAACGCCAAAGAGCCGATCCACCCCATATCTTGCTGACCACACCGGAAAGTCTGGCACTGCTGACCTCGTACGAAGATGCGCCGCGCATGTTCGATGGGGTACAGCGGATCATCGTCGACGAAGTCCACGCGCTGGCGGAAAGCAAGCGCGGCGATCAGCTGATGCTGGCCCTGGCACGACTTCAGCGCCTCAACCCGGGTCTGCGTCGTGTAGGCCTGTCAGCCACAGTCGAAGACCCTGCGGCAATTGCCGGCTTTCTGGCGCGCCACCCGGACGCCTGCCGGATTGTGCAGGCCGATCCCGGCCCGGACCCGGACATCCAGATGCTGGAAACAACGGAAACGCCGCCCTGGTCCGGCGGAGGCGCGGCCTATTCGATTCCGGCTGTGCTGGACCAGATCCGGCGGCACAAGACCACGCTGATCTTTCACAACACCCGCGCGCAGGCCGAAATCTACTTTCACAATCTGTGGCTGGCGAATGACGACGGCCTGCCCATCGGCATCCATCATGGCAGCCTTGACCGGCAGCAACGCGAGCGGGTCGAGGCCGCGATGGTGCGTGGCGAATTGCGCGCCATCGTCTGCACCGGCAGCCTCGATCTGGGCATTGATTGGGGCGATGTCGATTTGGTGATTCAGATCGGTGCGCCCAAGAACGTCAAGCGTCTGGTGCAAAGGATTGGTCGGGCCAACCACCGCTACAACGCGCCTTCCAAGGCGCTGCTGGTTCCTGCCAACCGCTTTGAGGTTGTCGAATGCGTCGCTGCGCTCGAGGCCGCCAAAGCCCATGACCTGGACGGAGAACCCCGAGGCCCCGGCCCCCGCGATGTGTTGTGCCAGCACATTCTGATTGCGGCCTGTGCCGGGCCCTTTGACGCTGATGATCTATATGCCGAGATGACATCCGCGGGACCTTACGCACAGTTGACCCGATCCGAATTTGACGCCTGTCTGGATTTCTGCACCACCGGTGGCTACGCCTTGCGCGCCTATGATCGCTGGCAAAGGCTGCAGAAGCGTGCCGACGGGCAATGGCAATTGCGCGATCCCCGCGCAGCGTCGCGCATTCGCATGAATTTGGGCACGATTCAGGACACGGATACACTCAAAGTTCGCCTTAAACGCAGCCGTGGCGGTAAACCGTTGGGCGAAGTCGAGGAAGCCTTTGCTGCTTCGCTGACCCCCGGCGATACCTTCCTGATCGGCGGACAGATCGTACGGTATGAAGGTCTGCGCGAAATGGTGGTCGAAGTCAGCCGTCGCGCCGATCGCAAACCAAAGATCGCGACCTTCTCGGGCACGAAATTTGCGACCTCAACGCAACTCAGCGACCGCATTCTGCGCATGTTCGCCCAAACTGACTGGCCGCACCTGCCTTCCCATACGGCTGATTGGCTGGACTTGCAGCGCCAAATGTCCCGCCTGCCTCAACGCGATCGTCTGCTGATCGAAAGCTTTCCAAGCGACGGGCGAGAGCATCTGTGCGTATACGGATTCGCCGGCCGCAACGCGCAACAAACACTGGGGCTGCTGCTGACCAAACGGATGGAGGAAACCGGTTTGGCGCCGCTGGGGTTTGTCGCTACAGACTATGCCACGCTGATTTGGGGTTTGGATGCGGTCACTAACCCACGCCCTTTGTTTCAACCCGAAGCGCTGCGTGAAGGGCTGGACACATGGCTGGCAGGCAACGCAGTCATGAAGCGTACCTTTCGCGCGTCGGCCACGATTGCCGGTCTGATCGAACGCAACTTGGCCGGGCAACGTAAAACCGGGCGGCAAGCCACGTTTTCGTCAGATATTCTCTATGACACTTTGCTGAAATATGAACCCGATCATCTGTTGATGCAGATCACCCGCGAAGAAGCCATGCGCGGGTTGGTTGACTTCGGTCGGATCGAGGCAATGCTGGCGCGCATCGGCGACCGCATCGATCAGCTGCGTCTGGACCGCGTTTCCCCACTGGCCGCGCCGCTGTTTCTTGAGGTCGGAAAGGTGCCTGTCAAAGGGGCCGCCGAAGAAAGGCTGCTTGCCGAAGAAAGCGCCCGCCTGCTGGAAGCCGCCGGGTTGGACCAGCTTTGAAGCCCTTGCGCAAGATGTGGAATCAGGTCAAGAACGTATCATGAACGTGTGTGAATTTTCCTTTGCAAACCAGCAACTCGCTGCGTTGCCGTCTGGCGCATTATGGTGGCCGGCGCGGCGACTGCTTTGTGTTTCGGACCTGCATCTGGGAAAATCAGAACGTATGGCCCGACGGGGCGGGGCTACGCTTCCGCCTTATGACAGTCGCGAAACGCTTGACCGGCTGGCGCGCGATCTGGAACACACCAACGCCGAAACCGTCATCTGCCTGGGTGACAGCTTTGACGATCTCGAAGCGGCCCAAACCTTGCCCGACGCAGAAGGGTTGAGGATTGCGACTTTGCAGGCCGGGCGCCAATGGATCTGGATCGAAGGGAATCACGATCCCGGCCCGATCGAGATGGGGGGCTCTCATCTGGTCGAATGGCAGTGCGGCCGTCTTGTCTTTCGTCACATCGCCCAGGATCGGCCGCAAGGTGAAATTTCAGGCCATTTTCATCCGAAAGCACAGATTCGGACAAAAGGAAGGCACATTTCCCGGCCCGCCTTTCTGCTGGACAGAAACCGGCTGATCCTGCCTGCCTACGGAACTTACACCGGGGGGTTGCGCAGTTCGGATCGGGCACTTTCCGATCTCATGGGCTCGGACGCAATGGCCATTCTAACGGGTCCGCAACCACAGATGATCCCAATGCCGCGTTGAGTTCAGATCAACCCGTCTTCTTCCAACTTCGGTTTGTACTTGCGGCTTACTGGAACCAGATCGCCGTTCATCAGGCGCAAAAAGGTTTTACCCGCTTTTTTTTCAAGCCCAACAATGGACGCGTCTACCACCCAATGTGACCGGTGCGAACAGTGCCCGGGGACCGGTTCCATCTCGGCAATTGCGTCCGTAAAGCGCGAGCGGACCGTGAACGTGCCTTCTGAAGTGACAATATCCACATTGTGGTCCCTGACCGTCAAACGATGGATTTGACCATCGAAGTCAGGCGGCAGACGCCTGATCAGGCGCGGCTTCTCGGCGTCCGGGGTCGAGGCCATCAATGGGTTCAGATCATTGCGTTGCACAAGAACCAAACCCGTTGCAAACAGGACCCCATATACCGCTACGGTCTGGGCGCCAGGTACTATGTGGCCCCCGCACGTGAACAGGACCCACGCCAATATCCAAAGGGACGGCGTGAACAGAACCAGGATCAGTGCCGCGAATGCCAGATCACGGACGGGAACATTCAACAGAACAGGGTTTTTCTGCATCAGCTTGCGCGCCAAACCGGTGACTGTCAGGGCAAGGACCATCACCCCGGTCCAGAAAAGAAGACGCAAACTGAAGCTCAGATCCGCGACCAGAAACGGAGGAAACGCGTAGGCAAGCAAGGGAAGAAAGACAAGGCCCGCCGTCACTCGCTGTGGGGTACAAGCATTCCGAATAGTGTTAATCCCAGACGTCATACCGCTTTTGTGCATGACTCAACAAAATTCAACCTTAGCACGACACGCACTGATGCACCTTACCTGTAACCAACTGGGAATACTGGGATATCACGATTTCTTAAGCTGTCAAACCCATTCAGGGCAAAATGGCTACAGCGTGCAACGATTGTCTCGCAGGGTCACGCACAACCGAGGAGTGTGCCGGGCCGATATGATCGACCCGACCAGATTGCCTTACGCCGTCAAACCTTCGGGTTCGGGCAGAGCGTTGGCGCGGCAGCACGCAGTCAAAGTGTTGGCCAACAGGCATGCAATGGTCATTGGACCTACACCACCCGGAACCGGAGTGATGGCGCCAGCACGCTGGGACGCGCTGGCATAGTCCACGTCACCGACCAGCTTGTTCTTTCCGTCGCGTTCGATGCGGTTGATGCCTACGTCGATCACGGTCGCGCCTTCCTTGATCCAGTCGCCCGGAACCATCTCGGGGCGGCCAACAGCGGCAACAACGATGTCGGCGCGGCGTACGACATCCGGCAGATCCTTGGTGCGCGAATGCGCGATGGTCACGGTGCAGCTGTCGCCCAGCAGCAGCTGCGCCATCGGTTTGCCCACAATGTTCGAGCGGCCGATCACAACGGCGTCCATGCCGGAAAGCGAACCGTGGTGGTCACGCAGCATCATCAGGCAGCCCAGCGGGGTGCAGGGCACCATCGATTTCTGACCGGTGCCCAGAAGGCCCACGTTCGAAATGTGGAAGCCATCCACATCCTTGGCCGGGTCGATCGAGTTGATCACCAGATCCTCGTTCAGGTGTTTGGGCAGCGGCAACTGAACCAGAATGCCATGCACGGCCGGGTCGTTGTTCAGCTTGTCGATCAGCGCCAGCAGGTCTTCTTCCGACGTCGCGGCGTCCAGTTTGTGCTCGTACGAGTTCATGCCGACTTCAACGGTCATTTTGCCCTTCGAGCGGACATAAACCTGGCTGGCTGGGTCTTCGCCCACAAGAACCACGGCCAGGCCGGGGGTGATGCCGTTTTCTTCTTTCAGCTTTGCGACCTGATCGGCAACTTGACCGCGCACTTTTGCGGCAAAGGCCTTACCGTCGATAACCTGAGCTACCATACTTCGATCCCTTCTTTCAAAAAACGGATCGGGCGCACAGAACGCCCGGTCAGTCAGTCGGTGCCAATCACGCGCTCTTCGCGTGCAATCGACCAGTCAATCAATATGCGCCACAGCTTCTCGGCCAGATCCGGGTCCATCCCCAGCGCGTCCGAGCTTGCACGCACGCGTTGCACCACCTCTTCGACGCGTTCCGGGATACGGGCCGGAAGGCCCTCGCCCGGTTTCAGCTGCGACGCGCGGTCGATATAGCTGGCGCGTGTCACCAGCATTTCGATCAGTTGGCGATCCAGCTTGTCGATCTCAGCCCGCAGCTCCTGCATCGTGTTGCAGTTCTGAGGCGGTGTCAGAGTGGGCATCGTCATCTCCTCATGGCCCGGGAATGAATCCCCGGACCACGAGATGTCCTATTCGGCGGCTTAGAACAAGCCCTCGATCTCACCTGCGTCATTGAGGCAGATGGTTTCGGCAGCCGGTTTGCGGGGCAGACCAGGCATGGTCATGATCTCGCCGCAGACGACCACGATGAAGCCCGCGCCCGCGCTCAGGCGTACCTCGCGCACCGGAACCGAATGGCCCGTGGGTGCACCGCGCAGCGATGGGTCGGTCGAGAAGGAATACTGCGTCTTGGCCATGCAGACCGGCAGGTTGCCATATCCGGCTTCTTCCCATTCACGCAGCTGGTTGCGGATCTTGTTGTCAGCCAGAACCTCGTCAGCGCGGTAGATGCGCTTGGCGATGGTTTCGATCTTCTCGAACAGAGGCATATCGTCGGGGTAGATCGGTGCGAAGTTCGCGGTGCCACCTTCGACGATTTCGACGACTTTCTCGGCCAATGGGGCAGACCCTTCGGAACCCAGCTCCCAGTGACGCGATAGAACCGCCTCGACGCCGTGCTCGCCACAATAGTCTTTCACCGCCTGAACTTCGGCATCGGTATCGGTGACGAAGTGGTTGATCGCGACGACAACCGGTACACCGAAGGATTTCACGTTCTCGATGTGACGGCCAAGGTTGGCACAGCCTGATTTGACGGCCTCAACGTTTTCCGCACCCAGATCGGCCTTGGCAACGCCGCCGTTCATCTTCATTGCCCGCACGGTCGCAACCAGCACCACAGCCGACGGGGCAATGCCCGCCTTGCGGCACTTGATGTTCATGAACTTCTCGGCACCCAGATCCGCACCGAAACCGGCTTCGGTCACGACATAGTCGGCAACTTTCAGAGCGGTCTTGGTCGCGATGACCGAGTTACAGCCATGCGCAATGTTCGCAAACGGGCCGCCGTGGACGAAGGCCGGGTTGTTTTCCAGCGTCTGCACCAGGTTCGGCTGCATCGCATCCTTCAGCAGAACGGTCATTGCGCCTTCGGCCTTGATGTCACGGCAGTAGACCGGCGTCTTGTCGCGGCGGTAAGCAACGATGATGTCGCCCAGACGCTTTTCAAGGTCCTTCAGGTCGTTTGCCAGGCAGAGGATCGCCATAACCTCGGACGCCACGGTGATGTCAAAACCAGCTTCGCGCGGGAAGCCGTTCGATACACCACCCAGTGAAGCTGTGATCTGACGCAGGGCACGGTCGTTCATATCGACCACACGGCGCCATGCGACACGGCGGGTGTCGATCTCTTGCTCGTTACCCCAGTAGATGTGGTTGTCGATCATTGCCGACAGCAGCGAGTGCGCCGAGGTGATGGCGTGGAAGTCACCGGTGAAGTGCAGGTTCATCTCTTCCATCGGAACGACCTGCGCATAACCGCCACCCGCGGCGCCGCCCTTCATACCGAAGTTCGGGCCAAGCGAAGCTTCGCGGATACAGATCATCGCGTTCTTGCCGATGCGGTTCAGGCCGTCACCCAGACCCACTGTGGTCGTGGTCTTGCCCTCACCTGCCGGGGTCGGGTTGATTGCAGTCACCAGGATCAGCTTGCCGTCTTCGCGGTCCTGAACCGAGTTGATGAAGTTCTGGCTAACCTTCGCCTTGTCATGGCCGTAAGGCAGCAGATCCGCAGAGTCGATGCCGATCTTGGCACCGATTTCCTGAATCGGCTTTTTGTTCGCTTCGCGGGCGATTTCGATATCGGATTTGTAGCTCATTGGCCGGGGTCCTTGATTGAATACCGTGCAAAACCGACGCGGGGCGTCGGCGCTGTGCATTCCATAACCTTGTGTACAATCCCGATAGCCATGGATTCCGACATTCTGGCGTCGCGAAGCGTCGTAAGTTCGTTTCAGGGGTTTCTAATCGGAAACAAGCCCGTTTTCACAAGCCCAAACAGGTTGATCCGGAACAAACAGTTTCAGCCGGTCCCCCAGTTGAATGCGACCCGGGCGTTCGACCCATCCCGTGACGCCCCGACGCCCGGCCGCCGCAGGTTTGAAAGCTGCGCCATGCCCCGGTTGATCCGCTTCGATCTCGCGCCCCGGCAGAACACAAGGGGCGTTTTCCATGTCCACTGTTATCGTCGCCCCGTTCGTTGCCTGAAGACGCGAGGACGGGGGAATATGAGAGAAATCCGGGATTCCGCGCAGCACAATGGAAGCCCCAAGATAGGACGGGTCAAGCTGATCCAACCCCATGTCCTGCGCAATTTGCTGCAACTCCTCCTCGGACAAAACTGAAAGCTGACGCACGTTGCGAATTTCAGTGCCTTTCGGGTAAAGGTTCGAGACCCGGACACAGGACGCCCGATTGAGGCCTTCGTGGCGCTCACCCTTCACGCCGTCAAAACCCAGATCCAGCGCGTCAACAGCCTTGGCCCGCAAGGAGGTTCCCGCAGGGACATAGCCAAGCCAGACTGCTTCGGCGGCAAATTCGGTTTCACGCAAAAATGGCATAGCCTTCCCGTTTCATCCTTTTTCTTGCGCGCATATTGCCCGGCAAAACACCGATGAAAAGAAAAAAGACCCGGACTATGCGCCAGCCCATGCGATAAATGTTGAAGATTTCTGAGCCTTAGTTGGCTCAGAAATTTGCGTCTATAGAATTGTCTTTCAAAAACCGATCTTTTTTCTAACTTGGGGCTTGATCAACAAATTCGTGATCGAAGAGTTTTTTTGCAATTACGGTTTTTGCTTCTGCCATTTTGGATAGATTTGGAACAATTAACTCCACGCCATTCCTACGAGACTTGTGTACCCAGTTAGCCTTGCTCATCGCCCCTAGAACGCTATCGATGTTTTCTCTTCGCTCTGGCGGTCTTCCTCTGAAAACAGCTGAAATTAATCGGCCTTTCCTCGATTGTAGGAACACCTTGTCAATAATCGATACTAAGTCCAAAAAGGCCTCTGGAGCGCCTTCCTGACGCAAACTATCGAAACTAACATCCTCACAAACCTTCTTGTCGATACTGTTATGTAAGCCAAGACTTTTGGTTACTAACTTGAAAAGGTACTCAGGTGCCATCAGAGTGTCGACTTGACAGCCCTGGAACACCGGTAAACGGTTCGGATTGTCGACTTCGATTGTGAGCGTTTCAATTGCACAGCAGTCTAATGTGACATTGGAAAAATCTGCATCGCTATCAACGCGAAGGCTACCAACGTAAAGGTTCGAAAATAGAACTTCTTGTTGGACTGTAGCGTCATTCGCGAACGCAATTGAAAGTAGATCTGACGACATGTTTCGTGCGGCGTCTGTATTTTTTTCCGAAAAAAACCTCAACGCTCCAGTGAGCAACGTATTGGCGTCTTGTCCGAGCATTTCATATGCGAGCCGGCACCCAAGATCACCAAGCGGATGTACAACTCCATCACAAATCTGACCATCGAACTCGTAAGGAATCTGTATGGCAGACAGTACATCTTCTGCGCTGAGAGCATCCGCGAGATCAGTGTCCACAAAGAATCTGGAACCTCTTTCCAAGTCAGATGAATCTAAACCTGCGAGGCTTCCAGACATTCCAGGCAATCGGAGAATTGCTGTTACGCTCCTTTCTTCGGGTTCTACACCCGTCACCTCCACAAAAGCTCGCCTACAATCCGAGAAACTCAAAGGACCTCGCCTGTCGGTCTTTTTTCTGGCCAACGTTGCCATACGACCAAAAATTTTTCGTAACTCCTTAGGCTCCAACGCGATATAGACCTGCCCAACTTCACGCTCACAGATCTTGTCGATTAGAAAGTTCCATCCCAGTGCTGGGTCGAAACTCTCAGCCAATTGCCCATCTTGTCCGGAAAGCAACAAGTCGTTTTGCTTCACATATGATATCAATAGGGGTTTCTTCGGAACCCAATCAGGTAAATCACCTTCCCACCCGTGATCAGAAATAAACCTGGATAAATCTTCATCATCCAAATCATGGAGTTCGAGCAGCAGCCAATTGTCTCTCAGACCGAGCGCCGCATGTAGTTCCTGGTTGGTGTCGAAGTAGTTGTTTCTCCCTGCCAGAAGGATTCCACCTTCTGACGGGGTTTCTTCTATAAGTCTGCGCACCAAAGAGATTGCGGAGTTTCGCAAATCCTGAGCTCGTTTCTTTGAGTTCGTGGCTATTCGCGGAGCCAGTTCATCAAATCCATCCAGCAATAAATACACTAACCCCGAGCGCCAAGCCTTTATCAATTTTTCTGGGTTTGACATTCCAATGCTAGACGCATGGCGTCTTAGGCATTCGTCTGGGTCATATTGCTCGATGTGGTCCCGCAAATTGATATATACTGGAAATTGGGAGTCGTTACCTGATCGATAGTCCTTTGAAAGGCGTTGAAAAATATCCCTTAACGCCATGCTCTTACCAGCGCCAAACTCGCCGACGATCAACGCCCTCGTAGCTCTTTTTGCAAATCTTTTGGCTATACTTCCGGTGTGTGTATAATCCCCTGTTTTTAAGTCTAAAATTTTTGTGGGAGTATATTTCAACTCCTTGTCGAAGGACCCATCCTTTGGATGCCTTATGCTACCGAAAGGTTTTTTAGGTCTTTCGATAAGGTATTCCTTTGCATCAACCATGTTTGCGTAGAAGGCTTCATATGTCCTGTGATTTACAGTTGTCCGGTAGCTTTGAAGAATGGCTCCTTGCTCACCCGTAGGTTCAAAACGAGTTACGTACCACCCGGTAACTCCCTTTTCTGGGTGAAGCCCACGCAGCCTTCGTACGTGTTCGTCCAGTTTTTTGCATGCCTCAAGAGTGTGTTTGGCG
This sequence comes from Ruegeria sp. AG6, assembly GCF_056541565.1. Taxonomy (NCBI): domain Bacteria; kingdom Pseudomonadati; phylum Pseudomonadota; class Alphaproteobacteria; order Rhodobacterales; family Roseobacteraceae; genus Ruegeria; species Ruegeria sp. AG6. Next base: position 144,852 of record NZ_JBQFYQ010000004.1, on the reverse strand, counting down.
GTTTTGGAAACGGTAACTTCCAAACAGTAGATCATATGATCATTTTCAAGAACGCCGTCCCGTTCTTTACCATCAATCGTGATTGGACCGGAGTACCCCTTTGTTCCCCAGCATTCGGTAGCGATTTTTCTAACGAACGACTCGAATTCGTAGTTGTCTGAAAAATTGAACTTCATTTTTTTCTCATTTTTTTTTGGTTTTTTATTCATTGCAGCCGCCATGCGTTAGGCTGGCGTCGCTTCACCACCGCTGCTCAATTCTGTAGCCAGTGCCTCGGCCTGTCTAAGGACTGTCTTCACGGCTTCTGTTGTGAGATCCGGCGGATACCCATGTCTTTGAAGGATCCTCTTTACAGCCACTCGCATTTTTGCCCGTACGTTCTCTCTGCGCCACCAGTCAGTTCCAGAATTGCTTCTGACAGTTTTAACGAGTTCGGTTGCAATCACCTGCAACTCTTCGTTCGACATGATTTCGACTGCGCTCTCGTTTCTTGCTAACGCGTCGTAGAATGCCCTTTCTTGACCGCTCAGCCCATCGTCGGGCTGGTCTTGCAAATCTCTGGCAATCTGAATGAGCTCTTGCAATATCTGAAGCGCGTCAACGCTACGATTGTGGTAACGTGCGATGGCCTGCTCTAGCCGTGTAGAGAACTCCTCTTTCTTTACGATATTGCTGCGTGTTTTTGCAGATATCTGACCATTCAGCAGTTTTTTCAAAGCCTCAACTGCTAGGTTCTTGTGCTGAGCGTTCTGAATTTCCAGCATAAACTCTTCTGATAGGACGCTGATGTCCGGCCGATCAAAACCACAAGCTTCAAGAATATCGACCACTTCTGTAGATGCGACCGCGCTATTCAAAAGTTGTTGGACAGCAAGATCTGTAGTGGCCGACTTCGCCTTCTTTGAACCTACATCGAGTTTTTCCAGCCCAGCCCGGACGGCCATGAAGAACGCAATCTCTTCAGCATGGCTCTTGGCCTCAGTACTGCCTGCCGCGAGCTTGAAGGCGCGAACCAGGGCGGCCATCGCATCTTGAAAGCGCTTTACGCTTTTCTGCGTGTCGTTAGAGGCGTCCGAAGCCTTCAGTATGTGCTCGATGGCCGATGGTAGCACGGACAATCGCTCTTTCGGTGTACCGCCAATCGTTACTGAATAATCAAAACCGTGGAACTGCTGTCGAACAACATCTAGGCAATCCAGAAAGGCAGAAACGGCTTCACCTTCATCGATACCAGTTTGAGCTTGGTCAGATTGGGAATAGTGTGCCAAGGCGTTCTTTAGTTCCGCGGCGATACCGATGTAATCGACCACTAGCCCGGCAGGTTTGCCCTGAAACACTCGGTTTACACGTGCAATGGCCTGCATCAAGCCATGCCCCCGCATCGGCTTATCTACATACAGTGTGTGCATACAGGGGGCATCAAAACCGGTCAGCCACATGTCGCGAACAATGACAAGCTTTAAGGGGTCATCCAGAGACTTGTAGCGGTTCCTGATCGCCTCTTGACGGTTCTTCGACCTGATGTGCGGTTGCATGTCTGCTGGGTCGCTAGCATTACCAGTCATTATGACTTTGACTGCGCCGGTATCGTCAGTTTCACCATGCCAGCCCGGCCGAGTTGCAACAATCCTGTTATAGACATCGACACAAATGCGTCTGCTCATACAAACGATCATTGCTTTGCCGTCGATGGCTTCAATGCGAGCATCGAAGTGCTCCAGAATGTCAGCTACTACCGCATCCAACCGATTGTCAGCGCCGACAAGAGCTTCGACCTGGGACCATTTTCGAGCTACCGAGTTGGCTTCATCGTCTTCGAGCCCTTCAGTTGCTTCATCGAACTCCTCGTCTATCTCGGAGGCAATGTCTTCATCCAATTCAATTTTCGCGACCCGAGCCTCGTAGTAGATGGGAACTGTGGCTCCGTCTTCTACAGCTTGCGCGATATCATACACATCGATGTAGTCGCCAAATACGCCCCGTGTGTTTGCGCCAATAAGTTCTACTGGGGTCCCTGTGAACGCAACATACACAGCGTTTGGAAGAGCTTTCCTTAGTTGATGCGCCAAACCGAACTTGATCTCACCCTCTTTGGTGAGCTTTGCATCAAACCCGTACTGTGTACGGTGGGCTTCGTCTGCCAAAACGATCACATTTGAACGTGGGGTAATCTCAGGAAACTCCCCGCCTCCAGAAGGGCGGAATTTCTGAATGGTCGAGAACACAACCCCACCGACCTCCCGGTCAAGCCTTTCTCGCAGGTCCTCAATGCTTTCAGCCTGTACCGGATCTTCGCCAAGAAGGTCTTTGCAGCGCCCAAAGGTGGCGAATAGCTGGTTGTCGAGATCGTTTCTGTCTGTGAGCACGAGAAGCGTTGGGTTCTCCAAACCCGGATGATGCATCACTCGGCCGGCTAGGAAGGTCATTAGAAGTGATTTGCCTGATCCTTGCGTGTGCCAGATGACACCCGCCTTACCATCGCCCGCTCGAGCCGTCTGGACCGTATCCATGGCCTTTTTGACGGCATGGTATTGATGATAGCCAGCAATCTTTTTGATCGGGCCTTTTCCCTCATCTTCGAAGACAACATACCATCGGAGCATGTCTAACAGGGTCGTGCGGCTCAACAGACCCCGGGCTAGCGTTGTAATCGCCAACTGGGAGTGTGGCGGGATCAGCGTTTGCCCATCAATTGTGCGCCACGCCATGAACCGGTCCAAGCCAGCCGACAGGGAGCCATATCGCGCATTGAAACCATCGCTGACGACATTCAGTAGGGACGTACGGAACAAGTCGGGGATGTCGGACTTGTAGGTTTGGATTTGGTTGAATGCCGCCTCGATATCGGCACCTTCAGTGCCCTTAAGCTCGAGGATCACGAGCGGCATACCGTTCAAGAAGATCACGATATCGGGTCGCCGGACTGATACACCAACCACATCGACCTGGTTGATGGCTCTCCAGTCGTTGAGTTCATCGCCCCAATCAATCAATTTCACAACGGCATTTCGCTCTTCACCTTCTGCGAAGTAGGTGATTTTGATCCCGTCTACTAAAAGTCTGTGCAGCCGCCTGTTTTCTTGAATGAGGTCGGTTGTGAACACGGCATCCAGAACACGTTTGGAGGCTTCTTCGATAGCAGGCAACGGCAGCTCTGGGTTGATGCGCCTCAGGCTTTCTACGAGGACCGATTCTAGTATCGTTTCCCGATTGCTAGAGCGCAGGGCAGGTTTGACGTCCGGACTGAGCTGCGCGCCATGCATCAGATCAAAGCCCAGTTCACCGAGCTCTTCCATCAAGACATCTTCAAGATCTGCTTCGCTCAAGAACGCCATCAGTGACTATCGCCTCGATTTTTGAACGCTGAACTTAGGTCCGCAATTGGTCTACTAAGCGCGCTTTCTAGTTTCCTGATGTGTTGGGAGTGCCATTTCACGTAGTCCGGCCAGTCTTCCTTGTGATAACCTTCGCACGGAAGCGCAAAATACAGACGCGACTCTTTGTAGTCGTCTAGTCTCAACCACACCAACTCATTCTCAAAGGCAGTTTCTACTTCATTCTTTTGCTTAAGGAGTTCATCAAACAGCCATTTGTTTTCGTCCTTGTTTGACCGGGTGAACGCAAACTCTACGCGAATTTCCTTCTTCAAGAAAATCAGCCTGTATGGACAGGAAGCCAAACCAGATCCTGCGCTGAGCCAATGATCGTCGGATGGGCTGATATTTTGATACAGGGAAACGCCATCTTCGCGCATCTTTTCGAGCGCAATCGCCCAATAGTCTTTGCGCAACTTGTGACTCTTGCGCCTTGTACCTTGAGCAGTGCGGGCTTCCGTTTCTTTCTCCGCCATTCCAATCATGAAGTCAGCGGCTTCCGGCGTTGGTATCACCGGCTGAATGTCGACAAAAAGCTCTTCTGCAAACACGTACGGGACAACTTTGAAGCAGCGAGCATCGACGCCATGCTCGCGCAGCCAGAGCACAGTTGCAGTAACCTCCTTCCGGAAATTGGCGGCAATAAAGAAAAGGCGCTGATCATTTCCAGGGTTCAGCACTACCTCGTCGAGTTCCTCAACCTCCAAGAACTCGCAGATCCCCTGAGTGGCGTTGCCGCCATCGCAGTAGCGATCAAGGTACTTTTGATAGATGTCGACAATCTGCGCCTTGGTCAGGCTGGAAACATAGGCCGTGTATTTTAACGCTTGCCAGGTAACGTCGCGCCCAGAGTCGTCGAGTTTGTTTTCGACAACAACAAGCTGACCGTCTTTGTCCAATGCAAGAAGATCAAGTCGCTCCCGAGTGTCGGCAAAGCCATCAAACTCTTTTTGGATGATCAACAGTTCTTCACCGAGCGCGTCTGGCTGATTTGCAAGCCATTCTTGCAAATGTTCTCGCTCACGAAGATTTAAATCAGAGAAGCGCTTTTCCTCGAGCTTTTTCAATCTGTTTTCAGAACGGTTCACCTGAAACATTCATTCACCTCGAAAAATCAGAGAAGTCTAAATGGGCGACACCTGCCAATTCATGTTTCTCAAGATATCCTTGTAAAAAGTCGGTTTGTTGAAACAATTGTAGCCATTGTGGGTCGGGATCATCGGCGGCAAATTTAGTTTTAGAGCGAGGGCTACCCACAATGGCACTAGCGCCGCACGCACCAGAAGGTTGGACCAAATGGTGCCATGGCCTCATAACCAACTTTAACTTCTTCACGCTGTTGCTGTTCGCGGCTTTCACTTTTTGAGCGCTTGCTATTGTGCAACCCCAGAAGCTTCGTCCTCTATACCCTGGCTCACCACCCGACGTGAAAGAAGCGGAACTCATGCCGTGCTCATGATTGAAAAACACGTAGACAGGATGGTTGCGACCAGCCATGGAAATCAGCTTGTTGACCTGGCTGGATTTGGGGTCGAGTCCGCCATAGTCCTTTTGGGTTGAGTGAAGGTACAAGCGTTTGGCCTGGACGCGAAGGCCAAGTGAGCAGGAAGGAGTTCGTATGAACCACTCCCAGTCTGCACCATTAAGTTTCTCTTCGGCTTTGGAGAACATACGAACGCGCAAGCCATGTCTTGCCTTGTCCTTTGCCATCCGCAGAAGGAGCATTTCGGTCAGAGTTTCTTCTTGCAGACTGAGGCCGCGTCGAAATGCTTGGCCTTGCTCATTCCAAACCCAGCCTGCACGCTGACGGAGATAGTCCCGAATGGCGCTGCTCAAGCAACATCCTCCACCCGTTCCTTCGTCTCACCCACGCGCAATTCTCCAGACATCAGGCGCGGAAGGAGGGTGTCGCGAAGAGCCGCAAGTGTTTGAGACTCAGCAGCTTTCTCGTTACATCCATCGAGAAGTGGCTGGACCATTTTTGCGAAGGCTTTCACAACCCGCTCATCGCTAGGCAAAATAGTCGTCAGAGACTTCATGGCTGAATGGTTGAGCCCAGGTTGCGCAACGCCTGTCGCTAATTCGCGCATTTGCCACATGCAGTTGTCGCTGGACAAAGCAAGATATGCAAAATGCTGGCCAATACTTTCTTCGACTCGCACTCTAAATACGTGCTCGTTGATACAAGCCTCTGCGAATGGAAAACCCTCTGAAGTGTATGAGACAGCGGGCCTGAGCTCACCAGGCTTGCCTCCATCTTTGTAGACCAGAACATCTCCGTCCAAGAGCTTTCCTTTCTTCATCGAAGCAAAGAACTCGCTTGGGACAAACTTGGTTTTGCTGAAGTCAAAGACTCCAACCCGTTTGATACTTTCAGCACCGATGCTGGGAACGCCTTCTGTTACTTCAGCGACCCCACCTTTGGGCCGGCGACCAGTTTCAAGCACCGTGTAAAGGTCACCGAAGCTATGCCATTCCCACCCCACCGGCAGCCCATTTTCTCCAAAACTATTCGGAAACAGAGCGGCCGTTTTCGGATCCATATGCGCAGGCTCTCGCCCTTCAACCTTGGCCCAGACGGGGTCGAAATCGACGAACCACGACCGATAGATCGCCCGCGCCATTTCCTCGAAGGTCGCCGCCGTCCTGCGGTTTAGTTCGATTTTGTCGTCGAGAGCTCCGAGAATTGCGGCGATCTCGCGCTGTTCGGGCAGCCGAGGAACTAAAACGTCGATGTCTTTCAATGCAGAGACAGTAAGATACGGCAATGCAGAACCCGAGGCGACCTCGTTGAAATCCAAGGTGGTGAGGAGGTGGTAGGCAAAGTCATTGTCGATTTGAACAGGATCGGGCTCAGCTGACATCATGTTGTTGTCGAGGACAATGGGATGCGTCAGTTTTCGGCGGCGGTTCGTAGTCAAAGCCACGCCTATCTTCGCAAACGCAACGGACCCCGGTTTGTGAATGTATGCTTTAAGTTCCCTAGCCTGTTCGGTGGAAATGTAGTTTTCTGCCGTCGCGAGTATGACCTCATTTCCGGATGTGTTCATGTCGCTCACTTTTGCGAAAGGAAGATCCCCCGAGCGACTTCCTTGCAATTTTTTGGGAAAACCAGATCCTGCCTTGAACACGACAAGGTCACCAAGCTTTCGTTCAGCCCATGCACTCATCCCAACGCCCCCAGCCGCGCCTCGATCTCGGCTTCCAACCTCCGCCCCTCGGCGAACTGGCCACGTAATTCTCCCATCAATCGTTCGAACTTCTCCTCGAAGGGTTCATCATCCTCTTCCGCGGCACCGGCGCCGACATAGCGGCCCGGAGTCAAAACGAAATTGTGCTTGGCGATCTCATCTATTGAAGCCGACTTGCAGAAGCCTGGTACATCCTTGTATCCGCCTGCGTCCGGTTCACCACGCCACGCATGATAAGCGGTGGCAACCTGTGCGATCTCTTCTTCGGACAGCTCTTTTTGCTTTCGGCTGCCCTCCACAAGAGCACCCATCTTGCGCGCATCGATGAACAGCACCTCGCCTCGCCGATCTCGAAGGGTCACTTCCTTGGCAATTCCGTTTGATTTGTCTTTAGCGAGGATCCAAAGACAGGCTGGAATCTGCGTCCCATAAAAGAGCTGACCCGGCAGAGCTACCATCGCATCAACCGCATCAGCTTCGAACAAAGCGCGGCGAATATCGCCTTCCCCACTTTGCATGGATGACATGGATCCATTCGCCATCACGACGCCGCCAATACCGGTGGCCGACAGACGGGCATAGATATGCTGGATCCACGCGAAGTTCGCATTGCCCACGGGGGGGGCACCGAATTTCCAACGGCCATCTTCTCTCAACAAGTCGCCGGACCAGTCCGAGATGTTGAATGGGGGATTTGCCAGAATGTAGTCAAAGCGTTCATCAGGGAACTCATCGCGCAGCAATGTACCCTCGGAGTTCCAGCGTAGATCGCCGAAGATGCCGCGGATTGCCAGGTTCATGCGCGCCAGGCTGAACGTCGTGTGGTTGCGTTCCTGGCCGTAGATCGCGACATCCGACTTTTGGCCTTGGTGGGCCTCGATGAATTTCTCAGACTGAACAAAGAACCCACCCGTACCGCAGCAAGGATCATAGACGCGTCCCCTGGTCGGTTCGATCATCTCGATCAGCGTATTGACGACCGATTTGGGCGTGTAGAACTCCCCACCCCGTTTGCCCTCAGAGGAGGCAAATTCACCAATACAGTACTCGTAGATACGGCCGATCAAATCAAAGTCGGCAGAGGTTCCGTCGAGCTTCAGGTTAGTGAAGAGGTCGATGAGTCCTGAAAGGATCAACTTATCCAGCGTATCGCGCCCAAAGACTTTGGGCAGTGCTCCTTTAAGGCTTTCATTCTCAGTCTCGATATCGCGCATCGCCTGATCCAGCATGATGCCGATTTCTGGGTTCTTGGCGTTCTTGGAGAGGTAAGACCAACGGGCTTTTTCAGGAACCCAGAAGATATTCTCGGCCAGATACTCGTCCCGATCTTCCGGATCGCTGTACTCGTCTTCTGAAAGCTTCTCGTGCAAGCGCTCGAAAGAAACCGAAACGTAGCGCAGAAACAGAAGCCCCAGAACGATATGCTTGTACTCACCTGCGTCCATTGCCCCGCGCATTTTGTTAGCTGACGCGAAGACGGTCTTTTCAATACTCATTGCGTTCCCTCGTTGACGACTAGCAGTTTCACTTCAAATAGGGGCTGTTGAAGCTCCTCAGTTGGTCGCTGCCGCCACATATTATTGATTTTATGCCGGAACTTACTACTGAATCGCCGACACTGCTCTAAATGAAGCGGAAAGACTGCGCGAACACAACATCTAGTTGTATGACAAAAGGTCTCTCGGGTAGATTTTGCCTTTCGTCAATCCGAGCCGCATAGCCGGTGTCTGATTATCGTTCTCGGGAGGCGCAAGCATATAATTATAGTAAAACCTGAGGATTGCGGCCATCTTGGGAACCATCTCAGGATTGTAGTAAGAGTATGCGTGCCAAATTCTCTGTTGGTTGGAAGCAGTTGGAATCCCGCGCTCAAAACCAGCGACGCGCCTGCGAGCAAAATTGAAATAGGAATCGACTGGGTGAAGTGATGCCAACGAAAGCATTTGGCCCAAGTCGACCCATCTCATTCTGTCCGCAAGGGTTGCCCACCTAACAATCTTTAAAGGTTCAGATTTCGTATGAAATGGCCACATCACGCCTTCCCGATTAAAGGCTTGAATGCGCTCCTCCGACGTCTTTGACTCGAACTTATTGTTCAGGAGAATTGCCATGCCGGCCTGCATATCCGTTAGCTCTGGATACTTTTCCTGCACCAATGGGATCAAGCTACGATAACCTGCTTCGATGTACCGAAACATGCGCCGCCCTTCGTTCACATAACTCAGGCGTTCGTCATTTGTCAGACCCTTCACGAATCTAATCTCAAACACGTTTACGCGTTCTGATTTGACAAGATCTACATTCAACGCGCAAATCGCTGCCGCGAGGCCTGACTCCGCATCCAAACAGTAGTTGGCAACATTGAATTGCTGTCCGATCAGCTTTTTCACTAGCATCATATGTGCGTACTGAAAGGCATCGCCACGCACTCTGGTTCCGTGGCCCGGCAGCTTCAATTCTCCACCAACCGCGAGGTCACTAATGGAGTGGCCTGGAGGCATTTGCCTTGCCAGTGATTGTGAATATTCCTTATACGACCAGAGCCTTGCGTGTTTGCGCATGGAACGGTTGATTTCAAAGTCTCCGCATTGCTCCATTGCCTCTTGCAAGTCCCTCGGGTCGACAGCGGGGTCATAGTCAACTGTCGACGCAACTACGAACTGGGAGTACTTGTGCACCGTCGCCATGTGCAGCAAAGGGATGGTGCCTCGGCGCTTTTTGACCGGCCAATTGACGAGAATTGTTTGGATGTCTGTTGCGAAATAGGGATCTTGGTCCTCAAAACAGAGATGCAGGTAGTTCTCCCGATCTCTCGCAAAAGCAGTGACTTGGCGATACAAGAAGTCAATCTTGCCGTGGACCTGCTTTAAGCTGACGTCGTGCATCTCGCAAATCCGGCTCAGCGGTACTTTGTTTACAAGACATCGTAGGATTGAGGCTGTATCGCTCGTCTGTTTGTGGCGTCTGGTGGGTGATCCAACAGACACAGTTTTCTTGCAGCTTTTGCAACGATAGCGTGGATCCCCCTTGGCAGTTTTTCCAAACTTCTGATACCGGCTTGGCATCAAGCTCATGGAGGCTCCGAAATTATCGCAACGTGGATTGGAGCAATGTACTTGATTTGTTCGCCTAGTTAGCTGTCGCAGACGTGCGTACTCTTCCATTACTGCTTGGTTCGACTTTACAATGCTGGATCTGTTGCATGCAGGGCAGATGTACGTTCGGTCTTCGCCGGCGCCTGAGATTTTCCCCCTTGCTTGCCCTAGACCGGGTCTTCCTCGTCCATCCAATGGGTCTGGAAAGATGCCAAATCTCTCGCACGTACTGTTTCGGCAGAAGTTAATTGAAAATCCACCGGGGGTGGAGGGAAGCCTTCTCCGCACAACTCTCGACGATTTCTTCGGGGACACTTTACTGTCAGGAGTCGTAGGATTTGGCATAGAAGCCCTGCAACATTGAACGAAACCCCGCCAGCATACTGACGGGGTTTCGGATTATCAACATTTATGGCAGGGGCTGGGGACTATGCGCCGGGTCTTTTTTGACTATGCGGTGGGTTCAGGCTCCATCCCGCCATCGGGCGGAGATTTCTTGGCCTTTGTCTTGGGAATGGCCGTGACACTGGGCGCGCTGCCTTCATCCGGCTTGTCGCCTTCATCATCCTCGCTGGGTGATTCACCGTTCATAACGCGCTTGATCTCATCACCCGTCAGGGTTTCGTATTCAAGCAGGCCCTGCGCCAGGCGTTCCCATGCTTCGTGCTGTTCGGTCAGAATCTGGTGCGCGCGCTCATAACCCTGCTGGATAAGGCGCTTCACCTCTTCTTCGATCAACTCTTTCGTATGGGCCGACACCGAGAACCCTGCGGTGTTGCCCTGATAGCCTTCATGCGCCTCGGCATAGTCGATGTTGCCAACCTTGTCCGACATGCCCCAGCGCATCACCATGGCACGCGCCAGCTGACTGGCCTGCATGATATCTCCGGCCGGGCCGTTCGAAACGTGGTCTTCACCGTATTTGATGACCTCGGCGGCTTTGCCGGCCATGGTCATGGCCAGCTTTTGCTCACACTCATCACGGTGGTAGTTCAGGCGATCCATTTCAGGCAGCGAAACCACCATACCCAGCGCACCACCGCGCGGAATGATCGTGGCTTTGTAGACAGGATCGCACAACGGCAGGGTCAGGCCGACAACGGCATGGCCGGCCTCGTGATAGGCTGTCTTTTCCTTCTGGTCCTGGGTCAGCACCATCGAGCGGCGCTCGGCGCCCATCATCACCTTGTCCTTGGCGTTCTCAAAGTCTTCCATGGTGACAAAGCGGCGACCCACGCGGGCGGCCATCAAAGCAGCCTCGTTCACGAGGTTCGCCAGATCGGCACCCGAGAAGCCCGGCGTGCCGCGAGCAATGATGCGCAGATCGACATCGGGGCCCAAAGGAGTCTTGCGCGCGTGCACGCCCAGAATCTTCTCACGGCCTTTGATGTCGGGGTTGCCAACGGTCACATTTCGGTCAAAGCGGCCTGGACGCAGCAGTGCGGGATCCAGAACATCCTTACGGTTGGTGGCCGCCAGAATGATCACGCCTTCATTGGCCTCAAAGCCGTCCATCTCAACCAGCAACTGGTTGAGGGTCTGTTCGCGTTCGTCATTACCACCGCCGTAGCCAGCGCCACGATGGCGACCCACCGCGTCGATCTCGTCGATAAAGACGATACAAGGCGCATTCTTCTTGGCCTGTTCAAACATGTCCCGGACACGGGATGCACCGACACCCACGAACATCTCGACAAAGTCGGACCCTGAAATAGTGAAGAACGGCACACCCGCCTCACCCGCGATGGCACGGGCCAGCAAGGTCTTACCGGTGCCCGGAGGTCCGACCAGCAGCGCGCCCTTGGGGATCTTACCGCCAAGGCGGCTGAACTTCTGTGGATTGCGCAGGAATTCGACGATCTCTTCCAGTTCTTCCTTGGCCTCGTCGATGCCCGCGACGTCGTCAAATGTGACGCGGCCATGCTTTTCGGTCAGCATCTTGGCCTTCGACTTGCCAAAGCCCATCGCACCGCCTTTGCCGCCGCCCTGCATCCGGTTCATGAAATAGACCCAGACACCGATCAGCAACAGGAACGGCAACAGCGTGATCAGGAAAGACTGGAAGCCCGACTGCTGTTGCTTGACCGCTTGAACCGGGATGTTCTCATCGATCAAAAGCTTGGTGACCTCGGCATCGCCGGGTTTGATCGTGACGTAAGTTGCACCGCTCTCGGTCGTATAGCGGATCTGTTCACCATCCAGCGTCACGTTCTTGACTTCACCGCCTTGCACGGCGCCGACGAAATCGGAGTAAGTTCTTTCATTGCTCTGAAGCGTTCCGCCCGGTCCACTGAACAGATTGAACAGTGCAAGGATTAGCAGGAACAGAACGACCCAAAACGCGATATTGCGAGCGTTGCCCAAGGAAATTCTCCCAAAAGTTCCGGCAGGTGAGGAGCTGCCAAGTTACCTCTTAAAATAGAGAGGATTGTGGTATGTTCAATGCGATAAAAAAGATGCGTGGAACTCGGGCCATTCCGGCGTCGTGTCCGCGCGCCATCCATTCGCGAATCCCGCAAGCGGAGCGGCCAGCACCACGCCCCCCTTCCAGACCGCGGGCGTCGCACTCAAGGCCAGCCTGGGCCGGCCTGTTTCGCGCCATTCAGGCACCTGTCGCAGCCCGTCTTCACCCAGAGCGCGGATCTCGGCACCGGAAATTTCGGGACCGGTCAAGACCCATTTGCCATCCCAAACTTCGTCACGTGCTGAAATCCGAGCCTCCACGGCCTTGAATTCCCTGCAAATCCAAACACTCATCCCTTCCGGGACCAACAGGCAACCGCTGAGCGACCCTGCCCGCCCGTCGGTTATGGCCTTCATGGCCTGCTCGACCGCCGCCTGACGCGGGGGATATCCCTGCCCTGCGATCCAGGCAAGGCATCCAAGCAACACGCGGCGTCGGATTTCCTTGGGCAATGCGGCAAAACCGGCCCTGTTCACCTTCACGTCGCATTGTTCGATCTGGGCGACATTCCGTGCGGATTCCTGCGCAAAAACGCCCAGGGCTGCATTGGCCTGCGCCAGATTGTCGGCCACTCGCGACAGTGAAAGCGCATCAATTCCTAGTGGTTTGAGGCCGGACATGGCCTCTCGTGCCTTGATCCGGTCGAAACGAGGGTCCTGATTCGACGGGTCTTCGACCCATGTTGCGCCGATACCGGTCAGGTAGGCTCTCAGATCCTTGCGTGTGATCCCCAGCGTTGGCCGAAGCAATGTCACCCCTTCCCATTGCCGGCTTGCCGACATGCCGGACAGTCCCGTGACACCTGATGAACGACCCAATCGCATCAGCAACGTTTCCGCCTGATCATCTGCCGTGTGCCCCAACGCGATGGCGTCGATTCCGCGCTGTTGCGCCCAACCGGCAAGCAGGCTGTAACGCGCCTTGCGGGCCTCGTCCTGAACATTGCCCGATCCGTCCCAACCCGCCCAATGCAAAATGTCATGCGGCAGCCCCAAAGCAGCGGCCTGGCGCGACACTGTCACGGCCTCCTGCGCTGCGTCGGGGCGCAAGCCGTGATCGACCGTGGCCACAAAAAGGGCGATCTCTTCGTTTTGGACGACTTGATGCAAAAGATGCATCAACGCCACGGAATCCCCACCGCCCGAGACCGCCACGCCCAGTTTAGGCGGAGGCCTTTCGGGAAGCCGGGCGCGAAGCTCTGCAAGCAGGTTTTCGCTGTGACGGTTCAAGAACACCCCAGCGCAGACATCTCTTGCGTCGCATCCGCAAATGCCGGTGCGGATGGAAAGCGCACGCCAACTTCATTGAGCGTGATGCAGGCCTGATCGGTCTGCCCCAGACGCCCCAGCGCCGCGCCCAACTCGAACAGCGCCTCGGGGGCAAATGCGCCTTCGGAATCTCCGGTAAAGCTTGCCAAAAACGCCCGTGCCGCTTCGCGGGTGTCGCCAAGGCCTTCGAGCGCATGACCCCGTTTCAGATTCGCTTCGGGCGCCAGGGGGCTGCCAGGATAGTTCGCATCAAACTGCGTAAACAAATCAGCCGCAGTCTGGTAATTCCCATCGGCCAGTGCTTGCGATGCCGCGTCGAAATCCGCCCGCTCGCCCACGGCCAGTTCACCCTGATCGGTTTGGGATGGCGTGGCAGGCGCGATGACGGCCGTACCTACATCTGTGCCCTCTCCGCCCAGTGTGCTGGTCGGTTCGCCTGAAATCTCGCAGTTTGCCTCAAGCTCGCACAGGCGGAACTCCAGATCTCCGATGCGATTGGTGCCGTCTGAGACGATGTTTTGTACACGCTGGTTAAGCTGCTCGGTCTGACGGGTCAGGCGTTGCAGTTCCGCTTCAATGGCGTCAACCCGATCGAGAACCGAACTGCCGGACAAGTTTGGCGCGGGCGATCCTGTGGTGGAAAACTCGCGCTTCAGACGCTGAATTTCCACATGCAGCACCGTCAGCTCCTGACGTATGTCGGCCAGGGTTTGCTGATCCTGTGCCTGTGCAACACCGGCTGTCGCCATGACCGCCGCCAATACCCATCCTGCCATACGCATTGTCTTACCCCAGTGTTGATCCGGTCAGCACAGTCACTGCGCGGCGGTTCTTGGAATAGCATTCCTCAACGCTGCAAATCTCAATTGGGCGCTCCTTGCCGTAGCTGACGGTTTTGAGACGGTTGCCAGCAACACCGCGCGAAATCAGATACTCACGAGCGGCATTTGCGCGACGCGCACCCAGCGCAAGGTTATACTCGCGCGTACCCTGCTCGTCCGCGTGACCTTCGATCGTGGCAACAAAATCCGGATTGGCCAGAAGCCAGTCCGCTTGCCCTTGCAACACGGTCTGCGCCTGTGGTGTCAGGGTGGACTGGTCCACGGCGAACAGAACACGATCCCCGACGGTCTGCTGGAAATACGCAGGCGAACGCGGGTCACTGGGCGAGCCCGGTACGATTGCGCCTGTGCCACCAGCACCGCTGCCGCCCAAGGCGGATGGGTCATTGTTCGTACAGGCGGCGATCACACTCAGCGCGCCCAACGCCAGGACTTTGCTCAATACATTCATTTCAAGTGCCTCGTGTTTTGATTGTTGCCGCCTGTCTACCACAGGGACGATTCGTTGTGAACTTTGCTGCGATCAATTCTGTAGTGGGCCCCATGACGGATCACTGCCGCCATCCGGTGTACGCACCGGGCGCAGGTTGCGGCCCGAGATATCCACCGAATACAGCGAGGCCCGGCCGCTGGCGCCCTGCGTTTCACGGGTGAACATGATGACGCGGCCATTGGGCGACCAGGTTGGGCCTTCATCCAGAAACGAGGCGGTCAACAAGCGTTCCTCTGATCCGTCCGTGCGCATCACCCCGATGTGGAAGCGGCCCTGATTTTGCTTGGTAAAGGCAATCAGATCGCCGCGCGGCGACCATACCGGCGTGCCATAACGACCCGAGCCAAAGCTGATCCGCGTTGCCTCGCCGCCATTCGCAGGCATCACGTAAAGCTGCGGAGTGCCCGAACGGTCGCTTTCAAACACGATCCGGCTGCCATCCGGCGAATAGCTGGGGGCGGTTTCAATCGCCGGCGTGTTGGTCAGACGAGTGCTTTGCCCCGACGCCAGATCCATTTTCCACAGATCCGTGTTTCCGCCCTGAATCAAGGAATACACGATCGACCGGCCATCCGGCGAAAAGCGGGGCGAAAAGCTCATGGTTCCGTCCTGCGTCTTCAGTTCCTGTCGTTTGACGCGGCCCACATCCAGAACATAGATGCGCGGGCTGCCGCTTTCATAGCTGGTGTACAGCAACCGATCGCCAGTAGGCGAAAAGCGCGGCGCCAGAACGATTGCGGCACTGTCGGTCATGTACTGCACGTTCGCCCCATCATAATCCATGATCGCCAGACGTTTCAGGCGTTGGTTTTTCGGTCCACTTTCCGAAACAAAGGCCACGCGGCTGTCAAAATAACCGCCCTCGCCTGTAATCCGGCTGTACACCTGATCTGCCACTTTGTGGGCCATGCGCCGCCAGCCCTCGGTGGTGCCTGCCAATTGCAACCCATTGCCCAGCTCCTGACCCGAAAACACATCCCAGACCCGGAACCGAACCGTGAGGTTCTTGCCCGAAACATTGACCGCCCCCGTAATCAGCGCGTCGGCATTGATCGCTTTCCAATCGGCAAACTGAACTGGTGCTTCGAAGCTGCTGACCCGACTGATGAAGGCATCCGAAGAGATCTCGCGGAACAACCCGGTTCCTGTCAGATCAGCCGCCACCACGCGCGAGATGTCCTGTGCATATTGCGCCGCTGACGGACCATCGGGAACAAAGTTCGGCACCGCAAAGGGCAATGGTTCGATAATGCCCTGGTCCAACTCCAGTCGCAGGGGACCGTTCTGTGCAAGAACCGGCGCAGACATCAGCGTCAGGCCGACAAAGAGGCTGGTCAGAAGTTTCATCATTTGATCCGCATCCTCTCGGGATTGAATGTAATCTCAACATCCTGCCAATGAGCGTATTTGTCAGCAGGCAAATCATATCCTCTGGCCCCGCAGCGCAAAATCGCGCGCCGGGCGGCCTGATAAGCCTGATTGGCCGCACCAGCAGACCCACCAGAACTGTCCAGCATCCGAATGCTGCCATCCACAACCGTACCATCACGGTTTAGCGAAAAAGCCACAACGACCACAGTACTCAGTGCATCCGTAGACAAAGAGCCCACATTCCAGCACTTGGACACGGCCAATCGCATCGCGTCCTTCTCGCCGCTGGTCAGCGGTGGGCCGGATGGCTGGGTTCCACTGCCCAAGGCTTCGGCCAAAGCGTCATTGATCGCGGCCTCGTCGGCTTGCGCGTCAGGTTCAGGCGCCGCCTCGGGCGTCTCTGCCACAACGGCTTCGGGCGGTGGGCTTGGGCGGTTCGGACGCACCCGCGGTCGCGGTGACGTAAGCGGAGACTGCTCTTTGGTTTCCTCTGCCTCGGTCACGATCTCGGGCGCCGCTTCTTCCGGCGCGGTCTGATCCTGTTGTTCCTGCTGAACCTCGGCTCCTTCGTCCAAAGACACCGGCGGCGTTTCGAAATCATCCGGTTTTGCCTCGGGCGGTGGTGGCGCTATGGCCTCGGGGGCAACACGATCGGATGGGCGCGGCTGCGCCTCGGGTCCCGGAGGCACAGGCTGTGCGACAGGTTCGACCTCGGGCTCTGTCAGTACCGGCAGCTCATCCGGCACGTCCGGTTCCGGCGGTGCTTCGACGATAACGGGGGCAGGCTCGGGTTCGGGTTCGGCAGGCACGACGGGTTCAGGGCGCGGCTGTTCCTCGACCACAGGTTCTGGCGGCGTGCTATCAGCCTGTGGTTCGGGCGGTTGTTGCAATGCCGTCGGCACCTCCGGGATATCAGGCGCATCCCGCTGGGCCGTCATGGCCGCGAATTGTTCAGCGGTTATCACGGACACATCCTGTACGGCCATCGGCAAAGGCTCGGACCGGAAGGTACCGCCGAAAAGCGCCGCTCCGATCAGGCTGACATGCGCAATCGCCGAAATCTTGGTGCCGGTATCCACCGTGCGCCCTCACTCTCCACCTTCGTCCAGCGTCGGCCCGCCCGTATCGGTCACAAGCCCAACGTTGGAAAACCCGCCCGCGTTCAGCGCGCCCATGACCTGCATGACCTGCGCGTAAGGAATCGCGCCATCGGCGCGCAGGAAAACCCGGTCACTGCTCCGCTCTGCGGCGATGGCCCGCAGCTTGCCGATCAGTTCCTCGCGCAACACATCAGTTGTCTGGATCTGCACACGTCCATCTGCCGTCAGGGTTACGGTCAAAGGTTCTTCATTGTCACCGGGCAAAGCACTGGCGGCGGTCTTGGGCAGATCTACCGGAACACCGACGGTCAGCAATGGCGCGGCCACCATGAAGATAATCAGCAAAACCAGCATGACATCCACAAACGGTGTCACGTTGATCTCGGCCATGGGTTGCGCACGACCGCGACGCCGACCGCGTCTGCGCCCGTTTCCACCCGAGGATTGCTGAACCGCCGCGCCCATTGTCAGCTATCCAACTGGCGCGACAGGATGGTCGCGAACTCGTCAGCAAAGGCTTCGTAGCCGCCCACGATGCGGTCACAGTCAGCACTGAGCTTGTTGTAGAAAATAACCGCCGGGATCGCGGCCAGAAGGCCGAGCCCCGTTGCCAATAGTGCCTCGGCAATACCCGGGGCCACGACCGCCAGATTGGTATTCTGCTGTTCGGCGATCTCGATAAACGCATTCATGATGCCCCAGACGGTACCAAACAGGCCGATGAACGGCGCGGTCGATCCAACCGTGGCCAGAATGGGCAGACCTTTCTGCAAGGTCTCTGCCTCTTTCGCTATGGCCACATCCATGGACCGGTCTATCCGCGCGGTCGCTCCGGCAATCAATCCGCCATCATTTCGGTGCGACCTGCGCCATTCGATCATTCCGGCCGCAAAAATCTTTTCAGAACTGCCATCCGGCTGGGTTCCGATCTGCTCGAACAGCTCGTCCAAAGGGTTGCCGGACCAGAAGCTCTCGTCAAATGCCTGCGCCTCGCGACGGGCCGCGCGGTAATTTATCAGCTTCTGGATGATGATGCCCCAGGACCAGATGGATGCACCGATCAGCATCAACATCACCAATTTGACGATAAAGGTCGCGCGGGCATACAGCCCCCACATGGAGAAATCGATCTCCTGCGCCAGCGCCAGCGTTTCAGCTTCCATGAACCTGCTCTTTGTTTTTGCCTGACGGCCGTTTGTTTGGCCTTGTTTTGCCAAACGCTAACGCAGTTGGGGTTGAAATGCCAATAGAACCACCCCTGACCCTCAAATTGTTACATCAATGCGCGAATCTCTGCCGGAAGCCGGATCGGCCTGCCATCCTTGTTGATACACACGGCAGTGACCGAGGCGCGAAAAATCTCGGTCTCGCCACGCCGGACCAGCTGCGCCATGGTCAGCCGCACACCCGAGATTTCCGTGACTTCGGTTTCGACGATCAGTTCGTCATCGAACCTGGCTGGCGAAAGGTAATCGGCCTCGACCCGCCGCACGACCCAAACAATGCCTTCTTCCCGCATCGCGTTCTGGTCATTGCCCAGATTGCGCACCCAATCCGAACGCGCACGTTCGATATACCGCAGATAGTTCGCGTGATAGACGACGCCGCCCATGTCGGTGTCTTCATAATATACACGAACCGGGTAGGAATGTTTCATTGCGGTGGCTCCAACCGGGCAAACAACCTGAGCGCATGAGACGCATCCTGCGCCGAACCGGGCAAAACCGGATCGTAAGCAGCCCGAATCAACGCAGCAATATCGGGGCGCAGGATCGTCGTTTCGCCCGCCACGGCCAGCGGAGATTGCGTCCGAAACGCAGTATCGGACCAAAGCAGGATGGTCTGCACCACCTGGCTCAGCGCCAGCGTTTCCGCCGGTATCTTGGACAACTGCTTGTCCATGCGCAGAAAAACAAAAGCCGCGCGGATCGCACCGTCTTCTTCGAACCTGAAGATGCGGTACTGGTTTGCATCCGCTCTAACCAAGCGCCCGACCAACGGTGCCAGATCCGGGATCAGACGATCAAGATCCGGCACGTCCAGCAGCTCTTTCCAATCCCGGAAGAAGAAGACCATGCAGTTGGCACCAAGTTCGGGGTCGGTTTCGGCCATTTTGTGACCGGCCAAGGTGACAACCGCCTCGAAGGCGCCCTTCACAGTGGACAGCGTTTCATCTTCAACGCCAAACACAATCGGCACGATGGGTCGTCCCCAACGGGCAAACAGAAACTCACCGCTTTCGCGCGTGAACAGCGCCTCAATCTCTTCCGGTGTCACGGTCAAGCCTTCATCTTTTCGAAAATACTCTCGCCGAAGGCATAAATTTTCCAAGCGCAAGCTTCAACCGAACAGATCGCTCTGCCGCTTGGGTGCAGCCATGCCCAGATGCGTCCAGGCCTTTTGCGCCAACATCCGCCCACGCGGTGTCCGCTGGATCAACCCCTGTTGCAACAGAAAGGGCTCGATCACTTCTTCCAGCGAGTCCCGGCTTTCAGACAGCGCGGCTGACATCGTTTCGATCCCGACAGGACCACCACCGTAATTTTCGGCGATCAGTTTCAGATATCGGCGGTCCGCACCATCCAGCCCCAAATGGTCCACACCCAGCCGCGTCAAGGCTCCGTCAGCCAGTTCGCGGGTGATCCGCCCATCTCCTTCGACAATGGCGAAGTCCACCACCCGGCGCAGCAGACGTCCGGCGATGCGCGGTGTACCGCGCGACCTGCGCGCAATCTCGCGTGCGCCCTCATCATCTGCCGGAGCGCCGAGTTTCCGCGCGTTTCGGGTGACGATCTCATGCAGTTCATCCACGGTGTAGAACTGCAACCGGGTCGGAATACCAAACCGGTCGCGCAAAGGTGTGGTCAGCAAACCCATGCGCGTCGTGGCCCCGACAAGCGTGAAGGGTTGCAACTCGATCCGAACCGTTCGCGCAGCGGGCCCCTCGCCGATCACCAGATCAAGCTCGAAATCCTCCATCGCGGGGTAAAGCACCTCTTCCACCGCCGGGTTCAGGCGGTGGATTTCGTCGATGAACAGGACATCACGCGCTTCGAGATTGGTCAGGATCGCAGCCAGATCGCCCGCTTTCGCTAGAACCGGCCCGGACGTCATGCGAAAATTCACCCCCAGTTCACGCGCCATGATCTGCGCCAGCGTCGTCTTGCCCAACCCCGGAGGGCCATGGAACAACGTGTGATCCATCGCCTCGCCCCGCTGGCGGGCGGATTGGATGAAGATGCGCAGATTGGCGCGCGCCTCGGCCTGACCGATGAACTCATCCAAGCCCTGCGGGCGCAATGCGCGGTCGTTGTCCTCGGGCAATGGGTCCGGGCGCACAGTGGGATCAGCGTCTACCATTCATTCAGCCTTTCGGAGCCAGCAATTGCAGGGCGGCACGGATCAAACCCGCTTCGTCTGCATCCGGGTTGTTGGCGGCGGCCTCGGCAACCGCGGCTGCTGCATCCGACGGCCCATAACCCAGATTGGACAAGGCAGACAGCGCACCCGCTGATGCCGCAGCGGCCCCAGAGGCTGGTATTGGCGTCCGCTTCGGAGCAGGCGCTGCCTCGACAAGCTCTACAACTTCGATCGAAGGGCCATCCATCGCATCAATCACCGTGCCACCCATGGCCATCACGCCCGGCGCCTTGTCCT
Organism: Ruegeria sp. AG6; assembly: GCF_056541565.1. Taxonomy (NCBI): domain Bacteria; kingdom Pseudomonadati; phylum Pseudomonadota; class Alphaproteobacteria; order Rhodobacterales; family Roseobacteraceae; genus Ruegeria; species Ruegeria sp. AG6. The sequence continues at coordinate 123,997 of NZ_JBQFYQ010000004.1, read as the reverse complement.
TGAGGTCCAGAACGATCCGCTGCGCTGTTTTCGGCCCCACACCTTTCGCCGCCTTGACCGCCGCCCAATCTCCCAGTGCGATTGCGCGGCTGACACCGTCCGGCCCCAGCGCGCTGAGGATCGCCAGAGAGACTTTCGCTCCGACCCCCTGAACCGAGCACAAAAGGCGATGCCATTCCTTCTCGACCAGCGAAAGAAAGCCATAAAGCTGCATCAGGTCTTCGCGCACGACCATGTCCGTATAGATCGAAACCGCCTCGCCCACGCCCGGCAGTGCCGCCATGGTCCGGTCAGAGCAATAGACGATGTATCCCACCCCCCGGACATCGATCAGCACGTGATCTGCGGCGCGATAGTCCAGCCTTCCGGTGAGTTTTCCGATCATGCCCGCACCTCTTTCACACGCACCTGTTGGGTCTTGCCGTAATAGGCATGGCAAATCGCAATCGCCAGAGCATCGGCTGCATCCGCCCCTTTGGGCTGACATCCGGGCAATTGCAGTTTGACCATGTGCAGCACCTGTTCTTTTTCCGCGTGCCCCACACCCACGACCGTTTTCTTGACCCGGTTCGGGGCGTATTCCCCAACCGGCAAACCAGCCTGAGCCAGTGTCAGCAACGCAACCCCACGCGCCTGACCCAGTTTGAGCGTACCGGCACCATCCTTGTTCACAAAGGTCTGTTCAATGGCTGCCTGGTCCGGTTGGTGATCGGCGATGACTTCGACAATCTGGTTGTGGAGAGACAACAGCCGCTCACCCAGATCATCCCCATCCGACTTGCACAAACCGTTGGCCACGTGGCTCAGGCGGCTGCCATTTGATTCGATGACGCCCCACCCCAGGGTCCTAAGCCCCGGATCAATGCCCAGAATTCGCATGTTTTGCCTCGGCCTGCTCGGGTTCTGTGATCTTTTTTCAACGCCTAGCACGAAGCGTGAACATTTTCCAAGCGAATTGACCCAAGGCCTGAAAACGACACCCCTGTCCCAAGGGCGACTCAACGTGCCATTTGCGACTTCAAAAAGTCTGAATTCGACACTTTTGTGAACGCGTTTTCACCAATTATTTAAGGGGATTACAGCCTTTTGCAGCATTGCAGGAAACGCATAGGACACATGCAAAAACTGAACTTGTGCGGGCGATTTGGCGGCACTAGATGCCGGGCAGATCGCAAGACTGCAAAGTGAACACCAACCAGAAGGAAACAGGATATGGCTGCACTGGACACCACCCGCTTCGCCTCCACTGGCTCGTTCGGCCTCGTTGGCCGTATCGGCGCATTTTTCGTATCGGCCGTGAACGCAGCTGTCGAATGGAATGACGCCCGCGTTACCCGCAACGCGCTGACCGGTCTGAGCGATCGTGAACTGGAAGATATCGGCCTGTGCCGCGGCGACATTGACGCCATCGCCCAAGGTCTCCGGTAATACCGACCACCACTCGCATTCGCCCCTTCCTCCTCCCTTGAGGGGCAAACAAAAACACCGCGCGCCCCGGGCGCGCGGTGTTTTTTTTGGAAACTGAGTCAAATTGAGATTCAGTATAAAACCTTGTTGAGTTGCACGGCAATCGCCTGCGACACCGGGTCGATCTGCATCACCCAGGCACCTGCTTTTTCGACCGATGTGCCCTCATTCAAACTGTCGATCCGATATTGGTATCCGGTCGGGCCAAGGCTGGACAAAAGAAACGCCTTGAACGCCACAACACTCAGAAGCGTAAGCAACAGCACCCTGGCCGGTACTGCCGAGCTTACCCGCTGCGGCTTCATGACGACCAGGCCATCCTTGCGCATCGTCGCGCGATAGCCACGGCTCATCTTTTGATGTTTTTTGTTCAGGCGATTAACGCGCTGAGTGAACTCCAGTTGTTTACCCGTCATGGCAGCCTCCAAAAACCGCCCCCCTCGACTTCAGTCAGAAAACGGTAAATAGAGAATACGACAAAAACGTGGCAAAATTCCACAAAACTCCTGCAAATGGCCTAGTTTGAGCCCTGTTTCATTAAGATTAGGGTCGTCCACTCACCAATCTCATCTCTATGAGCGAGATTGAATTCATTTTGAGAATAAACCGACACCACGTCATCGGCCTGTTCGTTGAGGATCCCCGACAGGATTGCATACCCTCCGGGACGCAGATTCGCCGCGATTTCCGGCGAGAGGGCGACCAGAGGACCTTTCAGAATATTGGCAAAGATCAGGTCGTAGGGTGCGTGCGCCCTGAGATCGGGGTGGTCGAATCCCGCGGCTTCCACGCACCGTACGGCACCGGACATCCCGTTCGCCTTGAGATTGGCTTCGGCCACGTCAACGGCCACTTCATCAATGTCACTGGCAATGATGTCGCCGTCCCAAACCCGGGCTGCGGCCATGGCCAGAACGGCGGTGCCGCAGCCGATATCTGCCACTTTCGTCGCGGTGAACCCTTCATCCAGCAATCTGTCAAAGGCCTTGAGGCAACCCAACGTCGTACCATGGTGGCCGGTGCCAAAGGCCATTGCGGCCTCGATCAGCAATGGAATGCGACCTTCGGGCAGCTTGTCGGCATCATGGCTTCCATAGACAAAGAAACGCCCCGCCTCGACGGGTGCAAGCTCGCGTCGCACATGCGCAACCCAGTCGGTTTCCGGCAGCTCTGAAACAACAAACGGTTTGGCGTCGAACGCCGCGGCCAGAACCGCCAGCGCGGTCTCGTCAGGGGCTTCGGTGAAATATCCGCCGACCTCCCACAGGCCGGATCCGTCTTCGACTTCGAACACACCAACGCCGGTTGGCTCTGGCTCCAGACGTTCCATCGCCTCGCCCAGACCTTCGGCGGCCTTCTTACCTGTCAGCGTCGTCAGTGCGGTGAATGTGGGCATTGGGGCCTCCTGTCTCGATTGACACCGCGCCTAGGACGCCGCGCCGTCAAGGTCAAGCGCCGAGACCTATTCCGCAGGGGCCGGAGCGTATTTGGTCAGGATAGTCTCGTTGCCAGGCTCGGGGTGACGCGGGATCAACAGGGACAACAGCAGCGAACCGATCGCCATCGCCGCGGCCAGGCCAAACACAGCGCCCGGCGACACGACCCAAAGCAGGCCAAGCAAAGCGGGCAAAAACACCGCCGCAATATGATTGATCGTAAAGGCCACCGCAGCGGTCGGCGCGATGTCAGCAGGGTCAGCGATTTTCTGGAAATAGGTTTTCAATGCCAAAGCCAGCGCAAACAGCACGTGGTCGATCACATAAAGGATTGCCGCAAGCAGAACGCCCCAACCGAACCAATAGATGCCGCCATAGGCTGCGAACACGATGGCCAGGCCGGTATATTCAAATATCAGCGTGCGCCGCTCACCGAACTTTGCCACCGCCTTTCCCAGCAATGGGGCGGCCAACATGTTGATCATCAGATTGATCAGATAAAGGCTGGTGAGCTCATGCACTTCAAAGCCGAATTTCTCGACCATCATGAACCCGGCAAAAACGACAAATATCTGCCGCCGCGCGCCTGCCATGAACTGCAATGCATAATACAGCCAATACCGGCGACGCAGGATCAGCTTCTTGGTCTGCGGCGTGGGCGCATCGAATTGCGGATAGGCGAACAGACAGAACAGTGCCAACGCAGCCGTAACTCCACCCGACGCCATGAATACAAAGTTGTAGGACAGATCAAAGCGATCCCAGGTCAGTACGATCAGCCCATACACCACCATGGTCGCCGCCGATCCCATCGCAACCAGCCATCCCAGCACCTGCGGAGCACGATCCTTGGGCAGCCACTGCAATTGAAGCGACTGGTTTACGGTCTCGTAGTAATGGAACCCGATCGAACTGAACAAGGTCACAAACAGCAACCCGCCCAGGCTGGGGAACCACGCGGTCACCGCCGTTGCGACACCAAGCATCATCAGAGAGATCATCGCCAGCACCTGCTCGCGAATGAAAATGATGACGGCAATCACCCCAACCGCCAGAAACCCCGGAATCTCGCGCACCGTGTGCAGCAGACCGATATCCGCGCCATCAAAGTTCGCCACCTCAATAACAAAGTTGTTCAGCAACGCGCTCCATGCGTTGAACGCAATGGGCATGGTCAGCGCCATCATGAACAACAGCGTGATGGGGCGGCGCCAGAACGGCAGGCTCTGCGCCTCTGTAAGGGGCATGGGTTTCAGCATGAGACCCCTCTACGCCCATTTCGCTGCTTTGGCGAGAGGGAAGCGGTCTGCGCACAATCACCCTGCACAGATGCAGAGGTCAGTAAAAATTCTGTGGGTCGATATCGACGGTCAGGCGGATATCGCCCTTCAGGCGCAACGGGGCGATCCAGCGGGCAATGGCATCCTGAATCGGCGCCCCTTTCGGGGCTTTCACCAACAAGCGCACTCTGTGGCGACCGCGTATACGTGCAATAGGTGCCGGCGCCGGGCCAAAGACCTGAGCACCGATCGCGCGCAGGGGCGAATCGTTGCGGGCCATTGCATTGCCGATATCGAAGACCGGCCCGACCTCGGGGCCCGACAACACGATCCCGGCCATGCGACCATAGGGCGGCACGCCTGCCGCCTGCCGACCCGCTGCCTCGGCTTTCCAGAACCCTTCCTCATCACCCGACAGGATGGCCCGGATCACCGGGTGTTCCGGTTGAAATGTCTGCAAAAGCGCCTGCCCTGGCTTGTCCGCCCGTCCCGCGCGCCCAGCCACTTGGCGCATCAATTGAAACGTACGCTCAGCCGCGCGCAGATCCGCGCCGTGCAGAGACAGGTCAGCGTCAATCACACCGACCAATGTGAGCTTGGGAAAGTTGTGCCCCTTCGCCACCAACTGCGTACCGATGATAATGTCGGCATCCCCGGCGGCGATCTCTTCTATCTTGGCTTTCAATGCCCGGGCTGAACCAAAAAGATCAGAACTCAGCATTGCGATTTTCGCCTCGGGGAAGGTCGCCTCGGCTTCTTCCCCCAGCCGTTCGATCCCCGGCCCGACCGGGGCCAGCTTGCCTTCCACGCCGCAGGAGGGGCAATCTTCGGGCATCAGCTTGGTTTCGCCGCATTGGTGGCACATCAATCGCTTGAGAAACCGATGCTCGACCATGCGTGCGTCGCACTGATCACAGGCGATCTGCTCGCCACAGGCCCGGCACAAGGTCACCGGCGCATAGCCACGGCGGTTGATGAACAACAGCGATTGTTCACCTTTTTCGATCCGCTGCTGCACCGCTTGCCGCAAAGACGGAGAAACCCACGTTCCGGGCTGCATCTGCTCGGCCCGCATGTCGATGGGCTTCATCTCGGGCAATACCGCCGCCCCAAAACGCGAGGTCAGGTCAAGCCTTTCGTACTTGCCCGCCTCGGCATTGGCCCAACTTTCAAGCGAAGGTGTCGCACTGGCCAGGATCACCCGCGCGCCACAAATCGCCGAGCGCAGAACCGCCATGTCGCGTGCGCTGTAGTGCACGCCGTCTTCCTGTTTGTAGGACGTGTCGTGTTCTTCATCGACGACCACAAGCCCCAGATCGCGGAATGGCAGAAACAGCGCCGACCGGGCGCCAACGACCAGTTGCGCATTGCCCTGCCCGACCATCTGCCAGACCCGCCGCCGTTCCGTCATGGTTGCGCCGGAATGCCATTCCGCCGGGCGCGCACCGAACCGCGCCTCGACCCGAGTCAGAAATTCTGCGGTCAGGGCGATCTCGGGCAGCAGGACCAAGGCCTGCCGCCCCATGCGCAGCGCCTCAGCCACGGCCTCCAAATAGACCTCGGTCTTACCGGAACCGGTAACGCCTTTCAGCAGCGTGGTGCCGTAATCACCGGTCCGCTGCCCGGCCTGAAGCCGTTCGACCGCCGCTGCCTGATCCGCTGTCAGGTCTTTCCCGGGAAGGTCCGGATCAAGATGAGGATAAGGCAGGTCGCGCGGGCTGTCCTCTTCGCGCACGGCGCCTTGTTTGACCAACCCTTTGACAACAGATGACGTTACACCCGCCTGCTCGGCGAGCTCTTTCAAGGTAAAAGCCAGCCCGCCGTAGTCGCGCAATACCCCCAGAACCCGGGTCCGCGCATCGGTCAATCGGTCTGGTTGGCCTTCACCCAACCGATAGACCTTGCGCATCGATGGCGGATCACCCAAGCCCGGTGCCCGCGTCGCCAGACGCAGCATCGCAGGCATTGGTGTCAGAGTGTAATCGGCGACCTTTTCCAGAAACACCCGCATCTCTTCACGCATCGGTGCAACGTCAAGAACCCGGATTACCGAGCGCGCCTTGCTCAGGTCAAAGCCGCCCTGCCCCGGCCCCCAAACCACCCCCAGAACCTTGCGTGGTCCCAAAGGAACCTCGACAAACGCGCCCAGAACGCACCCGCCTTCGGGCGCTTTGTAATCCAGGGTCCGGTCAAGCGGCTGCGTTGTAAGCACCGCAACCAGCTCTCCTTGGTCGAAAAATCCGTTAGCGCTCACGGCATATCCTTCGCAGGGGGTTCCAGCAGGGGTCTCTTTGAGGTAAAGCCATCCGCGACCAAGGCCAACCCATCAAAGGACTGCCCTCATGAAATTCTTCGTAGACACCGCCGAGATCGACGCCATTGCCGAACTGAACGATCTGGGCATGGTGGACGGCGTAACCACCAACCCTTCGCTGATCCTGAAGTCAGGTCGCGACATTCTGGAAGTGACCAAAGAGATATGTGATCTGGTCGATGGCCCGGTATCGGCCGAGGTTGTCGCCACCGAAGCTGACGACATGATCGCCGAAGGCCGCAAACTGGCCAAGATCGCACCGAACATCGCGGTCAAAGTTCCGCTGACATGGGCCGGCTTGAAAACCTGCAAGACGCTCAGCGACGAAGGCCAGATGGTCAATGTGACGCTCTGCTTCTCGACCAATCAGGCGATTCTGGCTGCGAAAGCGGGCGCGACATTCATCTCGCCTTTCATCGGTCGGCTTGACGATATCAACCTCGACGGCATGGACCTGATCGCAGACATCCGTCAGGTCTATGACAACTACGGGTTCGAGACCGAAATCCTTGCTGCATCGATCCGCACCGTCAACCACGTGACCGACAGCGCCCGCATCGGAGCCGACGTGATCACCGCACCGCCTGCCGTAATCAAGAAGCTGGCCGACCATCCGCTGACCGACAAAGGTCTGGAAACCTTTCTGGCCGACTGGGCCAAAACCGGTCAGAAAATCCTCTGATCTGGCTTGCAACCGCGCGGCGCCATCAGGCGCCGCGCCCGGCCCAACGGCCAAATGCCTGATCTGTGATCGGGCATGGCGGGCGGGAGCCCCTTGCCACAACATGCAAGGAAATCCACCCTTGCGTGCATTTTTTCCAAGGCAAATCCGGTCCGGCATGTTATAAGCCGCGACAACAAAAAAAGACCGGACGGGACATGAGCAGCACCCCCAAACTCGAGGATAACCTCCGCGCGGCAATTCTGGCCGAGCCGGATGTCGTACTGGACGACAAAGACCTGATGCAGGCGCTTGTCGCTGCCAACGAGCAAGCGCGCGGCGACAACGTGATAGACCTGCGCGGCATTGCGATGCAACGGCTCGAGGCGCGGCTGGATCGGCTGGAAGACACCCACCGTTCCGTCATCGCTGCGGCCTATGAAAACCTCGCGGGCACCAATCAGGTCCACCGCGCCATTCTGCGATTGCTGGAACCTGTCGAGTTCGAAGATTTCCTGCGCGCGCTGGGCGCCGATGTGGCGGACATCCTGCGCGTCGACAGCGTTACGCTGGTTCTGGAAACAACCGTGGTTCAGAACGATCCCGCAATCGACACGTTGGGCGGGGTCCTGACGATCGCGGAACCCGGTTTCATCGACCGGTACCTGACCATTGATCGCGGCGGTCCTGCGCGGGATGTGATCTTGCGGGAAATCCACCAGCCAAACCGACGTATTTTCGGGTCACAGGCCGATCAGCTTCGTTCCGAGGCCTGCCTGAAGCTGGACCTCGGGGCCGGTCGCCTTCCGGGCATGATCGTCATGGCCGCCCGCGACCCGCGGCATTTCACCCCGCAGCTGGGCACCGATCTTCTGGCCTTTTTTGCCGGCGTGTTCGAACGCTCGATGCGCCACTGGTTGTCGTGAGCCTGGTCTCGCCCGCTTGCCGCGACGCGCTTCAGCATTGGCTGGACAGCCTGAGCGCGCTTGCCGGACGATCCGAGAATACGCTAAACGCCTATCGTGGCGATGTCGTCGAGTTTCTGTCGTTCATGACCCTGCATCACGCCGAACGGCATGGCCTGAAGGCGCTGGAACGGATCACGGTATCGGATATGCGCGCCTGGATGGCGGATCAGCGCGGCGCGGACGTCAGCGCGCGGTCTTTGGCGCGCAAACTGTCGGCGGTCAAAAGCTTCTACCGTTGGCTGGCAGAGCGTGAGGGGTTCGAGCCCACCGCCGTTCTGTCAACCCGCGCGCCGAAATTTACCAAGAAACTGCCCCGTCCGCTGGCCGAAGATGCAGCCCGCGCCATGATCGATACAGTGGAACTGCAATCCACATCCGACTGGGTCGCGGCGCGCGACGTCGCGGTTGTCACGCTGCTGTACGGATGCGGCCTGCGCATATCCGAGGCGCTGTCCCTGACCGGAGCGGACGCGCCTTTGCCCACCACGCTGCGCATCGTCGGGAAAGGCGACAAAGAGAGGGTCGTACCGGTTCTTCCTGCCGCCCGCGAAGCGGTCGACGGATACCTGAAGCTGTGTCCCCATCCACAAGCACAGGACAAAGCCCTGTTTCGAGGCGTCCGTGGCGGGCCATTGAACCCGCGTGCAATCCAAGGGGTCATGGCCAAGGCACGTATGCAATTGGGGCTGCCCTCAACCGCAACACCCCACGCGATGCGGCACAGCTTTGCCACCCACCTGCTGTCAGCCGGAGGCGACCTGCGTGCCATTCAAGAGCTTCTAGGCCACGCCTCTTTGTCGACGACGCAGGCCTATACGGCAGTGGACACTGCGCGGTTGATGGAGGTCTACAACAGCGCGCATCCCAAAGCCTGAAGTGCACATGACTCGAAAACCCGGGCTTTTGGTTTGCATCTCGGACGCGCATCAGTCATGACGCTCGCATGACACTCAGATTCAAAGCTCTTTCCGTTCATCTCTTTACTGCAACAGGCGCTGTTTTTGCCATGTTGGCCATGCTGGCCGCGGTCGAAGAGAAATGGAGCCTTATGTATCTTTGGCTTGTCGTGTCTTTCATTGTAGACGGTATCGATGGCCCGCTGGCGCGACATTATCACGTCAAGCACAACGCGCCCGAGTTCGACGGCGTTCTGCTGGATCTGATCATCGATTACCTGACCTATGTGTTCATTCCGGCTTTTGCCCTGTTCAAATCAGGGCTGATGGACGGCTGGACCGGATGGTTCGCGATCATCGTCATCACATTTGCCAGTGCGATGTATTTCGCGGATACACGCATGAAGACCAAGGACAATTCCTTTTCCGGTTTTCCCGGGTGCTGGAACATGTTCGTGATCGTGATCTTCGCACTGGAACCGAATTTCTGGATCATCCTGCTGCTGGTCACCCTGCTGTCGCTGGCCATGTTTCTGCCGCTGAAATTCGTTCATCCCGTGCGCACCGAGCGCTGGCGCAGCCTGACCTTGCCGATGGCGCTGGCATGGACGTTCTTCGCGGGTTGGGCCGCATGGGTCGATTTTCACCCCGAAAGCTGGGCCCATTGGGGGCTGGTCATCACCAGCCTGTACCTGACCTTCGCAGGCATCGCCCAACAGGTTGTTCCGCAGCGCCACGCCTGACGCAGCGCTGCCCGTTCCGTTTTACAGAACGTCCTGCACCTCGAACTCGGTGCCGTTATGGGTAAAGACGTCGCCCTTTTGCAGACCTGCCATCGCCAGATATATCGGGCTTTGGGTTGAAATGCCCATATAGGTCTTGCCATCCACTTCAAACCGCGTTGTCGAGACACACACGACAAATCTGCGGTTGTTGAACTTGATCACAGCTCCTGGCCTGACCGTGTCGGCAAGGCTGAAATCGGTATTTTCGATGACATCAATCTTGGCATGATGCGCATGAACCGGGGCATCGAAGGCAGCCGCCAGATCGGCGTTTTCCCGCGATGCGGCAATGTCATCCTTGTCGTGACCTTCCCTGTCATCCAACTGGGCATCTTTCAAAAACGCATCGTAATGCGCCTGCGCCGTTGCAAGCTCTTGCGCTTCAAGCGACATCAACCGGTCGATAATGGCCTTCTTGCGGGCTGCACGGTCTTGTTCAGTGGTCATGCAATGCGGTCCTTCAAATTCAGCAATGGTTACAAGTTGTGTCTGCAAAAAGCGGATTGCAACCGAATTTCGACGCTCAGATCAAAAGACCTGCCGCCCGCTCATGCCGCAACAGGGCAACTTTCGTCTCAACACCACCGTCGCCCGAAAAACCGCCCAGGCCATTTGCGGCCAGTACCCGGTGGCAGGGAACGATGACGGGAATGGGGTTTGATCCGCAGGCTTGGCCAACCGGCTGGGCGGGTTGCCCCAGTTCTTTGGCGATATCGCCATAGGTGCGTGTTTCTCCAAGCGGGATGGCATACATCAGGTCACAGACCCGCTTTTGAAACTCTGAACCGTCAATGTGATACGGCAGATCGAAACGGTCAAGCCGCCCTTGATCATAGGCCCTCAACTGGGCGGCGGCTTCGCGCAGCAGCGTAGTCGGCTCACCCTCGTCCCTGCCGTTCCAGACAAGCCGTGTAAGGGCCCCGTCTGTTTCTTCAACACCAAGTCGTCCGAACTGAGTTTCAACGGAAATCATCGCCATGGACCGACGGTTTCAGATCAAAGCGCCAAGCACAAGCGCGGGAATGTGCAAGACCACGCAAAACGTCATTTTTGGGCATTGGCGCCATTCGTGATACGCTCCTGCCGTTACTTAAAGAGATTTTGGAGAACGCAATGGGTCGACATTTGATCCTCACGGTACATGGAATCGGTGAACAAAAACCCGGCGAAACCGTCGATCAAGTCGTTGGCGCAGCAACAACTTGGCTGGATGGAAACCCCAGACCACCGATCGAAGTCGAACGCGGCATGATCGAACTGGCCGAATCCACCTTCGACGGAAATCCACGAAATGCAGAGCTGTTCGAAGTCAATCTGCGCACGGTGACTGACCCGGCTGTTCCTCAGGACAAGGCCCTGTTTGCCGAAGTTTATTGGGCTGATCGCTCTCCGGCCCCGAAAGGAGCGATCAAAACCGTGCTGGACCTGATTTGGGTCGTTCTGGCGTTGGGATATCTGGCGATGGACAATGTCGAGCAAACCCACATCCGAAAAGGCGTTGCTTCGGACCAACCCAATGGCAGGAATACACTGGCGGCACAGCTGGTACATCTTTTTACATGGGTCTTCTTCGGTGCGGTTGCGACGCTGAACGTATTTTTGTTGATCGGTGCCGCAGCGGTCATGACCGACCGGATACCTGTCTCGGTTTTCCAGAACCCTACCCTGTTGTTCTGGCTTCTGTTCGTGCTGTACGCCGGCGGAGCCATTGTCGGGCTGGGGCAAAGCCGATCCGCACCGACCTATCTCAGGCGGGTCTTCTGGCGAGGAATGCTCGCAATGGGAACAGCACTGACACTGTGCCTGGTCATTGGGCCGCTGGGCCTGAAATTGTGGGCATGCGCCCCTTCCGAAACCGGAAATTGCCCGCCGGCCCTGGAGCAATTCGTGGCGTTTCAGGTTTTTCTGCTCTCCATCTTCTGGGCCACTCTTATCTTCCTGACAATCATTCTTTACGCGTTGTCCGCCTGGACGTTGCGGATCAATGACACACTTTCAGAGCACAGGCGGCTGTACCCCAGCATCTGTGCAGGCATGCTGGTTTTCTGGATGTTCTTCATTTCCGGCCTCTGGTTGACCATAGAGCAATTACTGGAAACTGTTTCGGGCCTGTCCGGCGGTCAGCTGCAACGTCTTTTTGAAAGCAATTTGAACGAGTCCATCGAAACTCTCAGCGTGGCCTTTGTGGCCATCGTTCTGTTGGGGTTCGTTGGCGTCGGGCTTTTTGCAGGTCGCAAAACGTACAAGGCCAACCTTCACACCCGCAGCGGTCTGATTAGCCGGGCGATTGTAAACCGGCTGGCGCAGTGGGTCTTTCTGTTTGGTACAATCGTGCTGGTTCTGGTCACGATCCGAGAGATCGCAGCCAACCAGAGTTTTGAGGCCGCATGCAACGTGGGCATAGGTGAAACCAACCCGATCTCTTGGGCTTTGGACAGGTTGGCCTGTTCGCAGGGCGAGATCGGCCTGATCGTTCTTGGCGCAACTGCGTTGATGTACCGGTTTTCTGATTTTGTTTCCGCCGGGCTGGGCGTTGCACGGGATATCGTTACCTACGCCATTCGCGACAAATGCTATCTGGAAAAAGATCTGGAAACGCGGCAACGCAACTATCCGGATCGTAAGGCGATAGACGAGCGTTTCTATCGCACGTTGTACTATGTTCTCGATATCTTTCCAGCGGATCATATCACGGTGATATCCCATTCGCAGGGCACCGTGATCGCCACACAGATGCTTGCTGACCCACGTGTCCAAAGACGCATCGGCGGGCGGGCTCTGACACTCATCACGATGGGCTCTCCGGTCACCCATATCTATCAGCGCTATTTTCCCGAGATGTTCACCATCACCGCCAGTCAGTTGAACGCCGCGTGGTTCAACATCTTCCGGCAGGACGATTTTGTCGGAACCGAGATCGAGGGTGGGCTCATTTTTGCAAATCGAAACATCCCGGTCGATCCCGGCGGGCACACCGGTTACTTTACGGACTATCAGGTTTGGAAAGCCCTGTCAGATCCTGCCATTGGCTTTGATCTGTTCAATCCAACTCGGCAATCTGTGCAGACATAGCCCAAAATGCCCCCCGACTGAATTCGGGGGGCGCGTTGATTTATCCCAGCGCCTCATTGCAGCGCCCGCAGACGCCCGCGTGGGTGTGGCGGCCCACATCAGGCAGGATTTTCCAGCAACGCTGACATTTCTCGCCTTCTGCTTTTTCGAACACGACGGCAACGCCTTCGATTTCCGGCACACGGAACGCCTCGGCCGGGGCGGGATCGCCGGTCACGGTCAGGCCCGAGGTGATGCACATGTCGTCCACGTCGAACGTGGCCAGCAGATCGCGGGTATCACCATCCTCGACATGCACGATCGGTGCCGCCTCGAGGCTGGAGCCGATCACCTTGTCCTGACGCTGAACCTCGAGCGCGGCAGTCACGGCCCGGCGCACACGGCGCACCTTGGCCATATTGGCCTCAAGCTCGGCATCGCGCCAATCGGCGGGTGTGTCCGGGAAATCCACCAGATGGACCGAACTGTCATCGCCCGGGAACCGCTCCAGCCAGACCTCTTCCATGGTGAAGACCAGAACCGGGGCCAGCCAGGTGGTCAGGCGGTGGAACAGAATATCCAGAACAGTGCGCGCGGCGCGGCGGCGTGTGCTGTCCCCGTCGCAGTACAGAACATCCTTGCGAACGTCGAAATAGAAGGACGACAGATCAACCGTCGCAAAGTTGAACACGGCGCTGAAAACACCCTGGAAATCAAACGCGGCATAACCCTTGCGCACCTGCTCATCCAATTCCGCCAGACGGCTGAGAACCCAGCGTTCCAGACGCGGCATATCCTCGGGCACGACGCGGTCGGCCTCGGTGAAGTCGGCCAATGAGCCCAGCATGAACCGCATGGTGTTGCGCAGACGGCGATAGCTGTCGGCAGTGCCCTTCAGAATCTCCGGCCCGATCCGCTGGTCGGCGGTATAGTCGGTCTGAGCCACCCATAGGCGCAGAATATCGGCGCCGTATTGCTTGACGACCTCTTCCGGCACGATGGTGTTGCCCAGCGACTTGGACATCTTGTTGCCCTTGGCGTCCAGCGTGAAACCGTGGGTCACTACGTTGCGATAGGGCGCGCGGCCCTTTGTGCCGCAGGCTTGCAGCATGGACGAATGGAACCAGCCGCGGTGCTGGTCGGTGCCTTCCATGTAGACATCGGCAATGCCATCCTCGGTCCCGTCCTCGCGATCGCGCAGAACAAACGCGTGGGTGGACCCAGAATCGAACCAAACGTCCAGCACGTCAAAGACCTGTTTGTAGTCGTCCGGGTTGGCGATTCCGTCGAGGATCTTTTCCTTGAAACCGTCGGTGTACCAGACGTCGGCGCCGTCCTTCTCGAACGCTGCCTTGATGCGGGCGTTGAGTTCGGCGTTGCGCAACAGGTAATCCGCGTCGGTGGGCAGAGCGCCCTTCTTGGTGAAGCAGGTCAGCGGCACACCCCATGCACGCTGGCGCGACAGAACCCAGTCCGGGCGCGCCTCGATCATCGAATACAGGCGGTTACGACCCGTCTGCGGGGTCCATTTCACCAGCTCGTCGATGGAGCGCAGAGCACGTTCGCGGATGGTGTCGCCCATCTCGCCCATACCGTCATCCAGCTTGCGGTCGACGGATGCGAACCACTGCGGCGTGTTGCGGTAGATGATTGGAGCTTTCGAGCGCCACGAATGCGGATAGCTGTGCTTGATCTTGCCGCGCGCCAGCAGCCCGCCGACTTCGGCCAGCTTGTCGATGACGGCCTTGTTTGCGTCACCCTCGCCGCCCTTGCGGGACAGGATGTATTTGCCGCCAAAGAACGGCAGATCAGCACGGAACGAGCCATCGTCCATCACGTTATAGGTGATGACCTGCTCCAGCATGCCCAGATCACGGTACAGCTCGAATTCCTCCATCCCGTGGGACGGCGCGCAGTGGACGAATCCAGTACCTTCGGTATCGGTCACGAAGTCAGCGGCGCGGAAATCGCGGATGTCGTCCCATTCGCCATTGCCGCCATCGGCGCCGGCCAGCGGGTGAAGCAGCTGAACGCTCTCCAATTCGTCGGCAGTCACGTCACGCACACGGGTCCACTGATCGTCGTTCAGACGGGCACGGCCCAATACATCGGCGGCCAGGTTGTCGGCCAACAGGAACTTGTCGCCTACCTTGGCCCAGCATTCTTCCGGCGCGCCGGTGACTTCGTAGAGTCCATAGGAGATGTCTTTACCGTATACGACGGCCTTGTTCGACGGCATGGTCCACGGCGTGGTCGTCCAGATCACCACACAGGCGTCATCCAGATCACCCGCGTTGACGATCTTGAACTTCACCCAGATGGTGAAGCTTTCCTTGTCGTGATACTCGACCTCGGCCTCGGCCAGGGCCGTCTTTTCGATGGGCGACCACATGACTGGCTTTGAACCCTGATAGAGCGTGCCGTTCATCAGGAACTTCATGAATTCGTCCGCAATCACCGCCTCGGCGTGATAATCCATGGTGATGTAGGGATCGGGCCAGTTGCCAGTGATGCCCAGACGCTTGAACTCTTCGCGCTGCACGTCGATCCAGCCTTCGGCGAACTTGCGGCATTCCTGACGGAAATCGACGATGTTCACCTCGTCCTTGTTCTTGCCCTTCTTGCGGTACTGTTCCTCGATCTTCCATTCGATCGGCAGGCCGTGGCAGTCCCAGCCGGGGACGTATCGCGCATCAAAGCCCATCATCTGATGGGATCGCACGATCATGTCCTTGATGGTCTTGTTCAGGGCGTGGCCGATATGCAGGTGACCATTCGCGTAAGGGGGGCCATCGTGCAGGGTAAAGGGCGTGCGGCCCTTTTTCTCGCGCAGGCGGTCATAGACACCGATGGTCTCCCACCGTTCCAGCCATGCGGGTTCGCGCTTGGGCAGGCCGGCGCGCATGGGGAAATCGGTTTTGGGCAGGTTCAGCGTGTCTTTGTAATCAGGTGTCTGGATCGTGTCGGCGCACATTTGGGGCGTCCTTTGGATGATCTGGTCGTCTATTGGATCGAAGCGGTCGGTGCGAAGTCTCAAACACCTTTGCCCGGCGTCTCAGGAGGTCAGAGCGCCGGGGATATAATTCGAATAATGATGGCCATCCGGTCATACATGGCGCGCTTATATGACGCCGGCACCTAATGGTCCAGAGGTTCTGCCCGCTGCGGCGAATGGCGCAGTTTCGCCCACCGGTTCAGCCACGCAAGACCGGCCAGCGCAAGGCCCAGCGCCAACAGCGAAAACACCCGGATCAGGCCGCCCAGACCGGCGATGTCGATCAGGAAGACCTTGGCCACCGCCAGCCCGATCACCGCCAGCCCGGCCTTGCGCATCAGGTCGGATCGGCGGGCAAGAGATTGATAGAACAAAGCGGCCCCGATCAGCAGCAGCACCAAAGTGTAGGTATACAGTTCCGGCTGGGTGACGCCGTTGCCTTCATACATACCCGCCGCGCCCTGCCAGACGTGACGGATGGTCAAACCCAACCAAACTGCCGCCAACGTCCCTGCAACGGCAAAGCTTGCTTGCATGATCGGTTTCGGCATTTCCCGGATCCTCCAGACCGATCCGCCGATGGCCAATGCGGGCAACAGATAAGCAACGGCCAGCGTATTCAAAACCGGCGGCCCAAGCACCGGATCCGCATTCGGATCAAACAAGGGGTTCTGGTCCGCCAATGCCTGCAACAGATAGAAAAGGCCATGCCCCGCAAAGAACAGAGCAAGCAGGTATCGCAGATAGTTCAGTTTGCCACCCAGCCCGAACCTCTGCACCTGCGCGAACGCAAGCAAAAGCCAGATGACGGCCAGCAGACCCAGGCCCCAATGGCTGTTGTCAGCGCCGCCCTCGCCGAAGCCTTCAAGCCAACGCAGCAGCAGCAATGAAAGCAGGATACCCGCTGTCGCCCAGGCCGCGCTTTCCAGCAGCAGCGCCGCCAGTGGGCGCTTCAACGGACGCAAAAGCCTCCAGCCCACGACAAATCCCAATGTGGCCGCGCCATAGACCATCGCCACCTCGGACACCGGAGCGGAATTGGCCCAGTCCAGCCCGGGATCAAGCACCAAACGCACCGTGACGGAAAAGACACCGGCCCAGATGAACCAGCTCATCGGCGGCAGGATGAACCTGCGGTCCAACGCGGCCGCAACCACAACGCTGGCGACCAATGCAACCGTCAGCGCCGCCGAGCTGAGCACGATGACGCAGGCAAAGACCAGACACGACAGCATGGACAGGGTGGCCAGTGCCGCCCGCATCCGGTCATCGCCGTCAACGCGGGCAAAGCGTTCAGCCAGAACCACCATCAACACAGCCAGCGCAATCGCGTGGAGCGCCCAAGGATAAGCCCCGATCACCGAAGCCGGATGCCAGCCTATTTCCAGCGCGATGGCCAGCACAGGGGCAAAAAGCGCGGCTCCTCCGGCCCAGACGGCGCGATACTGGCTTGCCTTGAATGACCGCCACGCCATCAGGGCCGACATCAAACCTCCCAAAGCGACGAGAACAGTCACCACCATCGGATAGTCGGCCTCGGGCGTTTCCGCGTAAGTGGCCGCGAACCGGCCCAGAACCGCGCCATCCTCAAGCCCGTGAGAGGCGACAAAGACCACCAAACCGGCCGCAGGCAGGACAGTCAGGTCCCGAAGGGCCGGTGCATCCTTGGCCCAGAGGAGCAGCGCCAGAACAAGGGCAGACAACAGGCTGACGCCCAACCAGAATTCGGACTCTGTATCCGCCCAATGCCAGGACAGGATCACCGTACTTGCCGCGATGGCCCCGGCGGCCAGTCGAGTTGGGAATTCTGGCCAGGGGCGGGCCTTTGGGCGGCGGATCATCTCAGTCAGCATGGGGCCCGCGTGATTTGGCCAAATGCGCCGCACCGGAATGGCGGTTGCCAAAAGCGCCAGCACCGTTGCCGCGATCAGGTATCCCGATTCCCTACTCGGCGCGCCCATCACCAGAAGCAGATTCGCCGCATAGGCCCCGAACAGTGTCAGGACCGAGATCCACGCCCAGCGCCGTACCGTGTCGATACCCAGACCCAAGACGGCGACCAGCAGGAAATACGCGTAAAGCCACGACGGATCATCGGACGTGCCCCCGACCAGGAAAGGCGCCGCGAAGGCACCGGTCAAACCGACCGCAGCCAACAGCGGACCATGGAACCACCCCAGAACGAGCCCCACCAGCGCGACAACGACCATCCCTGCCAGTGCCGTTTCGGCACCGATCAGGTTGTACAGCTGGCGCGCGGACAGGATGGCCCCGAACAAAGTGACAAGCCCGGCACCGGAAAAGACCGAGGGCAGATAGGCGGTTGCCACCGCTTCGTCATCACCGAACTTGCGGCGCAGGACTTCTCCTCCGATGATCAGAACCGTGCCGAAACCCAGGGCTGCGACGACACGGGCCGCCGGCGGCAGCAAACCGTTTTCGACGCCGTATTGCACAAGGAAAATACCGGCCAGCGCCAGAGACAGGGCCGAAACCACATAAAACCAGTTCTCGCGCAGCCACGCTCCCAATGCCGCAAACCTGTCATGGCGAAACACGACAGCCGGAGAAGAAACCTCTGCATCCTGAGCGTCGGCACTGTTGTCTTCCTGCCGCTTTGGAGCCGACCAGGGTGCCGGCCTGCGCGGCTTTTCTTCAGCAGCAGGATGCGGTGCAGGCGTTTCCTGTTCCGGTTGCGGCAGGACCGTCGCATCGCCTGAGGCCAAGGCGTCGATTTGCGCTTCCAGCTGCTCTACCCGGCGACGCAAACGGGAATGCCCGACCAAAAGAGCGATCAATGTCACAGGGATGGCCAGAACAATCAGGCCAACAAGAACAAGCAGCGATTCCAACCGAGTCTCCGATCCTTTTGGAGGTCAGGCTATCTTGAGCCGTCCGAAAGTGACAGTCAGGAAAGCTGTGAACCGATCTAAAGCACCGAAATCGCCGGGCGCGCGATCGTCGGCCTGAAAAGGTCCGGGGTCTGCGGTAAGGCCCACTGCAACAACCGTCATCCCAGCGCCGCAAATTTCATGGGTGGAACAGGGACCCGACGAGATACGCGATCAGCGCGGCCAGCCCGCCGATCAAAAGCGTCTCGATCCCCGACCGCCACCAGGGGGCCAGTGACCACCGGCTTTTGAGCGCGCCAATCGCAAAGAAGACAGCCATGGTCATCCAGGCCGAGATCGCAAACGCGTTCGGCACGGACACCAGAAACGGCAGCAATGGGATCATCCCCGCCACCAGAAACGCAAAGAACGTGGCCAATGCGGCTTTCATCGGATGCGGGTCGACACTGCCCAGACCATATTCACCTTCGATCATCAGGTTGATCCAGTTTTCGGTGCTCGAGGTGATCTCTGCCGTGGCCTCGATCAGAATGTCGCCAGACAGCCCTTTTTGCGCAAGGATCTCTCGCACTTCTTCGCGCTCACCATCCGGGTACAACGCAATGTGGCGTTCCTCGACCGCGCGGATGCGGCGAATGTTGTCCAGCTCGGCCTTGGTGCCTGAATAATTGCCCGCAGCCATCGAAAACCCGTCAGCCAGAACATTCGCCAGGCCAAGCGCCACGATAACGAAAGGGGAAAGACCTGCCCCTGCAACGCCTGCCACAATGGCAAATGTGGTGACGGACCCGTCGATGCCGCCATAGACGACATCGCGCAACACGCCGCGTCCGGGCGGTGCGTTGATCCGTTCGGCGATTTCCTGCGGGCTGTGACCGTGATCCGTCATGGCTGGCTCCTTTGACACATTCAGTGTGCCGAAGCGCAGGCCGGGGCGCCTTGCTTTGGATCAACCCTTGGAAAACAGGCCCTGCAAGGCGCGTTTGATGATGCCCCGCGTCGAAGGTTTGTGCCTGTCCGAGAAGGGCAGCGGGCGGCACACCTCCATCGCGGCCACACCCACACGAGCGCTGAGTGCCCCGTTGACCAGACCCTCGCCGAACCGGCGTGACAGTTTGCTCAGAACGGAACCGCCCAGGACAGGCTCCAGCAGATCATCGCCGACTGCAACCGCCCCTGTCGCCACCAGATGCACAAATACACTGCGGGTCAGACGCCAGCCGCCCAGCGTACCCGCGCGCCCGCCATAGATTTCGGCAACCCGGCGGATCATCCGCAATGACGCGGCCAGCGCGGTTATCACATCCGCAAGCGCCAGCGGCACCAATGCGGTCACGGTTGCAACTTGCCGGGCCGCGGCCTCGACCTCGCGGCTGGCGGCTTGGTCCAGAGGCGCCAACAGCTCAACTTCGGCAAGTTCCAGCAGAGCTGACGCATCGAACTGATCCGCCATCCGCTCGGCCAATCGTTCGCGGCCCCAGCGTGTGTCTTCCCGGCCCTTGTAGAATGCGATGATACGATTGGTGACTGCGCGGGCCTGAGCCAGATCGTCCTCTGCCAACGCGGTATCTGCGGCCCGGCGCAGGCCATCCACACGGGACAATCGCCCCAATGCGGCCAGTTCACGGATTGCGATCATAAGCGCCACAAGAACCAGCGCGGCGATCAACCCGGTTACAATCCACCCCAAAACAGGCGTTCGCGCCACCAGCGAAGTTGCAAAATCCCACGCGGCCACCGATACGGCCGCCCCGACCACTGCCAGGACCAGCCCCCAGAACCAGCGCGCCAGAGCCGATGGCTTGCGCGCCGCCAGCCGCGCCGCGCCTTGCATCGCCTGCCCTTGTGGTTGCGTGATGTCCGGCACCGGCGGGGCCTTGGCGACATCGGCAGGGGGTTCATCCGTTTCAAGATCGATCAAAACCGGGCCTTTAGCCATTGATCACATCCTCGCTGCACCAGACAAACCGTATGTCCGGCAGGTTTTCGTCGTTGTCCGCCCCATCGCTGCGGGCCACCTCGGCAAAGCCGTTACGTTCATAAAATCGGCAGGCTCGGGCATTGTTCTGAAACGCGTACAAGCTCAGCTCTGAGCGGGCCGATTTGGCGTGATCCAGCAATTGCCGACCAATCCCGCGGCCCCGAACCGAAGCATCCAGATAAAGCGAATGGATTTCACGACCGTCGAGCGCCAAAAAACCAACAACGCCGGCCTCGGTTTCGGCCACGGTCACCCATTCCAGATCAATCATTCGACCACAGAAAGCAATTGTCTCGGCACAGCTGTGCAATTCAGGCATCCAGTCGTTTTCCAAGGCGAAACCGTGCAGGATCGACCCGATGGTGCCCGCATCCGTCGGGCGCGCGCGGCGCAGAATTGTCGTCACAACCGATCTCCGATCAAGAACTGTGCCGCCCTGTCCAGCCGGATATGCGGCGGGCCATCACCAGGTTTTAGCGACAGCTTTGCCGGGGCAAAGGCCATGAAGCCGTAATCTTCGTCCAACCACGCATCAGCCCCGTTTCGGGCCGGACCCAACAGATGCGCTGGATCCTCGGGCAATTCTCCCGGGTAGAAGGCGGCCTGTTTGCCGCTCTCCAACAGGGTACCCCGAACGCATGGCAAGTCTGTCCCGTCGTGGTGGCGCAGTTCTTCGGTCGTAGCACGCAGCGAAGCCAGAGACAGGGCCTCGGTCCGGGCTCCGGCGAAATTCGCCCGATCACGCGCCTCGCGCGTCAACGCCTCGATAATCGCGGTCAGGCGGGGATGCTGCATGTGGTGCAGGTGGTCCGCTTTTGTCGCCGCAAAAAGGATGCGTTCAACCCTTTTGCCCAGCAGCAATTGGCTGAGCCACGCGTTTCGGCCGGGGCGAAAGGCCGACAGGATATCGGCCATGGCGCGGCGCATATCCTCGACCGCCTGTGGACCTTTGTGAATAGCGCCCAGCGCATCGACGAGAACCACCTGCCGGTCGATGCGCGAGAAATGATCGCGAAAAAACGGTTTCACGACCTGGGCTTTATAGGCTTCGTATCGCCGTTCCATCTCGCGTTGAAGCGTTCTGCGCCGCGACGGGCCAGACACCACCAACGGCGCAAAGGTCAGAACCGGAGATCCGGCCAGATCCCCCGGCAGCAGGAACCGTCCGGGGGTACAGTCGTAATACCCCGCTTCACGCGCCTGATTGAGATAGGTTGTGAACGACGATGCCAGCGCCCGCGCGGTCGGCTCGTCATGTGCGCCGGACGGGTCTGCGGCATTGACCTGCCCCAGATACTCGGCTGCCTCCGTGCGGGCCTCAATACGCGCCAGTGTTTCCCAAGACCAGTCTGCATAAGACTTGTCCAGCAGGGCCAGATCCAGAAGCCATTCGCCGGGGTAATCGACGATATCCAGATGGACGGTGCGCGGTCCCTGCAAGCCAGCAAGCAAGCCGGCTGGGCGGGCTTTGAAGGACAGGCGCAGCTCTGACACTGCGCGTGTGCTGTCCGGCCAGTGCGGTGACGGACCCGTCAGGGCGGACAGGTGCGCTTCATAATCGAACCGGGGCACGGTGTCATCCGGTTGGGGTTGCAGATAGGCGGCATTGATCCGACCTTCCTGCTGCGCAACCAACCCGGTCATGCGCCCCCGATCCAGCAGGTTCGCCACCAACGAGGTGATGAAAACCGTCTTGCCCGATCGCGCCAACCCGGTGACACCCAGGCGGATGACAGGCTCAAAAAACGTCTCGGATACGCTGTCGCCGATGGTTTCGACGCCGCGCACAAGACTGTCTGCCAGAGATGAGATGACCAATCTGTCGCCCCGCAATTATCGTTTCACCCAAGATAGGTAGAGGGTACCGCACATACCAGCGCTTTCGCCCCCTTGCCCGTTCCCGCGCCGCGCTGTACCAGCGGCACATGCCCAGATACGCGTTGAAAGTCGAATACCAGGGGGAACCGTTTGCCGGATGGCAGCGGCAGAAGGATCAGCCGTCCGTGCAGGGCGCAATCGAACAGGCCCTGTCCCGTATCCAGCCGGGTGCGCATACGATTGCTGCCGCAGGGCGTACCGACGCCGGGGTTCATGCGTTGGGTCAGGTCGCCCATTGCGACATGGCCAAGGAGTGGGACCCGTTCCGCCTGTCCGAGGCGCTAAACTATCACCTCAAACCGCAGCCGGTGGCGATCGTGGACGCCGCACGCGTGACCGACGATTGGCACGCGCGGTTTTCGGCGGTCGAACGGCAATACCTGTTCCGCGTCCTGATGCGACGCGCGCCTGCAACCCATGATAAAGGGCAGGTTTGGCAGATCAATCATCCGCTGGATGTCGAGGCCATGCAGGAAGCGGCGAACATGCTGCTGGGTCGCCATGATTTCACGACCTTCAGGTCGTCGATTTGCCAGGCGGCCAGCCCGGTCAAAACTCTGGATGAGTTGCGGGTTGAACAGGTTCAGGGCTTTTCCGGCCCCGAAGTTCATTTTCACGTAAGGGCTCGGTCATTCCTGCACAATCAGGTGCGCAGTTTCGTCGGAACGCTGGAACGTGTGGGCGCCGGAGCGTGGACCCCGGAGGAGGTGCGTGAGGCGCTGGAAGCTGCCGACCGTGCAGCCTGCGGGCCGGTGTGCCCGCCGCAGGGGCTGTATCTGGCGCGGGTCGGATATCCGGAACCGGTGTTCGACTGACCTAAATCGCACGCAGCAGCAAACCACTTGCGATCACGGCAATGATCAGCCCGGCGACCAGTTCGATGGTTGGGGCCAACACCGATGCGAACCGTGTGGCTGAGGCTGAGGCCAGCAGACCTCCGCGAAGGCCAAAGGACGTCCATCCCACCAATGTCGTCACCAGCGCCGTGCCCAATGCCATGGCAAAAGCCCCGGCGATACCAACCATCGCGATGCCCATCTGCCACGTCAGAATCAGCACGAACAAAGCCCCTGTGCATGGTCGTGCCGCGATGCCCGCAATCAGGATAAGGGCCTCGCGCAGTGAACCCACATTCGCAACTTCCTGCGCGGTCGGGCCATGGCGGTGGCCGCAATCTGAACAGACTTCTCCATCGTGGTGGGGATGATGCGAGTGATCATTTTCCTGATGATGGTGCTCATGGGGCGATGTGGTATTCCGTTTCTTTGCAAAACTGCGCAAGGACCGGACCACCAGCCAAAGACCGATAAGGACGATCGCTCCGTAGCTTATCGGAGCCATGACCTGTTCCGTCGTTCCAACAAGGCTTTCACGGGACATTTGGAACACCAGCACCCCGGCATAGACCAAGACGACGGCCGTCACCGCCTGCCCCAGGCTGGACAATACACTGATCGCCGACAACCGCCAGAAGGCGACACGCCGACCCAAACCGTAACCCCCGATCAGGACCTTTCCGTGGCCGGGGCCGATGGCGTGAAAGAACCCGTAGGCGAAACAGACCGTCAACAGCGTTGCCACCGCCTCGGGTTGCTCGGCACGCGCGGCACGCAAGGACCGGGCGATCTGGTTCTGGAATTCTCGTTGCTCCCCCGCAGCCCAGGCCGCAAGGCTGTCAAAGCCTCCGCTGCCCCAAAACCAGAGCAGCAGTGCAATCGCCAGGCCGACAGGCAGGATCAGGTAGCGGGACATGAAACGCGGATCTCGGTGGCAAAACGTTCACCGACCAGAGGGATGTCATTTTCCTCGAAGTCATAGTCGGCGTCCAGGGTCAGCAGAAAGGCCTGCATCTGGGCCAGTTCGCCGTCGATATCCGGGTCAAACCGGTCAATCTGGCACGCGGCGGGGCCCGTCACGGTCACGGGTCGCGTCACCTCGTACGCGGTATAAAACGTCTCATCAAACGCTTTCGCAGACAGCGCCGTGGCCGCGACGGAACCGGCCTCCACCGCCCTGAGATGCGTGGTGACAACGCGCCCGTCTTCAACTGTCGCCTGCGCCTCCATCGGGCCCGACAGCGCGACGGGGGTTCCGTCTGTGGTAACGACAAGATCGCCGTTATATCCTTCCACCCACTGCGTATCGAACCCGGTCAGGAACCGTTCTTCGCTTTCCGTCAGAACGCCGTCAGCATCCTGATCCAGCTTCATGTCTTCCAGAACCAACAACGAGTAGAATTCGTCATACGCCCAGGTCACGCGAACATGGGTCAGTTGACCAGCGTCATCCACGATGAACTCCAGCCCGGTATCAATGAAGACATGGGGGTGGGCGTTGGCCTCCATCGGCAAACAAAGGATCATAGTGGTTATAAGATAACGCATAGGTGCAAGATAGGTCTCCGTCCGCGTGGCGGCAACGACATTTTCACTCCCGATGCGAAATCCGGCCCACCATCAGGTCGGCGGAAACAGAACCAGTGTTTGCAGCGCAGTACCCACTGGACCTTGCGTATCAAAGAGCACGGACTGAGACATGCCGATGCCGGAAGGCTGCCAATGCGAAATCGATTTTGAGGCCAGCCAATCCGAAACCGGTTCACGGTGGATATGCACGGTCAGGTCCGTATTCATGAACCCCATTTCAGTGGTCGGCGCATTCCATGAGATACCGTTTCCACAATCGGCCAACGGGCACAGGGCCTGTATGGGCGATTGATCCTCGCCCTGCAAAAGCTGCGGAGTACGCATCCAAATCGTTTTGGGCCCGGCCCCCTGTTTTCCCCCTGCGGGATAGCGAATATCGCTGTAATGGGCAAAGCCTGGCAGATCGTGGCGAATTTCACCTATCGGAAAAGGGCCATCGACAACGTCCTCTATTTTCGGCGCATCCATCTCGACATTCGGCACCTGCCCCAGATCGCGCCGCAACAGGTGCATGGTTGTTGCCGTGGCGCACAACGTATCGTCGAGATCGTGCACCGTGACCCGCGTGGTCCCAAGCGTCTTTGTGTGGCGCGTGGTCTCTGCCGCAACGCGAAGCCCGGCCAGCGGGAGCGGCCTCAGCAAATCGACAGTCAGTCGGGTCAGCATCTTCTCGGGGCCGATTTCGGTTTCCGCGGCCCGTACGATCAAGCCGCTGACCGGCCCCGCGTGGCAATGTGCGGCAGACCAAGGCCCGCGCGCGGCATCGTTACCAACAAACGCCCCGTCCTCGCGCTGATGAAAATAAGTCGTGTTGGTAAAGTCGAGCGCTTCCGCCATGTGATCCTCAGGTTTGTTCTTGCGCAAATCGTTTCCGTTTGTCTGAACCCAGGCGTTCAAACACTTTCCCCATTCCGACTTTGGCGGCGAAAATGTAGGACACGCCGGCCTTGCGATCAGTTTCGCCATTACCGCCAGGGACACATGCGTCATCCATCCGAGTGACCTCGACCCCGGTCATATCAGCAACGTCTTGCAGATGATCATGAATTTGCACGGCCAGGCTGATTGTCATGTTTTCGGAAATGTCCCTCTGAAGCACCGGGTCCGGGCTATACTTTTGCCTCAAGGATGGCTTAACTGCCCGGGCCCTGTCCACCGCAGTGACGGGACGTCACCACATCAAACACATGCAGGAGCCGCACATGGCGTTGTTGATCGAAACCGGGCTGTCCAACTGGATAAGTGATGACGAAATTGCCCGCAGTTTACAGGCCGTGTTACCGGATGCGGATATCCGCACCGCCGAAACGTTGGGCAATCCTGATGACATAACCATGCTGGCCGTGGTTGACATGCAACGTGACCACCCGACGCGATTGCCGAACCTGAAACTGGTACAAAAGCTGGGCGCAGGGGTCGAGACCATTGTCAGCCATCCCGGTCTGCCCGGTCACGTTCGCATCACCCGCCTGAAGCCTGACGCACCGGCACAGGGCATTGCCGAGTGGTTTCTGGCCTATATCCTGCGCGCTCAGCGACACATGGCGTTTCACGAAGCGGCTCAAACCCGCGCCGAGTGGTCCCCGCGAGCACCGGTTTTTACCCCGGACACCGTGGTCGGTGTTCTGGGTCTTGGCCACATCGGCGCCCGCACCGCGCGGATGCTGCACGCCGTGGGCTTTCAAGTCATGGGCTGGAGCCGTACGCCCAAAGCCATTGAAGGCGTAACTTGCATGCATGGGCAGGACGCGTTGCCCGCGCTTCTTGGCCAATGTGACCACGTTTGCGCCATCCTGCCCTCGACCCCTCAGACCGCTGGCCTGTTTGATGCCCGGATGCTGGCGGCGATGAAACCCGGCAGTCAGCTGCTGAACGCCGGGCGCGGAAATCTGATTGATGAGGGCGCCCTTATCGCGGCACTGGACGCAGGGGTTCCGGGCCATGCCGTTTTGGACGTCACCTCGCAGGAACCTTTGCCACAAGACAGCCCGCTATGGCGCCACCCCGGTGTGACGATCACACCACATGTTTCAGGCTGGCATCTGGGCGACGCCTTGTCGGATGTGGCTGAAAACTTCCAGCGCCTCAGCTCCGGCGCGGCCTTGCTGCATGAAGTCAATCGTGATCAGGGTTACTGAAATCTGAGCTGATGATCAGGGCGTAAGGATCCAATTGCCGTTGCCGTCGTTGCACCGGCGGGTTCGGATTTCCCTGCTCTGATCACCGCCGTCCGGCTGAATCACATGCTGAAGACCAACGCAGTTTCCCTGTACCGATCGCACCCGGATTGTCCCTTTGGAACCCGTGTCGTCATTCTTCCATGACCGTTCCTGGCCCACGGAAGGCGTACCGCTGGTCAAAAGCGCGTTCGAGGCTGCGTTGACCACTTCGAAATCTGCCGGAGACAACCCCATCTCGGCTATGATTCGGGACAGCGGCTTGGCCTCGACCACGGTGTTCATCAATAGAATGCCGCATGCGGCGATGGCGGTAAAACTTGGGGCATTCATGGCGGCCTCGCAGAGCTGAAATCATTTGTGGTCAAGGTTATACCCCTAACCCGGCAGGGCCAAGCCCCCGACACGTACCTTCGAAGCATACCAAAAAATCTGTCTGCGTGCCCCCTGTTCGCAAGCCCGCAACACAGGCGATCCGGGGTGGGTCAGGCATTGGCGGCACAGGTGCTGCAACCGGCATTTGCCATTGCCCACAGCTCGTCGGTAACACCTGCCCGACGGGGTGGCGTCGCAAATTTCTGACCTTGGGGCTTCACAGGCGGGCCGGAATTTGCTGAAATCCAAGTAAATTCTGATTTTGAGCACTGGAGATTGTTCCATGAAACTACGCCCTGCCCTGCTGGCCGTCGCAGCACTCGCTTCATCCGCGGCCCTTTTTGCATCCCCCATCTCGGCCAAGGAAGAAACCAAATCCGTGTTCGTCATGAGCCGCACCTGGGCGGTGACACAGGTTTCCGACGCGCCGGTCGTCTATCGCGCCACGCGTGACAACAACAACCTCAACCCATTCGGCCCGCCACCGCGCCTGCGCACCGTTCAGGCCATTGCCGCAATTCAGCAGGCAACCGGGTGCAAGCCGATCGTGGCCAGCATGTATCAGAACATCTCGGGCCAGTTTTTCTCGCAGGTCAGCTGCAACTGACACAGCGTCAGATCAGGCATTGAGGTCGCCGGACCGGCCTGCCATAGCTTGCGCATGAAACTCGCAATTAACGGATTCGGCCGTATTGGCCGTACGATCCTGCGGCAGGTTCTGGCCCTGCCGACAGGGTCAGATATCGAGCTGGTGCTGATCAATGACATCGCGCCGCTGGACACCTGTGCATACCTGTTCAAATACGACAGCACATTTGGCCCCTATTCCGGCGATGTGTCCACAGGGAACGCCGCGCTGATCGTGGATGGGCACTCGATTCCCATGACCCACAGCGATGATCTGTCCCGCGTTGATCTGTCGGGCGTTGACGTCATGCTGGATTGTACGGGTATCGCCCGCAGTTCGGACGTTGCGCGTCGCGGTTTGTCTGCGGGCGCAGGCAAAGTGCTGATCTCAGGCCCCTCCCCTGCTGCTGATGTCACCATCGTTCTGGGTGCGAACGAAGACCAGTTGGGCAGCGCCCGGATTGTGTCAAACGCATCCTGCACCACAAATGGGCTGGTGCCACTGGTCAAGGTCATCGACGATATCGGCGGTATCGTGTCGGGGCACATGACCACCATCCACTGCTATACCAACAGCCAACCGATGGTGGATGCGCCGCGCGGCGACCTTGCCCGTTCCCGGGCGGGGGCGCTGTCGATGGTTCCGACCACATCGAGCGCGATGCACCTGATCGATGTCGTCCTTCCGCATCTGGCCGGGCGTATCTCGGGCGCGGCTGTCCGCGTTCCGACGGCAAGTGTGTCAGCCGTGGACCTCGTGGTCACATTGCAGCGCGGCATGAGCGCCGAAACCTTCGATCAAGCCCTGAAACAATCCGTTGCTGCATCCCCGGTGCTTGGCTGGACTGATTTGCCGCTGGTCTCGTCCGACTTGCGGTCCCGCCCTGAATCGCTGGTTGTTGCCGGGCCCGAGACCCGTATGGTGGGTGAAAATCAGGTCAGGGTCTTTGGCTGGTACGACAACGAATGGGGCTTCTCGGCGCGAATGCTGGACGTGGCCCGCCTGATGGCAGCCGAATAGCCGGGCGGCAACCTCAACACAATTTGGCCGAAAAAATTCTCGTCTCATGTATAATTCCTTTCCCCATCCGCTTTCAGATGCTCTAACCTGAATTCAAAGGACCGTGCACGACACGGACAAGAGAACTGGAATTGGGACAGTTGGGGCAATTCATGCAAAGGAGCAAGCGGCAATGCCGCCTGGGGCGCTGGCTGATGGCCACAGTTGTGACTTTGGCCCCAACCACGCTGGCGGCGCTGGAAACGTCTCTCACCGCCCCTGGTGCATCGAAAGAACTGGTTGAACGTCTCAAGCAGACATCCTCAGTAACCACGGCTGAAGAACGCGGCCTCGACACCCCGCTTGAAATCCTCTCGGCGGCCTTGTCGGATTACCGTACGATCGTGCAAATCCTTTACGACGAGGGCTATTTCAGCCCGGTCGTCAGCATCAAGCTTGATGGACAGGAAGCGGCCGAGCTGAGCTCTCTCACGGTGCCTGCACAAATAAACCGTGCTGCGATTGCCGTTGAAACCGGGCCAAGCTTCAAATTCGGCACCGCCACTGTTCAGCCCCTGGCCCCTGAAACCAAACTCCCCGAGGATTTTGCCCCCGGGAAACTGGCGACGACCGGTGCCATTCAACAGGCCTCCTCGGCCGGTGTTCAGGGATGGAGGGACGCGGGTCACGCAAAAGCCGGAATTGCGGGTCAGACAATCATCGCGCGCCACGCCCAAGCTCGTCTGGATGCCCAGATCGACCTTGATCCCGGGCGCAGGCTGACATTTGGCAAGATGTTCATCAAGGGCAATTCAGATGTACGCCACAGATCCATCGAAAAGATCGCCGGGTTCCCAAGTGGAGAGGTCTATTCCCCTGAGAAAATCCAGAAGGTGGGAACACGGTTGCGCCGGACCGGCACGTTCAACGTGGTCTCGTTGCAGGAACGAGAGACTCCAAACCCCGATGGCACACTGGATTTCGACGCCACGTTCGAAGACCTGCCCAAACGTCGGTTGACCTTTGGTGTCGAACTGGCCTCTCGCGATGGTGTGGATGTGACGGCGACGTGGACCCATCGCAATATGTTCAGGCGCGCAGAACGTCTGCGCTTCGAAGCGGCGGTTCGAAATATTGGCGGTGCAGAGGATATTGATGGCCGGATCGGGCTGCGTCTGGATCAACCTGACCGGCTTGGACCTGATGACAACACCTTCTGGAGCGCCCTGCTGGAACGCCGCAACACGGAAAACTACAATGTGACGGTGGCTTCGCTGGCCTATGGTGCGCGCCGGACGTTCTCGGACAATCTTTACGCCGAGGCATCGGCCGGGTTCCAGTGGTCGGACGCGGATGACGCATATGGCAGCGGGCGCAAGTTCAGGTATTTCATCGTTCCGTTCCGATCCGAATGGGATGAGCGTGACAGCAAAGTCAGTGCAACGCGCGGTTTCTATCTGGATTCCCAGATCATGCCCTTTGTCGGCTTTTCCGGCAGCGACACGGGAATTCGTCTGTTTTTCGACGGTCGTGCCTACACCAGCCTTGGTACCGGAGGACGGGTTGTACTGGCGGGGCGGGCGCAACTGGGATCGGTAATCGGTCCTCCCGCAAATGGCGTCACGCCCGACTTTCTGTTCTTCTCGGGCGGTGCGGGAACCGTTCGCGGGCAGCCGTATGAAAGCCTCGGCATTCCGGTCGGAAGCGGCGTCGCGGGCGGCAAGTCATTTATTGGCTTGTCCGGCGAGATCCGAGGCAAGGTGACCGACAGCCTGTCGCTTGTCGGGTTTTACGACTACGGTGTCGTCGATACATCTTCGTTTGTCGGCAGCGGCGCGGAAGACCACTCGGGCGCCGGTATCGGCGTAAGATACGATCTGGGCGGGTTTGGCCCCTTGCGTCTTGATCTGGCCTATCCTGTCAGCGGTCCCACCGGGGACGGGCTACAGTTCTATATCGGGATCGGACAGGCATTTTGAGACGGCACCTTTCATATCCTCTGCTGATCGCCGCGCTGGCAATCGTGCCTGTGGCCGGACATCCGCAGGAGGACGAAGGCGGCAGCATGATTGAGCGGTTCCTGCAGGATACCCTGTCGGGCGACGATCAGAACGTCACCGTCAAGGGCCTGCAAGGTGCACTGAGTTCACGTGCCACGATTGCCGAGATCACGGTTGCCGATGACGAAGGGGTCTGGCTGACTATAAAGGACGCCGAACTTGACTGGAACCGGCTGGCTTTGATCCGTGGGCGGTTCTCGGTCAATGCCTTGACTGCACAAGAAATCGACGTTGCCCGTGCGCCGGGCACCACCACCAAAGACACGCCGCCGCCAACCGCAGAAACAAAAGGCTTCCAACTGCCTGAACTGCCCGTAGCCATTGAAATCGGTGAAATTCGCATCGACGAGCTGGCTTTGGGCCAGCCCCTGATCGGAGTGGCCGCAGAACTGGCGGTTAGTGGCAACCTGTCACTGGCCGACGGAACGCTGGACACCAACCTTGATATCACGCGGCTGGACCGGGCGGGCGATGAGATCAAGTTGGCCGCGGGCTTTCAGAATTCAAACAGCCAGATCAATCTTGATCTTCAGGTGACAGAGGCAGCGGGCGGCCTGATCTCGACCGCTCTTGAAATGCCGGATACCCCGCCTATCGCGCTGACAGCGAAAGGGTCCGGACCCGTGACCGATTTTACGGCCGATATCGGTCTCAGCAGCGATGGTCAGCCTCGGGTGACAGGGCAGGTTCGGTTACGCTCGGCCCCGACTGCCGCGGCTAGCGCGGAAGAGGGCATTGCGTTTACTGCCGATCTCGGCGGTGATTTGACACCTTTTGTCGCCGAAGAAATGGATACGTTTTTCGGTGCCAAAACACAGCTCTATGTGGATGGGCGAACCCAACCTGAAGGTGCGCTGGAAATTGACGAACTTGAGATCTCGTCACAAGCACTGAACCTGAAAGGCCAGTTACAGTTGGCGGCAGGTGGGCGATTGCAACTCGCGGCCCTGCAAGGACGCATAACGCCACCGGAGGGTGAAAGGGTAACTCTTCCAGCCTCGGGCGGTGACACGTCCGTTGGAGCGGCACAGATTTCGGCGCTGTACGACGAAAAAAACGGCAATCATTGGGACCTGAGCCTGACTGCGAACGCCGTGCAGGCCGAGCAAGTTAATTTGGAGCGCGCGCAAATTACTGCTCACGGGACCTTGGAACAGGGCGCAGCGCTAAAAATCAATGGCAATCTGCAGGCCGCGTTGGACGGAATTGATCTGGCGGACGAGGCCCTGAATGCAGCAATAGGCGACCTCATCACTCTGGATGGCACCTTTGACTATGGCAGTGACCAATCCCTGAACCTGACCGGTCTCGAACTAGTTGGTTCGGATTACGAATTGGGTGTCGACGCATTGGTCAGCGGCTTGTCCACCGGTTTGGCCATCGACGGCACCGCCACTTTGGAAGCCACGGATTTGTCCCGGTTTTCGGAACTGGCCCAACTGGAGCTGGGAGGCCAGGTTTCGGCCCGTCTAAACGGTAAAGGCTCACCACTGGAAGGCAGTTTCGACGGCAAACTGGAGGTCGAAGGAACCGACCTCTCGACCGGGCGTGATGACATCGATCCGGTGATCAAGGGCAACACAGCAATAACGCTCGACGCCAAGCGTGGCGCAGATGGCATAACCATCCAAGATTTCACCCTGATCGGTGATACCTTGCGCGCCCAGGCCGACGGCACCGTAACGACCCCTGATGGCAACGTGACGATCGATGGTCAGGCGACGGTCAATTCCCGGGACCTGTCCGTGTTTTCGGGCCTTGCCAAACGCGAGCTTGGGGGAGCAGTGCAAGCGAAACTGAACGGAAAAGGAACTGTTCAGACGCTGGAGTTTGACGGCACGGCCAGCGTATCGGGCCGGGATATCAAAACCGGTCTGGCCGAGATCGACCCGCTGTTGGTCGGTCGCAACGAGATCACGTTCGACGGTGCGCTGAGCCAGGAACAGATTGTGATCCGCGACGCATCGGTGAACGGTTCAGCGCTGACCGTCAAGGCCTCTGCCACCATAGACGACCCAAGGAAAGCCCTTGCCATTGACGGGCAGGTCAATCTGAACATCCCGGACCTGTCACCGTTTTCAAGCCTTGCAAAACGCGATCTGGCAGGGGCGATCCGTGCGGATATTGTCGGCAAGGGCGCAGTCGGCAGCAAAGCGTTCGACGTAAAAGGCAATCTGGCGGCGGACGACATCAAAACCGGGATCGACGCCGTTGACGACCTGATCCAGGGGCGAACGAACCTGACCGTGGACGCGATGAACGACGATGAAGGCCTGGATATCCGTACGTTCCAACTGATTGGAACGGCCCTTTCGGCGAATGCATCGGGCAAGCTGAACCGAGACGCCGGCGGTTTGGACTTTTCCGCCAAACTGGATGACCTTGCCCGTCTGTCGCAAACCTTGTCCGGCCCGCTGAACCTGAGCGGGAACGTCGCTCCGACCGGCTCTGGGTTGGAAGGCACTGCCCGCCTGGACGGGCCTGACAGCTCTTACGCCAGCCTTCAAGGAACAGTCGGCCAGAATGGCTCGGCTGATGTGGATTTTGACGCCAAACTGAACCGGATCGAGCGGTTCGTTCCCGAATTTCCCGGCACTGTGGCAGCAAAGGGAACGGCCAAACGCGATAACGGTGTCTGGACGATTGACGCCAAGGCGCAAGGGCCTGCCGACATAGACACCACGTTGGCTGGCACCTTTGATGAAACCAGCGGTCAGGCGGATCTGAAGGCACAGGGCGGCATCAACCTTGGGATCGCGAATGTCTTCATCACACCCAACAAGATCGACGGGTCGGCGCGCTTCGATCTGGCACTCAAGGGTGCTCCGGCGCTGGCGTCGCTGAGCGGTTCAGTCACCACTTCGGGCACATCCCTTGCCATTCCGGGTGCTGGTCAGACCATTACCGGGATCAGTGGTCAGGTGGATCTGGCGCAAAGTCGCGCAAACATTACACTGAATGGCGGAGTTCGGGCGGGAGGCAACTTTACCGTCAACGGGCCTGTTGACCTGACCCCTCCGTTCAACGCCCAGATTACCACCACCCTGAACAACCTGGTGCTGACAGACCGGTTGCTGTATGAAACCACCCTGAACGGTCAGATTGCCATGACCGGGGCGTTGGCCGGAAACAGTTCGCTTGCCGGTCAGATCACGTTTGACGAAACCAACATCAACCTTGCCGCCGCGTCCGGCGCGGTAGGCGCGGCACCTATCCCGGACATCCAGCACATCAACGAAAGTCGCGCCGGTTTCATCACGCGAGAGCGGGCCGGATTGGTCGTGACCGAAGGATCGGAGAAAAGCGCATCCCGTATTGCGCTGGATATCAGCCTGCTTGCACCCAAGGCGGTTTTCGTCAGAGGACGAGGGGTGAACGCAGAACTGGGCGGTCGAATTTTCATCGGCGGTACCACTGCCTCTGTTGTTCCGTCCGGTCAGATCGAACTGATCCGAGGGAATTTCGACATTCTGGGCCGCAGATTGGCACTGACCAAGGGGATCGTCACATTGCAAGGCGACCTGACCCCGTATATCGAGTTCGAGTCTTCAGCCAGCACGTCTGACGGCACCGCGACGATCGAAATTGCCGGCCCGCTGGATTCACCTGAGGTCAATGTGTTTTCCGACCCTGAACGTCCGGCTGAAGAAGCGCTGGCAATGTTGCTGTTCGGGAACCGGTTTTCAGAAATCTCGCCTTTCCTGATCGCGCAAATGGCAGCATCACTGGCGCAGCTTAGCGGTGCGGGTGGTGATGCAACCAAAGGTCTCCGCGACTCCACCGGAGTCGACACGGTCGACATAGGAGCTTCGGAAAGCGGCGCGGGCCGTTTGGGCGCGGGCGCGTACCTGGGTGAAAACCTCTATACGGATTTCACCGTGAACACCGAAGGTGACACCGAAGTGAACCTAAACCTCGATGTCACGGACAATTTCACGGTGCGCGGTACGGTCGATGGCCGAGGGGAAACCGGCCTGGGTCTGTTCTTCGAGCGTGACTATTGACCAGCTGCCAATAAAAGCCGCGTTGAGCCATCCGTTTGTTTCGCACCAGCAGGTGACGGGTGTTCACATTGCCTTATGGACGCCTGGTTCCGATTTCGTTGGTGGTCGCGATGCCATCGCCAGTGCGGAAATTTGCGTGGTGCCGCGACCAAATGAAAACGCGACGAATTGCCGGGGCAAGTCAGATGAGGCAATCGTTTGAACGACGGCGCGGCAAAGAAAAAAGCGGCCCCTTCCAGAGGCCGCCCTTGTTCAGTCTGGCCGCGATCTTACTCCGCTGCCATCGCATCCTCGATCTTTTCGACACGAATGGCCGAGAACTTGAACTCGGGGATCTTGCCGTAGGGGTCGATGGCCGAGTTCGTCAGGATGTTCGCCGCCGCTTCGACATAGGCAAACGGGATGAACACCATGTCTTCGGCAATGGCCCGGTCGGCGCGCACCATGATTTCAATCGAACCGCGACGCGTGGTCAGGCGGATCATTTCGCCCGGTTCAATCCCCATCAGCTTCAGCGTGCGCGGGTTCATCGAGCAGTTGGCTTCTGGCTCGACCGCGTCAAGAACCTTTGCCCGGCGGGTCATTGAACCGGTATGCCAATGTTCCAGCTGACGGCCGGTGGTGGCAATCATCGGGTATTCATCATCGGGCGCTTCATCAGGCGGGATGACATTGGCCGGAGTGAACCTTGCTTTGCCCCCCGCGCGGGGGAAGCCATCGCCGAACACAATAGGCTGGCCGGGATCGGTTTCGCTGAGCGACGGATAGGTGATCGTCTCGTTTTCCAGCCGTTCCCACGTGATATTGTCAAGCGACTGCATGGTCAGTTTCATCTCGGCAAAGACCTCGGACACTTCTGTGTAATCCCAGTTCAGCCCGATACGCTGCGCCAGTTCGACCGTGATCTTCCAATCCTCGCGCGCCTCACCCGGAGGCGCCACGGCCGGACGGACACGTTGCACCTGACGGTTGGTGTTCGAAACCGTGCCGTTCTTTTCATACAGCGCCGAGGCCGGCAGGATGATGTCGGCATAGTTCGCGGTTTCGGTCAGGAAGATGTCCTGCACGATCATCAGGTCCAGCTTGGCCAGGGCCTCACGTGCGTGGCCAACATCCGGATCGGACATGGCCGGGTTTTCACCCTGAATATACATGCCCTTGATGTTGCCTGCATAGGCTTGGTCAATGATCTCGGTGACGGTCAAACCCTTCTCGTTTGAGAAATCGTCCGATTTCCAGACCTCGGTGAACTGCGCGCGAATGCCGTCATCCGTCACCGTCTTGTAGTCCGGCAGGAACATCGGGATCAGCCCGGCGTCTGATGCGCCCTGCACGTTGTTCTGGCCCCGCAGAGGGTGCAGACCCGCGCCGGGTTTGCCGACATTCCCGGTCATCAGGGCCAGCGAGATCAGGCAGCGCGAATTGTCGGTGCCGTGGATATGCTGGCTGACGCCCATGCCCCAAAAGATCAGACCCGCCTTGGCATTGGCAAAGGTGCGCGCAACGCGACGCAGCTGATCCGGATCGATGCCGCAGATCGGTGCCATCGCCTCGGGCGTGAACTGGCGCAGGTGCTCTTTCTCGGCCTCCCAGTTCTCGGTCCAGCGGTGGATGTACTGGCTGTCATAAAGCTCTTCTTCGACGATCACGTTCATGATCGCGTTCAGCATCGAGACATCGGCACCGGGCCGGAACTGCAGCATTTCGTCCGCGAATTTGCGCATGCCGACGCCGCGCGGGTCCATCACGATCAGCTTGCCGCCGCGCTTGGCGAACTGCTTGAAATAGGTGGCCGCGACAGGGTGGTTTTCAATCGGGTTCGACCCGATGATGATGGCCACATCGGCATTCTCGATCTCGTTGAAGGTCGCCGTCACCGCGCCCGAGCCCACGTTCTCGATCAGAGCGGCAACGGACGACGCATGGCACAGACGGGTGCAGTGGTCGACATTGTTGTGTTTGAAACCCTGACGGATGAACTTCTGGAACAGATAGGCTTCCTCGTTGGTGCATTTGGCCGATCCAAAGCCCGCAACGCTGCGCGGGTCTTGGTCGCGCAGGGCGATCAGTCTGGTGGCCGCCAGATCCATCGCCTCTTCCCAGGTCGCTTCGCGGAAATGGGTCGACAGGTTGCCGGGATCAACGTTCAGACCTTTTGCCGGTGCATCCTCGCGCCGGATCAGCGGTTTGGTCAGGCGGTGCGGGTGGTGGATATAGTCGAACCCGAACCGGCCCTTGACGCACAGACGGCCTTCGTTGGCGGGGCCGTTGATGCCCTCGACATATTTGACCTTGCCGTCCTTGACCTTGAGGCTGACCTTGCAACCCACCCCGCAGAAGGGGCAGACGCTTTCGGTTTTGGAATCGTAATCCTTGCTGTCGCCATGCTGCTGGTCGTCCAGGACGGTGGCGGGCATCAGCGCGCCGGTCGGGCAGGCCTGAACGCATTCGCCGCAGGCCACGCAGGTCGACTCGCCCATCGGGTCGTTCTGGTCGAACACCACCTGCGCGGTATGCCCGCGCCCGGCCATGCCGATCACGTCATTCACCTGAACGTCGCGGCAGGCGCGGACGCAGAGGTTGCAGTTGATGCAGGCATCCAGATTGACCCGCATCGCCACATGGCTGTCATCCAGCAACGGGATCTTCTCGGGCTCTTTCGCCGGAAAGCGGCTGTCGCTGACATCGTTCAGCTTGGCCATATCCCAGAAATGGCTCGATTTGTCATGCGGCTGCTCGGGCTGGTCGGCCACCAACAGTTCCATGACCATGGCGCGCGATTTCTCGGCGCGGTCGGTGTCGGTTTTCACCACCATCCCGTCAGCCGCCGGACGGATGCACGAGGCGACCAGCGTACGCTCGCCTTCCACCTCGACCATGCAGGCGCGGCAGTTGCCATCGGGTTTGTAGCCCGGCGCCGGTTTGTGACACAGATGCGGGATCACCAGTCCACGGCCGTTGGCCGCTTCCCAGATGGTGGTGCCTTCGGGCACGGTGACGTCATCGCCGTTCAGGTTGAAGGTGACGGTCTTGTTTGGGCTTGCATCAAGCATGGCTCTGTCTCCCTCAGATTTCTTCAGCGAAGTGTTTCATGACCAGGCGGATCGGGTTCGGGGCCGCCTGCCCCAGCCCGCAGATCGAGGCGTCGCCCATCACCTGGCACAGATCTTCCAGCAGGTCGGTATCCCACTTCTCGGCCTGCATCAGCTTGACCGCTTTTTCGCAGCCCGCCCGGCAGGGCGTGCACTGGCCACAGCTTTCGTCCTCGAAGAACCGCAGCATGTTCAGCGCCGCATCGCGGGCCGTGTCCTGATCGGACAGAACCACAACCGCAGCGGATCCGATGAAGGTGCCCAGCGGCTGCAGGGTGTCAAAGTCGAGCGGGACGTCGTCGATGCTGGAGGGGAGAAGACCTGACGACGGCCCGCCCGGTTGATACGC
This sequence comes from Ruegeria sp. AG6, assembly GCF_056541565.1. Lineage (NCBI taxonomy): Bacteria > Pseudomonadati > Pseudomonadota > Alphaproteobacteria > Rhodobacterales > Roseobacteraceae > Ruegeria > Ruegeria sp. AG6. The sequence continues at coordinate 85,323 of NZ_JBQFYQ010000004.1, read as the reverse complement.
CTTGAACACATGACCTTCGGCCATGCCCCCGGCGGCATCAATCACGTCAAGAATGGTCGACCCTGCCGGCAGCAGGTAGACGCCGGGTTTCGCCACCCGGCCCGAGACCGAATAGCTGCGCAGCCCCTTACGGCCATTCTTTTCAACTGAATTGAGGATCTCCGGACCTTCCCGGCAGATTTTGGACACCCAGTAGAGCGTTTCCACGTTGTGCACCAGCGTCGGGCGGCCGAATACGCCGACCTGCGCCACGAAGGGCGGGCGATGACGCGGCAGGCCCTTTTTGCCCTCGATCGATTCGATCATTGCGGATTCTTCGCCGCAGATGTAAGCGCCCGCGCCGCGACGTAGGTCAATATAGCCCGGCTCGACGATTCCGGCATCTTCCAGCGCGGCAATCTCGCGCCGCAGAATCTCCAGCACAGCTGGGTATTCGTCGCGCATGTAGATGAAGCAGGTTTCCGCCTGAACCGCCCAGGCGGCGATCAGCATACCTTCGAGGAAAACATGCGGCGTGCGTTCCAGATAGTAGCGATCCTTGAAGGTGCCGGGTTCGCCCTCGTCCCCGTTCACGGCCAGATAGCGCGAGCCGTCATTCATGCGGACAAAGCCCCATTTCTTGCCCGACGGAAAACCGGCGCCGCCCAAACCGCGCAGGCCCGAGGCCAGAACCTGTTCCTGAACCGCTTCCCAGTCGCCGCCCTCGCGCAGCTCTTTCAGCTTGGTATAGCCGTCATTGGCCTCGTAGGCCGCGAAGGTTTCGTAATCGGGTAGATGAGCATGGGTGTCATCGGCAGCAATAGCGGCCTGCACTTTTTCAGGGGTCGCGTGGTCGATATGGTTGTGACCAATCTCGAGCACCGGTGCCGTGTCGCAGCGCCCCATGCAGGGAGCGCGCAGAACGCGCACTTCGGACGGGTCCAGCCCATCCTCCAACGCTTTTTTCAACTGCTGCGCACCAGCCATTTCGCAGGACAGGGAATCACAGACACGAATGGTCAGCGCGGGGGGCTGTGTTTCACCTTCTTTCACCACGTCGAAATGGGCATAGAAGGTCGCGGTCTCGTAAATCTCGGCCTGCCCGATCCGCATCTCGACGGCCAGCGCGGCAATATGGTCGGCGCTGATATGGCCGTGCGTGTCCTGAATCAGATGCAAATACTCGATCAACAGGTCGCGGCGGCGTGGGCGGTCGCCCAGCAGGCGCGCAATTTCGGCCTGTGCTTCATCCGTAAACTGTCGGCCTTTGGGCGTGTGCCGCCCCTTGCCTTTACCTGACTTCCAGACGCCCTTGGGTGCGCCTGATGGCTTGGTGTCTAATGGTGCCATAATGCCCTCCGATTCAGGCCCCGTGTCTCATCAGGCTAGCATATCGTCAAATCGCTTTTTGCAATCGCACGATAACGACATCTTATCACCGTAAAGACGTCACCACAGCGCGCAGTGCCTGCACCGTTGGCAGTTCAGGATCTCGGCTCAGGGTGGCCAGACAGATCGGTTTGCTGACAATCGGATCGACCAGCGGCAGCACCTTTGTCCCCTGCAACTCGCCCAATGCCCGAATAAGGACACGTGGCACAACCGTGGCAGCCAGCCCCTCGCGTGCCATCACCATCGACGCGGTAAATCCGCTGGTTTCGGCAACCACGTCCGGGTGCAGCCCCTGTTCGGCAAAGATACGATCCAGAATACGCCGGTTTTGCATCTGCGGCTCGAGCAGGCTCAGCGGAAATTCAGCCACGCGCGCCCAAGGCAAGGGGCCGTTTTCGTCCGTCATGTGTGACGGAACCAGCAGAACATAGGTTTCCTCGTACAAAGGTTGCACCTGTCGCAGATCGGTCCCGATGCTGTCGCCATATGTTATCCCGGCGTCCAGGCTTCCTTCGTCCAGCCGGTGTTGAATGGCGGTGGCAGACATGGTTTCGATGCGCGTAACGATGCGCGGATGCGCTTGCCGAAAGCGTTTGGTGAGGCGCCCGGTAAAGGCGATGGCCGTCGGAATCACGCCAAGGATCAGCGTACCGGTGATCTCGCCCTTGGTGGCCAGCACCTGCTGTTCCAGTGCTTTGGTGTCATCGAGAATACGACGGGCCCGCTGGACGATCATCTCGCCCTCTTCGGTCAGACCCTGAAACCGGTTGGCGCGGCGGACGATAGAGACGCCCAATCGGTCTTCAAGGTTACGGATACGCATCGAGAACGCGGGTTGAGATATCCCGCATTCCTCTGCCGCCTTGGCAAAATGCCGATGCCGCGCCAAGGCACTGAGCAATTGCAGGTCGCGAATTTCGATCATCTCAGGGCATTCCTGTTGGCGGGTCGTTCGTCAGAGTATCGGATATTCGACGGCAAAGAAAAGAGCGCTTAAATTGCGCGGGCTGCGACTTGTGATTCCCGAACTCAAGGCATTTACCATGCAGGAACAGTGAATCGTATGACGTCTTCAACCAAGCGAAACAAAGCTGACAAAACCCGGAAATTACCTTAGCTTCCAGAGGCGGAGGTTTCAGGATGACGGAACGAATAACAGGTGGGTGCAAATGTGGCCTGGTTCGCTATGCAGGCACCCGACTTGATGTACCAATGTTTCGCTGTCACTGTCGCGACTGCCAGCACCTCACAGGTTCCGGGCATTCAGAGATGATGCCTTTGGTCCGTGACTCTTTTGAAATAAGTAGTGCTTGCAAAACGTACGAAATGCTGGGCGGGTCGGGCAACCCAACGTTCAGCGGCTTCTGCCCGAACTGTGGAGCGCAACTTACAAGGCGCAGCAGTCTTATGGATGATCGTATCTATGTTCACGCATCATCGCTAGATGATCCGCGAAAATACAACCCGGAAAAATCAATCTATCAAGAGTCTGCGCAATCTTGGGATGCAACCTCAGTCGTCGGACAGACTTAAAAGCACAGGACAGTTCATTTCCCGATTTGAGTTGGCGGGCCTCGATACGCCAATACGATTGCGGATTGTGGCGCAATTTCAGGTGTTGAACAAAAAGTGCATCACGTCGCCATCCTTGACGATATAGCTTTTCCCCTCGGCCCGCATCTTGCCTGCCTCTTTCGCCCCCTGCTCGCCGTTGCAGGCGACAAAGTCTTCATAGGCGATGGTCTCGGCGCGGATGAATCCCTTTTCGAAATCACCATGAATGACACCAGCCGCCTGCGGTGCAGCGGTGCCGGTGCGGATGGTCCAAGCGCGGGCCTCTTTCGGGCCGACCGTAAAATAGGTTTCCAGTTTCAGCAGGTCGTAACCGGCACGGATCAGACGGTCGAGACCGGGCTCTTCCAGACCCATTTCCTCAAGGAACATCTGTGCCTCGTCCGCTTCAAGCAGACTGATCTCTTCTTCGATCTTGGCGCTGATAATGACGTGAGAGTTGCCCTGGGCGGCAGCCATCTCGGCGACTTTCGCCGAGTATTCGTTGCCTTCAGCGGCTTCTTCCTCGGACACGTTGCAAACATAAAGAACCGGCTTGGTGGTCAGCAGTTGCAACATCTTCCAGGCCTTGGCGTCCTCGTCCGAAACCTCGACCAACCGTGCAGGTTTGCCGCCTTCCAGCATCTTTTGCGCTTCGGCAAGCAGGCGGTCCTGCTGTTGGGCCTCTTTGTCATTGCCTTTCAGCTTGCGCACCAGATTGGCGCGGCGCTTTTCGATGCTTTCCAGATCGGCGAGCATCAGCTCAGTCTCGATGGTGTCAGCATCGGCCACGGGGTCGATGCGGCCTTCTACATGGGTCACGTCGCCATCTTCGAAACAGCGCAAGACATGGGCGATGGCATCGACCTCGCGAATATTTGCCAGAAACTGGTTCCCGAGCCCCTCGCCTTTCGAGGCCCCCTTCACCAGTCCGGCGATATCCACGAATGTCATGCGCGTCGGGATGATCTGTTTTGACGATGCGATTGCGGCCAACTTGTCGAGCCGCTCATCCGGCACGGCCACATCGCCGACATTGGGCTCAATCGTGCAGAACGGGAAATTCGCGGCTTGCGCGGCAGCGGTTTTGGTCAACGCATTGAACAGGGTCGACTTGCCCACGTTCGGCAGACCCACGATTCCCATCTTAAAGCCCATAACGGCCTCCTGCATAGAATACGAACGCAGCTTCTATGCAGGTCCGCATCAATGCGCAAGTGATTGCCGGGCCACTTTGTTTGAGTCCCTTCGGCCACATCACGAAATTGTTCTCAAATCGTGTTCTTGTCGGCCCTGAAAACCGAAGGGTAGGATGAACAATTAACATAGCGCGATCAAATTAAATGGCAGAATATAATGGAAAAACTACTTCTTGCAGCCGTACTGACGGTCTCTACATTTGCTACAGCCCATGCTCAGACGGTTGTTCTTGGTGCCGGGTATTCAGATTTTTCCGAGGCGACGTCCGAAGATCAGGCACTGATCGCTCTCGAGTACCATCACACTCCTTTTCACCAGGCAACTCGGTTCAGTGCTGGCTGGGGTGCTGCGTTTTCTGTGAACGAAGACGGGGATACGCATATCGGTGTTGGGCTGGTCGGGCTGTATTCTCTGGGTGAGCGCTGGTTCGTCGAAGGCAGTGTCATGCCGGGATACTTCAATGCCAGCAACGACCAGAACGACCTGGGCGGAGACTTTCAGATCCGCAGCCTTTTGGGTCTTGGATATAACCTGAACAACGGCAACAGAATGTCAGTTGCGATCACGCACAAGTCGAACGCCAGCACCAACGATGAGAACCCTGGTGTAAACGCGGTTCTGCTGCGGTACCATCTGGGCTTCTGAGCTATTCCTGCGTTGGCGGGATTGATTTTCGGTCAAAGTTTCTGCACACGGGTCCAAACCCGATTGCAAGGACATCCGATGACCCGTATCGACGCTAAGTTTGCCGCCCTGAAAGCCGAAGGAAAGAAGGCTTTTGTTGCCTATGTGATGGCAGGGGACCCGGACTATGACACCTCGCTCGACGTGGTCAAAGGCCTGCCCGGCGCGGGTGTGGACATCATCGAACTTGGTTTGCCCTTCACTGATCCGATGGCGGATGGCCCCACAATTCAGGCAGCGGGTCAACGCGCGTTGGACGGCGGGATGACGTTGCAGCGCACATTGGATCTGGCGCGCGCGTTCAGGGAAACAGATGACACAACGCCAATTGTCCTGATGGGGTACTACAACCCGATTTACAGCCGGGGTGTAGAGGCTTTTCTGGCCGATGCCAAAGATGCCGGTATTGACGGGCTGATCGTTGTCGATCTGCCGCCCGAGGAAGACGAAGAGCTTTGCCTGCCTGCGCAGGCGGCCGGCCTGAACTTCATTCGTCTTGCAACACCTACCACGGATGACCAGCGCCTGCCGCGCGTTTTGCAAAACACCTCGGGCTTCGTGTATTACGTCTCAATCACTGGCATCACCGGCGCGGCCGAGGCGCAGGCAACGGATGTGGCCCCCGAGGTTGCCCGTATCCAGGCCGCAACCGAGCTGCCGGTGATCGTGGGCTTTGGCATCAATACGCCCGAGAAATCCCGCAATATCGCGTCCGTGGCAGATGGTGCCGTAGTCGGATCGGCGATCGTCAGCCAGATCGGTGCAGGCAAACCGGTCAATGAAGTGCTGGATTTTGTAAAGTCCCTGTCGGATGGCGCTCATAGCGCCTGATCCCGCAGATAACACAAGACTAAAAAGCCTGCCGCAGACTGTTCTGGGGCAGGCTTTTTTTGACTGCCCGACGCCGGGCCAGATCATTGCAGGCGTTGACATGCATTGGTAAGGAAAACGAACCAGTAAGTTCGGAGGTCTGAGTCATGCCTGTGATAACCAATATCGAAAACCTCAGGCGCATATACGAGCGTCGCGTGCCGCGGATGTTCTACGATTACGCTGAAAGCGGCAGCTGGACGGAACAGACTTTCCGCGAAAACAGTTCCGATTTTAAAAAGATCCGCCTGCGTCAGCGGGTTGCCGTTGATATGTCCGGGCGTTCGACGGCCTCGGAAATGATCGGCCAGAAGGTGTCAATGCCGGTCGCGTTGGCCCCGGTCGGGTTGACGGGGATGCAGCATGCGGACGGAGAGATGAAGGCCGCCAAAGCCGCCGAGGATTTTGGTGTGCCCTTTACCCTTTCCACAATGTCGATCAACTCGATCGAAGACGTGGCCGAGCACACCGACAAGCCGTTCTGGTTTCAGCTCTACACGATGAAGGACGATGACTATGTCAGCCGTCTGATCCAGCGGGCCAAGGACGCCAAGTGTTCGGCGCTGGTGATTACGTTGGATCTGCAGATTCTGGGCCAACGGCACAAAGACCTGAAGAACGGCCTGTCCGCACCACCCAAGCTGACCGCAAAGACCATAGCGAACCTGATGACCAAATGGGCCTGGGGCATTGAAATGCTGGGTGCCAAACGGCGCGAGTTCGGCAATATAGTGGGACATGTGCAAGGTATCTCGGACGCGTCTTCACTGGGGGCCTGGACCGCTGAACAGTTCGACCCCACCCTCGACTGGAGCAAAGTCGAAAAACTGATGGAAAAGTGGGGCGGAAAAGTGATCCTGAAAGGGATACTCGACGCGGAAGATGCCAAAATGGCTGCCAAGCTGGGAGCGGATGCCATAGTCGTGTCGAACCATGGTGGGCGTCAGCTGGATGGTGCGCTCAGCTCGATTCGGGTATTGCCCGAGATCATGGACGCTGTCGGCAACGATGTCGAAGTGCATCTGGACAGTGGTATCCGCTCGGGTCAGGACGTGCTTAAGGCATTGGCACTGGGGGCCAGGGGGACGTATATCGGCCGCGCATTTATTTATGGGCTGGGCGCCATGGGCCAGAAAGGCGTCACCACCGCGCTGGAAGTGATTCAGAAGGAACTTGATACAACAATGGCGCTGTGCGGTGAAAAAACCGTTAGCGCGCTGGGGGCGCACAATCTTCTGGTACCAGAAGATTTTGGTGGTCGCTGGCAAGCCTGAGACCGCGGCAGATTTGGGGCTCTGCCCCCGCCGCCCGTTCCGGGCGTCTCCCCCGGGATATTTGTGGCCAGATGAAGCAGCGGACCCTTCACTCATTTGACGAAGAACACTCCGAAGCGCGCGGTTGGGCCATAGAGAACGACAAGCTGTGATTTCCCCCTTTCCAAACCGGATGAATCGAGATAAGGACGCGGCTTCACGCGGGTATACAGCCTTGGAGGATACCCGCCCTAACATTGGAGAATTATCATGGCTGGAGAGATTCCTGATCTCGTAGCTCTGGAACGGACGGGGACAGGCAAGGGCGCCGCTCGCAAAACGCGCCGCGAAGGCATGGTTCCGGGCGTAGTGTTTGGCGGCGACAAAGATCCGCTGCCGATTCAGATTCCGTTCAACGAACTGTTCAAGCGCCTGAAGGCCGGTCGCTTCAAGTCGACCCTGTGGAACCTGAAAGTCGAAGGCCATGAAGACGTTCGCGTCATCTGCCGCGACGTTCAGCGTGATGTCGTCAAAGACCTGCCGACCCACCTGGACCTGATGCGCCTGCGCCGGACCACCAAGATCGCACTGTACATTCCGGTTGAGTTCATCAACGAAGATGAAGCCCCCGGCATCAAGAAGGGCGGCGTGCTGACCGTTGTCCGCCCGGAAGTCGAGCTGTTGTGCACCGCAGGTGACATTCCTGAGAAGATCACCGTTGATGTGGCCGGAATGAACATCAACGACGTCGTCACCATTTCGTCGGTTGAACTGCCCGAAGGCACCAAGCCGACCATCGACCGCGACTTCGTGATCGCAAACGTCTCGGCACCGACCGGTCTGTCGACAAGTGACGACGAAGAAGGTGAAGAAGCAGAAGTTGCAGTCGATGAAGTCGAAGTCGTCGGCAAAGAAGAAGAATAAATTCGGATCAAACGTCTGATTTTTGAAACGGGGTTCTGACGAGCCCCGTTTTTTTGTGGTCATGACGCGCGGCGCCGGCTGGATTTCCATGGCAATTCCGGGCATCACATAGCCTCGAGGCTACAGAGGCGGAGCATGGTCATGAAACTCTTTGTCGGATTGGGAAACCCGGGGCAGAAATACGCCCGAAACCGGCACAACATCGGGTTCATGGCTGTGGAACGGATTGCGGAAGATCATGGGTTTGGCCCATGGAAGTCCAAGTTTCAGGGCGAAATCTCGGAAGGGCGGTTAGGGTCTGAAAAAATCCTTTTGCTGAAACCACAGACCTTCATGAACCGGTCCGGTCAATCCGTGGGTGAAGCGATGCGTTTCTACAAACTCGAGTCCACAGATGTTGTCGTGCTCCATGACGAGCTGGACCTCGCCCCGGGCAAAGTGCGGGTAAAGGCGGGCGGCGGACACGCTGGGCATAATGGTCTGCGTTCAATCCACGACCATATAGGCGCAGCCTATGACCGTGTCCGGCTTGGGATCGGACATCCGGGCCGCAAGGAGATGGTCTCGGCTTATGTTCTGAGCGACTTTGCGAAATCCGAGAGTGACTGGCTGGACGACGTTCTGCGGGGTGTTTCGGACGGCGCGCCCCATCTGGCCCAGAATGATGGTGGAAAATTCATGAACGCGGTGGCCCTGCGTACTGCTCCGCCCCGGTCGTCCAAGACGGCGGCTCCGAAAGCTGAAACCGCATCTAAGGCACCTCCGAAGCCACCAGCCGACGAACGGTCGGCCATGCAGAAACTGTTGGACAAGTTCAAATAGCGCCCCGCCCTCTTTCCGTTACGTCGGCGTTGCGAAAGCGGGATGTCCACGTTCCAATACACGCAAACAAGGGAGGCTATGCGATGCGGTCCATACTGAAGTGGGTTCTGCGCATTGTGCTGGCGCTGGCTTTGGCCGCCGCTGCCGTTGGGCTTTGGAAACGCGAAGAGTTACAGCGCCTGATGGCGGTGAACTCTCTGTTTTCCGAGGACAAGATCGTTCACAACTTTTCGCATATGGATGAAACCTTTCTGACCGTGGATCTGCCGCGTGGAAACGCCCCAACATGGGAACTGCCCTACGGCGAAGGTTTCGATCTTCCGGAAGGCACCGACACTTGGATCAATGAACGCTCGGTCACTTCTTTGCTTATCATGCAGAACGGCAAGATCCGGTTCGAGGAATACTATCTGGGCACCGGTCCCGATGATCGCCGGATTTCGTGGTCAGTGGCAAAAAGTTATCTGTCGGCGCTTTTCGGCATTCTCCTGCAAGAGGGCGCAATCGATTCATTGGATGATCCCGTCGTCAAATACGCCCCCAAACTTGCAGGCAGCGCATATGACAGGGCGACAATTCGGAACGTTCTGAACATGGCCAGCGGCGTCACGTTTGACGAAGATTATCTGGACCCGAAATCTGACATCAACAGGATGGGTCGTGTGATTGCCCTGGGCGGTGAACTGGACGATTTCGCGGCCTCATTGCAGGACAGTTTCGCGCCCCCCGGTGAAACCTGGCAATATGTTTCCATAGACACGCATGTATTGGGCATGGTGATACGCGGGGCGACCGGTCGCAGTGTTGCGGATCTATTGACGGAAAAAATCCTTCAGCCCCTGGGCCTTGAGCGGGACGGGTATTATGTCACTGACGGCGCTGGTGTCGCCTTCGTTTTGGGCGGATTGAACTTCACGACACGTGACTTTGCGCGGTTCGGGCAAATGATCCTGCAAGATGGGGCATTGAACGGCCGGCAAGTGGTGCCCTCCGACTGGATATTCGAGGCAACTCAACCCAGCGCCCCGACCGCTCAGGGGAAGATTGGATATGGGTACCAGTGGTGGATCCCGCGCGGCGCCCATGAGGGAGAGTTTCTGGCCCGGGGCGTGTATGGGCAATACATCTATTTCAACCAACCTCGCGGCGTTCTGATTGTGTCTACCGGCGCTGATCGGAAATTTCGCGACACTGGCGTAAACGACCAAAATATCGAAATGTTCCGCAAGATCGCAGAAAGCCTGTAAGGTGTGTTCATGCAGAAGCAAGACAGTATCAATGTACTCGGCGGCGTTCTGGCGCCCTGCTCACGCGATCCTCTGACCGGGTTCTTCCGCGACGGTGCGTGCAATACCTGCCCCGAGGATCAGGGAAGCCATACGGTTTGTGCCGTGATGACGGCCGAGTTTCTGGCATTCTCGAAATACGTCGGCAATGATCTGAGCACGGCTCGGCCCGAGTTTGATTTCCCGGGCCTCAAGCCCGGTGACAGCTGGTGTCTGTGTGCCGGCCGGTTCCTACAAGCCCATGACGAAGGATGCGCCCCAAAGGTTCACCTGGAGGCGACCCATCAACGCGCGCTCGAGATTGTGCCGCTTGATATCTTGCTTCAGAACAAGGCGAATGCCTAGACAGCCATTGCGCCTGGGGCGAGACCTGATCCGCGATCCAGTTTCGCCCCAAGGTCAGAACGCCATTTGCCAGATCAGGCTGATGCTGTAGTTTTCAAAACCGCTTTCACCAATGCCATCGTAGAACACGTTTGCTGCAAGCAAGCTGTTGTTTTCCAACCGATAGTCCAGGCCCAGATCCGCACGGGCTCGGGCGGTGTCGCCAATCGGAGTCACGCCCGGGGCGGTGCCAGTACCCGAAGTCGTGCTCCAAATCCCCGAAAGCCCGCCCGTCAGCATCATCTCTCCTCGTGACACTTGAAGCGGGTGGCTGAAATCCACACCCAGCCGTGCCGTCGTCAAACTGAAATCCTGCTGTGGTATCAGATTACCCAGGCTGTCGGTATAAGCTTTCTGATCGTCACTGGCATAACTTACGTCCAGCAAGGGCATCAATGTCAGGGCGCCACGCTTTATCTCACCTGTCACGCGCGACTGGACCAGCCAACGGTCACTGTCGAAACTGTCTTCGTAGGTGCCAAACGGAGAGATGTTGTTGTCGGCCTGGCCATAAAGTACCCGCCCTTCAAGAAACACCGAATGATTGGGCAATTTTGCCACCACATAAGGACCAACCAGCCAGCCCGTACCGTCCACGCTGGCCGGGCCGTTTTCCGTTTCGGCATAGTCGAACTGAAGCATGGCGCCGATCAACAGGTTCGAATTGATCTGGCGATGAGCCCCGACAACAGCCAGTGCATAGGAGTTGTCATAATCATCCTGAGAACTCCAGTTGCCGGTCACACTGAACCAGACGGGGCGCGCCGGATCACTGGCGAAATTCAGATACCCCGAGCCCTGCGTGACCGAAGCGTCCAGTACACCCGACCCCGAACCTTGCAGAAACTGGGTCAGTTTCGGCTGGTTCGACACAAGGCTGTTGGCCCGGGCGTTCTGGAACGCCTGAATCTGACGTTGAGCATTTGTCACGGCCTGAAGCGTGCTGACCCTGTTTGACTCAAGGTTCAGATTCCCAGCCGCGTCCGAGAACACCCCTGCCGGAATGAAAAGCTCGATGGTACCGTTGTTCTGGGGCGTCAAAGTGGCGACATAGCTGGTGCCGGACCCGGTCAGAGTGGTCGTTGCATTGGTGACGGACAGGTCGCCCACGGTGAAATCGGTGCTTGGTTCGCTCAGCGTAATGGTTGCTTGAAACGTTCCGCTGCCGGTCGGTGTCAGGGCCCCAATCGTTGCAGTTGGCTGTGTCGTATCCACCAGAACGCGCGTGTTGACGATTTGGGTGTTCGTTACACCGGACAACGCGATCTCATAGCGATAAAGCGGCCCTCCGACGGTTTCGCGCGCAGTGAACGTAATCCCCATATACCCGTCTGCCGCATATGTGGAATCCGCGCCATCCTGACTGAGAATGGTTGCGCCGATATAGCCCAGGGAAGCAAGGCCGGCAGGCGTGATCGCACTCAGGTTCAGAATGCCGTTGTTGAAATAGAAACTACCGCCGGGAACCTGCCCCGACCCACCCAGCGAAACAAAGGCCGATCCGGTAAGTGGGATATTGTTGAAAAAGATGCTTCCCCCGTTCGGCGTCGGAACTGAGGTTATGAAGAAGCCGCCACCAAGGGCCGCACCCTCTTTCGCGCTTCCGATCATGAGTGCTGAAATCAGAAAACAGAGGCACAACAGCCTCGAAATAACGGACCTGACCATTTTACCTCCTACAACACCTCGAGGGCGCTAAACACCAGGGCGCCCGGGCAAAGACACTGTGCCCCGAGCCACGTCATCCATTGTCCCATCCATTGCAGAGACGTCCCCTGAACCGGCCGCAACCACGCCAGTTACCCAATAGTTAGTTCAAATTGGAGACACTGTATAGAATTGGAAACAACTCAACTTTGGCGTGCGGGCCACATGGCTGTGCACAAACCAAAAGACAAAGGCAAAAAATGTCGGAAAGCACTTCGAACCCCGGTGTTTTCAAGGAGTCTTCTCGGCAAGACGTCACAACAAGCCGTGACTTTGCAAGTCACGTGCTCAAAATATGCCGGTTACAGATTCTCGACCTTGACGGGATATTCGAAACAATCCCAGGCAGAGATCGCAACTGGCAGTTGTCGGGAAACAAATGCAGGCACAATGATCGAGGTTTCCCAGCAGCCGGCGATTCCTCGGGCCTCTGTGTTGTCCTTACATGCGCCTTGGCGGCGGCCCTTTTTTGCAGGGCAACCTGATTTGGGCGGACATGTCACATGTTTGACTATCCCGCCTGTCCTGCCCTGGAACGTCAGGACGTTTCGCCTTGAAAATATTGCTTTCAGGACCGCTTGAGCAAAGGACGCCATAACAGAGCAACCGGGACATGCCGCCCCGGTTCACACTCAACCCGCCGTACGGCCTTCGGTGTCTGACATATCGAAGTTTAGATATTTGGCCACGGTCTGAACGTCCTTGTCTCCACGGCCGCACATGTTCATGCAGATCAGGTGATCCTTGGGCAATTCCGGTGCGATCTTCATCACATGGGCCAATGCGTGGCTTGGTTCCAGCGCCGGGATGATCCCCTCGGTTGCGCAGCACAGCTGGAACGCCTCGAGCGCTTCCTTGTCAGTGATCGAGACGTAATTCGCGCGTCCAATTTCGTGCAACCAGGAATGCTCTGGCCCGATGCCCGGATAGTCCAGCCCGGCCGAGATTGAATAGCCTTCAAGAATCTGGCCATCGTCATCCTGCAACAGATAGGTCCGGTTGCCGTGCAGCACGCCCGGCCGTCCGCCGGTCAGCGAAGCGCAATGCTCCATTTTCTCGTTCACACCTTTTCCGCCCGCCTCGACGCCTATGATGTTGACGTCCTTGTCGTCGAGGAAAGGATAGAACAGACCCATCGCGTTCGAACCGCCGCCGATGGCCGCAATGATCGTGTCGGGCAAACGGCCTTCGGCCTTCATCATCTGCTCTTTCGCTTCCTTGCCGATGATCGACTGGAAATCGCGGACCATTGCCGGATAGGGGTGCGGCCCAGCCACGGTGCCGATGCAGTAGAACGTGTCGCGCACATTAGTCACCCAGTCGCGCAGCGCGTCATTCATCGCATCCTTGAGCGTCCCACGGCCCGAGGTCACAGGGATCACCTCGGCCCCCAGAAGACGCATGCGGAATACGTTCGGGGCCTGACGCTGCACGTCGTGCGCCCCCATATAGACAATGCATTTCAAGCCAAACTTGGCACATACGGTGGCGGTGGCCACGCCGTGTTGCCCTGCCCCGGTTTCAGCAATGATCCGGGTCTTGCCCATACGCCGCGCCAGAATGATCTGCCCCAGCACGTTGTTGATCTTGTGCGCGCCGGTGTGGTTCAGCTCGTCACGCTTCAGATAGATCTTGGCACCCCCCAGATGCTCGGTCAGGCGTTCCGCAAAATACAGCGGCGAAGGACGACCCACATAGTTTGCCCACAGGTCATCCATTTCGGCCCAGAACGTCGGATCATCTTTGGCCTTGTTGTATTCCTCTTCCAGTGACAGGATCAGCGGCATCAGAGTTTCACTGACAAAACGCCCGCCGAAGATGCCGAAACGTCCCTGTTCGTCAGGGCCGCACATGAAGGAATTGAAAAGATCGTTGGCCATGGGTGTCTCCCTCGTCGTATCTGTTGTTCATAGGTGGTGGCAGCGGGATTTGCCATGGGCAAAACGCATCATTCCACAACCTGCGTGTTTTGACGCCAGACCTGAATCGCCTGCGCCGAGCTGGGCACACCAATGCACGGAAAATGATGAAACCTGTTCACATCCGCCAAACGATCGGCCGCCAACAAGGCACGCCTGTGTGGGCCGGATTGGGAAAATGTCAGCATTGCTTCGATGTCTTGCCAGACACTGAATGAAAAATAGATGCCATCCTGCCTGAACAAGTCAGCGTGCAGGCACAATGGGTCGCCTTGCGCCTGCCGACAGGCCTGTCCCGCGCGCCAGAAAAACTCCGGCGCATGGTACCAGTGTTTCAAGGAAACGCCCCCGATTGCTGCGAGCATGCTCAACCCCTCTGTTTCGAGGGATACGCAGCAAGATCTTTATCAGATCACCTGAGAGCCGATGCAAAGTCGCGGATCAGGGCAGCATCTTTCACACCCGGCGCGCTTTCGACACCGGATGACACATCCACCTGCCGGGCACCTGTCATCCGGACTGCTTCGGCAACGTTCTGGGGTGTCAGGCCACCGGCCAGCATCCAAGGCCGGCGCCAGTATTTCCGTCCGGCCAACAGCCGCCAGTCAAAAGCCAACCCGTTGCCGCCCGGCAATTCGGCCTCTCTGGGCGGTTTCGCATCGATCAGCAGTTGATCGGCCACCTCCGAGTAAAGATCGACGGCCGCCAGATCCTCGGCCTCGGCCACTCCTATGGCTTTCATCACCGGCAAACCAAATCGCTCGCGAATTTCGGAAACCCGTTCGGGCGATTCCTTGCCATGCAGTTGAAGCATATCAAGCGGTACAGTCGAAACGATTCCGTCCAATTCTTCGTCAGTGGCATTCACCACCAAAGCCACCTTGGCAACGCCAACTGGGACCAGATGCGCCAGTTCTGCGGCCCGCAAAATATCCAGATTGCGTGGCGATTTCGGAAAGAAAACAAACCCAACATAACCCGCCCCGGCTTCGGCCGCAGCGCGCACGTGATCCGGTGCGGTCAGACCGCAGATTTTGAACCGAACATCAGACATGACGATCAGGCTCAGCTCGCCTCATCCAGAATGGCAAGTACATCGTCCTTGCCTTGGTTTTGCTTTTTCTTGAGCTTCTTGACTTCGCGCTCAAGCTTGCGCACTTCGGTTTTCTTCACGGTCGCGTCGCGGCGGTGCTTGTGTTCCCGCAGCCATTCCCACAGGAAACCAATAACCAATCCTGCCGCAACACCCCCCAAAACCACCAGAAACAGCGGCAGTGACGCGCTGAGGTTAAAACCCAGAAGCTCGGCCAGAGCATCCGGCATCAGTTTCAGTTCTACGGACTGAACATTGGCAAGAGACACGGAAATCAGGATGATCCCGAGGGCCGCCAGAAAAGCATATCGAAGGTAACGCATCATGGTGTCAGGCTTTACCGTTCAATCGATCCCTGAGCAACTTGCCAGTTTTGAAAAACGGTACACATTTTTCTTCGACCTGCACCGTTTCGCCCGTGCGCGGGTTGCGCCCAACACGTGCGTCGCGTTTTTTCACGGAAAAGGCACCAAAGCCCCGCAGTTCGACACGGTCACCGCGCGCCATGGCGTCTGTGACTTCTTCGAATACGGTGTTCACGATCCGCTCGACATCACGCTGATAGAGATGCGGGTTTTCGTCAGCGATTTTCTGAATCAATTCTGAACGGATCATGCGTGATACCCTCCCAGGCAGCCGGTGTGACAGGTCTACTGTTTTGACAGTATAGGAAAAAACCCGGAAGGGGGGAACGGATACTCTGAGTTTTGAGGCTTTATTTTGCCACATTCTCGCGCGAAATTTTATCTGTCAGGCCAATTTCCACACTTAATGCGCGATCAATCCCCTAATTAACCCTGCGGTTCGGAACATATTGATTCGCAACAAAAACGGCCCCGCACTGTCGTGCGGGGCCGAAATTCATGCTTGGGATACTGCCTTGGCTTAGTCGCCGGATTTCAACGCTGCACCCAGGATATCGCCCAGCGATGCGCCCGAATCGGAGGAACCGTACTGTTCCACGGCCTCTTTTTCTTCGGCGATCTCGCGCGCCTTGATCGACAGGCCCAGACGACGGGTCTTGCTGTCGACGTTGGTGACGCGGACGTCGACCTTGTCACCGACCGAGAAACGCTCGGGGCGCTGTTCGGCACGGTCACGCGACAGATCTGAACGACGGATGAAGGACTTCATGCCTTCGTATTCGACCTCGATGCCGCCATCTTCGATCGCGGTGACTTCGACGGTGATGACCGAGCCACGCTTCACGCCGCCCACGGCTTCGGCGAACTTGTCACCGCCCAGGGCTTTGATCGACAGCGAGATACGCTCTTTATCCACGTCAACTTCCGAGACAACCGCCTGAACGACATCGCCCTTGCGGTAGTTCTGGATCGCATCCTCGCCACGCTCGTCCCAGGACAGGTCGGACAGGTGAACCATGCCGTCGATGTCGCCTTCGAGGCCAATGAACAGACCGAATTCGGTGATGTTCTTGACTTCGCCTTCGACCTCGGTGCCCTCGGGGTGAGTTTCTGCAAACACTTCCCATGGGTTGCGCTGAGTCTGCTTCAGGCCCAGAGACACGCGACGCTTGGCGCCGTCGATTTCCAGAACCATGACGTCAACTTCCTGGCTGGTCGATACGATTTTGCCGGGGTGGACGTTTTTCTTGGTCCAGGACATCTCGGACACGTGCACCAGACCTTCGACACCGGCTTCCAGCTCGACGAACGCGCCGTAGTCGGTGATGTTGGTAACGCGACCCTGATGGACCGAGCCCAGCGGGTACTTGGCAGCAACCAGATCCCACGGATCTTCCTGCAGCTGCTTCATGCCCAGGCTGATGCGGTGGGTCTCTTTGTTGATCTTGATGACCTGAACCTTGATGGTTTCGCCGATCGTCAGGATCTCGGACGGGTGGTTCACACGGCGCCATGCCATGTCGGTGACGTGCAGCAGGCCGTCAACGCCGCCCAGGTCAACGAATGCACCGTATTCGGTGATGTTCTTGACAACACCCTCGACGGTCTGACCTTCGGACAGGTTGCCGATAACCTCGGCACGCTGTTCGGCACGCGATTCTTCCAGAATTGCGCGACGCGAAACAACGATGTTGCCACGGCGGCGGTCCATTTTCAGAATCTGGAACGGCTGCTTCAGACCCATCAGCGGGCCAGCGTCGCGCACGGGGCGCACGTCAACCTGCGAGCCGGGCAGAAACGCAACTGCGCCACCCAGATCGACGGTGAAGCCACCTTTGACGCGGCCAAAGATTGCACCTTCGACACGCTGGTCGTCGGCATATGCTTTTTCCAGACGGTCCCATGCCTCTTCACGGCGGGCCATCTCGCGCGAGATGACGGCTTCGCCACGGGCGTTTTCTGCGGCACGCAGGTAAACTTCGACCTCGTCACCTACAGCGATTTCAGGGGCTTCGCCGGGATTTGCGAATTCTTTCAGATCAACGCGGCCTTCCATTTTGTAGCCGACGTCGATGATGGCCTGGCCGGCTTCGATCGCCAGAACCTTGCCTTTGACAACAGAACCCTCTTCGGGTGTGTCCATTTCGAAGCTTTCATTCAGGAGGGCTTCGAATTCCTCCATGGATGCGTTAGCCATGTGGCGTTGTTTTCCTTTACAATACGTTTTTGCTGGCCGAGCGGTTGTCTCCGCCGGTCTTGATTCATGGTGCCATCGGACGTGACCCGGTGCGCCCCTGAGCAAACAAACACAAAGGGCCGAGGTAACCCGGCCCTGCTCAGAAACGTCATCCGGACGTTGACCGCCCTTGTATCGACAGCGCGCGTATAGGCGGATTCCCCGGTATGTGCAAGGGCAAAGCCCATATTTTCAAGGTTTGGCGGCTCTGTACCCAGGCGCGTTGCCGGTTTTGAAGGTCCAAACCCCGGCATCGCGCCGCAGCATGGCCTGTTCAATTGCGTCCAGTCGCATCAACGCTGCGGAAGGGTTGCGCGCGCCTCCGGCCCGGGTCCAGATTTTTTGCGCAGAAACGGGGCTCCACGGCAAACTTGCCGAGGCCAACCACTGGCGCAGCCCTGACGGCAGAGAATCGTAAACCTGCATAGGCGCCGCCTGTCGTCTCCGACGTTTGAGGGTGCTCCGCAAGTTCCGACCCTTTGTTTGCCCTTGTTTCTTCTGTTGTCGCAATGCGGTCGCCTTTCACTATATATGTGATTACATTACATATTGATAAAACAGTTGGAAGTAAAAAAGACGGGGAGTTTGCACCCCGCCTTTCCCGCAAACATTCCCTGCGCGACGGGCAGGAAGCAGTCAGAACAGTTGCAAATCCTTTTTACCGCTTTGGATTTCAGCAAAGTTCGGCATGTTCTCGATGACCACAGGGGCTGGCGCCGTGCCCGGCATCGCCACTGTCGGCTTCATTGCTGCCGCCATTCCAAAGGCAGGTTGATCAAGTTCCCCCCGGATATCGCGCAACAGTGTTTTGTGATCCGGCATGGATTTAACGATCTTCGCCAGATCCATTTTCGCGTTCTTCATACCCTGGAACCAAATCGGTTTCTTCAACGGTCGAAGACGATCACGGATGCCTGAACCATAGCCCGTATCATAAACCTGTTTGCCCAAAAGAACGGTTTGATAAACGCGGCTGTCAAACAAAGTGGCGAACTCGATATCGTGATCCATCGGCAGGCGATACTGCCACAGTTCAAGATTTTCGGCCAACCGATCCGGTATCTTCATCTCGGTGCGCGCATCGATCCAGTATTGGTCATCGGTACGGTTGCCCAACCGATAGTGTAAACAGATGAATTCCAGTACCTCGTTATAAAGCTTGTCCATCTGCCGATTGTATCTGTCCCTTAGCGAAGGCTCGATGTCTCGCGTGGGCAAATGCTCGGCGAACCAGCGTATCGCATGGTCAATCATGTGGATCGCCGTGCTTTCCAGCGGTTCAATGAACCCGCCGGACAGGCCTATGGCCACGCAATTCTTGACCCAGGCATTGCGCACGCGACCGACGCGCATCGGGATCACGCGCGGTGTCAAACCTTTGCCGCTGTCACCCAGCCACTCAAGGTACTCGTCCGCCGCCTGGTCATCCGTTCGGTGTGCCGACGAATAGACATATCCTGTGCCCACACGGTTAAAAAGCGGCACGCGCCACGTCCAACCTGCGCCCAAGGCAGTGGATCTGGTGGCGCTTTCGATCTTGTCAGGATCCGGATGCTCGATCTGCAACGCCATGGCCCTATCATTGGGCAGGTAGTCAGAGTAATCCAAAAATGGCTCACCGAGTGCCTTGTTGATGATCAGCCCACGAAACCCGGTGCAATCCACGACCATCTCAATATCATGGCGGCCTTTTGCCTCGAGCATGAGATGACTGACATTGCCCTGTTCATCCAGCTCGACCGTTTGCACCTCATCCCGGATATGTTCCACTCCGCGCTTCGTGCAGACCCTGGTCAGCATGCCTGCAAACTTTACGGCATCCAGATGATAGGCATAACCAAACCGTTGTTCGAATTCCGGCTGCCCCAACTGACGCGCGCCCTTGCACAAACGGGCCAGATCATCATGCGGCGAGATGGACTGCGTGAAATCCCTGTCGCCATTGCCGAAGCGCAGGAAATACTCGGCAGCCTCCAGTCCCTCAAGCATCTGGCCGTGCGCAAAGGGGTTCATGTAGTCGATGCGATTGCCCTTGGCGTCATTGTTCCAATTGCAGAACTTCACACCCAGCTTGAACGATGCGTTTGTCTCGCGGAAGAAACTCCGCTCTGAAATGCCCGCCTGACGCAGCGTGACAGGCATCCGCGGAACCGTGGCTTCACCCACCCCCACGGTCGAGATGTTCGGGCTTTCGATCAGACAGATTTGCGGTCGATCCTTGGGCGCTGACGTGCGGGAAAACACCATATCCAGGATCAGCGCGGTCATCCATCCAGCCGTACCGCCACCCACGATAGTGATTTTGTTCAAACGATTGTTCATGTAGTTTTGTCCCTGTTGGCTCGGGAATTTTTTGCTGCGCCCCTGCTTTTTGCGGGTTGTGTCGCAGCTTTCCCTTTTCGCTGGGAAGAAACTATAACAGCTTTCCTCAATCCATCTAGGGCCTATGAAGGCCCGGCCGCGCAACGTCGGCCAACCAGCAGGCGTCACGCCATTCCCATATTCACGGTGCAGGTCAGATCTCTTCGCCTTTCTTCAGCAGTTCTTCAATCAACTCACGTTGCAGATCGGTGCTGTCGCCGCCTCCGAACTCTGCCGCGCCACCGGAATACAGGGTGCCATATGTCCTGGCGATGTTCACAGTCTGGGCCAGCCCCGAGATCAGCTGATCTTTTTCCAACAGGGACAACGGGTGGATAAACGCAGCCCACAAGGTGCCATTGGCGATCGCGTAACGGGCATCCAGAGTGCTGTCGAAATTGGCCTGCATCATTCGAATCAAGTCTTCCTCCGACAGCGCCTCAGCGCTGCGGATCGGGACCATGGCCCGCATCCGATCCGCATTGGTGTCGGTGATGACCAAGACCTGTACCCCTGCAATCGTCAATTGAAACCCAGGGCCGCTCGGCTCTGCTTCGGGGTCAAGCGCGAAAAGAATGTTGCCCAGCCGTTCGTACGTCATGGGCGGCTCGGCTTCGGGTGGGCTTTGCACGGGCTCTTGCGCGGCAAGGCTTCGGGCAATGAAAACAAGAATGAGGGCTAATCGGATCATGATGGCACTCCTGCAGGCATTCTTTCAGCATAGGTACGCAAAACCACACTGACCAAACAAAGCTTGGTGAACGCGCCTTCTGGCCATTCAGATACTTGTACGATCTGCAATATTTGATGGCTTATCTGCGATTACACGTCCAACTTTCACCCCCTAACTATGTTTCACCGGTCGACGATCCGATCGACCCGAACCCAGAACCAAGAGGAAACGTGTAATGAAAACTATCGTCTTCACCGCCCTGGCGGCCGCCATCGCCCTGTCCACTCCGGCTTTTGCCGCGGACGAAATCAACGTGTCGAACGGCATCTCGGCCGCAGGTGCCCCGCTTGCCGCACATGGGGTCGATCTGGTTGCTTTGGTCAATGATGGCAACCCGGTCGAAGGCTTCGCCACCCACTCGGCGACATATGATGGCGCGTCCTACTACTTCACCACCGCCGCCAACCTCGAGGCGTTCATGGCGAACCCGGCGGCCTATCTGCCGCAGCATGGTGGATTCTGTTCATTCGGCGTGTCGGTCGGCAAGAAGTTCGACGGAGACCCGGATCAGTACCTGGTCGCAGATGGAAAACTGTACCTGTTCCTGAACGCCGAAACCCGCGCGGCCTTCCTGAAGGACGTTCCCGCCACCACAAAAACGGCGGACGAACAGTGGGCAAATATCAAGAGCATCGCCGTAGGCGAGCTGTAAATGTCGCCCCTGCCTGCGACGTCAGCGCGTCGCGGGCAGTTTTGCGCTTATGATTTCAAGCGCTTTGGCCAATGCAGCCTCGATACTGAGGTCTGTTGTGTCCAGTCGCACTGCATCCTCGGCTGGCTTCATCGGCGCAGCGCTGCGCTCTGCGTCGCGCGCATCCCGCTCTTTGACATCTGCCAGAACCTGTTCGCGCGTCACGTCAGCACCTTTTGCGCTAAGCTCCAGAAACCGGCGTTCGGCTCGCACCTCTGGGCTGGCAGTTACAAACAGCTTCACCTCGGCATTGGGACAAATCACCGTCCCGATGTCGCGCCCATCCAAGACGGCACCGCCCGACCTTCGGGCAAAGGCGCGCTGAAAATCCACCAAGGCGGCGCGAACCTCGGGGATCACCGCCACTTTGGATGCGGCCTGCGCGATTTCAGCCGTGCGCAGATCACCCTGCTCAAGCTCTTCGGCGGTCAGGGCCTGCGCTGCTTCAAGCGCGCCAAACCCTTCAAGAGTACGCCGCCCAACGGCGCGATACAGCAAGCCGGTGTCCAGATGCGCGAACCCGAAATGCGCCGCAACGGCCTTGGAGATCGTGCCCTTGCCCGCAGCCGCAGGTCCGTCAATGGCGACAGTGAAGCTCACCTGCGCTCTACCTTTGCACCAAGCGACGCCATTAACGGTTCAAAAATCGGGAAGGATGTCGCGATCGGACCACCATCATCCACGCTTACCGGGTTCTGCGCGCCCATGCCCATCACCATGAAGGACATGGCAATGCGGTGATCCAGGAAGCTTTCGCACGTCCCGCCGCCGGGAACCTTGCCGATACCCAACCCTTCGACCGACCACCAGTCGTCACCCTCGTTGACCGTGACGCCGTTGGCGCGCAGACCGCGCGCCATGGCATCGATGCGGTCGCTTTCCTTCACCCGGAGTTCCTTCACTCCGCCCATCATCGTGGTGCCCGTGGCGTTTGCGGCAACCACGGACAAAACGGGATATTCGTCAATCATCGAGGCCGCGCGTTCAGGCGGTACGTCAATACCCTTCATGTCTGGCGAGTATTTCGCGCGCAGATCGGCAACCGGCTCGCCGCCCTCTTCGCGCTCGTTTTCATAGGTCAGGTCGGCGCCCATCTCGCGCAGCGTCGTGAACAGGCCCGCGCGCGTGGGGTTCAGGCCGATACCCGGCACCAGAACGTCCGAACCGGGCGTGATCAGCGCGGCGCAAACCGGGAAGGCCGCGCTGGACGGGTCGCGTGGAACGGCGATGACTTGCGGCTTCAACTCCGGGCGCCCCGTCAAAGTGATGACCCGGCCTTCATCGGTGTCTTCCACCGTAATTTCGGCACCGAAACCGGACAACATCCGCTCGGAATGATCGCGGGTCGCCTCTTTCTCGATAACCACGGTTTCACCGGGGGCATTCAGACCCGCCAGCAGGACGGCGGATTTCACCTGGGCCGAGGGCACCGGAACTTCGTACCGGACCGGAGTCGGGTCTGCCGCACCGACGATCGTCATGGGCAAACGCCCCCCCGAGCGGCCCACGGCCTGCGCACCAAACAACGCAAGCGGATCCGTTACTCGCGCCATGGGACGCTTGTTCAGGCTGGCATCGCCGGTAAAAGTTGCCGTAATCGGCGAGGTCGCCATGGCACCCATGATCAGCCGGACTCCGGTGCCGGAATTGCCGCAGTTAATCACCTGATCCGGTTCGGCAAACCCGCCAACGCCCACGCCATGCACGGTCCATTCGCCGCCGCCATGATCTGTGACTTCTGCCCCGAAGGCCCGCATTGCCTTTGCGGTGTCCAAGACGTCCTCACCTTCGAGCAACCCCGATATCCTGGTCTCGCCTACAGCCATCGCGCCAAGGATCAGTGACCGGTGCGAAATTGACTTGTCGCCCGGCACCTCTGCCGTGCCGGTCAGCGGGCCGCAGGGATGCGAAGTCATCGGGATGGGCGTTCCGTGTCCGGACATGGGGGCTCCTTTTGCGCTATCAGTGCTCAAGCCGATTAGCGAATTGGCACCGGTTGGTCCAGCGGCAATCAGTCTTTGCGGCGGAAGGTCAGGTAATGGGGCGTGCGTCCTTCACGCAAGGCTTTCTGCTCGTAGCGTGTGGAAATCCAGTCGTCCCACGGCTCGCGCCAATCTGCGGGGCGCTCGGCCAGCCACTCGAACCCGGCGCGGGGGACTTCCTCCAGTGTCTGCCGCACATAGTCGGGGATGTCCGTGGCGACCCGGAAGATCGATCCGGGCTTCAAGACCTTTGCCAATGGTTCAAGATGTTCCGGCGTCACGAAACGGCGACGATGATGCCGGGTTTTCGGCCACGGGTCAGGATACAGAAGGAAGGCGCGCGATATACTGGCCTCTGGCAGCACGTCGAACAGGTCTCGGGCATCGCCGGGATGCACAGCAAGGTTATCAACCCCCGCCTGCCGAATTTTGCCCAGCAGCATGGCAACGCCGTTGATATAGGGCTCGGCCCCGATGATGCCGATGTCGGGGTTGCTTTGCGCCTGATGAACCAGATGCTCGCCGCCGCCAAAGCCGACTTCCAGCCAAACCGGTTTGCCGCCGAACAACGTGTTCAGGTCCAACGGCCTGCGTTCGGGGTTTGTATCCCAATCCACCGCACCGGGCGACAAAGCCGCCAGATCTTCGTTCAGATAGGTCTTTTGGCTGGGCTTCAGGGTCTTGCCCTTGAAGCGGCCATAGAAGTTTCTGCGCGGGCGTTTTGGGGTCTCGGTGCTCATGGCGGTCGCCATACTGCGCGCCAGAGAACGTTGCAAGGGCGAGCGGCACGCACAAGGAAAAAGCGCGCCCTCAAAGGCGCGCTTTGTGTTGTTCAGGTCAGACTGCGGATTTCAACGCATCGACCAGATCGGTGCGCTCCCAGCTGAAACCACCATCATCGCTCGGCTGGCGACCAAAGTGGCCGTATGCAGCTGTGCGCTGATAGATCGGCTTGTTCAGTTGCAGATGCTGGCGAATGCCGCGCGGTGTCAGATCCATGACCTCACCCACAGCTTTTTCGATAACCGCATCCGCCAATTGGCCGGTTCCATGTGTGTCGGCATAGATCGACAGCGGCTTGGACACGCCAATCGCATAGCTCAGCTGAATCGTGCAGCGTTCGGCCATGCCGGCCGCCACGACGTTTTTGGCCAGATAGCGTGCTGCGTATGCTGCCGAACGGTCAACCTTGGTCGGGTCTTTGCCCGAGAACGCGCCGCCGCCATGAGGGGCCGCACCGCCATAGGTGTCCACGATGATCTTGCGCCCGGTCAAGCCCGCGTCACCATCCGGTCCGCCGATAACGAATTTGCCGGTCGGGTTGACGTGCCATTCGGTTTCGGCCGACAGCCAGCCGTCAGGCAGAGTTTCACGGATATAAGGCTCGACGATGGCGCGGATGTCATTCGAAGACAGCGCTTCATCCAGGTGCTGCGTAGACAAAACGATCGAGCTGACGCCGACCGGCTTGCCGTCGCGATAAACGACTGACAGCTGCGACTTTGCATCGGGGCCCAAAGCAGGTTCGGTGCCATTCTTGCGCACTTCAGCCAGACGTCGCAGGATGGCGTGCGAATACTGGATCGGCGCGGGCATCAGCGCCGGAGTTTCAGTCGTGGCATAACCGAACATGATGCCCTGGTCGCCGGCACCTTCGTCCTTGTCGTCCGCAGCGTCAACGCCCTGAGCGATATGGGCAGATTGTTCGTGCAGCAAATTGGTTACTTCGATAGTTTCGTGGTGAAACTTGTCCTGCTCGTAACCGATGTCTTTGACACAGTCGCGGGCGATCTGTTCGATGCGACCCATGTAATCGTGCAGCTTGTCTTGATCAGACAGACCTACTTCGCCACCGATCACAACCCGGTTGGTCGTGGCAAAAGTTTCGCAGGCCACACGGGCTTCTGGTTCTTCATTGAGAAATGCATCAAGGACAGCATCCGAAATACGGTCACAGACCTTGTCGGGATGCCCTTCGGAAACGGATTCCGAAGTAAATGTATAGTTCTGTCGGGACATAAATGCGCTCCATTAGGGGTTTCTCCGCCACGCCAGGAAGCCGTTGTGACAGGTCACAGACGCATACGCTCGCTTAAAGATGGGGTCAATCTCTAATTATTTGCTCAGGCGACGGATGTTGAACCACGCCAATGCAGCAAGAAACAATAGCAACCCAAGAACAGGGCTGTCCCCGATGCGGGAATAAACTGTTGGCTGATGTGGCTGCGGCAGGATCGCATCCACGTATCCCGGCTTGCCCAGCGCCAATGAGGCCGTGACCTGACCCAATGGGTCAATCATGGCCGATATGCCGGTATTGGCCGAACGGATCATCGGCAGACCCTGTTCAATTGCCCTCATCCGGGCCTGTGCCAGATGCTGAAACGGTCCCGAACGCGTTCCGAACCACGCGTCATTTGTGATCTGCAACAGAAAGTCCGCCCGACCCGCCGCCCCGTTCACATCTTGCGGGAACACGGCTTCGTAACAGATCAGAGGCAGCGCCCTTCCCAATTTGCCAAGGCCCAAGAGCTCGGGCCCCGGCCCTGCGCTGAATCCATGCCCCGTTGTGGCCGCCATCCCATAAATCCCAAAACGGCCCATCAACTCGCCAAAAGGCACATATTCTCCAAACGGGGCCAGATGGTGTTTGTCATACAGACCGCCCTGCTGCCCGGCTTCATCCAGATAGACCATCGAGTTGAAAATCCTCGGGCCGTCTCCACGCTGGATCCCCAAAACCACGGGCGTCCCCTGAGCGGCATCCGCAATGGCCGTCAAATACGGTTGCGCGCTGCCCAGCCAGGCTGGAACTGCGGTCTCGGGCCAGACGATCAGGTCCGGTCTGGGCAAAGCGGCGGAATATTCAATCTGACGGGCAAAGAACAAGGGCGCATATGCCGGGTCCCACTTTTGGTGTTGCGGCGCGTTGGGCTGAACGACACGAACTGTGTGCCGGCCTTCCTGAACCGTTGGCCGCATCGACGCATAGCCAATCGCCAGCACCGCCGCCGCAGCTGTAAATCCCAGTGGACGGACCAGTGCCCGCAAGCGTCTTTCCTGAATCAGTGCCGCCCCTATCGGAAACGCCACGGCAAATGTCAGCGCATTCAAGCCATACGGCCCCACCAGAGACAGCACTTGCGCCACGGGCGTATTCATCCAGATTTGCGCCACTCCGCCCCAAGGGAACCCGGTCAGCACGTATCCCCGGGCCAGTTCGGCCAGCGACAGCGTTGCGATCAGCAAAACGCCTTGCTGCATGGCGGTCGCGCCAACATGCCGCGCAAGTCGAAACGCAATTGCCCAGAACAGGGCGAGCCCGCCAGCCATGAACACCAGCGCAAACGGTGCCATCCAGGCGTGACGCTCTGCATCCACCTGAAAGGGCTCGATGATCCAGCTGAGCGCATGGGCAAAATAGCCGGTGGCGAAGAACCAGCCGATCCACCCCGCGCGAGCACGGGTTTCACTGGCGAGGAACACCGGAACGATCAAAACCAGTGCAACAACCGTAGCGCCCCAATACCCATGCGGTGCCTGGCCAAAAGCGCCGAAGGCGCCCAGTGCGGCGGCGGCAAACAATCTCAACGATAACGGCCAGCCCCGGACAGGCGTCATGCAGCGACGTCCGGCAGCATGACGCGCAACCGTTTGATGCGTCGCGGGTCGGCTTCGATCACTTCGAATTCCGGCCCTTCCGGATGAATCACGACCTCACCCCGTGCCGGAACACGCCCGGACAGCATGAACACTAGCCCCCCCAGCGTGTCGATGTCTTCTTCATCCACATCCTCGTGGCTGGTCAAGGATCTGCCGATCTCGGCCTCGAAGTCCTCAAGCGGCACACGTGCCTGCACAACGTAACAGCCCGGCTTTTCCTGCACCCAAAGCTGATCTTCGTCTGCATCGTGTTCGTCCGCGATCTCACCCACGACCTGCTCGATCAAGTCTTCGATCGTCAGCAGCCCGTCGACGCCGCCATACTCATCAATCACCAACGCCATATGGCGACGTTCGGTCTGCATCTTGGTCAGCAGGACACCGATCGGCATTGAAGGCGGCACGAACAAAAGCGTGCGCAACATGGATTTCAGGTCAAACTTGTCCGCACCGCCATTGAAACCATGGGTCAGCGCTAAATCCTTGAGGTGAACGAAGCCCAACGGCGTATCCAGCGTTCCTTCATAGACCGGAATTCTGGACAACCCACTGTCCCGGAATACGTCAGCCAGCTCATCCTTGGTGATGGTAGAAGGAACCGCGATGATCTCGGCCGTGGGAATGGCCACGTCTTCGACGCGCATCCTGCGCAGGTTCATCATCCCGTGAGGCCGAGCTGCCGCTGCGCTCTGCCCGTTCATCCCCGGGTTTTGCTGAGTCTCCTGACTCGAAAACGCATCGAAAATTCGGGAAATAAACCCGCTTTTCTCTTCTGTATCATTGCCGCTGTCCTGAGGTTGCGCGCTTTGCGCCGCCCTAGAACTGCCGTCTGTTTCGCCCATTACCTTGTTCCAACTGATCGGGTCACATGACCCACCTTATACCTTATATGGGTCATCTATACCCAACTTGCCAAGTATCTCGACCTCAATCCCTTCCATCAAAGCGGCGTCGGGGTCACGAATGTGATCATATCCCAGCAAATGCAACGTTCCGTGAACAAGCAAATGGATGACGTGATCGTCAATGTCCTTGCCTGCCTCATCCGCCTCACGCGCGCAGGTGTCGAAGGAGATCGCAATATCGCCCAAAGGAATTTCACAGGTGAAATCCGGCTTTGGCGGATGGGGCGCTTGCCCGGCTTCCTCCGGGGCCAAATCTTCTGCCGGCCAGCTCAGAACATTGGTGGCGGCTGGTTTGCCGCGAAACTCGGCGTTCAGTTCCGAAATGCGTGCGTCATCGCATCCCAGAACGCTGATCTCGCAAAGTTCAGGGTCCAGTTCCGCATAGGACAGGACAGCGGATATCGCTTGCCGCGACAAAGCTTCAAGCCCTTGCCACCGGTCGTCTTCGACAGTGAGTTCCAGATTCATCTTATCGCACAAAAGCCCTGTGAATGAGCCTTGCAATCAAGTGGATTCCCGGCCCGCATCCGCCTCATACGCCTCGATGATCGCGGCCACAAGCGGGTGGCGAACCACGTCCTTGGACGTGAAATAGTTGAAACTGATGTTGGGGATCGTTTTCAACAGTCTTTCCGCATCCTGCAAGCCCGACTGAACGCCGCGCGGCAAATCCACCTGCGACCTGTCGCCGGTGATTACCATGCGGCTGCCTTCGCCCAGACGAGTCAGGAACATCTTCATCTGCATGGTCGTAGCGTTTTGTGCTTCGTCCAGCACCACAAAAGCATTGGCCAACGTGCGTCCACGCATGAACGCCAGCGGCGCTATTTCGATTCGCTTTTCCTCAATCAACTTGGCCAGTTGCTTGCCGGGCAGAAAATCATTCAGCGCGTCGTACAGCGGCTGCATGTAGGGATCGACCTTGTCTTTCATGTCACCGGGCAGATAACCCAATTTTTCACCCGCTTCGACCGCCGGGCGGCTGAGGATGATTCGATCCACATGCCCGCCAATGAACATCGACACGCCCACGGCAACAGCCAGATAGGTTTTCCCCGTGCCAGCAGGCCCAATGCCAAATGCAAGCTCATTTTGAAACAGTGACTGCACATAAGCTTTCTGGGCGTCCGTGCGCGGTTCCACCAGTTTCTTGCGGGTTTTGATCTCGACTGAACCGCCCTTGAACATTTCCAACTGATCGCCGTCGCGGCTGCCGGTCCCCTGTTCCGAACCACCCATCCGCAGTTCTCGGTCCACGTCCGCGGCCTCGACCTCGCGCCCGCCTTCCAATCGCGTGTAAAGCGATTGAAGCACCTCAATAGCCTGCTTCTGGGCGTCTTCATCGCCCATCACGACAAGCTGGTTGCCGCGGCGTACGATCTGGACGGAAAGCTTGCTTTCGATGTCGGTCAGATTGCGGTCGTATTCGCCGCACAGGTCAATCAACAATCGGTTGTCGGGAAACTCTAAAAACGCCTCGCGTTGGGGCATTTCGTCTTGCGGTGGGGTCAGGGCACCGATGGCCAATCCGTTCTCCTGTCTTGGCGGTTCACCCCGAGCGTAGACAACAAATCTCGGTGGGCGCAAGCCACAGTTTCAAAAATAAGCCCGCGGATGACAAAAGCGCCGATCATACAAAAGAAAAAAGCCTGTCAGACGCGCATCAGAACGTATAGTTCAGCCCGAATCTCAAGCCGCCGTATTTCGGTGTGGACTTCGTGGAAAAGCCCGAACCGAATTGAACGTCTTCGGATTTGAACTGGACGTATTCGTATTCGCCGGTGACCGACCAATTGTCGGTCAGCTTGTGTTCGGCACCGATGCTTGCGGTATATCCGCCCCGCCGATCCGATGCCGAAAAGCTCTGTACTGTAGCTCCGGATGTGATGTTGTTGGTTGTTTCAACATCGCCCCACAGGTAACCGACGCTGAAAAAGTACAGAACCCGACCATTTCGGCTTGTCAGGCCGCTTCGATATTTGAGGGACAAAACGTCAGATATCTCTGCCCCACCCTCAACGTTCGAACCGCCGATCTGGGCCCTGACACTGTCGTCCAAGGATCCGAAATCATAACTGACTTCAAAACCATAGACGAAATCACGCCCCCACCTTGAAGGCAGAACACCACGCCAACCACCACGAAAGCCGCCGTATGCGCCGGATACGTTCAGGTCGCCAATATCAAACAGCCCGGCGGGCGTTCTCAGGCCAAATCGATCGTCCCAGCCTGAGGCGTAGCCGCCAGCAATCCCCAGGTAAAATGCACTGACGTCACTGCTGAACTTCTTGGGGCTGATAACGACAGGATCGGTTGTCGTGCCCTTCAGGTCTCCGGCAATCGTCGCGCTGGCAAAAAAAGTAACAACCGAGGCCAAAGGCAAGGTTTTCACTAGGCTCAGGGTCCTGAAGCTGTTCAAGATTGGCACTCGTACCTCCATCACTCCGATCTTCAGATCGGCGTATAATCGTTTTTTGACGCAATAACGGCGCCTGAAAAACATGGCTCCTCTCGGAGCATAGTTCCAAGCAATAAATCAAGGGTAAATTTTGGAAACAAACACCAACTATGGTGTCTGAACGGCGGAATCTTACCGAGTCAGAGCAGCTCACCCGCCAAAGAGTTGGCGCCCGAGTCGGTGATCCGGACCTCTTTCAGATCACCAACGGCAATCTCGGGCCCTTTCACATGCACCGAATGCAGATACTCGGATTTTCCGACCATCTGGCCCGGCAGGCGGCCCGGTTTTTCAAACAAAACGCGGACTGTACGACCGACCATACCGTCCTGAATTTCCCTTTGGTGCCGTGTGATAAGGGCCTGAAGGCGCTGCAATCGATCATCCGCCGCAGCCGGATCAACCTGAGCCCGCTCGGCCGCTGGTGTTCCCGGGCGTGTGGAATACTTGAAGGAATAGGCGTAGCCGTATTTGACCTCTTCAACCAAATCCATCGTTGCCTGAAAATCCTCTTCGGTTTCTTCTGGGAAGCCGACGATGAAGTCCCCCGACATCACAATATCCGGGCGCGCCGCACGAATGCGTTCGATCAGGCGCAGATAGCTTTCTGCCGTGTGGCTGCGATTCATTCGCTTGAGGATACGGTCCGAGCCCGACTGAACCGGCAGGTGCAGATACGGCATCAGTTTCTCACAGCTGCCATGTGCCTCGATCAGGTCGTCGGCCATGTCATTGGGGTGCGACGTGGTGAAACGAATACGTTCCAGCCCGTCAACCTTGTTCAGTTCCCAGATCAGCCCGGCCAGGGTCATGTCTCCGTCGGGGCCGGCCCCGTGATAGGCGTTCACGTTCTGACCCAACAGCGTGATCTCGCGCACGCCGCGTTCAACCAGATCATGGGCTTCGCGGATGATGCGATCAGCGGGGCGGCTGACTTCGGCCCCACGCGTATAAGGCACCACGCAGAAGGCGCAGAACTTGTCGCACCCTTCCTGAACGGTCAGAAACGCCGTCGGGCCGCGTTTGGCCTTGGGACGGTTTTTCAGTTTTTCAAACTTGTCTTCCTCGGGGAAATCGGTGTCCAGTGCCTTTTCGCCCGCACGGGTCTTGGCCTCCATCTCGGGCAGACGGTGATAGCTTTGCGGACCGACGACCAGATCGACCAGCGGTTGGCGGCGCATGATTTCTTCACCTTCGGCCTGCGCAACACAGCCTGCCACACCGATTTTCAGGTCAGGCTTTTCGGCTTTCAGACCCTTGAAGCGACCGAGTTCCGAATACACTTTCTCAGCCGCTTTTTCGCGGATGTGACAAGTGTTCAGCAGAATCATGTCGGCATCGTCAGGCGTTTTGGTTTCGACATAGCCCTGCCCGCCCAGCGCCTCGGACATGCGTTCACTGTCATAGACGTTCATCTGACAGCCATAAGTCTTGATAAACAGCTTCTTCGGTTCGGACATGGGACGGGCCTTTGCATTCGCTGGATCGGCGTCATCTATACGCTTCGAACGCCGCTTGCAATGCGGGCGCAATTACCCGAATTTGGCAGGACTTTCCAGCAAGGCCGGACCAAAAAGCACCCGATGACGTACGATTCCCTCGACCATTTCCTGAAATCGGGACAGGCCGCACTGGCCAAAGGCCCCGTAGCATTGATTTTTGCCGAGGACGACGTCGAGTTGGCCAGCACGCTGCACCATCATCTGAGGCTGGGTTTCAAATCCGTCATCGTCTTTGCACCGGACGAGTTTCATCTGACAGAGGACCTGTCCGCCAAGGTGCATCGGGTCAATTTGAAATGTGTTCCCCGGCTGGTCGTGTTCGAAACCATAAACAGGATCATTCAGGCCGCACCCGGCATCTGGATGTATTATTGCTACAACGCCGAATACCTGTTCTTTCCCTACTGCGAAACGCGCAGCGTGGGCGAGATGCTTGTCTTTCATGGTGAAGAGCGTCGCAATGCGATGCTCAGCTATGTCATTGACCTGTACGCCGAGGATCTGACCGCACATCCCAATGGCGTGGCCCCCGATCAGGCCATGTTCGACAGTGTTGGCTATTATGCCCATACCCGCCACGACCCAAGCGGCCAACCGCTGGACCGTCAGGTGGATCTTTCGGGCGGGTTGCGGTGGCGGTTCGAGGACCACATTCCCTACGAACGTCGCAGGATCGACCGCATCGCATTGTTCAAAGCACAAAAAAACCTGGTGCTGAGACCCGATCACACTTTCAACGAACCGGAATACAATACCTATTCCTGTCCCTGGCATCACAACCTGACGGCCGCCATTTGTTCTTTCCGTGCCGCGAAGGCGCTGAAATCCAATGCAGGGTCAACCTTTGACATCCGAAGCTTTCGCTGGCGCAACTCGGTGCCGTTTGAATGGCAGTCCCGCCAGCTGCTGGATCTCGGGCTGATCGAATCAGGTCAGTGGTTCTGAGCCGGCCTGGCGCTGCAACAAGATCGGAAACCAATCCTCGCGCAGGCGCTGTCCCGGCGTCATGTCATGACCGGGAAACGGGGGCGAGGTTCGGCCGGGGCGCTCTACATACCGGGCATCGTCGCCCACCAGCCGCAGTGAAAAGGCGCGGCGACGGCTGTCCGACTGGTTTCCGCGCGCACCGTGCAGCGTGCGATAGTTGAAAGCGACGGCATCGCCGGGCTCCATCTCGAATTCGATGACCTTCATACCTTCGGCATCCGGATCCGGCACGGGGATGTACTGACCTTCATCCGGGAAAAAGCCGTCCTCGGAAACCCATCGGGTCGGCAGAACTTCTTTATCCCATCGGTGCGACCCGGCAACACACCGCAGCGTCGCCTGTCTGACCGGATCAAGCGGAGACCAGAAGCTGATCGTCTGCTGACCCTCGACGAAATAATATGGACCGTCCTGATGCCACGGTGTCGCCATCGACGTACCGGGCTCCTTGACCAGCACGTGATCGTGAAACATCTGAACGCGTTTCGATTGCATCAGATCCGCGGCAACCTCAGCTGCGGGAGACGTCTCGATCACGTCGCGGAACTGCGGAATCCGGGTCCAATTGCAGTAATCATCAAAGAAACGACCTGTTTCACCCGCCTTCTTGTTTTCCGAGGCATAGGGACCGGGATCGGCCATATTCGCGGCCACACCATCACGCAGTTGATCCACATGATCCGCAAACAGCCCTTTGACCAGTACGACGCCGTCGGCCTGATAAGTGTCGATCATCTGCTGAGTAACAAGACGGTGTGGCATCGGAAGCTCCTGAAGTTTTTTTGCTTTTGACCGGAAAAATGTATTCTGTTCAAATCATATCTTTCGAAGTTATTATTAATCTCATGTTATATATTTCGTTGCGCCAATATGAATATGTCTGTGCAGTCGGGCGTCACGGCAGTTTGTCGGCGGCAGCCCAGCATCTCAATGTTTCGCAACCGGCCTTGTCCACTGCGCTGACGCGTGTTGAAGCCCATTTGGGGTATCCGCTGTTCGTTCGCCGCCGGGGTGCAGCCATGGCACTGACACCTCAGGGACGTACGTTCATAGAGAACGCCGAGGTCTTGCTGAAAAATGCTGCGCGAATCGAAATGTCCGATACCTCCGCGCCGGGCACCTCCAGGCTGAGATTGGGCTGCTTTACGGACCTGGCCCCCTTCCTTTTGGCCTCGGCCCTGCAACTTCTCCGCAACACGTTCACCGATCTCAACCTTACCTATGTGGCCGGGTCCTTCGAAGGGCTGCTGAATGGATTGATGGATGGCCAGATTGACATCGCAATCACATACGACCTGACCATGGATGCGGGGTTCGCCCGTACAAAACTGTTCGACAGCAGACCGAAGGCCTTGATGTCCCCGGATCATCCATTGGCGACAACCACAGAAGTCACCCTTGCAGCGCTGGAAGGTCATCCGTTGATTCTGTCTTCGGAAGGATTATCCGCCCAACACATTCTCGGCCTGTTCCGACAAAACGGGCTGCGCCCTACCGTCGCGCACCGGGCGGCATCCCTTGAGATTCAACGCAGCCTTGCCGCCCATGGTGAGGGAATCGGGATCAGCTATGCCAGCCCACCCAGCAGCTTCAGCTATGACAACAAGCATCTGGTCAGCGTACCGATTGCCAATCCGGACACAGCAGAATCCGTCGTTCTGGCGCGGCACGGCACAGGACCCTCTGACACGGTCATCGAAAAGGCCGAGCGAGTTTTGGTGGCCGGGCTGACAGGCGTTTAAGGTCTTTTACTTCTTGCGCAAGCGAATGACGACATCGACAGAGGCGATTTCGACACCTTCCGGCGCCTCGGGAAGGCGCTGAATGACCAGCTGATCCGACGGCGCATCGCTTAGCCTTGCGTCGTCTTCCCAATAAAAGTGGGGATGATCATGCGTGTTCGTGTCGAAGTAGCTTTTCGATCCGTCCACTGTGATTTCTTGCAGCACGCCCGCATCGCAAAAAGCACGCAAAGTGTTGTAGACCGTTGCCAGAGACACCGCATCCCCATTCGCCTTTGCCGATTCAAATAGGCTTTCTGCGGTGACGTGGCGATGGCGGCCGTCGCCCACCAAAAGCTCGGCCAGCGCCACGCGCTGACGCGTCGGTCGCAAGCCGGCATTCACCAGCCAACCTGTTGCGATTTCGCGGCTCTGAGGTGTCATCGATCCGATACCCATTATTCCTGCCTTTATATATAGGGGCGCATCACCGGCAATTACAAATGAAATTCATTCGCAAGATAAGAACCAACACAACATGATGTGGCGCGCCGCTCTTGCAGGACCTTGCAAACGGGTGTTAGACGAAGCCAGATGTAAAGACAGACCCCCGGCAGGAAAGGTGGCAGAATGGCCCAGTTCCCTAGCAGTTTTGACAAAGATGATCTGCTGAAATGCGCTCGTGGTGAGTTATTTGGCCCCGGCAACGCACAATTGCCCGCCCCACCGATGCTGATGATGGACCGGATCACCGACATCTCTGCCGATGGTGGTCTGCACGGCAAGGGCCATGTGCTGGCCGAATTCGACATCACACCCGACCTTTGGTTCTTTGAGTGCCACTTTCCGGGCAACCCGATCATGCCGGGCTGTCTGGGGCTGGACGGGCTTTGGCAACTGACCGGTTTCAACCTTGGCTGGCGTGGATGGCAGGGGCGCGGCATGGCCGTCGGCGTCGGCGAAGTAAAGCTGACCGGCATGGTTCGCCCGGACCGCAAGATGCTGACGTATAAAATCGATTTCAAAAAAGCGATTCAAACGCGCCGCCTGACAATGGGTGTGGCGGATGGCATTGTCGAAGCCGATGGCGAGATGATTTATGATGTCAAGGACATGAAGGTCGTTCTATCCGAGGCCTGAGCCTGAACGGTCTGAAACAAGGAGTGCGCACATGCGTCGAGTAGTCGTCACCGGTCTGGGGGTTGTGTCCTCGATCGGGAACAATGCCGAAGAGGTTCTGACCTCGCTCAAAGCAGGTAAATCCGGGATCGTGGCCAGCGAGCAGATGGCAGAACATGGTTTTCGCAGCCAGATCGCGGGTACGCTCAAGATCGACGTGGCCCAGCATGTGGACAAGCGCACATTGCGCTTTATGGGTCCAGGGGCCGCCTATGCACATATCGCCATGAGCCAGGCGATTGCCGATTCCGGGCTGACCGAAGACCAGATCGTCAATCCACGCACCGGGCTGGTTGCGGGCTCTGGCGGACCTTCGACCAGCGCGATGCTGACGGCGCATCAAACCGTTCTGAAGACGGGCGCGACCAAGCGGATCGGGCCATTTGCCGTGCCAAAATGCATGTGCTCGACGATCTCGGCCAATCTGGCGACCGCGTTCAAGATCAAGGGCATCAACTATTCGATCACCTCGGCCTGCTCGACCTCGCTGCATTGCATCGGCAACGCGGCCGAACAGATCATGCTGGGCAAGCAGGACGTGATGTTCGCCGGCGGCGGTGAAGAACTGGACTGGACGCTTTCCTGCCTGTTCGACGCAATGGGCGCGATGTCGTCGAAATATAATGACACACCCGATAAAGCCTCGCGCGCGTTCGACGAAAACCGTGATGGTTTCGTGATTTCGGGCGGCGGTGGAATCGTTGTTCTGGAAGAGCTGGACCACGCTCTGGCCCGCGGCGCCAAAATTTATGCTGAAGTTACAGGTTATGCCGCAACTTCAGATGGTCACGACATGGTTGCTCCTTCAGGTGAGGGCGGCGAGCGCGCGATGCGACTTGCTCTGAGTACCCTGCCCGAGGGGCGCAAGGTCGGCTATATCAATGCTCACGGCACCTCGACCCCCGTCGGCGACGTGGGTGAGGTAGAGGCGGTGCGCCGCATCTTTGGCGAAGGCAATGTACCCCCCATCTCCTCGACGAAGTCGATGACAGGCCACGCTCAGGGCGCGGCGGGCGCGCTTGAGACGATTTTCTGCCTGCTGATGCTGGAAAATGATTTCATTACTCCATCGATCAATGTCGACACGCTTGCCGAAGGCATTCAGCCCGGTGAAATTGCAACTCAAGTGGTTGAAAACGCAGGACTGGACAGTGTCATGACCAACAGCTTCGGCTTTGGCGGCACGAACGGGTCCATGGTTCTTTCAAAGTATAACGGGTGAAAGTAATGTCGGATCTTCTCAAAGGTAAACGCGGCCTGATCATGGGCGTGGCCAATGACCGCTCGATTGCGTGGGGCATTGCCAAGGCCATGCACGAGGCTGGCGCCGAACTGGCATTCACCTATCAGGGCGAGGCATTCGGAAAGCGGCTGGAGCCGCTGGCTCAGAGCCTGGGCAGCGATTTCATGGTCGATGCGGATGTCACCGACGACGAGTCGCTGGATCGCGCTTTTGGCGAGCTGGCCAAACGTTGGCCCACCATAGATTTCCTGGTGCATGCTATCGCCTATTCGGACAAGTCCGAGCTGACAGGTCGGTTCCTGAATACCACACGTGCGAATTTCAAGCATTCGATGGATGTCTCGGCCTATTCCTTCATCGAGGTCGCGCGTCGCGCCTATCCGTTGATGAAAGACAATGGCGGTTCCCTGCTGACCCTGACGTATCAGGGCTCCAACCGGGTTGTGCCCAACTACAACGTGATGGGTGTCGCAAAGGCTGCGCTGGAATCGGCAACGCGCTATTTGGCCAACGATCTTGGCCCCGATGGCATCCGCGTGAACGCGATTTCCCCAGGGCCGATGAGAACCCTCGCCGGTGCAGCGATCGGCGGTGCCCGCAAGACCTACAAATTCTGCGATCAGAATGCACCGATGCGCTCTAACGCCACACTTGAAGCTGTCGGCGGAACGGCTGTGTACCTGACGTCAGATGCAGGTGCCTGCACGTCGGGTGAGATCATCCGCGTTGACGGTGGCTTCCACGTTCTGGGCATGCCTCAGCCCGAATCCATGTGACCATATCTTTCCCTGCCGCTGCCCAGATTTCACCATCATTAGGCGGCAGGTAATCGATATGAGCAAACTTGACCAAATCATTGCAAACAATGCACGCGCGACGCAAAGCCGGCGAAAGCCCGGCTTTCTCAGCCAACGGGCCAGGGTGCTATTGCTTACGTTGACTTCACTGTTGCTGGTGTTCGTCTTCTTTACGCAGCCACAGGTAAGGGCCGCGATTCACGCTCTGATAGGGTGAGATCGGGGCCGGACATCCGGCCCGAACCATGTCTCAGTTGACTGAAACGACTTCGATCTCGAAAACCAGATCCTGCCCTGCCAGCGGGTGATTTGCATCCAGAGTAACGGTGGCTTCGTTTGAATCCACAACCGTTACAGGCACGGCCTGACCTTCTGGCGTTTGCATCTGCAACTGTGTCCCGGGATCCAGGGGGATGTCGTCTGGAATGCCTTCACGGGGAATTTCCTGACGCATCGCAGGGTTGATCGGGCCGTAGGCGTCTGTACAGGCAATTTCCACCCGCGTCTTGTCCCCGGTGGACAGGCCCGGCATGGCACGGTCCAGCCCCGGGATGATCTGGCCCGACCCGACCACGAATTCCAACGGATCACGCCCGTCCGAGCTGTCAAAGACTTTGCCGTCCAGCAATGTCCCGGTGTAGTGGATGCGAACCGTGTCGCCTTGTTTGATTTCGGTCATCGTGGCCTCCGGCCGTTCCAAGGGGTTAAGCGGCCAACCCTATAGGTTGACACAATGTTGTAAACCCTCGGCTCTTTCACCCTCTGCGCCGATGTGCCAACCTGCGCGCAATCTAAGGAGGACCATATGCCGATCACGACCTGTGTGTTCGATGCCTACGGAACATTGTTCGATGTTGCCGCGGCTGCCCGGCAGGCGGCAGACGAGCCGGGTTTCGAAGCCCTGAAAGACAAATGGACCACCGTTGCGGGGCATTGGCGTCTGAAACAACTGCAATACACATGGCTGCGCGCCGTGGCGGATGCGCATGCGGATTTCTGGGACGTTACCCAGGACGGGCTGGATTGGGCTCTGGAGGCCGCAGGCCTGCAAGGCAACCCGGGGCTGCGCCAACGTCTGCTTGATCTCTATTGGGAATTGCAGGCCTATCCAGAAGTTCCGGCCATGCTGAAAGCCCTCAAGGATGGTGGGCTGCAAACGGCGATCCTGTCCAACGGGTCGCCCCCGATGCTGGACGGAGCCGTGAAGTCCGCCGGAATCGGCGATGTATTGGATGATGTGCTGTCGGTCGAAAGCGTCGGCGTCTTCAAACCCCACGCCCGTGTCTATGATCTGGTGCAAAACAGGTTTGGCTGCGCACGCGATGACGTCTTGTTCGTCAGTTCGAACGGCTGGGATGCTGCCGGGGCCAGCGGGTACGGTTTTGTGACCGCATGGGTCAATCGGATTGGTGAACCCATGGATCGCCTCCCCTGGACACCTGCGCATGTGCTGTCCGATCTGACCTCGATTCCCAAGCTGGCCGGTTTCTGATGTCAGAATTCATGACAACGGACGGCAGGCGCATCTATTTCAAAGAGTCCGGCACCGGCACGCCGCTTTTGTGCCTGGCCGGTCTGACTCGAAACAGCCGCGACTTTTCGTTTTTTGCGCCACATGCCTCGGGCCTGCGCATGATCGCCATGGATTACAGGGGGCGCGGGCGTTCGGAATACGACCCCGACTTTATGAATTACAATATCTTCCGCGAATCCCATGACGCGATTGAGCTGCTCGATCATCTGGGGATCGAGAAAGCAGTCATTCTGGGAACATCGCGCGGCGGGCTGATCGCCATGGCGCTGGCCGCAAGCCACCCCGAACGTCTGGCCGCCGTAATTCTGAATGACGTGGGTCCGGTTATCGAGCCGTCGGGCATCGCCAAGATCATGGCCTACGTGGGGGCGCAGCCCACCGCCAAAACCTATGATGAAGCCGCCGCCGCATTGAAACACGTAATGGAGCCACAATTTCCCGGTGTTCCACTGGAGACCTGGCGCAAGCAGGCAGAATTTCAGTATGAAATGCGCAAAGACGGGCTG
This sequence comes from Ruegeria sp. AG6, assembly GCF_056541565.1. Lineage (NCBI taxonomy): Bacteria > Pseudomonadati > Pseudomonadota > Alphaproteobacteria > Rhodobacterales > Roseobacteraceae > Ruegeria > Ruegeria sp. AG6. The sequence goes on along the minus strand of NZ_JBQFYQ010000004.1, from coordinate 45,396 downwards.
AAGCTGCGATATGATCCAGCCCTGCGCAAGGCGCTTCTTGAACAAGCTGCAAGCGCGGCAGCCCCTGATCTTTGGGTGTTCTTCGAAGCCTTGCGTGGCATTCCCACCGGTGTGATCCGGGGCGCGAATTCCGATGTTCTGGGCGCGGACACTCTGGCCGAGATGCGGCATCGACACCCGGAGCTGATCTCGGTCGAGGTACCGGATCGCGGGCATGTTCCGTTCCTGAACGAAGTCCAATCACTGGACCTGATACAGAAGGTATTGAAGAACGCCGCATGAGCACATTTGAGATGATCGAAGCCGCCGCAGAACGGCTGAAAGGACACGTTCGCGAAACGCCGATCCTGTCGTCGCCCTTTCTCGACACGCTTGCGGGCCGCCGCATTTGGGTCAAACCGGAATGCTTGCAACATACCGGCAGTTTCAAGTTTCGCGGCGCGTGGTCGGCCATTTCGGCGCTGGATGAAGGCATACGCCAGCGTGGTGTGATCGCATATTCATCGGGCAACCATGCGCAAGGCGTTGCGATGGCCGCTTCGAAACATGGGATTGCCTCGGTCATTGTCATGCCATCGGACGCGCCGCAGCTCAAGATCGACAACACCCGCGCGCTGGGCGGCGAAGTCGTTTTGTACGATCGCGCGAATGAAAAACGGGAGGAAATAGGCGAAGCCATCGCTGCTGAACGTGGTCTGACCCTGATCCGCCCCTATGACGAACCGCAGGTCATCGCGGGACAAGGCACAACCGGGCTGGAAATCGCCAGGCAGGCCGCGGAAATTGGGGTTTCGCAGTCGGATGTTCTGGTCTGTTGCGGCGGCGGAGGTTTGACCTCGGGCATTGCGCTGGCGCTGGAGAAACACGCGCCGAATTTGCGGGCGCGCCCCTGTGAGCCGGAAGGGTTCGACGACGTCAAACGATCCTTGGCGTCAGGTCGCATTCAAAACAACAATGCGGCGTCGGGTAACATATGCGATGCGATCCTGACACCGCAGCCCGGCGACATCACCTTTCCGATCCTTCACCGTCTTTGCGGCCCCGGACTCTCTGTCACCGAAGACGAGGCATTGCAGGCCATGGCATATGCCTTTCTGCGCCTTAAAATCGTGTTGGAACCCGGCGGCGCCGTAGCACTGGCCGCGGCCCTTTTCCGGGGCGACGAGATCGAAGGCGACGACGTGATCGTCGTCACATCGGGCGGGAATGTCGATCCGGGAATATTTGCTAAGGCGTTGGAATTCCTGACCTGACATCGGTGCGAAAGCCGTGCAAATTACGTCAGGACGGCATGACGACAAGGACCTTTGTCATGATGATCGCTGATCTGGGCGACGTGAAACTGAACTATCGCATCGACGGCCCCACGGACGGTGCACCCATTGTGTTTGCCAATTCCCTGGGAACCGACCTGCATCTTTGGGACGCAGTGCTGCCATACATGCCCGACGGGCTGCGCATCATCCGGTATGACAAACGTGGGCACGGGCAATCCTCGGTGCCCCCTGCACCCTATTCGATGGGCGCTTTGGTGCGGGATGCCGAGGCGCTGCTGGATCACCTTCAGGTTCGCGATTGCGTCTTTGTCGGCCTCTCGATTGGCGGGATGATCGCGCAGGGGCTGGCGATCAAACGCATGGACCAGATTCGTGCGCTGGTGCTATCGAACACCGCTGCCAAGATCGCCACGCCTTCGATCTGGCAAGAGCGCATTCAGGCGGTGCGAAAGGGCGGGATCGAGGCTTTGGCCAATGCCACGATGGAGCGTTGGTTCTCGCGCGAATTCCGCCACGCCCAAAATTACCTGCCCTGGCGCGATATGATGGTCAGCCAACCAGTCGAAGGGTATCTGGGCTGCTGTGCCGCCATTGCCGGTACCGACTTTTATACCCCCACAAGCGGCCTGCGCCTGCCCACGCTTGGAATTGCGGGCAGCGAAGACGGATCGACCCCACCCGATCTGGTGCGGGAAACGATTGATCTTGTGCCCGGATCCCAATTTCGGCTGATCCGCCGCGTTGGACATTTGCCTTGCGTTGAGAATCCCGCGGAATACGCAGAAATCCTGACCGGATTTCTGACCGAGATCGGACATGTCTGAAGGAGAATGACAATGACGTCCTTCCTGTTGGTCCATGGCTCGTGTCACGGCGCCTGGTGCTGGCGCGACCTGATCCCCGCTTTGGAAGCCCTGGGCCATACCGCCCGCGCCATCGACATGCCCAGCCATGGTGCAGACCCCACGCCGGTGGCCGACGTCACGCTGGACGGTTGCCGCGATGCCATTTTGAACGCCTGTACACCCGATACAATCGTCGTCGGCCATTCCTGGGCCGGCTTTCCGATCAGCGCAGCGGCCGAGGCCCGCCCGGATGCGATGCGCGCCTTGATTTACCTGTGTGCCTATGTCCCTCGGGATGGTCTTTCGATGGCGGAAATGCGCAGGCGCGGGCCACGGCAAACCATTGCGCACGCAGTGGAAAAATCTGCGGACGGGCTTTCCTATACCGTGTCAGTGGATGCGATCCCACAGCTGTTTTTTCACGATTGCCCGGACGACGTCCTGCCATACGCATACGCGCGCCTGTGTCCGCAAGCCATCCTGCCACAAGAAACACCGCTGCCTGTCGGCCCACGCTTTGCCAAGGTCCCCAAGGCCTATATCCGAACAACCGACGACCACACGATACCGACCGAGTACCAGGCAGACATGAACGCCTGCGTCCCCGAAAACCTTCGACGTACAATCGACAGCTCGCATTCGCCGTTTTTTTCACATCCGCAGGAATTGGCTGAGCTTCTGTCCGAACTGGCGGGCAAACTCTAACAACCTGCCGCAACGACATGGGGTGTCCCGCGGAACTGTCTCTTCCCTCATTCGTCGGGCATGACTAGGGTGCCGCTCACAACTCATGTGTTCAGGTCCCATGCCTCTGCCGTTTTTCTTTATCCTCTGCATCGTCATGATCGATGCTATGGGCATTGGTCTTGTGATGCCGATCATGCCGCAACTGATCGTCGAGGTTCAGGGCGGCACCCTGGCCAATGCCGCGATCTGGGGAGGTGTGCTGAGCACAGCCTTTGCCACGATGCAATTCATCTTCGGCCCCATTCTGGGAAACCTTTCCGATGCTTACGGGCGCAGAACGGTATTGCTGGTGTCCTTGTTCGTCATGGCGCTGGACTACGTCGTCATGGCCTTGGCGGGCAGCATCTGGCTTTTGCTGGTCGGACGTATCGTCGGCGGCATAACGGCGGCCACCCATTCGACGGCGGCGGCTTTCATGGCCGATGTGTCCGACCCAAAAGACAAGGCCGCAAATTTCGGCCTTCTGGGCGCGGCATTTGGCGTGGGGTTCGTTCTGGGTCCGGTGATCGGCGGATTGCTAAGCGAATTTGGAACCCGCGCACCATTCTGGGCTGCTGCGGGTTTGGCGGCGCTGACCTTCTGCATCGGATATTTCGTGATGCCGGAAACGGTGACCGATGAAAACAGGCGTGCCTTCAACCTGCGGCGCGCGAACCCGGTGAACTCGCTTCGCGCCATAGCATCATTGCCCGGCATCCGGCCTATGCTGTGGGTCTATTTCCTGTATTCGGTTTCAATCTACGTCTATCCGGCCATCTGGTCCTATTTCACGACCGAGCGCTTCGGTTGGTCCGCGCAGATGATCGGCCTGTCGCTTGGAATCTATGGTATCGGCATGGCCGTCGTGCAAGGCGGTCTGATCCGCCCGGCCATCCGGCTTTTGGGCGAGCGGGCAACAATCATCTATGGCATGATCTTTGAAATCATAAGCTTCGCCATTCTGGCCTTTCTGACCAACGGCCTGATAGCACTGCTTCTCATTCCGATTACCGCCATTGGGGCGGTCATCACGCCCGCCCTTCAGGCGATGATGTCGCGGGCCACACCAGATTCTCAGCAAGGTGAATTGCAGGGTGTCCTGACTGCGTTGCATGCGCTTTCGATGGTGATCTCACCGTTGGTGATGACCAGCGTATTCGCGCAGTTCATTCGACCTGACACCCCGCTCTACCTGCCTGGCGCCCCGTTTCTGCTGGCACTCTTGTTGATGCTGGCAGGGTTCCTACTGTTTAGACGGTCCCGGCCTGTCGTGGCGTAACAACGACACGCAAATGGCGGTTTCTGCCTTGCGAGCCGCCTTTTCCCGCGCCACCGTGAACCCAACGGGAGTGAGGGACAACATGCAAAAAATCAAAGCCGCAGTCTGCCGGGCATTTGGCGAGCCACTGGTGATCGAAGACGTTTATCTGGCCCCCCCCGGCACGGGCGAGGTCGAGGTGACACTGGATGCCGTGGCCATCTGCCATTCGGACATTTCCTATGCCGAAGGCGCATGGGGAGGGTTCCTGCCAGCGGTTTACGGGCACGAAGCCGCAGGCGTGATCACCGCAGTCGGAGACGCGGCCGGGGATTTCAAGGTCGGCGACCCTGTGGTGGTGACCCTGATCCGCGCCTGCGGGTCTTGCCCTGCCTGTGCAGGCGGGCAACCGACAATTTGCGAAACACCCTACGACACTGTCAAAGGTCCATTGAAAACAGGCGATGGCAGCGCGCTCGAACAGGCGATGGCATGCGGGGCCTTTGCTGAAAAGGTCGTGGTAAGCCACCGCCAGATTGTCAAAATCCCGGATGACCTGCCTAAGGAACTGGCCAGCCTGCTGTCCTGCGGCGTGATCACCGGGGTCGGCGCTGCGGTTAATGCGGCAGGCGTGCGCCCTGGTCAGGACGTGGTGGTCATTGGGGCGGGCGGGGTCGGCCTGAACGCAATTCAAGGCGCGCGGATTGCAGGCGCGCGGCGGATCTTGGCCGTGGACATGACCGAAGAAAAGCTTGAGATCGCCAAAGAGTTCGGCGCAACCCATGGCGTTTTGGCCAGCTTGGATCAACCTTGGAAAGCCGCATACAGGGCGCTGGGGGGGCGCGGTGCCGATGCCGTTCTGATCACCGTCGGCGCGATTCCCGCTTATGATCAGGCTCCGCGCTATCTTGGGCGCGGCGGCAAGGCGATCATGATCGGAATGCCACATTCCGGTGACATGGCCAGCTATGAACCCGTTGTATTGGCAGCCCTGGGCCAGGGTATCGTCGGGTCGAAAATGGGCGACGTGGTCATTCAGCGCGACATACCCTGGATGGTGGACCTGTATAAGCAGGGACGGCTGAAACTGGACGAGCTGATCTCGGGCCGCTGGTCTCTGGATCAGATCAACGAGGCCATCGCCGACACCAAAACCGGATCGGCCAAGCGAAATGTGATCCTGTTCGACAGGACCTGACCCACCGAAAGGATTTGGGATGAAACTTCAGGATCTCGACGTCATCGTCACCGCCCCGCCCGCCCCGGGCTGGGGAGGGCGATACTGGATACTTGTCAAAGTGACGACCGACACCGGCATCACGGGATGGGGTGAGTGTTATGCCTCGTCCGTGGGCCCTGTAGCGATGCGTCATGTCATTCAGGACGTGTTCGACCGGCATATGTTGGGAGAAAACCCCGAAAACATTGAACTCATGTTCCGCCGCGCCTATTCCAGCGGCTTTACGCAGCGGCCGGACCTGACGGTGATGGGCGCATTCTCGGGGTTGGAAATTGCCTGCTGGGACATTCTGGGCAAAGATCGCGACAGGCCGGTGCATGCGCTGCTGGGCGGCAGGATGAATGACCGGATCCGGGCCTATACTTACCTGTACCCCCTGCCCCAGCACAACCTGAACGATTTCTGGACCTCTGCCGAACAGGCCGGTGAAACGGCGGCGGAAATGGTGAACCGTGGCTACACCGCCGTGAAATTCGACCCGGCCGGCCCCTATACCATCCGCGGCGGGCACATGCCCGCGATGAGCGACATTTCCATGTCCGTCGCCTTCTGCAAAGCGATCCGCGAGGCCGTGGGGGACAGGGCCGATCTGCTGTTCGGCACCCATGGCCAGTTCAACACAGCCGGTGCAATTCGGCTGGGGCAGGCGTTGGAACCATACCAACCCCTGTGGTTCGAGGAACCTACGCCGCCGGACAATATCGAAGACATGGCCCGCGTCGCGCGCAATGTACGCATTCCGGTTGCCACCGGAGAACGGATGACCACAAAGGCCGAATTCGGAGCCGTCCTGCGCGCCGGAGCCGCCGAAATCCTGCAACCGGCGCTGGGGCGTGCAGGCGGAATATGGGAGATGAAGAAAGTCGCCGCCATGGCCGAGGTCTTCAACGCGCAGATGGCACCGCACCTCTATGCGGGTCCGGTGGAATGGGCCGCCAATATTCATCTGGCGGCGTCCATTCCCAACCTGCTGCTTCTGGAAACCATCGAAACACCGTTCCACGATCTACTGATCAAGGGCTCGATCCGGGTCGAGAATGGCTTTGTCGCCGCCCCGGATGCTGCGGGCCTTGGGATCGATGTCGATGAAGACCTGGCCCGCGCGCACCCATATGACGGCGACGGGTTGCATCTGCAAATGCAGGAGGACCCATGCGATTACGTTGAAGGCAACGCTTTTCAAGGGGGCGCCCCGGCAACCGAGGGGTGACAATACAAATGGCCTTGATGCATATTGGCATCACGAAACGCGATATGACGGTCCGAAAGTGGCACTTAACGAAACCGAACCTCAGGCACACCCAACAGACGCTCCGCCGGACATGAAAGACAACGCTGCACGCGCGGCTGCATTTCTTAAAACACTGGCACATGAAGGGCGCCTGATGATCTTGTGCCATCTTGGCGGTGGTGAAAAATCCGTCGGCCAACTTGAAGAGCTGCTTCAGCTACGGCAGGCTGCCGTCAGCCAGATGCTGGCACGCCTGCGCGAGGAAGAGTTGGTCTCGACGCGCCGGGAAGGCAAAACGGTCTATTATTCATTGCGCGACGGTGCCACGGAAAAAGTGATCCGCCTGCTTTATGATTTGTTCTGCAACACGGACTCTTGATCGCTAATTGGACACATAGCCGGCGATAACCTGCAACAGCTTGAATGCGGTCGCCGCGTCGTTTTCCACAACGGCAAGGAATTCTTCTTCACCGATCCGCAAGCAGGAAAGCTGGGTTTCCGCCACCATGCTCAGCGCACGTGGTTCTTTTCTGATCAGGCCCAACTCTCCGACCAAAGCACCAGGCCCGACTTTGGTGATCAATTGGTCAGGCCCCTGTTCTTGCGGCAGATACAAACCTGCTTCGCCCTCCAGCACCACATAGGCACCGTCGGTGGGTTGGTCATCTTTCAAGAACACCACCTGCCCCGGCGCGGCATCAAACCAGCGCGCACCAAAGGCCAGCAGGCGCAGCTGACGCCGGTCCAGACCCGAAAACAAGGGGGTTTGTTCCAGAGCGCGCAGTTTCCGCGTCAAATCCGCCGATGCTGCACTGTCTTCCTCCACCGCCACAGGCCCTCCGTCCGAGACCACACGACCTTGCCGGATTTCAACATACATGTCGAATGCACCGGGGTTTTCAAACTGATCATTCAGATAGACGACGGTGGTGTCCGGCAGCAGTTCACGGAGCCGTTTATAGACCGCCACCTGCGTTTTCATGTCGTAGCTGGCCAGCGCGTTTTCCAGAATCAGGATGTCAGGTTTCTTGATCGTCGCTCGGGTAAAGGCCAAGGGTTCGGCAAACACCGCCGGAAGATTCTGACCGCCGAGAGCAACCTGGACATCATAGATCAGCTCTGTGACCAATGGGCGCGCGCCGTTTTCAGCCAACACATCCACTATCACCTTGCGGGCTTCGTCCGAACGGGAACCGCCAATCTGGCTGACTTTTCCGAACAGCGCATTTTCCATGACCGTCAATCCGGGCGCAAAGACGTTCGGATCCAATGGAACGAAGACGTCTTGCAAACGCTCCATCAGTTTCTCGGAATGGCTGTGCCGGAGTTCGAGGATGCGATCCTTCAGTTCATCCGTGAACGCAGGTCCGATCTGTTCGGCAGAGATCACAAATGGCACCGCCAACATGTTGGCAAGCTGTTCGTCATCCAGCCCGTCCGAACCTTCTTTGCGGGTCTGGTCCACCAGATCCACCGCAATTTCATAGGTTTTTGCATCAAGACCAAGCTTTTGGAACAACGGGTGGTCGGTTCCATCCATCCCGAAGATCTGGCGCAGCATGTCGATCACGTCGCGGGTCAACGCGATCAATGTCTCGTCCAGCCCCAGTTCACGCAACTGTCCGAGAAAGACCTTTTGCTGCGCAAGCAAAGCCTGTGTCACAGGAACACGTGGCGTTGCGAAAAGCAGATTTTCAGCCACAGGCAGGGCCGCATTATAGGTGTTCCGGTCAAAGACAAGCGCCTGTTGTTCCAGCCCGGCATCCCGAACCGCCTGCTGCACGACCGGGCGCAGCTCGATCAGTTTCTTTGCCAGTTCACAATGCTCGGCCGCATCGAAGCTTTGTTCGGCGCCCCGTTGGAACAGCGCTGCGCCAAACCCCATTCCATCAATCAACTGCAACCACCAGGCACGCAGTTCTGCGGCGTCCTGAAAGCCGGCCAGAGTTGGGTCCAGCCATTCCGCCCCAAACGGATCGGCACTGTTGCCTGCCCTCAAGGTTTCGAGAAAATCCGGGTCGTCCGGCGGGTCAGTCAGCGGTTTGAACCGCATCGGCATCATCACGTTGTCGCCCAGCGTACCCTGGAACATGACAGGGCGTGATGTGACATACCCGATACGCGCGGCGACAACCACCTGATGCAACTCGGCCAGTTTCAGATCTCCGATCCGAACCTGGCCAGCACTGGGACGTTTTTCCCGTGTCAGCAATTCGCCGATGGCGCGTCGATCTTCCTCGCTGGGGGCGGCGATCCCAATTGTCTTTCCGGCAGGAAAACTGAGGTCCAGATCATCAAGCACCTGATTGCCATCCATGTCACGCACCGAAACGTGGTCCAGCACGATGTCGCCGTTCAGGTGTGGCCACTCGGAGGGTTCACTTTCGAACAAGGTTTCATCATGCATTCCGGCCGGGGCAAAACGGTCAATGACCACATCCCAGCGCAGCGACATGTCCTGGGTCTGGTTGTAATAGGTCAGCAGTTCCTTCCAAGGTGAGCTGAGATCCTTGTACGCAGCCAATGCGGCAACCAGCGCCCCCAGCGAAACCGAGCCCTGAAGCACCAACAGACCACCAACCAGATAGAACATGAACGGTGTCAACTGCGAGATGAAGTTGTTCAGGAATTTCATGAAAAACTTCTTTTGATAGATCTCGAAACGGATGCCGAACAGGCGTCCCAATTGCTCCGAGATCATCGACCGGCGAAAACGCCAGCCGCCATTGGTCCGCAGGGTGGACGCGCCCGCCGCGTTCTCGCCAATCTGCGCCGCCAGAACTCGAACCTCCTGAATGCGTTTCTTGTTCAGCAGGTTGATCTGGCGTTGCAGCTTGGGGATCAACCAGGCCTGCAAGGGTATCAGCGCCACGGCAGCTAGCCCGAACCAGACGCTTTGTAGGAACAGGAAGGAAAGTATGGTGATCATTTGGCCGGCCTGAAGAACCGGCTGGCTGATCGCGTCGCCCATCAGGCCGCCCATCGGCTCGCTTTCGGCGGTGATCATTGACACCATTTCACCCTGGCTGACACGCTCGAAATAGGGTTGAGGAAAGCGCAGCGCCCGGCTGATCAACTGATAGCGAAAGCGCCGCAGCATCCGTTCACTCAGCACGCCCTTCATGGTGTTGATGCGCATTTTCATCAGGCCATGGCACAGCACGGCCGCCAGAAAGGCAAAGCACAGAGCAACCAGAAAATTGGTCTGCGACATGGAATAGCCCCAGATCGTCACCTCAGAGGTGGACGACCCGATCGCGTCATTGATTATTCGTTTTGGCAACTCAAGTGTGAGATACAGCAAAGGAAACAGCGTCGCCGTCACGGCCAGCAGGACCAGCTGTTCGCGCTTGGAGTATTTCCAGATAAAGCGGAAAATTGTGCGTTCTATGGAACCTGCCCCTGCTGCTGACCTTCGACGTGGATTAAACGCAATGCATGCAATTTCAACAGCATGAATCAAATATCATCCAGACAGGATAAGCAAATTTTTCCCTTTTGGAAAATTTCTTGACCGAATGTGAACTAGTTCATTTACGCGTGCCCGTTTTATTGCCTAATGTTGGCGTCAGAACGATATCGGGAGGGTTCTTTTGACTGCCAGTATTGGCGCAGTGTTTCTTATGCTTTGTCTTTTGCTGATCAAGCATATGTTCGCTGACTACTACCTCCAGACACCGAAGATGCTTTCCGGTCGGGGTGAGTATTTTCACTTGGGACGCGCGCAACATGCCGCTGTGCATGTTGTGGGTTCTATCGTCGTTTTTTTGGTGTTCGGCGCGCCGCTGGTTTTTATTCTGATTGTCGGGGCGCTGGAATGGTTCATCCATTTCAATATCGATTTCATCAAGGCCAGCTATTCAGACAAAAAGCGACTTGAGCCAACGCAACCCGCTTTTTGGCGCGCCGCAGGTTTGGATCAGTTGATGCACAACCTGACTTATGTTGCGATGGTTTGGGCCTGGGTTACCTTCGCCGCCTGAACGGTGTCAGGCCACGTTCTCCGATACGGCAAGCCGATAGGCCCTAAGCCACATCCGATCCAATGCGTCAATCGCAGCAGGGTCGAACCGGTGCTCAACTTCCCAATACCGACCCGAGGCTACATAATAGCCAAGATCATCTTCCATTCGCTGCACACTGTGCATGGCTGCAATACCGGGAAGCGGTGCGGCTGTCAGGTCAGATAGGTTGACGGATGGAAACACCAGCCGGCTTGGCGCGCCGGATAACCGTACGGTTCTGCACCCCTGAGCGGCTGCATAAAGCCCCAGTCGGGCGGCCTTCGCTTCAAGCGAACGCAGTGTCACGTCCTTTCGCAAAGGGTCCGCCGTGCCATTTCCGTAAAAATGTGTTCGCCCCGATCCTGAATACATCATGTCGCAACCGGAAAAAGCCAGAACATCCGGCTTCAAGACTGACAAGGCCCAATAGCCTGCCGTGAAAGCCATCGTTCCGCCGGCATAAACGAACCCGCCATAGTCATTCTGTCTTGGGACGTATTCGTCGGCAGTGACTATGTGTTGAGTGCCAAGAACTTTTCCAGGGAGGCGCTCTGCCGGGAAGTCTTCGGGGTGGATCAGGTAATCCCAGTCTTCTCGGATGCGCCATGCGTTGTTGATGGCGACGATATGCGTGAAAGGCGCGCGCGACCATGCCCGCGCCTCCAGCGCCGATGGGGCGCTGCCAAGGATCAATACGGTTGTCTTTCGGTCGGTCATGTCAGGGCCGGGCTTGTTGACAGCCACACACGACATAGACCGTTTGCGAAACGCGACTAGCCCAGAACCGAGAAACTGCTTTCCTCATTGATCGGTCGTTTGCGCGAGTAGAAGCCCACGTCGATTGTCCGCTTGATGTATGGCAATTCGAACTGCAACGGTTTCGCGTCGTGATCGGCGCCACCTTCACAGTAATCGATCAGTGCCGCCATCATCTTGCCCGCAATGGGCGCATTCTTGTATTGGTTTCCGCTTGAACCACAGGCCATGTAGAACCCCGGCAGGCTGGATTTGTCATAGATCGGAATCCAGTCGGTAGACGCATCATAAAGGTCAACCACGCCCCGCGTTTTCGATGGAATACCAAGGCTGGGCACACGCTGCGCATACCGCATGGCCTGCGTGGTCCATTGATCGGTGAATTCACGATTGTAGTTCACATCGTCCTCGCACCACTGATGCGGATCACATTCCGGATCCTCAGATCCGACAAGGATGTGATTGCCGTGTTCCGGGCGGCAATAGCAGGCAATGTCACTGTCCGAAACGATGGTTCCGTCGTGTTCAAAATCGAACCCTTCAGGGGCTGGAACGTGCACGACCTCTTGCCGCAAGGGTCGGGTTTTGATGGTCATATCGTCCAGAACGCCGGCCATCTTGTTGATGATGGACGAACCAGGTCCTGCCACATTGACCACAACCTTGGCGTGGATTTCCTCGCCCGAGGCCAGCTTGACGCCGGAAACGCGCCCGCCCTCGGTCAGGATTTCCGTGACTTCAGCGCCGGTGCGCAGCTCGGCCCCATGCTGTTTCGCGGCATCCATCAGGTTCTGAGCCGACAGGGCCGGGTCGGTGACATAACCCGCCTGAGGCCAGTACACCCCGCCCGTCATTTTACGCCCGTTGGGTTGGCCGAATTCAGGATCGTCCATACGGCGCGCGGGGGCAAAGCTGTCCAGCGAATAGACCGGCAAGCGTTCCAGCACTTTTTCATCTGACCATTCTTCGAACGGGCAATTCAGCTCGGACGAATTGCGCATGTGTTTTTCCAGCATCCCGTTCGCCTCGGTTTTCATGACCAGACAGCCGGTTTCGCGGAACTGCGCAAGGTTGGCGTCTTTCGGCAAGCCAAGGTACTCGGCCCAGTCGCGCCAGTAGTGGTAGCCTTCCCAGGCAAACGCGGTTCCATCGAATGTGGAATAATGCATCCGGATAATCGCGCAGGACCCCGCGGTAGAACCGTGCCCGACCTGAGAATTCCGGTCCAACGACAGGGTTTTCCGTCCCGCCTTGGACATCTCGAACGCAATGGCCGCGCCGATCACGCCGGTTCCGATGATGATTGCGTCTGGTTGGCTCATGTCTGGTTTCCTTTCCAAAAGCGCAGGGAATACGCGCTGAATTCTTCAACTTCCTCGGGTTTCGGCTCGACACCTGTGAAGGCGTAAAGGTAATGCGGCACCATCGACAGCCGCATCTCGATAGGTTCGTTCAATTGCGCCAGATCATAACCGATCTGCATGTAATACAGCACGCGCGCCCGGGTTTCGGCTTCGATCTCGGAATAGCCGTAGCGGGCGAACATGGCGTGCAGCGCTTTCAGCCTGCGGGCGTCCGACTGATCCAGCATACGCCGCACCTTGCCCGATTTTCGCGCCCAGTCACGTACGGCAAAATCCAACGCAGTATCGAACAGATCGGTGTTCACTACGCACCGATGAACGTTGCAGACGGCCGCTGTTATCGTCTCGGCCGGTGCTTCGGCCTGCGCGACCAAGGCGGCGGTGTTGGTGGCCTGCCAGCGCGCCAGCAATGCATCCAGCAACTCTTGCCGGGATTTGAAGTACCAATAGAACGACGACCGCGATACTGCCATCCGTTCGGCAAGGTTCAGGACCTTGATCTGGTCCACCCCGTCCGAAATCAGCACATCCATCGCCACGTTCAGCCAGTCGTCACGCGTGACCTTGATGTTGCCGATCAATGGTTCGGCCTCGGGGTCATCGCGATGAAGGATCGGTTTCGGGCTCATTCAACTCTCCGGTGGGGCACCGCCCTCGGCGGTACGACGGGCAATGAAGTCATGTAAATCACCTGTCCGATCATTGTCGACAGCGGGCGCCCGGAAGTCGTTCAGAATGCCTTTCCAAACATCCGTTGCCCGATGGTTCGCGTCCACCGAACCACGCTCGGCCCACGTGCCGAAATTGGCGTAGTCATGGACATGCGGTTGATAGAATTCAGTATTATAGCGCTCCATCGTCTGGCTTGATGCGAAGAAGTGGCCACTGGGTTCAACCTCACTCAATGCAGTTTCAAACCCGATCTCGGACGGCCCCGCCTGCGCACCTGCGCACAGTTCGGCGACCATATTCAGCACTTCCGCGTCGCAGACCAGCTTTTCGAAGGAAACCGTCAACCCGCCTTCCAACCAGCCTGCGGAGTGGATGATCACCGTTGCCCCGGCCATAAGGCATCCCCAAAGCCCAAACTGGTTTTCGTTCGCGGCTTGTACATCGTTGGTGTTTGACGCCGATCCGGCAGCCGACCGCCAGGGCAAACCAAGATGCCGCGCCAGTTGGCCCGCAGCCAGTGATGCCTGAAAGTGCGACGGCGTCCCAAAAGCGGGCGCGCCGGACTTCATGTCCACGTTACTGGTGAACGTGCCATAGCAGACCGGCGCACCAGGATTGGCAAGTTGGGTCAAAGTCAGCGCGGCAAGGGCCTCGGCATGAGACAAGGTGATCGCCCCGGCCACGGTGATCGGCGCCATCGCGCCCATCAGGGTAAAGGGTGTGATGATCGACATCTGACCGTGGCGGGCAAAGTCGATCAGACCTTGCGCCATCGGGATATCCAATGTGCGCGGGCTGTTGGTGTTGATGATCGTATAGCAATGCGCGTTGCCCCGGAACGCATCATCCGAAAGACCGCGTGCCGTGGTCAGCATCTCAAAACAGTCCATCACCTGCGGCGTCCCGCGCGAGAAGAAGAACGGAAACTTGTCCGTCAGTTCCATCTGCGCCCGAGTCGTGAAGTAATGACGCAGATGGGTCGGCACATCCTGCGGCTCGACCTGTGGCGAAATCATCTGGAACACGTCGAAATGATGCGTGAGCTTCAGAAACTCCAGATAATCCTGACCTGTCGCCGGGCGCCGACCACGTTCAAGATCGGTTGCGTTCGGCGCGCCGGCTCCGGGTTGAAACACCAGCGAGCCCAGTTCGAGAGTAAAATCGCGACGCCGCGAGCCGGCGCGACAGGCGATGGATTTGGGCGCTGACGCGACTGCGGCTTCAACCATCTCGCGCCCGATAAACACCATCTCAGTGTCTTCATCCACCCGCGCGCCGCCCTGTTTGAACAGTTTCCGCGCCTCGGGCAGCAGGGTCTTTACCCCCAACTCTTCCAGTGTCCGCAAGGCGGTGTCATGCATATCCGCGATCTGATCGGCCGGGAACACTTCCATATGTGGGAAAGGGTTCCTGAGCTGGCGATAGTTCACATCGCGACCGGGCTGCGGGGCGGCTTCAGCCCCCCGCCCCCGCCGTCGGCGCCCGCGCTCTGCAGCAGTCATGATCAGCCTCGCATCGCTTTGCCTTCGGGGTCATAAGGTGACGGCGCGATCACACGCGCCGGACGTTCAACCCCCACCACGTGAACGGACAGTTCCGTGCCCGGTTCCGCCTTGTCCCGATCGATCAGGGCCATCGCCAGTGACTTGCCGGTGTAGTGCCCGTAGCCGCCCGAGGTTACGAACCCAACGCGTTCGCCATTGGCCCAGACCGGTTCGTATCCGCTGGCATCTGCGTCCAGAGCATCAATTTCCAATGTCGCCTGAATTTGCGCGGGGCCGTTGCCGTCACGTTCGGCAAGCGCGCCCGCCTTTCCAACAAAGTCCTTGTCCCAGTCGATCCAGCGGTCCATTCCGGTCATGCCCGGTGTGTAGGCCTGCGTGAACTCCGCCGACCAGATGCCAAAGCTTTTCTCAAGCCGCGTGGACAGCATCGCGTTGAAACCGCATTCGCGGATGCCTTCCTCGGCCCCCGCTTCCAGCAGGAGGCGGCGCAGCTTGATATGGTCGCCATAGCGGCAGTTGATCTCGTACCCCTTTTCTCCGGTCACCGACATGCGGGCGACGCGGGCGCGCACGAGGCCGATATCGAAATCGCCGCACCCCATGAACTTCAAGCCCGAGATATCCTGTTCCGCCAGTTTTTCCACAACTGCCTGTGACTTCGGCCCGACCACGGCAAAGCCGCAATATTCCTCGCCCAAATCACGGATATTGACGCCATCCATCATGTGATCGTCGAACCAGCGCATATGCCAGGCCCGCAGGTAATAGCTGCCCATGATCCACCAGGTCCCGTCGCCCCAATTCAGCACCGTCAGATCACCCTTCAGGCGTCCATCCTCACCCAACATCGGGGCCAGTTTCGCACGACCCGGGCCGGGGAGCTTGGAGGCCATGACATTGTCCAGCCAAGCTTCTGCGTTCGGACCGGAAACCTCGAACCGCGAAAAGCCCGAAATATCCAGCAAGCCCGCACCTTCGCGGATCACTTTGCATTCCTCGGCCACGATGTCATGCGCGTTCGAACGCTTGAGCGTCGGGGTTTCCTCGAACCCTTTCGGCGCGAAATAAAGCGGTACTTCGAGATCCCAGCTGACGCCCCATTTGCACCCTGCCTCGGTCATCGCATCATGCGCCGGTGCCATTTTCAACGGGCGTCCGGCGGGCAGTTGCTCGTTCGGATAGGTCATCACGAAGCGGCGGGAATAGAACTGGCCCGTCGTCTCGCGGATATAGCGCTTGTTCTGTGCAAAATCGCCATAGCGCGCCACATCCATCGGCCACGCGTCGGCCTCGGGTTCGCCATGGATCATCCATTCGGCCAGCGTCTTGCCGACGCCGCCGCCTTGCAGGAACCCGGCCATCACCGCGCAGGCGGTCCAATAACCGCGCTTGCCCGGCACCGGACCGACCAGAGGGTTGCCGTCGGGCGAGAAGGTGAACGCACCGTTCACCCATGTCTTGATGCCCACGTTCTGGATCGCCGGATAGCGTTCGAACCCCAGCGTCAGTTCGTTTTCAATACGGTCCAGCTGCTCCTGGAACAGCTCTTCGCCATAATTCCACGGCGCGCCGTCCATGGCCCAGTGTTCGTGATCGACCTCGTAGATTCCGACCAGAACACCCTTCTGATCCTGCCGCATATAGGTGAAGCCCTCGAGATCCACGGTCATCGGCATCTCGAAATCGGCCGCTGCGACCTCGGGCACCGTGTCGGTGATCAGGTAATGGTGTTTCAGCGGAGAAACCGGCAGTTCGACCCCTGCCATGCGTCCCACCTGCTTGGCCCACAGGCCGGCGGCGTTGACCACATGTTCGCAGGTGATCGTGCCCCTGTCGGTCACCACCTGCCAGCCATCCGCCGTCTGGATCAGTTCCTCGACCTTGGTTTCCTCGTAGTATTCGGCACCGCGCTTTTTCGCGGCGGTGGCATAGGCCTGCACGGTGCCTGTGGTGTCGATATAGCCTTCGCGGTCGGCCCACATCGCGCCCAGAATGCCGTCGGTGGACATGATCGGGCAGCGTTTCTGCGCCTCTTCCGGGCTCAGCAATTCACAATCGTCAATGCCTATGGACTGGAAGATGCGGTAATTGGCCTGCAACCACTCCCACCGCTCGGGGGTTCCCGCCAGCGTCAGACCACCGGTCATGTGCAGGCCGATATTCTGGCCTGATTCCTTCTCGATCTCGCTGAGCAGATCAATGGTATAGGCCTGCAAAGACGCCATGTTCGGATCGGCATTCAAAGCATGAATGCCTCCCGCTGCGTGCCAAGACGACCCAGACGCCAGCCGCCGCCGTTCCAACATGACGACATCCGACCAGCCAAGCTTGGCCAAGTGATACAGAACCGAGGCCCCGACAACGCCTCCTCCGATGACCACGACGCGATATTGGGATTTCATCCCGACCTCCCCTGAACAGAATCTGAGGAGACGCTAGTGGCACTGTTCACATCTGTCTAGACATTTCTGTACAGTGCTGATCACAACGCAACCCGGCACGGTTCAGCAGGTTTGCAGACTTGCGCTTGGACGAGATTGGATGGCTCGAAACCACGCCAGGGTGGCCGCGTTGTCTTCCGGGATACGCATCTTGATGACGCGGGCGAAATCGACAAAAACGAAAGCCGAGATATCCGCCAGGGAAAACACGTCACCGGCCACAAACGGGCTTTCCGTCAGACGTGTTTCCAGCACTTCAAAGAAGGACGCCACACGCTCGCGCCCGCGCTGTGCAAGTTCGGGAATCTGCGCATGATTGGAAGGGCCCGGAATGGCGCGATCCTTGAAGGCGGGATGTCCATTGCGCAAAGCCTCGGCAATGGGTGCCCCGCCCTGATGTTCGACGATCGCGTTCCACATCAGAACCAAACCTTTTTCCTTGGGGGTTCGGCCCATCAAAGGCGGTTCCGGAAACTGTGCCTCCAGAAAAGCCGCAATGCCCAGATTTTCCGTAAAAACGGTTCCGTCATCCGTTACCAGAACCGGGATCGTGGCCCGTGGGTTCACGGCGCGAAAGGCTTCGCTCAACTGTTCACCTTTCGCAATCGAGACCTCACGCGTTTCGATATCCAATCCTTTTTCGGCAATGAACATCCGCGCACGACGAGGGTTTGGAGCAGTGGAGCAATCGTAGAAAATCATGCCGTTACTCCTTTTCGGTCAGCGGCGATATATGAAACAGCGCCCTTCGACGGCGCCTTCGGGCAACGGCATCTCGGTCAGCCCTTCGAAATACATCCGATCACTCGAGACCATCAGCCCGCCCGGAGCAAGCAAAGGCTCGATGAGCGGAGATACAAACCGCGCGAATTTGTCATTCTTTTCGCGATTGTGCCCGCCAAGATCCGCGTGGATCAGGCTGGCTGACGCACCGAACCGTTCAACCGATGCAGGTAGGGTACCCCGCACATCACCCAGAATCACGCGATCTTCGGGCGGGGTCGAGTCGGGGTGCGAGGCCACCGCGCGTTCGAACACATAGACCGGGCGACCATCCATGTGCTGCACAAGATGGTGATACGTACGCCCGTTGCCCAAACCCAATTCGAACACCGGACCTGTCATGCCCGCAGTGTGCTTGATTGCGTGATCCAGACAAGCGCGCTGAGACACCATGCGATCGATGAACAGATCCAGACGGCTTTGATTCTCGGACACCGGAAAATATCTCCTTGATACCATTCGAGAGCATAAATGCGCCCGATGCCGTCCTTGATGGCAAAATCTCAAGACTTTGTGTAGCGACGAAGCCCATAGTTTCACGATTTCGCGACATTTCGGCCCAAGAACGGGTTTGACTAGACGGGCGGAACCGCGCGACACTGAACAAAAAATCACGGGGAGTTGAAGTAACCGATGTCATCGAACGGTCAAACGGGTGGAAAACCCGCATGAGCGCGTTGTTGTCCGTAAGAGACCTCAGCATCGGCTTTGGTACGGGCAATTCCGTGGTCACGGATGTGAACTTCGATGTCGAAGCCGGACAGACGCTTGCCCTTGTCGGAGAATCGGGATCGGGAAAAACAATCACATGCCGCGCAGCCTTACGTATCCTGCCCCGCACGGCGCAGATTCGAAGCGGCACGATTACCCTGAACGATTCCAAGGGCATGTGCGAGCTCACCACGGTTTCCGAACGTGAGCTGCGCGACATCCGCGGCAATCGGGTTTCAATGATCTTTCAGGAGCCCATGAGATCGCTGTCTCCGCTGCACAAGATCGGCAATCAGGTCAGCGAGGTTTTGTGGCTGCATCGTGGGCTGTCCGAGTCCGCGGCGCGCAAAAAGGTCCTGACGCAATTCGAACGCGTCGGTTTCCCGGATCCACAGCGTGCCTATGACTCCTACCCTTTCGAGTTGTCCGGCGGTATGCGCCAACGTGCCATGATAGCCATGGCAATGGTGTCCAAACCCGAATTGCTGATCGCGGACGAACCGACCACCGCTCTGGATGTGACCACGCAGGCGCAGGTTCTGGGCCTGATCAAGGAATTGCAGCGTGAAACCGGCATGGCGCTTATTCTGGTGACTCATGACCTGGGTGTCGTCGCCAACATGGCCGAGCAGGTCGTCGTCATGCACAAGGGACGTATCATGGAGGCCGGCCCCGCCGCCCCGATCCTGACCGCGCCCGCACACCCGTATACCAAGCAGCTTTTTGATGCCGCGCCGGAAATACCGGATCAGGATGCGGTGGGTATACCGATGCCCGACACGGATCTGATCCTGCAGATGAAGGATGTGTCCAAGACCTATACCATGCGGTCCAGCAAAGGATGGCAATCCGACAAAGCAATCTATGCCTGCCGAGGAGTCGACCTGAACCTGGCGCGCGGCAAGACTTTGGCAATTGTCGGTGAAAGCGGATCTGGAAAGACAACGGCGGCCCGCATCGCCTTGGGGGCTGAATTGCCCGACCCCGGTGGTGAAGTCCTGTTTCGTACCGCCCCCGACGCCGACCCGATCACAGTGCACAAAATGACCCGAGCCCAGCGCACAGCGTTTCAGCGCAAGGCGCAGATGGTGTTTCAGGACCCTTACAGTTCGCTCAGCCCGCGGATGCGCATCCAGGACGCCATGACCGAGCCACTGGAAATCCATCGCATCGGCACAACAGCCGAACAGCGTGACAAAGCCGCCGAGATGTTGCAGCGCGTCGGCCTGACGGGTGATATGCTCAAACGCTATCCGCACGCGTTTTCCGGAGGGCAGCGACAACGCCTTTCAGTGGCGCGGGCCATGATGCTGGACCCGCAGTTGATCGTGTGCGACGAACCGACCTCGGCATTGGATGTGTCTGTTCAGGAACAAATCCTGACTTTGCTGGAAAACCTGCAAGACAGCCTGAACCTGTCCTACCTGTTCATCTCACATGATCTGGCCGTTGTTGCACGGATCGCTGACGAAGTTGCCGTCATGAGGCGGGGTCTGATCGTCGAACAGGCACCGCCCGAAACTCTTTTCTACAATCCGCGCCATCCATACACCAAGGCGCTGATTGCCGCTCAACCCGAACCCGACATCAATCGCCCGATTGACCTTCAATTGGTTTCTCTGGGTGCCGGCGCGCCGGACAGTTGGGATGAAGCCTTTCGTTTCTCGGACACCGTGATACCCTCATTGGTGGAATTGGAACCGGGCCATAAGGTACGTTGCCATGTTTAATACCATTCGCCCTCTGCTGCTGGCCGCAATGCTGGCGTTTTCAGGGACCCTGCCCGCCGCGGCAGAGACAATCCCGACACCTCAGGAAAGCGCATTCTGGAGCGCCGAGGTTGAAAGCGGCAATCTTCCGCCAGTGCAGGAGCGTTTGCCCAAGGACCCTCTGATTGTGGATCTGGCCGCAAAAGGAAGAGAATTCGGGAAACCGGGTGGCACTCTGCGCACCATGGTCACACGATCCAAAGATATCCGGCAGATGGTTGTCTACGGCTATGCAAGGTTGGTCGGGTTCAACCAAGATTACGAATTGGTACCCGACCTGCTGGCCTCGTATGAAAACGAGGGCAATCGCAAATTCACCCTGAAACTGCGCGAAGGACACAAGTGGTCGGACGGCTCACCCTTTACCTCGGAAGACTTCCGCTATTGGTGGGAAGACGTCGCCAACAACGAGTTGCTCAGCCCGTCAGGCCCACCCGATTTTCTGATCGTCGAAGGCAAATTGCCCACGGTCACGTTTCCTGATGAGACCACGGTGATCTTCGAATGGGATGATCCCAACCCGAACTTTCTGCAATCTCTGGCACAAGCACGACCGCCGTTTATTTACCGGCCGGCCGCCTTTCTGAAACAGTATCACGAGAAATACGCAGATGCGGAAGAGCTTGCCTTTCAGGTTGAAGATGCCCGGGTCAAAAGTTGGGCAGCGCTGCACAACAAGCTGGATAATCTTTACAAATTCGACAACCACGAACTTCCCACGTTGCAGCCATGGCTGAACGCCAGCTCGGGCAAGAAAATCCGCCACAGCTTTGTGCGCAACCCCTATTATCACCGCATCGACAGCAAGGGGGTGCAGCTTCCCTATATTGACGTGGTCGAGATGGAGATCGTCGCCCCCGGTCTTGTTGCCGCCAAGACCAACGCCGGTGAAAGCGACCTGCAAGGCCGTGGCCTTGCCTTCCGAGACGCGTCGATCCTCAAGAAAGGCGAAGCACAGGGCGGATACAAAACGCTGTTGTGGAAAACCGGCGTGGCCTCGCAGGTCGCGATCTACCCGAACCTGAACTTCTCTGATGACGTCTGGCGCAATGTATTGAGGGACGCTCGTGTTCGGCGCGCCTTGTCGCTGGCCATCGACCGGCAGACCATCAACCAGGCGCTTTACTTCAAACTCGCACACCCTGCCGCGAACTCGGTTCTTCCCGCCTCGCCCTTCTACAGTGAAGAAAACGCTGCGGCCTGGGCACAATACGATATTGATCAGGCCAATGCACTTTTGGATGAGGCTGGTCTGGATCAGCGCGACAAGAACGGCATTCGCCTTTTGCCTGACGGCCGTTCGATGGAGCTGGTTATCGAAACCGCAGGTGAGCGGCAAGAAGTCGAAAACGCGCTTCAGATCGTAACCGATACCTGGCGTGAAATCGGTGTCAAACTGGTCATGCGCCCGCTGGACAGGGACATCCTGCGCAACCGCGTTTTCGCGGGCAATTCCATGGCGTCCGTCTGGTTCGGTTGGGATGACGGTATTCCACAGGCGCATACATCTCCGGCTTATCTGGCCCCGACAGATCAGGTGTTTCTGGCCTGGCCAAAATGGGGGCAGCACTATCAGACCGGTGGCGAAGCGGGTGAGGCCCCCGACATGCCAGAGGCGCAGCGCCTGATGGAGTTGGCGCATGAATGGCAAATCGCCGCGACCGATGAAGAACGCGCGGCTGTCTGGACCGAGATGTTGAAAATCCATGCCGATCAGGTCTATGCGATTGGCATCCTGAACGGCGCCCCCCAGCCCATTGTGGTGTCAAACCGCCTGCGCAATGTTCCGGAACAGGCTATGTGGGCCTGGGAACCCGGTGCACATTTCGGCATTCACCGCCCGGACGAATTCTTTTTCGCCGACTGAGCAGGAGCAGCTAAATGATCATGCTGCGCTACGTGGTGTATCGCTTTTTCACGATGCTGCTGACTTTGTTGGTGGTCTCGGTTCTGGTTTTTGTAATCATCAACCTTCCGCCCGGCGACTATCTGAGCAACCAGATCGCTGAACTTCAGGCCTCGGGCCAGTCCGCAGGTGTCGCAAAGGCAGAGTTTCTGCGCGCTGAATACGCTCTGGACCGTCCGATGTGGGAACAATACCTGATCTGGATGGGATTCTGGCCCGGACCGCACGGGTTTTCCGGGTTGATTCAGGGCAATTACGGGTGGTCCTTTGAATTCGACCGTCCCGTTTCCGAAATCGTCGGTGACACGCTTTGGTTGACGGTTGTGGTCAATCTGGCTGCAATCCTGTTTGTTTATGCCGTCGCATTGCCACTGGGCGTTATCGCCGCCGCGCGGTCCCGGACATGGATCGACTATACCTCGGCCTTCGTCGGATATCTGGGGCTAGCAACGCCGAACTTTTTGCTGGCGCTGATCCTGTTCTATTATGGCCACCAGTATTTCAACCTGCCGATCGGGGGCTTGATGGATCCGAGTTTCGAAGGCCAGCCGATGAGTTGGGAGAAATTGAAGTCCATCCTCATCCACCTGATCGTACCGACCTTCGTCATCGGTACTTCAGGGGCATCGGCGATGATGCAGCGTCTGCGCGCGAACATGCTGGACGAACTCGGCAAACCCTATGTGGAAACCGCCATCGCGAAGGGCATGGCCCCGTCACGAATGCTGACCAAGTATCCCCTGCGGGTGGCCTTCAACCCCTTTGTCGCCGATATCGGCAACCTGCTGCCGTCGATGGTGTCCGGCTCGGTTCTGGTTTCGGTCGTTCTGGGCCTGCAAACCATCGGCCCCACACTGCTGACTGCTTTGAAGACGCAGGATCAGTTCTTGTCGGCGTTCATCCTGATGTTCGTCGCCCTGCTGACGCTGATCGGCACGATGATTTCGGATATCCTGCTGGTGATGCTGGATCCGCGCATTCGGTATGAGGGGCGCGAGGCATGACTGATCGTCCTGACAACCGCTATGTCGATGACGCGCCGTTTGATCCGCAGGCCTCGATTCAGCAGCTGGAACGCGCCGATCTGGATGCCCCCAACTGGGTTCTGGTCTGGCGCAAGTTCAAAACCCACAAGCTGGGCCTGATCTCGGGCATTTTCCTGCTGTTTTGTTATCTAATGCTGCCCTTTGCCGGGTTTATTGCGCCTTACGGGCCAAATGACCGAAACGGAGAGCACCTGTACGCGCCGCCACAATCGGTAAACTGGTTTCACGAGGGCGAGTTCATCGGCCCACATGTCTATCCGATCGTCGCCGAGGCGGACCTTGAAACCTTCCAATGGAAGTTCGTCCCCGACACCGAAGACCCGCGCCCAATCCGGTTCTTCTGCGAAGGCTCTGAATACAAGCTGGCCGGTTTCGTACCGTCGGACACACACCTGTTCTGCCCGCCAGAGGGGACAACGCTGTTCCTGTGGGGATCCGACCGGCTGGGCCGAGACATCTTCAGCCGTATTCTCTATGGCGCACAGCTGTCTTTGACGGTGGGTCTGATCGGTATCTCGGTGTCCTTCTTTCTTGGCATCCTGTTCGGTTCGATGGCCGGCTATTTCGGCGGACGTATCGACTGGACCATCAACCGTGTCATCGAAATCCTGCGTTCGTTGCCGGAACTGCCTCTGTGGCTGGCCCTTTCCGCCGCAGTGCCTTCGAACTGGAGCCCGGTCGCAGTGTTCTTCATCATTTCGATCATTCTGGGCATCCTCGACTGGCCGGGCCTGGCGCGCTCGGTTCGCGCAAAATTCCTGTCTTTGCGGGAAGAGGAATATGTCCGGGCCGCAGAGATGATGGGGGCAAGTTCGGGCCGTGTGATCCGCAAGCACCTGCTGCCCAACTTCATGTCGCACCTGATCGCGTCGGCCACTTTGTCGATCCCGGCCATGATCCTTGGGGAAACAGCGCTCAGCTTTCTTGGCCTCGGCCTGCGCGCACCTGCGGTCAGTTGGGGCGTGATGCTGAATGACGCGCAGAACCTCGCGTCGATCGAGATCTATCCCTGGACGGCAATCCCGATGCTGCCGATCATTGTCGTGGTCTTGGCGTTCAACTTCCTTGGTGACGGGCTGCGCGACAGTCTCGACCCCTATCAGCAATGAGTCTGCTGGCCACTCTTCCCGCTGCCGGCAGCTATCACAGGGTCGGTGCCGGTATGCTGCCAAGCGCCTTCGCCGTTTCCGAACTGGCCACCGCCAGTTTCGCAGCCGTGGGGCGGGAAATGGCCCAGCTGATCCAGGCGCTCAACCTGTCCACGAAGGCACCCGAAGTCTCGATCGATCATCGGCTGGCATCTCTGTGGTTCGGCTATTCCTTCAAGCCGGATGGTTGGGACATGCCCAGTTTGTGGGATGCGGTCGCGGGCGACTACAAAGCCGCTGATGGCTGGATCAGGCTGCACACAAACCTGCCCCGCCATCGCTCTGCCGCGTTGAAAGTCCTTGGCACCCGGCCAGAGCGTGAAGCCGTGGCAAAAGCCGTCAGATCTTGGTCAGTATCGGATCTGGAAACGGCGGTTGTTGCCGAAGGTGGGGTGGCCGCTGCCATGCGCAGCCGGACGGAATGGCTTGATCACCCACAAGGCCGCGCCGTGTCGCGCGACCCTTTGATCGGTTGGCAGCGACCGCGCTATGTCAACCTGCGCGACAGACCTCGGGCCACCGCTGATCGGCCTTTGGCCGGGTTGCGGGTGCTGGATCTGACGCGCGTTCTGGCCGGCCCGGTTTCTACGCGAACGCTTGCAGGGTTCGGAGCCGAGGTCTTGCGCATCGACCCACCTGGCTGGGATGAACCGGGGGTGATCCCCGACATATCTCTGGGAAAGCGCTGCGCCTATCTTGATTTGAAATCCGTAACCGGCCTTGAACGATTGCATGGGTTGCTGGCTCAGGCGGATGTGTTCGTACACGGGTATCGACCCGGCGCGCTGGAGGCACTGGGTCTGACCCGGGCCAAACGTGACGAGCTGGCTCCGAACCGGATCGAAGTCACGCTGGATGCCTATGGCTGGCAAGGTCCATGGTCGACCCGGCGCGGGTTTGACAGCCTTGTCCAGATGAGCGCGGGTATCGCCCATGCCGGGATGGAGTGGGCGAACGCGGACAAGCCGACCCCGTTGCCTGTTCAGGCTCTGGACCACGCGACCGGCTATCTGATGGCGGCTGCCGTCCTGTCCGCACTGGCCGAGGCCGCGTCAGGCAATTCCATCATGCACGCGCATCTCTCTCTGGCGCGCACCGCCGAACTTCTGGCCGTGCTCGGCAAAGACGACGCAGAAGCTTCACCCGTCAGCCCGGCAACACCGGATTACGGCACGGCGACAGAGGCGTCCGGCTGGGGGCCGGGCCATCGCCTCAACCCTGCGCTGAGGGTCGGCGAAGCGACGATGCGCTGGGATTTGCCCGCGTCGAAACTGGGCAGTTCAGAACCTGTCTGGCCGCTCGACGCCTACTGACCATCCGGTACGCAGCCGCGCCCCTATCGATCATCGCCCCCAGGGCCGATATCGTCCAGGTAATCCTCATCGATCGCTGCCTGCACCGCGCCTGTTACCGCCTCACGCTGTTTCGGCGTCAGGTCATCGGCGTCTTTGCCGTCTGCCAACCTCACGGTGACTTCGCGATGCGCGAATTTGATGCCTTCCCGCGCGAACAATTCGCGAATTTCCTGATAGACCTTCTTGCGCACCAGCCACTGATCGCCCGGTTTGGTCATGAACTTGACCCGGATGATCATCGCTGAATCCTGCATTTCGATCACGCCCTGGGACTTCAGCGGCTGTATGAAGTTTTCGCCGATCACAGGATCGCTCAGCAACTCCTGCCCCAGCTTCTTGATCAGCTTTCGCACCTTTTCCACGTCAGTGTCATAGGTCACGCGCAGCGGCAGTTTCATGATCACCCAGTCACGGGAATAGTTCGTCAGAACCTTGATTTCGCCAAAAGGAATCGTGTTCAACGCGCCAAGATGGTGACGCAGCTGGAAGGACCGGACCGAGATCTTCTCGACCGTTCCCTTGACGTCTCCGATATCGATGTACTCACCCTTCCGAAAGGCATCATCCATCAGGAAAAACGCTCCGGAAAAGATGTCTCGCACCAGTGTTTGAGATCCGAAACCGACAGCCAGACCAACCACACCGGCACCCGCAAACAGCGGGCTGACATTGATACCAAGTTCCATGAGAACGATCAGCATGATGGTCACGACCACAACGGCCAGAATTGCGCCGCGGAACAATGGCAGCAGCGTCGCCAGCCGGCTTTGTCCGCCTTCCCCGCCCTCATCGCCCAGTTCGGCCTCGGTGCCATCATCGACTTCTTCCGCTATCTTGCTGTCGATCCAGATGCGAAAGAAATGAAACAGGATGTAGCCGATGAAGATGATGACCATTACATCCAGCACACGTGCAACCGGCAGGTCCTCGCTCCATTCCGCATCGGGATACCAAATCACCACAAGGGCATAGACACCGATCACAAAGGCCAGAATTCCAGCCACCCGACGCGCCAGATCCTCATAGGTCAGAAGATACTGTTTGCGCTGTTCTGCCTCGGGCGTTTCCACGGGCTCGGCATCCGCTTCGGCAGCGGCGGTTTCTTCGTTTATCTCGTTGATCTTGCGCGAACGGTCAAAATACCGCTCCAGCACGTAGTTCATCGCACCATAGGCAACGACGACAGACATGAAGATCATATAGCTGCTTGCGATCAGCGGCAGCGGCGTTGGGTTCTCCAGTGCAAGATCAACCGCCAGACGGAACCAGCTGAACACGACATAGACGATCAGTGCAGGTGCCCAGCCGAAGGAGACGAACCGCAACAACCACGAGACCTGATCCGGCGCTCTTCCGCCCCGGATGGCATTTGAAATGGCCCGGGCATTGAACAGGATCATCAGAATATTGCCGAAAGCGCCCACCATTGTCAGGCAGCCATAGACCATGGCGTAGACGTTGTAGTTCAGCCCGAAATCCGCAACCCAGGTCGAAAACAGGACAACCGTGATGTCATAGGTCGCGAGGGCCGAAGCCCACAGATACAGCCGCTTGGCGTCCCGGTCCGAGAACGGCGGCAGCCGGTATTGACTCAGGTAAGGTGACAAAACCATCCGCCACAGATCGGACACCGTGCGCGACAGGAAGAACGCCGTGAAGATCGCCGTGACCGTGAACTGGATCGAGATATCGTCCGCCTCGCCAAAAAACAGGTATCCGACGATCAGGGCCATGAGCATGGCAAATATCGTCGCTCCGATCCCCATCAGGAACCGGAACAGAAGGAAGGGCATCTTTTCTCGGTAACCCTGCGGTTCATCCTTGATCCGCGCCACGACCCAGCGACGCGCGATGCGTTTCCCGTATATCTCGATAGACAGCCAGCGGCCCAACAACAGGAACAGGATGTTCCAGCCCAGAACTTCCACATAGGTCTGAATGCGACCGTCCGGACTGGTCTGGCGCAGGATATACTTCACTTCGAACACCGAATACGGCAGCGCCTCAAGCCGTGACTGCATGGACTCACGGAATTTCGAGAACCGCTCCTGCGCCTTCATCAGCTGCGATCCCTCACCCATGGGATTGTTCGAATCGCTTGCCGCATCATTCGTGCCCGCATCCGTGCCGCCTGCCGTTGTCACAACCTGCCCGGCGCTGTCGATGACGATCACACTGGCCCCGGCTTCGCTGGCGGCGCGAATTGCGGCAGCCAGGTCACTTTCCGGCGAGGACGCAGACGAACTGTCCGCGTTGTATCCCGGAATCAAGGATGTTTGCGCTGAAACGCTTACCGGAAGCGCCAGTACAAAAGCCCACAAAGCCAGAAGTGTTGCGGCCAGAAAGGTATGTTTCATGGGGTTTTGCATCCAGTTTTTCCGATAGCGATCAGATTACAGAAGGGTTTTAGGCAGTTCAAACACTCGGGTGCACCCTGCTCAATATCGTGTTCGGGCGTGTTCTTGGCGCACTGCGTAATTCCGGATGTTTTCAATCTGGCGAAAATTGAATATGAACGGCAGTTGAAGGCCCTGCCCCTTTGCCAGTTCATCGGTTCTTTTGCGATCCCTCTCAAGCTTTGGTGCGACATGACGCGAAACCGTCAATATGCTGTTGCCAAATCGCAATGCTTGGAACATTTGCTGAAGAGCAATTCCTCCTTTGGCAAGCGCGACGGGGATATATACAGTAACGCTTGCAAACGCGCGGATTTCGAACCGGGATCAAGAAGACAGGCAACACTATGAGCCTAGGCAAAACCAATTCCAAACCGGGCCGCGCACCGCGTATCCTGTTTTACAGTCACGATACGTTCGGGCTGGGCCATCTTCGCCGGTCTCGGGCTTTGGCGGCCGCGATCACGCAGGCGGACCAAAGCGCATCCGCGCTGATCCTGACGGGATCACCCGTGGCCGGACGGTTTACCTTTCCCCGTCGCGTTGACCACGTGCGCCTGCCCGGTGTCACCAAACGCGCAGACGGGTCTTATGCTGCACGCACGATCGGGATGGGCATCGAAGAAGTGACCGAGTTGCGGTCAGGTCTTATTCAAACCGCCGTTCAGCAGTTCGACCCTGACGTGTTGATCGTAGACAAGGAACCGACGGGGTTTCGGGGTGAGCTGCTACCGACACTGAACCATCTGCAAAAGAACTGCGGAACAAAAATGGTGCTTGGGTTGCGCGATGTTCTGGATGAACCCGAAGTCCTGGCCGCCGAGTGGGCGCGCAAGGAAGCCGTTGAAGCCACCGAACGGTTTTATCACGAAATCTGGGTTTACGGCTTGCAGTCGATTTATGACCCGACGCAGGGGTTGCCGCTGAGCGCTTCGGCGCAGTCCCGCATCCACTGGACGGGATATCTGCGCCGCGATCTTGGTCCGGTCGGCGAGCCTCCGCAACAACCCTACATCCTGATCACGCCCGGCGGTGGCGGCGACGGCAAGGCGATGGTCAACCTCGTCCTGTCCGCATATGAAAAAGACCCGGATCTGTCGCCGCGCGCGGTTTTGGTCTATGGCCCCTTTCTGTCCGGTGAGTTGCGCGAAGATTTCGAAACCCGCGTTGCCGCGTTGAACGGCCGCGTCACTGCCGTTGGGTTCGAATCCCAGATCGAAACGCTGTTTGCAGGGGCCGAAGGCGTCGTCTGCATGGGCGGCTACAACACGTTCTGCGAGGTTCTTTCCTTTGACAAACGCGCTGTCATCGTCCCGCGCACCACGCCCCGTCTGGAACAGTGGATACGGGCCTCGCGCGCAGAAGGGCTGAGCCTTGTCCGAATGCTGGATGAAAACCGGGATGGCCTGACGCCGGACGCGATGATCCGCGCCATTCGGGAATTACCGCACCAGTCCCTACCGTCGCAGGCGATACAAAGCGGATTGCTGGACGGGCTGGATTATGTCACCGACCGCATCGAGAGCCTGCTGACCTGGGAACAGGAACGAGCCACCGGATGACCTCAGATTCTCCTCGATTGGCGGTTGTGGTCAAAGGTTGGCCACGACTGTCCGAAACGTTCATTGCTCAGGAACTTGTCGCCTTGCAGGAGGCCGGGCATCGCTTAGACATCTGGTCTTTGCGGCACCCGACCGATACGAAACGCCATCCCTTGCATGACCGGTTCACAGGACAGGTCCGATACCTGCCCGAGTATCTTCATGATGAACCCAAACGGGTCTGGGCGGCACGGGCCCTTGCCCAAACGCTTCCCGGTTACGACAGGGCCTATCGGACCTGGCGTCAGGACTTGAAGCGCGACCCGACGCCCAATCGCATCCGACGGTTTGGGCAAGCCTGCGTTCTGGCCGCAGAATTGCCTGCCCGGACGCAAGGGTTGTACGCTCATTTCATGCACACGCCGTCATCCGTTGCCCGTTACGCCGCCATCATGCGCGCATTGCCGTGGAGTTTTTCGGCTCATGCCAAGGATATCTGGACGTCGCCGGATTGGGAAAAACGTGAAAAGCTGCAAGCCGCCTCCTACGGGGCCACGTTTGGCGCCACCTGCACAGCCATCGGAGCGGAACATCTGCGCAGCCTGGCCGATGACCCCAAGCGCGTGGACCTGATCTATCACGGTTTGGACCTGTCTCGCTTTCCCAAGCCCCCAACGCGACAGCTGCGTGCTGTGAATGATCCTTTTCACATGATTTCTGTCGGGCGGCTGGTCGAGAAAAAAGGCTTCGATCGTCTGATCGCGGCTTTCGCATTGCTGCCCGATGACCTGAACTGGCACTGGACCCATATCGGCGGCGGCGCATTGGATGACGTTTTGAGGGCACAGGCGAACGCAGCCGGCATTGCGAACCGGATCACTTGGAAAGGGGCTTGCGACCAGCCCGAGGTCATCGCAGCAATGCGTGATGCCGACCTGTTCGTTCTGCCCAGCCGCATAGCGAAGGACGGAGACCGCGACGGGTTGCCGAATGTGCTGATGGAGGCCGCGTCTCAGTTGTTGCCAATCCTGTCGACACCGGTCTCGGCGATCCCCGAGTTTATCGAAACCGGAACACATGGGGTTTTGTCCGATGACGCCCCTTTTGCACTTGCAGAAGCCGTGGAACGTTTGTCAGCCAATCCGCAGCAAGCGTCAAAGATGGCGCATGCGGCCTATGACCGTCTGATCGCTGAGTTCCGGATGGCTCCCGGCATCGCACGGCTGTCGGAACGCCTCAACTCCATGTGCATGGAAAACGCCTAATGGCGCGGGTCGCGTTTTATGCCCCGATGAAATCTCCTGACAGCCCGAAACCTTCGGGCGACCGTGAAATGGCCCGGAATCTGATGCAGGCGCTGACCGCCGAGGGTGATACGGTCGATCTGGCGACCGACTTGCGCATCTATGACAAAAGCGGCGACGAAGACCTGCAACAAGCCCTGAGGCGCGCGGCAGAAGATGAAGCGAAGCGACTTGTCTCTGACATGCCTTCAGATACCGATTTGTGGGTGACCTACCACAACTATTACAAGGCACCTGACCTGCTGGGCCCTCGGGTTTGCAAGGCGCGTGGCATTCCCTATGTGCAACTGGAAAGCACCCGCGCATCCAGTCGGTTAAACGGGCCGTGGGCTGAGTTCGCCAATGCGGCGCATCAGGCCTGCGATGCAGCGGATGTGATCTTTTATCATACGGCCAACGACCTGATCACTTTGCGGCGGGATCGCTTTGGCGATCAGGCTTTGGTCGAATTGCCTCCGTTCCTGCCCATCTCGGAACTGCCTCCGGCCGCCACAGGTGGCGCACCCATGCTGACCGTCGGCATGATGCGGCATGGGGACAAGCTGGCGTCCTATCAGATATTGTCCGAGGCCCTGGCGCATTTGACCGGGGACTGGCACCTGAACATCGCAGGAGACGGCCCGGCTCGCAGGCAGGTTGAGGCGCTGATGGCGCCGTTCGGACAGCGGGTGCGTTTTCTGGGTCAGCTTGACCGGGAAGAACTGCAACGCGTCTATCAACAATCATCTCTGCTCGCATGGCCCGGAGTGAATGAGGCTTACGGCATGATTTACCTCGAGGCGCAGGCTGCGGGATTGCCTGTGGTCGCTCAGGATCGGCCCGGTGTACGCGATGTTCTGTCCCCGGCGGCCTATCCATCCGTCGAAAGCGGCGCCAGGGGATTTGCGGATGGCATGCAGGCCCTTTTGTCGGATTCCACGCTGCGCCACACTCTGGGCGCTGCGGCACGCAACTACGTGGCAGAGCGCCACCTGATGCCACAGGCGACCGAGCGCTTGTGGGCAACCCTCCGACCCCTGCTGAAGGACGTATCATGACCCGGCTTGCACTGCTCCGCCACGGGCACACCCATTGGAACCGCGCGGGACGGATCCAGGGGCGCAGCGACATACCGCTGGACGATGACGCCCGAGCCGAATTGGCGGGCTATGGATTGCCGCAGGACTGGGCCAAGGCTGACATCTGGTCCAGCCCCCTGCACCGCGCCAGTGAGACGGCGCAAATCGTGACCGGTCGCGACCCGAACACCTCGGACGCGTTGACCGAGATGAACTGGGGCGATTGGGAAGGTCAGCGCGGGGTCGACCTGATCGCGGACGCATCCAGCGGATATCGTCATATCGAGCATTGGGGCTGGGATTTCCGCCCACCAAACGGAGAAAGCCCGGCCGAGGTTCGGGACAGGCTTCGCCCCTGGCTGTCCGCGCTGCGGCAGGATACGGTCGCAGTCTGTCATATCGGTATCATGCGGGTCATTCTGGCTTGGGCATGGGGTTGGAATTTCGAAGGACCTGCCCCCTTTAAGATCAAACGCAATCGGCTGTATATCGTCGACATGAAGACCATGACCGCCGACGCCGACCCCGTTCGCCTGATCAAATACGAGGCCCCGCAATGAAGGTGATGATAATCGTCACGCACCTGTTGGGCACCGGGCATCTCAGCCGGGCGCTGACATTGGGGCGGGCCTTTCGGGATGATGGCCACGACGTCATGGTCGTGACGGGTGGCATGCCCGCGCCGCAATTGGACAGCACGGGCATGACCCTGTTCGGCTTGCCGCCGCTCAGGTCAGACGGAACCAACTTCACCCGTTTGCTGACCGAAAGCGGCGACGAGGCTGACGCGGCCTATCACGCCACGCGCGAGGCCGCCCTGGTGCAGGCGGTGAACAGCTTCCAGCCGCAGATCCTGATCACCGAGCTTTACCCCTTTGGTCGCCGATCACTGTCGGCCGAGTTCGATGCGGCCTTGAATGCGGCAAGCGCGTTGCCTGAGCGTCCCGTCATTCTCGGATCCATCCGCGACATTCTGGCTCCGCCCTCCAAACGCGCCAAGGCCGAGCGCGCGGATGAAATCGTGTCTCGGCATTATGACGGCATTCTGGTGCATTCCACCGAAAGCGTTACACCCCTGTCGGTCAGCTGGCCGGTGTCGGACCGATTGGCCAAGCGACTTCACTACACCGGCTTTGTGGCGCCTGCATTGCCCCAACCTCACCCCGACGCAGCGGGCCAGGATGAAATCCTGGTCAGCGCTGGCGGCGGATCCGTCGGGCAACCGATCTTTCGCGCGGCCATCGAGGCCGCCCGAAAGATGCCCAACAGGCGCTGGCGCCTGCTGGTCGGTGGAACGGATGCAAAGGCACGGATCGCGGAATTGTCCCGGATGGTCGAAGGTGCTTCGGTTGTTCTGGAACCTGTGCGGCCGGATTTCCGCCAGATGCTGCCCCTGGCAGCGGCATCGGTAAGCATGTGCGGCTACAACACTGCCATGGATATCCTTCAAAGTGGCACCCCCGCCGTGTTTGTACCTTTCGACGACGGCAAAGAGGTGGAACAAGGGCTGCGCGGGCAAAGCCTGTCCGATCTGCCCGCAATCGAAGTTCTGGAAAGCCGAGCGTTGAGCGGGGCGACATTGGCTCGGGCGGTGGAGCGTGTCGTGGCCGACGGCCCCCGTGTACAACAGGATTTCGGTTTTGACGGGGCCATCCAATCCGTCCACATCGCCAAGCGCCTGCTGGAGCAACGCACATGAACCCCGACTGGCGCCCACTTGACGTCGAGTTGAATCATTGGCGCGCCGAAAGCTTGCCCTTGCCTTTGTGGTGGCGCGATGATGATGCCATCGCGCCAACACCGCAATTGGACCGCCTTTCCGAGCTGGCCGACAAACTGGGCCTGCCCGTGCATCTGGCCGTCATTCCACGCGACGCGACGCCCGCGCTGGCGGAATACGTCGCCGCGCGCGCGTCTCTTGTTCCGGTCGTACACGGGTGGGCGCATACAAACCATGCACCTCGCGGCGAGAAGAAGGCCGAGTTTCGGCTCGACCGTCCGCTGGACATGATGGTGACGGATGCGGAGGCCGGGATGGTGCGTCTTCGGTCCCTGTTTGGTGACAATATGCGACAAATGTTCGTGCCCCCCTGGAATCGCATTGCACCCGAAATGGCCAAACAGTTGCCAAAGCTGGGATACCGCATCCTGTCCACCGCAACGCCCCGAAAATCATGCCTGGCCGCCCCGGGTCTTGAGCAGATCAATACCCACCTTGATCCGATCGACTGGCGCGGGTCGCGTGGCTTGATCTCAGCCGACGCCCTGATCGCGCAGACTGCTGGTCTTCTGCGAGACCGACGCGAAGGCCGTTCAGACAACACCGAGCCCTTTGGCATATTGACCCATCATCTGGTCCATGATCAGGACATCTGGACCTTTACCGAGGCCCTTCTGAGCAAACTGCTGAGCGGGCCCGCCACAGCCCGGGTCGCGCCAGAGAACGAATGAGGACATCACCATGAGCCGATTGGATTCCATGCTGCGCCGACTGACGGCCCAACGCGACGGATTGAACTGGGCGGCCGAGCGGATCAGCGGCCAGCCGGGGGATGTGCTGGATATGGGCCTGGGCAATGGCCGCACCTATGACCACCTGCGTGAAATCCTGCCAGAGCGCCGGATCTGGGTGATGGACCGGATCCTGCAATGCCATCCGGACAGCACCCCCCCGGCCGAGGATTTCCTGCAAGGTGAGGCCGAACCGATGCTGCTCAGACTGGCGGCCGACGGGCATAGAATCGCGCTGGCGCATTACGATTTCGGACGCGGCATCAAGCACGAGGACGTCGCCGAAGCAGAGCGTCTCAGCCCGCTGATCGCAAAAGTCATGCAGCCCGGCGGGTTGTTGATTTCAGGTCAGCCCCTGGTCGGCTTTGCCCAGATCCAGGGGCCCAAGACAATCGCCCCGGACCGTTACCTGTTCTACACGGCCTGATCACGCCACGCGTCGACCGCGCGCCCAAACCGAACTCGGGACGGGTACACCCGCGCGCATCCGGAAGCGGATGACATCGGCGCGGGCGTCGACGCGCAACTCGCCCCGCTCCTCCAACCCTGCGGCCCGAGCCGGTGCCAGCGTAACCGTCTTCATCCCCCGCGCCAGGTCGCCCCAAATCTCGCCCAGCCTAACCGCCGACAGCAACAAGGCCGACGGCACATAATCCGAAGACAGGATGTCCAGATACCCAAGCTGAGCCAGCTCGTAGGCAGCAACATTGCCTGAATGCGACCCCCCGCGGATTATGTTCGGCGCGCCCATCATGACCCGAATGTCGTTCTTGTGGCAGGCGCGTGCCGCTTCGACGGTTGTGGGGAACTCGGCCAGACGGATGCCGTGACCTACGGACACTTTCACCTGATCTTCAGTCGTGTCGTCATGGCTGGCCAATACTGCTCCGAAACGGCGGGCAGCTTTGACAGCTTCGACCTCGTGCAGTACGCCATTGCGATCTCGAAGCCCTTTCAATTGCGCCACGTGCTGAAAGAACGTGTCATCATCCATGGCATATTTGCCCTTCAGAAAGGTCTCCAGCTTGCCCATATCGCGAAACTGACGCTGACCGGGTGTGTGATCCATTATGGACACAATGCCAACCCTGTCTTCCGGTCCAAATTCGCTCAGCTCTTCAACCAGAGTTTCCGAACACACCTCGGCCCGCAAGTGCAGAAAGTGGCTGATCTTCAGCGCATCCTGTTCGTGCAGATCCCACAACTCCTGCGACAGGCCGCGGGCGTATTTCCCATACCGCCGGGCGCCCGACGGGATCGATCCAACCCGCATGGCATCGAACACTGTCGTGATCCCGGCGCCGGCCAATTCCGCATCATGCGCAAGAATTGCGGCGGCATGGGGCCAGTTCACCTGTGGGCGCGGTTGAATGTGACGTTCAAGGTTGTCCGTGTGCAACTCGACAAGGCCGGGGCTGACATAGTCGCCTTCGCAATCTATCGCGCCCGCGGGAACCCCGTTTCCGGTGTCGATTTCAGCGATGGCCTCACCCACAATCCGGACACTGCCGGTTACGGTTTCATTCGGCAATACAAGCGTGGCATTGGCAAGGATCAACTCTTCTGTCATCTGAACTTCACGCATGTTGAGACCGAGGAAGGCCACGCAAGAGGAGGCCGACATGACATTCACGCGATACGCGATCTATTTTGCGCCGCCTGCGGGAAAGGAATGGGCGAAATTTGCAACCAGTTGGCTGGGTTGGGACATGGAGGCGGGAAAGCCGGTTGCCCATCCGATTGTCGAAGGCATCGACGTTGCCGCTGTCACGGAAGTACCGCGCAAGTACGGGCTGCACGCGACACTGAAGCCACCGTTCAGACTGCGCGACGGCAAAACGTTCGAAGCCCTGCAAGAGGCGTGCAGCTCGCTCGCCTCCCGCCAACCACCTGTGTCGCTGGATGGCCTCGAGATCGCCCGGTTTGGGCGCTTTCTGACCCTGCGTCCGTTGGGTGAGACGCGGGCACTGAATGCGCTTGCCGCGGCCTGTGTTCGGGAACTGGACAGCTTTCGTGCGCCTACCTCCAAGGCCGAACTGGCCCGCCGTCGCGCCGCCGGGTTGACCCCAGAGCAAGACGCCAACCTGGTTCAGTGGGGCTATCCTTACGTACTGGACGCGTTCCGCTTTCACATCACCCTGAGCGGCAAGCTGGACAAACCAACCCTGAGAGCAACTCGGAACGCGCTGCAAACCGATCTGGTCCCACTGCTGCCGCAGCCCTTCCAGATCACGGATCTGGCCCTTACGGGCGAGGCTGAGGACGGGCGCTTCTACCTTATCCATCGCTACGGGCTTTCCGGTTGAAGGTGCGGCAGGATTTCGGCAACCGTATCTTCCATCGCACCGGAGTTGTCGAATTCCAGGACCTGATTCAAACCGTTGGGCAAAGACGTTTGGGCCCGGTCCAGACGCCGCGTCTGTTCCGCCTTGCTTTCCCGCCCTCTTAAGGACAAGCGTTCGGACAGAACCTCGGGCTTGGCCGTCAGGGAAATCACGATCAGATCACCAAACACCTCCTGCGCCTCAAGCAACACCGTTCGTGACAGGTTGACCAGAACGGCCACGGCCACCTGCCGCTGCCGCGTGATCGTCTTTGGCACACCGTAATATAGCCCATGCGCATGCCAACTCAGCGCAAACGCACCAACCCGTTCCATTCGCTGAAATGTATCGACCGAGACCCGGTCGAAATCTTCGCCGTCTTCGCCTTCGGGACGGGTAATCACCCGCCGCTGCCGCTGAACACCCGGCGCCCGGACCACCAACGCGTTCATTACGCTGTCCTTTCCGACCCCCGAAGGACCCACGACCGCTATGATCGGAGCAAGCGTCATGCAGCCATCCCCGGCGTGAAGTCCGAGACATCGACCTCGCGATCGCAGACCCGTTCGCGTGCGTCGAGATCGTGAAAAATCCCGACAATCGTCACGCCCTTGTTCTTTGTCTCTTCGATCAGGGACAAAACCGTTTCCCGGTTCTGCGCATCCAAGCTTGCGGTCGGTTCATCCAACAGCATTGCCGGATATTCATGCGCAAAGCCCCGCGCAATGTTTACTCTCTGCTTTTCGCCGCCCGAGAAAGTCGTCGGGCTGAGGGTCCACAGACGTTCGGGAATATTCAGCCGTTTCAGCAATCCGGCTGCCCTGTCCATTGCCACTTGCCTGTCACAGCCCGCTGCCAGCAGCGGCTCTGCCACAACGTCCAGCGTCGGCACCCGAGGCACGACCCGCAGGAACTGGCTGACATAGCCCAACGTGTCACGACGCAGCAACAGGATCTGCCGCGGTTCAGCCCGGGCCACGTCCAACCCTGCGACCAGCACCTGACCAGTGGCCGCCAGATAGTTGCCGTAGATCACCCGCATCAGCGTGGATTTGCCTGCACCCGACGGCCCGGTCAGGGCGACGCACTCACCCGGTTCCACTTTCAGAGACGCGCCTTTTACCACCGGGATCGCGGCGCCGCCCTGATTGTGCAGGGTGAAGCTTTTGCTGACATCGACAAGTTCAATCATCGCTTCATCTTTCCCCAAAGCCTCAAACCTGCAAAACGCTGGACACCAGCAACTGCGTATAGGCATGTTGCGGGTCGTCCAGTACCTGATCCGTCAGCCCGGCCTCGACCACGCGACCGCTTTTCATCACCATCAACCGATCCGCCAGCAGACGCACCACGGCAAGATCATGGGTGACGATGATCGCACTCAACCTCATCTCACGCACAAGTCCGCGCAACAAATCCAGTAAACGCGCCTGTACCGACACATCCAGACCACCGGTCGGTTCGTCCATGAACACCAGCCGAGGACCTGTCACCAGATTGCGCGCGATCTGCAAACGCTGCTGCATCCCGCCCGAAAACGCGCTTGGGCGGTCATCGACGCGGCTCTCGTCAATCTCGACCCGGCCCAACCAGTCAATGGCCTTGCCCCGAATGCTGCCATAGTGGCGTCCGCCGACGGCCATCAGCCGCTCGCCAATGTTGCCTCCGGCGCTGACAGACATCCGCAACCCGTCGCGCGCATGTTGATGGACAAAGGCCCAATCGGTGCGGCTCAGCATCCGGCGCTCTGGCTCGGACATTGTGACCGTATCGACCGGGCCGTCTGCACGGGTATCAAAGATCACCTGCCCGGCATCCGGCTTCAGAAGGCCGGCCATACAGTTGAGCAAGGTCGACTTGCCCGACCCACTTTCACCAACGATTCCCATTACTTCTCCGGGGAAGAGATCAAAATTCACATCCGCGCATCCGATCCGGCGGCCATAGCTTTTTTCAATGCCTTTGACTTGCAACAGAGGGGTCATTGCGCGTTCTTTCCGGCCAATTGGCCTGCATGCCCCGCCTCACGCCGTGACCGGCAGTAATCCGTGTCAGAACAGACAAACATCCGGTTGCCCGCGTCATCCATGATAACCTCGTCCAGATAGCTGTCTTCGGCCCCGCACAGATCGCAGGGATGATCGGCCTTGGTGGCCTCGAACGGATAATCCTCGAAATCGAGGCTCACGACTTTGGTATGCGGAGGCACCGCATAAATACGCTGCTCGCGCCCGGCTCCAAACAGCTGGATCGCGTCCATCTCAAGCTTTGGATTGTCGAATTTCGGAATCGGGGACGGGTCCATGACATAGCGTCCAGCCACGTTCACCGGATAGGCATAAGCGGTCGAAATTGCCCCATGCTGGCTGATATCCTCGTACAGTTTCACATGCATCAGCCCGTATTCCTCAAGACTGTGCATCTTGCGCGTCTCAGTCTCGCGCGGTTCCAAAAAGCGCAGAGGTTCGGGAATCGGCACCTGATAAACGATGATCTGATCTTCGCGCAGTTTTGCTTCGGGGACGCGGTGGCGGGTCTGAATGATTGTGGCCTGTTCCGTCTTTTCCGTGGTGGCGACCCCTGCGGTGTTTTCAAAGAACTTGCGGATGGATACGGCGTTGGTGGTGTCGTCTGCGCCCTGATCGATCACCTTGAACGTATCCTCGGGCGTCAACGTCGCGGCTGAAACCTGTACGCCCCCGGTACCCCAGCCATAGGGCATCGGCATCTCGCGGCTGGCAAACGGCACCTGATACCCCGGTATGGCCAGACCCTTGAGGATCGCCCGCCGGATCATCCGCTTGGTTTGTTCGTCCAGATAGGCGAAGTTGTACGCGCTCATAAGCAGCCTCTTTCTGCAAGAGCGCGTTCAAGCGCGTGCGGCGCGGTGAAGTGGATCCCATCCATGCCCACCGCACGCGCGCCTTCGACATTGTGCAGCCCGTCATCGATGAAAATGCAGTTCTCGGGTGAAAGCCTGGCCCGCTTGCACAACAGATGGAAAATCTCTGGCTGAGGCTTCAAGAGCTTCTCCTGCCCCGACACGACGGTGACACCAAACACTTCGCCCAATTCGGGATGTGCCCCCACGCCGACAGGCCAGGTTTCCGCTGACCAATTGGTGATCGCATGAACCGGAGTGCCTTTCTCTTTCAGGCGGTAAAGCAGGCGCCAGCTTCCCTCGATCTTTTGCGGAACGGTTCTGGCATAACGTTCAACGTAAACACTGAGGCGCTGCCGATCTTCCGCATTTTCCAGTTCAGCGGCCAGATCGGCGAACATCTCTCCTCCATCGGCCCGCAGGTTGCGTTCGGGGAAATTGATGCGCGTCAGGAACTCTGCCACCGCCTCGCGGCTACCCATCTCCTCCAGCCATGCCAGATGCGGATCCCACTTGACCAGAACGTTTCCGATATCAAAAACGACGGCTTTCATTCCATGGCCTCCTCTGACATGCGCTCTTGGGCCTTTCGGCGCAGTTTGCGGACCAGTTCCAGCTCGGACTGGAAATCGACATAATGCGGCAGCTTGATATGTTCGAGAAAGCCGGTAGCCTGAATGTTGTCCGCATGGCTCAGAACAAATTCTTCATCCTGCGCGGGCGCGCCCACGTTGTCTTCACCCAACTCTTCCCACCGCAAGGCCCGATCGACCAGCGCCATCGCGATGGACTTTCGTTCAGACTGGCCAAAGACCAGCCCATAGCCCCGCGTGAACTGTGGCGGTTCCGTTTTCGAACCGGTGAACTGGTTCACCGTCTCACATTCGGTCAGCTCGACCTCGCCGATATCGATGGCAAAGCCCAGCTCGGGGATGTCCAGCTCAACCACGACCTTGCCGATACGCAATTCTCCGACAAAGGCGTGGTTGCGGGCGTAACCGCGCTGGCTCGAATAAGCCATGCCCAGCACAAATCCCTCGTCCCCACGGGTCAGCGACTGAAGGCGCACCGGGCGGGTGGACGGGAACTCCATCGGTTCACGGGTCAGATCGCCCGGAACGTCATCGCGGGCCGGTTCATCCTGAATGATACCCTCATCCTTCAGGAATGCGGTAACATGTGGCGTTGATTCCAGCCGCACAGGGCCTTCAGGCGCCTTTGGAACTTCGCTCTCGGCCGCCAGCTTGAAGTCCAGCAATCGGTGGGTGTAGTCGAAGGTTGGCCCCAGAACCTGACCACCGGGGGCATCTTTGAACGTGGCCGAGATCCGGCGATCACAGGCCATGTCGCCGGTTTTGACAGGGTTGGAATAGCCGAAACGAGGCAGGGTCGTGCGGTAAGCGCGGACGAGGAAAATCGCCTCGATCAGATCGCCGCGCGCCTGTTTGATTGCCAGCGCAGCAAGGTCGGGATCGTATAACGACCCCTCGGCCATGACCCGGTTCACCGCAAGGCCCAACTGTTCACGGATCTGCGCGAAGCTCAGTTCCGCGACATCTGTCGCACCGCGGCGTTCTTCGGCAAGCCACGCATGGGCGTTTTCGATGGCTTTTTCGCCCCCTTTGACAGCGACATACATGGCTTACCCCCTGGACCTGATTTGCGTGCTACGCGGCAGGGCCGCGACCGCCTCACCGCAGGTGAAGAAAAAATCACACCCCAAAGGGTAAAGCAGCGCATTGTTCTGAAGAGCCGGAATATCCGGCAGAGAAAGTCGCGCCGTGTGCCGGATGCCGGGGCCGCTGAGAACCGCTCCGTTCTGCTCCAGCCGCCTGCATTCCACAACAAGTGTCGCGGACCGGTCCGGGTATTCCGGCGTCCCGATACGATAGGTGTTGAGCGGCGCCAGTGCATCCCACGTACCAAGGGCAAAATCAGCCTCTTCCGCCGCCACTATCGGTGCACCCGTGTGAAAGGTCAGCCATTCGCGCACCACATCGGTGTCGGCTTCACCCGCCAGATGAACGTTTGTCTCGGCGTCGCAAAGCGTCAGGAGCAGCGTGCCAGCCGCAACGGACAAGGGCGCAGGTGGTGCGCAGCCAGTCAGGGTGCGGAGTTCACCCGGGCGCGCCATGGCGGTCATGGCCGCGCGGAATGCATGTGCCGCGTCGACAGGTGCGTCTTGAAAGCCCCCCGAGTACCGCATTTGAACAGGCATCAGTCTTCCCCCCGAGCCAGCGTGAAAAACTCGACCTTGGTGGCCGCTGCCTTTGCGGCGCGCGCTGTCTTGATCGACTGCATTTGCAGCCTCAGCGGATCAAGCAGCCGTTCCTGCAAATCACCAGCAGCGGCCGTCTGCATCATCGCATCAATCAATGCCGCCGCTTCTGCTTTGGATTTCGACCTGCCCTGAACATATCCGTGACCGACCGTACCATCCTGCAACACGACCGAGCAGCGCGTAACGGTCATTTCACCCAGGTTGAACAAAGCGCCGGTTCCTCCGATGCGGCCACGCACCATGACACCACCCACTTCGGGCCTGCGCAGCCATTCGAAACTCGGGCAGTCCTGAATGCCGTCCCACAGCGCCATTAGGGCAGTGTCCGGCGCGCGCGCCAGCAGACCCATCCATTCCTTCCGTGCCTTGATCCCGATTTCCGTCTGGTTTGCCATCAAAGCCTCTTGGATAGGTTGTCTACATGAACTATACAACTAGACAAATGTTAACCGACAGGTTGTCAAAACGCAATCTGCGACCGTTTGAAGGTTTGGTGGAATGAGCAAAACGCCGATCTGGAAAAGTATTGCCCTGCGCCTGACCTCGGACATCGCCGAGGGGCGCTATCAAACCGGAGATCGCCTGCCGACCGAAACTCAGCTGGCCGCCACCTATGGCGTCAACCGCCACACGGTACGGCGCGCTTTGGCTAACATGTCTGATCAGGGGCTGGTGCACGCTCGGCGCGGTGCGGGCGTTTTTGTTGCGGCACGGCCAACGGATTATCCGATCGGCAAAAGGGTGCGCTATCACAAGAACATCTCGGCCAGCGGCAAGATACCGGGTAAGAAAATCCTAGCTTTGACCACGCGCGTCGCCGATGAAGCCGAAGCCGAAGCTCTGGGCCTTAACAAGGGTGATCCAGTGCACGTCTATGACGGATTATCCCTGGCGGACGGGCAGCCCATAGCCCTGTTTCAAAGCGTTTTCCCCGCGGAACGATTTCCGGATATCTTGCAGACATTGACCGAAACCCAATCCGTTACCAAAGCGCTGCAAGCCTGCGGCATCAGGGATTACGTCCGCGTCTCGACTCGCCTGACCGCGCGCGGGGCGACCGCAACGCAGGCGCTACAACTTCAATTGTCAGAAGGTGCTCCTGTTCTCTTTTCGGTCGGCGTCAATGCCGACCCGGATGGACGGCCAGTCGAGTACGGCCGCACGGTTTTCGCGGGTGAGCGTGTAACGCTGACCCTGAACGAGGCATCAGCGAACTAGGATTCTCAGCCGCATCCGACCTCCGGGCCGAGGCCTCAACCCATTGGGTCAGATGCTACGCGGTAAGAGTTTTGTGGCGGCACAGCGTTTGCGGGGGCTATCCATCCCACCGGCTCAGGGGTATACGCATCCGCGACTCTTCAGCTGATACGAGGCCACCATGAGCTTTGACCGCACCATCAAGATCGCGCCGTCTATCCTGTCCGCCGATTTCGCCAATTTTGGGCAGGAAATTCAGGCCATCGAAGCGCAGGGCGCCGACTGGGTTCATGTTGACGTGATGGATGGCCATTTCGTTCCAAACCTGACCTTTGGCCCTCCGGCCGTGAAAGCCTTTCGCCCGCATGTGAAAACGGTGATGGACGTTCACCTGATGATCACGCCGGTCGATCCCTACATCCAGGCCTATGCCGATGCCGGAGCGGACATTCTGACCGCACATATCGAGGCTGGCCCACATACCCATCGCACCTTGCAGGCCATTCGCGGCGCCGGAATGAAAGCCGGCGTTGCCCTGAACCCCGGCACCCCTGCCGAAGCGGTCGAGCATCTGCTGGACCTCACGGATCTGGTTTGCGTGATGACCGTGAACCCCGGCTTTGGGGGCCAGAAATTCATCGACATGACTGGCAAGGTTAAAAAACTGCGTCAGATGATCGGTGATCGTCCAGTGCATATCGAGATTGACGGTGGCGTCGACCCGAATACCGCCCCGCTGGTGGCAGCGGCGGGTGCGGATGTGCTGGTGGCCGGTTCGGCTGTATTCAAAGGCGGTTCGGTTTCAACCCCACAGGTCTACGGAAACAACATCCGCGCTGTCCGGGCGGCGGCTGAATCAGCACTGTCCTGATTTGCAATCACCAGCGGCTGACGGCAAGACCGTCAGCCGCCGGTATGGATCACAGCCCTTGTCAAGTAAGGGCTTCAGTCCGTGCGGACC
The DNA here is from genome assembly GCF_056541565.1 of Ruegeria sp. AG6. Lineage (NCBI taxonomy): Bacteria > Pseudomonadati > Pseudomonadota > Alphaproteobacteria > Rhodobacterales > Roseobacteraceae > Ruegeria > Ruegeria sp. AG6. Next base: position 905 of record NZ_JBQFYQ010000004.1, on the reverse strand, counting down.
GCGCCCACATGAGACGCTCTGCCCGTTTCCTTGACGTCGCAGTAGGGAGGAGGACAGACGCGCATCGCCAATCCACGTCACGCCTCAAAAGCTGGGATCACCCCGCCGTGACGTTCTTGTTGAGAACGCGCGTAAAGTGGGGTTGGCGGGGTTTGGCAAGTGGGAATCCATGCTCTGCAAACGGAATCATCGCGCGTTAAAGTTGCTTTCGGTATTGGGATTTCTCCATATGGATTATACCAACCGTCGACTAGCGTCATTCGAAGGAAACAATATGAAACACCTATTAGGTGCCTCCATTCTAATCATCGTAGCTTGTCGTGCGGTTTTAGCTGGCGAAGCCGACTATGAGAGCCTGACTCACAAAATCGCCAAGATGTCTTTGACATCACAGCCGCAGGCAGCCGGACGAAAGAAAACCCAGCAGATCTCCTTTCCACAGAAATGTATATTTTTGATCGGCACGGAAACTTCAGATCAAAACGGTATCTTGCATCAGGGAACCTATTTGAAAACTCCGATTGTAGACGTCCGCATCCTGAGAGCGGATGACCATTACGTTGTATTTAGTGGTGGGGGTGACAATGCAGAAAACTACTCGATTGCGTTCATGGAAACCTACAACAACGATGAAGCTCTTCAGCCTGCTGGCCAGCTCATTCGGGAGACAGCCATCGAATGCAATGAAACGCATTGCACGAGTGATTTGGGTAGCTCACACGCCGAACACTACAATTCAGCAGATAACAATTCACCTCTGTTAGAAGCGCTGGAAGAATTGGTTAATATTTGTAAATAGCCAAGGTCTTCACACAAAACAAAAAAAGGCCGCCCCGGTGTGGAGCGGCCTTCTTTAGTTCGACGGTGTGGGCTCTCATTGCTCTTTCAGAGCAACTGCCGCCCAC
>NZ_JBQFYQ010000003.1:0-359587 GCF_056541565.1 Ruegeria sp. AG6 | reverse complement strand
CCGCCTTCTCACGGCACTGCTTATGCTCTCCCATGATCCCCAAAGGATACTGAACAGGCATCTCCCAACCCGCAAAATCAACCATCTTGCCACCAAGTTCGACGTGAAGGTCATACAAGGGCGTGCGCTTCGGTGTGGTCATTTCTTCAACCTTTCAATCAGCGGGACTGGTCGCGGACGACCATGACGGTGCAATGCGCATTGCGCACGACACGGGCCAGGTTCGGGCCAATCTCGTAGTTCGGGAAATCGCCCTTGGTCGATGCCATGACGATCAGATCAAAGCCTTCCTTGTAGGCAAGCTTCAGGATTTCGCGGTAAACACTGCCTTCTTCGACATGGACCGGCACGTCGGAAGCCTTGGCATGATCCAGAATCGCCTGAACCGCACCCCGCACGTGGTCCTTTGCGCCGGCACCATAGTTGGCGGGAAGGTTCGGCAGCTGGATGATCTCGGGGATGACGGCAACCGCATGCAGTTCGGCACCGTAGAATTTTGCCTGTTCCAAGGCGGTCGACAGGGCCAGTTTCCACGAGCGGTCGTCGGTGTGATCAATGGGCAGCAGGATTTTAGTGGCCATCACGTCTCTCCTCGAGATATGGAATTCGGTTTCAAAGGCGGGGGGCCGGGATGGCCCCCCGTTTTGGTTGGGCCGAGCTTATTCGGCAGGTGTGCCGCCCGGCTCTTCGGACTTGCCGCCCGAGGCGAAGAACTCTTTCGTCAGTTTGAAGACGATCGGGCTCAGCAGCGCCAGGGCGATCAGGTTCGGGATGGCCATCATGGCGTTCAGCGTATCGGCCAGCAGCCAGATGAAGCCCAGATCCGCAGTTGCGCCGAAGTAGATCATCACGATCCACAGAACGCGGTAGGGCATCAGGGATTTCACGCCCAGCAGGAACTCGACACATTTCTCGCCGTAGAACGACCAGCCGAGGATGGTGGTGAAGGCAAAGATCGACAGCGCGATGGCGATCAGATACCCGCCGATACCCGGCAGCGACAATTCGAACGCGTGGCTCGTCAGCGCCGCACCGGATTCACCCGATGTCCATGCCCCCGACGCGATGATGGCCAGACCGGTGATCGAGCAGACGATGATGGTATCGATGAACGTACCCAGCATCGCGATCAGGCCCTGGTTGACCGGACCCTTGGTTTCGGCAGCGGCGTGCGCGATCGGGGCCGAACCCAGACCGGCCTCGTTCGAAAACACACCACGTGCCACACCGAAGCGGATGGCGGCCCAGACGGCTGCACCCGCGAAACCACCTTCTGCGGCGGACGGGGTGAACGCATAGGTAAAGACCAGCGACAGCGCATGTCCGATGTTGCCGATGTTGATCAGCAGAACCAGCAGGCCCGCGATGATATAGGCAACGGCCATGAAGGGGACCAGCTTACCGGCAACCGCACCGATGCGGGTGATACCACCCAGGATAACGGCTGCAGTCAGAACCATCAGAACAACGCCGGTGACCGAGGTGTTCAGGCCAAAATTGGCTTCCAGCACCTGAGCAACACCGTTGGCCTGCACACCGTTGCCGATGCCAAAGGCGGCAACCGCGCCGAACAGGGCGAAAGCCACGCCCAGCCAGGCCCATTTCGCGCCCAGACCGTTTTTGATGTAGTACATCGGGCCGCCGACATAGTTGCCCAGCTCGTCTTTCTCGCGATATTTCACCGCGCAGACGGCTTCGGCATATTTGGTGGCCATGCCCACCAGGGCGGTCATCCACATCCAGAACAAGGCGCCTGGACCGCCCAGGAAGACAGCAGTGGCCACACCGGCGATGTTACCTGTACCGATGGTCGCCGACAGCGAAGTCATCAGTGCGTTGAACGGGCTGATCTGCCCTTCGCCCTGACCTTCACGGCCTTTGAACAACAGGCTGAAACCTGTGCCGATGCGCAGGATCGGCATGAACTTCAGCCCGACCTGCAGGAAGAAGCCAACGCCGAGGATGAGGACCAGCATCATCGGCCCCCATACGACGCCATTGATGGCCCCTACGATTGAATTTAACGCTTCCATGGTTTCCCTCCCATTTGCGTTTGGTTATGCCCCGGTGGCGATGGCCCGCTGACGGGCCTGCTTGAGGGCGGCAAAGTCTTCGTCCGCATGGAACGACGAACGGGTCAGCGGCGTGGCTGACACGTGCAAAAAGCCCTTGGAACGAGCGATCTGTTCCAGTTGGGCGAACTCCTCGGGCGACCAGAACCGGTCAATCGGATGATGTTTCGGCGTCGGTTGCAGATACTGCCCGACAGTCAGAAAATCGACATTGGCCGCGCGCAGATCATCCATCACCTGACGCACGTCGTTGAGGCTTTCGCCCAAGCCGACCATCAGACCCGACTTGGTGAAAATCTCGGGGTTCGAGCGTTTGGCATCGTCCAACAGCCGCAGCGAGGCATAATAGCGCGCGCCGGGGCGAACCGTCGGATACAGGTGCGGGACGGTTTCCAGGTTGTGGTTGAACACGTCCGGCGTTGCGTCAAAGACGATTTTTGCGGCGTCGCCCTTGCCCAGGAAGTCGGGGGTCAGAACCTCGACCGTGGTGCCGGGGTTCTGATGGCGTACGGCGCGGATTGTCTGGGCGATATGCTCGGCCCCGCCATCGGCCAGATCATCGCGATCAACAGACGTAATCACCACGTGGCGCAGGCCCAGTTTCTTGACCGCCGCCGCAACCCGGCCGGGTTCGAACGCGTCCAGCGCATCGGGGCGGCCGGTGGCCACATTGCAGAACGAACAGCCCCGTGTGCAGATCTCGCCCATGATCATCATGGTTGCATGGCGCTTGGACCAGCATTCGCCGATATTGGGGCAGGCCGCTTCTTCGCAGACCGTTGCCAGATCGTGATCCCGCATCAGACGTCGGGTTTCGTAATACGCGGCGCTGTCACCTTTTTTCTTGCGAATCCACTTGGGCTTACGCGGGATCACGCTGTCGGCCTTTTTGGCCTTTTCCGGGTGGCGTGGTCTAAGCTGGATTGTCATCTGGCAAACCTCGTTAAGCGTGAATCGCACGCCCCATGGCGTCGAGACAGGCTTCCTTGACCGCCTCACCCATGGCAGGATGCGCATGGCACGAGGCTGCAACATCGGCGACCGCGGCACCTTTGGACATGGCCAGAACCAACTCGGCGATCAGATCGCCGCCATGGGCACCACAGATATGAGCCCCGAGGATCTTGCCGTCGGAACCGGCCAGAACCTTGACCGCGCCATCTGTTTCACCTGTCGAGCGTGCCCGCGAATTGGCCATGAAGGCAAACTTGCCGACAACATATTCGACGCCCGCGTCTTTCAGAGCCTCTTCGGTCTGACCAACCGAGGCCACTTCGGGATCGGTGTAGACCACACCCGGCACGGTGTTGTAATCGACATGACCGGCTTCGCCGGCCAGCATCTCGACACAGGCAACACCGTCCTCTTCGGCCTTGTGGGCCAGCATCGGGCCGGGAACACAGTCACCAATGGCATAGATACCGGGCACCGACGTCTGGAATGTGCTGTCGACTTCGATGAAGCCACGCGAGTTCACGGCCACGCCCAGCTCTTCCAGCCCAAGCCCGCGCGTCACCGGGCGACGGCCCACAGCGATCAGAACCTTGTCGGCCTCGATCACTTCTTCCTTGTCCTTGCCAACACGATCCACCGTCAGCGACAAACCCGTATCGGTTTTATCGACAGACTTCAAAGCACGGCCCAGTTGGAATTTCAAACCGCGTTTTGACAGGGCCCGCTGCGCCAGCTTGGCGATCTCGCCATCGATGCCGGGCAAAACGCGATCCAGATATTCGACCACAGTAACCTTGGCGCCCAGACGTGCCCAGACCTGCCCAAGTTCCAGGCCGATCACACCTGCACCGATCACAACCAGATGATCCGGAACGCTCTGCAACGCGATTGCACCGGTCGAACTGAGCACATCCTGCTCATCAATCTCGATCCCCGGCAGTGAGGTCGGCTCGGATCCTGTCGCAATCAGGATGTTCTTTGCTTCGTATGTGCTGTCGCCGACCTTGACCTGACCAGTGGCCGGGATGCTGGCCCATCCTTCGATCAGATCGACGCCGTTCTTCTTGAACAGGAATGCGATGCCCTTGGTCAGATCACCGACGATCTTGTCCTTGCGCCCCATCATCGCACTGACGTCGATGCTGGCCCCCTCGACCGCAATGCCATGGGAGGAGAGATGTGCAAGCTCGGCATATTTGGCCGAAGAGGTCAGCAACGCTTTGGAGGGGATGCACCCCACGTTCAGACAGGTACCGCCCAGTGCGCCGCGCCCTTCGACACAGGCCACTTTCAGCCCCAGCTGAGCCGCGCGGATCGCGGCAACATAGCCACCCGGTCCGCCCCCGATAACGATGAGGTCATAGGTATTCATTTCGCGTACTTTCAGTAGATCGGGTAGCTTGCGCAAAGAGCGCGAACCTGTTTGCGGGTTTCCTGTTCGACGGCTTCGTCACCTTCCGGCGACTGCGCGAGCGCGTCCAGAACATCACCGATCAGATGGCCGATCCTCCTGAATTCTTCCGGGCCAAAGCCACGGCTGCACCCGGCGGCGGTGCCCAGACGGATGCCGCTGGTGATGGTTGGTTTCTCTGGATCTCCGGGAACGCTGTTTTTGTTGCAGGTAAACCCGGCGCGCTCCAGCGCGGCTTCGGCGTCCTTACCGGTGACGCCCAAAGGTCTCAGGTCGACCAGCATCAGGTGGTTCTGGGTGCCGCCGGAAACGATATCACATCCGCGCGCCATCATGACGCTTGCCAAGGCCGATGCGCTGTCAACGACGCGCTGCATGTATTCCTTGAATTCGGGTTTCAGCGCCTCGCCAAAAGCCACCGCCTTGCCTGCGATGACGTGCATCAGCGGGCCACCCTGTAGGCCGGGGAAGACGGCAGAATTTATCTTTTTCGCCAGCGCCTCGTCATTGGTCAGGATGATGCCACCACGAGGCCCGCGCAGCGTTTTGTGCGTGGTCGAGGTCACGACATGTGCGTGCCCTACAGGCGAGGGGTGCAGGCCGGTCGCCACCAATCCGGCAATATGAGCCATATCAGCCAGCAACCATGCGCCAACCTCGTCCGCGATTTTACGGAATCTGGCAAAGTCGATCTTTTGCGAGTAGGCGGATGCGCCTGCGATGATCAGCCTGGGCTTTTCCGCCCGCGCCAATTCGGCAACCTGATCATAATCGATCAGCCCTGCATCGGTCAGGCCGTACTGCACGGGCCGGAACCATTTGCCGGACTGCGCCGGTTTCGCACCGTGGGTCAGATGGCCACCTGCGTCCAGCGACATGCCAAGAATGGTATCGCCCGGGTTCAACAACGCCAACTTGACGGCCCCGTTGGCCTGTGCGCCGGAATGGGGCTGAACGTTGGCATATTCACAGCCAAACAGCTTCTTGAGGCGTTCGATCGCCTCGACTTCGACCTCATCGACATATTCGCAGCCGCCATAATAGCGGCGGCCCGGATAGCCTTCGGCGTATTTGTTGGTCAAGACCGAACCCTGAGCTTCGATCACGGCCTTCGAGACAATGTTCTCCGAGGCGATCAACTCGATCTGTTCCGCCTGGCGTTCACCCTCGCGCGAAATGGACGCGGCAATGACGGGATCTGCCTCAATCAGCGACGTTTTGAACATGGTCTCCTCCTTTTGCCCCGAATCCTTAGTACGAAACTTTGTTTCCTATAAGGGAAATAATGCGCTTTGGGCAACAAAAATCTCTTATTCAAGAAGTTGCGTATTTACCGGGAGGTATGTAACCTTTGATAAAACAGGGGGAATTAAATGGGCGACGAAAGCAGAAATGATGTTTCCGGACAGGAAGATCTGGATGAAGGAGAGGCTCTGGGCCGGTCCATCCGCGATGCTCGGCGCGCGAAAGGGTGGACTCTGGAAGAAGCCGGCCGCGCTGCGGGTATCGGGCGGTCGACGCTGTCCAAGATCGAAAACAACCAGACAAAGCCAAGCTTTGACATCGTACGGCGTCTGACTCAGGCCCTGGATATGAGCACCCCGCAGTTGTTTCTTCAGTCGGGTCAATCCGGCATTTCAGGCCGCCGTGATTTCACTCCGAAAGGCGAGGGGGAAATCAAGAATACGCCCACTTACCTGCATGAACTGCTTTGCCCCGAACTGACCAGCAAGCGGATGCTGCCCTATATCGCGACTATCAAGGCGCGTGACCTGTCGGAATTCGAGACGTGGATCCGACATTCCGGAGAAGAATTCATGTATGTGCTCAGCGGTGAACTTATCTTCGTGTCTGAACACTACCGCCCCTTGCCAATGAAGGCCGGTGACTCGCTTTATTATGACAGCGGAATGGGGCATGGGTGTATTTCGACCAGCGAAGAAAACGCAAAGGTGCTGTGGGTTTCGCTGGAATAGCCCCCAGGGTTCTTTGGTTTTCCAGGAAAGCGGGCATCGCCATGCGCACCCCATTCAGCCGTCAGACAAGCTCCGGTGGCGAAACGCCGTCGGTGTCTGGCCGAATTCTGCCTTGAACGCTCGCGTCATGGCGCTGGCGTTTTCATATCCGCAACGACCGGCGATTTCGGCGATGGACTGCTCGGTATCTTCTGCCAGATTGCGTGCAAGGTTAAGCCTCAGCCGACGATACAGCGCCTGCGGCGTGGTTTTGAGCTCTGCCTGAACGCGCATTTCGATCCGCTTTTGTGAACACCCGATCTTGCGGGCCAGTTCCCTGATCGAAAGAGGTGTTTCAAGGTTCGCCTGCATGACAGCCAGTGCGCGATTGACCAAAGTGTCTTCGGACTTCAGAGGCAAAGGGTAATGATCCTGCCCATTTCGGCTCATCAGAAGATGCCCGACTTCCATGGACAAAAGGGGGCCGTGATCCTTGCGGATCAGGGCCGAGGCCAGATCGAACGCGGCCATCGCCCCAGAACAGGTCAGCCTGTTGCCATCGATGACAAAACGTTCCTGCACCGCATCCACGGCCGGAAAACTTTCTTCGAACCGGGAAAGCTCGTCCCAGTGAATGGTCGCCCGGTGCTCATCCAGCAAACCGGCGCGGGCCAGCAGCCAACTGCCGGTATCCAATCCGGCCACTTGCCGGTGTTTTCGGGCCGCAGCCAGCACGGTGCGCGTGGTCGATCGCGTGTCCAACTTGCGATACCCATAAGACGGCATGACCACCAGAACGTCGCCTTGCTGATCCAAGATTGAACCATTCGGTGTAACGACAAGGCCGCTGGAACTTTGAACGGGGTCTCCGTCAATGGAGCAGAAACACCACGAATACAAAACCTGCCTCGACAAGTTGTTCGCAGCCCTGAGCGGTTCGACCATGTTTGCAAGGCAATGGTTCGAAAACCCGTTGAAGAGCAGGATGTTGTATTGTCGCGTCAAAATTTTCGAATTTGGCATGATTTGATATCAACTCTGCATGCCGTGACCTTGAGCGATGGCGTTTGGTTGGTCAACCACCGATCCAGGGAACACGCGCCATGCAGTTTGGTCTGACAGAAGAACAGGACATGATCGTCTCGACGGTCCGAAGCTTTGTTGAAAACGAAATCTACCCGCATGAAGACGCGGTCGAGCGTTCGGGAACCGTGCCTCCTGAGCTGGGTGAGCAGATCAAGCAGAAATGTATCGATCTGGGCTTTTATGCCTGCAACTTCCCCGAGGAGGTCGGCGGCGCAGGTCTGTCTCATCTGGATTTCACCTTGGTCGAGCGCGAGCTTGGCCGCGGGTCAATGGCACTGACGCATTTCTTTGGGCGCCCGCAGAACATCCTGATGGCCTGCAACGACGAGCAGCGCGAACGGTATCTTCTGCCTGCCGTACGTGGTGACAAGATGGACGCCTTGGCGATGACCGAACCGGATGCGGGTTCGGATGTGCGTGGTATGAAATGCCAGGCGGTGCGCGATGGCGGCGACTGGGTTGTCAACGGATCGAAACATTTCATCTCGGGCGCGGAACATGCGGATTTCTTCATCGTCTTCATCGCGACCGGCGTGGACGAAACCCCCAAGGGCCCGAAGAAACGCATCACCACTTTCCTGGTGGATCGCGGTACGCCGGGGTTTGAAGTGCGCGAGGGCTACAACTCGGTCAGCCACAAGGGCTACAAGAACTATATCCTGTATTTCGACAACTGCCGTCTGCCCGATGCACAGGTCTTGGGCGAGGTTGATGGCGGCTTTGCCGTGATGAACGAATGGCTTTACGCAACCCGCCTGACGGTTGCGGCGTTCTCGGTCGGTCGCGCGCGGCGCTGCTTTGACTATGCGCTGAACTATGCGGCCGAGCGCAAGCAGTTCGGCCAGCCTATTGGTAAGTTTCAGGGCGTCGGATTCCAGATCGCCGACATGATTACCGAGATCGATGCCGCCGATTGGCTGACACTCGCGGCCGCGTGGCGTCTGGACCAAAATCTGCCATCAAACCGCGAGATTGCCTCGGCCAAGCTCTATGCCTCGGAAACGCTGGCGCGGGTGACGGATACCACACTGCAAATCTTCGGGGGTATGGGTTTGATGGACGATTTCCCGATCGAACGGTTCTGGCGCGATGCCCGGGTCGAGCGCATCTGGGACGGCACCAGCGAAATTCAGCGCCACATCATCAGCCGCGATCTTCTGCGTCCCTTGGGCGCCTGACCATGAACAAAGACCTGACCCGGCTGCTGCGCCCGAAATCCATCGCCGTCATCGGTGGCGGCGCGTGGTGTCAGCAGGTTGTTCTGCAATCCGAACGCATGGACTATGCCGGTCAAATCTGGCCGGTTCATCCCAAAGCGTCTGAAATTGCAGGACACAAGGTTTATGCCCACATCGAAGACCTGCCCGAAGCCCCGGATGCGGTTTTCATCGGGATCAACCGCCACGCCACCATCGAGGCCGCTCGTGTCCTGTCCAGTATGGGCGCAGGTGGGGCGGTGTGCTTTGCATCGGGCTTTTCCGAGGCCGTTGCCGAAGATGACACCGGCGGGGACTTGCAGGATCAACTGATTGCCGCAGCCGGTGACATGCCCATTCTTGGCCCGAACTGCTATGGCTTCATCAACGCGCTGGATGGGGCGCTGTTGTGGCCGGACCAGCACGGGGCCACCCCTGTGGACAAGGGCGTGGCGATCCTGACGCAAAGTTCGAACATCTCGATCAACCTGACCATGCAGAAACGTGGGTTGCCGATTGCCTACATGATGGCATGCGGAAACATGGCCCAAACCAGCCAGGCCGAAATCGCCTCGGCCTTGATCGATGATCCGCGCGTAACCGCCGTGGGTCTGCATATCGAAGGGTTCAAGGACATCCGGGAATGGGAGGCGCTGGCCGCGAAGGCCCACGAAAAGGGCATCCCGCTGGTCGCCCTCAAAGTCGGTGCATCCGAACAGGCACAGGCCGCAACCGTCTCTCATACCGCGTCTCTCGCGGGCAGCGATGCAGGCGCGCAGGCGCTGCTGGACCGATTGGGCATCCCGCGTCTTTCGACGTTGCCGGATTTCCTAGAAACGTTGAAACTGCTGCACTGCTACGGGCCGCTCCCCGGGGGTAACATCGCGTCGATCAGCTGTTCGGGGGGTGAGGCGAGCCTGATCGCAGACATGGCCGTCGGCACCGGCCTGAGTTTTCCACAGTTGAGCGATGACAAAAGGGCGCGCTTGCGTGACGCGCTTGGCCCTATGGTCGCGTTGAACAATCCGCTGGATTATCACACGTATATCTGGCGCGATGAAGAGGCGATGGCACAGGCCTGGTCGGGCATGACGGGTGACGACATCGACCTGACGTTCTCGATCGTAGACTATCCAACGACGGATCCGACCGACTGGAGTTGCGCGACCCGAGCTGCGTTGAGAGTGCGTGCCGAAACCGGCGCACGGTTTGCGATTGTTGCGACGCTGCCTGAACTTCTGCCTGAAGACGTCGCGCAAGACCTGATGGCCGGTGGTGTCGTTCCATTCATGGGATTGCGCGAAGCACTGGCGGCCACGCGCGCTGCGGGTCAGATTTCGCCCCCGTCCGCGCATCCTGTCTGGTTGCCTGGAACGGCTGAGGCGACCCAAACCCTGACCGAAGGCGAATCGAAACGGGCGCTGGCCGAATGCGGCCTGCACGTTCCGCAAAGCCGTACGGTTTGCGGCCCGGCAGAGGCCCATTCGACCGCGCAGGACATGGAAGCCCCCTTTGTCGTGAAAGGTGTTGGGCTTGCGCATAAATCCGAACACGGCGCTGTTCAGCTGGGCATCAAGGCCGAGGATGTGGCCGATGTCGCAGCCGAAATTGGCACAGATAGCATCCTGATCGAAGAGATGATCACCGGAACCATTGCCGAATTGCTGGTCGGTGTCGTCCGTGACCCGGCGCATGGGTTTGTCCTGACATTGGGGGCGGGGGGCGTACTGACCGAAATCCTGCGCGATACGGCGTCGGTGCTGGTGCCAAGCACGCACGAGGACATCCGTGCCGCGCTTGGCAAATTGAAAATTGCCCCGCTTTTGGCGGGCTATCGCGGCCAACGGGCGGCTGATATGGATGCAATCATCGCCGCAGTCGAGGCCGTTCAGGCCTATGTCATGCAAAATGCCGACACGCTTGGCGAGGTCGAGATTAACCCGCTCCTGTGCACGCCGGACAAGGCCGTTGCCGTGGATGCTCTGATAAGAAAGGCCTGAGATATGGACCCGATCAAAACCCGCCGCGACGGAGCGATCCTTGAGGTGACGCTGGACCGGCCCAAGGCCAACGCCATCGATCTTGTCACCAGCCGCAGGATGGGTGAGGTATTCGCCGCGTTTCGCGACGATCCAGAGCTGCGCGTGGCCATTCTGACGGGCGGCGGAGAAAAGTTCTTTTGCCCGGGCTGGGACCTGAAAGCAGCGGCCGACGGGGATGCGGTAGACGGGGATTATGGCGCCGGAGGGTTCGGCGGCTTGCAAGAGCTGCGCGACCTGAACAAACCCGTGATCGCGGCCGTCAACGGCATCGCCTGTGGCGGCGGGCTGGAGCTGGCCTTGTCAGCCGACATGATCCTTGCCGCCGACCACGCCACGTTCGCCCTGCCGGAAATCCGCTCGGGGACTGTCGCGGATGCGGCCAGCGTCAAACTGCCCAAGCGCATCCCTTACCACATCGCGATGGAGTTGCTGCTTACCGGCCGGTGGTTCGACGCAAAGGAAGCCAATCGCTGGGGTCTGGTGAACGAGATCGTCGCCGCGGATCAACTGATGGATCGCGCCTGGGAACTGGCCCGGTTGTTGGCCTCAGGACCGCCCCTGGTTTATGCCGCGATCAAGGAAATCGTACGCGATGCCGAAGATGCCAAGTTTCAGGATGCCATGAACCGCATCACCAAGCGTCAGCTCAGAACCGTGGACGTTCTCTATGCCAGCGAAGATCAGCTGGAAGGCGCGCGCGCCTTTGCCGAGAAAAGAGACCCGGTCTGGAAAGGGAAATAGGCAGACGTTTACCGTGATCGCAGAGCGTGAATTTACCATTTACTGATCCGCACGGCACGTGCACAGTTAGGCATGCCGTATTTCGAACGAAAACCATATGTTAGTGCATCTCGGGCGGTCAGCCCGATTGCGCCGCAGCCCGACGATCAACTGATTTCCGATATAGCGCGCCGCGTGCTCGAAACAGAGCGGGGCCCGCGGCAACATCTGGACGGTCCGTTCAGGTGTCGCAAATCCTGTCACCCCGGCAGCACCGCCACCATTCTGCTGTCCTTTGAAGCACCCGAAGGCGCGGCACCTGTTCAGATGCAGTTCGAACCGGGTGATCTGACCAATCCGAACGGCGACATTCTGCCGGCCAACCGCATCAGTGTGATCCCGCCACAAATCCAGCTTGAACCGGGGGAAGCAACGGATGTTGCTGTTGCGGTGACCATACCCGACCTCTCCAAACCCGGAGAATATCACGGTCGGATCGCCTGTACAGGAACGGACCAAACCTCGGTCGTGGTAATTTTCGAGGTGGCGGGCGCTCAGACCTGACGGGTCACCAGATAGTCCATGAACTGTCCCAGAAATGCGCGCGGCGCGTCTTCTGTGCCCGCGAACACCCGCGCGAACTCATTCCGGGCCGCGGCCAGCAGATCATTCGCTGCGTCCTGCGCATAGCGGATGCTGCCGTAGTGGTTCATGCGCTCCAGCACCCAGGCGACATCTTGCGTCGACCGGGCATCACGCGGGTTTGACAACATCTCGGCCAACCGTGCCTGTTCAGGCTCTTCCGCTTTCAGGCCAAGCTGGCCCAGCATCAGCGTGCGTTTGCCTTCATAGATGTCGCCGCCGATTTCCTTGCCGTAACTGTCCTGTGAGCCGACGAGATTCAAGACGTCGTCCTGAATCTGAAACGCTGCACCCAGGAAAAAGCCGAAGGCGTTGAAATCATCCAGATTCAGCGCACCGGACGCGACATCATGTGGCCGCGCAATCAGGGCCCCGATGCGCATCGGGTGAATGAAACTGTACCAGCAGGTCTTTTTCAGACACATCCTCAGATAATCTGATGCATCGACGTTCAAACGATTGTCGCGGATCCAGCCAAGCTCCAGCGCCTGACCTTCGATGGATTGCTGCAACAGATGGTCGAACTCATCCACCACGCGCATACCGGTTTCCAGGCCCAACGGCCCCAGGTTCTGACGCAGCAGACGCAGGGCAAGCGATTGCATCCCATCGCCGGTATTGATCGCCAGGGGAACCCCAAGCCGCTTGTGCATACATTCGCGCCCGCGCCGGAAATCGCTTTGATCTTCGATGTCGTCGTGGATCAGAAAAGCGTTGTGCAACAGCTCAAGAACCGCGGCCGAGACCCTTGCATTCTCGCTGTTTCCGCCGAAGGCTTCGCATGTCGCCAACAGCAGGGCAGGCCTCAGGCCCTTGCCCGAGGTTTCGATGTAATCGCGCATCGGGCCATACAGATAGGCCTGAGGCTCACCCGTCGGCAACAGGCCCAAAAGCGTTTCGCGCGCCTGATCCCCGTAGAAGGTCAGGGTTTTTAGAAAATCCTGTTTCGCCGCAGGATCCAAATGCGCGGTTCCGGATTTCACAGGCTCAGCCCTTCTGGATGATGATCACGCGGCTTTTGTTTTCCCGCGCGCCGGATCGTTCCGGACCGGCGCCAAGCGCAGAAAGCGGTTCGTCAGAAATTGGCAACGCCCTGGACAAGGCACCTGATTGACCACTGTCCCGACCCAGATCATACGCGACATCTTCCGCCAGCTCATCCCCCGGGATCGGCAGATCCGCGGTGGGCTCGTAGTTCGCGATGAGGTCGAACAGCTCTTTCGGGGGGCAGATCATTCGAAGCGCTTCGGCAATGGCTGGCTCCTCGGTGATGCCGCCGGGTTTTGAATATTCCGCCGCCGGTTCCCCAATGGCGGCAAGAGGGCCATCACCGCCACGATCAACTCCTGCCGTGTCCTGACCCATTTTCAGCGCGGCTTCGACCGCAACCGCGAACCGGTTGTCCCACGGAAGGCCAGCCTGATAGCGGGCATAATCATAAGCGCGCAGCGGTTTCAGGATGTCGGGCTCGTGCAGGTCCCAGATCTGGCAGGGCTCGGCATCCGATCCACTGCGTTGAAGAATGGCGTTGACGGCCCGACGCGCGGCCTCGTTCGCCCCTTCCATCGTGGCAAGGTCGGTAAAAGTGCGGACGTAATCCGATGCCAGGAAGAAATTCGGGATCAATGTGGCCGCATCCGGGCGCAAGCGCCAGCTGTTGATACGGTTGACCAACAAGGGTTCGACATTGCTTTGACGCTTCGGGTCGTTCGGGTCTTGAACGATATCAGGATCGAGGAACCAGTAGTGCATATCCTCGTCCCGCAGAATGGTTTGGCCATCCACGTTGATGCTGCGCTTGAGCTGTTCCCAAACCTCTTTTGCGATCTCTTCCCGGGTGCAATCGCGCGCGGTTTTTCCGTTCAGCCCCGGCTTGTCCCATTCGGAGATATCGATTGACAGCAGGCCTTTGGTCTTTCCTTCGGCCCAGTTTTCGAAATTGATCCCCGGCCAGAACTGTTTTTGCGACACAGCCGTCAAAGCCCATGGGCTGTCGATGAAAATGACGTGGCCATGGGTCAGCTCGACATCCTTGGTCAGATAGAACTGAATGCCGTTCATCCATTGCACGTCATCGGCCAGCAAAGGCAGTTTGGCAAGTGCAGGGTCAACCGCCATCATTTCCGGGGTCACAAGCGGTGCCATGCGTTCAATCGGCATGGCGCTGATGAACCAATCCCCCGTGACCTGCTTTTCTTCACCATCCTGTTCGACCGTTGCGCCAATGATCTTACCGTTCCGGCACTCGATTCCGGTGACTTTGGAGTCAAAATTGTACACGACCCCCTTGCTTGTCAGGTAATCCAGCCACGGTTGAATCCAGACAAGATTGGTGGGCCCGTTCAGCAGCCTGTTGCAGTGGGGTTCGGGCGTGGCAATGCCCAGCTGAAGCTGAACCGCAATGTCCCCCACTGTCTTCGTGCTTGCCGTCGTGGCCTTGGCGGCCACCAACGAACGGGTCAGGCCGATGGCAAGGAACTTCTGATAGGCTTCCGAGCGGTCCTGCGCACCGATGAAATCCCACCAACCGATCCGTTCATATTCGTCGAACCGGCGTTCCTTGCAAGAGCTCGCGATCCGCCACATGCAGGCGACAAAATGCTCGACATCCTCATACGCAATCTGGTCCCTCGGCGAAAGCGCGAAGGCAATGGTCTTGAAGGCATCCGCAACATCCTTGAGCGTGCGGGGGAACCGTTCCGGGACAATGATGCCGGGCTTGTCAAACTGGCTGACCAGAACTTGCGTGGTCGGGACAAGATTGTCAAAGCATGTGCCCTTGTCGTAATACGGCGTTCGGGCCATCGTGTCGGTGATATGCCGATAAAAGTTCGGAAAGAACCTGAACCCATGTTCACCGGGCAGCCAGGGCCGTTTCACGCCGGGCGGATAATTGGCTCCATCCATCTCGGCCCATTTTTCCAGTGCCTTGATGTGTTTCGCTTTCGAGCCATGATCCCCTTCACCCTTCATCACGGGAATGCTGCGGGCTTTGCCGCCGGGGATCAGCTGGCGTTCGTGGACTTCTACCTCGAACCCGCGTTCAATCAGTTCGTGCGCGGCGCTCATGCCAGCCACGCCTCCCCCAAGAATGACAACCTTGTCAGGCATCGGAAATTCCTTTCGCGGAATAGACGTCAAAGCGCAGGGTGACGTCTGACAGGCTGGCTTCGCCAATGCCAAAACCCTGCACCCGATTCATCCAGCTGTAATGCGGATTCGAGGTCAGGTAACGCGGTGCAAGCCGTACCGGAGCCGAAGCGGGCAGATTGCCCTTGGACAATGCCGCATATCCGTCCGGGCCGAAGTCACACACACCCGTATCTTCGAATAGGATCGGGGCTTGTCCGATGGACGGTCTGATAAGCGCCTTTGCATGAAGCAGCCCCACACCATCGGGCCGCACGCGCATCCAGTCTCCTCCGATCGGCTCGATCGTCCCCTTTAGATGTGGGCCTTCGACGGTGCCCCCTTCTTTGATGGCGAAATGCAGCCAAACCCCATCCGGCGTCTCGCCCGAGGGATGAAAGCTGCTATCGAACGGCACCAGAAATTTGGCAACATGTTCCAATACCGGCGACGTCACTGTGGTTTTTGCCGGTTCTGGCGCGGCAGGTTCAATTTCTTTTTCGGGCCCGGGGTCAAACTCGCGCCCTCCCGACGTCAGCACCGGACGCCAGGAAAAAGTTTTTTCCTGTTTGACCGACGGCAGAATGGCTGCGAATTGTTGAAACCCGGTTTGCGGGTCCCGCAACAAGGGCCACCCGCGAATGGCACGCTCGGCGCCGCCATCTTCCGAACAGATCAGACGTAGCGTGTCATGCGACGACACGGATGGACCGGCTTCCACCAACACCCGACTGAGACCGTCTGCGTTGATCGCCTCGGACCAACGCAGCGTCACGCCCCGATCTGAAAACTCGCGCACGACCCGATCTCCGGTCAACAGGTTATGGTGCGGACGGCCTTAGCTTCCTTGATCCTGAGATGGAACTTCTGCTGCACGCGGAAGACGTGCTCGCCCTCGGCAGAGGTTTGCAGATACTTCACGGCGATATCCGAGGGCACGACGATTTCAACCGGTGCACCCAGCAGGGACACAAGCACTGCCTTGTCCTGGGGCAGGGTGCTGGAACGCAGCAACGGCCCGTCCAGGAACGGGAGAATGCTGTCACGTGGCAGTACCATCGAATTCGGCAGCGGGGTCGTGACCGCACGGAACAGACCGTTGCCCATCACACAGGCATAGGGGCCCAGATAGCCATGCGTTTCTAGCGTGCTGATGCCCTCGACGACGGCCTCGAAAACATCGGTTCCGCTGTAGTTCTTTTTGGTCGTGGATTTGGTTTTGCCTTCGCCCGCTTCAAGCAATCCCGGATATTTGCCACCGCCGCTGATCGTATAGATCTGCGGCAATGAGGCGTGCGCGCCGCCGGCGTGTTTGGGGGCCTGTCCGGTGCCGGGTTGACCGTTGAAAATGATGTCATCTTCTACCCGTGCCACAACGGCGGCCGCTCGGCGGAACATGATCTGAGCCGCCGTCAGTTCCGGATCAGCCACCTGTGCGCCTTTCAGGTACACGTTCACCGATACGGTGGTAAGGCGCAGCGTATCATAATCGTTCACGTCAAGACGTTCTTTGGATGCACCAGATGAGTTCTCGACCAGATCCAGCTTGTTCAGCGGGACGGACTGCGTGTCAGCGGGCAGCGGTCCGTACAGGGGCAGGAAACTGGCGGCCACTCGGGCGCGAAGCGCCTCATCATGGACGGCCTTTTTCACGGCGCTCCACTGATCTTCATTCCAATCCAATGCATCGGTCATTGCAAATCCCTCTCGGTGCTGCTGCCCAATTTGGCGGGGCAGTCAATCTTGTTCATTTTTCTTCTTTCAATCTGCCCAGCAGATCGCGGGCCCGCTGCTCCTGAACAACTCCACGGCAATCCCGCGCAAGCGAAAGCGCTTTTTCCGCCTCGCTGATTGCAGCGTCCAAGTCCCCCTTTGCGGCCAAAGCCTTTGCTCGCACACGGTGATATTCAGGTTTGTTCAACGTCTCGCCGCGCTCCCAGCCGGGAATGCAAACGGTTTCCAGCCGGTCCAAAGCCTGATCAACATCTCCGTGATCAATCATCAACTCAGACAGAACAATCTGATTCTGAGGAAAAGTAAAGTTTCCACCAGATTTGGAAATCAGGTTCATGCATGTCTCGATGCGTTCCGGAACACCTGCGATATCGCCCTTTCCGGCCTGCGCGAGACCCATATAGATGTCCTGCATCGCGTGAAGGTAAAGAAACCCTTCCTCATCCGCGACTTTTCTGGCTTCTTTCATCGTTACGTCAAGCCGGTCCCATTCCCCCGCATAGGGCAGGAACATGCTGCAAGCGCCCATCACGTAGACAAGGTTGGGTGCGTGGTTCAGCGCTCTGCTGACCTCGATGGATTCCAGACGCGCGGCCTCGGCTTTTTCGAACTTTCCTTGCTGCCACAGCAGGCATCCCTGAATGGCCAGCAATGACGCGGCCGTGGAAGACTGGGTCATGGGCATCATGGCCATATCCAGCTCGGGTGTGATCAGGGCGAATGCGCGTTCCAGCTGTTGTTCGCATTCCGAAAATTCCCCGCGGAAGTAATGAGTAAAGCTCAGCGCCCGTGCCGCCAGCACATTGGCGACGGGGTCTTCGGACATGCCGGCCATCATATCCAGCGCTTGTCCCATTTCCATCGCTCGGTTCATCTGACCGGCAACAAAGAAATGGGTCCAACGGCAGAAGGTTGCGGCAAAAAGCGTCTCGCCGTCGCCCAAAGACTGGGCCAGTTCCATCGCCCGGGCGGCAGTCTCGCCGACCTGATCGGACGACCATCCGTAAATCGCCATATAGGCGGGCAGAATGTTCATTTGAACCCGAAGTTCGAAGCCATCGCGATCCGCGTTGACCTTCATAGTTCCGATGTTGCGCAGGGCGGCCCGGAAAGCGGAAATCGCGGGCAGGTTTGCCAGTCGGGACAACGCCAGTTCACCTGCCGTGACCCAATTCGTGACAGCCTCATCTTTCAATCCGCCAAGATCGCAATGATGCGCGACGGTATCAGGAGCCGGGCTGCCGAATGCTTTGTGACCGTCCAGCAATGCTTGGGCGATTTTCAGATGCACCTTCTGCCGGTCTTCCCGCAGCAACGAATTATAGGCCGTATCCTGAACCAGCGCGTGGTTGAACGTGTATGTGGCCGACCCTGAATCGCTGGTGATCAGCACGACGCCAGCCGCCATAAGCTGCATGAGGGCGCTTTCCACATCCATGTCTTCATGCGCCACCGCGTGGATCATCTGAGCGGTGAAACTGCGCCCGATGACCGATCCGAGCTGGGCGACTGGTTTGGCATGTTCCATCCGGTCAAGACGCGACATCAGCGAGTCCTGAAGGGTGGCCGGGACGCTCAGCGCATCCAGAACTTCGGCGTTGATCGGGGCATCCTGGGGCAGCTGGTCCAGAACCGCCTTTGTCATTTCTTCGATATACAGCGGCACGCCATCCGCCTTTTCGATGATCTGCCTGATCAGGATGACAGGCAGGCTGTACGGCTCGGCCACGCGCCGGACCAGTTCGGATGCCTCGGTATTGCCAAGCGGAGACAGATCAATGCGCGCGGCTCGGCTTTCGAAATGTTCCGGAGGTTCGTATTCAGGTCGGTGCGACAGAACCACCAGTACCGGAAAGTTGCTCAAGGCGGATGCAAGCGCATCCAGTACATCCAACGTGGTCGCATCGGCCCAATGAACGTCTTCGACCACCAACAACAACGTGCCGCGCCTGTCACACAGGCTGCCCAGACTGCGCAGCATCACGTCAAGGGATTTGCGCGCCTTCTTCAACGGGTCGGATTCTGACGGGGCGCCGGTCTCGATACCTGCCAGATCCAGAAGAACGGGCAAGTCTGCGTCACTCAGCCGTGAGGCCGATTGCACGAAGTCCGAAATCGCCGCCCGGATACTGTCATTTGATTTGTCGCCGGAAACGCGCCTCAATTCTCCGACAATGGGGTGCAGCGGAAGACTGGTCAGGTGCGGGATGCACTGCAATGTAAAGGGTTTGACCCCGATTGTTTCAGACAGTGACTTGATCAGCCTCGACTTGCCGATTCCCGCAGCCCCCCCGACAAGCGCCAGCCGGCCCGAGCCTTCCTGCGCTTCGCTCCAAAGCCGGGTCAGGGTTGAAAGATCATCATGCCGGGCGACAAGATCGACCGCGGATTGACCCACCCGCGCGTCGAACCGGCTGGTGGACATGATTTCCGACACCACGCGATACACTTTGCGCTGATTGTCAAAGCCTTTCAGCTCGTGGCTGCCGCGTGGCTCGAATTCAAAGGCACCCTGGGTCAGCCTCCGGGTCTCTGATGAAATGATCACTTCACCCGGTTCGGCCAGCCCTTGCAAGCGGGATGCAAGATTCGCCGTTTCACCCACCAGAAAGTCCTGAGATCCCAAGCTTTTCGAAGAAACAACGCCCACGACAACCATTCCGGTCGCAATGCCTGCCCGCAGGTCAAGCTTTTCTCCGAACTCGTTTTCAAGGTTCTGAACGGCCTCGATAGTCTCCAAAACGGCTCGTACGGCCCGTTCGGCATCATCTTCCATGGCCTTCGGGTATCCGAAATACACCATTATGCCATCGCCCTGCCGATAGGCCAGATGGCAGCCGTGCTGTTTCAAGGTGCCGATCGCCGTATCCAGATACAGGTTCATGATCTGCATCAGGTCTTCCGGATCATATCGCTGAGCCAGCCGTGTCGACCCCACAAGATCGCAGAAAACCAAAGTCAGTTGCCGACGCTCGGCCTTGGACTGGACTTCGGGCCGCTTCGACGCTTCCTGCGATTTCAGCCTGGCCTGCGCCTTTCGAAAGCGCTTCCTTTCACCAACCGTCAACCCGAGATCACGCAGTTCCGGATCAGTCAATTCGTCCAGAATGTCGTCGTCCACGCCCTCTCTCTGAAACAGAGTGGCATAGTCATTCAGATCTGCCAGATGAAGGACTTTTGAAATGCGTGGTGATGCCTCAAGGACTCGCGTCATTGGCTTGCGACTCCTTCCATAACTGTCCCCCTGTTTTCCCCTTAGTACATAAACATAATGTATATGTATAATCCAAAAATAGAGAGGAATTCATGCTGAATCCATAGCAGGAACAGATGGCACTGTTAACTTGTTACATTGATTGACCGATTTACTTCATAATTACCACACCGTCACGCGCTTTTCCTTGAATATCATAAGGTTCAAGTCTCAAGTTGACTTCACTGGCAAGGTTTTAGGGGGACCGGATATGCCGGTCTGCCCTGACGCCACGTCACGGCTGAATGAGGTTCAAAAGTGCCGTCGCCGACATGAGATACCGGGCAGAATAGCAGACTCGACCCCGGCACCAGCAAGAAGCCGAAGCGCGCTACGAGCAGATACACTTACGCTCCGGCGCATCCCGTATTTTGCCCGCCCGTTCTTCAATGGGATACAGGTATCAGGGAAAGCGGCTCAAAGATCTGAGATAAGCTAGGAAACATCCGGTATCCAGGGCGGATCTGGCTGTGGATGAAACCCTATTCCTCGGCCACGGCTCTTACATGGGCCGCAAAAGACGGGGCCAGCATCAGGGACTTGCACCGCTCGAACCGGTTCGTGGCATAGGCCCAGAAATCTTCGGCGGGGTTTTCATCCGCATGCTGAATCAATCCCCATAGCGTCCACAGCAGGTCGCACATGGCTTTGTATATCACCATGCGCCCGATCTGAGCCTCGTTCGGCGGGCCGTCGAAATAGGCGGTTAGCATTTCCAGTTCCTGTTCGTGGTTCAGCCCGGCTTCGACCGACAGATCACCCAGATCCCAAAGGGCATCGTTCATGCCTGAATACTCGTAATCCACGATCCACATGCGCTGGCCGTCATCCAGAAAATTCTCGCACAGCGGGTCGCAATGGCTCGGGACCAATGTCCCAGGTTTGTCCCGCAGCACCTCGCGGATCGGGGCCGCCTCGGCCACGACGTCCGCGTACCCATCCGGCAGGATCGCGTTTTTGTCCGCAACCACCTTCATGTAGTCGTTGATCATCGAAAACAGCTCGAACCGAAACTTGAACGGCTCGGGGGCATCGTGCAACTGCCTCAGCGCCTTTCCCGCGCGGGCGGCAGACCCGGGGCGCGTCGCAAACATCTCGGGTGTCATCGTCACGATGTCGGGCACGCAATCACTGATCATCACGCCGGATGATGCGTCTGCCCACAGAACTTCGGGGCCGACCCCGGCTTTTGCGGCCACCTGCGCGTTGTGGATTTCAACCGCGCGGTCGATATAGGCTTCGGTGCCCTCGCCGGGGATGCGCACGATCACCGTCCTTGGCCCGCCTTCGACGCGGTAGACCAGATTGGTCAACCCGCCCAGCCGGTTGGTGCGAAGGCCCGCGTCGGCAAGGTTGTCAAACCCCGCCACATTGCGAAGGGCCTGCATGATCTCAAGTTTCGGCTCGTTTTGCATCGCTCTCTCCCTCAGGCTTTCAAACGGCTGTTTGCCGGGTCGTAAAGCGGTCCGTCCACATGCTGGATAGGGTGACGCTCTCCGAACACTTCCACTTCGAATTCTGACCCACCAGCCAATCCCGCAGGCAGATAACCGTAGAGGACGGTCTTGCCGACGGTAAACCCATAGCCACCACTGCACGCCAGCGAGACTGTTTTGCCGGAATGCAGTATGGTCTCTCCTCCGGTGATCGGCAGCCGCTCATCGGTGATGAACGTGCAGAGCTGCCGCTCGGGGCCGGTCGCTATCTGCGCCTCCAGCACCGGTCGCCCGATGAAGCCCTGTTTGGATTTCAGATGGACCCGCGCGCCAAGGCCCGCTTCGATTGGCGAATAGTCGGGGGTGATGTCGGCGCTCCAGTAGAGATAGCCTTTTTCCAGCCGCAAGGACTCGATGGTGCGGTAGCCGATGTCGCGGATGCCATGGCTTTGGCCGGCTTGCCAAAGCAGGTCATAAACATGCAGGGCGAACTCGGTCGGGATATGCAGCTCCCATCCCAGCTCTCCGACGTAACCTATGCGGATCGCGCGGACCTTTGCCGTTCCCAGGGTGATCTCTCTGGCCGTTGCAAAGGGAAACGCATGGTTCGAGACGTCTTCTTCCGCGACAGCCTGCATCACATCCCGCGCCTTGGGGCCGCAGATATTGATGACGGCGCGTGCCGACGTCATTTCGATCAGCTGCGCGCGCCCATCGCGGGGCAGGTGACGTCGGATCCAATCCGCGTCATGCACGCCGAATCCGGACCCGGTGACGATGTAAAAATGGTCCCGCCCCAATCGGGTGACGGTGATATCGGCTTCAACCCCGCCGCGATTATTGCACAATTGGGTGTAGATCACCGTGCCATCCGGCTTGTCCATATTTGAAACGGCAAGGTTTTGAAGGGCCTCCAGTGCGCCGGGGCCGATCAGTTCGAACTTTGAGAAGCTGGTTTGATCGATCAGAACGACCCCGTCGCGCGCGGCCTTATGTTCCTGTTCGGCATAGGTTTTCCAACCCGGCGACAGGAAATCCAACTGATCCACCGGCTCTACACCGGCCGGAGCGAACCAGAGCGGCCGCTCCCAGCCATTCTTGGACCCGAACACCGCGCCATGTTGTTTCAGCCGCTCATGCAGGGGCGACAGGCGCAGGTCTCTGGCCGTTTCCGCCTCCTGCCCCGGATATCGCATCTTGTAGTGATGCGCGTAATGCTCGACCGCGCGAGGATACATGAAGGCGCGCGTGGCGTGATGCGGACTGAACCGGCGCACGTCCAGAGGCCACAGATCAAGGCTCGGGCGGCCTTCGACAATCCACTCCGCGATCATCTCTCCTGCGCCACCACCTGCCGCGATGCCGTACAGAAATCCGGTCGCCAGCATCAGGTTTCGCAGTTCAGGCGCCCATCCCATGACAAAATCGCCATCCGCGGAATAAGGGATGGGGCCGTTGATCACCTGCCGGATTCCAACCGTGTTGACGACCGGCGTAACCTGACCTGCCAGTTCGGCAAGGGGGGCAAACCGCTCCAGGTTGTCCGGCAAAAGCTGCCGGACAAACGCGCCCGGAATACCCCTGTCGCCGAATGGCAGCGTGTTGTCCTCATACCCGCCGATCACAAGCCTCCCGCCTGCATCCGGTTTGTAATACACCAGCCGCTCGGGATCCCGTAGGGTTGGCAAGCGTTTTACAAGTTCCGGGTCGGGCATAGGTTCGGTGACGATATACTGGTGCTCGACCGCACAGGCCGGAACAACGACACCGAGTTTCGCGGCCAGCTCGCGGCTCCACATTCCGGCGGCCAGAACGACGGTGTCCGCTTCATAGTCCCCTTCCGATGTCATCACTTTGGTGATGCGATCGTTATGGATCTCAAAATCGGTGACCTCTACGGATTGGCGGATCCGGGCACCGTGCATCCGGGCACCGGACGCAATTGCCTGACACAGGCCTGCGGGATCGACATGACCGTCCGACGGGATGAAGGCCGCGCCTTCCAACCCTTTCGCGTCGACATAGGGGAAAAGCGCCTTGGCCTCGGCGGCCGAGATTATTTCCATCTCCAGATCAAAGCTGCGGGCCATTGTCGCCAGGCGCTTTGCTTCCAGAAGCCGTTCCTTGGTTGCCGCCAGGCGCAGGCTTCCGACTTTCTTCCAGTCGAATTCCATCCCGGTTTCTTCGGCCAGACGATCATACAGCGCCACGGACCGTTTCAGCATCCGCGTCGTGTTGCGAGATGACCGCAACTGCCCGACAAGCCCCGCCGCATGCCAGGTGGCCCCCTCGGTCAGGGATGCCCTTTCCAGAAGAACAACATCCGTTTCACCGGACCGTGCGAGGTGATACGCGATAGAGCATCCGATGATGCCCCCGCCAATGATGAGATGTCTGACCGAATGCGTTGTCATGCGCCCACCCACTTCAAATGATATGTTGTCATCAAAAGTCGCAAAACAACAAAAAGCAACAAATATGTTTGAAAAATGTTGAAGTGGGTCGCTTGAACAGCGTCAACCTTGCAAGTAAC
The DNA here is from genome assembly GCF_056541565.1 of Ruegeria sp. AG6. NCBI lineage: Bacteria > Pseudomonadati > Pseudomonadota > Alphaproteobacteria > Rhodobacterales > Roseobacteraceae > Ruegeria > Ruegeria sp. AG6. Next base: position 335,424 of record NZ_JBQFYQ010000003.1, on the reverse strand, counting down.
CTGATGAAATCAACAAATATCGCGGCGCTTCATGTCGAAATACGAGCAAGACATCCTTAGCACGGTAAACCTGCATGGGCGAATTTCGGTCATGGAGCTGGCGCGCATTCTCAAAGTGTCGGACCAGACCGTAAGGCGAATCGTGAAGCCGATGGTCGCCAAAGGCAGCCTGTCCAAGGTGCATGGTGCATTGGTCAGCACTCAAAATGTGCTGGATCCTCCGTTTCTGGCCCGCATGGCGCAGAACCGTGCCGCCAAAGTCGCGATTGCCGACGCCGTTGCGGCGCGGATACCGGACGGTTCGGCCATTGCCATCGACACGGGGTCGACCTCGGGCTTCGTTGCTCAGGCACTTCGTGCGCGCAAAAACCTCACTGTGGTGACAAACTCGGCCTTCATCGCCGCCACGTTGTCGATGGAAGAGGGCAACAGGGTCTTCATGGCGGGAACGCAGTTGCGCAACCACGACGGCGCCGCTTTCGACCGGGTCGCCTATGACGTAATTGCAGGGTTCTCGGCCCGGACTGCCATATTGTCGGCGTCACTGGTGCATCCCAGCAAGGGCTTCATGGTCTATGATCAATGCGAAGCTGATATGGCCCGCGCGATGTCTGATATTGCGGACCAAACCTTTATGGCGGTTGATTCCACAAAATTCAACGAGGCCCAGACCAGCCCGGCTTTGCGCCTGCCCGGGTTGACAGAAAAAGACGTGCTCATCACCGATCGCACATTGCCCGCATCCTTCCAGTCCTTGCCCGGAGATGCGGAATTGGTGATAGCGGGCGTGAAATCACAAGAAGACAGTCATTGACTTGGTGACGACACTGCCCGGCCCGACGTAACTAGCCGGTTCCACCGAAACGGTGAAACCGGCTGTGTTTCAGGCTGTTGCGCCCTTGATGCGAATGGCAGTGCCGAGGCTGCCTGCACAGACGCCGACCACAATAGCGATGATCAGTTCCAGTGGCTCTACATGCGCAAACCGGAAGCCTGCGAAAACCAGCGTTTCGAATACGCCGACTGCGCCGCCCAATGCCGCACCCAGCCACAGCTTGCGGGTCATCATGCCTAGCGCCAGACCGAGTATGCCGGGCAAGCTCAGGACGTTGCCACCGATGGTTCCAAGTAACTCTAACATCTCTGCCCCCACATCAATTCGAGCTGTTGTTCAGGAAATCGCGGATGTCGTCACCCGCGGCAGCGTGCTCCTGCACAACTTCATCTTCCAATCCAGCAGTCACCTTTTCGTATGTTTCCAGATAGTTGGGTGGCAGGCTGTGGGCGATACCCTGGTGGCAATCAATACAGGTCATACCGTTGTCGATGGCGCGTTGGTGTTCCGAGGCAGCGCGGGTTTCCTGAATGGTGAAGTCCATGTAGTCAAAGTTGTGACAGTTGCGGCACTCGCGGCTGTCAGACGCTTTCATTTTCTTCCAGACGGCCGAGGCCATCGCCAGGCGGTGATCCTCGTATTTCTCGGGTGTGCTGATGGTGCCCACCAGTTCATGATAGACGTCCTTCACGGCCATGATCTTGGCTTTGATCTTGTGGTTCCACTCATCCGGAACGTGGCAGTCTGAGCAGATCGCACGCACGCCGGAGTGGTTGTTGTAGTGGATCGTCTCGCGATACTCACCCAGGTTCGTTTCCATCGTGTGACACGAGACGCAGAACTCTTCGGTGTTGGTCAGTTCCAGGGTCCAGTGAAATCCGCCCCAGAACAGGATACCGGCCAGAAATCCGGCAAGGATCAGAAAGCCCGAGCTGAACATTACCGCCGGCGTCCAGATCGCGTTCCAAAGGCGACCCAGAAAGCCGCGTTTTTCGGGGGAGTCTGCCATGTCGGTGCTCCTTTCAATCTTGTGTTGAATCAGTTGCCGGTCGAGGGCTGGAACACGTTTTCAACAAGCGGCGGCGCGTCCGCCTGCGGAACGTGACATTGGTTGCAGAAATAACGGGTCCCGGCGACGCGATCCAATTCGCGGCCTTCGCGATCCAGATAGTGTGTCATTGAAAGGGTCGGCGCGTTACGCTCACCTGCCTTGGACCAGTCATGGCAGGACAGGCACTGATTGGTGCGCACATCAATCTGATATTGCTCGATCGAATGCGGAATCAGCGGTGGCTGCTGGCGATAATTACGTTGCATCCGTCCTTCGACATTTTTGTGAATCTGATCCAAAGGGATCGGCTCGTCTACGTCCGCGCCCCGCAGCGTTTCGACTTGAGCGGACTGGGCAAAGGCCCATCCGCTCAGCAAAACTACGGGTAGAAGGGCAATTCCGCCTGTAACGATTGATCTTTTCATCTTGGCACTCCCCTAGATAGGTCTGGCAGCGCGCGGCTCAGGCGCGGCAACTGGATCGGAAGGTTGAACGACAAGGTCGTCGAACCGGTGAGTAAAGTTGAAGACGTCGACTGCGCAGACATCGATGCAGCGTCCGCAGTTTGTGCAGTCGGGTGACAGGATCAGGGGCGAGCTTCCCGGCTTGCCTTTCAGCGCGGGTGAGATCACCTGATTTTCAGGACAGACCGCATAGCAATCCATACAGTCATCACAGGCCGTGCGATTGGCGGCACTGACCCGCAGCAGGCTTTTCGACCCGATCAACCCGTAGAACGCGCCCACCGGGCACAAAAGGCCGCACCAGCCATGGCGTGAGACGAAGACGTCAAACACGAAGATGGCCGCGATCATGGCCCAGACAAAGCCCATGCCGAATACCAGCCCGCGATGCAGCATGGTGATCGGGTTGACCAGCTCCCACGCGATCACACCACTCAGGCCCGAGACCAGCAGCACGGTTGCCAGAATCCACAGCCGGGTGCCGCGCTTGGGTTGCCAGCCTTTCGGCAGGTCCAGTTTGCGGTGCACCCAGTTGGCCGCGTCTGTCACCGGGTTTATGGGGCAAACCCAGGAACAATAGACACGGCCACCAATCAGGGCATAGACCACCAGAACGATCAGCCCGCCGATCAGCGCAGTCACTTCGGGCCAATGACCTGCAACCAAGCTTTGCAACAGGATGAACGGATCGGTCAAAGGCAGCACGCCCAGCGTCAGTGATCCTGCCAAATTGCCCTCGACAATCCAGATGCCAAACCACGGGCCCAGCAGAAACAGAACCAGAAAGAACAGCTGGCTTGCGCGGCGCATCAGCAAAAAGCGATGCGCCCCGATCCACCCTTTGCCTTCAACGGCCTCCTGACCGACGGGCATGTGCGTGCGAGTACTCATTGCCCCACCCCCGGCAGATCATATTGAGGCGCAAAACCGCCGGGCGCGGCAAGATTGTCGGTTCCCGGTCCGGGCAAACGGTCCGGCAGATCGATGATCCCCTCGACCACTGGCGCGCCTTTGGCGGCTTTTTCCTCCCAACCCTTGCGGTAATGCTCGGCCGAACTGCCGCGCGCCAGCCGGGCCGGCAGAACCTTGATGGCGGCCTCGGGCAGAACACAGCTTTTCTCGCACATGCCGCAGCCGGTGCAGCGGTCGGCATGAACGGTGGGAATGAACAAAGCATGATGACCCGACCGGGTATTATGCGCCGTCTCCAACGTGATCGCCTCGTCAATGACGGGGCAGACGCGATAGCAGACGTCGCAGCGCAGACCGAGGAAATTCAGGCAGTTTTCCTGATCGACCAGAACGGCAACACCCATCTCGGCATCGTCGATATTCTCCAGCCCGGGGTCCAGCGCCCCTGTTGGACATGCGGCGACACACGGAATGTCGTCGCACATTTCGCAGGGAACATCCCGGGCGATGAAGAATGGTGTTCCCGTCGCCACCGCATCCGAGCCAAGCTCGGCCAGTTTCAGGGTATCGTACGGGCAGTCCCGCACGCATAAACCGCAACGGATGCAGGCCGACAGGAACTCCTTCTCGGGCAATGCGCCGGGCGGGCGCAATGCATCGGCGGGCAGGGCGCGGGCGTCGCGGGCCAGATAGGCCAGCAACGATCCGGCGACCACGCAGCCGCCCGCCGCCCGCGCCGAGTCCTGCAGGAACCGGCGCCGCTGCGGCGAAAGGGGTTTATCGACAAGAGACATGGGAACGCCCCGTATGATCCTTGCTGGTTACGCGCGCTCAACCTTGCAGGCGCACTTCTTGAAGTCGGTCTCTTTCGACAGCGGGCAGGTTGCGTCCAGCGTCAGCTTGTTGGTCAGCTGGTGCTCATCGAACCACGGCATAAAGACCAGACCGCGCGGCACCTTGTTCCGACCCCGTGTTTCAACACGGCTGGTGACCTCGCCGCGGCGGGTCGACAGAACAATCTCCTGACCCCGGCGCAGACCCCGATCCTTGGCGTCCTGCGGGTGCATGTAGACGACAGCGTTTGGATAGGCGCGGTGCAGTTCCGGTACCCGGCGTGTCATCGACCCTGAATGCCAGTGTTCCAGCACGCGACCGGTGCACAGCCAAAGATCGAATTCCGCATCCGGCTCTTCTGCGGCAGGTTCATAGGGCGCAAAGATGATTTTGGCCTTGCCATCCTTGTGGCCATAGAATTCCACGCCAGCACCTTCGGACACGTAGGGGTCATAGCCTTCGCGGAAACGATAAAGCGTTTCCTTGCCATCCACGACCGGCCAGCGCAGACCGCGGGCCTGGTGGTAGGTTTCGAATGGTGCCAGATCATGCGCATGGCCGCGCCCGAAGTTGGCGTACTCTTCGAACAGACCTTTCTGCACGTAAAAGCCGAAATGCTCGGATTCGTCATTGTCAAAGCCCTCGGCAGTTTCCGACAGCGGAAACTTGTCGACGCTGCCATTGGCAAACAGGACGTCATACATGGTCTTGCCACGATGCTCGGGCATGGCGGCCAGCAATTCTTCGCCCCAGACCTCTTCGACGGTGAAGCGTTTCGAGAACTCCATCACCTGCCACAGGTCCGATTTGGCCTCGCCCGGTGCCTTGACCTGCTGCCGCCAGAACTGGGTGCGGCGTTCGGCGTTGCCATAGGCGCCTTCCTTCTCGACCCACATGGCGGTGGGCAGGATCAGGTCGGCGGAAACCGCAGTGACCGTCGGGTAGGGGTCTGAAACAGTGATGAAGTTTTCCGGGTTGCGATAGCCGGGATAGCCTTCCTCATTGATGTTTGGCGCAGCCTGCATGTTGTTGGTGCACTGAACCCAATAGGCGTTCAGATCACCATCCTTCAGCTTGCGGTGTTGCAGCACGGCGTGGAAACCGGGCTTGTCAGGAATGGTGCCAGCGGGCACGTTCCATGCGGTTTCGCAGATCTCGCGGTGCTTGTCGTTCATCACCACCATGTCGGCGGGCAGGCGGTGGGCAAAGGTACCAACCTCGCGCGCCGTACCGCAGGCCGACGGCTGACCGGTCAGCGAGAAGGGCGAGTTGCCGGGTTCCGAAATCTTGCCCACCAGCAGGTGCACGTTATACATCAGCGAGTTCACCCACGACCCACGGGTATGCTGGTTGAAGCCCATGGTCCACAGGCTCATCACCTTGCGGTTCGGATCGGCATATTGCTGGGCCAGACGCTCCAGCTTGTCCGCCGGAACACCGGACAGTTCCGAGGTGTATTCCAGCGTGTATTTCGAAACGGCTTCGGCATATTCCTCGAAGCTGATCGGCTCCAACTTGCCCGAGTTCGGGTTTTCAGCCTCTTGTTGCAGGGGGTTGTTGTCCCGCAGGCCGTAACCGATATCGGTGGCGGTTTTGGTGATGTTGACGTGGTTCTTGACGAACTCTTCGTTCACCGCGCCATTCTGGATGATGTAGTTCGCAATATAGTTCAGGATCGCCAGATCGGTTTGCGGTGCAAAGACCATGCCATTATCGGCCAGCTCGAACGAGCGGTGCTCGAAAGTCGAAAGCACATGCACTTCGCAACCCGGTTTCGTCAGGCGGGTGTCGGTCAGGCGCGACCACAGGATCGGGTGCATCTCAGCCATGTTCGATCCCCACAGCACGAAGGTATCGGCGTGCTCAAGGTCGTCATAGCACCCCATCGGCTCATCAATGCCGAAAGTGCGCATGAAACCAACCACGGCCGAGGCCATGCAGTGACGCGCATTGGGATCAATGTTGTTCGACCGGAACCCGGCCTTCATCATCTTCGCGGCGGCATAGCCTTCCCAGACCGTCCACTGCCCCGAACCAAACATCCCCACGCTGGTCGGGCCCTTCTTGGCAAGGGCCTCTTTCCATTTGGCGGCCATCACATCAAAGGCTTCATCCCAGCTGACCGGTTCAAACTCGCCATTCTTGTCATACTGGCCGTTGGTCTTGCGCAAAAGCGGTGTGGTCAGGCGGTCTTTGCCGTACATGATCTTGGACAGGAAATAGCCCTTGATACAGTTCAGGCCCCTGTTCACCGGTGCGTCGGGGTCACCTTGCGTGGCGACCACGCGGCCGTCCTTGGTGCCCACCAGAACCGAACAGCCTGTGCCACAGAACCGGCAGGCAGCCTTGTCCCAGCGAATATCGGGCGCGCCGACCTGAGCGTTGGCCTGACCTGCGGCCATGGGAATGCCCGCAGCCGAGGCAGTGGCTGCCGCTGCGGACGCTTTCAGAAATGTACGACGGGATTCAGAGATGGTCATTGCATGGGCCTCCTGCTGGACGGTTGGCTTGGAGCATCAGGACGCGGAGTCGTCTCCGCGAGATCTTCGAAATGGTGATAAGTCAGTGACAGTGAGATCACTCCGGGGATCTGGTGCAGATCCATGATGGTGTCCGAGGCCAGCCTGTCGGCCGTATCCTCGACAACAACTACAAAACGGCCGTCCTCGGCTTCGGCATGAAGCTCGACGCCCTGAGTTTCGGCCATCGCCGCGCGTGCGGCATCGGTGTAATCGGGGGCGATGTGGACCAGACAGCCACAGATGTTCATTGGGTCACCTCCGGGTGGTGTGGGACGGGGCGGTGCATCACGATCGCCCCGGCGGGGCAGGCGGCGGAACAACTACCGCAACCGATGCAGGTTTCTGTTTCAAGCGCCGGTTCCGCGCGTCCGCCCAGTTGCAGGCGAAAGCGGATGGCATCCTGTTCACAATTGTCCTGACACAGGCGGCAGCTTACGCCGTTGGTCGACAGGCAGCTTGTGTCATCGATTCGTGCGCGCCATGGCCATTCGGCAACACGCTCGGTCAGCAACGCCGGGGTCGGACAAACGTCGGCGCAGTCACCACACAAGGTGCAACCGCCTGCGGACAGGTCCAGAACGGGGAAACCGGCATCGTCGAATGTGATGATGTCTTCAGGACAAGCCGCGGCGCAGTCTTCGCAACGTGTGCATAGATCGCTGAAGCCAGTTGCTACTGCCCCCGGCGGACGGATCGTATCTGGGTCCTCCCGCAGGACACGCGCGCTTAGAAAAGCGCGTCTGCTGGTCATCTGGCTCATAGCTGGCGACTCGAAATTGGATTGATAGGTTCGCGTCCTTACTTCCTAGCTGCCTTCAGCAGCGCACGAATTGACCTATATCATACTTTTTCGGATTTTTTTTGTTCAGTCTGAGATTTGTAATTCTTCATTAAACGTTTAATTCGATACGGGCGTCGGGGAAGAACGCTAGGATCTCTTTGGCTCTGTCGGCGGATGCCGCGCAAAGCGCAGTGGACAACCCATCCGCAATTGCCGCTTTCGGGGAAGAAACCGAAACGGTCCTGTCGTGGTTTGAAGGCCCATCCAAGGTAATGATGTGCCCGACGCCTTGGCCGAGCTGAGTCGCCAGCGTTGAAGATGTCGCCACTGCCCGATCGCTCAATTCAATCCGCTTCAGAACCGTTTGGTCCGGCGCCGCCAATCCAACTTTCCATGGCGCACCGTCACCAGGCGCACCCAGGGCGGCAACCTCTCCCATATTGACCAGAACATCACGCAGACCATAAGCACGCAGCAGGTCGGCGATCCGGTCGGTGATCGCGCCCTGCGCTATACCGTTCAACGTCAGCGCCGATTTTCCGGGCACCGGAAGGCGAATGGCCGAGGCGTCGAAAATTACCTTTTCCCAGCCTATTGCCTGTTGAACTTCAATCAGACCGTCCGGGCGCGCGCCCGCAGCCAATGCCGCCCACACGGGTTGAATGCTTGGATCAAATGCGCCACCCGATGCCTGATGCAGCGCTGTGCTGAGGCTTAGCACCTTCAACAATTCAGGAGCGGGCGCCGTCAGCACACCATCGCGGTTCAACCGGCTGAGCTGCGATTGCGGACGATACAGGCTGAAGATGTCTTCCAGCCGGGCAATCTCGGTCTCCATGGCGGCCATGATGGGTGCAGCTTCGGCGTCCGTCAGACCCACAAGGCGCAGGCTGGCGGTGGCACCCAGCGCGGTCCCGTGCCAGCGCGCGTCCGAGGCCGCAAGTGGTGTGGCCGCAGCACAAGCGGCTGAGATGATCAGAAATCGGCGGCGCGACAAGGCGGTCATACGGGGGTCTCCAACGACAGTTCAAGATCGACAGGGCCAAGCACTTCGGTGTCCGGAATGTCCGGCAGGCCCAGTGCCGTTCCGCCGTAAATCTCAATGAATGCCTGTGCATCGGCAGGATCGGCAAAAGGCACCACTTCGCGCGCACCCATGCCACCTGCCACATTGGCGCCGACAACAAAGGTCGCGCCATCCGCGGCGATCCAGTTCGAGATACCCGGCTGCCGCCAGCTTGGCGCAATACCCATGTCGCTGACATAGACGGCTGTGATGTCGGCATCACGTTCAGGGCTTTTGAGGTATGCCACCATGTCGCGCACCTGCGCAAAAAACAACGGTGCGGGATATCCTTCCAGATGGATCTGCCCCTTGGGGCCGCCATGTTCGGCGATGTTCATCTGGCAGAAATAGCTCAGCGCGTCCGGGGTCAGATCCACCGGATCGGGGGCCTCGGCCAGGTCTTCCTTGCAGGCTGCCAACGCGACCAGCGCGATCAACGCGAGACGCTTCATGGCTCGACCCTACGGAATGCGAGGCGGGCGAGGGCGAAGCTCAGCACCGGCCAGATCAGCAGGGAGACGGGTGCAGCCCAGACCGGCAGGGCCTGCGCCGCTCCTGTCATGCCGGATGCCATGGCAACGCCTTCAGTCGCCGCGATGTTCCACAGACGGAACGCGTCGGCCGGGTTGGCGACCATCACCCAGGGAAAGACGGATTGGGTGAAGCTGCCGCCCTTATCCATGACGACGGCCCCCAACAGGCCCAGATCATAGAGGACGACAAAAACCAGCCAGAGCCCGGCCGACATCCCCGCCGCCGCCGTGGCCCCCTTTGCCAAAGCGGACAGCAGGTATCCCAGCGCCAGAAACACGGCGCCCAACAGGATCGAGGTGAGGATCAGGCGCACCAGTGCCATCAGGCTTTCCGGTCCGGCCCCGCCAAAGAACGCGGCCACCGCGCCCGCGGTGCCGAAACCGACGGTCATGGCAAAAGCGAGAGCGGCCAGATGGGCGCAGAACTTGCCCAACAGGATTTCTCCGCGCCCCGCAGGGTAGGACAACAGCAGCGACAGGCTGCCCCGGTCCACGTCTCCGGCGATGGCATCGAACGAGATCATCAGCGCCAGAAGGGGCGCGAGGTAAACCGAAAGCGTGGTCATCGACGCAACCGAAACGGTCAGCATGTCAACGCCCAGCGTTCCGGTTGGCGCACTGCCCGCAAAGGTCAGCGCCAAGGCGAACAGCACCATGATCAGCGTTGCGACCAGCAGCCAGCGGTTGCGGCGCAAGATCAGCATTTCTGTGCGGGTGATGGCGAGGAAGCGGGTCATTGCAAATCCTCCTGTGCGTAGTGGCGATAGAGGTCTTCCAGCTTGGGCGGGGTCATTTCCACATCCGCTACCGCATCGCCCAACCCGGCGATCCGGCGCAGGGCCTCCATTTTGTCTTCGGGTGAGCAGAGCAATTCAACAGATGCCCCATTGATCCGGCTGCCGCCCAGTTCAGCGGCCAGCACATCTGGATTGGCGCTGGCGCGTACCTTCAGGCGGATCGGTAGACCGGCCAGAGCCGACAGATTGTTCAGGGTGTCGTCGGCGACCATCCGACCCTTGCGCATGATGGCGATCCGGTCGGTGCGGGCCTCGACCTCGGTCAGCGCGTGTGAGGCAATCAGAACGGCGGTGCCTTGGGCAGCCAGTTCGTCGATGATGGCGTACAGGTCCTGCCGAGAAATCGGGTCCAATCCGCTCGTCGGCTCATCCAGCAAGGCTACTTTCGGTTGGCCCAGCAACACCTGCGCCAGTCCCAGACGTTGCCGCATGCCTTTGGAATAGGTTCCGATCCGACGGTCCAAAGCGTCACTCAGGCCGACACGATCCAGCAAACCGGGCACATCGGCTTTTGCGCCTGAAAGCTGCGCAAACAGGGTCAACTGCTCACGCCCGGTTAGCGCGGGATGAAACGACACCGCTTCGGGCAGATACGCTGTTTCGCGCCGGGCCTGAGCACTACCGGGGGTGGCGTCTCCGATCCGAATGGCTCCGCCATGGATCGGCGTCAGGCCGAGGATGGATTTGATCAGGGTCGACTTGCCCGCGCCGTTATGGCCCAGCAGCGCAACGCGCTGGCCGGGGGCAAGGGACAGGGTGATATCGTCAAGAACGCGGGTTTTTCCTCGGTCCTTGAGAACATGGTCGATTGACAGGGCCTTATCCGTCATGAGGCACCTTTTTCATAGCTGGGGGTTCAGGGGCTTGCATCAATGGGTTGCTGTCCATCACGCCGCCCGGCAACAGGGCCGGGAAGGCAGATTGCGACCAGCGCACCAGTTGCACGGCGGGGGAGCCGAGCAGTAATTTGGCTGCGGGTTGGGTCCACAGCACATGGTCCATCGAGTCGTTTGGCCGATACGGGGCATCGGCGATGCCGTTGCCATCCACGTCATAGGCGGCAAAATCGGACCAGTAGTTGCCGCGCCCGTCTTCGGACCACTCGACCCATTTGGTCGAGACGTATTTCACCTGTGTCCGGTTCCCGATGAAGGAATTGCCAACGATGCGGTTGCGTTCGCTGCCGGCGGTAAAGTGGATGCCGATGCCGCATCCCTGGAACCAGTTGTCGGTGAATTCGTTCTTGTTGGAGTTATAAAGGAAGGTGCACTTTTCCTTGGCACCGATCACCACGTTTCCGGTGATCTGACTCTTGTTGGCATAATTCAGCATCACGCCATGTTCACGGTCACCGATCGAGACGTTGTCTGCGACCTTCACATTGGTCGTGAACATCACCGCATAGCCCAGATCGTTGCCGATCGAGACATTGTCGCTGACCACCGAATTGTCGGCATACATGTAATGCACGGCAAAGCGCAGATCGCGGAACAGGTTGCCGGTAAAGGTGTTCTTCTTGGACGAGTTCACGAAGATCCCGTCGCGCCCATAGCGGATGTGATTGTCCTCAACCCGCGCACCGGGCGCATTCCAGACATAGACGCCATTGCCACGGTCATTCATCCGCTGGTCCTGACGCCCTTCGATCCGGTTGCCACGCACAATGCTGTCCTTGGCACCATGAATGTCGATACCGTAAAGATTGCCCAGCAGTTCATTGTCTTCGATCACCGGCGCGCGGGCCGTCTTGGTCAGCTGGATGCCACTGTCGATCCCGTCATGGCTTGAACCCGAGCCGATCACTGTCAGGCCGCGCACGGTCACGCCCGGGCCGGTTACGGTGATGACGCTGCCGGTGCCTTGCCCGTCAATGGTGGCCTGTCCCAGCCCGTCGATCGTGACGGGCCGGTCCAGAATCAGATGTTCGGCATAAACACCGGGGCTCAGGCGGAGGGTATCTCCGTCCGCCGCCTGAGCCAGTATTTCATTGATGGCCCCCGCCCGGTTGGGCACATCCCAGTCCGCCGCCCAAAGGGGCGAGCCGAGCAGGAGCGGTATGAGCAGGGGCCAGCGCATGGGTCAGGCTCCTTGCGGTTCGACCAGCATCCGGCCGCGCATTTCCATGTGCAGCGCATGGCAGAACCACTGGCAATAGAACCAGTGCACGCCCGGACGGTCGGCGGTGAAGGTGACCGAGGCGGTTGCCATCGGTGCGACTTCCATCGCGATTCCGTAGTTGCCCAGGCAGAAGCCGTGGGTCACGTCGTCCACATCATCCAGGTTGGTGATGTAAACCGTGACCTCGTCGCCCTGTTTGACGGTGAACTTCTCGAGGCTGAAGGTCGGCGCCTGCGAGGTCATGTAGACCCGCACCTTGTTGCCGTCCCGGATCGGTTCTTCCGCACCTTCTTCCAGATCGATACCATCGGCTTCGGCCTGTTTGCGGGCGTCTTCCCAGGTAACGTCGTTGCGATCCCAGACGTTGACCGGGTTCACGATGTCGCTGCGAACGATGATCGAGTCGTGCGGCTCGGCAAAGGTCGGGCCGTCGTGCACCACTTTCATCTCATCCGACGAAATGTCGATCAGCTGTTCGTTCTCGGGTTTAAGAGGACCCACGTTCAGGAAGCGGTCTTTCGAGAACTTGTTCATCGAAATCAGCCACTTGCCGTCGGCATCCTTGGTCTCACCCATGGAAGTCGAGTTGTGACCCGGCTGATAATGCACGTCAACCTTCGAGATGATCGGGTCCACGTCCTCGCCATTGTAGGCGCGGATGGCCTTGTCGATGTTCCACTTCACGATCTGGCTGTCCAGGAACAGCGTGGTGAACGCGTTGCCCTGGCCATCATAGGCAGTGTGAAGCGGGCCAAGACCCAACTGCGGTTCACCTACGATGCAGGACCGCGGGTCGGCGTCGCTTTCGAACAGGGCGTCCAGCTTGGTGACGTCCATGATCGAGACGGTTGGCGACAGCTTGCCGTTGATGCAGACGTGCTTGCCGTCTGGCGCGGTGTTGATGCCGTGCGGAGAGTTCGGGATCGGGATGTAACGGGTGTATTTCTTGTTCTGCCCTTTGCGCCCGTCCAGAACCTTGACGCCTTTTAACTCCTGATAATCGCCGGCTTCGATGCCTTTTTCGATCTCGGCGATGTTGAAAACGACGACGTGGTCCAGCTCGTTCTCGGTCATCTCGGCCAGGTTCATGCCCATTTCCGAGTTGTACGAGGTCGAGAAGGCGTATTTGCCCTGATAGTCGCAGTCGGTGTTGTCGAGGTTGCCCGACACGATCACCTGCCACGCCACTTCCATGGTATCGCCGTCCAGCGCGGTGAAGATGTTCACGTATTGCGACGGATCGTCCAGCACGCTGCCATCGTTGACCAGCGGAGTTTCATCTTCACCATTGGCAAAGACATAGCCGGTGCGCGGGAATTTCTGCGGACGCAGACCGTGGATCGCCTTGGCGTTCGGGATCTCGGTGATCTTGTCGCATTTCATCACGTCACAGCGGACACGCGCGACGCGGGTGTTGGCCTTGTCGTTCATGAACAGATAGCGGCCGTCATAGGTGCCGTCGGTGAACGACATGTGCGGGTGGTGAAGGTCGCCGTTGTCATAGGTTTTCATGCCGCGCTTGGCGAGAAACTCCTTGGTTTCAGGCAGCAACCCTTCGGTCATGATCTTCAGTGACTCGTTGGTCTGACCCCAGCCCGTGGCCGAGCAGCGGTTGAACACCGGCACCCGCATCAGCTCGCGCATGGATGGGAAGCCCAGAATGCGCAGCTCGCCGGTCTGACCCGAGGACCAGAAACCGTAATACTCGTCCAGTTCGCCCGGTTCGAGATTGGCATTGGCCGCGGCGCTCGCCTGCTTCGCGGTCATCAGGGTCGAGCCCAGACCGGTCCCGGCCAGCACGGCACCGGTTGCTGTTGCACCCAGCATCCCACGGCGTGTGACGGTTAGTTTGTTGTCATGTTCCGACATGTTCGTTCCTCCTTTTAGGAAACGGATTGCGGTTTGGCGTTCGGATGGTTCGCCGGTGGTTGTCCGAGTGGGGTCTTCATCTGGACCGACCCTGTCTTGGCCCGCCGTTTCAGCTGGCGGATAACGACAGGACATTTGTCCTCGGACTGGTAGAGCACCTGACAATGCAGGCAGGTGACGCACTCGTTCGGATTTATCTCACCGGTGGGGTGGATCGCCTGAACGGGGCATTCATTGGCGCAGGTCTGACAGGGCGTGCCGCAATCCTTGTAGCGGCGCAGCCAGTCGAACATGCGAATTCGGGCAGGGATCGCCAGTGCGCCGCCCAGCGGGCAGAGATAGCGGCAATAGAACCGTTCAATGAACAGCCCGATCCCCAGCAGGGCCAGCGCAAAGACCACGAAAGGCCAATCGCGCATGAATTTCAGAATGATCGCCGTTTTGAACGGCTCGACCTCGGCATATTTCTCGGCCAGCGGGATCGATACGAAACTCAGGCCAAAAAGACCCAGAAAGATCATGTATTTCGCGGGCCACAGGCGTTCGTTCAGACCCCAGGGCAAAGTCCATTGCGGCACTTTGAACGCCCGCGCGATCTTGTTGGTCAATTCCTGCAACGCGCCGAACGGACACAGCCATCCGCAATAGGCCCCGCGACCCCAGAACAACAGCGCGGCGGCGACGGCGAACCATTGAATGAACACCAGCGGGTCCAGCAGGAACGCATCCCACGAGAATCCTGTGCGCAGGCTGCCTGCCAGTGCCATCAGGTTCACCACGCTCAGTTGCGCGTTGGCGTACCAGCCGATGAAGAACAGGGTCATTGTCAGGTAACCGATGCGGAACCAGTAGAAGACCCGCGCATTCATCGTCGCGTGGAACTGGAAGAAGAACGTCGCGGTCAGGACCAGCAGCATGACGCCGAGAACGGCGATTTCAACAGTGCGATCCTTCCAGATGCGCTGCCACAGGGCAGCCTTGGCGGCGGCTTCGCCGGTCGCATCCTCGACAACCTTAGAGGCTGCGACGGGCAGCAGGTAACGGTCGGGCAGTTTGTAACCCAGATCGAATGTCAGAAAGGTTTTCTCAACGGCACCCACGGCACGCTGTACCAGCAGTTGCAGGCGGAACGGCTCGGTCGGGTCGAACTCGGCATCGGCGGGGATCTTGAAGATGTCCAGCTCTGTGAAACTGGGCGCATCCGGGGCTGCAACCTTGCCAAGGCGTACTTGCTGTTTGTCGAAGAACCGGACCGAGTTGTCGCCCTGGATCAACTGGATCCGATCGAAAATTCCGCCGCGTACATAGCCTGACCCCTTGAAACTGTAGGCACCGCGCCCCAGCACCAGAATGGCCTGTTCGCCCTCGTCCAACCAGTTCACAAGGTTCTGGTACTCGGCGTCGCCCAGCAGTGACTTGCCGATCGACGGAACCGAGACAAGCGCCATATGCATGTCGATGAACGTGTCATCCGGTTCACCCGGTTCGGGCCGCTTGATCGCGCGCTGGTCTCCGGTGGCCTCGAAGGCGGCATTGACCTGCCCGACATCCAGCGTCAGCCGACGGATCGAGCCGTCGCCCGAAAGGGTTGACCAGTCATGGACCGCATTCTGCGCCATATCGACTTCGCGCTTTGGCCCGTCGGCCTGCAACGGTGACAGGCCGCCCAGACCCAATGCACGCGCCACCTTGATACCGCCACGCACAAGGCTGTCGTCGATCACCATGATCGTGACCGTCGCGCCCGAGATGATGTCGAGGTCGTGCCCCTCACCCCCGGTTTCGGCTTCAACCTTAAGGTCAAGGCCCGCATAGCCTTCGGTCAATTCAACCATGCGGGAATTGGGGATGCCGATCAGCACGATGGGTTCCGAGTGCTTGACCAGTTGCACTCCGGTCAACACCGCGTCGTTGTCGATGGCGGCAACGACGTGGATCGGTTTGCCGGAATAACCCGTCGTGCCAACAAAGTCCGAGGTCAGGAATGCCCAGGCAATGATCTCGCCGCCCTTCAGGACGGGGGCGACCTTGACGTCATCGCGCACCGGGCCAAAGGCATCGGCGCCGGGGGCCAGATCGGCAGGTTCGATGTCGGGCAGGAAACTGGCCAGGCTGTCGGCATGGGCGCTGATCGCCATCAGGCAGGACAGAGTGAAAGCCAGCAGGAAATGGATTGCGCGACTTACGACCACGGCGCACCTCCGGTTGCTAGGGTGGACGCCACGGACGCGCGCAGGGCGCGTTCAGATTCTTCTTGGGTCGCGAACGGGGGGCCTCGGGTTTCGGGCCACAGTCGCCTTGAGTTGTACAAAATGCACAGATCCCCGATTGCAGCGGGTACTGTCCGTACATTTTCGGATTGCATCAGCAGCGGCAGATCCGGCAGCGGGGCTGCCGTTGTCACCGCGCACAGCGCGCAATCGGCGCATTTCGGGCAAGGCGCGGTCGGGTCATCAGTGCCTTCCTCAAGGTCCACTTCAACCCAGACCGCCCCTGCCTCCGAGCAGATCTCGATCCACATGCTGTCCCCGGGACTCGCCAGCACCGGGCCAAGCATCTGCAAAAGCAACAGGAAAATACCCACCAAACCGCACACCGCGCGGGACACGCGATCAAACAGGCTATGCGGGGGGCGGACGGTAGGCATTGAGAATCCAGCTCGGCGTTCTTTTCTGAAACTTAGGGGATTCTTTGAGGCGGAAACTTGACTTAGGTCAGGTGCCTGAAAATTTGCACCTACCCGTCGGCCTCATCCATCAATCCACGCAGCCACCGACCGGCCAGCCATGCCGCAGGAATACCCAGTGGAATCGACCAGAGGATTGCAGGCACCGGTTCGATTGCGCCGAACCCGACGCTGTGCAGGATAAGCCCGAGCAAAAACAGGTTGATGGCCACGGTCAACGCCGTGGCCGGATACAGCAGAATGGCCAGTTTCCAAACTGGCCATTTCCCCTCAGTGGCTGGTTCCTTCCGAGAAGGTGATCTTGTTCCAGACATTGTATTTCCCCGAAGGTTTGCGCATCGGCAGGCGGCGAATTTCCTCCAGCGTCTGCGCGTCATAGACGATCACCGCGCCGTCATCTTCCCAGATTGAAACCAGCGCGTGGCTGCCATCTCTGGTGAACTCGACATGGGCCACGGTCTTGCCCGGTGCAGGGCGCAGGGTCTTTACGATTTCAAGGCTTTGCTTGTCGATGACGTGCATCGCGTCCTTGTTGGGGCCAAAGAAAACATCGGCCCAGACATAAGGCGAATTCTCATGGCTGCGCATGAAGAACCCGGGCCCTTCGGTCTTGATCCGTTTGACGGTTTCCCAGCTTTCCATGTCGATCACCGACACGGCGCCGTCTGTCAGGTGCGGCGTAGCCATCACGGTCGTATCGCCGTGTTTCCATGTGATCCCCGAGCCCAGATGCGGCATTCCGGGCAAATCCAAATCGGCCACCTTGTGCCCGATCACCAGATCAATCACTTGCCCGCCCTTGCCATCGCGGGACGCCCCCATGACATATTCATAACTCTGGTCGAAAAAGAAATCGTCCAGATAGTCAGCTGTGGTGATCTTGCGCACAGGGAATGGATCAGGGTTCTTGAACTGGCCTTCGATGCGGAAATCATGACCAAGCCCGGATTGCGGGGGATTGGCGCCGTAGAACACTTCCCAAATCTCGGGCACATCCTTCAGCGCCAGAACAAAGCTTTCCCGCGGAGGGGCCTGGTAGACTGCAGAGACGCGGCTGGGCAGGCCCTTCTTGCTTTTGACCTCGATGACCTTTGCGACGGAAAGGTCTTCGGTGGACAACACCGTCAGGCTGTTGGGCAGGTAGTTCGCCACGGCCACCCATTTGCCATCGCCCGACATGGCGATGTTGCGGCTGTTCAGGCCGGCACGCACGCGGCCCACCTGTTTCAGCGCCCAAATGTCGTACTTCTGGACCCAGCCATCGCGCGACATGATGAAGACATACCGCCCATCCGGGCTGAACTTGGGGCCGCCATGCACGGCGAAGGGGGTTTCGAACCGGTCCAAAACCTCGAACGTGTCGCCGTCCAGAACGCTGACATGGTGATCGCCGGTTTCCACAACCAAGGTGATGTTCATCGGGTCGCTGTCCCAGACGGGCGCATCCACCGGCACATATTCCTCGTCCAGCGTCCGGCTGGCCAATATCTGGGCCTCGCCCCATTCGGGGTCGGATTCCAACGGCGATTTCAACCAACCGGCCAGCTCTTCGATTTGCAGAGCATCCAGCTCGTGCGAGAAGGCCGGCATTTGTGTCGCCGCGCGCCCTTCCGCGATTACCGCAGCGACCCGGGGACCCCGCATGCGTTTGAGCGTTTCAGGGATCAGCGCGGGGCCAACCCCGCCCAGACGGTTCTCGCCGTGGCATGAGGCGCAATGTTCAGCGTAATCCGATTGGGCATCCGCCCAGGCGGTGCCCGCCAGCAACACCGAGCACAACGTACCGAATGTGAGTGTCTTAAAAGAACTGATGCGCCGGATCATGGCTTTTCCCCCGAAACGGTGTGACCTGAAGGCGTTCCCCTGCGTCATCCACACCGATTTCCTGGTTGGACAGGTAACAGGCCGGATCCTCGGCCCACGGATCACCGGTCAATTGCAGGGCGCGGATGCGGGTATTGCCGCCGCACACGTCCTTGAGTTCGCAGGCTCCGCAGCGCCCCTTCAGCGGGCGTGGGCGGGTGCGGAGCATGGCAAGCATCGGATCATCGCCGGTCCAGAGTTCGGAAAACGATTTGGTCTTTACGTTGCCCACCGTGTAGTCAGACCAGTAAGTGTCCGGATGGACCCGGCCGAGATTGTCGATATTGGCAACGCCCAAGCCACTTGAGTTTCCACCCCACGCAGCCAGGTGCGCGCGCACATGTGCAGCCTTTTCGGCGTCGAAATGCGTGCGAATCCAGTTCAGGAAATATCCGGCATCAGCGTCGTTGTTCCCGGTCACGATATCCAGCGGACGGCCGCCCGATGCGGCTTCCCAGGCGCGTTCCAGCAACAGATCCAGGCCCTTGCGCGTGCGCTGATGCGCGGCATCTTCGCCCCGGTTCTTGTCGCCGCGCCCCGCATAGACAAGATGCGACAGGTAGAATTTGTCGACACCTTCATCATCACAAAGGCTCAGCAAGTCAGGCAAGTGATGTTGCGTGCCTTCGGTCAGGCAGAACCGCAGGCCAACCTTGATGCCGCGCTTTTTACACTCTCGCACGCCGCGCAGGGCGTCCGCAAAAGCGCCCTCGACGCCGCGAAACCAGTCATTCGTCGCTCCGATCCCGTCCAGCGAAATGCCGACATAGTTGAAGCCTACATCCGCGATCATATCGGCGGTTTCGTCATAGATCCGGGTTCCGTTGGTCGACAAGGCCAGCATTGGCACCAGATCACGGGCGCGTTTTGCAATGTCGAAGAAATCGAACCGGTCCAGCGGTTCCCCACCCGAGAGGATCAGGGCCGGGACGCGAAACTGGCCCAGATCCTCAAGGGTTACCATGGCTTGCTCATGGCTGAGCTCACCTGGGAACGCGACATCCGCCGAGACGGTGTAGCAATGGCGGCACTTCAGGTTGCAGCGCCTCGTCAAGTTCCAGATCACAACCGGCTTTACCGGACCGGGGCGCCGTTTGCGCACCGGTGTCGGCTTGACCAGCTGATGCATGTATTCGGTCAGGCGGAACATGTTTCAGCCTTTCTGTTTCAGGCGCAGCCCGGTCTTTTTCAGGATGCGCGTGGAATAGAGGATGTCGCTGCCGCAGCAGGCCGATCCCAGAATCGCGGCAATCTGGCCGCGTTTATCTTCGACCTCATCGCGCGAGCTGCCGTGGACCATGGCGAACAGGTTGTAGGGCCAGTCGGGCAGGGCGCGGGGCCGTTCATAGCAATGGGTGACGAAAGGCAGTGCCCCGATATGAGCGCCCAGTTCGGTGATCAGGTCATCCTGCACGTCCCAGACGGTCATGCCGTTCGACGTCATGCCCAGCTTGTAATGGTTGGGGGCTGCCGCGATCCGTCGGATCACCCCGCGCGCCTTCAGCGCGGCCAGCCGGTCCAGCAGGGTGGCCTCGCTCAGGCCCAGATCGGCAGCGACCTGCGCATAGGGCGCGACCACCAAGGGCAGTCCACCCTGGAGCGACTCGATAATCTGTCTGTCTGTTGCGTCGATCATGCCGCCACCCGGAAGCCGATGAAAAATTCCTGAAGTTTGGGGAAACGGAGAACACGGATCCCCGTTTCCCGTTCGATGGCATCGGCGGTGGCCTCGATCCCCTCGGGCGTTTCGGTGGCCAGCACGAACCACATGTTCAGCCGATGCGTGCGTTCATAATTATGTGCCACTTCGGGATGTGCATTGACTTTGGTCAGGACGGTTTCGAATTCTTCGTCTGGAACGGCCATTGCGCAAAGGCAGAAAGCCCCACCCATGGCCGCGGCGTCAAAAAACGGACCGAACCGCGTGATGACGCGGTCATTTTTCATGCGGCTCAGACGCGACAGCAATTCCGCCTCGGACAGGCCAAGCTCTGTGGCGACGGTTGCGTAAGGGCGCGAAGTAAGCGGCAGATCCTCTTGCATACGATTCAGGATCGCTCGATCCGTTTGGTCCAGCGTCATGCGGCGACCTCCTTTGCCTGAATCAGCGCGCCGGTCTGTTTGAAACAGCGGGTTGAGAACAGGACCTTGTTCCGTGCGCCGGCCAATTCGGGCAATGCAATCGCACCCGCCAGAACATCCAAAGCCTCATTGCGTGTACGGGCGTGGATCATGGAATACAGGCGATATGGCCAGACATCGGGAACCGGATTACGCTCATAACACAGGGTCACCCCCGGGAAGGCGGCCAAAGCCGGACCGGCGGTTTCAATCTGTTCTGCCGGCAGGTCCCAGACCACCATCGCATTGGCCGACCAGCCAAGCGCCCGGTGACGCACAATGACGCCGAGTCGCGAGATTATTCCGGCGGCATGCAGGGCTTCGACCCGCTCCATCACGTCGGTCACATCCCGTTTCAGCGAACGAGCCAGAGCGGCATAGGGTTCTGAGACCAAAGACAGCCCGGAACTCAGAGACTGTAGCAGGCAGCGATCGCCCTCGCGCATGACGGATGCATCGACCTTTCGCGCCGTAGGTACGTTTTTGACTCCGCCAGTCATGCGAAAACCAAGATCCACGTTGAAAGGGCGTACCAGCCGCAGGTCCAGCACCTGCAATCCGGTGGATCGACTGATCCGCGCCAGAGTATCGTTGACATGCGTGCGGTCCGGTCCGGTCGCAACAAACCACAGGTTCCACGCGTCTTCGCGTTGATAATTGTGATTCACGCCGGGTTCGGCATCGATCAGGGCGGCAACCTCCTCCAACCGATCTTCCGGAGCCGCCACGGCAGCCAGGGTGCTGGCCGTCACCGCGCCGGGTGTGATGGTGGCGCCAACCCGTGTAATACGGCCCGTGGCGCGCATCCGGGACAAGCGATGAATGACTTCTGCTTCGTCCAGCCCGAGTGCGTTACCCAGCATCTGGAACGGTCTCTCGGTGATCGGGAAGTCGCGCTGAAATTCGTCCAGCAGGCGACGGTCGATCGGGTCCGTGATATGTCGCATCGTTTACAGCCCCGTTCTGTGCGCACGGGCGGTGAAGAAGATGCCAGACGGGCTGTCGGCGTCGATCTCGCGCAGTTTTTCAAAACTGTGCGTGTCGTAGACCATGACCTTGTTGGCGTCGCGCACGCTGATCCAGACTTCATGCCCGCGCGGCGTGAACTCCATGTGCAAGACTGCGGGGCCGGGCTTGAATTCGTGGATGATCTGTTTGCTGACACTGTCGATCACCTGAATAGTGTCATTCAGCGGGTGGGCGAAATTCACCCAGACCTGCCGTCCATCGGGGCGGGCCATGGCAAAGACCGGTTGCCCGTGGGTTTTGGTCCGTCCCGTTTCGGTCAGAGTGTCGGCGTCGATCCACAGAACCTCGTGATGGCCGACAGCGGGCAAAACGAACTCTCGGCCCGTCAGCGCCCAGCCTTCCAGATGAGGCATCTTGTAGACCGGCATTTCTTCCTGACCACGCCCGTAATCGGGAAGAACCCGGATCGGTTCGGGTGTTTCGGCCCACAGATCCAGCGCGGTCAGGCCGTCCTCGCCAAACAGACCGGTGATATAGGTGCGGCCATTGGCAGTGATCAGCGCGTCATAGGGGTTCTTGCCCATGTCTGGGATCTTGGTGATCTCTGGTGTGCCTTTTGCGAAATCGGCAATCCAGGTTTCCCCAGTGTCCCACATCGTGAAAACGAACCGCCGACCCGGCGCATCGACCAGGCCGATGGTTTTGCTGTCGGTCGGGATGTCAGCGACCATCTCAAGCGTGTCCGCATTAAACACACGCACGCCGCCGGGTTCGTAATTCGACACGGCCACAAGCTTGCCATCGTCCGAAATCGCCCCGCCGATGGCGTTGCCGGCCTGCACGACGCGGTTCACGATCTGGCGGGTCACGATGTCGATCTTGGTCAGCCCGCCGTCGCGGCCAAACACATAGGCAAACCGTTCATCAGGCGAATAGACCAAAGACGCATGCGACAGATCACCCAATCCCTCGATCCGGGCCAGAGCTGCACGGTCGGATTGATCCACAAGAAGCACCGAGCCCTTGGCGCGTTCGATGACCAGACCAAGGTCGCCTGTCGCGGTCGGTTCAGCCTGCGCTGTGGTGATCATCAATGTGGCTGCAAGGCCAAGAATGAAATGTTTCATTGTGCCTCCTGTTCCAGCAGGTAACGGGCGATCCATTCGGCCTCTTCTTCACTGATCAGGGGCCGCCATGGGGGCATCGCGGTGTCGGGGATGCCGTCAAGGATGACGCTGGTCAAAACATCCGCGTCGTAATGTTCAAGTGTCTCACTGCGCAGATCGGGACCAAGACCGCCTTTCAAGGACAGGCCGTGACAGGAACCGCAATCCTGATGCACAAGTCTTTTCAGGGTATCGGGATCGATGACATCCGCCGCGAAAGCAGAGGTCGCGGCCAGAACGGCAATGGTCAGACAGGTTCGCGCCGCCCACCCCGAGCGCCCCGGCGATCTGTCGGTGCATGTTTGGACAATCCCCTGATCTCGTCTTCCCAGCTTAGCCATGGGCCTGTTCCAGAAGCTCGGCCACAGGCCGTTCGGCATAAAGCGAAACCACCTTGCCAATGATAAACAGCGTCGGCGCCTTCAGGTCGGCCGCGCGAACATCAGTGGCCAGCTGGTCAAGCCGTGACACAAGACGACGCTCATCAGGTGTCGTGGCCTTGCCCACCGCCAGAACCGGCGTCGAGCCCGGCAGGTTTTCGGTCATCAACCCCATGGCGATCTGACCGATATTGGCGACGCCCATGTAAACCACCAGTGTCGAGTCCGGATCGGCAAGACGTTTCCAGTCCAGATCCAGTACTTTGTCGGCCTGCCGATGCCCGGTGACATATTGAACCGAAGTCGCCAGCCCGCGATGGGTCAGCGGCACACCCGTCGAACAAGACGCCCCCTGGGCTGCCGTGATGCCCGGTGCGTATTCGACAGCGACACCGCGGGCCATCAGATAGGCAGCCTCTTCCGAGCCGCGACCAAAGATCATTGGGTCGCCGCCTTTCAGCCGGGCAACCGTGTGACCTGCGCTGGCTTCTTCAAGCAGTATTTCGTTGATGCGGTCCTGCGGAACGGTGTGGCATTTGGGGGCCTTGCCGACAGGGATCAGCCGGGCGCCTTCCGCATGCAAGTTCAGAATGTCGGCAGACACCAACCGGTCATAAACCACGACATCCGCTTCTTGCAGCATCCGCAGTGCGCGCAGGGTCATTAGCTCGGGGTCGCCGGGGCCTGCGCCAATCAGAAAAACCTTACCGCTCATGTGCAAACTCGCTTGGTCTGAAAGTCTTCGAGACCCGGGATCCCATGCATATCCGTTGCGTTTGCAAGACGTTGCTGGGTGGGCCGGGCGTGTCATGGGGGAAGATTGGCCCAATCGAAAACCAACCTCCTTGACATAAGTTAAGGAGCGCGGGATTTGCGCCCGCGCTCCTTCATCTTGCCTGTATTGTGCCTTGTTTCAGGGTTCGACGGTGATCATTCCGATCATGTTCTGTGTCTCCCAATGCGGGCCGCACAGATAGTCCTGTGGGCCGGGCGTGAGAAAGGTCAGTTCAACCGATTCCTCGGGGAACAGCCGATCACTTTCAGGTTGGCTGCCATCCTTCAACAGAACGGAATGGCTGGTGCGTTTGTCGACATTCACCCATCGGACAGTTGTGCCTGCCTTCACCGTCAATTCGGATGGGCAAAAATTGTATTTGTACATCAGCACCACTTCGGCGTCTTCGACGGCCGACGAAGGCTGACCGAACAACTCGACATAGCGCTCTTCGGCCTCGGCACAGATTTCGGCGGTTTCGTCCGCCCAGGCGGGCGCGGCCAGAAGCAGCAGCGCGGGAAGAAGGCGTAGGGGTTTCATGGTCCATGTCTCCTTTCCAAAAGTGGCCGGGGCCGGTTTACCCGGCCCCGATCCGTCATTGTTTGACTACGTTGATGAACGCGCTGTCATCATCCAGCGCCAGGCTGGTATTCAGCGTCACGTGGTGGAACCGTGCGGCGGTAAAATCGTCGTGGATGGCAAAGCCAACGGTATAGGTTTTGCCGGCCTCCAATGGCACATCACCGGGCGCGCCCGAATTCAGGGGGCGTGTAAACACCACGGTCCACATGCCACCGGACAGTTCGGCCGATGCGGCGATTTCACCATCATTGACCACGCGCTGTTCCAACAGATAGCCATTGGTGGCGCTTCCGTCGGCGTAGACACGCATCAGGTCAAGATAGGTGCCGTCGGCCAGATACTGCTCGATCTGTTCCTCGGCCTTCAGCTTGTCCCAGCCCCCCAAGGCCTTGCCGCGGCGACCTTTGATCTCAACATCCGTGCGGCTTTCGCTGATGTACTTGGTAACGGTGTCCGTGGCATTGAGGCGACCGGCAACATCCGCATTGGCGGCGATCGCATCCGCTTCGGGCGCAAAAGGCATATAGGTGTTGTCGGCGTGGCACGAAGCCCAGCATCCCACCTGATCGCCAAGCTCGATACCAGTGCCGGTAATCATCATGGCAACCTTGATCTGGTTGTCCGGGTCCATCTTGCCGCCATCGACGAACGGGGCAGGGTTGTGACCCGCGTCCGGCCATTGCAGGCGAATGTACAGGTTTTCGTCGTCATGCGCCGCCTGAACGGTTGCGTCGATGACACCGCGTTTGCCCGGAATCGGGGTTGGCTCAAGATCTCCACCCGCAACGATCTTGTTGCCGATGGTGTCCAGTTCCTTGGCGTGACAGGTGGTGCACTGATCCCCGCCTTTGGTCAGGGGGCGCGCGCCACCATGGAACTTGCCATTCTGGACCCATTCAAACGAGGCCTGACCAGGGTAGAAGAGTTTCAGATCCGCCGCGGCCACTGCGTTCCAGTCGATGTTGGACCCAACGTCGCTTGCTCCGCCAGAGGGCGCCGCGGCGTCTTCACCGGAGGTTTTTGCGCGTTCTTCCTCTAAAGCAGCGTCAACAGCCGCTGCGATCTGGGCTTGAACGGCCTCTTGCTGAGCCTTTTTGGCGGCTTTTTCTGCTTCTGCTTCAGCGGCCTCTTTGGCTTCGATCTTTTCGAGACTGGCCAGATATTCCGGAGGGATGGGCCGGATGAAGTCCGGGTTCGGTGCTTCAAGCTTTTCCAGATACTCTTCGTCCGCCCGGTCGCGTGCATCCGAGTGTGCAATCCCCTTGTGGCAGTCGATACAGGTTTGTCCTACAGTCATCGCATTGAGGTGCTGCTGACGGGCGCGTGGTTTCTGGAATTCGGGCATCATCGATTCGAAATCGTGACAGTTACGGCATTCGCGCGAGTCTGTGGCCTTCATCCGCTCCCATTCGTTCATGGCCAAATGTACACGTTTGGCCTCGAACTTTTCACGGGTGTTGATGGTACCGACCATCTTGCCATACAGCTCTTTGGACGCCTTGATCTTACGGATCATCTTATGGGTCCAGTCTTTGGGCACGTGGCAGTCGGAACAGACAGCCCCCACGCCCGACCGGTTCACGTCATGGATCGTGCCGGTGTATTCTTCGTAAACAAAATCTCGCATCTCGTGACATGAGATACAGAATTCCTTGGTGTTTGTGGCTTCCATTGCGGTGTTGAACCCGCCCCAGAAGATGATGCCGGCGGCAAAGGCCCCGGCGATACCGGCCACAGGCATTCCCCATAGGAAATACCGGCGCCAGATCGGTTTTTTCTTTTCCGGTTCGGAGGTCATATCCGGGCTCCGTTTTGGCTGTATTGTCTGGCCCTTGGTGGCAGGCCGGTGAGTTTGGCTGATGACTCAAACAAGGAAAGGGCGGGCGAGGGGCCCGCCCTTTCCTGTAGTCGTCCTGACCTCGTCAGGTGACGTGGTTCGACCGGTTGTAGACGTTGAACTTGCCGGTCGGGGCGTAAAGCCCCTCAATCCGACCGATTTCTTCCAGCGTCTTCGCGTCGAAGATCACGATCTGACCGTTGGGTTCCTTCGAGTCCGACAGGTTCCACTTAGAGACCCAGACCTCGGTGCCATCCGCGTTGAATTCGAAGTGAACAGCGGCGCTGCCTTCGTCTTCGGTGATCTGGATGGTTTTCACGATCTCACCGGTCTCTTTCGAGATGACCTGCACAGATTGCTGAATCTCAGGCTCCGGGTGCTTGGTCTGGTCAGCCCAGATGTAGTCCGAATTCGGGTGGGTGCGGACAAACAGGCCGGGGCCGTCGGTTTCCACTTCGTAGCAGATCTTCCAGGCATCATCCGGACGGTTTTCAGGATCGTTCCCCCAGACAGTCACGGTGCCAACGCCAAGGTGGGTTGTACCAGCGACAGGGCCACAGTTCGGGTCGACCCAGTTGGCGCCCGGACCAGGGTGCGGCAGCGCGGCTGTGTCGATCATCGCCTCAAGCTTGTGGGTTTCGGTATCGACAACCACCATCTTGTTCGACGCGTTTGCAGCGATCTGGAAGTAACGGCCTGTCGGATCGAAGAACCCGTCATGCAGGAACTTGGCGCTGTCGATCTTGTCGATCCGAAGGTTGTCTAGATCGGTGTAATCGACCTGCCACAGCTGTCCCAGTTCTTTCACTGCAACGATCCAGGTGGGTTCGTTCGGAGTGGTGTAGATGGCAGCCACCCGGGCTTCTTCCACATACTCGCCGTCAACGTTCACGCCGCGGGTCGATACGACCTTGACCGGTTCCATGGTCTGGGCATCAACGATTGCAAAGTGCGGCGGCCAGTAGCCACCACCGATGACGTATTTACCATCGCCGGAAACGGCGACGTCACGGGCGTCATATGCAATCTTGACTTCGGATACCAACATCTTGTCCGGCGTCTGCCAAAGGTCGATCTTGGTCATCTTGCCGTCGCGACCCATGGTGTACCAGAACCGGCCAGGCTGTTCAGGCTCTTCCAGCGAGTGGTGCTCGGATGCTTTCAGAACGTGCACTGCATAGCCGGTGGGGATGTGCGTCAGCACTTCTTTGGTGTCGCCGTCGATCACGGCCACCTTGCCGACGTCACGTTCGATGACGACAAAGAAGTTTTCCCAGTTGCGGCCGTGCAGCGGCTCGGTCGGATAGTCCTCTTCTTCGACATAGACCTTACGCGTCGCCATCATCTGTTCCAGCGACATTTCAGGTGGTTTTGGCGGCTCCATCATGATGTAGGTCGCCATATCCTTGATTTCCTGCTCGGTCATGATGTCCGAGAAGTTGTTCATGCCGCCTTCGGTACCCCAGGCGATAATCTTTTCAAGACGTTCCTGCCCCAGTTGGAGGGTGCCGCCTTCTGTTACTGTGCCGTCGGCGGCGGTCTTTTTCCAATGCGGTTCCAGGTTTTTACCCGTGGCACCTTTGCGCAAGACGCCGTGGCAGCCTGCGCATTGTTCGAAATAGAGCTGTTTAGACGATTCAAAGGCTTCTTCGCTCAAAGTTGGCTCTTCGGCGAAAGTCGGAGCAGCGACGCTGCCCAACAACATTGCCAATCCGACCCCGAAGGCGCGGCCGGGTTTGTTGTAGCTGATTCCAAGTGACATGATCACTCTCCATATGCGTGGTGAGGCGGTGTCGAGAGTGAAACATCACGTGGATGTCATCCTTGACCAAAGTCAACGGGAAGGGCGCAGACCAGGCACTTTGGACAGAAAACACGGATCAAAACCCCCAATAAAACTTGTGTTTTTCACACATGTTTAAGCCCGGTCTTGATTTTGGTTAAGGGCGCCGGGTCTTGTGGGCACTACACATTGTTCAACGGCGGAAAAAGCTATGGAGAGCAGGCATGACAGCTGTAATCGCGCGTGTTTTCAGTGAAGGGTTCCGGGTCTTTTTTCTTTCGGCGGGTCTTTACGGTATGTTTGCAGGGGTCGCGTGGGGCGTATGGTTGGCGTCGCTCGACGGACTGATGCCCTATATGGACCAAAGCTATGCGATGCCCCCGGTGATGTGGCACGCGCATGAGATGATTTTTGGGTATGCAACGGCCGCCTTGGGGGGGTTTTTTCTGACCGCCGTGCCGAACTGGACCGGTGCGCCCGAGGCGCGGGCCCGTTTTATCACGCTTGTCGCATTGATCTGGATGGCCGGGCGTCTGGCGGTCTGGTTTTCCGGAGTGTTGCCACCCTTGTTCGTCGCTGTTGTGGACCTGATCTTTGTTCCCATTCTGGCGCTGAAGATTGCCAGTCAACTGGTTCGTCGACCCAAGCCCCAGAATATGGTGTTTCTGTATCTTCTGGTTCTGATGTTGGCCTCGAACGTTATGGTTCATTTGGAATGGATGGGGGTCACGGTGGATACGCTGAACACCGGTATTCGGGCCGGGCTTTTGACCTTGTGTTCGATGATCGCGATCCTGGGTGGCCGGATTACGCCGGCTTTTACACGCAATGCCATGAAAAGAGCGGGTCAACCCGAAGCATCGTGGCCGGTATCCGTGGCCAGGCTGGACAGGGCGACGATGATTCTGGCGCTGTTGCTGCCCCTGCTTGTGCTTGCACTTGATGTCGGGCTTGTTGCGGGGGCCGTTGCTTTGGTGATGGGCAGTATTCAACTGATGCGCATGGCGCGTTGGAGAACAGGCTGGGCCTTGCGTCAACCGATCCTGATCGCGCTGCATCTGGGTCTCGGGATGCTGGCGCTGGGTCTGATTCTCTGGGGGTTGGCTGCCATCGGGATGGGAAATGAGATCGGCGCGCTCCACGTTCTGGGCATTGGTTGCGTTGGCGGCATGACCCTTGCCGTAATGAGCCGCGCCGCCTTGGGCCACAGCGGTCGCCCCCTTGTCGCGCCAAAGCC
The DNA here is from genome assembly GCF_056541565.1 of Ruegeria sp. AG6. Taxonomy (NCBI): domain Bacteria; kingdom Pseudomonadati; phylum Pseudomonadota; class Alphaproteobacteria; order Rhodobacterales; family Roseobacteraceae; genus Ruegeria; species Ruegeria sp. AG6. The sequence goes on along the minus strand of NZ_JBQFYQ010000003.1, from coordinate 306,243 downwards.
CATGGCGATTGCCTATGGCTTGATGGCGGTTGCAGCGCTTGTGCGTTGGCTGGGATCCGACATGGCGGGAGGGTACATGACGGCGATGCTGACTGCGGATGGATTTTGGATCGCGGCAATGGGGCTGTATCTGTTTGCCATGTGGCCTGCCCTGACCGGCCCCCGCGCCGTGCAACAGTCCTGAAGTCTGTTCGGGCGGCGCTTATCGTTCAGCGATCAGCGGCCGCGCGTTCTTGATATGACGATGGACCAAGGCACGAGCGCGTTTCCCTTTTTCCGGTATCCGTCGTGCGGCCAGCGGAACGTAATTGCACTGATCCAATTCAGGGAACAATTCAAGAATTTCCGCCCGTGCGTCCGGGTGAACACTGGACAAGGCCTGCGCGCCGGTAAGCAGGCTTTCGGAGGGTGCGCCTTCCGCATAGATGATTTCGTGACGGTCGAACAAAAGATGGACATAGGTCACAGCACGAGTGTCATCAGCGATTGAAATGCCGGGCACGCCGACAAGAATGTGAGCAGGAACAAGAACCTCTTCGGCGTCGAACATTCTGACGGCAATCGGCGACCGGACCAACATACGGTGTTGCGGTGACACGAAAAGATCACGCTGGGGCAAGTGATCACCCAGTGAACCGGCTTGGATCCGGATGGGCTTCAGCCTGGGACGGGCGCGAAGCGCTGCTTGGTCCAGATGCCGCGTGCCGATCCAGCGTATGTGTTGCAGTCCGTTGTCCGCGGTGACGACCGCGTTACCCACCTTCAAATCCTCGATAGTCCTCGGACCTTTTGGAGTCATTATCAATGTTCCGGCTACGAAGCACGGCACGTCAATGATAGTAGTCGGATCTGTTGTGTCAGGAGCATTGGTCGGCGTAACATTCACGATGTTCATCGAGTATGTCGTGCCGGGCACAAGGGGTTCAGAGGTTATGTAACCACCCAAAGTTCCGGCAACTTCCACACGATAAACTGTAATCGTACCCCCGCCTGGTTTGGACAGAATATAGGATTCTTCCAGGTAAATTGGGCCACTAAGAAAGGTGGTCGAGCCATCAAGGGTGGTGATGGTGCCGGTCTGCGTCAGATCATCGCCGTCTTCGTTGTCGAAGCGATCACCGTTGAAAACATCGCCAGTATCGACAATGGGTGGTCCGCCGCCGTTTTGAATAAATCCACCGGCTGCGTCTGTCACGCTGAACAAACGACGATCCGTGTCAGGATCAAAATTGACATCCAATGTAACCGTATCCGGCCCAATCGTATTCACCGTGATTACGCCGGGCGTATAACCGATATAGGAATAGTTTGCCATTTTAACCCATCACTCTTTGACGCGGAATTTACACTTGTTCTCTCAAGCGCTTGGATAGCTCTGCCATACTAAAATGTCGACGCGACATTCCTCACGATTGGTTCAGATATCAAGGCGAACCCCAGGCTTTTTCGTGGTTCTTGCTGTTTGTCAGGCATCTGACCTCGTTCCAGAGCATACTTGAGAAGTCTTGACTTTCGTTAAGGCACTGCCGCGTCCCGCCCGTCATGTTGCTGACACTAGCTAATCTGCGCAAAGGAGAGCGCAATGCGAGACGTCATGACAAAGAGCATGGCCCGCAATATTTTTTATGGCGGGTCACTGTTCTTCATTCTTATCTTTCTGGCCCTTTCGGCCCATTCCCACTGGTATATCGTCAATTCCGAAAATGCCGCAAAGCTGGATGACAGTGTGGTCCGGGGCAAGCATGTCTGGGAAAAACACGCGTGTGTAAACTGTCATTCGATTCTGGGTGAAGGGGCTTACTTTGCTCCGGAAGTCGGCAACGTGATGACCCGCTGGGGCGTGCTGGACGACCCGGAATCAGCCTTTGAATCCCTCAAGGGCTGGATGGAAGCACAACCGACCGGCATTCCCGGTCGTCGGCAAATGCCCAATTTCAACCTCAGCGACGAAGAACTCCGTGACCTGACCAACTTCCTGATCTGGACGGACAACATCGACGCGCAGGGCTGGCCGCCCAACGAGGCAGGCTGAGAAAGGGAACGAAACAATGAAATACGAATCCCAAAAAATCGCCTATGCCTACTTTGCGGTAGCCATGGCGTTGTTCGCGATACAGGTGATCGGCGGCCTTCTGGCCGGTTTCATCTATGTATTCCCCAATTTCCTGAGTGAGCTTCTGCCGTTCAACATCGTGCGGATGCTGCACACCAACTCTCTGATCGTCTGGCTGATCCTGGGTTTCTTTGGCGCGGCCTACTTCCTGATCCCGGAAGAAGCCGAGCGCGAGATCCACTCGCCCAAGCTGGCCTATCTGCAACTGATCATCCTTGTTGTCGGCACATTGGGCGTGGTCGTCACCTATGTCTTCAACCTGTTCGAAGGCAACTGGCTGCTGGGCAAAGAGGGGCGTGAGTTCCTGGAACAGCCCAAATGGGTCAAGGCCGGTATCGTCGTGGCTGCATTGATCTTCCTTTACAACGTGTCGATGACCGTTCTGAAAGGCAAGAAGACAGCCATTACCAACATCCTGCTTCTGGGCCTTTGGGGTCTGGCGCTGCTGTTCCTGTTCGCCTTCTACAACCCGGGCAACCTGTCGCTGGACAAGCAATACTGGTGGTATGTCGTCCACCTGTGGGTCGAAGGTGTGTGGGAACTGATCATGGCCTCGATCCTGGCCTATCTGATGCTCAAGCTGACCGGTGTGGACCGTGAGGTAGTCGAAAAATGGCTATACGTCATCGTCGCCGCTGCGCTGTTCTCGGGCATCCTTGGCACAGGTCACCACTATTACTGGATCGGTACGCCTGCATACTGGCAGTGGATCGGTTCGATCTTCTCGAGCCTCGAGGTGATCCCGTTCTTTGCGATGATGGCCTTTGCCTTCGTCATGGTCTGGAAAGGCCGTCGTGACCACCCCAACAAGGCCGCGCTGCTGTGGTCGCTGGGCTGTGCTACGCTTGCGTTCTTCGGTGCCGGTGTCTGGGGCTTCCTGCACACGCTGCACGGGGTGAACTACTATACCCACGGCACGCAGATCACCGCAGCCCACGGTCACCTGGCCTTCTATGGCGCCTATGTCTGCCTCAACCTGGCGATCTTCAGCTATGCGATGCCGATCCTGAAGAACCGTGATCCCTACAATCAGGTTCTGAACATGGGCTCGTTCTGGCTGATGACCAGCGGCATGGTCTTCATGACCTTCGTGTTGACCTTCGGCGGCACCGTGCAGACACATATGCAGCGCGTGGTCGGAGACTACTTCATGGACGTACAGGACCAGATCGCGATCTTCTACTGGATGCGTCTTGGCTCTGGTCTGGTCGTTGTCCTCGGGGCGCTGCTGTTCATCTATTCGATCTGGGTTCCCCGCAAAGAGGTCATCGAACCCGGCGCGGCTGAAACCCCTGCGGAGTGATGGATATGGATGGCTCCATGAACCTGAAAGAGGGGGCGGCAAACGCCCCCTTCTACCTGCCCCAGGGCGATGAGTGCGACGTCTTCAACGCCGCTTACAAAAACGACCTGCCGGTTCTGCTGAAAGGCCCGACGGGTTGCGGCAAGACCCGGTTTGTCGCCCATATGGCCGCGAAGCTTGGCCGCCCGCTTTATACAGTGGCCTGCCACGACGATCTTGCTGCCGCCGACCTGATCGGGCGCTATCTGCTGAAGGGCGGCGAAACCGTCTGGGTCGATGGCCCCCTGACCCGCGCGGTGCGCGAAGGTGCGATCTGCTATCTCGACGAGGTGGTCGAGGCCCGCAAGGACGTGACCGTGGTGCTGCACCCGCTGACCGACGATCGGCGCATCCTGCCGATCGACCGCACCGGGGAAGAGCTTGAGGCCGCGCCCGGTTTCATGCTGGTGGCGTCCTACAACCCCGGCTATCAGAACATCCTGAAAACCCTGAAACCTTCGACCCGCCAACGGTTCATCTCGTTGGAGTTCGACTTTCCCTCGCCTCAGATGGAAGCCGAAGTGGTCGCGCAGGAAAGCGGCCTGCCGCTGGAACGCTGTAAGCCGCTGGTGCGGTTGGCGGGCAAGCTGCGCGGGCTCAAGGGTCAGGACCTCGAGGAAGGCGTGTCCACCCGGCTGGTCGTCTATGCTGCGACGCTGATCGCGCAGGGCATGTCCACCGACCGCGCCATCCTTGCCGCCATGATCGAACCTCTGACCGATGACGAGGATATCAAACGCGGGCTCCTCGATCTTGTCACCGCCGTCTTTGGGTGAGGCCGGCGATGGTCAGGATCGACTTTGAGCCATGGGAACCCGAAGAAACCATCGGGAAACTGTGGCACACCCTTGCCAGCCGCCTCGATGCACCCCAGGTGCATGTTGGAGCCGCGGTCGACCTTTCCGAGGTCGCGGGGCGGCTGGCAGTCCTCTTTCGGGGGCTTGGGGGTAGTCCGGGCGTTGAATTGCGCCCGGTCTCACCCGAGGTTTCGCGCCACCGCCTGAGTTGGCGCCGCAAACTTGCAACCGAAGTGGAATTGATGCCGCGCGCCTCGTTCGACGGAGAGATTTTGCGTCTGCCCGACCGTCTGGCAGTATTCCCCGCGCGCGAGGCAAACGGCGCGCTCTATGTCTGGTTGGCCGCCGCCGCGGCCCATGCCGGAACCCGAATTGACGAAGAAGATCCTCTGCGTGCCGACCTGCGTGCCTTGATCGCCGCCCGGCATATGGTCGAGGCGACTCTGGACGATGCGCCAGGCTTGCGTCCGCTGTATACCGAGCTGTGCAAGGGTGTGCTGTATCAGCGCGACATCCCCAGCCTGCCGCCTGCCGAGGCCGCGGTCGAAGAACTGATCCGTCATATGCTGGGCGATCCCAAGCCCCTGTCGGATCAGGCCGAGCACCTTCTGGCACTTGACGACGACCTGATCGCCCCGCGCGGCTATCAGCCGTTGCGCCCGGTTCCCCTGTGGCCGGAGTTGCGCGCAGTTGGGTTCTCGGAACACAACGAGGTTGAAAACCCCGATACCGAAGGCCCGCCAGAGGAATCCGGCGAAAAGACACACCGTGCCCGGCGCCGCAAATCGGATCAGGCCGAGCGCAGCGACAGTTTCATTCTGCACAAGTTCGAAGCCATCCTCAGTTGGGCCGAGTTTCTGAATATCAACCGCCGCATCGATGACGACGATCCCGACAACGCCAAGAAGGCGGCTGACGATCAGGAAGAGATCGGTCTTGGTCAGATCTCAAAGGCGCCGCCTACCAGGTTGAAGCTTCACCTTGATCTGGCGCCCGAAGACGTCAACCGCGAACGCCTGTCAGGCCGTATTCTATATCCCGAATGGGACGTGCGGACGGGTCAATACCTGCCGGATCATGTGAACGTTCTGCTTTCGGATGCCGATATCCGCGACGATGCTGCCGAGTTCGGCAAGGATCCGGCCACTGCGCGGCGCATTCGTGCCGTCAAGCGCCAATTCGAGGCACTGCGCCCGGGGCGCGTGATGACCCGGGGCCATCTGGACGGGGACCAGCTGGATATGGAAGCCGCCGTTCGGGCGCAGGTTGACCGCTGCGCAAATGGTGAAGGGACGGAACGCGTCTGGATGCAATCCCGCCCCGAGGCCCGCGATCTGGCGGTGTCGATCCTTCTGGATGTCAGCCGATCCACCGAAAGCGCGGTCACAGGCCGCGCCGTGATCGATATCGAACGCGAGGCGCTGGCGGCCTTGGCCTGGGGCCTGAATGCTTGCGGTGACGATTTCGCCATTCATGCGTTCAGCTCCCTCAAGCGTCAGCGCGTCTATGTGCAGCGTTGCAAACGGTTTGACGAACCGATGGGAACCAAAGTTGAACAGCGCATCGCGTCGCTGCGCCCCGGACATTATACAAGGTTGGGCGCGGCAATCCGACACTGTTCAGCAGATCTGGCCAGCCAGTCCCGCAAGCGCCGATTGCTGCTGGTCATTACCGACGGAAAGCCAAACGACCTAGATCACTACGAGGGGCGCCACGGCATCGAAGATACCTGCATGGCCATACGCGAGGCGCGCCGGGCCGGACAGTCGGTGTTCGGCGTTACCATCGATAAAACCGGCAAAAGCTGGTTTCCGCGCATGTTCGGGCAGGGCGGTTTCGCCGTCATTCCAGATCCGCATCGCCTGACCATGGCCCTGCCGCAGATCTATCGCCAGTTGGTCGGCGGATGAGTGATGCCCCTCTGATCGACGAACTGCCGGGCGAGTTCCTGATGTGGGTTCTGATCATTTCGGAACTGCTGGTCTTTGGCGCGGGGATGATCGCCTTCATGGGGGTACGTCTGACCGATCCGGCGGGCTTTGCCGAGGCGCAGTCGCATCTGCATCGCACGGGTGCGGCCTTGAACACGGCGGTATTGGTGACTTCCGGCTATCTGGCCGCACAGGCGTTGCATTGGCGGCGGAGCATGCAACGTTTGCGGGCCCGTTTGGCGTTGATCTTTGCCGCGCTTCTGGGTGTCGTGTTCCTGATCATCAAGGGTACGGAATACGCCGACAAGGCGTCTCAGGGGATAGGATACGAAACGCATCCATTCTTTCTGTTCTACTATATGCTGACCGGCTTTCATGCCGCGCATGTCCTCGCCGGGGTTGGAATTCTGTTGCTGGTGTCCTGGCGAGACGACCCCAGTAACGTCGAAGCGGGCGCGCAGTTCTGGCACATGGTGGACCTGGTCTGGATCATGCTGTTTCCAGTGATCTATCTGCTGGGATAGTCGGATGGCCCAACCTTCATCTTCGACGAACAGTTCACGTCAGAGGTCGCCGAACTCTCTGACCCAGGCGTGGCTTGGGCTCCTGGCACTCAGCGTGGGATCCGCGCTGCTAACCTTGATTGGGGCACCGACCGCGATCATTGCTGGCGGTATCCTGTTGTTGGCGCTGATCAAGGCCCGCGTGATCCTGAAACACTATCTGGATTTGGAGAACAGCCAAAGCTGGCTGCGTGGGTTCACCATGGTGTTGACGGGATTTTCAGTAGTGATCTTTGCGCTCTACCTGATCTGAGGCAAAAAAATGCCGCCCCGAGAGGCGGCATAAGTCAAGCAAAGGGGGGCCTTGATTACTGAGCGGCCAGTGGGATCCGCGCGATCTGACAACGCTGCCAGAGCGCCGACAAAGCACCGACCAGATGATCGATATCCTCATCTGTGTGAACCGGGGACGGCGTGATCCGCAAACGTTCGGTGCCTTTGGGGACAGTGGGATAGTTGATCGGCTGGATATAGATGCCGAATTCTTCAAGAAGCGTATCCGAGATGAACTTGCACTTCAGCGGGTCGCCCACCATCACCGGGATGATATGGCTGGGGTTCGGCAGATGCGGTATCCCTTCCGCATCCAGACGGGCGCGCACCTGATCCACACGGGCTTTTTGCAGATCACGCTCGGCGCTTGACTGTTTCAGATGCCGGATAGATGCGGCAGCACCGGCCGCGATCGAAGGCGGCAGGGCCGTGGTGAAGATGAAGCCGCTGGCAAAACTGCGAACGAAATCGCACAGCGCCGCGGAGGCTGCGATGTAGCCGCCAACCACGCCGAAGGCCTTGCCCAGCGTGCCTTCGATCACGGTCAGGCGATCCATCAGGCCCTCACGCTCGGCAATGCCACCACCGCGCGGGCCATAGAGGCCGACGGCGTGAACTTCGTCCAGATAGGTCATCGCGCCGTATTTCTCGGCCAGGTCGCAGATTTCCTTGATCGGCGCGATATCACCATCCATGGAATAGACGGATTCAAAGGCGATCATCTTGGGCGCGTCGGGGTCGGCGGCGGCCAGTTTGGTCTCCAGATCCGCAAGGTCGTTATGTTTCCATATCACCTTCTGCGCCCGTGAGTGGCGGATGCCTTCGATCATCGAGGCATGGTTCAGCGCATCAGAGAAAACGATCAGACCGGGGATCTTCGCAGCCAGCGTTCCCAGAGCGGCCCAGTTTGATACATAGCCCGAGGTGAACAGCAAAGCGGCCTCTTTGCCATGGAGATCTGCCAATTCTGCCTCAAGCAGAACGTGGTCATGCGTCGTGCCCGAAATGTTGCGCGTTCCGCCCGCACCGGCGCCACAACGCTCCAGCGCATCGTGCATGGCGTTGATGACCGCAGGGTGTTGCCCCATTCCAAGGTAGTCATTCGAGCACCAGATACGCACATCCCGCTGGATCGAACCATCGGTCTGGCGAGCGTTCGGGAAGGCTCCGCAACGTCGCTGCAAGTCGATGAAAACCCGATAGTTCCCTTCATCTTTCAAAGCGTCGAGGCTCTGGCTGAAAAATCGCTCGAAATCCATCTGACATGCTCCCCGGATAACTGGCTGTGAACCGAACCTAGGACAGCGACGGGCCCCGTGACATGACAATTGTCAAGTTGATCTTCAAGAAAAAGGCTGGCACTGCCACGCCGGCTTTGGCATAGCAGGGCATTGGGGATGATATCCCGGGCCATCGCCCGGACTGGATGAAGAAGGGAGTGCCTTCATGTCACACGAGGCACAAAAGGCGATTGCGCGGCAGTCTCTGCTTCTGCGCAGCTTGCCGGATCAGCATGTGGATACATTGCTGCGGCAAGCGATTTGGCGGCAATATGACCGTGGCGAGACGATCTTTCTGCAAGAGGAAGAAGCCAAGGCCGTGCACGTCGTGCTGGCGGGTTGGGTCAAGCTGTTCCGTATCTCTCCGACCGGGGCAGAAGCGGTGGTGAGCGTTTTCACCCGCGGAGAAAGCTTTGGTGAGGCCGTTGCGCTGCGCAACGTGCCGTATCCCGTGTCCGCCGAAGCCGTCTCAGCCTGTGAAGTGATGCATATTCCCAGCCCGGTGTTGCTGTCCCTCATGAAAGAAGACCCGGAAATCGGCGTTTCAATTCTGGCTGCGACGTTCACGCATCTGCATGCTCTGGTGGCGCAGCTGGAGCAATTGAAGGCGCAAACCGGGGCGCAACGCGTTGCAGAGTTTCTGTTGAACCTGTGCGATCGCGAGTCCGGTCGCTGCGAGGTGGAACTGCCTTACGACAAGATGCTGATCGCCGGACGTCTTGGGATGAAGCCCGAAAGCCTGAGCCGCGCGTTTTCGCGGTTGAAACCCATTGGCGTCAAGATCAACAGGAACCACGCGGATATCGCCGACATGGACGATTTGCGCAACTACGCCGAAAGCGACACCAGCGAGAGGTGATTGATCACCGTCGACCGGACCCTTTGACGTTGCAAATTCACGGAAAACCCGTGATCCGAAACTGGCCCGCTTCAACGGGGGCTCCAGTCGGACGCTTTTGCGCGTGACCGGCTGTCTTCCACGCTTTCCAAAACCTCACTATCCTGATCAGCAGTGCCATCCATCGGCACGAGTCTTTTGCATGAAAATAAAGGGCACCTGGTCCATGATAGACGCAGCGCTTTCAAACTATCCCCGCGCAAGGTTGATGACATCGGTCACACCGGTCGAACGGCTTGAGCGTCTTTCTGACCAACTGGGGCTGGACCTGTGGATCAAGCGCGACGACCTGACCGGGCTCAGCTTCGGCGGAAACAAGACCCGCCAGCTGGAATTTTATTTGGGCGAGGCGCTGAGGCAGCGGGCGGACACCATCCTGATCACAGGTGCCGTGCAATCCAATTTCGTGCGCACTGCGGCAGCTGCGGCGGCAAAGCTGGGAATGTCATCCGTTCTTCAATTGGAGGACCGCGTGACGAATATGGGCGAATACTACCATCGATCCGGAAATGTTCTTCTGGCACAGCTTCTGGGGGCGGAACATATTGGCTATCCCTGGGGTGAGGACGAGGCGGGCGCTGACGGCGTTCTTCACGAACGTGCCGAGGATCTGGTTGCCATGGGTCGAAAACCATACGTGATCCATCTGGGCATCGATCACCCTCCGCTGGGGGCATTGGGCTATGTGGCGGGGGCGGCCGAGTTGCATACTCAGATCAGCGATTTCGACGCCGCAGTGGTGCCGTCTGGAAGCGGGGCAACCCATGGCGGGTTCCTGGCCGGATTGCGTTTGGTCGGACAGACTGCGCCTGTTTACGGCATATGCGTGCGTCGCGATCAGAACCAGCAGCACGCGCGTCTGCAAAAGGTCCTGAGGCGATTGGCGACCATGATGGGTTTCGACCCTGCTTTGGTCATGGAAGACATCTGTACCTGGGACGGCGCCTTGGCACCCGGATATGGGCGGATCGGTCGAGCAACCCGCGAGGCGTTGACCCTGATGGCGCGCTCCGAAGGCATCTTTCTTGACCCTGTTTATTCTGCCAAAACCTTTGCGGGGCTTCTTGGACTGCTTGAACAAGGCATCATCAAAAAAGGTCAGAAAGTTGTTCTGCTGCACACGGGTGGTCAACCTGCGTTGTTCGGATACCAGGACGAGTTGCAACCGAGTTGAAACAGCGCAGCATTTTGCCTTTGGTCCTGCGGGGCGACAGGATGAACGGAAAGGTGTTGCCCGCAGAACTGGCCGGGTAAGTACTCTACGACACTTTCGATTGATTGAGCAAAGACATGGCCCGCGCGACATCGCGGGTCTGCGCGCTGCCAACGATCATAGCCAGAATCTTTCCAAGATCCGGCGGCGAGGCCGGTGAGCAGCCAAAGCGGTCGCAGGTTTGCACGTAATCCACCGCTGTGCGCAGTTCGAACATTCTTGCCTGCTGTTTGCGTGCGGTTTCCAGAGCCTCCGTGAACAGATCATCTGCGGCAGTGCCCATGGAGCGCACCAACGCCTGTATCCGATCCGTCTCGGGCTGAGCCCAGGCTTCATTGGTCAGAACCTGTTGTTCACGGGCTTCATCCAGCAGGCGCTGAGCCGCCTTCGGGTCGTTCGCCTTCAATGAAGCTTCGGCAAGGGCCGTCAGGAACACCGGTTTGTAGTTTCCGGCCCCGCTGGCCCACCAGGCTTCGGACGCGTCGCGCATTGCTCGGATCGTTTCCGGGCCTGGCTTGATCTGCGCGTCCGCCCAACACCGCCAGACATTCGCCGTCAGTGTCATGAAGGGGAAGGTGTGTTTGGTTGCCAGTTCCTCAAGGCGCGCGGCAACGTCGTAAACCTGTTCAGGTTCACGCCGCAACAGGTGCAACATACACAGATATGTCAGCGTCTGTGCCAGGCTATGAGCGTGATTGAGTTTCTGCGCCGCCGAGATCGCCTGATGCTGGATCTCGAGCGCGCGGTCGGGTTCTCCGCGCAACCAGACCGTCATGCTCAGGAAGCAGGATGTAATGGCAGCATGATCCGTGCCGTAGACATAGGCAAGACGGCTGTGCTGCTGAGGATCATACAAGTGCAACGCTTGTCGCAGATGTGCATAGGCGGCGTCCTGCTGCCCGATATGCAACAAGACGGCACCCATGGCCCGATGGGCAATCATTATGTGATGCGTTTCGTCGGTCAGCTTGGACAGGTCCAGCAACTGCGCCGCGACGTCCTTGGCAAGGTCGTATTCGCCGCGGACCAGATGATACGCATAGAGACCATTGAGCACAGGGAACAATTGTTCGGTTTCGCCCAGCCGATTGCACAGGTCGCGGATCCGGGCATACACCGCCCCCGTTTCATCGGCCGCGATGCCAGCGGTCGAGCGCAGAACGCCGGCCCGCAAGGTCTGGATCTTGGTTTCCATGCGGTCGCGGTCAACCGAGTCTTCCTGCTGTTCAAGCAACGCCAACGCACGCCCCAGCTGAGTGGCTGCTTCAATCCCGGCCGAGCGTTCCACGGCACGTTGTCCGGCCAGATACCAGTGTTCTATCGCTTCGTCCGGCATATCTGCCATCGTGTAGTGATGAGCCAGAATTTCCGGACCGGCAGAGTTTTCGTGCAACGAGGCAGAGTTCAGTGCTTGGACCACACGCGCATGCAGCGTTCGCCTCTCGCGTTTCAGCAGGCTGTTGTAAGCGGTGTCGCGAATGAGAGCGTGACGATAACTGAACGTTTCCTCGGGCTCTGAGTCTGAAACGATCACGATCCCGGCATCCACCAGCAAATCCAGACCGGAACGCAACGCCCGTTCATCAAAACGGGACACGCTTGCAATCATCGGATAAGAGAATTGCGGGCCAATGACAGCGCCGATCTGTGCCACTTCCTTGGCCGAGCTCAGTCGATCAAGACGAGCCATCAAGGCGTCATGCAGTGTTTTCGGCACAGTTTGTGATGGCGTGGACCGGTCCATCGTATAGGCGTCGGCGCGTTCGGTCAGAAGATCGGATTCCAGCAGATCCTTCGTCACCTCTTCTACGAACAGCGGGACACCGTTGGATCTGGCGGCAATCAGATGGTGAACTTCGTCCGGGACGGTCTTGCCCTTGGCAACATCGTTCACGATCTCTTTGACCTGCGCGAAATCCAGTTGTTGAAGCGCGACGTGCATCAAGGTGTGTGACTGCGGCCAGCCCGGATCAAAGCCTGTCCGATAGCTCATGACCATCAGCAGGCGCGCGTCCTCTATCCGGGTTACAAGCTGATCAAGCAGAGTCTTTGTCGTTGGATCGATCCAATGTGCATCTTCAAACAGCAACAGGGTCGGGGTTTCCTGCGCCATGCCGATCACATGGTTGACCAGCATGTCCAGCGTCTGCTTCATGATCTGCTCTGGGGTCAGATCCAGCGGGCCAAGCCTGTCTTCAAACGGGACCGACAACAGTGCCGCAGCCAGTTTCAGTGACCCTTCAGAAGGATCGCCCAGAACGCCGTGGATCTTGTTCAGTTTTTTGTCCACACTGTCACCGGCCCGAAGTTCGGCCGCGTTTTCAAGCTGGCGTATGATCGGATACAACGCGCTTGCGTCATGAAAGGGCGAACACTGAAATCGAAGCTGTCGGTGTTTTGCATCCGGGATCGTGCGGCGAAGCTCTTCGATCAGCCTGGACTTTCCTATGCCCGCCTCGCCCGAGACCAGCACCACCTGACCTTGACCCTGACGGGCCAGCTTCCACTTGCTTTGAAGGGTTTCATGCTCCTGCGCGCGCCCGACCAATGAACTCATCCGGGCGTCGTCTGCCGCAAGAAAACGGCTGAGAGTCTGGCGCGTGCCGGTAACTTGCCAGGCTTCGACCTCTTTGGCAAAGCCTTTCAATTGAAACGTGCCCCGGCGCACATATTCGAACGCATCACCCGCCAGTTCCCGCGTCGTCGGCGCGACGATCATTGTCCCCGGATCAGCCATCGATTGAAGCCGTGCGGCCAGGTTCGGGGTCTCGCCCATGGCGGTGCCATCCTCGAACATCTTCTCTCCACGCAGGTCACCGACGACAACCAGGCCGGTCGCGATCCCTATGCGGACTTCAAGATGTACATGCGTGCGGAGTTCCGGAATTTCGCGAACGATCCGAAGACCTGCATGAATGGCGCGTTCCGGGTCGTCTTCATGCGCATGCGGAAAGCCAAAAAACACCATGATACCGTCGCCATAGTAACTGGCGATATGCCCGTCAAAAGCGGCGACAGCAGCGGCGCAGGTCTCTTTGAACAGCCTCAGAACCTCGGCCAGATCTTCAGGGTCCAGCTTTTGCGATATCGCCGTCGATCCAACAAGATCAATGAACATGACCGTCAGCTGTCTGCGCTCTGCAATGATGTTGGGTTCTTGATGCGCGCGATGTGATCCCGCAGGCTGCCCGGTTTCATCCCGTATTGCTTTCAGAAAGCGGCGTCTGGGTCCAAGGGGCAGGCCGATCGTGACAAGGTCATCGTCGCTCAGTTCCGGCAGATCACCCAGTTCGACCTCGTGCCGGGAGAAGGCATCGACATATTTGGACAAGCCGTTTCGGATCAGCCATTCATCAATGTCAGCCATTTGACCACCATGCATGACCGCAACCAGGCGGATCCAAGCATTCCCCATTTCCCTATGGTTAAAAGGACCAGCCCCGGGCATAGTCCGGGAAAACACAGTTCTATCAAGGACGACCCGCGAATTCCGGTCAAGTGTTCAATTTAAGGGTGAGGAAATTTCATTGCACGAAACTGTATCGGAGCCTGCCATCTCTATTCGTCGGTCCGAAAATCGATGTGAATGTGATTGCCGTCCGGATCCCAGACGTTCAACTGAACGGTGTCGATCGCCGTCAGTTCTACACGGCGATAGGAGACGCCATTTGTTTTAAGATGCGCTTCGAACCGATCCAACCCTGTCGCCGAAAAAGCGAAATGCTCAAGCTTTAGGTCTGCGTCCGAACCCGTGGCCTCGGCCTCGACACCGACCAGATGCACGAAAGCGTTTTCTTCGACATAAAGCCAGGCTCCGGGAAAAGGGAAGGGCGGGCGTGGCCCGACCCGCATCCCCAGCAAGTTGCAGTACCAATCGATCATCTCGTCCAAACGCGTGGTGCGAAGGTTAACATGATCCAGTGACGTGATCTCCATGGCCTAGCCTCGGGTCCATTTGATCGAACATCCCATTGATGGAATCTGGTCCTGGGGGCCTTGCCCGGTCTCGGCAATTTGCAGCATCGCATTGACCAGTTCTGGTTCGCGCTTGCCCGTCTGGCCGCGGCCCAGATTGTCCAGACGGCCCCGGTACTGCAACTTTCCATCCGCATTCAATCCGAAGAAATCCGGAGTGCAAACAGCACCATAAGCCTTTCCTACGGATTGATCCTCGTCCACGAGATATGGAAAGTTGAAGCCGTTCTGCCGTGCGAATTCCAACATGTTTGGCGGCGAATCTTCGGCGTAATCGCGATAGTCGTTCGACATGACCGCCAACACGCCGATCCCCTTGGACATCAGCAGGTCCGTGTCCTGGGCAAGCCGGTCCGTGATCGTTTTGACATAGGGGCAATGATTGCAGATGAAGGCGATCAGCAACCCGTTTTGCAGGTGATCGGACATCTTGAAGGCCTGACCGTTCGGGTCCTTGAGCGTGAAGTCCGGGGCTTCCCAACCGAAATCGCAGATCGGAGTGTCGAGCAGCATGATTGTCCTTTTTGTGACCAGTTGGCATGTTCAGGCCAGCTTAGCTTACGGGCGCAAACAAGTAGAGCGTGATTTCCGGCACCATGTTTGCGACGGAATGCGCCTGCAAACGTATCTGGTTCAGATCAGCAGCGTTGACAGGCTTGGGTAATAGCTTAGCAGAAGCAACACCAAAGTTACTGCGATCAGGAAAGGCCAAAGCGATTTCAGGATTGAACCGGGCGATGTGCCGCTCATGGACGAGGCGATGTACAATCCGATCCCGACCGGGGGCGTCAGCAGCCCAAGCACAAGGTTCAGGCAGGCAACAATGCCGAACTGATAGGGGCTGATATCGTATGAACCGGTTGCAATCGGCAGCAGGATCGGAGTGATCAGGATGATCGCGGCGATGCCATCGATCACCATTCCAACCAGCAAAAGCGCAAGGTTAACGATCAGCAGGAACACGAACGGGTCCGAGGTGACCGAGGTGATTAACCCAGCCAGTTGCTGCGGTATTTCCTCATAGATGATGACCCAGCCGAACACGCTGGCGGCCGCGATCATGAACAGGATCATCGACGCATTGGCCGCCGTGCGTTTGAACATCTGTGCCAGGTTGCTCGGCTTCAGGTCCCCGTAAACCAACCAGCCCACCAAAAACGCGATCAGGGACGCGATTGCAGCGGATTCGGTCGGTGTGGCGATCCCGAACAGAATGCCGCCTATGATCGACATCGGAATCAGCAGGGCAGGGGCCGCGCTGATCAAGGCCTGGACGGCTTCGGCACGCGTCATCCAATGCCCTTTCGGAAAGCTCTGCCACCACCCGATCAGGGTGATGACCGATGCAAACGCCCCGGCAAGGATCAAACCGGGCAGGATTCCTGCAATGAACATGTCACCAATCGGGATCTGAGCCAGAACACCGAAGATGACAAACATCATCGACGGCGGGATGACCGGAGCCAGCAGCCCGCCCGCGGCCGTCGTGGCAGCGGCGAAACCCTTGTCATAGCCCTCCTCCTCCATCGCGGGGACCATGGCGCGCGACATCACCGCGATCTGCGCCGTCGCAGACCCGATGATGGCCGCCATGAACATGTTTGCCAGCAAGTTGATATAGGCCAGCCCGCCGCGAAACCCGCCGACAAACACCCGGGCCAGCGCGACAAGGCGCCGGGTCATGCCGCCTTCGTTCATCAATTCTCCGGTCAACATGAACAGAGGAATTGCCAGCAGGCCGTAATTCTCGAGACCGCCGAACATTTTCTGCGCGAAGCTGTCATAAAGAACCGTGTTGCCGCTTTCCCAGATGTACCAGATGGCCGTGATTGCCAGCACGATCGCCACGGGCACGGACAGTAGTAAAGTGGCCAGAAAGACGATGGGGCTCATGGCTGTGCCCCTTTGCCCGGGGCGCTCAGCAGATGCATGGTGGAATGCAGCGTCGCGCCCACTGCGAAAAGCCACATCACCAACCAGAACAGGTACTTTGGCAGGCCCAAGGTCAGCGTTGGCTCGGCGTAGATGAAATTGAATGTCTGACCTTGAAACGCCGCCACGTCAAATCCGCTGCTGGCGATGTCCAGCGGAAGGAACCAGCGCCAGCAGAACCACAGCATCGCAAGGGAAAAAGCAAACACGACCACGTCCACACCCTTGCGGATCAATGGTTTCGCGCGTTCGGGCACGTTGTCGGAAACGATGGAGATCGACACAGAACTGCGATGGTGCAATGCGGAAGACGCGCCCAGAAAGGTCATCCAGACCATCGCGTAGATCGCCAGCTCATCAACCCAGAACAGGGCGTTGCCCGCCGTTCGCGTTACGACATTCAACAAGATCAGAACCGTAATGCAGACTGCCAGAAAGGCAGCGCACCACAACTCGACCCGCGCCAAGCCTGCCGACAGCCGATACAACATCGCTGTTCTCCCGTGAAAAAGGGCGCAGGATCGAGCTGCGCCCCTTTCGTCATGCCGTTTTCGTTATTTTGTTTCTGCCGCAGTCTGCCGCAAAGCGTCAAGGGAAGAGGTCTTCTGGGACCAGATCCCGTTCCACTCTTCGATCGCGTCGCCAAAGAACGAGGCATCGACCTTTTTGTAGGCTTTGCCAGTGCCCTCGATCTGCTCCAGCCATTTGGCATCGTTTTCGACGTAGGCATCAATGGTGCTGTCCACATGTTTGGCCATGAGTTCCGCGATCATCGCGCGGTCTTCTTCGGACAAACCAGCCCAGACCTTGGCCGATACCAGCCCGACCATCGGGAACATCATGTGATCCGACTGCACGATCGTGTCGGCGTGTTCATAATATTTCAGAACCCAGATCAGCTCGGCATCCATGTCGATGGCGTCAACCTGACCATTGGCCAGCGCATCATAGACGGCAGGCAAGGGCATGGGCGTGGGTGCTGCCCCCACCGCGTTGTAGAAATCCAGAATCGGTGTGAAGGGCGTGATACGCAGTTTCAGGCCTGATAGATCTTCGGCGGAGGAAACCTCGCCCCGGCTGACGATCTGGCGCAATCCTGCCATCCCATATCCCAGTCCAACGACACCAACCTGCCCCGGCAAGGGTTCCAGCATGGACTTGGCCGTATCGGATCGCAGGATGCGCCCCGCGTGCCCAATGTCATCTGCCAGATAGGGCGCATAGAACGCCCCCAACTCGGGCGCGCGGTTGGAAACCTCGGCCACCGTCATGAAAGCCATGTCCAACGCGCCGGTCTGCAATTGTTGCAGCATTTCTGCCTCGTTCCCCAACTGGCGGGCCGGGAAGACCGATACCGAATGCGCGCCACCACTGGCCTCATTCAACTCGGCCCCAAACGCTTCGGCGGCTTTGGTCCAGATATGCGGTGGCGGCGTGATCAGACCTAACCGAAACTCTTCGGCGTGAGCGGCAACAGACGCCAGTGCCAACGCAGCCGCAGAGGCGGCGATTTTTGCGAAATGTCTCATTACTTCCCCTGTTTGATCTTGTTTTACAACGTGACCCAGCCCTCGGGCGGTTCCTTTCCCGGGTGCA
Source organism: Ruegeria sp. AG6 (assembly GCF_056541565.1). Taxonomy (NCBI): domain Bacteria; kingdom Pseudomonadati; phylum Pseudomonadota; class Alphaproteobacteria; order Rhodobacterales; family Roseobacteraceae; genus Ruegeria; species Ruegeria sp. AG6. The sequence continues at coordinate 288,330 of NZ_JBQFYQ010000003.1, read as the reverse complement.
CAGCCTGACAATTGGGGCAGGTGCGGTCTTGTTCCGAGGCATAGAACTTCTGATAAACCGGAGGCAGGTCATCAACGATGGACTTTAGCTGCATTTCCGCTCGATGCACCAGTGATCCGCATTCAAAGCAATACCATTCGATGGCGTCCAGCTCTCCGGTCTGGCGCTTGGGTTCAATCACAAGCCCGATCGAGCCTTCCTGAGGGCGCTGTGGCGAATGGCGTACATGCGGAGGCAGCAGAAAAACCTCGCCCTCACGGATCGGAACATCATAGAACTCCTCTCCGTCATAGATTTTCAGCACCATGTCGCCTTCAAGCTGGTAGAAGAATTCTTCCACCGGGTCATCGTGGTAATCGGTTCGCTTGTTCGGGCCACCCACAACGGTGACCATCAGATCGGCGTCTTCCCAAACCTGACGGTTCCCTACGGGCGGTTTGAGCAGATGGCGATGCTCGTCGATCCAGGCCTTAAAGTTGAACGCTTTCAGTTTTGACATGTCCCACTCCCTATCCCTGAAAGTTTGGCGCGTTTTTGCATGACCGCAAAGAAATTATCAGCATCTCGCTATCCGATTTCCTTATACTGCCCGGCCTCACCCAGCTCAGACGCGCAGCCCGCATTCGTCGAACGCTTTGCGAATGATCGCTTTTTCCGCTTCGGTCAGTTCCAGCATCGGCGGGCGTACACGGCCACCGACCTGACCCAGCAACTCTTGCCAGTACTTTCCGAATGCAGTGGGTTTGCCCGCAGGGCGCGCGCGTTTCATCGCGTCGCGGACCGGGTTCAGACTGTCAAAGACACGCCGCGCTTCATCGGCCTTTCCCGCAAAGGCCAGACGCGTGTATTCGTTCATCCGCTGATCAACCTTGCTTTGCAGCTGATAGGGCGGGGACGAGCAGAGATACAACTTCCAGTCCAGTTCCAATATGTTGTTCAGCCATTCATGTTCGGCCGAGGTCGAGACATGGATCCTGTCGCCCACCATGTGGGTCAGCTTCACGTACATCTCACGCGGGACCGAGTATTTTATCGCAACGATATTGGGTAAGTCCGCAATGCGGGCGCATTCTTCGGGCTGCATCAAATAGCCACTGTCTGGATGGCTCCACATGGCGATGCCGATATCCAGTTCGTCACAAAAACGCTTGTAGTACTGGTACAAAACCTCTCCGCGATCCTGCACAAAGCTCAGAACCGGCGCGTGCAGAACGATGTAATCCGCGCCGCAATTCTGTGCGTGATGCGCCAGGTCCAAGGCCGTATTCATGTTCTGGTCCGAGACCGAGACGATGACACCGGCTTTGCCTGCGCATTCGTCAACGGCAATTTCGAAGTTGCGCTTGCGCTCTTCGATGCTCATCGAAAAGAACTCGCCCTGTTTGCCGGCGACGAAAAGGCCCTGGATGTCCAGATCGTCGATCCAATGGCGGATGTTGGCGCGCAGTCCCGATTCATCCAGAGACAGGTCATCATTGAACGGGTTCAGTGCCGCTGCCCATATCCCAGTCATATGTTCGCGGGCATAGGCCTTCGCGTCGTGTTTTGAGTATTTCATTTCCAACGTGGTCCCCGTGGCTTCAACAGGAACAAAACACACCAGGCGGGTCGGTCCAGTGCCATTTCAGGGAAATGGATATCTGAAAAAAATATACCACAAACTTACCAATTCAGATTTTTTCAATGCTGGTCTAGGGTCCAGACATGAAGATCGCAGTCATCGGAACCGGCGCAATCGCGCAGTTTGTGCAGCGCATGTTGCCAGAACATGGGCATGAGTTGGTAGCCATTCTGGTCAGACCACACCGCGTTGATCCAAAATCGCCCAAGTCAATTTGTTCGGTTGATGACCTGCCGGCTGGAATCAAAATTGTTCTGGATTGCGCGGGGCACGAGGCACTGGCCGGTTTGGGTCCGGACATTCTGGCACGAGGGCTGGATATCATCAGTGTCTCTGCCGGCGCACTTGCGGATCAGCAGGTCAGTGATCGGCTGGACAGGGCCGCGCGAAAGGGCGGGACGCGGCTGCATCTGGCAAGCGGTGCCATAGGTGGGCTGGACTGTCTCAGCGCCGCAGCGGTCGGGCCGCTCAAATCCGTCACATATGTGGGGCGCAAGCCGCCGGCGGGGTGGAAGGGATCCCTTGCCGAACACAGTCTTGACCTCGGCAATATCACCGCGGCTGAAACCCATTTTCAAGGTTCCGCAAGAGAGGCGGCGCTGGCTTACCCAAAGAACGCAAATGTCGCCGCCGCCGTCGCCTTGGCGGGCGTGGGGTTCGATAACACACAGGTTCGTCTGATCGCCGATCCGACGATCCACAAGAACATTCACGAGGTCGAGGCCGAAGGCGATTTCGGCACGTTTCAGTTCCGGATCAGCGGTACCGCGCTGCCCGACAACCCGCGAAGCTCGGCGCTTGCGGCCATGAGTGTGCTGTCCAAGCTGGATCAGCTTTGCAAGCCGATTGTGCTGTAGCCATGGTTGGGCGTCACTCTCGCATCGTTGACCGCGCCTTGACCCGCCTGAAGCTGCGGCAGCTGCGTCTGCTGGTTGCAGTTGGCGCGCATGGAAACATTCAGAATGCTGCGCGTGAGCTGGGAATATCTCAGCCAGCGGCAACCAAGATGATTCAGGATCTTGAACTGGATTTCGAAGTCAAGCTGTTCACGCGCACCAACCGAGGCGTTGTGCCAACGGTTTTTGGCGAAACTCTCATACGTCACGGGAAACTGATATTTGCTCAGGTTTCCAATGCCGCGCAGGAACTGGACGACCTGAACGAAGGAAATTCCGGCCGTGTCGTGGTGGGAACACTGCTTGCGGCGTCAACCAGCCTGCTACCTGCCGCCATTGAACTGCTGCTGGAAGACCGCCCGAACGTTGCGGTCAAGATCAGCGAAGGGACAAACGAGGTGCTCATGCCCCGGCTGCTGTCGGGTGAGATCGACATGGTTGTAGGACGCCTGCCGTCGCACCGGCATCGCGACAAGATTCGACAGGAAAAACTGTTCGAGGATCGGATATTGGCCATTGTCGGTCCTCAACACCCGCTTGCTGAGCGGGACGCCGTGACCTTTGCGCAAACCAAGCCGTTTGGCTGGATTCTTCCCCCGCAAGAGACCACGTTGCGACGTCAGGCGGATCATTTTTTCGTCGGCCAGCAGCAATACGTGCCACCGGTCGCCATTGAATCCGTGTCCTACCTGACGAACCGGGCGCTGCTGCAATCCCGCGACCTGATCGGCCTTATGCCAGCCGAAGTCGTCGTCCAGGATATCGAAAACAACCATCTTGCCCAGCTCACCTGGGAGGTTCCGTTCGGGCAGGGACCAATTGGAGTGTCTTTCCGCGCCGACGACGATCTGTCGCCCGCTGGGCGCGCTTTCAAAACGGCCCTGCATCGGGCGGCGCAGAGCAGACAGACCAGATATCCGCCAATTTGATATCCGTATTCGCGCAATGCGCTTGAACTCATGCGAGGCATCGCGCGATCAAAAATCAAGGCAAATGGAGGCGCCAGTTTCATGTATCCAGAGCTCAGGCTGTTCATTGGCGGCACGTGGCGAAAAACCGGGCGCGATATCCCGGTTGTCAACCCGGCAACCGAGGAAGAACTCGGTCGGTTGCCTTGCGCATCGGCGAAAGACCTGGACGACGCGCTGCAAGCGGCCGTCGAAGGCTTTCGACTGTGGCGCCGCACATCGCCGCGGGAACGCGCGGATACGATCCTGCGGGCGGCAGCCCTCATGCGTCAGCGGCAGGAAGAAATCGCGCATTCCATTACTCTGGAGCATGGCAAGCCTTTGAAGCAGGCCCGGCTGGAGGTCATTCGAGGCGCCGAGTTCTTTGAATGGGATGCGGGCGAGGCGATGCGGACCTATGGCAGGATCATTCCGGCGGCGCAGGGTCACAAATTTGCAGTTCATCACCAGCCTGTCGGCGTTGTCGCGGCATTTTCGCCGTGGAACTTCCCCATGAGCCAACCTGCCCGGAAAATCGCGGGTGCTTTGGCCTCGGGCTGTTCAGTGATCCTGAAAGCGGCAGAAGAAACGCCTGCCGGCGCTTTGCACATAGCAAAAGCGTTCGAAGATGCCGGTCTGCCGGCAGGGGTTCTGAATTTGGTGTCCGGTGAACCATCCGAGATATCCGGTCATCTGATCCCGCAGGACCCCGTTCGCTTGGTGGCCTTCACCGGATCGACAACCGTCGGGCGTCATTTAACCACTTTGGCGGCCCGGCACGACACCCGAGTGCTTATGGAGTTGGGTGGCCACGCGCCGGTCATCGTTTGCGAAGATACGGATGTGCAATCGGCGGCCGTTTCAGGCGCGGTCCGCAAAATGCGCAATGCCGGTCAGGTCTGCACATCCCCAACCCGTTTCTTCGCGCATGACAGTATTTTTGACGCCTATGCGGCCGGATTTGTTGCGAGGGCCGAGGCCACAGTTGTCGGCAATGGGCTTGACGCAACCGTTGAAATGGGCCCAACGGCCAACGACCGGCGCGTGCCAGCCTTGTCAGAGCTGGTTGAAGACGCAGTGGCGCAGGGGGCAACGCTTGCCACAGGTGGATCGCGGCTGGGTGAGCGGGGATATTTCTTTGAACCCACGGTGTTATTGAACGTTCCTAAAGCGGCTCGGATCATGCGCGAAGAGCCGTTTGGACCGGTTGCGGTGATCAACCCGGTGGCTTCGCTGGATGAGGCGATCGCTCTGGCGAATTCAGTTCCCTACGGGCTGGCGGGGTACGCTTTCACCAATCGGGCGGATTACATCGACCGTCTGATCGACGAGGTCGAGGTCGGCAATCTCTCGATCAACACACTTGAAGCATCCATGCCGGAAACGCCCTTTGGGGGCGTGAAATCCAGTGGCTATGGTCGGGAAGGCGGAACCGAAGGCCTTGAGAATTACATGACGGTCAAGAACGTCTGGCATTCGGCCAGGATCTGCTGAAAAAGATCCCGACACCTGCTCTTGTCGACTTTTCGCGACCAAGCCAGCCTTTTTCCTTTCGAAATCGACCAAAGGGCCAGCGCTGCGATTGTGATTTCATTACTTGCGGAACCGAAAGACGCGACAATGTGCCCTTTCTGATGGGACGCCCGAACGCGGATCATGACCTATGTCAATGACAGTAAACCCGCCTTGCTGTCCATTGGCCGGGAATTTCTGGCCGGACCGTGCGACAAAACCATCGCGTCCTTTTGCCGGTGATGATCAGCGTTTTGGCTGACCTGCGGGGGGTTTCCCGCCGGGTGGCCTGAGCTCCGGAGGGACGGATGAACACTTGGCTGACGCTATCTGCACCAATCCCTGCCAAGGATACCGAGGGCTTCGAGAGAATGGCTGGGCTGCCCACCGTAACGTCCACCTTTGGCATGAACTCTGACTGCGCGCGCGTGTCTGAGCTTTGCGGCCAACCCGAGCAGGATTTGTCGTCCGTGAAAGAAGGCGATGACGGCACAGGTCGCGCCGCACATGGTCGGCATAACGTGGGTACGCTGCCGGTCGTTGCTGATCCCAGCTCGGACTTGGAAAAATTCAACGACGGCCTGCCCAATCTGGATCCGGACGAACAGCCGGGATTTGCAGGACGCTTAATATTTTCGGAGATTCAAAATGGCTGATGGATGTGCCTGTGACCGCCACGCCGACATGTATCTGACTGTCGAGGACGCCCTTGAACGCGGTCTTTCCGTCGCCGATCCTGTTGCCGAAACCGAGATTTTGCCGCTGGAACAGGCTATAGGCCGGGTTCTGGCCGAGGATTGCGCCAGCAAGGTTGATATGCCTGCCTTCGACAACTCGGCCATGGATGGCTATGCCATCCGCACCGGTGATCTGGGTGACGGGCCGGTGTTCGAGCTGCCCATCGCCGGGCGCGTGGCTGCGGGTGACTGCGGCGACCATGATGCACCCGAAGGCAGCGCTTTACGCATTTTCACGGGCGCTCCGGTGCCACCTGAATTCGATGCCGTGCTGATGCAGGAAGATTGCGATCTTTTGATCGACAGGATTCGATTCAGCCGCCGCCCGAAACCCGGCCAGCATATCCGACGCTCAGGGGAAGATCTTTGTGCCGGGGGTCCGATCCTGCGACGCGGCTGTGAAATTGGACCGCGCGAGATGGCCGCCCTGGCATCCGCCGGGTATGGTGAGGTCCTGGTGTTTCGAAAACTGAAGGTCACGATCTTTTCGACAGGCAGCGAACTGCGTCAACCGGGCGAACCCCTCGACCCCGGCCAAATCTACAACTCGAACCGTTATATGCTGCTGGCGCTGTTGCAAAAACCCTGGATCGAACTGATCGACCGGGGACCGGTCGTGGATGACCCGACCCGTCTGGAACAGGTTCTGCGCGAGGCATGCGTTGCCTCGGATCTCATCGTCACGACCGGGGGCGTGTCCGTCGGGGATGAAGATCACATGCCCCGGCTGTTCAGCGCGATTGGCGGCGAAACCGATGTCATGAAAGTGGCGATGAAGCCCGGTAAACCGGTCATGTTCGGGCGGCGCGGGCGTGCTCTTTACGTTGGCCTGCCCGGCAACCCGGTGTCAGCCTATGTGACATGGCAGATAATCGGGTCGCAGATGATGGCGCGGCGCGCAGGCTTGTGCCACAGACCTCAGGTACCTGTTCAGGCCGTGTTGGCCGAACCGGTGCAGCGTCGCGCGGGTCGGCAGGAATATCGCCCGGTCCAGATTGACGGTACCTCGCCGCGTGGCCTTCCCAATGTGCGTCTGATGGCGCCCTCCTACAGTGGCCGTGTTGCCTTGCTGGCGCAGGCAGACGGGTTGGCGATCATACCGGCCGAGATCGAAGACCTGCCCGCCGGGCATTCGATTGAATTGTTGAGGTTCTGATCTTCGCACCAGGTGCGTTGCTTTTTATCCTGCAACCTCAACGCTGCGGTCATGGTGGGCACCCGGAAAATTGCCCGGTCGCGCGCCAATCAATCCCAATACCGGTCTGAAAATTGTCGCAACCGATAAACTCCGTGACGGATTACGTCGTGACTGGGGCTTTCCCGGCGGCACATGATGCTTCGGCGCACTGAGGGTTAAGGACACAAATTCATGCGGTATTCGGCACTCGCGATTATGCGGCAGGTTTTGAACGGGCACCGGGGCTGGACACCGGCTTGGCGTGATCCCGAGCCTCAATCAAGCTATGATTTCATCGTGATTGGCGGCGGCGGCCATGGCCTTGCGACGGCATATTATCTGGCCAAGGAACACAACGCCGCCAAGGTTGCCGTTTTGGAAAAAGGCTGGATCGGTGGCGGCAACGTCGGGCGCAATACAACGATCATTCGCGCCAATTACCTGTTGGATGGCAACCAGCCATTCTATGAGCTGTCGCTGAAACTGTGGGAAAATCTTGAACAGGACCTGAACTACAATGCGATGGTCAGTCAGCGCGGTATTCTGAACCTCTGTCATACGGACGCGCAGCGTGACGCGTATCGTCGTCGTGGCAACGCGATGATGTTCACCGGCTCTGGGGCCGAACTGCTGGATGCAGAGGGCGTTCGCGCGATGTATCCGTTCCTGAACTTTGACGATGCGCGCTTTCCGATCAAGGGCGGTCTGTTGCATCGCCGCGGTGGTACGGCGCGTCATGACGGTGTCGCTTGGGGCTATGCCCGTGCCGCGGATCAACGGGGGGTCGACATCATCCAGAATTGCGAAGTCACCGGGTTCCGCATCGAAAACGGAAAACTGCTGGGCGTTGAAACCACAAGGGGTTACATCGGCGCCAAGAAGGTGGGCGTGGCGGTTGCCGGGTCTTCCGGGCGCGTGATGGCACAGGCGGGGATGCGCCTGCCGATCGAAAGCCACGTGCTACAGGCCTTTGTGACCGAAGGGCTGAAACCGGTGCTTGACGGGGTGATCACGTATGGCGCCGGACATTTCTATGTCAGCCAATCGGACAAGGGCGGTCTGGTCTTTGGCGGCGATATCGACGGCTACAACACCTATGCACAACGCGGCAACCTGCCTGTGGTCGAGGACGTGGCCGAAGGTGGCATGTCCCTGATGCCGATGATCGGTCGCGCGCGCCTGCTGCGGATGTGGGGCGGCGTGATGGATATGTCGATGGATGGTTCGCCGTTCATTGATCACACCGGAATTGAAGGGCTCTATTTCAATGGTGGCTGGTGCTACGGCGGGTTCAAGGCAACGCCAGCATCTGGTTTTTGTTTCGCGCATCTGATGGCCACCGACCGACCGCATGACGTTGCATCTGCCTATCGTCTGGACCGGTTCAGAACCGGGCAGATGATTGACGAAAAAGGCGTGGGCGCACAGCCCAACCTGCACTGAGGAGGCCCGGACATGATCATCAATCATCCACTGCTTGGCCCGCGTGACGCGTCCGAATTCACCTATCTGGGCGACGCGAGTCTGATCAATCGGCCCGACTGGCAATCCGACACGGCCGCCGCCGAGTTTCACGACTATGTCTACCTGCGCGACAACCCGGCAGGAACCCACCGAGAGCTGTGGTTTCACGAGCAGGGCGACCGCTCGTGGCTGGTTGTGACACGCGACACGCTGACCCATGAAATTCTGGCTACAGAACTGGCGCGGGATGTAGCCCGCAAGACGGGACGGGGAAAATGACCCAGAACAATCGTTTGCAGGGCGGTCTGATCGACCGGTCCAAAAAGCTGCGTTTTACCTTCGATGGCAAATCCTACGAAGGCTATCAGGGTGATACGCTGGCCTCGGCGCTGCTGGCCAATGACGTGCGCCTGGTTGGCCGTTCGTTCAAATACCACCGTCCACGCGGTGTGCTGGCCTCGGGTTCGGAAGAGCCCAACGCGCTGGTCGAGCTGCGCACAGGCAACAGGCAGGAGCCCAACACACGCGCGACCACGGTCGAACTGTTCGACGGGCTCGAGGCGACATCGCAGAACCGCTGGCCCTCGCTCGCCTTCGATGCGCTGTCGATCAATGATCGGCTCTCGCCCTTTTTGACGGCGGGTTTCTATTACAAGACCTTCATGTGGCCTAAGGCGTTCTGGGAAAAGCTATATGAGCCGATGATCCGCAAGGCGGCCGGTCTGGGCAGCCTGACGCAGGAGGCCGACCCGGATATCTACGACAAGGGCTATTTGCATTGCGATGTCCTGGTTATCGGCGCCGGTCCCTCCGGCCTGATCGCGGCGTTGACGGCGGCGCGGTCTGGCGCGCGGGTCATTCTGGCCGACGAAGACAGCCGGATGGGTGGGCGTTTGTTGTCTGACTGTGACCGGTTCGAGGGCATTTCGAATGCCGATTGGGTCGCGCAGACACTGGGAGAGCTGGCATCGATGGACAACGTGCGCCTTCTGACGCGCACCACCGTGTTCGGCGCCTATGATCACGGCATTCACGGCGCGCTTGAGCGGGTCTCGGATCACCTTGCGGTGCCCGAGGCGGGGAAACCACGCCAGATTTTGTGGCGCATCTACGCGAAGCACACGGTGCTTTGTGCCGGCTCTGCCGAACGTCCGATTGCTTTCGAAAACAACGACCGACCGGGCATAATGCTGGCGGGCGCGATGCGGGCCTATGCAAACCGCTGGGCCGTGACACCGGGCCAGCGCGTGGCGACCTTCACCAACAATGACGAAGGACACCGCGCCGCACAGGATTTGATCAAAGCCGGGATCAATGTTGTTGCCGTGATCGACCCGCGCCACGATGCACCGCGCATTGCCGAATGTGAATTGCTGGCCGGGGCGCAGGTCACGAATACGCAGGGCCGTTTGGGGCTGAAATCGATCACCGTGCAGATGGCCGATGGTCAAACCCGCCCCATCGAAGTAAGCGGTCTGGGCGTTTCGGGTGGGTGGAATCCGAATGTGCAACTGACATGCCATCAGCGCGGCCGCCCGCAATGGTTCGAACCGCTTGCAGCCTTCATCCCACCTGCCGAACTGCCCAAGGGTATGAGTGTCGCCGGTGCCGCCGCTGGCAACCTGACCAGCCACGGGGCGATCGCCTCGGGCACCAAGGCGGCACTTGCGGCGCTTGACGGGCTGGGGATCAGGGCCTGCCCGGTCGACCTGCCGAAAGCCGAGGATGATGAGATCCTCATCACCCCGTTGTGGCATGTGCCCGGCAAAGGCCGCGCCTGGCTGGATTTCCAGAATGACGTGACCGTCAAGGATGTCAAACTGGCCGAACAAGAAGGCTTCCGCAGTGTCGAGCATCTGAAACGCTATACCACCCTTGGCATGGCAACCGATCAGGGCAAAACCGCGAACGTCGGCGCGCTGGCCGTGATGGCCGAGATCACCGGCAAGAGCATTCCCGAAACCGGCACGACCATCTTCCGGCCACCCTACACGCCCGTGGCGATGGGGGCCTGGGCCGGGCGCTCGGTCGGAAAAGAATTCAAACCCACGCGACTGACGCCCAGCCATCAATGGGCCGAAGAACAGGGCGCGGTATTCGTCGAGGTGGGCCTATGGCTACGCGCGCAATGGTTCCCCAAGGCTGGTGAGACCCATTGGCGCGAATCCGTGGATCGCGAAGTTCTGGCCGTACGCAGCGGTGTCGGCGTCTGCGACGTGACCACGCTGGGCAAAATCGACGTGCAGGGCGCGGATGCCGCGGAATTCCTCAACAAGATCTATTGCAACGGCTTTGCCAAACTGCCGGTGGGCAAAACCCGTTATGGCTTGATGCTGCGCGAAGACGGCATAGCCATGGATGACGGCACTGCCGCCCGCTTGGCCGAAGATCACTTTGTGGTCACCACCACAACCGCAAACGCGGTTGGTGTCTATCGCCACATGGAGTTCGTGCATCAATGCCTGTTTCCGGACATGGATGTGCAGATGATCTCGACCACCGACGCCTGGGCACAATATGCCATAGCGGGCCCGAAATCCCGTGAGTTGCTGCAAAGGGTCGTTGATGACGGCCATGACATCAGCAACGAAGGTTTTCCCTTTATGGCGTGTGGCGAGGTGACCATTGCCGGGGGGGTCCCGGCGCGGCTGTTCCGCATCTCGTTCTCGGGTGAGTTGGCCTATGAGCTGGCTGTTCCTACCCGGTACGGTGACGCGCTGATCCGACATCTGATGGCGCTTGGAGAGCCCTTTGGCGTAACGCCGTATGGCACCGAAGCGCTTGGCGTTCTGCGGATTGAAAAGGGCCATGCCACCGGAAACGAACTGAACGGAACCACCAGCGCCCACAATTTGGGCATGGGGCGCATTCTCTCAACCCAGAAAGACAGTATCGGTGCGACGCTCAGCGCACGCGAAGCTCTGACCGATCCGGATGGTCTGGCTTTGGTCGGCATTCAGCCGGTCAACAACGCCGATGCCGTGCTGGCCGGAGGCCATGTGTTCGACGAGGATGCGCCACACCTGCCGGAAAACGATCTGGGCTATGTCACATCGGCTGCCTATTCGCCGCACCTGTCCAGCAGCATCGGACTGGCCTTTGTAAAACGCGGGGCGCAGCGATTGGGCGACACCGTGCAGATTGTCAGCCCGGTGGATGACACCAACATCAAAGCGACGCTTGTCAGCGCGCATTTCGTTGACCCCGAAGGAGAACGGCTCCGTGCGTGATTTTGTTGCCAAGACCGCCATTGGCGGCAGTGAACCCAAACGGGACGTGGTCGGAACTCTGACCTTTCAGGAACGAGAGGATGTGGCACTGGCATCCGTCTCAGCCAGGCTGGGACACGAGGAAACCGTCAAAACCAAACTTCAAACCGTTTGCGGAATCCCGGTGCCTGAGGCGGGGCGGTGGGAAAAGGGCGAAACCAGCAGCCTGCACTGGCTGGGCCCGGATCAGTACCTGTGCGAAGAAGCTTTTGCAGGCCCGTTGGAGTTGGCCAGGCGTATGGAAACCGAGCTGGTCGGCATGGCGTCGGTGACCGATCAGTCGGACGCGTTCACACGCATCGACATGACCGGGCAGGGTGCCACCGTCTTGCTGCAACGCCTGACCGTTCTGGATGTCGAGCAGATGCAGGCCGGAGCCTTCAACCGCACCGCAATCCATCATGTGGGGTGCCTGCTGCGCTGCAATGAGGCGAGAACGGATTTTTCGATCTACGCGCCACGCAGCTATGCGATTTCAGTTCACCACATGCTGATTGAGGTGGCCAGGGCCCTGTGAAGGACGGTGCCCTAAGGACAAAGCCGCGTGTCTGGCGCCGCGGCTTCGTTCCTTGCGCTCCTGAGCTGGCGGCAGACCGAATGCGCGCCGATAGTTGCTTGAAAACGAACTGGCGCTGTCATACCCGACCGAAAGCGCGATTTCCTGCAAAGGCTGATCGGTGTAAAGCAGCTTCTGCCGCGCCGCATCCAGTCGCAGTCTGCGATAGTACCCTCCGGGGCTGATCCCGGTTTCCTTCTTGAAATGCCGCTCCAATTGCCGGATGGACATGCCAACGCGTTTCGAAACCTGCTCGATCGAGATCTTGTTTTCGATGTTGTTTGCAAACAACTCGATGGCCCGCCGCACCGGGCGCGGCAGGGCATTGCGGGTCTGATTTTTGCTGTAGCCCGGCAAAACCTGCAACGTATCCGCATCACGCAAAGTCGCGTATTGGAACCAGCAGGCCGTTTCGACGGCAACCGCATCGGACACCTCATCCGAAATCACGCCCAGCATGAATTCAAAAACCGCTGAAGTCCCGGCAAAGGACATTCGGTTGCGATCTATCGTATAGAGCGTGTCGCACAGGTTCACCCTGTCGAATTGTTCCTTCAAAGCAGCGGTATAGCAGAAATGCGCGCTACAGCTGTAACCATCGAAGAACTTTTCTTCCGCCAGCGCAAAAAGTGAACCGCTGACCGAACCGATCCGCGCGCCACGGGACAAAAGCCGTCGCAGCGCTCCGCCCGAAGCCTTGCGATCCTTCAACCGGGCTGAGGCCCCGGCAAAGACCAGCACGACGTCGGTTTCCTCCACGTCGGACAATGCCTTGTCAGGGTTGATGCTGAGGCGTGAGCTGGACATGATCTGTTGTCCATCTTCCGAAACGACAGTCCAGCCAAGACCATCGCTGCGGCTGATCTCATTGGCCACGCGCAGCGGGTCGATGGCCATGGACAGGGCAGCAAGCGGGAAATCTTCGAGGCACAGAAAGGTAAAATGGGTCATGCTTTGTCTCTTTGCCAGCACGATACCCCAACTACACCGATTTCGTCAGAACACCAAACGATGGGCGCGGCCGCGCTCGTATAGTTTTCGGTTCAACTCATCCGCTTCGGGCGCGCCGTATTCCAGCGCGAACACAAACGCATGTGTAAGGTAAAAACAAGCAGCGTCGAGATCCTGGTTTTGCTCGGCCCGGTCGGCTGCCTCGTGGTACAGCCGGATCAGCGCAGGCACATCATTATCCGCGTGAGCCTGCAACAGGTGCTTGTCGAGTTCTTGCAGATCCAAGGTCAGCCTCTTACCGGAAACGCGAAGTGTGTTGGCCTGTACGCAATCATACGCTTTCTACCTTTTTGCGCCTGAATCCTGATTTCCCAGCGCCGTCAACGATGCGGACCGGCCCTTGATGAACCCATCACACGCATCCGCACGCGTCTTTGCGCAATCTTGGAACATCGCCTGCATCTGCGATGTTCCTGATTGCAAATGACCGCGCAGGATACTTCCGTGGCGCCCTCAGCCCATGATCCGGCCGGAAAGCCGCCTATGCCTCGGCACGGGCTTTTTCGATCTGAGTGGCCACCCAGTGGTGGAAACAATGCGTTGGGCCATCCATCGCGGGCGAAAAACGGCCGCCGTCGAATTTGACACCGTGACGGCCTTTCTGCATGCCCTCGACCACGAACACATCCTCTTCGAAAACGGTTTTCCAAAGCTGCGCATTCTTTGCGCGCAACGCTTCGTGCTCGGGTGCGTCTTCCGGTTTTTTGGCGTAGTACAGCTCGATCCTTTCGTTTGACCGTTCATGCGTGATCGGATCGATGATGAAGGCAAATCCATGGTCGCGTTGAACACCCAGCAAGGTGTTCGGGTACACGACGATGTATTCCGCCCCTTCGTTCCACTTTTCGCTCAGATTCTGGAAGTCATCCAGTTTTTCGCCGTTCTGACCTTCGAACTGGCGATAGACATAGGTGCCCTGACCCGAATACTTGCCCAGTTCATTGATGTTGTAGTGGTCTTCCAGGCGCGAATAGCTGTTGAGACCCGGGTGAACCCAGGGCAGGTGATAGCTTTCGCAGAAATTCTCGACCGCCAGTTTCCAGTTCGACTTCAGCTCGAGCCGGACAGACGCGCCGGCACCGCCATGATACATGGGCTGTTCAAAATCTTTCCAGCGTTCCATCAGCTCGCCATGAACCTCTTCGAACTCCGGGGCGTTGCCATCCACATTCACGAAGACAACATCGCGCCAGACAAAGGAACGTATGCGGATCAGGCCCAGTTCAGCAAAGTCCAGATCTTCATGCGTGTTCTGTCCGGGGCCTCCGACATGCGGCGCCGTGCGCAGCTCGCCATTCAGGCCGTAACACCAGCTGTGATAGGGGCAACGGATCGCGCCGCGGATTTTCTGCGGCTTGTCGACCAAGATCATTCCGCGATGGCGGCAGGTGTTCTGGAAAACGCCGATCTGTCCGTCACGGTCGCGCACCATCAGAAGCGGCACGCCGAGAAAGTCGATCGGAAAGGCATCACCCGCTTCGGGAATGTCCTTGCCAAAACCGATGCCCGACCAGTTCGCGAACAGGACCGCCTCCCGTTCCTCGGCGAAGATATCGGGATCGATATAATGCTCGTTCGGCAGGCCCTTGGCGGTGTTTACCGGGGTCAGAACAGACGAAAGCGCTGAATGCTTGTTCATCGGTTGCTCCTGAGTAATTCGGAATGTGTTGAACGTTACCCCCATTGGCCGGTCGAGCCGGCTTCATTCAATATCAAAAAACCTCATGGCCGATTGAGGCAGACTAAACCGAACCGCCGGACAATTCATCCAGCAACCAGTTTTTCAGCGCCAGGGCACCTTCTGTCAGCTGGTCGTCCGGGCGACCGACGAGGTAAAAGTTGTTCGGGGCAGGGATGCTGAATTCTTCTAGCACAACAAGTTTTCCTGATGCCAGCATGGGCTGGATCAAGCGTTTCCACCCCAATGCAAGCCCGGCCCCTTTGCGGGCCAACTGCAAGGCCAGCGCATAGCTGTTTACGCGCGACTGTACCGGTACAACTCCGGTATATCCGAGGTCGTGAAACCAAGATGGCCAGGTGGTCCAGGTGTTGTCCTGCGTTTCAAGGTGGATCAGGCGACGTTCGACCAGGTCTTCCAGGCTTGCCCCCTTCAGTTCCAGGGCCATCTCGGGGCTACAGACCGGCGTCAGAGTATCGCGGTACAGTTTAGTATGGTTCAGCTGCGAGTTCACGTCACGACCGTAGCGGATGAAAAAGTCGATATCCGGCCTGTCCGAGAATGGCTTGTCCTGTGCCATCTGGTTCACTTTCACGTGCGGGTAGTCCTGCCAGAACCGGATGACCGACGGAGAAAGCCACAACGCCGCCACAGCGGTAGTGGACCCGACCGTCACTGGATTTTCTGAATCGCCGCTGCGAATCTTTTCGAGCACCTTCGATATCTGCCGGAACGACGAACCGAGCACCTCGAACAGGTCCTGGCCATCCTCGGTCAGTTCCACGCCCCTGTGCTTTCTGACGAACAGCGCCGAACCCAGTTCACTTTCCAGCGCCTTTATCTGGTGGCTGACAGCGCCCGGCGTAACCGACAGTTCGCTGGCCGCTTCTTTGAAGCTGAGATGCCGCGCGGCGGCCTCGAAGGCCGACAAGGTCGTGAGAGGTGGAAGATTATAGTGGCGTCGTGACATGGTTGCTGCGTTGCTCAAAAGGTAGAGGTGAGTTACATTCATCCGAATGTGAGAAATTTTGCAATTGAAATCTATGTTTTTTCCTGCTGTTTGCGATCGGGTACAGGACCAAAGTCGACCGAGAACGAACAGGATGTGTGATGGATACACAAGTTGCCCGCCTCGTGCGCAAAACACGGCTAAGCCCGGACACGTCCGATTTTTGCTTTGAAATCGAAAACGGCCGCTTCACAAGCCTTCAACCCGGCGCACATGTCGATATCCATCTGGCCGACGATCTGGTGCGGCAGTATTCACTGTGGAGCTGGAGTCAGGACGGCTGCGTAATCAATGTCGCCGTCAAACGCGAAGATGAAGGGCGTGGCGGCTCGGTGGCCATGCACGCGCTTCAAGAAGGGGCGATGGTCGAAATCGGCGGGCCGCGGAATCACTTCAAACTCGAAAACCACGATCGGCATGTCACGTTGATCGCAGGCGGCATCGGGGCAACTCCGCTGGTTGCAATGGCGCGGGAATTGATGAACCGCGGGCAGGATTTTCGGGTCTACTACCTTGTAAGGTCAAGAGAATTTGCAGCGATGGACGCGCAGTTCAGGGCCCTTGGGCTGGATGAATGGTATCATTTGCATTGCGATGACACAGACGGCTGGTTTGATCTGGCATCGGTCATGCAATCGATGCCCGTCGGTGCGGATGTGTATACCTGCGGACCTGAACCGATGCTGAACGCTGTTCTGGAAGCAGGTGCATCCTTGCGTGGCGGGGCAATCCATTTTGAACGATTTGCACCCGCTTCTGACATCGACCACGATCCAAACGCGGAATTTCAGATCGAAATTCAGTCAACCGGCGCGGTCTACCCGGTCGGAAAAGAGGAAACTATTCTCGGAGTATTGCAAAACAACGGCGTGCAGGTCGATTTCGGCTGCTCTGAAGGGTTGTGCGGGTCATGCATTGTTGACGTAGTGTCAGGGCAGGTCGATCACCGCGACGGAATACTCACACCGCAAGAGCAGGAAAGCCACGAATTCCTGTGCACCTGCGTTTCGCGGGCCAAGTCCGATAAACTGGTCCTGAAGCTGTGAAGGACGTAGTGGTCACAACAAATCATGTCGTCGCATTGTTCTCGCTAACATCGCAATCGAGTGAATTCGGTGGTCGCTTCATGTGATCGAAGTGTCGGATTCTCAGGTTAGAACATCTCACCCTTGCTATAGGTTTTTCGAAACTGGAAACCCAATAACCACTTAAGATGCTGCGACGACATTCAACCACACGCTGACTTATCACCGGGATCGGTGATGACAGCAGGCAGCGAGCAATCGGGAGGAAATTTGCAGTAAGAGACGTAATGGGAGCAAGCGTTGTTACTGCAAGCCCAAGTTTGGGCTGAACACAACTCAACATCGGTTCGTGCATCGTGCATGATTGTCCACGTCGTGCAACGCGATGTTTTCCAGCATTTTTTCAGAAGAACAAAGAACGACACACTCGAGGAGGAACGTGCGATATGTCGATACCCGAACCTTTCACGGACGTTGAAATAGAAACGGCTGATTCCGGATTCTATGAAAACTACAGCGTCCCAATTGCCCTGATCAGCAAAGCCATCATGGTCGGGCTGGTGCTGTGGGCCCTGGTTTTCCCAGCGAATGCAAACAGCACATTGGGCAGCCTGAACAGCCAGTTGCTGGAAGTCTTCAACAGCTTCTACATCGTCATTGTCGGTTTTTTCTTCTTTTTCCTTGCCGTTGTTGCGATCATTCCGTCCACGGGTCGTAGGATCATGGGAACGCCGGGGGAAAAGCCCGAGTTTTCGAACTTCTCATGGTTCTCCATGATGTTTGGTGCCGGTCTTGGTGTGGGGCTCATGGTTTTCGCCACAGCAGAACCGCTGGGCCTTTGGGGGTCTAACCCTGTGGTTTTGTCGGGTGAAGTTGCAGGAAATGACCCTGAATCCGTTCAATCGGCTTATCGTTTCACTTTCCTGCACTACGGCTTTCACGCCTGGGCGATCTATGTGGTAACCGGCCTGTCCCTGGCCTACTACGCCTATACACGCGACATGCCTCTGACGATCCGCTCTGCGCTGACACCGTTGTTTGGCCGTTTCGTCAACGGCTTTTTCGGCCACGTGGTTGACGTTTTGGGCGTTGTCGCAACGATCCTCGGCGTGTCCGTAACCATCGGCTATGGCGTCAGCCAGTTCATCGACGGCCTTTATGCCATCACCGGCATGCAGTGGATCATGGATCTGGGCGGCGAGGTGCCGACCCCCAGCAAGGTCGGTCTGATTTCAGGCTTGGTCGTTATCATGGGCCTGTCGATCATTTCGGCGGTTTCCGGTGTCGGCCGGGGTGTCAAGTACCTGTCCAACCTGAACCTGGTGCTGTCGATCATCCTGCTGGGCACTTTCGTGGTCTTCGGTTCGTTTGTCTTTGCCATGACCACTTATGGCACTGCGATGATCGACTACATCCTGCACTTCCTGTCGCTCAGCTTCAATGCCTATGGCCCGCTGTCGGCCGAAGCATTCGCAGCGGCTCTGCCGGCCGAGGCGCAAGCACATGCCGCAGATCTGATGGGTGGGGCGACCAATGCCTGGGGTAGCTTCGACGGCTTCAAAAGCGGTCTGGAAGGTGCAGCGGCCGAGTTGGACGAAGCAACCTTGGCCGCGTCCTACGCTGCGGGTGAGCAAGGTCGTCAGTTTGGCTGGCAGGCAGGCTGGACCACCTTCTACTGGGCGTGGTGGATCGCATTCTCGCCCTTCGTGGGGCTTTTCCTGGCGCGCATCTCCAAGGGTCGGACCGTCCGCGAGTTCATCTTGGGCTGCGTGTTCGCGCCTGCGCTGGTGTGCTTTGCCTGGATGACCGTTTTGGGCGGCACAGCGATCGATCTGGAACTGGCAGGCGCGGCAGAAGGTGCGATCATCGGCGCATCGAACACCAACAAGCTGTTCACGACATTGTCCTTCATGATCGATGGTGGGCTGCTGTCCATGCTGAACGTTATGTGCGTGATCCTGATCATGACCTTCCTGGTAACCTCGGCGGACTCGGGAATTCTGGTGATGAACACCATCATGTCGGGTGGTAGCCAGGAAACCGGTATCAAGCACCGCATCATCTGGGGTGTGATCCTGACGGCAGTGATCGGCGCGCTGATCCTGGCGGCGGGTGAAAACAACCCTATGGATGCGCTGCGCAATGCCATGATCATCGGTGCGCTTCCGTTCACCATGGTGATGGGCCTGATGTGCGTATCGCTGGCCAAGGCGCTGTTCCGCGACAGTCAGCGTGACAAGCACTCTGCCAACAGCGCGCAGGCAGCCGAGTAAGGCGTAGGCACAAGAAAAAACCTGGTCAGGCCGCCCTAACTGGGCGGCCTGTTCTTTTTCGGTAAAGCGTCGCCCTTGACGTGAAAAACTCCAATACCACCCCGGGGCTAATGCCGTAATGAACGGCGAACCAGGTCTGCCCCCTACCGACCGGCCGAATACCCCGTACTTCCGCCACCTCTGGCTGCTGAGGTGACGGTTTGCGCACCGGACCGGCGAGGGCCGCATCACCTGTCACGGTCGATTTCCTTGCGGCTGCAACTTTGGATGCAGGACTGCCTTAGGGCCGCGGGCAGGGACTTAGAACTTTCGTCGAATGTCCCTGCGAAGGGTGGAAAGTTAGTCTTTCGATCATGCGCGTACTCACAGGCATTCTGATGCTGCTTTTCGGCGGCCTAGTGATTTTGGCCGAACCTGTGTCGCGCGATGATATCGAATCCTACATCCGCGCGCCGTTCGCATTGGGGGCGGCGTTGTACGAAAACGGCGTCTACAGTCTGCTGAACTCCGGCGGGGCCGATGCAGGCTATGTCTTTGAATCGAAACCCATGGCGCCATTGCCCGGTTTTTCAGGCGCACCAATCAACATGTTGATCGTGCTGGATCTTGAAGGGCGTTTTCTTGACGTGCAGTTGATTGAACATAACGAACCGTTCTTTGTTTAAGGGCTCGGAGAGCCCCTTTCCACAAATTCTTCGAGCAATACAGGGGCCTTTCGATCTCGGATTCCATCGTTGTTGGAACCCCGTACGGCGGTGCAGCAAGCGGGTCGTCATTGGTCTATCTGGACGGGGTTACAAAGGCGACGGCAAGTTGTGCGGATCGTGCATGAATCGGTCATGGGCGCTGCTTTGACAGTCGCGCGCGAGAAAATGCAGGGATTGGCAACCGCGCCGCCTGCATTTCCGGATCCCGATTATCAAGAAGAACTCAACTGGCAGGATCTGATCGATCAGGGCATCGCCACATGCAAGGTCTACACGAATGCGCAAGTTGACGCTCTGTTCAATGGCACCCTTTGGGAAGATGACGATCCCGAGCCGCAGTACAGTCCCGACGACCCTTATCTGGATCTGTGGGTCGTGGATGTGGGCCCAAAAGCCATCGCTCGCGCTGCCTTGACCACGGACAGTTATGAAGAGTTGCAGCGCTTCATGGAAATTTCGGACAATGACGAGCTGATCCTTGTGATCGAAACGGTGCGCCATGGTCCGGTCAGCGAAGACTTTGTACGCAATACCGCGCCGGACTGGATTTCGGCCGAGCAGAGCGGATTGCCGGTCGCTCTGCGTGATGCCGATCTGCTGGTCGAGTTGGCGGATAACATGCCAGATGGCGTTGCCATGATCCTGCGCACCGACCGGCGCCTGGGGTTCGAACCTTCCCGAGAATGGGTGTTGAAGGTTCTTGCAGTTCGCGAACATGGCATGTTCCAGCCTGAAACAGGATCCGTCACTTTGGATGTTGCACATATCTCACCTGAAAGGTTCTTTGATCGACCAGAACAGATTGTTCCGGCACCGCCCTGGCTTGAAGCGCTGCGAAATCGCCAGTTGGATCTGGTTTTCCTGGGTGTGTTTCTGGCTGCGCTGTTGGCCGTTTAGGCCCTGCGAATGAATGCCCTTGCGGCGCGACCATTGTTCACTCCCGTACGTCTTGGCGTTCTTGCCCTTGTCACAGTTTTCGTGGGTTGGTGGGGGCAAGGGCAGCTATGGATCGTCACGGTTTTGGGGGCATTGCGTACGGCATTGGACGGCGGCAGTTCTGCCTTCCTGCTCTATGATCCGTTCTCGTTGCTGATCTGGGCCGTGACCCTTGCGGGTTTGATTGCTTGGGGCAGGGGATTGTTCTGCGGATGGCTCTGCCCTTTCGGTGCCCTTCGGGAATTCGCACATCATCTGGGCAAAGCCCTTCGTATCCCTCAGGTTGAACCGTCAAAAAAATGGGCAACCGTCTGAAATGGTTAAAATACGCGGTACTGACGGCCTTGCTTGCGTTGTCTTTGCCGCACCTGATCAGGTCGATAAAGCGGCAGAGGTTGAGCCCTTCAAAACAGCGATCACGACCTTCTTTTTTCGCGAATGGTATTATGTCGCCTACGCCATCTTCTGGCTGGTTCTGGGAATGGCGGTGTTCAAGGGCTTTTGCCGATATGCCTGCCCCTTGTGCGTGTTCCTTGCGATCGGTGGGTTGCTTCGGGGCCGCGACTGTATCGAACGCCGCGCCGAATGCGGGTCACCCTGTCAGCTACGCAAGGTCAAATGCAAATTTGGCGCGATCACGCAAGCCGGGCAAATTCAGTTTGATGAGTGTTTTCAGTATCTCGACTGCGTCGCCATATATAACGACCGCAACCGCTGCGTTCCCCTGATCGTCGCGGCTCGCCGCCGCACGAGAGAGGTTGTAGCCGAATGATCAACCGTCGCCGCTTTCTGGCCATATCTGCCGCAGCACTGGCATCTCCGTCTCATGCACAGCCTATCCGTCGGCGTGGCTACGCCATGGGGGCCGAAATCAGCCTGACACTGGATGCTGACCCTGTGGAGGCAGAACATGCCATTGCCGCTCTGCGATCCATTCTGGAGGAATGCGAGGCGCTCTTCAGCCTGTATCGCCCGAACTCTGCCCTGTCGGAGCTCAACCGGAAAGGGTATCTCAAAAGCCCCGATCCCACTTTTGTGTCTCTTTTGACAGCGTGCAGCGCGGCTTACGACCTCACAAATGGTCGCTTTGATCCCACAGTTCAGCCAATTTGGCTTGCCGCGTCCGAGAATGAGGCTCAACACGCGCGAAGGCTGATCGGGTGGAACCGCGTAGGTCTAACTAAGGAACTCGTGCAATTGGGCCCTGATCAAGCGCTTATCCTGAACGTCATCGCTCAAGGTTTCGCCACCGATCTGGTCGTTCGCGCCTTGCGCAAAGCCGGGTGGGAAAAGGTTCTGGTCAATATCGGAGAATATTATGCAAGTGGTCGTCAGCGGCTGCTGGGCGTCACGGATCCAGTGCACCGACTTGTCGAAGTCACGCATTTGAAGGACCGCGCCATTGCTACGTCCAGCGCTGACGTCATGCGCCTGCGGTCGGGCGGCGCTCACATCATCGACCCGATGGGCGGAAACGCACCGCTTTGGTCAACGGTCAGTGTCCAGGCACCGGATGCTACGACGGCAGACGCGCTTTCAACAGCATTCCGTCATGCTTCCGAGGCTGAAATAGCAGCGACCCTTGCGCAGGCAGCCGGCGAGCGCATCGCGATCCGTGTACGCCCCAATGGGAAAGTGGTGACGCTGCAAGGATAAAAAGCCCCGGATAACACCGGGACTTTTCGATTTTCCCGACCAATTCTTTACAAGCAGTCTTCAACCGCGCGTTTGGTCATGACCGAAACAAGATGCGCTCGATACTCCTTGCTCCCATGCAGATCCGCAATCATGTTCGCCGGGTTTACGCGCAGGTCCATAAGGGCATCAGGGCGAAATTCCTTGTTCAGCGCCTGTTCAGCCTCGGACCACCGGAAAACGCCGTCCTCGCTCGCGCCGGTTACCGCGACGCGCACCCCGTCCGCAAAGCGGGCCAGGTAGACCCCGACAAGCGCAAAACGCGAGGCTGGCTGAAGGAACTTCCGGTAGCTCGCCGCTTGCGGCACCGGGAAACGGACCGATGTGATGATTTCACCCTCATCCAGTGCTGTCGTGAACATTCCCTGGAAAAAGTCATCGGCGGCAATCTGGCGGGTATTGGTCCGGATAGTCGCCCCTGAACCCAATACCCCTGCCGGATAACAGGCCGCAGGGTCATTGTTGGCAACCGAGCCGCCAATCGTCCCGCGGTTGCGAACTGCCGGATCGCCAATCTGACCGGCCAGCGCTGCAAGCGCTGGATACGAGCCCACGGCCTCGCGGGCGACGACAGCGTGGGGCGTCGCGCCACCGATCGACACCGATCCGTCATCCTCGATGCAAACGCCTTGCATCTCGGGAATTCCGCTCACCGACACCAACTTGGACGGGGCCGCCAACCGTTGCTTCAATGTTGGGATCAGCGTCTGTCCGCCTCCCAACGCCTGCGCATCCTCTGCTGCCAATGCTGCAACCGCGTCAGCAATGGTCGAGGGCTTCTCAAACTCGAAATTGTACATTTCGTTCTTCCTTTCCGAAAAGGCGCTGATCCGCCCTTCATCTGGCTATAAAAATCCCGGGGAGCGCGAGGGGCTGGCCCCTCGCACCTTAACCTCTCAACCATGCATCGCCGTCCAAACGCGTGACGGGCTCATCGGCATGTCGATATGATCAACAGCCCTTCCACCTGAGTTCAACGCATCCAGCACCGCGTTGACCACCGCAGGCGGTGAGCCGATCGCACCGGCCTCGCCGCAACCCTTCACACCAAGCGGATTGTGCGTACACGGCGTCTGGCTGGAATGATCTACGCCGTAGAATGGCACGTCATCCGCACGCGGCATCGCATAGTCCATGAAGGACGCACTCAGCAGCTGGCCGTTCTCGTCATAGGCACAGTTCTCCAGCAGGGCTTGACCGATGCCCTGACCAATACCGCCATGCACCTGGCCATCAACGATCATTGGATTGACGATATTGCCAAAGTCATCCGCAGCCGTGAATTTCTCAATCGTGACCTGACCTGTGTCTGGATCAACCTCGACCTCACAGGCATAAGCCCCTGCCGGGAAAGTAAAGTTGGCCGGGTCGTAAAACGCGGTTTCCTCCAGTCCCGGTTCAACTTCCAGCGGATAGTTGTGCGGTACGTAAGCCGTAAGGGTCACATCCCCCCACGCCACCGACTTGTCGGTCCCCGCAACACTGAACTGACCGTCCTTAAGTTCGATATCTGCCTCGGACGCTTCCAGCAAATGGGCTGCAATCTTTTTGGCCTTGTCGATCACCTTCTCGGTGGCCTTGACCATAGCCGAGCCGCAGACCGCCAGCGAGCGTGAGCCATAGGTGCCCATGCCAAACGGGATCTTCGAGGTGTCCCCGTGCACGATCTCGACCATTGACTCGTCGATGCCGATCATGTCGGCCACGACCTGCGGGAATGCTGTTTCATGGCCTTGCCCGTGGCTGTGTGCGCCAACCATCACACTTATCGAACCGGTGGCGTTCACCCGAACTGTCGCCGCGTCGTAAAGACCCGCACGGGCCCCCAACATGCCGACGATATTCGAAGGCGCGATACCACAAGCCTCGATATAGCAATTGACGCCGAGACCGCGCAGCTTGCCTTTGGCCTCACTCTGCGCGCGTCGTGCTGCAAAGCCCGCGAGATCAGCCGCAGCCTCAAGCTTGTCCATCGTCCCGTTGTAATCCCCGGTGTCATAGGTCAGCGCCACCGGCGTGTCATAGGGGAACTGGGTGACAAAGTTCTGTCGCCGCAGGGCGATCGGATCGACACCCAGTTCGCGC
This sequence comes from Ruegeria sp. AG6, assembly GCF_056541565.1. NCBI lineage: Bacteria > Pseudomonadati > Pseudomonadota > Alphaproteobacteria > Rhodobacterales > Roseobacteraceae > Ruegeria > Ruegeria sp. AG6. The sequence continues at coordinate 263,732 of NZ_JBQFYQ010000003.1, read as the reverse complement.
GCGGCTTTGTCGATCACACGTTCCAACTGGTATGTTGCCTCAGGGCGGCCCGCGCCGCGATAGGCGTCCACCGGCACCGTGTTGGTGAACATCGCCTTCACGTTTACCTGAATGACCGGCGTCTTGTAGTTGCCCGCCATCAGCGTGCCGTGCAGCCAGGTCGGGACCGAGCTGGAAAAGGTGGATAGATACGCGCCCAGATTGGCATATGTGTTGGTACGCAGGCCGACGAAATTGTTGTCGGCATCCAGCGCCAGCTCGATCTTGCTGACATGGTCGCGGCCCTGTGCATCCGACATGAACGCCTCGGACCGGCTGGCCGTCCACTTGACCGGGCGGTTGCAGGCCTTGGCGGCAAAGGTGCAGAATGCCTCTTCCGCATAGTGGAAAATCTTGGTGCCGAAACCGCCGCCCACATCCGGCGCCACGACGCGGACCTTGTGTTCGGGCAGGCCGAGCACAAAGGCGCACATCAGCAGCCGGATCACATGCGGGTTCTGCGACGTGGTATAGAGCGTATACTCATCCGTGCCCCGGCTGTATTCCGCCACGGCCACGCGCGGTTCCATCGGGTTGGCAACCAGACGGTTGTTCACCAGTTCCAGAGTGGTGACATGCGCGGCGTTGGCAAACACCTCGTTCACCTTGGCGTCGTCCGCCTCACCCAGCTGCCAGTCATAGCAGATGTTGTTTTTCAGATCGTCATGGACCAGGGTCGCGCCATCCTGCGCGGCGGCTTTCATGTCGATCACCGCGGGCAGTTCCTCGATATCCACCTCGATGGCCTCAGCCGCATCGCGGGCCTGCTCAAGGCTGTCGGCCACAACGGCCGCGATCGGGTCGCCCACATGGCGCACTTTGCCCTGCGCCAGAATGGGGTGAGGGGGCTCTTGCATCGGCGCGCCGTGCTTGTCGGTGACTTCCCAGCCGCAGGGCATGCCGCCCACGCCTTCGAAATCCTTGCCGGTAAACACCTTGACCACTCCCGGCATGCCTTCGGCCGCCGAAGTGTCCACGGACTTGATCCGGCCATGCGCGATGTCGGACCGCAGAAAATGCACATAGGCCTGGCCATGTACGTTGATGTCGTCGGTATAATTGCCTGCTCCGGTCAGAAAGCGTACGTCCTCGCGCCGCTTGGAACTGGCTCCGATGCCACTGTCTTTGGGCATTGCTTATTCTCCTCCCATAAACGGATGCTGCTGCATCCCTCACTCATCCCACGGGCGTGTTTCCGACGCCCGCAGCGGCATCATTCCGCAGCGATGCTGCCCACGTCCTGGCCGGATGCGGCCATGATCGCTTTGACGATGTTGTGATACCCAGTACAGCGGCACAGGTTGCCCTCCAGATACTTCCGGATTTCGGCCTCGGTTGGGCGCGGGTTCTCTTTCAGCAGCGCGGCGGCGCTCATCACCATGCCCGGAGTGCAGAATCCGCATTGCAGACCGTGGTGATCCTGAAACGCCTGCTGTATCACGTTCAGTGAGCCATCCGCTGTTGCCTGGCCTTCGATCGTGCCGACATCGGCCCCATCTGCTTCGGCGGCCAGCATGTTGCACGATTTCACCGCTTCGCCATTCACATGCACCACGCAAGCTCCACATTGCGCGGTGTCGCACCCCACATGCGTGCCCGTCAAAGACAGATGATCGCGCAGAAAACCGGACAACAATGTCCGGCCCTCGACGTCTCCGCTTACGGCTTTGCCGTTCACGGTCATGGAAATTTTCATGACTTTCTCCTCCCTGAATTCCAAAGGATCAACCGCCTAACACGCGCTTGATCCAACCTTTCTTTTTTTCCCCGGTCTCGCCTTCTTCCGAGGTTTCGGGCTCGGGCACATCCTGAGGTTCGACCGCGTTCTGGAAGTTCTCAAAGAACTGGTCGGCCATTTTTCTGGCAACCCCATCAATCACGCGGCCCCCCAACTGAGCCAGTTTGCCACCGACGCGTGCATCGACCGCGTAGGTCAGTAGTGTGCCTTCGGGGGCATCCGACAAGGTGACGTCGGCCGCGCCTTTGGCAAATCCGGCGGCTCCTCCCTTACCTTCACCCGATAACTTCACGCTTTCAAGCTCCACGAGATCAGAAAGGGTCACAGAGCCTTTGAACGTCGCTTTGACCGGGCCTACTTTCTGCACGACGGTGGCCTCGAACCCGTCTTCGACCGAGCCTGTCATCTCCTGACATCCCGGCACGCATTCCTTCAGAACATCTGCCGACAAAAGCGCGGCCCAGACTTTGGAACGCGGCGCGGCGATGACGCGGCTGTCATTGAGTTCCATTTCACTTCTCCAAGTATATTTTTGTTACGCTACGCGGTGTTCGCAGCCTTGCCTATAAGACCTTGGGTGTAGTCACCGCAGTATGGACGGCGAATGTGTAAGGCCGTGACGTTTGAAGATTTCGGCGATGCGCCTGTCCTGCAACGCCGCATAAATGGCGTCGTCCACAGCATAGCAGAGGCCGCTATAGGCGAAATGAACGTCCACGCCAGTAGTCCATGAACTGACGGCAAAACCGGGCAGGGGTGGGGTATGGATGTCAAGCTCTGGCGTCAGCCTGGCCTCAAGGTTTTCGCCGGCAGCCACCAGATTGAAACGCGCGTCGACCCCCAGCTCTTCGGCGATCAATGTTCCGGTGTCGATATCCACGCCCTGTATCTTGCCGTCTTTCTCATAGGACCACGGGGCAAAGTCGTCATAAGCCGCAAATTTGATATAGCCGCGCGCGACGATGGTATCGAGATCAGCGCCAACGATATCCCGGCTGGCGTTTTGTGGTTTGGGTTGAGGCACATGATCCTCGCATCGGGCCATCGCCATTCCGGTTGAAAGAGTGGCAGCCAACAGAGAGAGAAAAAATGTGCGTCCGATCATGTGTCTCAGTCTGCCGTCCTATTGCGCGGCAGACAATCCAATTGTCAGTTGCTCCGCCGCCTATGAGAAATCAGGGCTGTCGCCCGAGATCAGAACAGCGGCGCGAAAGGCCACGCTGTCAGCCGCAGGGCGCCCGATCCTGTTTCCAAAGTGCCGGCAATCTGGCTGAGATCCGACTGAAGCGCTGCGGCATCACCTTCCCCGCCGTCGGCCATCGCGGCCAGCAGGTCGCGGGGCGACGTCTCCGTGCGAAAACGCCATGCCACCTGCGGTCAGGCCAGCCAGCGCTGTGTTGAAAAACACAAGACCCATCGTCTCCTCCTTCTGATGCTGGCTCTGGTCTTAGCTCAGGGAAAACCATCGTGAAATTCGACCTTGTTTGCAGATGAGCCGCTGCGTGCGACTAAGGTCGAATGGCATGCCGCCCAAGGACTCATTTTAGTGGAGCAGCATCGGAGGAGGAGCAAACACGGCCATGTTTTTTGGGTCTTTGCAACTCTTGTTCTGTTGCCAATGGTTGCTGCAGCTGAGGTCTCTGTATCTGCTGTCTATCTTCATCAACAGGTCAGACGACCACCGGTTTTGTCGAACCCTGACCCATTGCCCGACGATCTGGGCACGGCAGGTGCAGAACTGGCTTTGTCAGACAACCTGACAACGGCCAAGTTTCTGGGCCACACGTATGAACTGACAGTTTTGACCGTCCCGAAAGACGGGAATTGGCTTGATACGGCGCGCCGGGCCTTGTCCCAGACAAGCTTCCTGATATTGGACGCTCCGGCGCGGGCGCAACTGGCGGTCGCTGATCTTCCCGAGGCCGCCGACGCCATCTTGCTCAACGCGTCTGCCCGCGACCGCGACTTAAGACATACCGCCTAGCCGTGCCAACCTGCTGCACACCATGCCGTCCGATGCGATGCGCACGGACGCTCTGGCACAATTTCTGGTCAAAAGGCGCTGGGACGATCTGGTTCTGGTCGCCGGAGAACACCAGTCGGACACGGCCTTTGCTGACGCAATGAAACTGTCCCTGACCAAATTCGGACTGGAAATTCGGGCGGAAAAGACCTGGCGTTTCGATGCTGACATGAGGCACAATGCGGCGCAGGAAGTTCCTGTTTTCACGTAGGATTTCGTGGACTACGATGTCACGTTGGTCGCGGATGAGTTGGGCGACTTCGCAAGATATATACCGTTCAACACATGGGAACCCAGGCCGGTCGCAGGTTCGGAAGGGTTGCGACCGGTCACGTGGTCGCCTGTGGTCGAGCAATGGGGCGCGGTTCAGTTGCAGAGCCGGTTCGCCGGTTAAGCAGGCCGGTCGATGAGGCCAATCGACTATGCGGCATGGGCTGCGTTTCGGTCCTTGGGCGAGGCCGTGGCCCGAACGCAATCTGGCGATCCCGCGGTTCTGCGGGACTACATTCTGTTGGAAAAATTTGAACTGGCAGGCTTCAAGGGCCGGGCGATGAGTTTCCGCGCCTGGAACGGTCAGTTGCGCCAACCCATCCCGCTGATGACGGATCGAGCGGTCGTGGCCCTCGCACCGCTCGCGGGTTTCCTGCACCACAGGACTGAACTGGACACTCTGGGAATTGACCAGGCCGAATGCCTGTGCACGGCCTTTAGCGAGGACTAAAGATAAAGTTTTCCGTCTTTTTGGCCGCTGCTGCATTTTGCACTCCGGCGGTTTCGGACGAGATTTGGATCAGCAATGAAAAAGACGACACGCTCAGCGTGATCAATATCGAAACGTTTGAAGTGATCCGCACCCTTAAAACCGGAGAACGACCACGCGGGATCACATTTTCCAAGGACTACTCGGTTCTCTACATCTGCGCGTCAGATAATGACTCGGTGCAGGTCATGGATCCTGAAACCGGAGAAGTCCTTTATGATCTGCCGTCGGGCGAAGACCCCAAACAGTTCGTTTTGCACCCGAATGATCGGCATCTGTACATCGCCAACGAAGATGACGCGATAACAACTGTCGTCGACACGGTATCGCGGACCGTAATTGCCCAGATAGACGTGAGTATCGAGCCGGAAGGGATGGCGGTCTCACCTGACGGCATGATCGCTGTCACCACGTCCGAGACCATCAACATGGCTCATTGGATCGATACCGAAACACAGGAGTTGTTCGCCAACGCCCTGGTGGACTCGCGCCCGCGCCACGCGGAATTCGTCAAGGGCGGAACCGAACCTTGGGTCAGCTCTGAAATCGACGCCGGAAACTGAATCAAGCTCCTGAATTTCAGCGGCAATGGTGGTCGGTAGATTTTTGGGCGGCCTGAAAGGTCAAGGAAACATATCCCTGCATTCTGGGCGGGACGTCGCGGGACAGACCCGTTCCGAACGACGCGTGCAGGGCCAAATAGCGCAACCGTATCAAGATCATGTTCGTCCGGGAGAAGGATCGGCGCCGCGTCGCAAACCGTTGCGACAGATGCCCGAAAGTGGTCCGATAAGTCACCGCTGGTGCCGCCGAAACCATGAGTGTGGAGCCCGGATAAAATGCGCGAATTGCCCCCACGACCATTGTGCAATTTCGCCGACAGACCCGCCTGCGAATAGTTGCCGTGCCAACAGCTCTGACCTGTCGGCGATTCGGTGCGGAGGGAAGACACAAGTCTAGGGAGGACACCGATGAACCGGTTCACAATGGCGGCAGTTGCAAGCGTGATTGCAGTGGGCACGGCCCATGCAGAAGTTACCGAGGACGATCTGGCCAACGACCAGTCAATTGCGACCCAGGTCGTGACAAACGGGATGGGACGCCACTTGCAGCGCTACAGCCCGTTGGACATGCTGAACAAAGACAACGTCAAGAACCTGTTGCCGGCCTGGGCGTTCAGCCTTGGTGGCGAAAAACAGCGCGGGCAGGAAACCCAACCGCTGATCTATGGCGGCATGATGTATATCACCGGATCGTATTCGCGCCTTTATGCAATTGATCTGGAAACCGGCAAAGAGGTCTGGCGATACGAGGCGTGCCTGCCCGAAGGCATTCTGCCTTGCTGTGACGTGGTGAACCGGCGTGCCGCCATCTACGGCGACAAGGTGATTTTCGGCACCCTTGATGCCCGGATTGTGGCCCTGAACAAAGACACCGGCGACGTCGTGCGGCGTGACAAAATCGCGGACTACAAGGCGGCGTATTCTTACAACGCGGCTCCGCTGATCGTTGACGGGCTGGTGATCACCGGAAATTCCGGTGGTGAGTTTGGCATCGTTGGCGCTGTGCAGGCACGGGACGTGAACACCGGTGATCCGGTATGGGAACGCCCGGTCATAGAAGGCCATATGGAGACGCTGAACGATGAAGAAAGCACCATGACGGGCGAGTTGAATGCGACGTGACCCGGCGACATGTGGAAGACCGGCGGTGGCGCAACCTGGCTGGGTTGTTCCTATGACGCGGACACGGATACGCTTGTTTTCGGGGTCGGAAACCCGGCGCCGTGGAACTCGCGGCTGCGCAATGCGGGCACGCCGACGGAAGGTAACGCCGGAGACAACCTTTACGCGGCCAGCCGCATCGGAATCGATCCGAAAACCGGCGAAATCAAATGGCATTTCCAGACCACGCCGCGCGAAGGTTGGGACTATGACGGTGTAAACGAGGTTGTTGCCTATACCGACCGTGAAGGAAACAAGCGTTACGCAACCGCCGATCGCAACGGGTATTTCTATTTTCTGAACCGCGAAGACGGTGCCTTTGTATCGGCTAATCCGTTTGTCAAAGACATAACATGGGCGTCCGGCGTGGATGAGACCGGCCGACCGGTCTTTGTCGAAGAAAACCGCCCCGGGGATCCGTCGTCAGCGGCTGATGACAAGAAGGGTGAAGTGATCTTTGCATCGCCTTCTTTCCTTGGCGGCAAGAACTGGATGCCGATGTCCTTTTCGCAACGTACCGGCAATTTTTATGTACGGTCGAACGAATGGGGCATGGATATCTGGAACCAGCCGATCTCGTACAAGAAGGGTGCCGCCTATCTGGGCGCAGGCTTTACGATCAAGCCCAACTACGAAGATCACATTGGATCTCTCAAGGCCATCGATCCGGATACCGGCGAATGGGAATGGGGATACAAGAACAACGCGCCGCTGTGGTCAGGCGTGATGACGACAGCCGGTGGCCTGGTGTTCTTTGGCACGCCTGAAGGTGAGTTTATCGCGCTGGACGACGAGACCAGCGAGAAGCTGTGGTCGTTCCAGACCGGCTCGGGCAGCGTGTGACCTGGGAACAGGATGGTGAACAATATGTCGCGATCATTTCCAGCTGGGGCGGCACTGCACCGCTCTGGGGGGGTGAGGTGGCCAAGAAGGTCAACTATCTGAACCAGGGTGGTACCTTGTGGACCTTCCGCCCGCCAAAGGAACTGGCATCGGCGAACTGACACGGGATCCAGCAAAACCCTGATGCGTACCTCTGATCCGGGGTGCGCGTTACTATACGACCTTCCGCCAGTATGCGTGGTTTTCATTCATCGCTAGGATTGGTTAGGCTGGAGACCATTTGAATGCAAAAGGCTATACCAGATGCTTGCTGAATCCGCCGCGCGCAATAATTTCGAAAACGTGCTGATCGTTGATGACCATCCATTGTTTTGCGACGCCTTGTCGATGACCTTGCAAAGTGTGGCTCAGATCCGGAAAATCCATACGGCAGACCGGCTGGAGGACGCCTTGGATCTGCTGGCAAGTGGGCTGAAACCCGATGCGGTCATGCTGGATCTCAATTTGCCGGATGTGGACGGCCTGGAAGGTTTGATCCGCTTGAAGGCTGCCGCAAACGCACCGGTGATCGTAGTGTCGTCGCTGACGGACAACCGCGTTGTCAGCCAGGTGATACAGGCCGGCGCATCAGGCTATGTCCCCAAGCACAGTCAGCGCGACGTGTTCCGCACTGCATTCGAGACAGTGCACGCCGGTGACGTTTTCGTGCCAGAGGGCTGTGTTTTGATTGACACAGAGGAAGAGGACGAACACGACGAAGCGGTCAAACGACTGGCGACACTGACAAATCAACAGGCGCGCATCCTGCAACTGATCTGCGAAGGCAAACTGAACAAGCAAATCGCCTATGACTTGTCGATTGCGGAAACGACGGTCAAAGCGCACGTGACAGCAATAATGCGAAAACTGGGTGTTCAAAGTCGTACGCAGGCGGTTCTGATCGTCAAGAAAGCGTCCTTTGCCAGTGTCTTGCAAGACCAAGGCTAAGCGTCATACTCTCACGTCATCGTCGCGCTTTTAGGGAGGAGGCACGATGGACCAAGCAGTCGGGTGGGCAACAGCCCGGGCCCGCACGCCAGGCATCGTCAAAACGGCTTTTGCACGCCACGACACCGGGCAGTCGATCGAGACCCTCAGACGCCAGTTGGGTGATGACCCACTTGCGCTTGTCATTCTTTTTGTCAGCCCGAACGCCGATGCATCCGTGGTGATCGCGGATGCCGAGCGCGCCTTTGCGCCGACCCCGATTGTTGGTTGCACCACCGCCGGAGAGCTGGCGGATAGTGGGTATTGCGAAGATCAGATCGTCGCGATCGGCCTGCCGCAATCCCATTTCGACATACGCACGGTTCTTGTTCCGGATCTGAACGAATTCGAGTCCGACAGCATCATCAAAGAGATGATCCACAACAGAAATACGATGATGGCGAACGCACCCGACTGGAGCCATGAATTCACGTTCCTGATGATTGACGGGTTGTCGACAAAAGAAGATGAACTGACGTCGGAATTGGCTGTGGGGCTGGGGCCGGTGCCATTGTTCGGCGGTTCGGCCGGGGATGGAACCAAATTCGGGCGCACTTATGTTCTGTATCAGGGGCAGGCAAGAAGCAACGCAGCCGTACTCACGCAGGTTCGCACGCGGTGTCCGATCAAGGTGTTCAAGACCGATCACCTTCTGCCCACCGCCTATCGCATGGTCGTGACCAAGGCAGACCCGGCAAAACGCATCGTTCAGGAAATCAATGCCGAACCCGCTGCCCGCGAATACGCCCGTATTCTCGGCAAAGACCCGGAACAGCTCACCACATTCACATTCGCGGCCCATCCAGTCGTTGTGCAAATAGGCGGGCAACACCATGTCCGCGCGATCCAGCAGGTAGCGGGAAATGGCGATCTCGTCTTTTTTTCGGCGATTGACGAAGGCTTGGTCCTGACGCTGGCAGAACCTCGGGACATGGTTGAACATCTACAGGAAGAAATCAGCCTGTTGACCGAGAAGCAGCAACCCGACACCATTTTGGGTTGTGACTGCATCCTTCGCCGGCTGGAGGCCCAGCAAAAGCAGAAGACGCACGCGATCTCGGACATCCTGTCTCGCCATCACGTGGTCGGTTTCTCGACCTATGGAGAGCAATTCAATTCGATCCATGTGAACCAGACCCTGACCGGCGTGGCGATATACCCGCCCGAGAAAGAGTAAGGTATGATCGAGCATCTCACAGACCCCTCGGACTCCCTTGAACGTCAGAACGAAAAACTCAGGAAAATTGCCGAAGCCCTGATGCGGCGGGTCGAAGAATCCACCAATGCCTCTGGCGCGGCTTATGCTCAGTTCCAACGGGCGGCGGTGCTTGAACAAGAGGTTCGCGCCCGAACGGATGACCTTGAGCGCGCGCTTGAACTTCTGAATGACTCCAACGCCAGGTTGGCGCAGGCCAACAAGGAAACCGAAGCAGCGCGCGCAGATTTGGCAAATGCGATCGAAACGGTGCAGGAAGGCTTTGCCCTGTTCAATCGTGACGAAGAACTGGTGCTGTGCAACAGCAGGTTCGGGATGCATATGCCCGATATTCAGGAACAGCTGAACCCCGGCTTGTGTTTTGCCGACTACGTGGAACTGGTCAGCCGATCCAGGTTCCTGTCCTTGCCAGAGACAATGACCCCAGAGGACTGGGCCAAAAGCCGTCTGGATCGTCACGCAGATGACCACGTGGTGTTCAATGTTCGTCTTTCGGGCAATCGGTGGACGCAAGTGTCAGAACACCGCACGCCAGACGGGGGCACCGTGATCCTGCAAACCGACGTGACAGATATCATGCGGATCGAACGGCAAGAAAGGGATCGCATTCTTGACGACAAGGCGCGGCTGATCCGCGCCACGCTTGAACATATCGATCAGGGCGTCTGTATCTTTGACAACAAGCACCGCATGATCGGGTGGAACACCCGCGCAAGCGAGCTTTTGGCCATACCGATCACTCAGTTTCAGATGGGCATGCGGTTTGAAACCCTGTCCAATCGCCTGGGCGACAACATCAGCTTTCAGAAAGGCATAACCGAGGCGGATCTGCTGGATTGGGTCAGCCGACCAACCTACCGCCGCCCTCTTCAGTTCCAGATGCATCAGGGGCGATCGAAAATCCTGTCGGTCTTTGCGCAGGAAATGCCAGACCGGGGCTTTGTGATTTCCTTTACCGATGTAACTGCGGAACGGAGGTCTGCGCAGGCCTTGTATGAAGCCAAGGAACTTTTGGAACAACGTGTGGCGTCACGCACAATGGAGCTTGCGGATGCGCTGAACGAGGCTGAACGGGCGAACGCGTCAAAATCGCGTTTTGTGGCCGCCGCCAGCCATGACCTGTTGCAGCCTCTGTCTGCTGCAAAGCTCTATGTTGCGTCACTGGGCAGCGGTTTGGACACTGACACCGCCCGGACCGTTGCAGCAAAAGCAGAAAGCGCCCTGAACAGTGTCGAACACATTCTCGAAGCCCTGCTGGACATCTCAAAGCTGGATTCCGGGCGGGCCAAGGCGCATCTGTCCACAGTGTCGGTGGGCGAGCTTTTCTTGCAGATGGAAGACGCATTCAAGCCCGTCGCCCAGGCCAAGGGTTTGAGTTTGCGTTTTGTTGACACAAAGGCTCTGGTCACAAGCGATGCCAGTTACCTTCGGCGTATATTGCAGAATCTGCTGTCAAACGCGATCCGGTACACCGAGACCGGCAAAGTTCTTGTTGGTGTCAGGCATCGCAAGAACGCAATTGCTTTGGAAGTCTGGGATACGGGCATTGGCATAGCATCAGATCAAAGAGATATCGTGTTTCAGGAATTTCAGCGTTTGCATTCAGATGCCAGCGCCGCCGAAGGAATGGGGTTGGGTCTTGCGATTGTCGAGCGGGCCTGCGGGTTGCTACAACACCCCATCCACCTGTTTTCCGAAGTTGGAAAGGGCACGGGGTTTTCGGTCGAAATACCTTTGGCCCGGGTGAAACCAGAGGTTTTTCTCTGCTCTTCAGTGGTACAAAAACCAAACTTGAATGTGCTGGGCAACACCGTCGCCCTGTTGATCGAAAACGATGAAAACCTGCGCGGCGCGTTGACCATGACCATCGAATCCTGGGGCGTCGAGGTTCTGGAATGCGAAAGCGAAAGCGAAGCGATTGGCCTTCTGCGCGAAATAGGCATCCTGCCAGACTTTGTTGTCGCCGACTATCAATTGAACAACGGAAAAACAGGCACGGACGCCATGCGCGCCCTGACGGATGAATTCGGGCATTTGCCCGGCTGTATTATCTCAGCCAATCGATCACAAGAGCTTGTTCAGCAGTGCAAACAAGCAAAGCTGCCGCTGTTTTACAAACCGATAGATCCGCAACTGCTAAAATCGACGCTGGAGGCCTCGGTCGCGCGCGTCATCTGAGTTTTTCCGGTTGTCGCACATTTCCAAGTTCGGCCGGGTGTCTTTCAGAAGTCTTCCGTCCGCGGGTTGGCGTTGGTCTGATCCAGCATCGACACAACTTCCGCCTTCCATCCCGCTTTTATTTTCAGCGCCAATTGCGAAGGGGGGCGGTGATCCGGCGACAGGATGGCGTATTCGTATCTGAGGGGGTCCTTGAAAGGCAGGAATACCACACGGCCATGCGAGATATTCAGCTTCCGTTCCGTCGCAACAGTCAACGGATCGACAATCGAGCAGCACTGCCCCGATCCAACAAACGGAATGAGCGGAAGAAAATACTGGCACGTCACACTAGGTTTGTAAGTGGCGGCAACCATCTGAAAAGCGCGCTGCACTTTCTTCTGAAAAGGGTGGGTGTCATACAGTCCACCCATTGGCACATCATCGAGATCCGAAATCGTCACAGCCTTTTCTTGCGCCAACGGGTTGTCCCGATCCATTGCGCAAAAGCAGTCTCCGCTGATGATCTCTGCCGTGAATTGCGGCTTCTTTCCGACCGGGTGTTCGAAATCAGCAAACCCGAAATCAATGTTCTGAGTGCCTGCAAGTTCCATTATCTGTGGCGAACTGCGGGTGGACAGCGTAACCCGGATGTCCGGATTCCCGCCAACTGAACGGCTTATGAAATTCGGGAAGGCAAAAATGGACGGTCCCGGCATGGCGGCAATGTTCAGGCTGCCTGAATTTCCTTTAAGAAGACCGTGCATCGTACTGGAAACCGTAGATAATCTGTCCAGTATTCCGGTGGTTTCTGCCAACAGGTAATGCGCCTCTGGCACTGGGATCAGACGCCGGCCTTTTCGTTCGAACAAGGTCAGTCCCAGACTCCTTTCCAGGTTCTTGATTGCCAGGCTGATCGCGGGTTGTGTCCTGTTCAGCTTCTTCGCGGTTTGAGAGATGGACCCGGTTTCCATCACCTCACGAAAAACTGTCAATTGAGCAAGGTTCATATCTAAAACATAAGCTAAACTTTCATTTTGTTAAATATAACAAATTTGTATTTATGCTAAAACTCCATAGGCTGAACGGATCAGAATTCGAACAAACCGAATCCAATGATCCACAACTGGGAGCTTACGATGAAATTGATGAAATGCCTGACGGGTTTGGCTTTGGCGGGTGCATTGGCTGCACCGGCGTTTGCACAGGACCCAACCTTTTTTCGCATCGGCACCGGCGGTGCAGGCGGCACTTATTTCCCGATCGGCGGGACCATCGCCAACGGAATTTCGGCCCCTCCAGGCTCACGCCCCTGCGAAGAGGGCGGCCAATGCGGCGTGCCCGGGTTGATCGCGATTGCACAGTCGACAACTGCGTCAGTCTTCAACAATGCCGCCGTGCAAAACGGCGAGCTTGAGGCCGGCCTGGCCGCGGCAGATGTAACCCGTTCGATGTATCTGGGTGAGGGCAAGTTTGAAGGCAAACCCCACCCGAAACTGCGCATCGTCGCAAACCTGTTCCCGGAAGACCTGCACCTGGTGCTGCCAGCCGGTCAGACGATCAACGATCTGAGTGATCTCAAAGGCAAGCGCGTTGGTATTGCCCAGGCTGGTTCCGGCACGCAGGTGGCCGTTTTGCAGATGCTGGACGCCTGGGGCGTCAATCGCGACAATATGGACGAGGCCGAGCTGAACAACAGTCAGAGCGCCGAGCGTTTGGCCGACGGTCAGCTTGACGCCTATTTCTACGCAGCAGGCTGGCCGGTTGCCGCAATGGTGCAGCTGTCATCGACCAAGGGCATGAACCTGCATTCCTTCAGCGATGAAGATCTGGCAAAGATCAACGAGATCATTCCTGCCTATATCCCGTCCGCTATCCCGGGCGGTGTATATGAAGGCATCGATTCCGAAACCAAGACCCCTGCGGTCAGCGCAATGCTGGTTGTGTCATCGGATCTGTCCGAAGATCTGGTCTATCAGCTGACCAAGGCCCTGTGGAACGACAACACGCGCAAGCTGCTGGACAACGGCCACGCAAAGGGCAAGCAGATCACGCCTGATACTGCCCTCGACGGCGTCGAGGCGCTGGGTGTTCCGCTGCATCCGGGTGCTGAGAAGTTCTATAAAGAAGCCGGTCTTCTTCAATAACCACACCTGACTGAAACCTGTCGTCGGTGCCCCTTCTTGGGGCACCGCACTCTGGAATTTTGCGAAATCGGGGGGCCATCATGTCCGAGACCCAGAAACTTGATGACCACGAACTGACGGCCGAGGAGCTGGCGGCCATCGAAGAACAGTTCGACGAAGGCGCCGCTGTCCGGCAGGTCACGCCCACGGCAGGCAAGGTGTTGCGTGTCGTCGCCCTGATCTTTGCATTCTACGAATTCTTCACGGCTGGGTTCGGCTTGCCGGCCGACCACTGGCATATGGGCATCTATCTGGCTCTGCTGTTCATTCTGGTCTACGCCACGATCCCGATTGTCGGGACCAAAAGCCTCTATGCTCTCAAAGTCAGTCGCTTCCGCATCGGCAACGTCCCTCTTTATGATCTGGTGTTCATGGCGCTTGGCATCGTCGCCGCGCTTTACGTTGGTTTCGCCTGGCGCGGCATCCCGTTCCTGGGGATCGAGGAACAAACCTTCCGCATGGGCAACCCAAACAGCTATGATGTGATCCTCGGCGTCATCATCATCCTTCTGGTACTGGACATTGCGCGCCGCACGCTGGGTTGGGTATTGCCGCTGATCATCTGCGTATTCATCTCATACGCGCTGATGGGTCCCTATTTTCCCGGGTTGCTGCAACATCCGGGCGTGAACTTCAAAACCTTCGTGTCGTCGATGTACTTCCCGCAGGAAGGAATCTATGGCGTGACGCTTTGGGTTGTTTCGACCATCGTGTTCCACTTTGTCCTGTTCGGCGTGATCGCTCAGCGAACGGGGCTTGGACAATTGTTCATTGATAACGCAACCATTTTGGCGGGTCGCTATACGGGCGGTCCGGCCAAAGTGTCGGTGGTATCCTCGGCCTTCTTCGGCACGATCTCGGGCTCTTCGGTGGCCAACACCGTTTCGACCGGCGCGCTGACAATTCCCAACATGAAGCGCCTTGGATACCCCGGTCACTTTGCAGGCGGGGTCGAGGCCGCGTCTTCGGCCGGTGGTCAGATCACTCCGCCCATCATGGGCGCTGCGGCCTTCATCATGGCCGAGTTCCTCGAGGTGCCCTATACCACAATCGTGATCGCGGCGATCTTTCCGGCGATACTGCACTATGTCGGCGTCTTTGCCGTGGTGCACCTGATGGCGCGTAAGCTGAACCTGCAAGGTCTGGCGAAAGAGCAATTGCCACAGCTCAAGGCCGTCTGGGCCGAGGGTTGGGCCAATATCGTTCCGTTGATCGGTTTGTTGGTCGTCCTGTTTACCGGCTACACGCCGTTCATGTCGGCCTTCTGCGGTATTTCGCTGGCGGTTATCGCGGGCATGTCGCGGATCAAGCAACCGCCAACACTGATCTACGCGGTGGCGTTTCTTGCGTTCGTGCTTTGGAAGTTCTCCGACGGTGGGTTTGACCTGTCCATGACAGCGATTCTGTGCGGATTGTCGGTGATTGCCACGCTCAACCCGCAGAAACGAATAGAAGTGCCCGAGATGTTGGCCGCGGTCGAACTTGGGGTAAAGTACTCGCTGGCCGTGGGGGCCGCTGCCGCCGCTGTTGGTATCGTGGTGGGTGTCATCAACACTACCGGCATCGGCTTTCGCATCGGCTTCATGGTCACGCAGGGCGCGGGCAATCTGGCATCCGATCTTTACAACATGATCTCGTTCGGCAATTTCCAACTGTTTGCGATGGAAGACCTGCAATTGTTTATCTCGCTGGTCTTTATTGCCATCGTTTGCATTCTGATGGGTGCCGGCATCCCGACCACGGCGCTGTACATCATGCTCGTCTCGGTGGCGCAGCCTGCGCTGGCGCAGTTGGGGGTTCCACCCATCGCCAGCCATCTGTTCGTGTTGTATTATGGCGTGGTCTCCGAGATCACACCTCCGGTCTGTACGTCGGCCTATGCGGCGGCAGCGATTGCGAATTCCAACCCGTTCCGCACCGGGCTGTCCGCCTTTACGCTGGGACTGGGCAAGGTCATCGCGCCAATGGCGTTCGTCTATGCGCCGGTTTTGCTGTTCGTGTCTTCCACCGGGTTCGATCTTTGGGAATTCACCTATACCGCCGCCAGCTGTATCGCCGGTGTCATCGCCCTTTCGGCAGCGGTCGTGGGGTATTGGTTGCAGCCACTCAACCTCGTGTCGCGCATCCTGATGGCCATTGCCGGGGTTATCTTCGTGGCGCCCACGCTGACGGCTGACCTGATCGCATTGGCGGTGGCGTCTCCTGTCATCATCACACAGGTGATCGCCCGCAGCCGAATTCAAGCAACGGTCTGACATGCCTGAACAAGTGACCATCATCGGCGCCGGGATCGTCGGTCTGTGCTGTGCGCTCTCGTTGCAGGAGCGCGGTATTGCCGTGCGTCTGATCGACCGTGGAGAACCGGGGCAGGAGACATCGTTCGGCAATGCCGGTGTCGTCTCGCCCTGGTCGGTCATTCCACAGGCCACGCCGGGTATCTGGAAAACGATCCCCGGGATGCTGTTGGACCCGAAAAGCGCGTTGACCGTCAGACCTGCGTTCTGGCCCAGGATGATACCTTGGGGCCTGAGGTTCCTGAAGAATTCAAGCGTGAAATCCGTACGCAATATCTCGGACGCAATGGAGGTGCTGTGCCGCCCTTCGATAGATCTGTACCGAAGACATCTGCAAAATACCGGGCACGAAGACCTTATTGTTGATTCCAACTATGTCCACGCGTTTCGCAACCCGGATCAGGCTGACCTGAAAGAATTGGGATATCTGATCCGGCAGGAAAAAGGCGGACATCTAGAGCGGATCGACGGACCAGAATTGCGCCGGATCGAACCTGCGTTATCCAGAGATTTCAAGGCTGCGATCCTGATCAAGGGACAGGCGCGGGTCACGTCTCCTGGCCGGGTTGGTGCGGTTTTGGCCGACAAGGCCCGTCAACAAGGCGCCGAGTTCGTGCGGACAGAAGTCAAAGAACTAGAGCGCACGGAAGACGGCCAATGGCATTTGACCTCGTCGGCCGGCGCGCTTCACGCCGATACTGTCGTGCTGGCCGCCGGTGTTTGGTCTGCCGAGTTGCTGAAACCCTTGGGTTTGCCCGTGCCACTGGTGGCCGAGCGTGGATACCATGTCCAATTCCCGACCCCCTCTGCCAGCCTGGAAAACTCGGTGATGGACGTGGACGCCAAGGTGGTGGCCAGTTCGATGCAGGACGGTCTGCGCGTGGCGGGCACGGCCGAATTCGGCAGCATCGACGCGCCGCCAGATCCACGCAAACAGTCGCTTCTGACCGCACAGGCCCGCGCAATGATGCCGGATCTGAACACCTCGGATACACAGTTCTGGATGGGCCGACGCCCGTCTTTTCCCGACAGTTTGCCTGCGATCGGTCCGGTTGAGGGGCACAAGGGCCTGTTCACCGCCTTTGGTCATTCCCATTACGGTTTGATGATGGCCCCCAAAACCGGCGAGCTGGTGGCTGATCTGGTGTCAGGGCAGCGCCTCAACATCCCATTGGATTCAATCGCCTTGTCGCGATTTTGACGCGTAACAACCACCGTTTCTAAGAAGGATTACCCAATCATGCCGATCTATCAGGGTGGACAGAATATCTGCGGAGCCTCAATCGGGGTTTTGTGTCTGGAAAGCTATTTTCCCAAACCTCCCGGTCATATCAAGAACCCTTCCAGCCTGCCGTTCCCGGTGCTGTACGAGATGATAGATGGCGTCACGGTGCCAACGCTGCTGAACAATCCGACGCCTGATCTGCTGAACCCATTCATTAAAGGCGCGCAACGGCTTGAGGCTGAAGGCGTACGCGCCATTACCGGAAGTTGCGGGTTTCTCGCCCTGTTCCAAAAAGAGTTGGCCGCGGCCGTATCGGTGCCTGTCTTCGCTTCGAGCCTGATACAAGTGCCGTTGGCCTTTCACATGACCGGGGCCAGCGCACCGGTCGGGGTGATTACAGCGGATTCGTCAGCGCTGACGCAACGCCATTTCGAAGGCGTTGGAGCGGGGGGCGTTCCGGTGGCCGTACAGGGTCTGGAACACACCAGCGAGTTTGCCGAAGTCATCCTGCGCAACGCGCGCACCCGTATGGACACAGATCTGATCGAGGCCGAAGTGCTTGACGCTGCGCACAGGCTGAAGCGCGATACGCCCGAAATACGCTCCGTGGTATTGGAATGCACGGATCTTCCCCCTTATGCAAAACGCATTCAGGAAAACCTGAAACTGCCGGTCTTCGACCTTACGACGCTGGCGCAAATGGCGCATAATGTAAGCGCACGCACCGGGTATTGCGGGCTGATGCCGTGGGGGTGAGGCCCTTGCAGGCTGGTGTTTCCTTTCAATGGCTCAGAAGCGTCGAATAGCCGCGAAAACAGTTGCTATCCGCTGATGCCTTTGGACGGACCGGTACAAGGGACTTTCCCTTGCTGAAACGGCTGGTTAAGAAGCCCTTCCACTGCCGTTTCAGGAGGCCCCCTTGGACCGTATCGCCCGCACCATAGCCACCGAGATCAATGCACGTCCCGATCAGGTCGGTGCTGCGATCAATCTATTGGACGACGGAGCGACGGTTCCTTTTGTCGCCCGCTATCGGAAAGAAGCAACCGGTGGGTTGGACGACACCCAATTGCGCCTTCTGTCCGAACGTTTGACCTATCTGCGTGAGCTTGAGGCACGGCGGGAAACCATCCTGAAGTCGATAAAAGAACAGGGGAAGCTGACCGAAGATCTGAGTAAATCGATAGCTCGGGCAGAAACCAAGGCCCAGTTGGAAGACATCTATCTGCCTTACAAGCCCAAGCGGCGCACCAAGGCGATGATCGCGCGTGAAAACGGGCTGGAACCCCTGGTCGAAGCCATTCTGGCCGATCGCGATGCGGACCCGGAAACACTGGCCGGGGCATATTTGAGCGAAGCCGTTGCCACCCCTCGTGACGCGCTGAACGGCGCGCGGGACATTCTGACCGAACGATTAACGGAAAATGCGACACTGCTGGGTGAGTTACGGGCCTTCATGCAGCGCGAGGCGCTGCTCAGTGCAAGAGTTGTCGACGGGAAAGAAAAGGAAGGCGCCAAGTTCAGTGATTATTTTGACCATTCCGAACGATGGACGGATGTTCCATCGCATAGGGCTTTGGCAATGCTGCGGGCGTCAAAAGAAGGCATTGTTTCACTTGATATCGCGCCGGAACCGGAGTTCGGGGCAGCCCGGGCCGAATCCATCGTGGCCGCGCATTTGCAGACCCGTGGCCAAGGGCCGGGTGATGCCTGGTTGCGCAAGGTGGCCGGGTGGACCTGGCGGGTCAAGCTTTCGCTGTCCATGATGGTCGAACTGATGGCCGAACTGCGCAGTCGGGCACAGGACGAGGCAATTCAGGTCTTTTCACGCAACCTCAAGGACTTGCTGTATGCTGCTCCGGCGGGTGCCAAGGCCACTTTGGGCCTCGATCCCGGCATCCGCACCGGCGTGAAAGCGGCGGTGGTTGACGCAACGGGCAAGGTCGTGGCCACTGACACGCTGTATCCCTTCCAACCCAAAAACGATTTGCGCGGAGCGCAGGCTACCATCCTAAACCTGATCTCGGCCCACGAGATTGAACTGATCGCCATCGGAAACGGAACAGCGAGCCGCGAAACCGAACGGTTGGTTGCAGATACTTTGGCTCTGCTCCCCAAGGCGGTAAAAGCACCGACCAAGGTAGTAGTGTCCGAAGCGGGGGCTTCGGTCTATTCCGCGTCGGAACTGGCAGCACGAGAGTTTCCCGATCTGGACGTTTCGCTGCGTGGGGCGGTGTCCATCGCCCGGCGATTGCAGGACCCTTTGGCAGAACTGGTCAAAATCGAACCGAAATCCATCGGCGTGGGGCAATATCAGCATGACGTTGACCAGCACCGCCTGTCGCAATCCCTGGATTCCGCGATCGAGGATGTCGTGAACGCGGTCGGGGTTGACCTGAACACGGCCTCTGCACCTTTGCTTGCGCGTGTGTCGGGGCTGGGCCCCGCGCAAGCCGAAGCCGTCGTCGCCCATCGCGATCTGAACGGGCCGTTCCAATCGCGCAAGGACCTGTTGTCCGTTGCCGGGCTGGGTCCGCGTGCCTTTGAGCAATGCGCCGGGTTTCTTCGCATAAGGGACGGCGCCGAACCGCTTGATGCGTCGTCGGTGCATCCCGAAGCCTATGACGTCGCCCGCCGCGTCGTGTCGGCCTGCGGGCGGGATATCAGGCACATCATGGGCCATGAGGGGGCCTTGAAAGGGTTGCGGGCACAACAATTCGTAACCGAAGATTTCGGCCTGCCCACGGTTCTGGATATCTTTGCCGAGCTTGAGAAACCCGGACGAGACCCCCGGCCCAGCTTTGTCACGGCCACTTTCGCGGATGGCATCGAAGAGATAACCGATCTGAAGCCCGGAATGGTTCTTGAGGGCACCGTGACAAACGTGGCAGCCTTTGGGGCATTCGTGGATGTGGGCGTTCATCAGGACGGTCTGGTTCACGTTAGCCAGTTGGCCGACCGCTTCGTCAAGGACCCGCATGAGGTCGTCAAGGCCGGGCAAGTCGTGAAAGTGCGCGTTGTCGAGGTGGATGTACCCAGAAAACGGATCGGGCTTTCGATGCGCAAACAGGGCGGCGGTGGAAATCGGCGCGCCTGATCTGCAATCCGCACATTATCCGGGCTTAACGACATAAAGGCGTTACCCGCCGGAAATAGCGTGCAGACCGATACGGGCAGCCGGCATGCGTTGTTTCCATTGCGCGCTGAACTGGGTATCAGCAAGAGAGTTCTCAGTGTCGCCAAACGGATCGAAATGGAAACGACAGTTCATGCAGTACCACAACACGCCTTACGACAAGCTTCAGGTCGGTGATACTGCCGAGTTGGCCCGCACGTGCTCGGTTGATGATTTCTATGTGTTCGCCAACAATTCCGGCAATCACAATCCGCTTCATCTATCCAGCGAAGACGGCGACGGCGACCACATCAACGAAGCGGTTGCCCCTGCCATGTTCGTTGGGGCCCTGATCTCGGCCGTTTTGGGAAACGTTCTGCCGGGGGCAGGGACGCTCTATAAATCGCAGCGATTTGATTTTGTGGAAAGGGCGCATGCCGGTGATGAGCTGGTATCCAAAGTCACCCTTCTGGAAAAGCGACCAAACCGGGAAGTTGTCTTTGAAACGGTCGTTACGCGCCCATCGGACGGTGCCGTGATCGTCAGCGGGCAGGCCGTCGTGATCGCGCCGGAGAAAGAGATGGTGTTCGCCGAGTTGGATCTGCCCGGGCTGGTGGTGAAACGTCATCGTCACTTTGATGCCATGCTGGAAAAGGTGCGCCCGTTGCCGCCCATGCCGACCGCCGTTGTAGCCCCGGAAGAGCCCAACGCCTTGGGTGGGGCGCTGCTGGCCGCGCATGAGACGATCATCACACCCATTCTGATCGGTAACCCGGACAAAATCTCTCACGCGGCCGCCGAAATCGGAGCGTCGTTGGATGGGATTGAAATCATTGCGCAGAGCGATCACGTCGGTGCGGCCCATGCGGCGGTCGATCTGGTTGCAGAAGGTCGTGCGAAAGCGCTGATGAAAGGGCATCTGCATACGGATGAATTGCTGAAGGCTGCGCTCAGGCGTGAAAACGGCCTGCGCACCGGCCGCCGCTTTACCCATGTCTTTGTCATGGACGTGCCCGGCCAACCCAGACCTTTGTTGGTGACGGATGCGGCGGTCAATATCGAGCCGGACCTGGAAACCAAGATTGATATTGTCCAGAACGCAATCGACCTGGCCCTGTCGCTGGGGATCGAAAACCCCAGGGCGGGTGTTCTGTCTGCCATCGAAACCGTCAATCCGGCGATCCGATCCTCGGTTGATGCGGCTTTGTTGTCGAAAATGGCGGAACGCGGTCAGATCACGGGCGGGCTTGTTGACGGCCCCCTTGCCATGGACAATGCCGTCAGCCTTGCGGCTGCGCGTTCCAAAGGGATTGTGTCGGATGTCGCGGGCAAAACCGATATTCTGGTGGTGCCAAATCTGGATGCCGGGAACATGATGGCCAAGCAGCTGACCTATATCGCCAATGCAGAAGGGGCCGGTCTGGTCATGGGGGCCAAAGCTCCGATCATTTTGACCAGCCGCGCCGATGACGACAAAGCCCGGCTGGCATCCTGTGCCGTGGCGGCACTGCACGAAGCCTTTTCCTTACCGCGCACCGGAGCACCCGCATGACACATGTCGTGACACTGAACGCTGGATCGTCTTCCATGAAATTTGGTCTGTTCGAGCTGACCGATGACGATCCGATCATGGTGTGCACCGGCGCGGTCGAGCGGATTGGAGAACCAGAGCCGTTTGTCAAGGCGAAGTCTTCCGACGGAAGTGTCCTTGCCAGCGGCACCGCCGGAGAAATACGCGATCACGCCGCAGCGCTGGACTGGGTTTTGAACCTGCTTGCGCGCTCATTTCCAAACAGCGACGTGACTGCGGTCGGGCATCGTGTTGTCCACGGTGGACCTGACATCGACGCTCCGGTGCCATTGACCAAGGCGTCCATTCAAGAGTTGGACAAGCTGTCGCCGTTCGCGCCTTTGCATCAGCCGCACAATCTGGCCGGAGCCCGGGCCGCGATGGAACGTTTTCCGAATGCGGTTCAGATCGCCTGTTTCGACACCGCCTTTCACCGCAATCATCCGTGGGAGAATGACGTTTTTGCCTTGCCGCGCGAGTATTACGACAAAGGTGTTCGGCGTTATGGCTTTCACGGGCTCAGCTATGAATTCATTTCGGATCACATGGCAAAGACAGCGCCGCTTTTGCACGAAGGGCGCGTGGTCGTGGCCCATCTTGGCAATGGTGCATCGATGTGTGCGATGATCGGAGGGCGTTCCGTCGGATCGACCATGGGCTTTTCGGCACTGGACGGGCTGCCGATGGGGTCACGCTGTGGTCAACTTGATCCTGGCGTGGTCCTGTATCTGATGGACCAGGAAGGGCTGAGCGCTGACGAAATCTCAGACCTGTTGTTCCGGAAATCTGGGCTGTTGGGCCTGTCCGGGCTGTCCAACGATATGCGTACCCTGGAAAAGGCGGACACACGCGAAAGCCGACAGGCGATCAGCTATTTCACCTTCCGTATCCGGCGCGAGCTTGGCGCGATGGCGGCCATTCTCGGCGGTATCGACGCCTTGGTGTTTACCGGTGGGATCGGAGAAAACTCACGCCTCGTGCGTGACCGGGTGTGCTCTGGGATGGGATGGCTGGGCATCGAGCTCAATCCTGATGCAAATGCGGACAATGACCGGATCATTTCAACCGATCTGTCCCGCGTCGTGGTCATGGCAATCCCGACCAATGAAGAACTGGTCATTGCCCGTGCAGCGGCTGACCTGTTGGCCAAACGCCCACGGCTCAGAACTGCCTAGCGATCTAAGTTTCGACATAGGTCCAGCGATAGGCAGGCGGGGTCGGTCCCTTGTTCCGGCCGCCTTGCTGCATCTGTTCCCACGCATGGGCCAGAATGCCAACCGATCTGGATAGGCAAAACAGACCGCGTGCCAGTGGGGGCGCAAAGCCCAACTCGGCATAGATCACCGCGGTGGCGCCATCTATGTTCATAGGAACAGGCTTTCCTTTGCAGTGGGCCAACTCTGCCTCGATCGCCTGTCCAATCTGTAGGAACTGACCATCACAAGCCCCGTCCGTCACAGCATCACGGACCAACGCCATCAGACGTGGTGCGCGCGGATCCGTCGGCGTGTGGAAACGATGGCCAAAACCCGGCAATATCTTTCCTTCACGCTCGATCCACTCGTCCAGCGTTTGATCCAACCGGCCAGGATGTTGCGCCACGAAATGGTACAGCATAACCGCTTGCTCACCAGCCCCGCCGTGAATATCCCCCAACATGTTCACAGCGCTCGCCATCGCGTTGTTCAGGGGCAGCCCGCAGGTCACGGCCATGCGCGCCGTTGCGATGGAAGGGGCCTGAGGTCCGTGGTCCACGGCGGCGACCAGCGCGGCCTCGAACAACCGGACCTGCGCCCCAGATGGTCGGTCGCCACGAACCATGAACCAGATCATCTCGCTGAAACTGAGATGTCCGATCAGATTCTGGATCGGCTCTCCGCGCAGGTCGATCCGGCCCGGTTCCATATCGATGATGGAAGTCGTCCACCAATTGGACACATCGCTCATATGATGCCTTCCTTGCTCAAAGCGTCCATTTCCGCGCCGGTCAACCCAACTTCAGACCAGATCACTTTATTGTCTGCTCCAAGTTCAGGCGGCGCGGTTTGGGGCATTTGCCGTTCGCCGTCCATGACAATGGGGCTGCCTGCAAGTTTCATGTCTTCGCCCTGCACTCGAAAAGATCCGATCAGGCCACGACCGGCAAGCTGTTCGTCATCAAGCGCCTCGGGCACGGTCAATACCTGCCCGGCCGGCACTCCGATTGCGTTGAGTTCGCTGACCCAGTCCGATGCCGCTTTGGTCCGCAAGGTCTCCTCCAGCGCCGCGCGCAGGGCGTGGCGATTGCGCTTGCGGTCTTCGCGCGTTTCATAATCCGGGTGGGCCAGCAGGTCTTGCCGGCCCAGATGCCTGGCCAGTGCCTGCCACTGTTCGTCGCGGTTGGCGGCAATGTTGATGGGCGCGTCAGAGGCTGCAAATGTTCCAGACGGTGCTGACGTCGTGTTTTCGTTGCCATGGGCCCCGGGAATGGCACCGGCGATCAGATAGTTCGACACGACCCAACCCATTGTCGAGATCACGGCTTCGGACATCGCCACATCCAGATAGGCCCCGCGAGGATCCGCGTTCAGGGCGGCGGACACTGCAAAAGCAGCCGTCATCCCACCGATCGTGTCCGCCAAAGGATAGCCAACGCGATAGGGTGCGGTGTCAGGACCGCCGGTGACAGACATCACGCCACTGATACCCTGCACGATCTGGTCATAGGCCGGATCGCCTCGGCGGGGACCGTCCTGACCGAATCCGCTTATGGCACAGTAAATCAGGCTGGGTTTCACATCGCGCAAGACGCCATACCCAAGTCCAAGCCGATCCATGACCCCGGGGCGAAAGTTCTCTACCAACACGTCGGCTGTCTGGACAAGGCGTTTCAGGAGCGCCTTGCCCCGTTCTGATTTCATGTTGAGCGTGATGGACTTTTTTTCAGCATTCTGCGCCAGAAAGCTGACGCCCATACCGGCCTTGTTTCTGGCGGGATCAGCACCCAGGACGCGGGCAAGGTCGCCACCGTCAGGGCGTTCGACCTTGATCACTTCGGCACCCATGAGCGCCAGTTGATAGCAGCAATACGGACCCGCGAGGACATTCGTCAGATCGAGAACCCGTATTCCTGCCAGTGGCTCAGTCACCGTCGGCAACCCCTGCGGCCCGGGCACGCGCGCGGCGTGCGCGATAGCTGGGCAACAGCACCAGCAGCACCGCGACAACAAGCAGACCCAGCGTCATCGGACGTTCCCAGATGAAAGCAATACCGTCATAGAGCTGCATCGAGCGGGCAAAGTTGTCCTCCATCATCCCCCCGAGGATGAAACCGATCAGCAGCGGCGCAAGCGGGTAGTCGGCAAATTTCAACGCCGTGGCGCAAACACCGAAGCCAACAAGTATCAAAAGCTCGGTCGCATTGTTCTGCCCGATATAGGCCCCCATCAGAGTGAAGAACAAAATGAAGGGGATCAGGTAATTGCGCGGTACCGAGAGAACCTTTGCGATATATGGGATCAGCGGCAGGTTCAGGATCAGCAGAACGAGGTTGCCAATGAACATTGACATGATGACGGCCCAGAATATCTGCGGCTCGTCCAGCATCAGCCGTGGGCCGGGTGTCACGTTCAGGGCAATTAGTGCGCCAAGCAGGATCGCGGTTGTGCCGGACCCGGGAATGCCCAGTGTCAGTAGCGGCACGAAAGAACCGGTGCATGCCGCGTTGTTCGCCGTTTCGGGCGCGGCCAGACCTTTTATTGACCCTTTGCCGAATTCGTCCTGCTCCTCTTTCGGGGCAATGTTGCGCTCGACTGCGTAGCCGAGGAAGCTGGCAATCGTTGCCCCCGCACCGGGCAGAACCCCGATGAAGAAGCCCTGTACAGATTGGCGACCGATCACCGGCGCGATGGCCTTGGCTTCGCTGCCTGTGATGCGCAGGTCCTTGATCTCGCCGTCATCCCCCTGAAGGTTCTTTGGTTTGAGTACCAGAAACAGCGCTTCGGGCAGGGCGAACATGGCCATGGCAAGCGTGATGAAGCCAAAGCCCGATTGCAGATCCATGATACCCATTGTGAAACGTGGCAGGTTGAACAATGCACCTTCACCGACCGTTGCCATGATCAACCCAAGTAGCGTCATGATGACGGCTTTGGCCACTTGACCGGTGCCTGCGAAGGCTGCGATTGCCGACAGGCCCACGACCATAAGCGCGAAATACTCGGCTGAGTGGAACAGCAATGCCACCGAAGATAGAGCAGGGGCAAAGACCATCAACAAAATGGCCCCGATCGTACCGCCGGCAAAACTTGCAATAGCTGCAACAGTCAACGCTTTGCCTGCTTTGCCTTGGCGGGCCATCGGATAGCCGTCGAAACTGGACGCAACAGTGCCCGCGACCCCCGGCGCGTTGAGAAGGATTGAAGATGTCGAACCGCCAAAGATGGCGCCGTAATACACTCCGGCCAGCAGGATCAGCGCTGCGGACGGGTCGCCCATGGAAATCGCCACCGGGATCATGATGGCGATGATCGACATCGGCCCAAGACCCGGAAGCATGCCGATGAACGTGCCGATCAGGCACCCTGCGACCACCATCAGCAGGTTTTGAATTGAGAATGCCGTTTGCAGACCGATCAGAAGTCCTTCGAGCATGTCAGCCTCCGAAAATGCCCGGCAATGGGCGCATGTAGATGCCAAGAACTTCCTGAACCAGATACCAGACCGCGCCTGTGGCGATCAGCGCGACGGGTAGCATGACGTGCCATTTGCGCTCACCCAGAATGAAAGACCCGAGGATCAGAAAGGCCGAGGTCGAGATCAGAAACCCAACAGGGCGCAGGCAAAGCGCGTAAATCACCATCAAGGCCAGCAACATAAGCGCTTGATCAAGATGGTATTCCCCCAGTCGCCGGTAATCGATATCGGCTTCCTTTGGTTCCGCCTTTTCAAAGCCCAGCAAAATAATCGTGGTGGTGACGACACCCAGAACCGACAGCACTTTGGGGAAGGTGCTGGGCCAGATCGGATTTCGCTGCATGAAAGGGGGCAGGCTGCCGTCCATCGTGAACCAAGCGGCGTAGCCATATGTCAAACACACACCCAGAAGAATGAGCGCGATCCAGCGATCCAGCGCCATGAGAGCCCCTCCCTGTTCCTTTTCGTGGGAAGGCAGAGCGGCGGATCCGCTCTGCCGAAAATGGACTTAGAGGAAGCCCAGCTTTTTCATAAGATCGCCGATCTGCTGTTCCTGCTGCTCCAGGAACGTCTGGAAATCTGCGCCCGAGTTGTGGATGTTGACCCAACCATTGCGTGCACGAACCTCTTCCCATTCCGGGGTGTCGTACATCTTGGCAATCGCTTCCTGGTAGGCGGCCAGCTTTTCTTCGGGCAGGCCGGGGGCCGCGAAGAAGCCGCGCCAGTTCACGAAGGTGGTATCAATGCCCTGTTCCTTCATCGTCATCGCGTCAGGAGCCGCATCAACGCGCTCTTCGGATGTCACGCCGATAATCTTGACTTCACCCGCATTCGCCAGATCGACCGCTTCCGAAAAACCGGTGGACAAGGCGGCGATTTCACCCGACAGCAGGGCCGCCATGGCTTTGCCGCCCGCATCATAGGGGATGTATTTCACGCCAAGCGCATCCTTGCCTGCTGCTTCCATCACCATCGCGGCGACCAGATGGTCCATGCCGCCGGGAACCGAGCCGCCACCGATCGCTGTGCCGCCTGGGTCCGCATCAAACGCGGCAAGCAGATCCGCCATCGAGTTGATCGGGCTGTCTTTGCCAACAACGATCGCGGCATAGTCGCCGATAGTACCCGAAACCAGCGTCAGATCGCGGAAGTTGTGAGGAAATACACCGGTCAATGAGCGGATCACGATCGGCGTCGAATTCACCATCAGAGTGCCATGATTGCTGTCGGCATTTTCAATCAGATATCCGATGGCTTTGCCACCACCGCCGCCCGACATGTTTTCGTATGACGCCGTGCCGACAAGGCCAGCTTTTGTCAGCGCTTCGCCCGTGCCGCGCGCGGTTCCGTCCCAGCCGCCACCGGCGCCACCGGGGATCAGAAAGTGAATGCTGTCCACGACCTGATCTTCAGCCATGGACGGCCCGGCCAGACCAAAGGCAGCCACAGCTGCAATCAGGGCGCGACGGCCCAGTGTGAATGTCGTCATGATGTCCTCCCATTTGACAACCAGCCGCATGGCGGCTCAGATTGGGTGGAACAAAAACACATCAACCTGACATCAACCTGTCACGCAGAAAAAATAGCAAAAATCCCATGAAATTCCTCCTTGTGGAAGACAATCTTGATCTGGCGAACGCCATCTGTTCGCGCATGAGGTTAGACGGCCATGTGGTTGATCATGCGTCTAAATTGGACGAGGCGACTGCCTTTACCGAAACTCAGGAATACGACCTTATTCTGTTGGATATCATGTTGCCGGATGGGGACGGGCGCGACTTTCTCAAACGGCATCGCGCAGGTCATCTGGACACCCCCGTGATCGTTTTGACCGCACGCAGCCAGGTTTCGGATCGAATCGGTTCGCTGGATCTGGGGGCCGACGACTATGTTACCAAACCGTTCGACCACGCCGAACTCGAGGCCCGCTGCCGGGCCGTTCTGCGTCGCAAATCCGGGAATTCACGGACAACGATTGAAGTGGGAGGAATAGTCTTTGATCCATTGGCAGGCCATCTGACCGTAGGGGATGAGACTGTTTCGTTGCGCAACCGGGAGCTGCGCCTTCTGGAACTGTTCATCAGCGCGCCTGGTCAGGTTTTTTCGAAACAGAAACTGACCGACCGGCTTTTTTCATATGATGACGATGTCTCGGACAATGCAATCGAGGTTTACGTTGGCCGCCTTCGTAAACATCTTGAAGCGTCGGACCTGAAGATCACCACGCTTCGCGGTCTTGGATACAGGCTGGATCATGCCTCCTGATCCTTATGTGTCAGGATCGCTTCGGAACAGGCTGGTCCTGACTTTGATCGGCGGTGCCGCTATATTGGCGTTTCTTCTGTTTATCGCAGTTCGCAACTATGCCGCACAGGTCGCGCAACAAGGGCAAGACAGCATCCTGGGGGCGTCGGTCACCTCAATTCTGGACGCAGCCGCCTTGCGCGACGGTCAGTTGGAGGTTGATATTCCCTATGCAGCTTTCGCCATGCTCAGCACACCGTCCGACGACCGGGTTTTTTACGCGATTTTTCAGGATGGCGCGTTTTTGTCAGGGTATGAAGATCTGCCGCCGGCCACAGGGCAATTCGACGGCAAGTGGAGCTTTCAAACAAGTCGGATACGGGGTGAAACCATACGTCAGGTCAGTGCTCGGCGAACCCTTGTGGGCCTGAACAAACAAACCATCATCGAGGTCGCGTTGGGCCAAACGCAGGACGCGCTTGCGGAAACTCTGGACCAGATTTCACGCAACGCGGCGATTTTGGGCATCGGGTTCTTTGCTCTTGCCGCTGCGCTGTCATTCTGGGCCACCTCGTCCACGATTGGCCAATTGAACAGGCTTACGACCTCTGTCACCCGGCGCGGTCCGCAGGACCTGAGCCCGTTCAAAAAGCCCGTACCCCGCGAAATGGCGCCTTTGGTGGCGTCGTTGAACTCTTTGATGGGGCGACTGGATCAGTCACTGAGCCAATCGGAGGATTTCATCGCCGAGGCGGCCCACCGGGTGCGCACCCCTTTGGCAACCGTTCGATCTTATGCCGATGCCACGTTGCAGAGGGTTGAAAAGGAAGAAAATCGCGAAGCATTGCGCTCGATGGTGCGGGCCATTGATGAAAGCTCGCGCGCGGCGGGGCAATTGCTGGATCATGCGATGATCACGTTCCGCGCCGATCATCTGGAACGCGAAGACATTGATCTCAATGCTTTGGTCCGTGATCTGGTGCAGCGTCTCACGCCAATCGCCGAGATGAAGGACTTGTCGCTTTCCCTGAGTGGCGATCCAAAGGTTTCCTACTCGGGTGATCCGATTCTTATTCAAAACGCTGTGCGCAACATGATCGACAACGCTCTGAAATATGCCCCTGCCGACAGTGTCGTACGCATCGAGGTCGTTTCGGAGCCACGCATTCAGATAATTGTCAAAGACCGTGGGCCGGGGTTTCCTCCTGACGAGATCGGCACTTTGACGCGCCGTTTTGAGCGCGGGAAGAACGCAAGCGGAACCATCGGATCCGGATTGGGCCTTACAATCGTTCAGGACGTTGCATCTGCACATGGTGGCACACTGGAATTGACCAATCGACAGGGGGGCGGCGCGTGCGTTATCTTATCGCTTTGATTATCTTCAGTCTTCCTGTCGTTGCTGCCGCCCAAACCTGGGAGGACAGGCAGGTTTTCAACGCCTCGGCGGATGAGGCGCATCTACGCGTGATCTCAAGCACGGACACCTTTCTGTTCGAACCCTTGATTGCGGGTTTCATCGAAGAAAACCCCGGTATCTCTGTCGAATACCTGGTGACCGGCACCGCAGATATTGACCGAATAGTCCGCGCCGCACCGGAAGACTTCGATGTCGTCATATCCAGCGCGATGGACCTGCAACTGAAGCTGGCAAACGACGGTTTCGGGCGTATCATCGACGACATACCGCTGCCATCCTGGGCGCAATGGCATCAAAGCCTTTTCGCGTTCACATCGGAACCGGCGACAATCGTAATTAACCGCGCGGCCTTTGCTGGCGGCCCCATCCCCGAGACCCGGCAACAACTGATTGAAATCCTTCGTTTGCGTCCCGATGATTTCAGGGGCCGTGTGGGCACCTATGACATCCGTCAATCCGGTCTGGGATATTTGTTCGCAACGCAGGATGCCCGCGCGTCCGAGACGTATTGGCGGCTTATGGAGGTGATGGGTGGATTGGACGTACGCCTTTACTGTTGTTCGGCGGATATGATCGATGACCTCGTCAAAGGTGAGATTGCAGTGGCTTACAACGTTCTGGGCAGCTATGCCGAAGCCCGCGCTGGAAGCAAGGACACGGTGGAAATCATTCTGCCGTCGGATTTCCAGACGACCATGATGCGCACGGCCATGGTTCTGAATGGCACCCCTCAACCGGACGCGGCCACGTCTTTTCTCAAACACCTGATTTCCAACCAAACCAAACGGGTAGGCGACCCCGTTACCTTGCCGCCCTTGGCCCCACACGAAACTGGCACCGATCGGGAAACGATTGGGCTGGACCCAGGGCTCATGACATTTCTGGACAGGCTGAAACGCCGCCGTTTTTTGGCTGAATGGGAAAACGCGGTCATCCAGCGATAACCGCGTCCGCATCATTCGCGAAACGCGCGGTTGAAGTAGTCTGCCATCGGTTTCACAAGATAGGACAACGGCGTGCGTTCGTCGGTCTTGATCAATGTCTCAACCGGCATACCCGGCAAAAGTTCCTGGCCATTGAGCCGGTCTATCTCACCGTCATTCAGCACCACTTCGGCGCGGTAAAAGGTGAAACCGGACTGTTCATCCGTGAACGTGTCCGCAGAGACGTTGTTGACCTGTCCTTCAAGTTCGGGCGTTTCGCGTTGATTGAACGCAGGAAAGCGCAGGGCAACGGATTGCCCGACATGCAACTGATCCACATGGATCGCATCCACCCGCGCTGCGACCAACAGCGGCGTGTCCTGCGGAACCACATACATCATGGGTTCACCCGGCTGAATGACCGATTGCAGGGCAAAGACCTGACTGCCGTAAACCGTTCCGCTGACAGGTGCGCGAATTTCAAGCCTGGCCAGACGTTCCGCCAGGGACAAACGTCGTTCCCACAGCTCTGCCACCTGCGCCTGAACGTCCCGCAAAGTGGTGATCGCTTCTTCCCGCCGGGTCGCGGTCAGTTCGACAATCTTGATCTCGGTTGATGCAATCTGTCCTTTAAGGCGCGCAACGGAGGCTTCCAGTTTGCCGATTTCGCCTGTCAGACTGGCTTCTTCGCGTTGCAGCGCCAGCACGCGGCTGTTTTGTGTCAGACCCCTGCTCAACAGGCTTTGCTGATCCTTCAACTCCGCCTCGATCAACTCTGTCTGGCGGCGCAACGAGACCAACTGAGCCTGCGTGCCTGCGATCTCGCTTTCTATCTGAACCAACTGTTTGCGCAGTTGTTCGTCCTGCTTGGACAGCGTTTCCAGCCGGGCATCGAACAGGTTCTGTTGCCCTGCAATCAGGTCCGGATCGATATCGTATTCTTTTTGAACCTCAGCCAGGCGCGCCGCCAATTCTTCGGATGTCAGGCCATCCCGCTCGGCCTCCAGCCGGGCCCGGCGGGCCAAAAGATCAAAGAGTTGAGATTCTACGATCGTCTGTTCCGAAGACAGAAATGTGTCATCCAACCGCAAAAGCAAATCGCCCGAGGCAACCGTATCACCGTCGCGCACGAAAATCTCGCCAACCACGCCGCCGTCAGGATGTTCAACGACCTGACGGTTGCTTTGAACTTCGATGACACCCGAAGATACAATCGCCCCGGCCAGCCGCGTTTTCACGGCCCAAAGGCCCAACCCGCCGACCAGAATGCCAAGGGCAAGAAATCCCACCAACGCAGGTATTTTGATGCCCCAGACGGGGACGGGTGTCTTGGTTGATTTTTTCGCCATTATTCACCTACGGGGCTAAGCTTGCGCTTAATCGCGCCCGCATTCTGGACCATTGCGTTCAGAACCTCATCGCGACTGCCAAACCTCACCACCTGGCCTTTTTCCACAACAGCAAGATCGTCACATTCCGAAATAGCCTGCGGGCGGTGCGTCATGATGATGGCAGCCTTTCCCGCTTCCTTGAGGCCGCGCACGGCAGCATTCAAAGCTTCGGTGCCATCTGCGTCGAGGGCCGAGTTCGGCTCGTCCAAAATGAGAAGGACCGGGTCGCCATACAGCGCTCGGGCCAACGCAATACGCTGTTTCTGGCCGCCCGACAACTGACTGTCATTGCCTTCAAGAAAGGTGCCGTAACCCTTTTCCAATGACAGAATCAGTTCGTGTGCCTTGGCCTTCTTGGCCGCCGCCACCACCGCTTCTGAATCCGGGTTTTCCGACATCCGTGCAATATTCTCAGCAACGGTTCCGTTGAACAGGGTCACCTGCTGCGGCAAGTATCCTATGTGGCTGCCCAGATCGTTGGGATCGTATTGGTCCAACGTGGCGCCGCCCAACCGGATCTCGCCAGCTGCCGGTCTCCAAAGCCCAAGCAGAGCCTTGGCCAGGGTCGTTTTGCCCGACCCACTTTTGCCGATCACACCAAGCGCCTTTCCCGGCTCCAGTTTCAGGTTCACATTTCGCAAGGTTGGCGCAGAAGCACCCGGAGGGATTACTGTCAGGGATTTGGCTTCCAACTGGGATTTTGGGATCGGCAAACGAATCCGCTGTTCCTCTGGCGGTGTCTGGTCCAGAAACCGGTTCAGCGAATTCCAGGCCGTGCGGGCCCGTTCGACCAAACTCCATTGGCCGACAGCCTGTTCCACCGGGGCCAAAGCCCGTCCCAAGAGAATCGAGCCCGCAATCATCGCCCCGGGCGTCATTTCGTTTTGCAATACCAACCACGCGCCCAAAGCCAGCATGGCAGATTGCAGAAAAAGCCGAAGCGATTTCGTCAGCGACGTGAAGCTACCAGTCCAGTCATTAGCGGAAATGCTTTGACGCAAAGCTTCGGAACGCTGGTTCAACCACCGCCGGGTCACGTCCGCCTGCATTCCCTGAGAGCGCACAACCTCTGCTGCTTGCCTTGCGTGTTCGGAAAAGGCATTCGCCCGCGCCGCCGCGGATTGTGCTTCGGCCACCTTGCGACTGGTCAGGGCCTGGTTGAGCAATGCGATCAGCACAAGTAGCACGCCACTTGCAACGGCCAACCAGCCAAGCAGAGGATGAAAAATGAAAATCGCCCCCAGGAAGACAGGCGTCCATGGGATATCCATAATTGCAAGCAGCACGGGCGAAGAGCACAAGGTGCGAATGGTCTCGAGATCCCGCAATGCAGTCGCCGGAGCCGATCGCACCTGGGGCACCAGAGACCGGCGCATCGTGGCTTCGAAAACGCGCTCATCCAGCTGCGACTGGAACCGTGCACCAAAGCGGGCAACGATGCGACCGCGCGCATAATCCAGCATGGCCATCAGCGCATAAAGCAAAGCGACAAGCAAAAACAGTGCGGTCAGAGTTTCAACTGCCCGAGAACCAAGAACCCGATCATATACTTGCAGCATGAACAGCGGACCTGTCAGCATGAGCAGGTTGACGAAGATGCTGAACAAAAACGCCAAGGCCAGAAAGGCAATGCCCTGATTGCGCACGTTGCGCAATTCATGGCGAGGGGCCGCTGATAGGCGGTGTTTAGGTTTCACAGTTTACATTCCACATC
The DNA here is from genome assembly GCF_056541565.1 of Ruegeria sp. AG6. Taxonomy (NCBI): domain Bacteria; kingdom Pseudomonadati; phylum Pseudomonadota; class Alphaproteobacteria; order Rhodobacterales; family Roseobacteraceae; genus Ruegeria; species Ruegeria sp. AG6. The sequence continues at coordinate 229,450 of NZ_JBQFYQ010000003.1, read as the reverse complement.
ATTCGGACAGGCATCGCCGCATTTAGAAAGTTAGTTCAGCATTGCCAAGTTTGCACATGTTTTTTTGAGCAAGAAACCGCAGACAGCGGGATGGAAGAAGCACTTTTTGGCCAATGCCACAAAGAGTGTTTCAACCTTTGAACGCGGTGCTTCCGGCGCGCGGAAACTATGCGGTCGCGGCCCAAAACACCTGGCTAATTCCGAGGTCTGGAGCAGCGCAAGATCAGGTTAGCGGCGACGGGCGCGCCGATGATGACCAGCACGATCCGCGTTAGGTGATGGCTGATTACAAAGCCCAGATCAGCGCCCGAGACGATGGCCAGAACCGTCATTTCGGCCTGCCCCCCCGGTGCGAAAGCCAGAAAGGCTTCGACGGGCCGCCCCAAACCAAGAGACGTGACAATGGCAGTGAAACCTGCTGCCAGAACTGCAAGTACGAAAACATATGCAACGCCCGCAGCAACAACCCGGCGCAGCTCCCCCCAGGTTACGCCAACAAATTTTTCTCCAATCGCGCAACCGATGAAAAACTGCGCGACCAGCACGGCTTCGCGCGGCGGGCGAGAATGAATGAAATCCCCCAACGACAAAGCCGCCGTTAGGATCATCGGCCCAAGGATGGATGCGCCGAAAAGCCCTATTCTCTCTCCGCCTTTCCAGCCGATGAAAGCCGCCAGAACCATCAGCAGCAGTTCATGAACAGGAAGCTCACGCGCCGGCTGTCCTATGGGATTGGTGAGTTCCGCATCGTAGAAAAGCGTCAGGAACAACGGCGCCAAAGTGACGATGATCAACACGCGCGTACCGTGGATCAGGGAAAGGGTTCTTGGGTCGGCTCCGGCTTCGGCGCCGAAAATGATCATGTCCTGCAAACCGCCCGGCATCGCTGCGTAAAATGCGGTTTTTTCGTCAAATCCCCAGATTTTTCGAAAAAACGGCACACCAACAAAAGCAATCAGGATTATGAAGACGGGAACCAGCATGATCGATGTGACCATCTTGGGCAGTTCGACAAAAAGTGCCGGCGTGATCGAGGCACCGACTGCTACGCCCAGAATCGTTCTGGCGGCAACGGAAATCTGCCCAAACCCTTGCATTGGCGCCTGGGCAAGCGCGGCGATCAGGCAAGCTGCCATGGGGCCGAACAAGAACGGCAGCGGCAGGTCCAAAACCCAAAAGACCGCTGTGCCAAGCACTGCAATTCCAAACGTCACCGACCTTTTCACAAGGGGGGAAGGGTGGTTCTTCAAGATGAGCAAAACCTGAATTCCATTGCCATTGACCCGTAATGTGTTCAACTGTATTCCTTTGGATACAAAGTGCAAGCAAGAACATGATGACCTTTCAGGACGACTCAATTCAGCCAGGCCCCCAAGGCAATTCCGTGTATCAACGGTTGCTGGACGAGATTCGCGAAGGGGCGCTTTTGCCCGGCGATCGCTTGAGAGAGATTGACCAGTCCAATCGGTTGGGCGTCAGCCGAACTCCTGTGCGCGAAGCGATCCGACAGCTCGAGGCGGATGGGCTTGTCACGCATGTGCCAAGGCAGGGCGCAACGGTCCGAAGCCTGAGTTATGCCGAGGTAATGGAGCTTTATGAGATGCGTGCCGTGCTTGAAGGCACTGCGGCCCGTCTGGCGGCCCGAGCCGCGTCAGATATCGAATTGGACGAACTTGAGGTTCTGAACGACCAACTTGCCCAGGCAGGTACGGGGCCAGAGGCCGCCCGGATCAACAGGGTATTTCACGCCACCCTGTTGGATGTGGCCAAAAACCGGTTTCTGGCGAAATCCATGCTTTCATTGCAAAAAGCGCTACTGATACTCGGACCGTCGCAACTGTTGGACAATGAACGGGCGGATGCCGCAGTCGCGGAACACAGGCGCATTATGGCAGCCCTCAAGTCGCGTGATAGTGCTGCCGCCGAGATGGAAATGCGAGCACATATTCAAGCCGGCCAGAGGATGCGCATTCGCGCCCTTCAGGAGCGCGACCGCACAGCCGATCAGGACCAATAGAACCAACGGATTATTCCTCCAAGAAACGTTGCCTGGAATATCACCGTGATCGATGGCGGCAGTTCGCGCGGCACCCTATGGGTTTTGGACGTTGCCAGACCCGCCTGGAAACTCCGGTGCTGCCTTGCTGGCGGCAGGGTGTGTTGCCGCGGCTCCGCTCTGGCAAAAGCCCGACCCAATTCCTGGCGACCCGTCAGCTTGGGCTGGCGTTTTTGCTTTCGTCCAGCTGTTAGGTTCGACAGAGCTGACAACGCGGGCCCGGAAGGCCGGGGTACTGATCGAAATCGCAAGCCTAAGCAGCGAACTACGCCAGAAACTGCACCGTCAGTTTGACAGAACGGGCCGTCTCCAGCGCCAATGCACATCTATATCCAAAAGCTGTCTTCTTCCAAAAGGGGCATCAGTGCCGGGCTGATCTCGTCACCCTCGACGTCCACATTGCCACTCGGAACGGCGGCCAATGCGTCTTCGGAAACGGAAAGCGCTGTGTCCTGAGCCTGATGCAAGCTCACCAGCGTGTAGACGTCTTCTGCGTCTTCGGGCGCCTCAAGATCAGGGGCGAACTTCAGATAATCGACCGTTTCATCCCAATCGGTCTCTCCCAATACTTCTTTCTGATCACCTTCCGAAAGCCGAGCGAGCTTGGGCAATTGGTACCCCACAGTTCCACTGCCATCGATATCAAAACCATAGAAGGATTCGACCGCCACCACGTCAGCGACGGTGTTGGAACTGACATATACACCATTGGAATCCGTGACCCATTCACCGTAGGACCCATCCGCATTCTTCCACAGCACCCGGTAGCCGCCACCTGAAGCCTCGGCGTGAATGGCCTGCCAGCCGGAGAAGCTGTTCGGTCCGACGGTGGCGTTGTTGAATGTCAACTTGGTGGTGCCGCCAATCAGATACTCACCTTGGGTTGTCGCCCCCAGCGTCGTCGCGCCGCTGGATTCAATGCTGATTGTTCCATGTCCCGTCAGCCCGTCATTGTTCAGGTCAACGCCATAAAAGACCTCTACATCCGCAACATTGCTGATTGTTGTGCTGCTCTGGAATTCACCGGCCGCATTCGTCGTCCATTCACCGTAGGACCCGTCCGAGTTCTTCCACAACACCCGATAGCCGCCACCGGATGCCTCGGCCTGAATGGCCTGCCAGCCCGCGAAGCTGCCAGGACCGGCATTAACCTGGTTGAGCGTCAAGTCGATGCTGCCGCCGATTACATATGCGCCATTGGTTGACGATCCCAGCGTCGTGGAACCGTTGGATTCGATGCTGGTCGTGATATGGCCGATTTGCCCATCATTGTTCAGATTTGCGCCATAGAAGACCTCGACATCCCTAACGTCGTCTATGATGCGGCTGCTGACAAAACGGCCACTGGCATCCGTCACCCATTCCCCAAACGTGCCATCCACGTTTTTCCACAGCACTTTGTAACCGCCGCCCGAAGCCTCGGCGTGAATGGCCTGCCAGCCGGGAATACTGCTTGGGCCGGCTTTGGCACCGTTGAGGGTCAGTTCAATGGTGCCGTTAATCAAATACGAACCCAGGCTTGACGAAACGAGCGTCGTGGAGCCGTTGGTTTCAACCGTGACCGTACCATGCCCCGTCAGCCCGTCATTGTTCAAATCAGCGCCATAGAAGGTCTCAACATCAGCCACGTTGCTGATGCTGCTGCTGCTGAGGAACTGACCATTGGCATTTACGGTCCATTCCCCGTACGTCCCATCCACGTTTTTCCACAGCACTTTGTAACCGCCGCCCGAAGCCTCGGCGTGAATGGCCTGCCAGCCGGCGATCGTGTTTTGACCAACAGCCTGACCATTAAATACCAGCGTCACGTTCGAGCTGCCTGCATCCAGAACGTAAATGCCCTGACTTGCATGTTTCAGTGTGGTGCCGGTCGTCTCGATATCCGAAAGCTGCATGGCAGCTTCGATATTCGAACGAGTATACGCCTGTGATCCATTCAGGAACTGAATGGCCTCGACGTCATCTTCCACCGTGAAGGTGATACGTGAAACGGCATCGACAAATTCGTATTTCGTGCCGTTTTTAATGAACAGATAGCTGCTGATGGCGCTGACAAATCGGACTGTGTCAGTACCGCTTCCTCCGGAAAACGAGCCGGCATTGTTGGTCACAATGGCCCAATCGTCGCCCTGGCCGCCGAAAACCTGGTCTGCACCGGAACCGTTCGCCAGATAAATGGTGTCGTTCCCCAAACCGCCATAAACGGTGTTGTTGTTGGTTCCGTCGGACACTGAATAGATTTTGTCGTGACCATAGTTGCCATTCAGAACGTTCTGAGCGGTATTCCCGACGATCACGTCGTCACCGGTCCCACCGATCGCGTTTTCAATCACAACGCCATGCGCGATTGTAAAGCCGCCCTTTATACCCTCTGCGTAAGACACTACGCCGCCGCCGGTCTCGGAATAATCCAGTGTTGCGGCCCGCAAGTCGATCCGCGCCTTCGAACTGCCGACATGCTGGATGGTATCGTTTCCACCAGTATCCCAAATAGACTGATAGCCGGTACCCGCGACGTTTGCCCAAGGAAGCGTGTAGGTATTATTGGCAGAGTTGTGGCTGGTATTGGCGCCATACATCGCCTGCAACGCAGCAATGTCCAGTGCGCCGAGCCCAGTTGAACCACCATAAGTCGCGTTGACAGAGAGAATTCCGTTCTTTTCGGTCCAGCCATCATTATACGACATCACCGTGTAGACACCCTGATTCAGGCTGCCGGTCCCGAAAGAGTCAAATGGCGATGTAACGCCATTCATCACGGTTGTACCCAAACCGGTGTCGTGGGGATGACCCAATCCCAGCGCATGGCCCAGTTCGTGGAGCAACGTAGTAAAGAAAAACCCGCCCGGATCGCCGTTTCCATTTGTTCCGGCAGTCCAGTAAGCGGTGTTGAAAGCGCCTACGGAGGGACCGCTTGATGGCGTATAGTGGTAGCCAAGCGTTCTGGGATTTGAAAAAAAACTTGTGGGCGCAATAACTTCCACCAAGTCGGCAGAAGCACTGCCGGATTCGACAAAAGTCACATTTGCGACGGCCTCGATGGCAGAAAGAGCCGCTCGGAATTCCGCCTTGTATTCCGCAGTCCACGCTTGTGTACCCGCGTATTGTTCGAAGTGATAAGAAATTGTGGTGGTGTTCGAAGGATTGCCGTCACCGTAGGCAACATAACCTTGTATTGGACTGAGCGGCGAAGAAGCGGAAGGTCTTGGTATTATAGTCGTAGTTGCCATTGCTCAGCCCTGTACCTCGGAAGATTAGATTGCACTCGGATGCACGCTCAAATTGTTCTTTTTATGACAAACTACTATGCACCGATCTTTTTGAAACAGCAGGTGCACCATGTTTCAAATGACACTTTCTTTCAACGGCAGAACCGTCTCATAAGTGCAACAGAAACCCGTGTTCTTTGGCTGAACCGGGCATCTGCGGCCGTTTAGGGTTTAGGCATTCTGCCAAATATTTTTTAATTTTTTTGGACCCGTTCTCGAAGCTTTTGATCCGGTGGCAAGCTTTCGCTTATTCCATGGACTCTGTAGTGGGGATTTGCCCAAGGCGGTGAACCGGTCAGAACCGCCGAGGGTAACATCCATGCCATTTTCGGCAGATTGCAGGCCCTATTTGCGCCAACGTCAGACAAAGCTCCAAGGGCCAGATACCGGACCGCATAGGCACCGAGCGAACTGAGCCTCGTGAATGATCTGTTACGTTAACCGTTCGCGACATACTCAGCAATGGCGGCCCGGCTGCCACGCTGCCATATCAGGGTCAGCCAGCGGGCAAAGGCGTTGGAAAACTGTGTACTGATCCCAAAGTCACCGCTGTAGAACCCCTGTTCCAGCCAAAGCTCAGGATCAGTTTTGGACGCTTTTGCGGTGCTGTTCAGGCTTTCCCACTGGGGATCATTGGGAGAGATCTCGGAGCCATCCTCACGAATACCCGCACACATCCGGCACCAGAACGCTTCGGCGAGAGCGAGCCCGTTTGCAGAAGACCCTGATGTAAATGCATCGCGGAGCGACGGTAGCAAAAATCCGGGATGTCTTGCCGATCCGTCGAATGCAACCCTGCGTGTGGTGTCGTGAATCGCCGTGTTTGCAAATCGGCTCTCGATCAACTCAAGGTACTCATTTGCAGTGGTCTCGGGAACCGCTTCGACATGCGGAAGGATTTCTTCGACCTGCACTTTTCGAAAAAACGCCACGATGTCCGGGTCCTTCATGCAGTCGGCAATCGTCGAAACACTCAGTATTTCTCCGACATTCGCCAACAGTTGATGACCTCCGTTCAAAATGCGCAACTTCATGGTCTCGTAACCATGGACGTTGTTGGTCAGTATTGCTCCGACGTCTTCGAGGGGCGGTCGCCCGGCGCAGAAGGCATCCTCGATGACCCATTGGCGAAAGTTCTCATGCGAGACGGGCGCTCTGTCATCGACGCCAAGGGCGCGGCATTGCGATACCAATTGGTCGGTGGTCGCTGGTACGATGCAATCCACCATCGAGTTGGGAAACGCGCCATGCCTGTCGATCCAGTCGGCCAGTTCCGAGTCAGACATGCGCGCCAATTCCACAACACAGTTTCGCAAAATCGTTCCGTTGCCCTGAAGATTGTCGCAGCTGAGCGCCGTGAACGGGGTCAACCCCTCGGCGCGCCGTCGTCTGAGCGCCGCAACCATCGCACCGAAAGCCGTACGGGGCTGATTGGGGTTTTCTGCGTCATGACGGATAACTGCGTGATCGAAATCGAATGCTCCGCTGTTGGCATCCAGAAAATAACCCCCCTCGGTAACAGTCAGCGAAACGATCCGGGTGGCCGGATCTGCCATCGCGTGGATGAGGGCAGCGTTGTTTTCCTCGATCGGCAGGTAGTCGATCATCGGGCCAACCACCTCGGCGGACATTCCGTTTGGCCCTAACTCGATCAGCGTTGTGAGGCAATCCTGCGCCAGCAATCGTTCTCGCATGACAGCGTCATAGCTTCGCACACCCGCTCCGACGATTGCCCAGTCATGGGCCAGCCCCTGCTGCATGAGCTTGTGAACATACCAGGCCTGATGCGCGCGATGGAAATTACCCAATCCAATATGAACGATGCCCGGCGTCAGATCCGAACGTTCGTACATCGGGGTCTTCACGGTGGTTGGCAGCTTGGACAGACTCTCTTGCCGCAGCCGTGCAGGGGTTTTTGCGTTCGCCAGAGGGTCCATCAGCTCATCCAATTTCCGCCGTCGACGTTGTAAGTCTGCGCGACGATGTACCTGGCCTCATCAGAGGCCAGAAAAACCGCCATGCCTGTCAGGTCTTCCGCGCGCCCCATGCGGCCATATGGAACAGCTGACGCCACTTCACGCTTCTTCTGGCCAAGGGGCTTGCCTTCGTGTTTTGCAAAAAAGGCGTCCACACCATCCCAGTGTTCGCCATCGACGACACCAGGGGCAATCGCATTTACGTTGATCCCATGAGAAATCAGGTCCAGCCCCGCCGATTGGGTCAGGGATATGATCGCCGCCTTGCTGGCGCAGTAGACAGCGACCAAAGGTTCACCCCTTCGCCCGGCCTGCGAGGCCATATTGATAATTTGGCCTTTGGTTCCGTGCTCGATCATATGTTTGGCGACGGCCTGCATCGTAAACAGCGCGCCCGCGACGTTGATGTCAAAAACGCGATTGTAGTCGGTGCGCTCGATCTCGACGATTGGTGCGGCGGTGAAGATGGCCGCGTTGTTGATCAGAATGTCGATTGGGCCGAATTGCGTCGCGGTTTTGGCTATGGCCCTATCGATGCTCTGCTGGTCGGTCACGTCCATTTCGACAGCGAAAGCTGCCGCGCCAATTTCAGCGACCGCGTCCTGTGCGCGCTGGATGTCGATGTCGGCAACTGCGACCCGCGCGCCCTCTGCCACATAGGCCTTGGCAAATGCCAATCCAATGCCCCGCGCAGCCCCTGTGATCAGGGCGGTTTTGCCCGTCAGACGTTTCATTCGATCCGCAGACCGTCTGCGTCAAATCTGTGGATCACATCGGCGCGTGGGGTCAGATGAATGCGATCCCCATGGCGGAAACCAACCTCGCCATCGGCACGAACAGTGATTGTCTCGGCCAGTCCGGTGTCGTGGACGTGGAAAAATGTGTCCGAACCAAGATGTTCAGAGACGCTGACGCGCCCGGACCATTCTCCTTCGGAGTCCGACACCGCGATGTGTTCCGGTCGAATGCCGATCGTTTGTGCGCCATGCTTTGCCGCTTCGGGCCCTTCGATAAAATTCATCTTGGGCGAGCCAATGAACCCCGCAACAAACAGGTTGCGTGGCGTTCGGTACAGTTCCAGCGGGCTGCCAACCTGTTCGATCACGCCAGCCTGGAGCACAACGATCTTGTCCGCCATGGTCATGGCTTCGACCTGATCGTGGGTGACGTAGATCATCGTTGTCGCGAGGCGTTCATGCAGCTCGCTGATCTCCAACCGCATGCCCACCCGCAACGCTGCGTCGAGGTTTGAAAGGGGTTCATCGAACAGGAACGCGGCTGGCTCACGAACGATAGCCCTACCAATGGCGACGCGCTGGCGTTGACCACCGGACAACTGGCCCGGGCGGCGATCCAGGTAATCGGTCAGGTTCAGGACACTGGCCGCGCCCTCAACCCGCTTGTCGATTTCAGCCTGATCCAGTTTCGCCATGCGCAGCGGAAATGCGATGTTCTTGCGAACGGTCATATGCGGGTAAAGCGCATAGGACTGGAACACCATTGCCAGCCCCCGCTTGGCGGGTGGCACGTCTGTTGCGTCTGCTCCATCGATTTCTATGTGGCCACTGGTGATGTCTTCCAGCCCGGCGATCAGGCGCAGCAGCGTGGATTTGCCACAGCCCGAAGGGCCGACGAAAACGGTGAACTCGCCATCTTCGATGGTCAGGTCCAGCGGAGGGATGACCTGAACGTCGCCGAAGCTTTTGGTCACGGACTTGAGTTGTATGCGTCCCATGAGGAATGCTCCTTATTTCACAGCGCCGAAGGTCAGGCCGCGGACAAGTTGTTTCTGGCTGAACCAGCCAAGGATCAGGATGGGTGCAATTGCCATGGTCGAGGCCGCGCTGAGCTTGGCAAAGAACAGGCCCTCGGGGCTGGAATAGCTGGCGATGAAGGCCGTGAGCGGTGCCGCGTCAACAGCGGTCAGATTGAGGGTCCAGAATGCCTCGTTCCACGCAAGGATAAAGTTCAGCAGGACGGTCGAAGCGATGCCGGGAATGGCCATGGGGGTTAGGACATAGAGGATTTCCTCTTTCAGCGTCGCCCCATCCATCCGTGCGGCTTCCAGAATTTCACCCGGAATTTCGCGGAAATAGGTGTAAAGCATCCAGACGATGATCGGCAGGTTGATCAGCATCAGCACCACGACCAACCCTCCGCGCGTATCCAGAAGGCCCAGTTGGATGAACAGCAAGTAGATCGGGTACAGCACACCTACGGCCGGCAACATCTTGGTGGACAGCATCCACAACAGGATGTCCTTGGTTCGTTTGGACGGAACAAACGCCATCGCCCAGGCGGCGGGCACGGCGATGATCACGCCCAGCATGGTCGACCCACCGGCGATGATCACCGAATTCCACAGAAACCGCATATAGTCCGAGCGTTCCTGCACGATGGCGTAGTTTTCCAGCGTCCAGTCAAAGTTCAGGAACAACGGAGGGCTGGCAATGGCCTGCGCTTCGGTTTTGAAGCTGGTCAGGATCGTCCAGAGGATCGGGAAGAAAATCAGCAGTCCCACGGCCCAGGCAAGGGCGGTGTTCAGCGATTTGCGTCGGGATGTGACAGCGCGGGCCATGGGTTTTCCTCCTCACGCGTCCAGGTTCTTGCCGACGATGCGCATCAGGAAGATCGCAACGATATTGGCAAGGATGATTGCGTAGACACCTCCGGCTGATCCGAGACCAACATTCTGGCTCTCCAGCACACGCTGGAAGATCAGGTAGGTGAGTGTACGGGTGCCGAATGCGCCGCCGGTGGTCACGAAGATCTCGGCGAAGATCGACAACAGGAATATTGTCTGGATTAGGATTACGATGGTGATCGCGCGGCTCAGATGCGGCAGAATGATGTGGTAGAAGCGCTTCAGAACCGGTGCGCCATCCATTTCGGCTGCTTCCAGTTGCTCGCTGTCCAGCGACTGAATTGCGGTCAACAGGATCAGCGTTGCAAAGGGCAGCCATTGCCACGAAACGATCATGATGATCGAGGTCATCGACGCCTCGGACAACCACGAGATCGGCTCGGCCCCGAAAAAACGCCACAGATGGGCCAGCAAACCATTGACCGGGTCCATGAACATATTCTTCCACACCAGCGCAGACACGGTGGGCATCACGAAGAACGGCGCGATGACAAGGATACGGACAATGCCTTGCCCCCACATCGGCTGATCCAGCAGCATGGCGAGCAGAATTCCGAGAATGACGGTTATGATCAGAACACCGCCAACAATGACCAGTGTTGCCTGCACCGCGGGCCAGAATGTACTGGACGAGACAAAGCGGACGTAGTTGTCGAACCCGACCCAGCCCAGATCACCCCCGCGCAGAGGCAGATATTTTTTGAAAGAAAAGTACAGCGTCATCGTCAATGGCACGAGCATCCAGCCAAGCAGCAGGACCACTGCGGGTGCCATCATCAGGCGAGCAACGGATCGGGAGTGTTGAGTAGCCATTACGCAAACCCTCTCTGTTCAGGCGTAACTCAGCCTGCGAGAAAAACGCGAGTTGTGGAAGTGGAGAGAGCAGGGGACAGATCACCTGTCCCCTACTGGGAGGGATGCCTCAGTACCCTGCGGCTTCCATTTCTTCAGCCGTAAAGGCCTGCGCCTTTTCAAGCGCTTCATCTACAGTCTGCTGTCCGGCATAAACCGCCGAGAATTCCTGACTGACCTGTGTGGCAATGCCCGCGAATTCCGGGATCGCAACGAACTGGATGCCAGTATAGGGTGTTGGCTTGGCACAGCAGTTCTGCGGGTCGGCCAACAGGATCGACTCGAGCGTCATCTTGGCGAACGGAATGTCCTTGTAGTTCGCGTTCTCATAAAGCGAGGTGCGCGCGCCCGGAGGGACATTGGCCCAACCTTCGTTTTCCGCCACCAGTTCGATGTAATCCTTTGAGGTCGCCCATTCGATGAACTGCTTGGCTGCATCCTCTTTCTGGGTTCCCGCCGGAATGGCCAGTGCCCAGGCCCACAGCCAGTTGGCGCGCTTGTCGACGCCTTCCGAATTTGGTGCCAGAGCAAACCCGACCTTGTCCGCGACAGTTGAATCATCCGGATTTGTCACAAAGGACGCCGCAACAGTGGCGTCGATCCACATTCCGCACTTGCCCTGCTGGAACAGCGAAAGGTTTTCGTTGAAGCCGTTGGTCGCGTAACCGGCAGGGCCGGATTCATTCATCATGTCGACAAAAAAGGTCAGCGCCTCTTTCCATTCGGGCTGATCAAACTGAGGTGTCCAATCTTCATCAAACCATCGTGCACCAAAGGAATTCGCGGTCACAGTGATAAAGGCACCGCCTTCACCCCAGCCCGCCTTGCCGCGCAGGCAGATGCCGTTGATGTCGTTGTCACGGTCCGTCATCGCAGCCGCCGCCTCACGGATGAGCTGCCATGTTGGCGCCTCAGGCATCTCCATCCCGGCCTTTTCCATCAGGTCGGTGCGATACATGATCATCGAGCTTTCGCCATAGAACGGTGCTGCATACAGCGTGCCGTCATGGCTCAGGCCACCCGCCATCGCAGGAAGCAGGTCGCCGACATCATATTCCTCAGACAGCCCATCCAAAGGAACCAACCAGCCATTTGCGCCCCAGATCGGCGTTTCGTACATGCCGATGGTCATGATATCGAACTGACCGCCCTTGGTGGTGATGTCGGTGGTAACACGCTGACGCAAGACGTTTTCCTCCAGCGTCACCCATTCCACGTCGATACCAGTCGCCTCGGTGAAGTTGTCGGTATAGCCCTGCATCCGGATCATGTCGCCATTATTGACGGTTGCGATCGTGATCGTTTCTGCATGGGCCGCGGCCGTTGCGACAAAGGTCAATGCCGTCGCCGCACGAAGTGCATTCTTCAAATACATCCTTGTCCTCCCTGAGCTTGGATGCCGTACTCGGAAAGTAGTGCGTAATTTGTCGCGGCGTCAATAAAAATTTTACGCGCGTTAAAAAACGAAGCTACGCAGAATCCCTCAAAACCAGTCGTGCGGGGAATAACGTTTCCGATCGCGCCTGAAGTTTCCCGCCACTTTCAATGAGTTGGAACAGGGTTTCGACACTGCGCGCCGCTACATTATCATAGTCATGCGCTGCCGTTGTCAGGGATGGACATGTAAATTTTGCGAACGGGTGACCATCATTCGAAGCTACACGCAACGTACAATCCTCTTTCCGACCGACCCGAATCCCCTGTTCGTAGCAAGCGGCAAGAAAGCCGATGGCGAGCCGGTCATTGCTACACAGAACCGAGTTCGTCCTCAATTGACCTTCCTTCAAGATCTTCATCGTGCCTCTGTGTCCAATTTCTTCAAACGCCCAACCTTTGCCATCAACCTTGAGAATATGCGGCTCATGTCCGAGTCGCTCCATGATTTCGACATACGCCTTGCGCCGTTTGTTGGCATTGGGGTTCGCGGGTGTTCGCATTTCGAAGAAGGACGGGGGTTCACCAGTGCGGGTCATGTATTCGACGGTTTGCGACACAAAGCTAAAGTTATCCGATCCGACAAAGGCTGCTCCCAGACCATCAAGATTGCTGTCGAACAGAACGGTCGGCACATTGGCACAGAATTTCTCGATCGCAGATCTGTCCGAAATTCGGCCCAAAGGGGCCAAAAGAACACCGGCGGGTTTCATCGATTGCAAGCCGTCCAGAATTTCGTTCTCCAGCTTCTGCTCGCCATGAGAGCTGAACAGGGACGGCCGATAACCTGCCGCAATGCAACTTTGTTCCAGATAGCGTGCAATCTCGACAAAGAACGGGTCCGCCAGATAGGGCACGACGATTCCGATATTCTTGGTAAGCTTCCGGTTCTGGTTCACCGCGTAAATGTTGGGGCGATAGTCGAACCGTTCCAGCGCCTCTTCGATTCGGGCCCGCGTCGTGGGGCGAACGCTGTCGGGATCGTGAAAGTATTTGGAAACCGTAGGGCGCGAGATGCCGCTGAGCGCTGCAAACTCTTCCATGTTCTTTATCTTGGTCATGCCAGTCTGCCTGCTGGTATTGTTCGTCGTGAACTTATCATAGATTTACATATTCTTTGCGCGCGCTAATAAATCAATAGCCAGAGCGGCCTCGTGCTACCAGCGTGCGACAAGGCGTTCAAAGGGTTTCGAGAGCGACGCCGCCCTTTTGGCAAGATTCATTCAAATTGATGACAAGGCTGGCGAAACGTATCCAGGAAGGTCTGTGTGTAGCTTGGCCGGCGCTTACGGCCGAGAACTGTGGACTGAACAGCAGGCTTGGACGGGGTAAGAAAAAGGCTAGAATATTATGATCGAACACTAAACCCAAATTCTTGACGATCTTATCTAAGCGATTGGTTTTAAACTATGGATGCTATTGCCCAACTGACCAATTGGATGATTGCCGAGGGGCGTCGTTCGGATGACCCGGAAAAAGTTGTGTCATATTTCTGTTCGTCTCTGATCGAGGCGGGTGTGCCGCTCTGGCGGGTCAATATCGGTCAGCGTTTCGCCAATCCGCTGCTCATCGCATGGGGGATCGTCTGGACACCGGATGGCACCGAAAGCTATGACGTGACACATGAGACCATGCTGACGGATGGGTATGTCGGCAGTTCATTCGAATACATTCTTGAACACCGTAAGCCACTTCACAAAAGTCTGCGGTAATTGGATCCCAAGACCGAGCACTTATCATATCTTGAATTCGCTGAGTTGGGTGGCACCGATTACTATGCTACGCTGCTTTATTACGGAGACGGATCGCTGCACGGCTGCACTTTTGTCACCCGGTCGCCAGAAGGCTTCTCGCCCCGGCATCTGAAAATGATTGAGGGTGCATTGCCCGCTCTGTCCTCTGCTCTTGAACCTGTCACCATGCGCAAGTCGTCCAAAGGTCTTCTGAGAACCTATCTTGGCGATGGGCCCTCTGATGCTGTGTGGAACGGGCGGATCAAGCGAGGGGAACGCACAACCCTTGACGCAGTTGTCATGTTCTCTGACCTGCGCGGTTTCACCGCTCTTTCAGACAGGGCATCCGAAGAAGACGTTTTCGACATGTTGAGTGGATATTTTGATCTGGTCGTGCAGTCTGTCGAAGAGAATGGCGGCGACATTCTCAAGTTCATGGGCGACGGCATTCTGTCGATATTCACTGTCGAGACACAGGAAGGTTTGAACGCCCAATGCAAAAGGGCAGCACAGGCCGCTCAAAGTGTTTTGACCGGTTTGGCCGCACTCAACCATCGCCGCGATGAGGCTCAGAAGCCGCCGTTGGACATAGGCATCGGGATCAATGTCGGGCAGGTCAGCTATGGCAACATCGGCAGTCCCGGCAGGCTGGATTTCACTGTTCTGGGCAGAGCGGTCAACCTCGCAAGCCGTATTGAGGGGTTGACGAAATCCCTGGGCCACAGAGTTCTGGCGACGTCAGCCGTTGCCGCTGCTTCGCCTGAACTGTTCTCAGCTTGTGGGTTTCACGAAGTTCGAGGGCTTGCCGAATCCATCGAGTTGTACTCTCTCGTCGAAAAGGAGCCTCAAGCCAGCCCCATGCCGGATCGCCACATGGATCCGGACAACATGGATTGAGAATCGCAAGCTTCTACATTGTCCGCAATGCCGAATTCGATTTGGGCTGCGGGCGACGAGGCCGCGCACTGCGCTGATTAAGGTCCCGTCGCAGGACCCTTGGACGAAATGTATTCGCGCTCAAGGACCTGGGCGCATCCGAAGCTGATGCTGCGGACACACCTGGCCTTTTCGCGTCACAAAGCAATCCGGGCCGAGGTCATGGCTTTTCCGTAACCACCCGCCATGAGGCCCGTGATTGCGCCATTCACGATATCCAGATCGACCTTTATCAGGCTCGGGCTTGCCGGGTTCATAAACACCCCCTGCTCGATTTCAAATGATCGCTGAGACGTGCCGCCGAAATCGTGCAACACGCATGCAAGTGGCCCGGCCGCCATCCCAGTGGCGGCTTCTTCATCTATCGCGTATCTGGGTGCGAACATACGGGTTGTGGCGTCCCGGCTGGTGATTGAAGGGTCATTCGTGAATACGTAATAGCCAATCAGATCCAGTTTCTCGCTGATTTGCTTGATTTTGGCCAAATCTGGTCTGATTTTGGCAAAGCCCGCCGCATCCGAAAGACCAACGACGATGAAGCTGTTGCCGGTGTTGACCAGAACCGGAGCAAACCTCTGATCTAGGTCAGTTTTGTCGACCCCGAGAGAGCTCAGCACATCGTCGAGTTTCACGCCCTTTTCGATCCATTCCTGAGCACCCGAGTAGCGTGGGGCCAATTGTTCCATATAGGCGGCGCCGTCTTTCATGAGTATGCGCCTGGGGCCATCAACTGTTTCCTTCGACGTATCGGGCTTGGGGATCCGACCCAACGCATCAAGGTGAGAGAAGGCGGCGATTGTTGCATGACCGCAATGAGCGATGCGCCGGTTCGGTGTGAAGAAATCCAGCTTGAAGCCTTCCGTCTTGGACCGCGAGACAAACGCCGTCTCGGACAATCCAACTCTTGCCGCCACGGTTTGCATATCTTGCGCGCTCAGATCATCAGCGTCCAGAACGACGCCTGCGGGATTTCCTCCGGTGCCACCGTCGACAAACCCGTGCACGATTTCAACCGTGACATCCCTGGCAGTGTTTGTTTGCGTATTCATTGATCGTCTCCAAACATGAGGCCGCGCCCCTGATCGAGGCGCGGCCAGTTGCGCATCAGTTGCCGGCGGCGGTGATGCGGTTCAGGAATGCAGTCATCTGTTCCGCAATTTCAGGCCCATATTCTTCCAGCGCGAAGTGTCCGGTATCAAGCAGATGAAACTCAAGATCCTTCAGGTCGCGTTGATAGGGCAGGGCGCCTTCGGCCGGAAAGATGTGATCATTCTTACCCCACATCAGCAGCGCAGGTGGTTGATGCTCACGAAACAACGCCTGCCATTTCGGGTACTCGGCAACGTTGGTGCCGTAGTCCAGGAAAAGTTCAAGTTGCACCTCCTGATTACCTTCGCGATCAAGCAGGTATTGGACGTGCCAATAGTTATCCGGGCTGATCAGTTCCAGCCTCTGTACACCGTGGGTGAACTGCCACTTGGTCGCATCCAGAGTAAGAAACCCTCGAAGCTGGTCGCCATTCTCTTTCGAGGGGTCGGCCCAATAGGCTTTGATCGGGTCCCAGAATTCGCGCAGCCCTTCCTCATACGCATTGCCGTTCTGAATGACGAAGCCAGTGACCCGTTCGGGTTGTTCGGCAAACATCCGGAATCCAACCGGGGCACCATAGTCCATCAGATAGACCGCGTATTGATCGACACCCTTCCGATCCAGCAGAGACGTCATGATTTCGGCGATATTCGCAAAGGAATACTCGAAGTCTTCGGCTTGCGGCATGTCCGAGGCCCCAAATCCGGGGAAATCGGGCGCGATCACGTGATAGTTCTTGGCCAGTTCGGGGATAAGGTTGCGGAACATATGTGACGAGGTCGGAAACCCATGAAGCAAAAGAACGGTTGGCCTGCTCGGGTCTCCGGCCTCACGATAGGCGATATTGACCTCGCCGATTTTTTCTGCGCGGAAATTTACCGCTTGGGTGGCTTCAATGCCGGTCTCACTTGCGATTGCAGGGGCCGGAGTTAATGGCACCGCGATGGTAAGCGCGAGAAGACTTGCGCTCAGGATGGATTTCACATTGCGCGACATGGGTATTTCCTTTCTTGGGGTTTTGGGGGCGCGTCTGAACGCGCGGGGTTCAGCATCGGTCAGCGTTTCTGGCCGGGCTTTTCTTTGTGCTCTGTGTTTTGAGCTTTCAGTTCCGCCAGTTCATCGCGAAGCGGTGCCATATGCTCTTCAAACTCTTCCAGGGTCAGGCGTTGGGGGATGTGCTGCGGGCAGTTCCAGTCCATCGCTTCAAGCTTGATCACAATGGCCCGCTCCGGGTGGCCCCTGTAATTCGGGTCACTCAAACGTTGCGTCAGGGCCGGATCATCCGCGCCATCAACAAGTTTCGCCCGGCCCCAGATCTTGAGGCGTCTCCGGTTGGGATAGTCCATCAAGATTAAAGAAATGCGGTCGTTGTTCAGCAGGTTACCTGCGCTCAGATATTGCCGGTTGCCGCGAAAATCTGCGTAGGCCAGCGTCCGTTCATCCAGCACTTTCAGAAAGCCTGCCGGTCCGCCGCGGAATTGAACATAAGGCCAGCCGGTTTCAGAGACGGTCGCCTGATAGAAGCCGTCCCTTTGTGCGATGAAGCTCGCCTCGACCGGGCTGATGAGGTCTTCCTGAACAGCGCCGGCCAGAAACTTTGCATAACCTTCAGCCGATTTGTTCTTGGCCTGTGTTGCACGTACGGAAGGCGTAAAAGTGATTTCTGCAAAAGGACGTGACATCGAATTCTCCATCTCAGCCGGGCAGAGCCCTGGGGTTGAGGTGAAGCTAGTCCAAGCCTTGGTGTTGCAGAATATCCCTAATTGGCAATATATTATTCCAAAATATGGAATAGTTGTTTGGATAGATTTCAGGCTCTGAGCGTTTTTGTGAAGGTGGCCGAGCTGAAAGGCTTCGCGGCCGCAGCGCGCCACCTCAATATGTCGCCACCAACGGTAACCCGACTGGTCTCCATGCTGGAGGACAGCCTGGGGCTTCGTCTTTTTGTGCGCACCACGCGATCAGTCATGCTGACGGACAGCGGGCGAAGGTTCTTTGAAGATGCCAGACGCATTCTGATGGATCTCGAGGAGGCAGAGCGTGCCGCCGTCGGATCCTATGCCGAACCGACCGGGGAACTCAGCGTGACCGCATCGGTGTTGTTCGGCCGCATGTTCGTCACTCCGATTCTGGGTGAATTTCTGGAACTGTATCCAAAGCTCTCTGCGCGCACTCTCTATGTGGACCGCGTGGTCAATCTGGTGGATGAGGGCCTCGACGTCGGCATCAGGATTGGAAATCTTGCAGATTCAAGCCTGATGGCGGTGAGATGTGGCGCGGTGAGGCAGGTCGTGTTTGCCGCTCCGGCATATCTTGATGCGCGCGGCGAACCAGACACACCCGACGACCTGGCCAATCACGCGATCATAAACTCAACCGCCCTGCACGCCTCGGCCCAATGGCATTTTCAAAAAAGCGAAACGGTCGTGACAAAGCGCGTGAACCCGCGCATCAGCATGAACACCAATGACGCGGTGATCGAGCTGGCGCTGCAAGGGCATGGCATCGGGCGGCTTTTATCCTATCAGGTTGCACCCTACGTTGCGGACGGGCGGCTCAGGACCGTTCTGAATTCGTATGAACCGCCCGAGGTCCCCATCCATCTTGTGCATCAAGAGGGCCGCACCGTGTCTGCAAAAGTGCGCGCCTTTGTCGATTTTGCGGCCAAGCGTCTCAAATCCGACCCCTATTTGCATGGATTCCGGCACAGGCCTGAGAGTTAGGCCAAAAGATCCGCCGAACCACGCCATCCGGTCGCGGCCAGGGTCGCCAGGGCCCTGACCGACAGATCGCTTTGGGCATGCGCTTTGAGGTGGTACAGCGCAAGGGCGAGCATGTGCAACAAAGCTTGCCACCAACTAGATTTGCCGGCACGAAACTGAAATCTCAGATCCCGGGTGCATACGCTTTTCGAAGCGATAGGGCCAGCATTGAGCATGCAATCACGTTTGACCCATGGTTTAGTCGGTCTTGCCCCAAGCATCGTGCGCGATCAGCGCGGCCTCGACCCGGTTTCGGGCGTGGAGCTTGGAGAGGATTGCCGTCATGTAGTGCTTTACGGTTTTTTCCTGAAGATCCAGTTGATCTGCGATCTCCCGATTGCTCATCCCCTTCGCCACACGTCGAAGTATTTCTTCCTCGCGATGTGTGAGATCATCCAGAACATCACTGTCTTTGGAAGCTTCTGCCTCTCTGTTGATCTGAAGCAGCAAGCGCGAGGCCAACCCGGGTGACACGAATCCTTCACCTGCGGCGATGCTGCGCAGTGAGGCCGTCAGTTCGCTAGCCGTCACACCTTTGACGATGTAGCCGATTGCCCCTGCTTCCAAAGCATCCGCAACGTCACTGTTGTTTTCCGAGACCGTCAATATCGCGATAAATGGCGGGTTTGCCATGGCCGCGATTTTTCGCGTCGCATTTATGCCGCCCCCGGGCATCGAAAGATCGAGGATGGCGATGTCAGGTTGATGAATGCTGACAAGTGAAATTGCCTCATCCGCGCTCGAGCCGGCAGCGAGAACTTCGAACCCATCGGCTTCGTCCAATGTCCGGTGCAAACCGTCCCTGAAAATCGGGTGATCATCCGCTATTACGACAGATGTTGTCATGACGTACTCATCTTTCTGGGAAATAGTATCATTGTGACAGAGGTACCTTTGCCAGGGCTTGACCTGACTTCGAACCTGCCGCCGATACTCTCAACCCGATCTCGCAAACCCAAGAGCCCCTGGCCTCCATCGTCACGCAGTACTTTTCCGTCCGAGGGGTCAAATCCGGGCCCGTCATCGTTGACATGAATGACGACCCGATCGTTATGCGCCTCGCAAATGACCGTGCATCGAGAATTCGGAGCATACCTGGCGGCGTTGGAAAGCGTTTCCTGAAGGAACCGGAAAACACACAGCTTGTCGGACACGGACAACTCGATCGTCTGGCTTCCCTGAAGTGAAACATCCGGCCGTAACGGGCTGTGTTCCGAGTGATCTTCTATCGCTCTTTTCACCACATCAATCAGCGCCAGATTGTCGATGTCCGGAGCGGACAACCCCCGCGACAACGCGCGAATTTCGGCCAGGGACTTCTGCAAAGACTGTTGAATCTCCTCGGCCTCAGCAGGCTTTTCATGCCTGTCCGAGAACGCCGCCTCCAACCTGAGGGCCGCGAGGGACAGATATTGAGCGGGACCGTCGTGAAGCTCGGAACCAAGCTTCTTCAGAAACCGGTCTGTTTGCGTGGCATATCGTTCCGACGCTTCGACCACGCGCGACCGCAGCCTGGCGTTCTGCTCTGCCATCTGCTCACTCTCTTTCAGACGCCGCTCCAACAGGCGCCCCTGACGTCGAATGGTGTTGTCACCGATTGCCACGATGGAAAACAGCACGATTGTGCTTGCTGCAAATGCTGACCCGACGACCAGCCAGCTTGTCCGGCGGGCTTTGGCCATATCAACTTCCAGCTGTTCGGCTTTCTCGTAAAACTCTGCAACTGCAATAATTTCGCCTGACCAGAGTTCGCGGATCGGGCTGTACACTTCAAGTAGCGGGATCCCAAGTGCTGCTTCTGCGGCGCTTTCGGCATGGTCGAGATCTTCGAAAGAACCCGAAATCGCTCCGCTCCAGGCTCGGCTCAGATCATCAGTCGGGTCGAAACGGCGTCCAATGATGGTTGGATCCGACGCGTGCGCGATCACGCCGCCTTGTTTCCAAAACTTGAAAGACACAATGCGGTCCCGCATCGGCTGGGTCATGAATATTTCGTCCAGCGCCCGCCTTGCTTGATCGGAAAGACGATCCCCGTATGCAAGTTCCTGGCTGAGAGGGGATACGATGCTCTCCATATACAGCGCTGCGGAATTGGCAGAATTTTGGACAACTGCATTCTCGATCCGATTTGACACCCATGCGCCAACTATCGCGGTGGCCGTTCCCATCACGACAATGCAAGCCGCAAGAAAAACGCGCGACAATGACCAATTGCGAACTGACAGATCAGAAATCTCGGGTCTCATTTCGTGATCAACTATGAACGACATTCCCTGACCGCGCCACCGACCTTGGTCTGAACTCACCAGCGTTCGGATTCGGAACTCGGATCATGTCAGAACCCTCGGTCGCGCAATCGCGCAGGCGGCAGACAGAAAGCACGCGTGGCCTTGCAGGAAGTACACGGAGCTCGCTCAAAACTCCGTCCAGACGATCAGCGCATCGGCCCAAAGCCGTCCTTGGAGGAGCCATACCTACGGGCGAGATTTTTGATTTGTCACCCCGGCAGAACAATGGAAAGGCGTTCAACCAAAGCTCTTTGCACGATGGCAAATCTCGGAGTGCGCGCTATCTCGTCCAGAGCCGCCACCCACAGCGGGACATCTATTCTGGGATCAATTTCTGACGACCGATGAAGCCTAGGATCCGCGTTCCCAATAAACGAGGGCAGGATCGTTTTGCCCACCCCGGATGCTGCCATCTGTTGAAGCACCAAAAAGCTGTCTGCCCCGTTGGTCATTTCATCGGCGCTGACATGTTCGGCCAGCCATTTGGCGGGAAGCGAGCGGCTCAACGCTCCATCAAGCCTCATCCATTTTCGGTTTGGGGAACCGTCGTCAAAAACGCCGAATGACAATGTTCCCGCACGTTCGCTGACAAGCCCTTCTTCAAGTTTGATCGAGGGTCGCACTGCGATGTCCGCGGTCAACCTTGACAGATCATGATGGCTGTTGCCGCTTAACAAAGTCAGCTCCAAATCGGGATAAAGCCGCGATATCTCAGTCAGAATTTGGGGCAATACAAACTGACAAAGGCTGTCCGTAGACGCAATGCGGACCTGACCCGCAGGGGACCGGTTTGCCCCCACAATTGCCCGCTCTACGGAAAGTACGGCCTCTTCAACGCTTTCCATCGCCGAAAGAATAGCTCTGGCCTCGGGTAGGGCAGTGTACCCTGACGGGTGTTTTTGAAAGATCACGCATCCAAAACGGTCTTCAAGCGCGGCGACTCTGCGCAGCACCGTTGCATGAGTGACACCAAGCGCCCCGGCAGCCGCATTCAGTGATCCGTGTTTCCTTACGGCCAGCGCGTATCGAAGATCATCCCAGTTTTGGTTGTGCATAAATTAACAAGGAACAACAAATAACAAACAATTACAAGAAAAAATGTTCAGGCTAGTATTCGACGCATTGAACAGGGAGACGCACAATGATCAAGAAAATCCCGGCCGTTGCGGCAGGTTTGTTGTCGGTAGCCGTTATTGGATCAGCCATCGCCCATGAAAGCGAAAATCCTGCGGTGAAGGCTCGGACCTCAATCATGCAGCTCTATGCCTTCAATCTTGGCACGTTGGGCGGCATGGCCAAGGGAGAGATTGAATATGATGCCGAGGCAGCAACACGGGCCGCAAATAACCTGGTTGTTCTGACGCAGATCGATCAATCTGCGATGTGGCCTGCCGGATCCGACAATGCGTCCGACCCGTCCACCCGGGCCTTGCCAGCCATCTGGGAGAACTTTCCGGATGTAAGCGCAAAAGGTCAGGCCATGGCGGAAGCCGCCGTTGCGATGCAGGCGGCAGCAGGCCAGGATGTTGATGCCCTTAAGGCGGCGATGGGTGATCTGGGCGGATCATGCTCGGCATGTCATAAGGCTTACAGGGCACCGAAAGACTAAAGGAGCGCTGGCCATGCGGCGTTTGTTCATTTTCGCCGCAGGTATCGCTGTACTGGTCGGGCTGGTCGGTTTGGTGCTGACCCGTCCGAAAACAGTTGACCAGACACAACTGAACGGGATTGTCCCTGATCTCAGTCGAGGTGAGGCAGTGTTTTACGCGGCTGGATGCGCGTCCTGTCATTCTGCTCCGAACGCAACGGGTGAGGAAAAGCTGGTACTCGCTGGCGGTCGTCGGTTTGCGTCGGATTTCGGCACGTTCATAGCCCCGAACATATCCAGTGATCCGGTTGCCGGCATCGGATCGTGGTCCGCATCGGATCTGGCCAATGCCCTGCTCCACGGGACCGGGCCCGAAGGACAGCACTATTTCCCCGCATTTCCCTATACGTCCTACGCCAACATGTCAGCCGAGGACGTTGTTTCACTGCATGCCTTCCTCGGCACTCTGCCGGCGGTTCCAAGCCAAGGCGCAGCGCACGAGGTTGGCTTTCCTTTCAATATTCGACGCGGGCTGGGCGGGTGGAAGCTGTTGTATCTGAAACCGGGCTGGGTTGTGGAAGGCGATCTGACTGACCAGCAAATTCAAGGCCGATACCTGGTAGAGGCGTTGGGACATTGCGCAGAATGTCACACGCCGCGTAACGGGCTAGGGGGCCTGAAACGCGATCTCTGGCTGACAGGTGCACCAAACCCCAGCGGAAAGGGACGCATCCCCGGGCTGACTTCTGCCCAACTGGATTGGTCCGAGGCTGATATTGCCGAGTATCTGAAATCCGGCTTCACGCCGGATTATGATAGCGCGGGTGGTGAGATGGTCGAAGTCATCGAAAACACATCCCGCCTTACGGATGACGACCGTCTGGCGATTGCGGCCTATCTCAAGGCCGTGCCCGCGTCACCGACAGACTCGCCGTCAGAGTAACCCTCTTTGGCGCCATGCGGCCGATGCCAGATGTCTTTGCCAGCCGTCAGCACGAAGCCGCAAGGCCTATTCCCTTTTCGCCAAACTCCTGTTTTACGTTCTGGGCACCGGAACGCAGCACACGCCCGCGTTTCTGTTCAGGATTGATTGAGGGTCGTGGCCAAATGACACAAAAAATCGCGCTTTGGTCCATTCCGATATCCCTGGCGGTACTGGCCCTGAAGCTGCTGGCCTGGTGGCTGACAGGTTCGGTGGCGTTGTTGTCGGACGCGATGGAATCCACCGTCAATGTCGCAGCGGCCCTGCTGGCTTATTTTGCGGTTCGGGTCGCAAACAAGCCCCCTGATGAAAACCACCCCTTTGGCCACAAGAAAGCCGAGTATCTTTCCGCTGTCGTCGAGGGCGCATTGATTGTGTTGGCGGCGTTCTTGATCATCAGAGAGGCCGTGCTGGCCCTTCCCAATCCACATCTTGAGGATGCGCCTTTTCTTGGAATCGCCGTCAATGTCATTGCAACGGGCGTGAATGGCGCATGGGCCTACCTGTTGCTTAAAGTCGGCAGGCGCGAGGGTTCACCTGCATTGGAGGCAAGCTCGCGGCACATTTTTACAGATGTCATGACGTCAGTTGGTGTCATCGCGGGGCTCACACTTGCACTTGTCACCGGCTGGCTTGTCCTTGACCCGATCCTTGCAATTCTGGTCGCGCTGAACATCCTGTGGGAAGGTTGGAAAGTCATTCGTGCGTCCGTTGACGGCCTGATGGATGTGAGCCTTTCTGAACATGACTTGCAGGTTGTTTCCAGCACCATTGAAAACAATCTGGGCGCTGCGCTGGAATACCACGACCTCAAGGGGCGCAGATCCGCGAATGTCATCTTCGTCGAGTTTCACCTTGTTGTGGACGGCGCAATGCCGGTCAGCGCAGCCCATGACATCTGCAATGAAATCGAACACGCACTGGAACGTCTTTATCCGGGTTCTGTTTTTGTCATTCATCTCGAACCCGATGACGAGCTGGAGGGTAACGGAGAACAACCGAACCAGGTTTCTTAAACCACTTGGTGCAATCGACTACGACCGAAGTCGTGGTTTTGGCGGGGACGTTCGGCCCGCAATTCATCAGACCTAAGCCCGATGTCGGGACGCAAAGCCCCGGATAACCTGTCACCGACACCATGAGTTGGGTCGAACAGAACCGGAGGCGAAAAAATGAAACTTCAAGGAAAACTGGGCCAGCTTCTCAGCACAGCAGCGCTGGCTTCGTTGATTGCCGCGACGCCTTACGTGCCGAAGTTTGACGCGGAAGGTCGCCTGCACCTTGAACCAGCCTATGCCTTTGCCAAAAGTGGCAGCGGAAAAGACGGGGATGGAGGCGATGACGACCGAGGGGATGATCGTGGCGGCGAACGGGACGACAACTCGGGGTCGGGCAACAGTGGTCGCGGTGGTGATCGCGACGACGACAGGGACGATGACCGCGACGATGATCGGGACGACAATTCCGGATCCGGCAAAGGTGGTCGCGACGACGATGACGATGACGACTCGAAGCGTTCAAATCGAGGCAGTGGCAAAAAGGATCAATCCCGGTCAGGCGGCGGGTCATCGCGCTCTGCCGGCATAACGAAGGTTGAGACGAACGCCAACGGCATCGAAGTGCGCTATGCCGATGGAACCAAGGAAGAAATCGAAAACGGTCGGTATGAAAGGAAGAATGCTCAGAACCGCACTGTGGAAGAACGGCTGGCGACAGGCGCCGATGTCTCAAGGCTCCGGTCATTGGCAGATGGTATCTCCATCGACAACGTGCGCTCGTCCGGCCAAGGAGGTACTACGGGAATCCGCCCGACGAAAGTTGAACGTCAGGGCAACAATATCGAAGTGAACTACGCCAATGGCTGGAAAGAAGAGATCGAGTTTGGCCGTTATGAGTTGAAAGACCCATACAACCGGACTGTCGTTGAGAGAAATGCAACCGCCGCTGACCGTCGGAGATTGCAGTCGGCAGGCAACTAGGCAACTACGTCAGAACGAAAGACAAAAGGCGGCTTCTCATCGTCAGAAGCCGCCTTTTCTAATCGTCATTGCCAGCGGTTATTGGCGTACTGCATTGCGATCAATGGCTTCTTGCCCAAGGTGTTGACGCAATATTCCGCCCAACACGAAAGGCACGGGCACCAATGTCGCAACCCGCCATAAGCGACGTCTCATGTATGTCCTGACCCTTTCGCGCTTGCAACGACCAGTCATCCACTGGTTGTGAACCCTGATCCTAACGTTCACCGCGCCGATAGGGTGCCATCAGTGCGGCAGGCACTTCGGCCCTGCGGGCGACGAGAACGAGCGCGACGATGGAAAGCACATAGGGCGCCATCAGGAAGAGTTGATATGGCACGCCTTCAATCGCCGTTTGCAGCCGCAACTGGTATGCATCAAAAAAAGCAAACAGCACGGCACCGATCAACGCCTTGCCAGGCCGCCAACTTGCGAACACAACCAGTGCGATGCAGATCCAGCCGCGTCCTTGAACCATGCCCGGGAAAAAACTGTTGAACGCCGTTGTCGTCAGGAACGCGCCACCCACTGCCATCAACGCTGATCCGACAACCACTGCACCAATGCGAATGCGAATGGGGTTCAACCCCTGCGCCTCAACCGCGTGCGGGTTTTCACCGGTCATGCGAATGGCCAGCCCCAGCGGTGTCCGGGCAAGGACGTAGGCCATCACAGCCACCGCAAACAGAGCGAGGTAGGTCGGCAGAGCCTGGGAAAACAGGATCGGACCCAAAATGGGGATATCGGAAACGCCCGGAACATCGAGTGGCTGGAAAGGTTCTATCGTCGGGGGCAGATCGCCCACTTCGACAAGCAACCGGTAAAGGTAGTAGGCCAGCGCGGATGCAAACAGCGTGATGCCAAGCCCCGAGACATGTTGCGACAATCCAAGCGGGACCGTTAGCATGGCGTGCAGCAATCCTAACATTGCGCCGCAAAGTGCCGCTATCATCAGGCCAACCAGCAAAGGCGCGCCCATGTAGACGGCAAGCCAACCGCTCATCGCGCCCATGGTCATGATCCCCTCGATCCCCAGATTGAGAACACCCGAACGTTCACAGAGCAACGCGCCGAGGACTCCGAAAATAAGCGGCGTTGCAATGCGCAGCACGGACGCCCAGAGGCTGGTATTCAGCAGCAGGTCAATTGCATCACTCATCGGCGCACCCGGTAAGTTGTGAAAAGAAGGGCCACGATCATGGTGAGCAGGCAGAGCGCCACGATCACGTCGGCAATGAAGCTGGGAACGCCGGTTGCGCGGCTCATGGCATCGGCCCCGACAAAAACGGTGGCGACGAAAACCGCGGCGGCGACCACACCCGCCGGATGCAAAGCGGCCAGCATTGCGACGACGATGCCGGCATAGCCGAATCCGGGGCTCATGGTTGTCGTGACCCCGGCTGTAACACCCATGACTTCGACGGAACCTGCCAGCCCTGCCAAAGCGCCTGACAGCAGGGCCACACCCATGATCGTTTTTGGAAGGGAAATTCCGGCAAAGGCGGCGGCACTGGCGTTCAAGCCTGCGGCGCGTGTTTCAGCACCAAAAACCGTGCGGGCCAGGATCAGCCAAACAACACCTGCTGCCGCGATGGCAAAAAGCAACCCGATATGAAGGCGCGTGCGGGGAATAAGATCCGGCAGGCGGTACTCTCCGCTCACGGGCACTGAGGAAGGCCAGCCAAAGGCCATCGGATCGCGCATCGGACCCTCGATCATGAGGCCGACGAAAAGGATCACAATAAAGTTGAGCAGTAGGGTCGTCACCACCTCATCCACCCCGAAACGCAGGCGCAAATAAGCGGGGCCCGCCAACAGGGCCGCACCCGCCGCCATGCCCGCCAGCATCAAAATCGGAATCCCGATCCATCCGGAAACCCCGAGAGAATGCCCGATCCACGCGGTAATCAGCGCGCCGACGAAGAACTGCCCCTCGCCGCCGATGTTCCAAAGACGCGCCCGAAAGGCGACGGCCGCGGCAAGCCCGGTAAATATCAGCGGCGTGGCGCGGGTCAGCATCTCGGTGATCGAAAGGCGCGAACCAAGCGCGCCGGTCAGCATTTCACCATAGGCAGTCAGCGGGTTCACACCTGCCGCTGCGATTAGACCCGCAGCCAATAACAACGCGGTAAAGATCGCGGCCAGCGGCGCAATGACCACAAGGTACAGCGGTACATATGTGCGTCGTTCAAGCCGCATCATCATCTTCCTTCCAGACACCTGCCATCATCAGGCCAAGGCGTTGCGGGTCAGCCTCATCAGCGGATATCGGTTTCGACAATCGACCCTTTACGATGGCCTGTATCCGGTCTGAAAGAGCTACGGCTTCTTCCAGTTCCTCCGAAATTAGCAGGATCGCAGCACCCTCGGCCCGTGCGGCCAGAAGCTCGGCATGAACTGCGGCAATTGCCCCTTCATCAAGGCCCCGCGTCGGCTGGTTGGCGAGCACGAAACGCGGTCCGTTGGTCAGGACTCGCCCCAGGATCAGCTTTTGCATGTTGCCGCCAGACAGCAGCCGTGTGCGCGTGTCGGGACTGGCCCCTCGGATATCAAATCGTTCGATAAGCCCTGCGGTGTATTCTCGGGCAGCGCGTTGTCGGACAAAGCCTCGGCGCGAAAACTCTAGTGTGCGCAGACGTTCAAGAACTGCATTTTCCCACAGGCTCAATTCACCCACGACACCTTCTGCATGGCGGTCTTCCGGTACCCTGCCTGCGCCAGCTTGGATCATGCCGCGCGGGCCCAGATGGCCGATATCCTTGTTCAGCAGTGTCAACTTCCCGGCGCCAGGGTGGATCAGCCCAGACAACAGCCCGCCAAGCGAGGCCTGACCATTGCCTGATACGCCGACGATACCAAGGATCTCGCCAGCGTGGACAGTGAATGACACGTCATCCAGCCGCAATTCACCGTCTTTTTCCACGCGCACATCGTTTGCGACCAGAACCGGCGCGCCAATCTCGTGGTCTTGACGAACGGGCCGTTCCACTTTGCGGCCAACCATCAATTCCGCCAACTCTCCGGGGGTGGTTTCAGAGGTCCTGCGTTCCGCGACCAACCTACCGCCACGAAGAACGGCCACACGGTCAGAGGCCGCCATGACCTCATGCAGTTTGTGACTGATGAAGATAAGCGACAGACCCTCTTTCGTCATGTCGCGCAGCGTCTCGAACAAGCGCATTGCTTCGGGCCGGGCCAGAACGGCCGTGGGTTCATCCAGGATCAGTATGCGCGCGTCTCGGTACAGCGCTTTCAGAATTTCGACGCGTTGACGTTCACCCACGGAAAGGGACTTGATCCTGTCGTCGGGGTTCACGGGCAGACCAAACCGATCCGCGATCTGCAACAACTTTGCGCGCGCCTCGCCACGTGCGGACCGTGCGCGTGTCAGGGGTTCTGAACCAAGCATAACGTTTTCAAGAACCGTGAGGTTGCCCGCAAGCGTAAAGTGCTGGTGTACCATGCCCACACCCACCTCGATCGCTGCGCGGGGCAGACCCGGAGGCAACGCTTTGCCAAACACCCTGACAGAGCCTTCGTCGGCTGCGTAATGGCCGAACAGGATGTTCATCAGCGTCGTCTTACCCGCGCCATTTTCACCCAACAATGCAAGGATTTCACCCTGGGCCAATGACAGGGTCACATCATCATTGGCGGTAAGCGTTCCAAAACGCTTTGTTATGCCGTGAAGTTCCAGAACCTTGTTCATGTGGGCAGGCCTGCGATTGGAGACGGAAAGGCAAGTTCGGGCGCACGCGCCTCGATCAGAGCGCCAAGTTTCAGCAACGCAAGATCCGAGCCGGGTGGTCCCATCAGTTGCACACCGATTGGCAGGCCATTTGCCATGCCAAAGGGCAATGCCAAAGCCGGCAAGCCCGCGACATTGGCAAGTGCTGCGTTTGGGGCAAAGGCCTCCAACCGCGCCATGTGTTCATCCGCGGAGGCGCCAGAAAGGTCCAAAGTGCCGATAACAGGCGGCGCAAGCGATAGGACCGGCATCAGGACAGCATCCACAGAACTGAAAATCTTGCGAGCACGATATGTCAGGCGCGCAAGCTGTCTTGAGGTCGCAAAAAGCGCGGTGGCGGATGTGGCACGGCCCTCGGCAGCCATGGCGGCGGCAAGCGGTGGAACCTGGTCATCAGATATCCTGAGTGCAATGAGCCACTCGGCCAGCGAAACAGCCAGTATAGTTCGGGCAATTGCATGAGCCTCGGCCCCCATCTCGTCCGGGGTACAAATGTCATGCACCTCGCAGCCTGCATCGCGCAGAGCGTCAGCCGCATCCTTGGCGGTTTTGCACTGGTCAGTTCCGCAACGCTCGGGCAGTGCCAATGCAATGCGGGGGTGGTCCGCCGGATGTACCGGGGTCATGGGCTGGGCTACGGCTTGAAAGGCGGTTTCCACATCGCGTAGGGACCGCGCCAGAACCAGTTCTGACGCTATCCCCATCAGGTGATTGGCGAAATCAGGGCCGTCGGGCACCGCACCACGAGACGGCTTGAGCCCGGTCAAGCCGCAGCACGCGGCTGGGACTCTGATAGATCCGGCCGCATCCGTGGCATGAGCAATGGCGACGATGCCGCCTGCAACCGCAGCCGCGGCGCCGCCAGATGAGCCACCGGGCGTCAACGCGGGATTCCACGGATTGCGGGCCGCAGCCATGCCATCTGGTTCGCATGTCAGGGAAAGGCCGAATGGCGGTGTTGCCGAGACACCAAAAGGGATCAGGCCGGTCTGGCGCAAATCCTGCAACAGGCAGCTGTCACGTTCGGATTTTCGCCCTTGCGCGCGGATTGCCGCAGACCCGGCAGCAGCGGGCAACCCTATGGCGGAACCGCCGAGGTCTTTGACCAGGAACGGAACCCCGTGAAAGGGCCCACGTCGATCAGATGGCGCTGCATCTGCCGCCCTCGCGCCGGCGCGGGCCATGTCTTCGTCCAGGAACACCACGGCGCCCAGATCCGCCTGCGCGTGGCAGGCGGAAAGGCTTGCTTCCATCGCATCGGTGGCAGTGATCTGCCCCGCAGAAACGGCAGCAGCAAGAGCCGTGGCATCGGTCACGTCAAAGCCGCCGCGATCAGGAGGGCTCGCTTTCGTCGATCGGAACGTCCCATTCGCCGGATTGGATCGCGGCCTGTTTGGCCTCCATCGCAGGGACGGCGTCGTCAGGCACTTCGTCGGCGACATAGATCAGCTCATTGCCGCCATGAGCCATGAAGGAATATTCGGTATAATTGCGCCCGGTGGGATTGCCGGCCTGAACATCCGCCACGATGGCTTCGATGGTTGGCCCATAGTTCCATATCGCGTTGGCAAAGACCGTGCCGGGATAGCGCGGTGTATAATCTATCAGTGAACCGATGGCCTTCACGCCGCGCGCCTGAGCGGCGTCAGCGGTGCCAATGCGTTCACCAAACAGGATGTCCGCGCCCGCGTCGATCTGGGCAATCGCGGCTTCCTGCGCGCGAGCCGGATCAAACCATGCTCCGATGAAACCGTTAAGGAAAGTGGCGTCAGGGTTCACTTCACTGACGCCCATCCGGAAAGCATTGATCAGGAGGTTCACCTCGGGGATCGGATAACCGCCGACGGAACCAAAAACATTGCTTTCTGACATTTGGCCGGCAAGCATTCCGGCCAGATAGGCCGCCTCGTGGTTGCGGGTGCCGAAGACGCCAAAATTGTCGCCCTCCGGTCCGCCGGAGGACCCCATCAAAAACGCGGTATCGGGGTAATCACCCGCCACTTCGCGTGCTTCGCGTTCCACCGCGTAAGACTCGCCCCAAATGATTTGCGCGCCGCCTTCGGCGTATTCGCGCATCGCACGGGGATAGTCGGTCGGAGCCACACCCTCTGAAAACTCATATTCGATCAGGCCAGCCTCGGCGGCTTCCTGCATCGCCACGTGGATCCGGCTGTTCCATGCATTTTCGACCGGAGACATATGCACGCCAGCGACGCGGGTTGCAGATTGTGCATTGGCGCGGCGGATATAAGCCGGCAGGGCCAGCATGGCCGCGGCGCCGACCATCAGTTGACGACGTGTAGTGGTGAGTTTCATCGGAGTATCCTCTTCTGTTGGTGGCAACTATTCTTGTTCTTGGGCTTCCTAAATATTGGGCCTGGGCGCGTAATCCGCGGGATCCAGGGTCGAGGGGCGGCTGGGCAAGGAAAGCGCGGCCAGTCTTGGTTCGGTACGCGCCAGCACCTTGCCGTTTTTGATGACGGCAAGACGTGTGGCTTTCATACGAACAGCTTCAATCGGGTCACGCGCTTGCAGCACAACCATGTTGGCTGGGCCGCCTTTGCGAATTGTCGGGTCAGGCAGACCCATGGTCTTGGCACCGTTCTGGGTAACGGATGTGAAAGCCCATTCCATCGCTTCGCGGGATGTCATCGGCACCGCATGCACGCCCATATGGGCCACTTCCAGCATGTCGGCGGACCCAAGAGAATACCATGGATCCATAGTGCAATCCTGCCCGAAGGAAACGTTCACACCTGCTGCACGCAATTCTGGTACGCGGGTCAGGCCACGGCGGCGCGGATAAGTGTCCGAGCGGCCTTGCAGCGTGATATTGATAAGCGGGTTCGGTACGACGTTCATGCCGCTTTCCGCGATCAGCGGAACAAGCTTCGAGGCATAGTAATTGTCGTATGAATGCATCGCCGTGACGTGGCTTGCAGTCACACGACCCCCGAGCCCAAGGCGTGTGGTCTCATAGGCGAGGGTTTCCACATGGCGCGACATCGGATCGTCACTTTCATCACAGTGCAGGTCCAGCATCAGGTCGCGATCTGCGGCAATCTCGGCCAGCCTCGTGACCGATCGAGCGCCTTCCGACATCGTGCGTTCAAAATGCGGGATGCCGCCCACCACATCGACCCCCATATCGAGCGCCCGGATCAGGTTCTTTTCGGCATGTTCTGATCGATAGAGGCCATCTTGCGGGAATGCCACCAATTGCAGGTCAATATAGGGGGCAACAAGCTTGCGCACTTCCAGCAAAGCTTCGACACCCACCAACGGAGTTGACGAAACATCCACATGCGAACGGATTGCCAGCAATCCCTGCGACACGGCCAGATCGCAATATCGCATGGCCCGCTCGATCACCGCTTCGGGCGTCAGAAGGGGCTTTAGTTCTCCCCAAAGCGCGATGCCCTCCAAAAGCGTGCCCGAAACATTCATACGTGGCGACCCGAGGCTAAGGGTGGCGTCCATATGGAAGTGCGGGTCGACGAACGGAGGTGAAACCAGGCGGCCCGTTGCATCAATTTCTTCGTGCGCCTCACCCATGATGTCAGCGGCAATTTCTGCAACACGGTCGCCGTTGATCGCAATATCCACCGGTTCGCGGCCATCCGGCAAGCTGGCCTTTCTGATGATGATGTCAAACATTCATCTGCCCCCTAATTTGACCACATGGTAAAAGTATTCAAAAAAATTGCTATTTATTTTTGCGATGTTTTGGAATTGGTGCCTGTGACGGCTTCTCAGCTGCTCATTATCAAAGCCCGACTGATTAAACTTTGGCCGTCTACAGCCCGGGATTTGGGGCAATGAACGCCCCGAGCCAAAAGAGCGCCCAATACATCCGCAAGATTGCTTGCCGATGCAAACAAAAGCTCTGCCCGCCACCGCACAGCAATATTCGATGACCGGTGCGGCGAACAGGGGCGACAGCCCACTGAAATAAGCTCAACCGGAGCGTTGATTGGTGAAGACATTGCCAATCCGCGACCTACATTCGCCGTGTTTCATCTCGACCGGAATTGGTGATACCTCCTTGCACGTCATGACCAATGTCGCGCCAACGATCCTTTCCACGGTTTCCAGCCAGTTTATCGATGACTGGCTGACGGCATTGCGTAGGCTATGTCCCGAGGTTCAGATGGCATCGCTTCTCGCCCGGTCGGGTTTGGTCGCGGATACGCGTCACCCTCATGGTCGCGTCACGCTGGATCAAATCGTGTGTCTCTATCAACTTGCCGCAGTTGAGACCGGTGATGAGATGATGGGGCTTTGGAGCCGCCCAATCCGGCCGAGAGCCCTGCAACATCTTTTGACGACAGTCCGGGAAGCCACGTCTCTTTCATCGGCACTTTATCGCTTTTCGACCTTCTGGAACTTGTTGCTGGATGACTACCAGTTTGATCTGGATGACGCCGATAACATGTTGGTGCTTACGCTGAAGCCACGGGGCGCGGCTCAAGTTCAGCGGTTCGGGCACATGCTGATACTTAAACTTGCCCACGGGCTCATGTCTTGGCTGGCGGGGCACGAAGTTCCGGTCAAGGCTGTCGATTTCGTGTTTGAGCGCCCGGACTTTGATCAGGATTACGCGGTCATCTTTCCGGCACCGCTACGGTTCGGCCAAGGTGCCACCGCGATTTCGTTCGATCCGAATGCGTTGGGTCCAGTGCAGGCGCTCAGCACAAATGACCTTGACAGATTTTTGCAAAACGCGCCCCGAGACTGGATCTTTACCAGTTCGCGAGAGCACACCCAATCGCTGCGGGTGCGCACCTATCTGGTCCAATCGGGATGGGACGCGGCAACCCTGACCCAGACGGCATCCGCGATGCACATGACCCCCCGCACCCTGATCCGCAGGCTGCATGCGGATGGTACATCGTTTCAGGCCATCAAGGATGCCCTGCGGCGTGATATCGCTATCCGTGATCTTCAGGCGGGGCGCAAAAGCGTTGAAGCCATCGCACATGATGTCGGATTTTCGTCGGCGGCCAATTTCCACCGGGCCTTTCAGCGCTGGACCGGAAGCATGCCAAGCTCATACCGCAGGGTGCAAATGTAGGGCGCCCGATTTGTCACTTTTGGACAATGATCTGTCATTGCACGAGATGGTCCCCAGCGGGCAGGATCGCTAGATCTTGCTGTAGAAAAACTTCTTTTCGGAAGTTTTGCCCTCAAAAACTCATCATTCCGCTCATCCATGGCTTCCCGGTTGTGGCGCCATCTGAGAATGACCGTCGTGAAAGGATCCGCCAATGTCAGACAAACTCGACACCATACTCCAAGCCGCACGCGACCACGCCGTGCAGGTGATCCTGCCCAATGTGGATGCCTGGAACGCCGCGAAGAAGTGGCCGCGCGATGCTTCGGACAAGGCCGGAGCCGCTGGCCTGGCGGGCCTCTACGCCCCCGAAGAGTTTGGCGGTCAGGGCTTGCCGCTGGCGCAAGGCATTCAGGTCTATGAACAACTGGGACGGGGCGATGGTGCCTATGCCTTTGCCCTGTCGATGCATAACATCTGCACCTTCGCGGGCTGCGGTTATGGCACAGATGCCTTCAAGGAAAAGTGGGCGCGGGACATGACATCTGGTCGCAAGCTGGCGAACTTTGCACTGACCGAACCACAATCCGGATCGGACGCAACAAACATGTATTCACGCGCCGTGGTCAATGACGACGGCACATGGACGATCAGCGGCGCGAAGGCATGGGTCAGCCTCGCGACCGAGGCGGACATCTATTTCACTGTGGTCAAGACCAGCGACACACCCGGCCACAAGGACATGGCGATGATCGCCATTCCCGCCGACGCACCGGGCCTCAGCTTTGGGCCGCTTTACGATACCCCGTCCTACAACTTCCTGCCCCTGGCCGAAATGTACATGGACAAGGTCGTGGTCGATGAAACCAACATCATCCTACCCATTGGTCAGGGTCTTCAAGGCGCGCTCATGGCCATCGACATTGCCCGTGTTTCGATTGCCTCAGGATGCTGTGGATTGATGCAATCTGCGTTGGATACGGCGTTGTCCTATTCCAAGAACCGCAAGATGTTTGGCGGCAGGAACCTTGATCTGGACGGGATCCAGTGGATGCTGGGCGAGGTTGCAACCGACCTTGAAGCCTCAAAGCTTCTCTACCGAAAGGCGGCAGACTCCCTTGGCACGCCCGAAGGCCCCTTGATGGCCGCTCATGCCAAACGGTTTGTGCCAGATGCCGCAGTAAAGGCTGCGAACACCTGTACGCAGGTCCTGGGTGGTGCAGGGCTGTTGCAACCCTACGGCCTGGATCGCTTGTCCCGCCTCGCGCAAATGCTGCGGATCGTGGACGGGACGACAGAAATCAGCCGTGTGGTCATCGGGCGGGCCTTGCAAAAACGCGCGGCAACTCTGCCTGATCTGCCGGTACCGAAAGGTTTTGGCGAGACCGACTGAATGTCCCGCACCGGTTCGATGGGCGCAAATCTGAGATTCTGCGCAGACATCAGCAAGATCAAAAGGTACCGCATTATTGCGGCCGGTTGCCTGAATGGTTGACCGTGGTGCTAACTCGCCATGAACAAGGTCGCGCAAAGCGTATGAAGCTTTGCTTTCTGACGACACTGACATGTGGGACGGTGAAAGGTGGGGGCAGGGGAGTCGGGCGCATCAATAATCCCGACCTCTCCATCCAGCCCGAAACATGCCAATCGCGATTACGGAACATTGCAATCTGACGAACCGGAAGCCTTTCAAGGCAGACATGCTCCGTTAAGCCGACGACGGCCATGCGCATAAAGCGGGCATTGCACAGGTCGGAATGCGGCCCAAGCCGGACATGAGCTCAGCGCTCAGTTGTTGAGGATGGTTTTCCAAGGCCGCCGTTCACACGCGGCGCTTCATGCACTTCGGCGGCATGTTCGCAACGCAGATTCACCGGATGTTCGAGTTAACAGGAAAACGTATCTAAGCGGAACGCCCTGACATCAAGGCCGGTTTAAAACAAAGTTCGGTGCTATCCCTGCCTTCATGATCGCTGCTTCAACATCATGCCCTGCGAAGAAACCGTATCCCGAGATGAGTGCGGAAGCTATGCCTGCTTCTCGTGCGCCCAGTATGTCGGTGTGAAGGCTGTCGCCAACCATCAGAACCCGGGACTTGTCGATGTGTCCGAGACGTTGGAAAGCAATATCATAGATATTGGCGAAAGGCTTTCCAAAGAACTGAGGGGCGACGCCTGTCCGGTCTGCCAGCCGGTGCGCGTAAAGACCGGGTTCCTTGGAAAAACCGTACTCGCGCGGAGCGACAATGTCAGGGTTGCCGACCAATACCGGGCGGGGACGCTCTTGCAAAGTGGCCTCCAACATGGCTTGTCGCGCTTCATTCCAAACCGCTGACCCGATCAACAAGAACCCGTCGACGGTTTCGTAGGGCTTCGGGTCATCCTCCAGGTAGGACAGTTTCAGCCCCTCCAGATCGCGAAGGCCGGCACTGGGGGCCGCCATCAATCCCCAATGCAAATCACTTTGGCCGTTCAGTTCAGACAACAACGTGGCCCGGCTGGTGATCACGTCTTGTGGTGCAAAATCGTAACCAAGCCTGTTGTACTTCTCCATAAGAGTTGCGTGGGGAAACCCGGCGGCATTCGACACGACCAGAACACGTTTGCCGGCGGCTGTCAGCGACCTGACCCGATCTGGCGTATCCGGGATTGCCGTATCACCAATATTGAGAACCCCGAAAGCATCGAGGAAGAACACGTCAAACTCATGAGCTATGTCCTCCAGCGTGTCCGCCTGGCGATAGCTCAATTCGGTAGATCTGGTTTGCGGCAGGCGATGTCGCACAGCCTCGTAGGCGTCAAAAGCTTCTTGCACAGAGAAACCGGTCAAATGATGGCCCCTCGTACTTTCGCCGAAACCCATTCACTGATCATAACCGCGACGAGAATGACAATCAGGATCAGGCTGACTTGTGGCCAAGCCAGAACGTTGAGCGAAGCCGACAATTGCAACCCGATACCTCCGGCTCCAACCAGCCCGAGCACCGTGGATTCGCGGATGTTGATATCCCATCGAAAAACGGCAATGCCTGCAAACGCGGGCAGGATTTGCGGTACGATCCCATAGGCCATGACCTGCCAGCGTGAAGCACCGGTTGCCGTGATTGCTTCGACCTGCGTGTGATCAATCTCCTCGATCGCTTCGTAAAGAAGCTTTGCGCAAAACCCGATTGAACGAATGGCGATTGCTATGACACCGGCGAAAACTCCGGGACCAATAATTGCGATCAGAAGAAGCGCCCAGATCAACGAGTTGATAGAGCGAGTCGAGACAATGACCAACAGGGCAATCGGCCGGATGAACAAGGCCGATGGCGTTGTGTTACGGGCCGCCAAAAAGGCGACGGGCACTGCCATGCACAGGGCAATGATTGTTCCCAATGTGGCGATATTTAGCGTGTCCCAAATCGGGCGGCCCAGTTGGGTGATGTACTCCCATTTAGGGGGCGTTGCCCGTGTCCAGATATCATTGGCGATGCGGGGCGCGTCCCAGACGAAAAACCAAGTGGTCGATTCCGAGATCAGCTGCCAGCAGTAAACAAAGATCGCCACGCCCAACAGCCAGCCGAACCAACGAACCAAGCTCTGACCGGTTGTCCGGCGACGCCAGATTTGCGCATCGTCGCGTTCAAGTATCGGCATTATTGAACCCTCGCTCGAATAATTCCCGAAAGGTATTCCAGAGCCATCACGATGCCGATGATCAGAATGAGAATGGCCGCCGCGGTGTCGTATTCATAGCGGTCGAATGCGGTGTTCAAAGTCGCACCAATTCCACCAGCCCCCACAAGCCCGAGGATCGCGCTTTCCCGGAAGTTGATGTCGATCCGATACATGGAAAGGCCCACAAGTCGCGGCATCACTTGCGGCTGAACTCCATAGTTGATCCATTGTGGCCAACGCGCTCCAGAGGCCTTGATCGCCTCGGCCTGAACCTTGTCCATGGCTTCGATGTCTTCGGCCAGAAGTTTCGAAAGAAACCCTATGGTGGCGAAGGAAAGCGTCAGAAATCCGGCCAACGGGCCAAAGCCGAAGATCGCCACAAGCAATATGGCAACGATGATCTCTTGCAATGCCCGGCTTATCGCAACAATACCTCGGCAAATCATATAGATTGGCAATGGCGCGATGTTACGGGCAGCCCCCAGCCCGATCGGGATCGATATCAGGATACCCACGACCGACGCGGCCACGGTCATCACGATACTTTCCAGAAGGCCGCTCCAAATATCTGACCACCGTGAAATGAAGTCTGGGCTGGTGAATGCAAGCACAAACGCCCAACCGCGATCCAGCCCTTCATAGACACGACCCCAATCGACTTCGATGGTCATAAAGGCTGCGATCAGGTAGGCGAGAAATCCAAAGAGCAATGCCCAGCGGAGCACTGGGTTCTTGACAAAGGCAGGCTTACGCCAGCCTTTTCCCAGCATGTCGTCCAATTCTCGATGGCTCATTCTGCGGCCTCGACATCTTCATCTTCGTCCACTTTTTCGATGGTTGCCTCCCAGTCCTCTTCCCCATAGATCTCGGTCAGCTTCTCAGGGGTAAGGCCGGTGGGAAGCCCATCATACACAATTTCGCCAAATCGGAGTCCCACAACACGGGGAACAAACATCTGAGCGAGCGCCACATCATGGATATTGATGATGGCCGCCAATCCGCGTTCCTGACATAACTCGGTGATCAGCCGCATGATTTGACGGCTGGTCTTTGGGTCCAGCGACGCGGTTGGCTCATCAACCAGCAACAGTTTCGGGTTTTGAATCAATGCTCGACAAATGCCCACCCTTTGGCGTTGACCACCAGATAGCTCATCTGCCCGCTTGTCAGCCATGTGTAACAACCCGACCCGATCGAGCAAGCGGAAGGCTTCGTCCACATCCGACTGCGGATACCGCCGCAGGAAACTGCGCCAGAATCCCACGTATCCCAGCCTGCCGGACAATACGTTTTCCATCACCGTGAGGCGTTCGACCAACGCATATTCCTGAAAGATCATACCCATTTCGCGGCGTGCTTTCCGAAGCGCGCCCGATCCGAGCTTGGTCAGGTCAACCTCATCCAGAAGGACACCGCCGCTTGAAGGTTCAACCAAGCGGTTGATGCAACGGATCATGGTCGATTTGCCCGCGCCCGAGGGCCCGATCAACGCCAGAACCTGTCCTTTTGGAACCTCAAGATCGATGGCCTTCAGCGCCTGATCTCCGGTCTTGTATGTTTTCGTCAGCTTTTGAAGACGCAGCATGAAATGCCCCAGATTAGGGTGAACAGCAGGCCCTTTCAGGCCCGCCGGATGAGCCAAAAATTACTGGCAGGCGTAAGAGACGCCATTTGCCGCGTCAATTTTACGAATGACGTCCCAGAATTCCTGATAGGTCATCTCAAGGAATTGGCCTTCGTTCGATTTTGAGAACTCCGCCTCCAGTGTCGTGCCTTCCCATTCGAAACTAAAAAACGCATTGCGGATTTTTTCCTGCAACTCGGGCGTCAGGTTGTAAACGGTGCCAAACCCTGTGGTCGGGAAGGTCTGCGACTTGTAGATCGTAACGACATCATCTTCCTTGATCACATCGCGCGAGATCATCCGGGATTTTACCGAATTCGCGATGGATGCCGCCAGGTAATCCTTGTTGGCGACACCCAGGATCGAGTTGTCGTGCTTGCCCGAGTAGACAGGTTCGAAATCGCGTTCGGGCAGAAGATCAAAATCGCTTTTCAGGATCGCCGAGGGCGCTTTGAATCCCGAGTTGGATGTAGGCGATGTGAAAGCCAGTTGTTTCCCCTTGATGTCTTCGACCTTTTCGATGCCCGAACCTGGATAGGTGATGATCTCCATCTCGTAACCAAAATTTCCGTCCTTCGAAGCCATGATCGTGAAGGGGCGGAACCCGGCGCAGTTTACCGCCAGTGGGTTGGAACCGGTGTTGAAGCCTGCAATGTGCAAACGCCCCGAACGCATCGCCTCGATCTGGGCCGCGTTGTTTTGAACAGGGAAAAAGACGACGTCCTTGCCAGTTTCTGCTTTCAAATGGTCAAGAAAATCTGACCACGCGGTTTTATATACGGCGGGGTCTTCAACCGGCGTATAGGCAAAAATCAAAGTGTCGGGATCTATCTGCTCGGAAGGATCTGTGGGGATATCCGCGATCAAATCCCCGTCGGCATCACAAAAACGCTCGTCCAAGTCACCGCGTGGACAATCCTGCGCCGACGCCGTTCCACTTATCGACATGAGCGCGATTGCAGATGCCCCAAGCAATAGTTTGATATCGATCTTCATGTTTTCCTCCCAGTCAAGTGCGGTGCTTTTTATCCGCTGTTAATCAGTCATTTCATATCTACCCGGCGACGATAACGTCGACCCGGGCGCTTTCAATGGCGTTACGCAATTCTCCTATTGGGTTTTTGTCGGTGATTATTGAATCCAGGTCGTCAAGGTCCCCTACTTGAGACAGGCCTTTCCGGCCGAATTTCCCGGAATCGACAAGAAGGTGCCGTTTCTCGGCTCGCGACAGCATTGCCCTCTTTATTGCCGCAAAGCCGCGCACTGTTTCTGAAGGTCCATCGGTCGAAAACCCAGAGGAACCGATCATGCACCTGTCGACGTTGAAACGGGACAGAAACTCCAGCGTTTCGGTTCCGATCGTTGCAGACTCGGTTGCCAAGTATTCCCCCGGGCATAACAGCACTTGTGCAGCCCCATGGCCAAGGGTCATGGCTACGGGAATGGAATTGGTGATTACGGTGCAAGGTGTGCCAATATAAGCCAGTGCGCGTGCCATTTCGATTGTGGTCGAGCCGGAATCGATCATGACCGTTTCACCGCTCTGGATCACTTCTGCCGCTGTGGCGCCAATTCGTTCACGCTCCTCAACCTGAGCGTTTGTTCGCTCATCCAGACCCGGATAGTGCCCTTGCGCGGCGGCCGATGCCCCCCCGTGTGCCCGCGCTATCAAGCCATCATTCGACAGAGCATCGAAGTCTCTGCGTACCGTCTCGGTGGAGACGTTGAACCGCTGCGCCAGTTCGTTGATGCGAACGTGCGGGCGCAGCTTCAGTTCCAGCAATATCTGCTGGCGCCGGTCGGATTTCTTTACCCGGCTGTGGTTCTTTTCAGACATTTTGCCGCGCGTTTTAGTTTTGGACATCCGACGACCCGACTAGGTTTCGAAATCCACTTTTGTGGGCTTTCGGTCATAATGCAATATTTTTTGTTGCATAACCCTCGGAAGGTTGTGAGAATTCGAGCGAACACAAGTATTTCGAAGCGCAAAGCAAAGATGCACAGGCTGATCAAATTCAAAATACGAGCCAAGGCAAAGCGTTGACCGGCCAACTTGCCAATGAGACTGCTTCCTTTTGGTTCTTGATCGTGTGGCATTGAGAGGCGGCATGAGCGACAGCGAAACGGCAGATCAGATTGCGGCGCTTCCGATGCGCTGGGACAAGGCTGGCAAGTTGCGCGTTCTTATGGTCACTTCGCGGGATACCGGCCGGTGGGTTATCCCGAAAGGATGGCTGATGGACGGCAAAAAACCATGGCAAGCCGCTGAAATCGAAGCGCAAGAAGAAGCAGGCGCCGTCGGCACCATATCGAAACGGCCAATCGGTCATTTTTTCTATGATAAACGATACGAGGGGCAAAGCAGCGTTCGCTGCCGCGTCACCCTTTATCCGATGGTCGTCGAAAAGCTGAAGCGACGCTGGAAGGAAAAAGGTGAACGTACGCGT
The DNA here is from genome assembly GCF_056541565.1 of Ruegeria sp. AG6. Lineage (NCBI taxonomy): Bacteria > Pseudomonadati > Pseudomonadota > Alphaproteobacteria > Rhodobacterales > Roseobacteraceae > Ruegeria > Ruegeria sp. AG6. Next base: position 187,289 of record NZ_JBQFYQ010000003.1, on the reverse strand, counting down.
CACTGGTTTTCACCGGCAAAGGCCGCAAAGTTGGTTCAAGAAAGCGACCTGTCAGATTTGCTGAACAATCTGACAGACAATCCAGAAGTCAAAATTGTCATAAAGAAACTTCGACAGGCTGCATGAGGAAGGGCATGAAAGAACCGGGAAACCCGGACGCATCAAGCTCAAAGGGAGGAAGAAAATGAGGAAATTGATATCCACCACGGTTGGATCGGTGATCGCCCTGGCTGCGTCACTGTCGGCGGCACAGGCCGACAAACTGACATTTTATTGTTCGGCGCAAGAAGACTGGTGCCAACTGATGGCGCGCAGCTTTGAAGATGCGACGGGCATCGACGTCAACATGACCCGGAAGTCGTCAGGGGAAACCTTTGCACAAATACGCGCCGAAGGCTCGAATCCGAAAGGGGACGTTTGGTGGGGCGGTACGGGTGATCCGCATTTGCAGGCCGCCGAAGAGGGCCTGACGATGGAATACATTTCGCCAATGCGCGATCAGCTTCATGATTGGGCGATATCCCAGGCAGAAAGCGCGGGTAACAGAACGATCGGCATCTATTCGGGCGCACTTGGCTACGGCTACAATGCCGATCTTATCGCTGCAAACAACCTGCCCGAACCGGCCTGTTGGAAAGACCTGCTGAAGCCCGAATACAAGGGCCACGTTCAGATGGCGAATCCGAACTCATCAGGTACGGCCTATACCACGCTGGCGTCGATGGTGCAGATCTTCGGCGAGGATGAAGGCTTTGAGTTCATGAAGGGCCTGCATTCGAACATCAATCAGTACACCAAATCCGGATCGGCGCCGATCAAGGCCGCCGGTCGTGGCGAGAACACAATTGGTATCGTCTTCATGCATGACGCCGTGAAACAGGCCGTTTCCGGGTTCCCGATCAAGGTCGTCGCGCCATGCGAAGGTACGGGATACGAGATTGGCTCGATGTCGATTATTGACGGAGCCCGCAACGAAGAAGAAGCGAAGAAGTTCTATGATTGGGCTCTTTCGCCCGAAGCTCAGAACCTTGCTTTGCAGGTCAACGCGTTCCAGGTGCCATCGAACAAGAACGCAAAAACTTCGGAGAGCGCGCCAGACATGAGTCAGATCAAGCTGATTGATTATGACTTCAAAAAGTATGGGTCCTCGGACGAACGGAAGCGTCTGTTGCAGAAATGGGACGAAGAAGTTTCGACTCTGCCGCAGTAAATGACTGACCGGACTTCAAAAACGACCCATCCGGTTCTGATCTTCTGGATCACGGCCGGGTGGGTCGGATTCTGCCTGTTGCCTTGGTATATGGTCGACGGTGGCCTTTGGTCGTTCGAGTGGCTTTTGGACGGCTATCCATTCGATGAGGATTACGCCCCCGCTGCGTTTCTGATTGGGCAGGGCGAAAAACTTTGGCTCGCGCCGCTTTTGATCGCACTGGCCCTGCCGCTTCTGGTGTTGAAGCGCACCAAATCTGATCCAGTTTACGCCCGCATACTGATCCTGTCAGGGGCGCTTGGCTTTGGCTGGCTGATCGCTCAGGGGTTCAGCATTGGCATCAGAGGTTTCAACTTTCATTGGTTGGAGGCGATGTTTGGCGAGCTTGGCGACCGTCAGTTCGGCATGGGCTATGGCGCGATGATTTGCGCCTCAAGCTTTCTGTTCCTGCTTACTCAGGGGATTGCGGCAAGGGGTGCCATTAACGGTGACGTCTTTGTCGTAAGCGCCATCGGAGGCGTTATTACAATTGTCACCGTGTTTGTCTTTTTTCCCATCGCAAAGATGCTTTTCGCTGCCTTCATCACCGAAGACGGCGCGTATTCCATCGCGGTCTTCTTCTCGAAGTTTTTCGATGATCGACTGTGGGGTCTGGGGTGTTTTCAGGGCGCGCGTTGTGGCGCCGCCTGGAATTCACTGTTCCTTGCCATCCTCGTTGGCGTCATCACCACGGTCCTGGGTCTTTGCTTTGCACTTGTCGTGACGCGCTCAGGCTTTCGCTACAAGCGCGCGCTGCGGGCTCTGACCGTTCTGCCAATAATCACCCCTCCATTCGTGATCGGCCTGGCGCTGATCCTGCTTTTTGGCCTGTCCGGCTCTGTCACCCGGTTCTTTGCCGACCTGTTCGGCACGCAACCGACACGCTGGCTGTATGGAATGCCGGGCATCCTGATTGCGCAGACACTCGCGTTTACACCAATTGCGTTTCTTGTTCTGATTGGTGTGGTTGAAGGCGTCTCTCCGTCGATGGAAGAAGCGGCGCAAACGCTCCGCGCCAGCAGATGGCAGACATTCAAGACGGTTTCCTTGCCCCTGATGCGGCCTGGTCTTGCGAACGCATTTCTTCTGGGCTTCATCGAAAGCATGGCCGATTTCGGAAATCCGCTTGTATTGGGCGGAAATTTCGACGTGCTTTCGACCGAGATATTCTTTGCCATCGTCGGCGCTCAGTACGATCAAGGCAGGGCTGCGGTTCTGGCCATGGTGCTGCTGTTCTTTACTCTTTCCGCCTTTTACGCGCAGCGTGTCTGGCTGGGGAAGAAAAGCTACACAACCGTCACCGGCAAAGGGGATGCCGGCGTCCATCCACTGATGCCCACTGGCCTTTCTGTTCCGGTACTGCTCGTCGCTCTGGGTTGGGCGCTGTTCACAATTGTTGTCTACGCGATGATCATTTACGGCAGTGTTGTCGAGCTGTGGGGCGTCGATAACTCGCTGACGATCAAACACTATATCACTGCATTCTCGGTCCGCTTCGAAGAAGAGGGTATTCGCTGGACCGGGGCAGCTTGGGACAGTTTCTGGACCACCATAACCATCGCGGCCATTGCTGCCCCGTTGACTGCCGCCGTTGGCCTGGTGACCGCCTATCTGCTGACAAGACAAAGTTTTGCAGGCAAGAACGCTTTCGAATTTGGAACAATGCTGTCCTTCGCCATCCCCGGGACAGTGATCGGCGTCAGCTACATTCTGGCCTTCAACGTTCCGCCGATTGAAATCACGGGTACGGGTGTCATTCTCGTGGTCAGCTTCATCTTCCGCAATATGCCGGTCGGCGTTCGTGCGGGGATCGCGAGCATGTCGCAGCTTGACCGCAGCCTTGATGAATCCTCGCTGACCCTTGGTGCGAACTCGTGGCAGACGTTCCGAAACATCATTCTGCCGCTGTTGCGCCCTGCGATACTTGCCGCGCTTGTATACAGCTTTGTGCGCGCCATGACGGCGATCTCGGCTGTCATCTTTCTGGTCAGTGCAGAATATGACATGGCGACCAGCTACATCATCGGTCGGGTCGAGAACAACGACTATGGCCTTGCGATCGCCTATTCGACGACGCTGATCTTCGTGATGCTCGCGGCGGTCGGCTTATTGCAACTTCTCGTCGGTCGGGTCCAAATTGGCCGACGCACGCAGCACGGAACGGAGACATCGCCATGACCGACACCAAAATCGGTTCCAAGGCTGCCCCGGTACGCTTTGAGAACGTGTCGAAAGTGTTCGGCAAGGATGTCGTCGCTGTCGACAACATCAACCTGAACGTCGAGGCGGGAAAGCTCGTCACACTGCTTGGCCCGTCAGGCTGTGGGAAAACAACGACTCTGCGCATGATTGCCGGGTTGGAAATGGCAAGCTCGGGCAAGATCCTGATCGGAGATCGGGACGTGACCAAATTGCCTGCCACCGACCGTGACGTATCCATGGTGTTCCAGTCATACGCGCTTTTCCCTCACATGAGCGTGCTGGAAAACGTGATGTATGGCCTCACCTTCTCGGGTTTTGCAAAGGATGAAGCCCGCAGCCGCGCTCTGAATGGATTGGAACTTGTTGGTCTTCAGGGGTTCGACAACCGTCTTCCCTCTGAACTGTCGGGGGGTCAACAACAGCGTGTTGCAGTCGCCCGCGCGCTGGTTCTTGAGCCGCAGGTTCTGCTGTTCGACGAGCCGTTGTCCAACCTCGATGCCAAGCTTCGCCGTCAGGTGCGAGAGGATATTCGGGCAATCCAGCAAGAACTTGGTTTGACAGTTGTCTACGTGACCCACGATCAGGAAGAGGCACTGGCGGTCTCGGATGAGATTGTCGTCATGCGCAACGCAGCAATCGCCCAAATGGGCACACCCCGCCAGCTTTACGATGCCCCGAACGACCGATTTGTTGCCGATTTCATAGGCGAGGCAAATCTTTTGGAGTGCCAAATCGTCGAAATCAACGGCGACGCGGCAACGATAGAAATAGAAGGTTACCACCACACGCTACCACGTCGCGGTTTGTCCGAAGGACCTGCGACCATCGCTGTGCGCCCCTCGCGTCTGGTCATCGGCTCAGACCAAGGCATCCCAGCCACGGTGGCCAAGGCGACCTATGTTGGCGTTCGGATGGAATATACGCTGACCGGTGAATTCGGTCAGGTTTTTGCTGTACACGATGACGTCGATACGCCGCTTGATCCCGGCACAAAAACCAAAATGGGCTTTGCTGACAAAGGCCCCGTTCTTTTGCCGGATTAAATGCCGAAACTCATTATCATCTCGCACCCCGAGGTCTCTGTCGATCCGGCCGTCCCGATAACTGAGTGGGGATTGAACGCTGTGGGCCGCAAACGCGCTACCGAATTTGCATCCAGTGAAGTCTTATCCAACGTGACGCAGATATGGACCAGTGGCGAGTGGAAGGCCCGCGAAACAGGTGAGATTCTTGCTGCACCACAAGCGTTACCCGTGAATTGCAACTGGGGTCTTGGTGAGAACGACCGCAGCGCAACCGGTTACTTGCCTCGGGACGATTTCGAGGCCGCCGCCGATGCTTTCTTTGCGCAGCCGGATACGAGCTATCGCGGTTGGGAAACAGCTGTCGAGGCGCAGAGACGCATTCATCGCGCAGTAACAGAGATAATCCAGACGCATGATGCCGGGGATCTTGCAATCACGACACACGGGGCAGTAGGCACATTGCTTTGGTGCGCACTTTCGGATTGTTTGATAGACCGCAAGTATGACCAGCCCTCACAAGGCCATTTCTGGCAGGCTGATCTAGCGACACTCAAACCTGATTCAGGTTGGGTCTCTTTGACTTAGACGTTAAGCGCTCCATGCGTTTTCTGCGATCTCACGCAACGTCTCGAACACATCTGGCGTGCCTGCGATCACGCGCCCACCGTCTCGGATCATCGCATCGGCGTTCTGATCCTCGACAACGCCGCCCGCTTCCGCGACCAGCAATTGCCCAGCCAGACAATCCCAAGCATTCATGTGTTCCTCAACGTAACCCAAAAGGCGTCCGGCAGCGACGTAGGCCAACGAAAGCGCTCCGCTGGCATTTCTGTGAAACATCGCCCCGTGCTCGATCAGATTCTCGATCACGGGTAAAACATGACGGCTTTCAATCCGGTTCGAGTATCCTACGGCCACGGTTCCGTCGCGCAAAGGCACTCCTGAAGCGACCCATATCGGTGATCCGTTAAGTGTTGCTGTTTCTCCGCGCGTTGCGACAAAAGTCTCATCCACGCTTGGATCATGGATCACGCCAATCTCCGTTTGGCCGTTGGTGACACCAGCCAGAACAATGGTCCACGCTGGAATACCGTTCACGAAATTCGTGGTTCCATCAATTGGGTCAATAACCCAGTCAAAGCCACTCTCTCCCGCTACCGCGCCATGTTCTTCACCGTAAATGCCATCTTTGGGCCAAGCCTCCGAGATCTTTTGACGAATGAAGGTTTCGACGCTCCTGTCCGCCTCGCTGACCCAGTCCTGAGCGCCTTTTTGATCAACGACAAGATTGACCCGATCTGCAAAGAACTTTTTGGCCATTACCCCAGCCTGCTCGCAGATTTCGGTGGCAAAGTCTCTGCGGTCTGAAAGTCGAGACATAGGAGCTCCTTTTTCGGTTGGAGAGTTGCCCAGCAACATTGCAGGCGAGCCAAGGCCAGGCAAGACAGATAGTCTTTTTGTTTATTTCAGGGGCATTGTTGACTCCGCAAACTTTCAGTTGCTGGTGTATTTCATCTCCCTCGCGCCCAGAGTGCCGGAGCAGGGGATTCTACCGATCAACTATGCTCAAGTAAGACACTCTGCGCCGGTTTCCAGGTTGCGAAGAGGTTTGCTGGCTTTCCGTTTGACGTGGACTTGAAGCGCTTGAACCGTCGAAACATTCAAAAAGCGCAAGAATCTTGAGGTGTTGAAATCAAGGTGAGACGAGACTCAGTCGCTCGATCTCACTCTTACGTACTCCGACATCCGAAGACTGTGAGCGATACCTGAACTGCGACTCCTATTGCCTTTAAGGGTAGGGGGCTCGGCCCATTTCTTCCATCATCTTTTCCCGGAACACCTCGGCGGGCGTCTTCCAGCCCAGGCATTTTCTGGACGTCGCATTGAGGCGGTCACTGATCACCTTCAAGTCATGATCAGTGAGGGCCATAATGTCCCGCTTCCTTGGCGGCCATCTTTGAACGCGGCGGTTGGTGTTTTCGTCCGTGCTTTTCTGCAAGGGTGAGGACGGCTTGCAAAACCAAGTCTGCGTTCCGATCTCGGCCTGCAAATTTGGCCACGAGACAAACTCGGTGCCGCGATCGAAGGTGATGGATTTCCGTACCAGATGGGGCAGGTTGCCCACCGCCTTCATGATCTTGCCCATCACGGGCCTCGTGCGCTTGTTCGGGTTCTTCAGCAGCACCGTAAACCGGCTGACGCGTTCGACCAGTGACGTGACATTTGACTAGCCAAGAGCCTGTTTGAACAGCATCAAATCTCCCTCCCAGTGACCGTACTGACGTCGATGCGCCACGTCATCCGGGCGAAACAGGATGCTGACATCACAGTCAAACTTGGGGGGCTGGCGCTTTCTGGCGCGGCGTGGCCGACGAAACATTCGATGCTCGTGCAGATACCACCAGAGCTCGTCGGCCATGCCTTCTCCGGAATTGATGTAGCGGTAGATCGTTTCCTGACAGACGCGTAGCTTTGCGCCTTCATAGATCATTCGGTTGCCGATCTGCTCAGGCGTCCAGCCATTCTTTAGCCGCTCGACGACACGCTTGCGCAACTCGGGATGGCGGATCAGTTTACGTTGCCGGACGCGCCGATCCGCAGCTTTCCGATGCGCAGACGCGCCGTAGCAGCCATCGCATTTCGGCAGACAAGGATCCGAGAAGAAGTTTCGCATGATCTCTCGATGGATGGTGGCTTTCGAGCGCTTCAACACACGTGCCACCTCTCGAACAGGAACTTCCGCGTGCCTCCAGCGCTCAATTCTACAGCGCTCTTCGATGCTGAGTTGCGAATACACTGTCCTCATGCCATGACCTCCTCATTAGATAACCCATTAGTTTCTAATAGGCGTCGCACTTGGAAGTAGCGCGCACCTGGGCGCACTTATAATTCGTATAATGATGATTATGGTAAATTCATATGGTGCGGGTGGAGGGACTTGAACCCCCACGCCTTGCGGCGCCAGAACCTAAATCTGGTGCGTCTACCAATTTCGCCACACCCGCAACCAAGCGCGTTTGCGCTGGACTGAAGCGGTCAATAACAAAGCTTGCATCGGAGTGCGAGAGGGAAAATTCGAGGAATAGAAAGTTTGTGACTTGCCGGGCCGCCTGGTTGAAAACTGCAACCTGTTTTCGGCCTGGTTGATACCGCAAGCAACGCAACGGTCGCGAAACCAGAGGCGTCTGAAACCCTACCTGCAACCGGTTTGCAAGCAGCTATATGACGCTGCTTTTCGACTTTTGGTTCTCAGGTTGACGCCTGGCACAATCAAGCCATTAAAAACGCGCTAACGTTGAATAGACGCCAGAACTACAAGTCGGAACTTGTGCCGCCAGACTTGATGGAGAATCAAGGCACAACGGACCAGAGTTGATGCAGTCTGATCCGGAAAACTGTCGCAGACTGTGTTACTGGATCTTACAAGGAACATGGTTACATCCTCCAAATCCGGTGTTTTCGGTAAAGCAACGAAACATAAATATCTGTTTTTATTCGAAAGTATAAAATCAAAAGGTTTTCGACCTCCAAATCTTTCGAATGCACCTGAAAAGACGTCACCTTCGCGTCATTTGGCTGCGCCGACTATGCATGCATACAAGCTTGCCGGACGTTTCTCGGTCTGATCTGCCTCTTCGAGATACTCGCGTCGGTTGAGGCATTCTTATGAGAGATCGACCACATTGCCGCCACAATTCAACCGCTAAAAAATCTTATTCGCGCCAAAATAACACCGCCTTGAAGGTACTTGTTGTTTATCAGGAGTTAATGAGTCTTTTTGCCACTTTGGCGCCGGTACGAGTTTTTTTGCTCAACTCCAATACAAGGCTTTCTGCTGTGACCGATTTGAATCCCTCCGCTGCCGCCGAGCAAGAAGCCGTCTTCTTCGCTCGTGAGAGTTTCCTTGGTGAGCTCAAAACTCTGAATCGCGACCATCCGAATACAGGCTTTGGCATTTCGCTTCGAACGCATTCCGGTGAACATTACCTGCTTGCGAACGCACGCATGCCGTTGCCCGCCGCAAAATCCGAAGGTTTCCCGACCGGGCGCCGTGTTGCGTGCCTCAAGAACGGCGACCGCTTCAGCTCGATCGAAGTTCTGGCAGATTCCAAATCGTACGAGACCATTACACCTCGGGCCGAAGCTGAAATTCTGGGCAATGCATTGGACCTGATCGCGCGGATCGACACTCTGACAAGCATTCCGGCGGGGCGTGTCGCGCACGAACCCGAAATTGCTGCAACGGGAACCGGAGGTTAAGTATGGCGCGCAACGATCACCTTTTGTCTGTGGGCAACGAAGCACTGGCACCGATGACGGCGACCATGGCTTCACTGACGGCTCAGATTGATCAACTGACTGAGGTGGCTGATGCGCGCTCCTCGGCACGGCTGGCGACCCTCAAGACCCGGATGGAGAACTTTACCGCTAGTGTCACGATGGTGGGCCAGGTCAAGGCCGGAAAATCCTCGATCGTCAATATTCTTGCCGGGCACCCCGGCCTGCTTCCGTCAGACGTCAACCCTTGGACGTCGGTGGTTACGACGTTGAACATCAACACGCGCCCGCCCGGTGACACAAAGGCCAAGTTCACGTTCTTCGAGCAGGAAGAATGGGACAACCTGATGGTCGGTGGCGGTCGTCTTGGCGAATTGGCCAATCGCGCCGGCGCAGATGACGAGATGGAGGACATCCGCCGCCAGATTGGTGAGATGAAGGCCAAGTCAGAGGAACGTCTTGGCAAACATTTCGACCTGATCCTGGGTCAAAGCCATCAGTATGATCATTTCGATGAGGAACTGATTCAGCGTTATGTCTGCCTGGGCGATGAAGACGATCCCGATATTGATCCCAAAACGGGCCGGTTTGCTGATGTCACCAAATCAGCCGAGCTGTATATGGACATTCCGCAATACCCCATCGCACTGAAACTGTGCGACACACCGGGTGTGAACGATACGTTCATGGTGCGCGAACAAATCACTCTGCGCAGCCTGCGCGGATCCGAAGTCTGCGTTGTGGTATTGGCGGCAAGCCAGGCCCTGACGACAATGGACATGGCCTTGATGCGCATTATCGCGCAGTTCGAGAACCGGCAGATCATCCTGTTCGTCAACCGGATCGACGAGCTGTCCGATCCTGTGAGCCAGGTGCCAGAGATCCGTGACCGCATTCAGGACACGCTGAAACAGAACAATATCGACACAAATACCAGCGTCGTTTTTGGCAGTGCGCTGTGGGCCGAAGCGGCGTTGACCGGGAACCCGGATATTCTGACAGAAGAGTCGCGCCAGGCTTTGAATACGTTCTACCTGGCCGCCGGTTTCGGTGATCAGGCGGCCTCGCTCGATAAAATCTGGGCGCTGTCCGGTCTGCCCGATCTGCTACTGGCCATGAATGAGCGCATTGCAGAAGGTGCCGGAGCGCGACTGATGGACCGCGTCCGCCATCGGGCGCGAAACATTGCCAGTCAGATCCGCGCGACTGCGGTTGCCAGGAATCTTTCCGAAGGTGAAGGCGTTGCACGGGATCTTGACGGCGTATCGCCCGAAGAGGCGGTTAACACGGTGTCAGCCGAATACGAAAAGAAAGTCGCCGAGTTGACAAATGCGCTGCGCGACAAGGTGTTGGAGCGTCTGAAGTCAGCCGAGGACAATTTCGTCAAACGCGCGACGGACTCTCTGATCGCGCATCTTGAAAAAAATGGCGAACAAGGCACATGGCAATACGATCCAGCAGGTTTGCGGACGTTGCAAAAAGCTGCCTATTTCAGTTTCGCCCGCGCCATGCGAAAAGATGCCGGGGCGTTGTACGCAACCGCTGCTGCGGATGTTGAAGCGCTTTATCATAAGATACTCGGCAACCATCTGGGCGAATTCAGCATCGAAGCGCCCATTGTTCCCCGTGTTCCACCGCCTCTCGGCATCGGCCGGACGATCGCACTGGACTTGCAAAGCACCTGGTGGCGACGTTGGTGGCAACGACGAAAGGGATTTGAGGCATATGCGGCGGATTACACGCGGTTGATCGCGTCCGAGGCAAATTCGATCACCAAGGATATCGAGGAAAACCAGATCGCGGCGGTTCTGGAAAACGTTCGCGCGATCCTGACGGATTTCCTGCGCGAGCAGAAGGAAACTCTGCTGAGCATCTCGTCTTCTGCCGACAAGAACCCGGGTCAGACTGCGGCGGCGATGGCGGGCTTGCAGCCACAGAAATCCAAGGACGAGATTCTGGGTGACATACTGAAAGATCTAAGCAACGAAGCGGCATAAGTAGAAAAATGGCAAAAGATACACAAACACGCTTTGTTTCTCCGAAGGCATGGGAACGCATCGAGCAGTGGTCCCGTCGCAAACCGGTTTTCGCCCTGATGGGCGAGTTCAGCGCCGGCAAATCCACGTTGATGAACTTTTTGCTGCGAACGCAGACCTTGCCGACGCAGGTGACGGCAACCCAGTTGCCACCGGTCTGGTTTAGCTGGGGCAATCAGGCGCCCTATATCAAACGCCATGACGGAAGTACTGAACTGATCGAACTGGATCAGCTTGAAACCGTTGGCGTCAATGACGCACAGTTCATCCGCATCTTCCTTGAGGCCGATATTCTGGAAGCTGTCGACCTGATTGACACACCCGGCATTTCGGACCCCAAGATCTCGACGGATGTGTGGCAACGCGCGGTGGGTCAGGCAAACGGCGTTTTGTGGTGTACCCACGCGACACAAGCCTGGCGCGAAACCGAACGCGCGACATGGGTTTCCCTACCCGAGAGGTTGCAACACAACTCTTTGCTTTTGGTGACGCGGGCAGATGCCCTGAGCCTCAAAGACCGTCAAAAAGTACTGCGCCGCGTTAACCGCGAAGCTGGTCACCTGTTCAATCGGTCCATTTTGTTTTCGGCCCGCGACGCGATCACGGCCCGGGACAAGACAGGCGATGCCGAGATGTGGTCGCGCAGCGGCGGCGGCAAGATGATCGACAGTTTCCTGGAGATCACGGAACAGATTATGGACAACCGTGCCGATCAGCTGGCTCGATACCAGATCGACAAGAGCCAAGCCGACGCACCCAAAGTCAAACCTTTGCGCCCTGCCCGTTCATCAAACGAGCCGACAGCCAAAGACGAAGCCACACCCTTGAGGTTGGTGAACCCGTTGGAGGCCGCCGGGCAATCGAACGCTGTAGGCGAAACAGTTGTAACCAGCTTCCCGGTACGACCTGCCCGGGTCGAGCGGCGCTCGGATGAGGCCGAGCGGGTTCGGATCGATGCCGAAGAGGCTGAACGGCTGCGCGCAGAGATGACATCAGAGCCGGTTCCGCTGCCCGTTGAACCCGACACAAGCGATGATCTGCGTTCCTTTTTCAAAGACACCTCGAACGACCCGCTGGAATTGACGAATGTCGCGGGCCTTGAGGATGACGAAGACGAATTCGAGCTGTCCGTTGACGCCGATCTGGAGGACGAATTGGATGACGACACGGGCGCTCTGGATGATGCGGAAATCAGCCCCGCACCTCTTGCGGCTGTTGACAATTCCGATGACGTGCTTGCCTCGCTGAACACTTCGATGCGAGAGACCCCGATCGTGCCGGATGGCGCAGAAGAGGAATCCGAGCAGGCCGATTTGGCTGAAGATCGCGGCATAGAAGTTTCTGTATCCTCGATTACGGCATTGATGGCCGCGCAAACCGGCAACACTGCGGATGAGTATGAGCCGGAACCCGAAACCAGCGGTTTGATCGAAGCTGCCACCACCGAACAGGTTGACGCAGTTGAAAGAAACGTTGCCGCGCTAGGTGACCTGCACGAAGTTGCGGTCGGATCGCCTCTCAGCGCGTCGGATATGTGGCACGAGGTTTCAAGAAATGAAGACTTGCCGCAGGATGCAGCAGGGCTGAAGAACGTATTCAAGGCCTTTCTGGCCGAGTTTGATCAGATCGCCATTGAACACAACGAAAGGCAAACCAAAGAGGCACTTCGATCCATTCCGAAAGCCAAAGAAAACAGCGGTGCTGAATGGCATGTGTTGTAAGGGTGTCCGAATCGAAGTAATGAGAAACTCATAAATGAAAACAATGGATTAGATGTCTATTCAAACCGCACTGAACTCCGCCATGGAAACGATACCCGACTGTATAGCAGCCGGGTATATCGACATGGAGACGGGGATGCTTTTGGGCAGCTCTGTTTCTGATTCCGACTGCGCGGATTCGTTGGATGTTTTGGCGGTGGCTGTGGCCAATCTGTTTCAGGGGCGCGGGGTTGCAGCCTTTGAAGCGCTCTTGCGTCAGGCCGGCAGTGCAGACGAAGAAAACGCTGGCTTCGGGGAAGTCGCCGTTTTTTCCAAGGACAGGCTGAACATCTTTCTGCGGACCAAGGAATATCCTGATCATGTGGTCTGCTATATCTGTCGCAACAGTGCGAATGTCGGACTGGCGCTTACCAAATCACATCTCAGTCTGGGGCCGGTCGCGGCCGCGGTTTGAACGGGACCAGAGGGGGTCACGGCATGATGGACACGGACATTCTCGACCTGCTTGAAGATATCAGGCGGACCTCGGTCGCACGGCTGTCTCCGACCGTGCGGATCGCTGGGGAAACAGCGGCCGCGCGCCGTTCTGCGGTATTGCGGGCAATCCGCGGCACAGTATTGCCGCGCCGGTTGGAATTTACCGCCGCAAACGGGGATTGTCTGGCAATCGAGGTGAACAGCTCCCGGATCACGGATGTTTTTAAGGTTCCGGCAGGTGAGGTTCCGGACTTTGAAACGGAATCACGCGCCGAACTGATCGAGAAACTAGCCGGATTGGTCTCCGGCATCTCCGGTTCGCCTGCTCCGCTTGAACTGACGTCGGGCAGACCGGACACAGCGCTTGAAGTGGATGACGTGGGTATCACCTACAGTGAAATCGAGAAAGCCTGCGCTGCCATTGAGCTTCCGTCCGAGCCGATTGTTTCCGTCGTCCCGAGTGCTGAGAAACCTGTTGATGACTTTCCATCCGCCGAGGCAACACCCGATGCAGCGGAAACACTTGCCCAACGTTTTTTTGAAGCGTCGAGCCGCTTTGCCTCGGGTCGTGTGTTCGTGGACAATTCGGACGAAGCCGCACCTCTTTTGGAAGGCGTTTGCAAGCCATCTGAGCCGATGCATCCCGACCAGGACACGCTGGCCCGTTTTGTGGCTGATCTTGCCGGCTGGGATGGCGACTCTCAGCATGAGAGTGAAGACCCGCAACTGATTGTCATGCGGCCATCGGGCGGGAAAGGGGCTGGTCTGGCCGTCTTGAGTGACCAAGGTCAGATCGCGGTCGCCATCCACGAAGCCCGCAAACTGGGGGCGGTCGTCAACCTGTGGACCTCTTTGCAGGAGGCCGAGAAATGATTGCCTCCGTTGAATTCAAATTTTCGACTACTTCAATCTGTTTATTATTGTAATCAGGGTAATGAGTAATGAGTGAAACACATCGCCGCGAACTTATTCGCATAGCAGAAGAAATGAACGGGGCAAGCAATGATGAAACGCGCCAATTCATTTCGCGCATCATTGGTGATCTTAGCAATCTGAAACCGTCAATTGCGTTTGTCGGGCAAATCAAGGCTGGAAAATCGCGTCTGATCAACGGCTTCACCGGTCAGGCAGAGTATTTGCCTTCGGATGTAAACCCCTGGACAACTGTTATAACCGACATGCATTTCGGGCACCCTTCCCGCAGAACCCAAGGTGCCGAATTCCACTTCTTCGACAATTACCAATGGCAATCACTGATCGCCGAAGGTGAAGAACTGCGCAACATGTTTCCCGATGACGAGGACAGCTATAAGCGCGAGATGATCGAAGAACAGGTCGAGGCCATGAAGGTCCGGGCGCGTCGGCGTCTGGGTGACAGCTATGAACAGCTGCTGGGCCAACAGCACGATCTGGACGAACTGACGTCAGATGACCTCGCCAGATATGTCTGTGCCGGGGATGATCCGTCCGAGGACGGGGCTTTGGACCCCGGAAGCGATCGCGGCCTTTACAGCGACATCACTCGCAAGGCCGAGGTTTATTTTGACTTGGGCCATTTTCCGTTTCCGCTGACGGTCACCGACACGCCCGGTGTAAATGACCCCCTGCTGATCCGTGAAGAAATTTCACGACAGTATCTGAAGGAATCCGATTTCTTTGTGGTGGTTCTGTCCGCGCATCAGGCATTGTCGCGCGCGGATCTGAAACTGTTCCGGTTGATGCAAGCGCTGGAACTCGGGCAGATCGTCGTCTTCATCAACCGTGTGGATGAACTGGGCGGCGGGGCCGAAGACGCGGCCAAGGTTCGTCTGGATGTATTGGAGGGGTTGGAAAAGGCGCTCGGCAACTCGAACATCGATGTCCTGATGGGCAGCGCGCAATGGGCGCACTATGCTCTGACCGGTGATGAAACCGGAGTGAACCACGACCACGTTCTGGCATGGCTGCGCGCCCACCCGGAACAGATGCAGCAATATCTCAACGGTGTGGCCGAGATCAAACAAGGCCCGGGACCGATCAGCCGCGAAGCGGTTCTGCGCTTTGCCGCAATGATTGCGTCCGGCCTGCCCGATCTGCGCCGTCATGTCACTCAGGCTTTGACGGACGGACCGATCAACGAACAGTTGCGTATGGCCTGGCAACATCTCGACAGCTTCGCACGCGGGGAGCTTGAGCGCTCTCAGGTTCGTTTGCGGGCGCTGCAAGATGAAGACGGCTTGGATGTCCGAAATACCGATGAAAGCGACAAGACACTTGGCGACCTGCGGAAACTGATTGCTGAAAAAACGCAAGAGATCACGCGTGACATGGATGATGTCCTGTCGAATCTGCGCGGGGTCATGGATGACACTGTCTCGGAATCGGTGGCTATCGTTGTGCGCGGGCCGGACGGCCAGTCGCCTCTGCTGGCAAAAGGCGGAGAGACCGAGCTTAATTTTACGCCATTGCGCGAGCGTATGCGTGAACTGGTACAGGGGGCATCGCAAGTTGTTCGGCAGCGCATGCTCAGCGAGCTTTACGCGATCGACATGCATTGCAATGCCGCCTTGCGGGCATTGCCGGGATGGCAAGAGCCGGTCGACAATCGCATGAACACCAGTGCTGTACGTTGGTTCCGGCCGGACACCACCGCCCTGACCCGTGGCATTACCGTTGAATTGCGTGTAAACTGGCTGTCGCGTCTGATCTCGCGCAATAGCGTTGTGGCGCGTGCAGAAAGGCTGATCGTGCAGGAGTTCGAGCTGATCGGGGATGACCTGATCGACACGACCCGCGACGATCTGTTGGAACGGCTGAATACGGTTCTGGACCACTATATGGCCCTTCTGGCCGGTCATCTTGAGCACCGTTCCAACTCAGGAGAACTGAACGCCCAGGCGGAAGCGCAAGGTGCCTTCGACAAAGCACGTCGCATTGCAGCTGAGCTGGAGACGGTTTTTGGAACACCCGATGCGGATGAAAGACAAGCAGAGGCTGCGGAATGATTGAATTTCCCGGAACTGAAAAGGAAGTACGCCAACTGGAGCGCTTCCTGACCGCAACTGAAAACCTGACGCCTGACGAGGCGTTGGAGGATATGCGTGCGCGGGCTCTGTCCCACGCTGAACGTCTGTCAAACGCGGTCAATATCGGTTTCGCCGGGGAATTCGGCGCAGGCAAGTCAAGTCTGGCGAACATGCTGGCTGGCGCGGACATTCTGCCAACCGGCCCGCAGCATCTGAAATTGCCGCTTGTGATCGTCGCCTACGCGGATGCGCCCGAAACGACTGTCGGTTGGTGGAACAGGGAACCAAAGACATACTCCGGCATAGTGCTGGAAAAAGCGGCCCAGGAAGAGCCCGATTTCATATCGGTCGGTATCAATACTCCGGCCCTCAAGGAAATATCGCTGTTTGATCTTCCGGGCTCGGGTGCTCTGGATGATACCTACAAGCCGACTTTGGATCTGCTGAAATTCGTCGATTGTGCCATCTGGTGCACAAATGGAACCAATGCCTGGCGCGAGACCGAGCGTCACTTGTGGTCTCAGGTGCCCCCGGAGCTTCGGGCCAACAGCCTGCTCGCCGTAACACATGCTGATCTGCCACCGGTGCAGGGTGCCCTGGACCGCGTCCTTGCGCGTCTGAACAAGGAAAAAGAAGGAATGTTCCGCGCCGTTGTCCCAATTGGCACACCGGTCGCCGTGCGTGCCATGGCGCAGGAGCCAGAGCCCGACTTTGCGCTTTGGGAAACCTGCGGCGGGCAGAACCTTGCGGAACACGTGCTGGAAGCGGCATCCGACCGGCGCCGTGGCGATCTCGAGGCTGCGCGGAAAGATTTGCAGCAGGACTTCCTGCCCTATCTTGAGGCGCTGAAGGGCGCAGAGCCAGAACCTGTTTCGAATGACACCACATCGATGCAGTCAACGCTTGGGTCTGCCCTGCCCCCGTTGAACAACCCCATTCTCGAGGACTGGCTGGCCGCAATAGCAAGCATCTATGAAGATCTACGTGAAACCTCTGATATCGAACCGGCCGCGTTTCTGAGCAGCTGTCAGGAGATCGTCGAAGATTTTGCGGAACGGCTGGAACAAGGTGGCGAAATCGACCCCGAAGCTGATTGGATTCCCGCAGAATTTGAAAAGGCGACAGATTTGCTTCTGTTGCTGCAATTCGAAAGCGGGGACGCACCATTGAAGGACGCAATCAGCATTCTGGCGCAGCTGGGCGACAACCTTGCATGGGCTGGCAGCACGGTCGCAGCGGCGCAGCCGAAAACCGGAACCTGACGCTTTCCCGTCAAGATTGAGCTGCATTGCAGCGATTCGAAGGGCCGAGGAATCGGCCCTTTATTGTTTCGAATTCGTGGACCAACACGCTTGATTTCGGGTTTAAGTTTTCAATAAGCCCATACTCATTGTCTATATATAGATTCACTTATACCGTTAGGCACAACATATGCCATCACGCGAAAAACGATCCATAGTGAAGCCATCAGGCGGCCCCAATAAAGTCAAATTTGAAACGTCTAACCGTTCTCAAGTGTCCTGCGGTTGTTTTTGGTTGTGAGTTCGTGGGCTGTCGGCCCGGTTTTTCTAAGCCGCAAAATGAATAGAACGGGCGGATTGAAATGAGCCACAACCAGGCTGTCGGCGCGACGCACGACGAACCGAAAATTGAAGGATTGCAGCCAGGCGCAAAGCTGTTGCGCGGGCAGTATGAAATCCTCCGCTATCTCAGCAACGGCGGATTTGGGATCACTTACCTGGCGCGCGACAGCCTGGAGCGCGACGTCGTGATCAAAGAGTGCTTCCCCGGAGCGCTGTGCCGCCGCAACGGTGATCTGGTCGAACCAAACGACCCGTCCTTCAAGGACGACCTGCGCTCGATCATTGACCTCTTTATTCAGGAGGCACGCAATCATGCGCGTCTGGTACATCCCAATATCGTAGATGTGCATCAGGTGTTCGAAGACAATGACACCGCATATATCGCGATGGATCTCATCCGTGGGTGCGACCTGCTGGATTACGTGGAAAACCCGGAGAATGACGGCGGCCCTGATTTCATCGTTCAGGTCACCGAAAAAATGTTGTCCGCGGTGTCTTTCATTCACCAGAGCGGCATGTTGCATCGGGACATTTCGCCGGACAACATTCTGATTGATGAAAACGGAGACCCCGTCCTGATCGATTTTGGCGCCGCACGCGAGCAAGCGGCGAACAAATCGGCAGCATTGCTGACACTGCGCGTGATCAAGGATGGATACTCTCCGCACGAATTCTATGTGCGGGGCGCGGATCAAGGGCCCAGCAGCGACCTTTATGTTCTGGCCGCCACGCTTTATCACGCCATCAGCGGTGAACGCCCCATCGACGGCCAGAGCCGCCTGAACGCGTTCAACAACGGGCAGGATGACCCCTACACGCCATTGACCGGTCGTTTCGAAGGATACCCAGACGGGTTCCTCGAGGCGATTGACAAGGCGATGGAAGTTCACGCCACGGATCGTCTTCAATCTGCATTGGATTGGTTGCGCATGTTCCGCGGCCCTGGTGTCATGTTTGACACATTCGCCTATCGTCCCGTGTCCGTGATTGTCGGCATGGATCGCAAAGACAAAGAGGAAGAAAAGGCCCGGATCAAGGCCGAAAGCGAGAACGCCGAAGCCGTAGTTACGGCCCTGCTGGCCGGAAACTCGGACATCGTTCTTGGCAACGAAGACAAAAAAGATGGCGATCTGGCCAAAATCTCAAAGAAAGAGGAAACCCCGGTCGCTGTCGATACAGTGGTTCAGAGCGGGTCCGGCGGCAGCGGCAAGCTGATTGCAGGCGCGGCTGTTGTTGCAGTTGCGTTGGCCGCAGGTGGTTTCTTTGTGATGTCCGGCGACAAGACGGAAGACCAGGCAGAAACACCGGTCGCGCAGCCCATGGCAGACATACAATCCGCTGAGACAGAGGCGCCCGTTACCGATCCTTCTGTCACAGAGGCCACCGATCCCGAACCCGAAGTGGTCGTTGCACCCGAACCCAAACCGGAAGAGCCTGTCGAGCAGGCACAACCAGTACCTGCGGAGCCAGCTGCCACAGAAACAGCCTCCGTAGACACTGAACGTTCCGAAATTCCGGCACAGTCGGAAGAAGTGACTGATATTGCAGCAGTGTCTGAGATCGAGACACCTGCGACTGATGCAATCGCCAACGCCGGTGTTCCGGCGGAACAGCAGGTGGCGTTTGCGCATTGGGATGTCGATATCCCCTTCCAGACATCCCGCCGCCGCGGCTCGACCGGAGCCACCATTGCAGTTACGGGGGTGGACGCCAATCAAGACATGAGCGTGATCGGCGATTGGGTACAGCGTGGCGCTGTCATCTATACCCTGAATGGCAGCCCGGTCCGCCAGGATGTACCTTTTGCGGCGCAGGTTCTGGATAACCTGAAGGTTGATGCCGATGGGTACACAAGGGTTGCTGCCCGCTATCGCCCGCTGGGTCAGACCCGGGCGCAAAATGGTTTGTTGGCCCTTCCCGCCATACGATCCGTTGGTTTAGAAAATGGTTACACCTTTACCGTGAGCGCCGATGGCAATAGCGGATGGCAAACCACGGTGAACGCAGTTCCGGCTGACGCGGCAGTAAGCCTGCAAAAAGACGATGTCCTTCTGAATGAAAGCCATTCCGGCATCACATTTGACGGCTCGGAAAGCCTTGATGAGATGCTGGCCGCACTCGTTTCAAGCGAGCAGCCTGAGGCAAATCTGACAGTGTTGCGCAATGGGGCCGAGACGGCCGCAATCATGCAACTTGCACAGGAGTAATCTGACCGGTTCGATAGTGATCTGCCAGTGTGTGTTTGCTGAGGGTGGTATCAAGGTGTGCCACCCTGGCGGGAACCGGCCCGCCGCAGAATGTACCAGTTCCCATGGGTATCCATTGAGTGGCTCTGCGCTGACGTGCAGGGAACAGTAGCAGCTTACGACGCGGCTTATCTGCGTCACTAACTTGAAGGTGTCGACACCATGTTCAAATACAAAAGCCCTCTGAGCCGGCTTCTCGAAGGTGCCGGCAAATCCAAAGAAGAAGACGTTGCCGAGAAACCGGCCACAGTAGACGGTGCTGTAAGCGAAGAAGAAAAGCAGGAACCCATTGCGGATTTCAACGCTTTGCGCGCCGCATTGGCCGGTGGAAACATGACATCCGAATCCTATGAGGAAACGGATGAACTGATCCCCGAAGAAAAGATGCCCGAGTTTGACGAGGCCGAGCCGGAGGCAGTGGCCGAACCCGAGGAGTCGATCTTTGCCGAAGACAGTTCGGAAGAAGACAACTTGGAAGAGGGCGACGCTCTGAAAAACGTTCTGGTGGAAGAGAATGTCGAAGAACTGGTTGAGGTCGAGCAGGTTGTCACCCTGCATGTGACGGAAACACCCGCCGAGACTTCGCCAGAGGAAGCAACGGCCGAGGTCGTGTCCGAACCTACCAAGCCAGAAGTCGGCGAGGTTGAGGTTGCCGAAGCTCCGGCCCCAGAAGAGAAGCAGGTCGAAGACGCGGTTGAGCCGGTGATTGAGCAGGTTGAAACAGCCCCTGCCCCGGTCGAGGATCGCCGTTCACGGGTCAAGACGACATTTCTGGGATTTGAGCGCGCCGATACGCATGTTCAGGACCTGATCGAATCCTCCGAACCCGTAGCGAAAGCAGAAGCGGCGCAAGAGACATTCCCGGTGGGCTGGCTGGTCGTAACAGCCGGTCCGGGACGAGGTTCAAGCATTACGCTCACCGAAGGCCTGATGCAAATCGGGCGCAACGATGACCAGGCCATTCAGTTGGATTTTGGCGATACCGGCATTTCGCGCTCGAACCATGCAGTCATCGCCTATGACCCCGAAGACCGGAAGTGTTACTTGGGCCATGGCGGCAAGGCCAATCTTGTACGTCTGAACGGCAAACCTGTTCTCAGCACCGTGGCCCTGTCCAACGGAGACCTGATCCGCATCAGCGAAACCTCGATCCGGTTCATGGCTTTCTGCGACGACGGTTTTGATTGGCGGGATTCCTGATAAATGCTGGCAACTCCGGCATATGATGTTGCGCTGATCCTGAACCAGGGTCAGCGGGAAACGCAGGAAGACGCGATTGCAGCCCGCATGTTTGACGCGTCGGACGCGGGCTATGTTGTGATTGCGGACGGTATGGGCGGCCATGAGGCGGGTGAAATAGCTTCGGAAATGGTAGTGGCTGCATGGCGCGACGCGCTGGACGCAGAACTTGAGGCAGAAACCCTGAACGAAGGATCCGCGATAGATGCGCTTCCTTTGGCCGCCATGCAAGCCAATGCCGCGATCGCCAACTACACCGAGGCCAGGGGTCATGGCTTCAACATGGGATCAACCATGTTGGGTGTCCTTCTTCTGGGGCGGCGTGTGTTCTGGATTTCGATCGGCGACAGCCCTCTTTACCTGTTTCGGGACGGAGCGTTGACGCAGGTCAACGAAGACCACTCGATGGCACCCGTGATTGCGTCGAAAGTGGCTTCGGGCGAGATCACCGAAGCGGTGGCCCGGGACATGGACAGCAATCAATTAACGTCCGTGGTTACAGGCGGGGCCATTCCCAAAGTGGATTGCCCGGAAGATCCATTGATCGTGTCGCCCGCCGATGTCCTGATCCTTGGAAGTGATGGGTTGCAGTACATCAGCGACACCGAAATTCAAGCCATTCTGCGGGATCATCAACAGGGGCTGGCTCAAGACATTGCCGAAGCATTGCTGACGGCTGTGCAGGCCAAGGGTGACCCGGATCAGGACAATCTTTCTATCGCAGTGGCGAAACTCACAAGAACCTAAACAGGCAAAGCAACAGGACCCATGATAAAGCACTTACTCATATCAAGCCTTGCCCTTGCTGCCGCCACGGGCGCGGCATCTGCGCAAAAGGCGTGTTCAAGTTATGAAATTCAACGCGGCGATAGCTTACGGGAATTGGCAATCGAAGTGTATGCGACCGAGGACTTTCGCATCATTTTCGACGCGAACCGGGATGTTATCGGTTCCAACCCCAATATCATCCGCGTCGGCGACGTTCTGGAACTGCCCTGTCTGGAAGATGTCGGGCGTGCTCCGGCGCTTGCTGACACCGAGGCAGAGCGGCTGGCCGCCGAAATGGCGGCAGAGCTGGTAAAAGCCGCAGAAGAACGTGCCGAGAAAGCCGTGGCCGAAGCGGAAGCCCGCGTTGCCGCAGCGGAAGCCGAGGCAAAGAACGCGAGTGAAGAGGCGGTCGTTGCAGCACGCGCTGCTGCCAAGGAAGAGATCGAAGCCGCCCGTGCCGAAGCTGCCGCTTTGATCCGAAATGCCGGAACGGGTGAACGGCCCGAAATCCGGGACCGTCAATTGCTGTTGATCACTGGCGGTAACTACGCTCCGTTCACCGATGAATCTCTGCCCAATCGGGGGCTCTATACCCATCTGGTTGAGACAGCGATGTTTCGTGCCGCTCCCGAACAGGCCTACAAGATTCAGTTCGTGAATGACTGGTCTTCGCATCTGGACCTGTTGATGCCGACACTCGCATTTGACGCCACCTTCCCCTGGTCGCGTCCCAATTGCGAAGAGGCCGTTGCGCTGTCGGAAGATGATCGCAATCGGTGCGAGACCTACAATTTCTCAAACCCGTTCTACGAGGTCGTGGATACGTTCTTCGCCCGCGAAGGTTCCGGCTATGAGGAGACATTGACCTATGCCGATTTTGCCGGTGCAACGATCTGCCGGCCAGAGGGTTGGTCTTTGTCTCACATGGACGCTGTAAGCCTGTACGAACCGGTCATCAAACTTCTGCGGCCAACGTCACCGGATGATTGCTTTCACGCTTTGATGGAAGGCACCGCAGATATCGTCGCCATCGAGGCACATCTGGCAGCCGAGGCAATTGAACGGCTTGGGTACAAACACCGGATTATCGAAAACCCCAACCTTGCGGCCATCAAGTCGCTCAACGTCATGACCCACAAAGATAATCCTGATGGGGAAGCGATCCTTGAGACGCTGAATCAGGGTCTGGCAATCATGCAGCAATCGGGCGAATGGCGCGACATCGTGTCAACCGCCCTGCGTCATCAAATGGAAAATGGATAAGGCCCCGATCTGGCCTGACAAACTAAAGTCTGGAGGAAGTGGACATGTTTAACGAGAAGATGAAAAAGGTAGCGCTTTCAGCAACTGCTATTACCGCTCTGAGCGCAGGTGCCGCTGCAGCACAGGAAGCTTGCACCAACTATACCGTCCAAGACGGCGACACCATGGCGACCATTGCAATCGCAGCTTATGGCACGTCGAACTATCAGCCGATTTTCAACGCGAACCGGAACGAAATCACCAACCCCAACGCTCTGGAGCCAGGTCTGGTTCTGGCCCTTCCCTGTGAGGACGGTAGCCTGCCCAATGGTCAGAGCGCGCAGGAAATCATCGCAGCTGAAGAACAACGCGCGGCCAGCGTCAAACGTTCGAGCGTCTACCAGCCACCGATCAAGCTGGTGACCGGCAATGGCTGGGCACCTTTCGCCGATGAATCGCTGAACGGCGGCGGAGCAATCACCCGTCTGGGCACCACGGCTTTGCAGCGTGGCGGCAACGCGCGCGACTATTCCGTAAGCTTCGTGGATGATTGGAACTCGCACTTGGAAACTCTTCTGCCTCTTGGCGCCTTTGACGTGTCCATGGCGTGGAACATGCCGGATTGCACCAACCGCACCTACGAATGGTCCTGGGAAACCGAGGTGCGCTGCACCCAGTTCGATTCATCTGTTCCGGTCTACGACATTGTCGTCGGGTTCTACACCATTCCGGAAAGCCAGTATGCGAATGCGACAACCTTTGAAGAGCTGAAGGGCGCCACGATCTGCCGTATGGATGGCTGGTTCATCCATGATCTGGAACAGGAAGGTCTGCACAACGGTGAAACCATGACGCTGATGCAGCCGATCACCGCACGCGAATGCCTTGACGCGGTCCTGACCGGCACCGCAGATGTTGCAACCTTTGAAGTTCAGCTGTTCTCGGACACAATGGTTGAAATGGGCCTGAACCAAAACGACCTGGTTGAGAACCCGTACGTGACCTCGCTTTCCTCGCTGCGCTTTATCAGCCACCGCAGCAATCCGTTCGGCAAGCAATACCTGGCGATGCTGAACAAAGGCCTGAACGAGATGCGCGAAACCGGGGAATGGTATGCGATCGTCTCCGACACGCTGCGCGAGCACAACGAAAAACTGATGGCAGCGTCGAACTGATCCCTCGGTTCAGCTGAAACTTTGGGGCCGGTTCTTCAATCGGCCCCTTTTTTGTCAGCGTCAAACACGAGGTTTTTCAGAATGACAAATTTTGGCCTCTTATCTGCTTCATAACAGCCTCAAATACGCAGCACCTTCAACCCCAAGCACGATCATCATTCAATTGATGCCAATGAAAGAGCGTGATTTGCATATGATACAGGGCGCCTTCAATATTCAGAATAACTCACCGTCGTCCGCGACCAGATCGGATTTGGACGTTGCAGTGATCTTGCCCTGCTACAACGAGGCCGTTGCCATAGGTGAAACCGTTCGGCAATTCCGCGCGGCCCTGCCCGACGCAACGATTTACGTATATGACAACAATTCCACCGACGACTCCGTCAAGGTCGCGCTTGAGGCAGGCGCGCGGGTCTATTCCGAAACATACCAGGGCAAAGGCAACGTGGTCCGTCGAATGTTTGCCGACGTTGATGCGGATGTCTACGTTATGGCTGACGGGGATGCGACCTATGACAGCGCGGCGGCGCCGGAATTGATCGACATGCTCGTTTCGCAGAATCTGGATATGGTCAACGGCGCCCGTGTGAATGAAGAAACTGAAGCCTATCGGCGCGGCCACAAATTTGGCAACGCGTTGTTCAGTTGGCTTGTGAAATTCTTCTTCAACAGCAAAATCAACGACCTGCTTTCGGGTTACCGCGTTTTCAGCAGACGCTTTGTCAAAAGCTTCCCCGCAGTATCAAACGGGTTCGAGATTGAAACAGAGCTAACAGTTCATGCGATGCAGATGCGCATGCCAATCGGTGAGGTTCAAACAAGGTATTCGTCACGCCTGCCGGATTCGAACTCTAAGCTGGCGACGTTTTCCGACGGGTGGCGGATTCTCAAAATGATCGGCTTGTTGATCAAGGATGAAAAGCCCGTTGCGTTTTTCCTGTCATTGGCCGTGTTGATGTTTTTGCCTTCGCTCTTTGTGTTTGCATCCGTATTCCGGGAATTTTTGGAAACAGGGCTTGTCGATAGAATTCCGTCTGTCGTCGTCGCAGTATCCGGTTTTGTTGCGACAATGCTGTCCATAGTCTGCGCTTTGATTCTGGAATCTCTGGCTCTTGCCCGGAGGGAAGCACGTCGTCTGTCATATTTGCAGCACAAAGGTGTAGCTGCGTCAGGCGTTGACCAAATCAAGCCATCGCTTGTCGAGGCTCAAACCCGTCGATTTGGCTGATTAAAATCAACCCCCAGTTCAATGCTAGGCAAATGAACGGCCTGTTCGCGCGTAAGCGTCTGAACACGCTGGTTTGTTCAAGGATTTGGTGAACCAGATACGCAAATGGCCAGCACCCCAAATGCTGGCCATTTTTCTGAGTGAGTGATATAGCCCTAAGGCCTCACCAGTGAAATTCTTTGTCCCCAAATACCTAACGCGGACTGAAAACCGGCGCTATTGGGGGAATCCCGTAAATCTTAAATTTTTCCAAAAATCAGGATTTTTCGATCCTTGCTGACCGCCCTGTTCGCAGTTTCAGGAAAGCGATCGAAATTTGCGCCTGGTGTCCGGACGGCCCAAGCGCTGGAACCCAACGTGATGCGCAGATGTTTACCGGGCACACATTGCGCAAGTCGTTCATAGGACCTGACAAGGTTGGTTTTAACGGCGCAGCCACAGCAAGCTACAGATCGTCAGGCGTAAGGTTCGGGGCGGGTCTTTGGGCAATCCCGCGTTCCATGAAAAGGACCGCACAAAGGCGGTCCCTTCGTGTTTTGATGTCGGACGAAACTCGCCCGCCTGTTCGACGGCGATCAGCCGATGATTGCGTTCAGCGTAGCGCTGGGGCGCATCACAGCGGCGGTTTTGACCGGGTCAGTGTGATAGTACCCGCCCAAATCCACCGACGGTCCTTGGACTGCGGCCAGTTCCGACAAGATCTGCTCTTCTTTCTCTGCCAGCGCTTTTGCAAGTGGTGCCATTTCAGCTGCCAGATCGGCATCGTCAGATTGGGCAGCCAAGGCTTGGGCCCAGTAGCGCGCGAACCAGTAGTGGCTGTCGCGGTTGTCCGGTTCGCCGACTTTTCGACTTGGCGACCGGTTGTTGTCCAAAATGCCCTGAGTTGCGGCCTCTGCCGCAGCGCCAAGAACACCTGCCTTCGCGTTTCCTTTGGCGTCGGCCAGGAAGTTCAGTGATTCCCCAAGCGCGCAGAATTCACCCATCGAATCCCAGCGCAGGTGATTTTCCTCGACCAATTGCTGCACGTGTTTCGGTGCCGAGCCCCCTGCCCCGGTTTCGAACAGGCCGCCGCCATTCATAAGCTTGACGATCGACAGCATTTTGGCCGAGGTGCCCAGTTCGAGAATCGGGAACAGGTCGGTCAGATAGTCACGCAGCACGTTGCCGGTGATGGCGATGCTGTCCTTTCCGGCGGTGATGGTTTCCAGCGTCTGGCGCGTTGCCTCGCGCGGGGCCATGATCTGGAACTTGTCAGCCACGCCCGCAGCCTCGAGCGCCGGTTCGACATATTTGATCAGCTCTGCGTCGTGGGCACGGTTCGCATCCAGCCAGAAGATCGCCTCGGATCCGGTCAGGCGCTGACGGTCCATCGCCAACTGTATCCAGTTCTCGATCGGCGCCTTCTTGACGGTGCAGGCCCGCCAGATGTCACCCTTTTCGACCTCGTGCGAAAGCAGGGCCTCGCCATTGGCCAGAACGATGCGCATTGAGCCGTCGGCGGGCGCCTCGAAGGTGGTCGGGTGGCTGCCGTATTCCTCGGCCTTCTGCGCCATAAGGCCAACATTTGCGACCGCACCGGCAGTGGCGGGATTCAATGCACCATTGGCTTTGAAGAACTTGATGCTTTCATCATAAACAGTTGCATAGCACCGGTCGGGGATGACGCAATTTGTATCACCCTTGGCACCGGTCTCATCCCAACCCTTGCCGCCCGCGCGGATCACCGCTGGCATCGAAGCATCAATGATCACATCGGAAGGAACATGCAGGTTGGTGATGCCCTTGTCGCTATCCACCATATACATGGATGGACGATCAGACTTGATCGCGTTTATTGCGGCGACGATCTCGGCATTGTTTTGTACCCGCTCAAGCAAATCGCCAAGACCCGAGTTCGGATTCACACCCAGCGCATCCAGTTCCGCACCGAATTTGTCGAAAACCGGCGCCAACCAGACCTTGACCGCATAGCCAAAGATGATTGGGTCCGAGACCTTCATCATCGTGGCTTTCAGGTGCAACGAGAACATTGTGCCGTCTTTCCTGGTGTCCTCGATGGCCTCTGCAAGAAAGGATGACAGTGCTTTGACTGACATGAAGGTCGCATCAGCCACGGTGCCTTCGTCCAGCGACCACGCGTCCTTAAGGACAGTCACACTGCCGTCTTTGCTGACAAACTCGATCCTTGCATCGCCCGCTTGGGCAGCGGTGATGGTGGACGATTTCTCATTGGCGTAAAAATCGTTGCCCGACATGGACGAGACTTTGGTTTTGCTGTCCGAGGTCCATTCGCCCATGGAATGCGGGTTGTTGCGGGCATAGTTTTTGACAGCCCGCGCCGCACGGCGGTCACTGTTACCTTCACGCAGAACCGGGTTCACGGCCGAGCCTTTGATGGCATCATAACGCGCACGGATCGCCTTTTCTTCGTCGGTCGAAGGTTCTTCGGGATAGGCCGGGATATCATAGCCTTGCGACTGCAACTCTTCTATGGCGGCCACCAGTTGCGGAACCGATGCCGAGATGTTCGGCAGCTTGATCACATTGGCGTCCGGGGTTTTTACCAGCTCACCCAATGCTGCCAGATCGTCCGAGACACGCTGCTCATCCGTCAGGTTTTCGGGGAAGGCTGCCAGAATGCGCCCGGCCAGTGAAATGTCCTTGGTGCCCACGCTGACGCCAGCAGCCGAAGCGAACTTGCGAATGATGGGCAGGAACGAGGCGCTGGCCAGTTCGGGCGCTTCGTCTACAATGGTATACAATATGTCGAAGTTCGATTTATCTGCCATATTCTTTTACCTTTTTAAGCCTTTCGGGGCGTGCGATCCAAGAGTTGAAGCCACTTCAGCGTGGCGCGGGAGGGGCGCGATCACGATACCGCCCCTGGGTGACTCTGTTTTGACAGGGCCTCCCTTAAATCACGTTACGCTGGGAATCAATCATCTGTGCCCGCGCGTTTTGCCACGGGCTGGGCTTGGATGGCTTTTGATGTCATCAGCTCAACGTTTCACCCGGCTGTCTTTGGCGTTTCCCTTCAGGTCACGCCACATGTTTTCCATGAAGCTGCCCGGCTGGTCCCACGAATTTTTTCGGGTTGCGGCCAAGGATTACCGAAATCTCTGCCCTGTCTCGGGATCAAATACCATGGCACGGTCAGGTTGAATGGATATGCCAATCCGGTCGCCGGTTTTGCTGCGCTGGTCATCCCGCTCTTCCACAATCAGTTTGTCTCCATTTGGCGTCAGCAAATACGAGTAGGATACACCCCCAAGCGCTTCGGTCAGGTCCACAGTGCAGGTGTCGGCAGACCGGTCGATGTGAATATGTTCAGGGCGCATCCCCAACGTCACCTTGCCCGTTCCGGCAGGAACAGTTGCCGAGACCGGCAATGGCTGGCCCAAAGCGGGATGGGTGACATGGCCGTCAGTATATTCGCAATCAAGAAAGTTCATCGCGGGCGAACCGATGAAACCTGCAACAAACCGGTTGTCAGGATCACGGTACAGATCCATCGGGGCGCCGACCTGTTCGATCCGGCCATCGCGCAGCACCACAATCTTGTCGGCCATCGTCATGGCTTCGACCTGATCATGGGTCACATAGATCATGGTTGCACCGATTTCCTGATGCAGACGCGCGATTTCGACGCGCATCTCGACACGCAATTCAGCGTCCAAGTTGGACAGGGGTTCGTCAAACAGAAAAACCTCGGGCCCGCGTACAATCGCCCGCCCGATCGCAACCCTTTGCCGTTGCCCCCCGGACAGGGCCTTGGGTTTGCGCTTGAGGTAGGGATCAAGCTTCAGGATGCTCGAAGCCTCCTGCACCTTCTGGTCGATCTCGGCTTTTGGGACACCATTCATGCGCAGGCCAAATCCCATGTTTTCCGCAACTGACATGTGCGGGTAGAGCGCATAAGTCTGAAACACCATCGCCACGCCGCGCTTGGCTGGATCCATATGTGTCACCTCGCGCGATCCGATGTGAATCTCACCTTCCGAGGTTTCTTCTAGCCCTGCAATCATCCGCAACAACGTGGATTTTCCGCACCCTGAAGGCCCTACAAAAACGCAGAACTCACCATCTTCGATTTGCAGGTCGATCCCATGAATGACCTGTGTCTGACCGTACCGTTTGATTGCCCGATTCAGAGTTACACCTGTCATGTCATCAGCATCCTGTCGTTTTTGGAACTAGGGCCTGTTTCGGGAAACCGCCAGGCTTGTGCCTCGGTTCCGATTTGTTCAGCCACGCGCCGCAGGCGCGGCACCCAGGCTTCGAGTTGATCGAAATCCATTCGTTCGGTGGACCCGGTTATCGAAATTGCCCCAAGCATCCGACCGTTCGACGTCAGAACTGGGCAGGCGATGCATATGATGCCAGGCTCGTGCTCTTCATCATCGATGGCAAATCCCCGGCTGCGAATTCTGTCAAGATCAGCCCGCAACATCTTTTCGGATGTCAGAGTTTTGTTGGTGAAGCGGTGATAGCTTTGCTGCGACGCCGCCCTGTTCAACGCATCTTCGTCCAAAAATGCCAGCATCGCCTTGCCGACCCCTGTGCAGTAGGCCGGGCCAACTTTACCAGCCTGAGAGTACATCTCGATTGGTTGTGCGGCGTTGCGTTTGTCGACGTAAAGAACCTGACTGGAATCAAGCTGCGCCAGATGCACGGTTTCACCGGTTTCTTGACTGAGGGCATCCAGAAAAGGCCGCGCTATCGGGGCCAATGAGCTTTGCGTCCATGCCGCATGGGCCAACCGGACCAGTCGCATCCCGGGCGCATAGGTCTGCCTGTCGCGGTTATAAGACAGCATTCCCTGGTTGGTCAGAGATTGCAGAAATCGATACAGGGTCGCCTTTGGAAAATCGCTGCTTTCCAAAAGTTCAGCGAATCGAACGGGGCGCTCGAACGATGCTACGTGATCCAGCACATCACATGCTTTGCCTATAGTTCCGTCACCTGACACGGGCCATCATTCTCCTCCGATTATCCCTCGCCATCCTCACGAGGGTCTTGACAACAGTAACCGAGTCGATGTGTAGTTTTCAATATATAAAACACGGTTTCACTATTTGGAACCTTGTGGGAGAGAAACAGGGAGGAAACTATGTATTCAACTTTCAAGCGCACGACGGCTGCGCTGGCGCTTGGTGTCGCGATGGCGGCACCAGCAGCTGCGGAACTCACCGGAGAGCTGCGGATCTTTCTGGACACATCGAACCCGGCGCCACGCGCGACGATGGAGGCGATGATCGAACGGTTCGGGGCACAGCATCCGGGGTTGGAAATCGAAACAACCGTCATCGACCGCGAAGCCTATAAAACGCAGATCCGGAACTTCCTGACGGCTGACACCCCGGACGTGGCCACGTGGTACGCGGCCAACCGTATGAAACCATATGTCGAGGCGGGTCTGTTCGAGGACGTTTCAGATTTGTGGGCCGAGCCCGAGATCGCCGACAATCTCGCTTCGACCAAGGGCGCTTTGACAATCGACGGCAAGCAATGGGGTGTGCCGTATACCTATTATCAGTGGGGTGTCTACTATCGCAAAGACATCTTTGACGAGCTGGGCCTGAGCGAGCCGATTACTTGGGAAGAAGAACTGTCCAACTGCCAGAAAATCGTCGATTCAGGACGCGCCTGCTACACGATCGGCACCAAGTTCCTTTGGACCGCTGGTGGCTGGTTTGACTACTTGAACATGCGCACAAACGGCTTTGATTTTCATCAGCAATTGGCCAATGGCGAAGTCAGCTGGGAAGACGACCGGGTCAAGCAGACCTTCGCCAACTGGAAACAGTTGATCGACATGGGCGCATTCATCGACAACCACCAGACCTACAGCTGGCAGGAAGCGCTGCCCTTCATGGTCAATGGTGAGGCAGCAGCCTATCTGATGGGCAACTTCGCAGTGGCACCGTTGCGCGATGCGGGCCTGACAGATGACCAGCTGGATTTCTACCAGTTCGTCGCGATCAATCCCGATGTTGAGCTGGCCGAAGACGCTCCGACAGACACGTTCCACATCCCGACCAATGCTTCGAACAAGGAAGCTGCGCGCGAATTCCTGCGTTTTGTGGTCTCTGCTGATGAACAGACCGAAATCAACAACGGCGCGAATCTCGGCCAATTGCCGGTCAACGCGCAATCCGCTGTGGATGACGACAAGTTCCTGCAACAGGGCTTTGAAATGCTTTCGTCCAACAGCCCCGGTGGGGTAGCCCAGTTCTGGGACCGCGACGCGCCTGCGGAAATGGCCAAAGTGTCCATGGAAGGTTTCCAGGAATTCATGGTCAAACCCGACAACTTGGACCGGATACTGGCCAAACTCGAACGCGCGCGCGAGCGTATTTACGATAACTGATCAGGCAAGGGTCGGGCCAAAGCCCGGCCCACGCTCCTTTGAATCGTAGGGCGGGTTCCGACCCGCCTTGCTCCAACAGACCCGAGTTTCCAATGACAGTTGCAGCCGACGCCTCAGAACAGGAAAGCTGGTTCCATCGCAATCAACAACGCATCGCACCCTGGCTGTTTCTGGCCCCCGGGATGCTGTTCTTCTTGGTCTATGTGATTATCCCGGTATTTCAGTCCTTCAACCTGTCGCTTTACGAGTGGGACGGCCTGGGCGCTGCGGAATACGTCGGCTTTCGCAACTACGAAGACCTCTATTGGGAATGGGTAGACCGGGATGCTTTCTACATCTCGATGAAGAACAATCTGATCTGGCTGATCCTGTACCTGGCCGCGATTCCGGCAGGTTTGTTCATCGCCCTGTTCCTGAACCAGACAGTTTGGGGCATCCGCCTGTATAAGTCCCTGTTTTTCTTTCCTTTCGTGATTTCTCAGGTCGTGGTGGGGCTGGTGTTCACCTGGTTCTACGATCCGACCTTCGGGTTGCTGAACGAATTCCTCGACCTCTTCGGCCTTGGTCCCCTGAACGTGCTTGGCGATGAGCGCTTTGTGACCTACGGCATCATCTTCGCCGGCCTCTGGCCACAAACCGCCTATTGCATGATCCTGTACCTCACCGGCCTGAACGCTGTGGACCCGGAACAGATCGAAGCGGGACGCCTGGACGGGGCCAAGGGTTGGAAGATGCTTTGGC
The DNA here is from genome assembly GCF_056541565.1 of Ruegeria sp. AG6. Classification (NCBI taxonomy): domain Bacteria; kingdom Pseudomonadati; phylum Pseudomonadota; class Alphaproteobacteria; order Rhodobacterales; family Roseobacteraceae; genus Ruegeria; species Ruegeria sp. AG6. Next base: position 154,704 of record NZ_JBQFYQ010000003.1, on the reverse strand, counting down.
ACATCATCATCCCACAATTACGGCCCGCAACCTTTATCGCGTTTGTCGTGACCATCATCGGCGCATTACGGTCATTCGACCTGATCTCGATCATGACACAAGGCGGACCTTTCGGATCCTCCCGCGTGCTGGCCTATTACATGTTCGAGGTCGCCCTGTCCGAATATGGCTTCCGCATGGGTTATGGCGCGGCCATCGCCGTGATCCTTTTCCTGATCATGTTGTGCTTCATCGCCTACTTCCTGTGGTCGATGTACCGTGAAGAGAAGGGGCGCTGAGATGTTTCCCAAACCCATCGAAAAACAACCCCGCGCGGCGCAGATCACGTATCAAGCCATGCTTCCATTGGCCCTTCTGTTGTGGCTGGGTCCCCTGCTGGCGGTTGCTCTTTTCTCGGTAAAACCCGCTGCTGACTTCACCAACGCGAATTACTGGGGGATGCCGTCCAGCTTTGAGGGCGCCTTCAACTATGGGCAGGTGTTCTTTAATTCGGACATGCCCCGATACCTGCTGAATTCATTCATGATCACCGTCCCTACCGTGATCGGAGCGGTGGCGCTCAGCTGCATGACCGGCTTCGCGCTTGGCATCTACAAGTTCAAGTCGAACCTCTGGATCTTTTTCATGTTCGTGGCCGGGAATTTCGTGCCCTTTCAGATCCTGATGGTGCCGGTTCGGGATCTGACCCTGCAACTTGGGCTCTACAACACCAAGACCGGGCTGGTCCTGTTTCACATCGCCTTCCAGACCGGGTTCTGCACCCTGTTCATGCGCAACTTCATCCGCGCCCTGCCCTTTGAACTGATCGAGGCAGCACGGGTCGAAGGCATCAGCGAATGGCGCATCTTCTGGTACGTGGTCCTGCCGCTGATGAAGCCCGCGATCGCCGCGCTCAGCGTGCTGATCTTCACCTTCATCTGGAACGACTATTTCTGGGCCGTCGTTCTGACGCAAGGCGCGGAAAGCCAGCCTGTAACTGCCGGAATCACCAGTTTCAACGCACAATTCCGCGCCGCTTATCAATTGATGAGCGCGGGCTCCATCGTGGCGGCTCTGCCACCGGTGGCCATGTTCTTCCTGATGCAGAAACACTTCATTGCGGGTTTGACCCTCGGAGCTGTGAAATGACCAAAATTACCTTTATCGGTGCCGGGTCCACAATTTTCATGCAGAACATCGTTGGAGATGCTCTGTTGACCCCTGCGCTGGCCGACAGTCACTTTGCGCTTATGGATATCGACCCCCAGCGCCTTGCGGAAAGCGAAGCAGTTGCGCGCTCCATGATCCGCTCGGTCGGGGCCGGGGCGACTGTCTCGACCCATACCGACCGCCGTGCGGCGCTGGACGGGGCCGATTTCGTCATCACCGCCTTTCAGGTCGGGGGGTACAAGCCCTGTACGATCACCGATTTCGAGATCCCCAAGCAGTATGGCTTGCGTCAAACCATCGCTGATACGCTGGGCGTCGGAGGAATCATGCGAGGCCTGCGCACGGTTCCGGTGCTTTGGGATGTCGCAGGGGACATGATGCAACTCTGTCCGAACGCGACATTGCTGCAATATGTAAATCCGATGGCCATCAACACCTGGGCACTGGCCGAACGCTTCCCTTCCCTGAAACATGTGGGCCTTTGCCACTCGGTTCAAAATACGGTCGAGGAACTGGCCCACGATCTGGATCTGCCAAAGGATGAGTTCCGCTACAAAGTCGCGGGCGTCAATCACGTCGCATTCTTTCTGAAACTGGAACATCAGGGCCGCGACCTGTATCCGGCACTGCGACGGGGCTATCACACGGGGAAATTCCCGAAGGCACCGCTGCTGATGCCGCGCTGCCCCAACAAGGTGCGGTACGAGGTGATGGATCACCTGGGCTATTTCTGCACGGAAAGCTCGGAACACCTGGCCGAATACGTGCCGTGGTTCATCAAGGACGGGCGACAGGACCTGATCGAGGAATTCTCGATCCCACTGGACGAATACCCCACCCGCTGCGTCGAGCAGGTCGAGATGTGGAAGGAACAGGCCAAGACCCTGACCGACGGGCGCAATATCGATGTCACGCGCAGCCACGAATTCGCCGCCGACCTGATGAACGCGATCGCAACGAACACGCCCTACATGGCCTATGGCAACCTGCCCAACACCGGCCAGATCCCGCAACTGCCCATGGGCGCGGCGGTCGAAACCCCCTGCCTGGTCGACAGCAACGGCGTACAGCCTTCTGTCGTGACCGACATCCCGCCGCAGTTGATTGCCCTGATGCGCACCCAGATCAACGTACAGGAACTGACTGTTCGGGCCCTGACAGAACAGAACCCCGAATATATTTATCACGCCGCGATGATGGATCCGCACACCGCCGCCGAACTGGACCTGCGCCAGATCCGAAACCTTGTCACGGATCTGCTGACGGCCCATAACGATTGGCTGCCCGACTGGTGCCGACCGGCCCGCGCCGCCTGATCTTCATCATTTTACAAATACTCAGATCCAACTTCAGCCAAGAAAAACAAAGCCAGACATGATAAAACGCCGCTCACAGCATTGGTATGGAAAACTCGACAAGGATGGCTTCATCCACCGGTCGTGGATGAAAAACCAGGGCTTTCCCGACCACGCTTTTGACGGACGACCCATAATTGGCATCTGCAACACCTGGTCGGAACTGACCCCCTGCAACTCGGGCCTGCGCGACCTGGCCGAGGGCGTAAAACGCGGCGTGTGGGAGGCGGGCGGCTTTCCGGTAGAATTCCCCGTCATGTCGCTGGGTGAAACCCAGATGAAACCCACCGCGATGCTGTTCCGCAACCTGCTGGCCATGGATGTCGAAGAATCGATCCGCGCCTATGGTATTGACGGGGTCGTTCTGCTGGGCGGCTGCGACAAGACCACGCCGGGGCAACTGATGGGGGCCGCTTCAGTCGATCTGCCTTCGATCGTCGTCAGTTCAGGCCCGATGCTGAACGGTAAATACCGTGGACAGGATATCGGATCCGGCACCGACGTCTGGAAGTTTTCCGAAGCGGTTCGGGCCGGCGAAATGACCTTGCAGGATTTCATGAACGCCGAATCCGGCATGTCGCGCAGCGCTGGCGTCTGCATGACCATGGGCACCGCATCCACCATGGCGTCGCTGGTCGAGGCGATGGGCATGAGCCTGCCCACCAATGCCGCGCTTCCGGCGGTCGACGCCCGCCGCATGGCGCTGGCGCACATGACCGGCCGGCGCATCGTCGAGATGGTCGACGAAGACCTCAAGCCCTCGGACATCCTGACCAAAGAGGCGTTCGAGAACGCCATCCTCGCCAATGCCGCCGTAGGAGGCTCGACCAACGCTGTGGTTCACCTGCTGGCGCTGGCGGGGCGTGTCGGGGTTGACCTGACCCTGAAAAACTTTGAAATCGGATCCGAAATACCGCTGCTGGTCAACTGCATGCCGTCGGGCAAATACCTGATGGAAGACTTCTGCTACGCAGGCGGCATGCCGGTTGTACTGAATGAACTCAAATCGTTCCTGCGCCCGGCAAAGACGGTTCTGAACAAGGATATCTCAGCACATTACGAAGGGGCCGAGTGTTGCAACTCGGACGTCATCCGTCCCTTCGATGATCCTGTAAAGCCCGCTGCGGGCCTGCGAGTCCTGCGCGGCAACCTTGCGCCGAATGGGGCAATCGTCAAGCCTTCGGCGGCCACTGACGCGCTTCTTGAAACCGAGGGCGAGGCTTTTGTGTTCGACAACATCGAAGATCTGAAGGCCAATATCGACCGTGAAGACCTGCCGGTCACAGCCAAGAGCATTCTGGTGCTCAAAGGGTGTGGCCCCAAGGGGTATCCGGGCATGCCCGAGGTCGGCAACATGCCAATTCCGGCGAAATTGGTGAAAGAGGGTGTGCGAGACATGATCCGGATCTCGGATGCCCGCATGTCGGGAACAGCTTATGGCACCGTCATTTTGCATGTTAGCCCCGAAGCACAGGCGGGTGGCACGCTGGCGCTGGTCAAAAGCGGAGACCGCATCCGTGTTTCAGCCAGCAGCGGCGAACTGGAACTTCTTGTGGACGAAAACGAACTGAGCGCCCGCCGCGCCGCGTGGCAACCGGATGATCCGCACTACACACGCGGATATGCAAAACTTTACATCGACCACGTGCTGCAAGCGGATCAGGGGGCGGATCTGGATTTCCTTGTTGGCAAAGACACGCGCCTCGTGACCAGAGAGAGCCACTGATGACCCAACCAGCTACATTCCACGATCTCAACGGGGCCTCCGTCTATATCACCGGCGGCGGCTCGGGCGTTGGTGCGGCGCTGACAGATGGATTCATGGCACAGGGGGCCAATGTGGCCTTCATTGGTCGGTCGGATGCCAGCGGTTTTGTCGAAGAGATGCGCGACAAGCACGGCCGCGCGCCGCTGTTCCTGCAAGGCGACATAACGGATACCGAACTGCTGCACGCGACGATGGCCAAAGCTGCCGAGGCTCATGGCCCTTTGAACGTCTTGGTGAACAATGCAGCCAACGACCAACGTCATACGCTTGAGGAAACCACGACGGAATTCTGGGACTGGATGATCGAGGTGAACCTGAAAGCCTATTATTTCGCGTGTCAGGAAGCCGCCCGGCAAATGAAAGATGGCGGGTCGATCATCAATTTCAGCTCGATCAGTTACATGATGGGCAATGCTGGCTATCCGATCTATACGACCTCGAATGCCGGGATTACAGGGATGACACGGTCATTGGCACGAGAACTGGGGCCGAGGAAAATCCGCGTAAACGCTCTGGCCCCCGGCTGGGTTCTGACGCAAAAACAGTTGGATAAATGGGCCACGCCCGAGGATCTGGCGGCGCATTTGGACCGGCAATGTCTGAAAGCGCACCTGAAGCCCGAGGATATGATAGCACCAACACTTTTTCTGGCGTCCAAGGCCAGCCATGCAATGACCGGGCAATGTATGGCTGTTGATGGCGGCGTCGTGGTTTCGGGGTGATGTTATGAACGCTGAATGGATCGCCGTCGACTGGGGAACATCTCATTTACGGGCCTGGGCCATGCAGGGTTCGACTGCGCTGGACCATGCGCAATCCGACAAGGGCATGGCGCATGTCGGGCCTGACGGGTTTCAAGCCGCCCTGCTGGATTTGATCGAAAACTGGTTGCCCGGCGCGCCGGTGGATGTGGTCGCTTGCGGAATGGTCGGCGCACGCCAAGGCTGGGTGGAAGCCCCTTATTCGACCGTGCCGTCGGCCCCCTTGCCCGATGTCCCGATCCGCGTACCCGGATCAGATCCGCGCATCCGGGCCTATGTCATACCCGGTCTGAAACAGACAACCCCGCCGGATGTGATGCGGGGTGAGGAAACCCAGATTGCCGGATTTCTGGGCGCGCGCCAGAATTGGGACGGCGTTATCTGCCTGCCCGGAACCCACACGAAATGGGTTCAGGTAAGCGCTGGCGAGGTTGTAAGCTTTCGTACCTTCATGACGGGTGAGTTGTTCGACCTGCTATGTGGTCAGTCCGTGCTGCGGCACTCTGTAGGCCCGGGCTGGGACGAAGACGCTTTCGCCGAGGCGGTTGCGGATACGTTGTCAAAGCCCGAACAATTGGCTGCGCGTCTTTTCAACTTGCGAGCGGCGGACTTGCTGCAAGGTCAGGCCAAAGCCACCGCACGCGCGCGCCTTTCCGGAATGTTGATCGGGGCCGAATTGGCCGCGACACGGCCCTATTGGCTGGGCCAGCAACTGGCCATTATCGGAGCAGAAGGCGTATCGCAGACATATGCAACAGCCCTGCAACGGCAAGGCGCGTTCGTGGAAACCGCAAACGCCACCGAGGCAACTCTGGCCGGGCTTGCGCTGGCCCGAAACATGACAAGGCAAACCGCATGAGCCGTCCCATCATCGCCATATTGCGTGGCTTGCAACCGCACGAAGCCAAAGCCGTTGGCCGCGCCATTATCGATGCCGGCATCGACCGGATCGAAGTGCCGCTCAATTCTCCGGATCCGCTCAACAGTATCAGAACTTTGGTTGATGCGTTTGGAAACCAGGCCCTGATCGGCGCGGGCACTGTTTTGACAGTCGATCAGGTGGACGCTGTGTCGGCCGCCGGAGGCAAGTTGATCGTATCGCCCAACTATGACGCCGAGGTCATCAAGCGTTCAGCCGCGTTAGGCCTGCAAAGCTGGCCGGGGGTTTACACCCCAACCGAAGCTTTTGCGGCCCTCAAGGCCGGGGCCACCGGTTTGAAGCTGTTCCCCGGGGTGATGGCTGGTCCGGCGGGATTGGCCGCCTTACGTCCAGTTTTGCCCATAGGCTCGCTTGTTTTTGCCGTTGGCGGTGCCGGACCCGACAATTTCGGGCAGTGGATCAAAGCGGGCGCGGATGGCGTTGGGATAGGCTCTGCACTTTACAAACCCGGAATGGATGTCGCCGAAATCGCCGAGCGCGCCCGGCATATCGTTACGGCCTATGACGAGGCCGCCGGATGAGCACTATCTTTGACGACCGCCCCTGCGAGTTGGGCGAAGGCCCGTTGTGGCATCCTGAAAGACGTCAGCTTTTCTGGTTCGATATCATAGGCAAACGTCTGATGACCCGCGAGCGGGGAATGCCCAAAAGCTGGAGCTTCGATGAAAATGTTTCGGCCGCAGGCCGGGTGGATCGCGATACGCTTCTTATGGCGTCGGAAACGGGACTGTGGCGTCTCGATTTGCAATCCGGAAAGCGGAACTTGATCACGCCTCTGGAAGCCGACAACCCCGTCACGCGTTCAAACGATGGCCGCGCCGATCCGTGGGGTGGGTTTTGGATCGGCACAATGGGCAAGCAGGCGGAACCCGGGGCCGGATCAATCTATCGCTTCTGGAAAGGCGAGTTGAGACGATTGGTTCCGGATGTGACAATCTCCAACGCGATCTGTTTTGCCCCCGATCGTTCGGTGGCCTATTTCTGCGACACCGCAACGAAACAAGTCAGGCGCTGGCGTCTGAACGCCGAAACCGGGTGGCCGGAAGGCGACAGCGCAGTTTTTCTGGATTTGCGCAAAGAAGGTCTGAACCCGGATGGCGCGGTCATCGATGCCCAGGGGAATATCTGGATTGCACAATGGGGTGCCAGCCGAATTGCGGTATACAAGGCCGACGGCATGTTTCTGAAGGCCGTTGCATTTGACGCATCCCATACGTCATGTCCCGCTTTCGGGGGCGATGAACTGAATACGCTTTTCTGCACAACGGCCCGTCAGGGATTGAACGCAGAAACAATAGACAGCCAACCGACCAACGGCATGACCTTTGCCGCGCGAAATGCAGGTCAGGGTCAGGCAGAACACAAGGTCATCTTATGAAGCCGGAACTGGGCGTTTGTTATTATCCTGAACATTGGCCAGAGGCGATGTGGGCAGACGATGCCGCGCAAATGGTCGAAACAGGCCTGACATGGGTGCGCATTGGCGAGTTCGCGTGGAGCCGCATCGAGCCGCAATCCGGCGTTTTTCAATTCGAATGGCTAGATCGCGCGATTGAGACACTCGGAGCAGCCGGATTGAAGGTCGTGCTGGGCACGCCAACCGCAACACCGCCGCGCTGGATGCTGGACAAACATCCGGATATGCTGGCCGCCGATGAAAACGGCAACCCGCGCAAGTTCGGATCACGGCGGCATTACTGCTTTAGCCATCAAGGCTATATCGACGAATCTACCCGCATCGCACGCATATTGGGTGAACGGTTCGGTAGGAACCCGCATGTGGTCGCGTGGCAGATTGACAATGAATACGGGTGTCACGACACCACTCTCAGCTACAGCGCAGCTGCCCAACAGGCATTTCGCCATTGGCTGGCCGAACGGTACGGAACAATTGAAACGCTGAACCAGGCGTGGGGCAATGTGTTCTGGTCGATGGAATATCGCAACTTCAGCGAAATCGACCTGCCCAATCAAACGGTGACCGAGCCGAACCCGGCTCATGTGCTGGCATTCCGGCGCTTCAGTTCGGATCAGGTCGCGGCTTTCAACAAAGCACAGGTGGATGCGCTGCGCCCGTTGACCGATGCGCCGCTTTTGCACAATTACATGGGCCGTATTCTGGACTTCGACCATTTCAAGGTTGGCGCGGATCTGGATATCGCCACCTGGGACAGTTATCCGATCGGTTTTCTGTCGGACCGGCTGGATGCCGACGACGCGCACAAGACCGCCTTTTTGCAACAGGGTGATCCGGACATGCAGGCGTTTCACCATGATCTCTACCGGGCGGTCGGGCGCGGCCGTTGGTGGGTGATGGAACAACAACCCGGCCCGGTGAACTGGGCACCGTATAATCCGGCGCCCCTGCCCGGAATGGTGCGTCTTTGGTCCGTGGAAGCCGTGGCTCATGGTGCCGAGGTGGTGAGTTATTTCCGATGGCGGCAAGCCCCGTTTGCGCAAGAGCAAATGCATGCGGGCTTGCTGACATCGAACAATCACCCTGCTGCTGCACTGGCAGAGGCCCGCCAGACCGCAGATGACCTGAACACGTTGGGCGCGGTGCAACAGATACAGGCCAAAGTGGCCATTCTGTTTGATTACGCCTCGGACTGGGCGTGGACCACACAACCACAAGGCGCGGGATTTGATTATTTCCGATTGGTTTTTTCGGCTTATCGCGCGCTGCGACGGGCTGGTCTGTCGGTAGACTTTGTTTCGGCGAAGGACATTCCCGGTGATTACTCGGTGATCTTTGCCCCCGGTTTGGCCACAATGGATCCTGATTTGGAACAACGTCTGGCAGAGAGATGCGATCTTGCCATTCTGGGACCGCGCGGCGGCGCGATCACCCGCGATTTTCAAATTCCTGAAAAGGGCAGACCCGGTCTGAGAAGGATCGATTGCGATGTTGATCTGGTCGAAACTCTGCCGCCCACGGTTGAACGCGCGGTCAAGGGTGGCGGTGCGGCGCGGCATTGGATCGACCGATTGTCAGGAACGGCCAAAGACTTGCTGAGTTTCGAAGACGGAACACCTGCTCTCAAGGCAGGGGACGGAATCTGGTACTTGGCCGGCTTCCCGGATGCAAACCTTTGGGATCGCGTGATAGCCATGGCGGCGGAAGAAGCCGATTTGACATTGCGCAGGATGCCGCAAGGCCTGCGACTGCACGAGACGGCCGATCATGCCTTCCTGATCAACTACAACGCAGGACCGGTGGATTGGAACGGGCTCACCGTCGAAGGTTGTGACGTCAAAATCCTGAAACGCAATCCGCCCGAACAAACCTGAGGTCAGTCCGGGCGGATGCCGAAGCTACGAACCTGCGCCGCTATTCGTCGTTTTGCAGGCTATTGGGGTCAAACACCCCGCCGAAACCACTGTTATTGGACGGAGCGTTTTCGGATTCAGGCCCACTATCTGCGCCTTCGCTTTCTTCGCCCCCTAAAGAGTTCGGAGCGAAAACATTGCCAAAGCCGCTGTTGTTCGTCGGTTTCGGGGTGGATTGCGCACCGCCCTGTTCCGCTTCTTCAGCTTCGCGTTGCTTGCGGCGTTCTTCACGCTGTTTACGCAACTCCTGAATACGCTGTTCCGCTTCCAGCTGCTTCTGCTCGCGAATATCGGCGATACACTGCGCCGGATTGTAGGTGGCCGCAGTGCCGACAACTGTGATCGTTGCGACGGCAAATACAACCAACAGAACCGCTGCCATGTTGCCGGAAAAGAAGCTGGGCAGTTTGATCTTGCCGGCCAGCTCCTCAACCGTCGCGTTCTTGCGCGCCGCTGCCACCAGTTCCTGACGTTTCAGCTTGGCTTCGTTCAGCAGAGCGAAGAACACTGTCAGCGCCACGATGATGAAGGCCAGCGCCGAGATTGCGGGTGTGATGCCATACCGGACTTTTTGGGCCAGCTCGATCGTCAACGTCGGGTATTCACCGAAGGTAAAGGTGGTGGTGTTGTAGTTTTCGAACGATGCGAGGAACGCCAACACCGCTGCCGATGCAATCGCCGGACGCATGAACGGCAACAGGATCTTGCGGAAGGCCTGGGCGTGGCTGGCCCCAAGGTCCAGTGCCGCCTCGGTCAGGGCCACGTCGTAGCGCTGCAAGCGTGCCACCAACACCAGCATGCAGTAGCTGGCGATAAAGGTGGATTGGCCGATCACCGTCAGAAAAATGCCATTTGACAGGAAGCTGTCCGCCCCCAGTCCCAGCATCCGGTTGATACGATCCCAGAACACCAGCGTCGAGATACCCAGAACAACACCCGGGATCAGGATCGGAGCGATAATGATCGTATAGTAAGTCGCCCGCAGCTTTGGCCAGATCTGGGTCAGCATCAATGCGCCCGCCAGACCCATGGCCACTGACAGGATGACCGTGCCGATCCCGATGATCAGTGAGTTCTTGATACCGTTCAGGATGCGCTGATCCTGAAACAACTCGCCAAACCACTGGAAGGTCAGGCATTCCCACGGGCTCATCCGCGGGAAGCCGGACGAGTTGAACGCGGTGATCGACATGATCACAAGCGGGCCCAGCAGATACAGGAAGAAGATCGCCAGATAGACCCAGATGCTTATGCGGAGAAAGGAATTGTTCATTTCCCAATATCCCCCATGTTCACTTTGAACAGGCGCATCATGGCCAGCACGAACAGGATACAGGTCACCAGCAGGACGATCGCATAAGCAGCCCCTTGCGGCCAGTCGTTGTTATCGTTGAACTGCTGATAAATCAGCTGTGTGAACCACAGCGACGACGGCCCGCCCAGGATTTGCGGTGCCGCCAGCGCGCCCGCAGACAGCATGAACACCATCGTACAGCCCGAACTGATCCCTGGCTTGGCATAAGGAATGACCACACGCCAATGTATCCGCCACCACGGCGCGCCAAGGTCGCGCGCGGCTTCGATCTGATTTTTGTCCAGGCTTTCTATGACGTTATACATTGGGAAGATCATCAGCAGAATATAGGCATAGCCCAGCCCGGCATAGAGTGCGATATCGTTTCGGATGAAGTCGAACGGCGTATCCCAGACCCCCAGTCCCACGAACAGCGTGTTCAGAACACCGGTTTCACCGAAGATAATGCGCAACGCAAAGGCGCGCAGGATTTCGTTGATCCAGTAAGGGATGATCAGCATGATCGCGAAGATGCGGATATGGCTGCCTTCGGACTGCCCCAGATAGTAGGCGATCGGATAGCAGATGATCAGGTTGAAAATCGTGACGCAAACGGCCGCCACGAGGGTGCGGAAGAACACCCGCAGGTCAACCGTGTTGTAATCCTGACTGCCACCTTCGGGGCCGTATATCAGGTACTTGTAGTTCTCCAGCGTATAGACGTCCTTCGGCCCGCCAATTTCTGGTGGGGGCAGGTTTGGACGGAACGAGAAATCCAGCATCGACAGCTGCGGCAGGATAATAAGGCCGATTGTCCAGAACAAAACCAGACCTAGGATCGCCAAGCCCATACCGGTGCCGTTGCGATTGAAGAATTCTTTCAGAAATCGGGGCATGAACTGTTCCCCTTATTCCGCAGCCAGCTCACCCGCGGGAACGACGACGGCATTATGCGTCTCGTATTCCAGCGTGATGTTCTGTCCGGTGTGGTCCTCGAAGGATTGCCCATGGTTGGGGATCGAGACCTTGATTTCCTTTCCGCCTTCGCCTTCGGTGAAGATGTTGAAGACGTTGCCTTCGAACTCTTCATGATTGACCCGGGCGGTGACGAAGTGATCGCCCGTTGCGCCATCGGGGGCAATTGCAAAGGCCTCAGGGCGGATGAACATCATCGCGTCATCACCTTCTTTCATCTTGCCCTGATTGGCCGTCGAAATCCTTGCCACCAGATCCCCCGAACGGTTGGTCGAGATCAAAGCTTCCTTGCCCATCACTTGCTTGATTTTACCGCGGAACACATTGTTTTCGCCAACGAATGAAGCCGCAAAAGCCGTGTTGGGATCGTTGTAAATCGTCTTCCCGTCGGCGATTTGATCAATCACACCGGCACGCATGACGGCGATATTGTCCGACATGGTCAGCGCTTCACCCTGATCGTGCGTGATGTAGATGAAAGTAATGCCGACACGCTGTTGAATTTCACGCAACTCGGTCCGCATGTGCTGGCGCAGCTTCAGGTCAAGTGCCGACAGAGGCTCATCCAGCAACAGCACGTCCGGTTCGGCGCACAGAGCACGGGCAATAGCAACACGCTGACGTTGACCACCTGACAGTTCACTTGGCAGTTTGTCCCCCTGCCCCGGTAACGCAATCATGTCCAGAAGCTCATCGGCGCGCCTGCGGCGTTCGGCAGCACTGGCCCCTTTGATTTCCATGGAAAACGTGATGTTTTCCCAGACCTTCATCAGCGGGAACAATGCGAGGTTCTGAAAGATCAGCGCCGTCGGGCGCTTGTTGGGCCCGATGCCACGCATATTGTTGCCACCAATCAGGACGTTGCCTTCGCTTGGTTCAAGAAAGCCGGACACTGCCCTCAGAATGGTTGTTTTTCCGCAGCCCGATGGCCCGAGGAAAGAAAAGAAATCTCCCCCGTTGATGTTGACGTTTGCATCGCGCACGGCGACGAAGTCACCGAAACGGATCCACAGGTTTTCCAGATCGACTCCGACCCCTGCACTCATTTTTGGTTTCTCCCTGAGGTGCGTGTTGTCACCACACAGTATTAGCGTCCGCCACGCCGGGACGGCGCGCAGATGGGTGCCCCCCGCAGGATGCGGAGGGCGAAGGTTCGAAACGCTTAAGCGCTTTTGAACTTGTTGACGAACTCGGTCCGGGTTTCAGCATACCACGGCGCTTCTGCAGGCCACGGATTGAGGTTGGCCAGCGAGTCGCCCGGATAGGCCTCGGCAAAGTTCTTCTTATAGGTGTCGCCGGAATACTGGTCGGCCCCTAATACCGGCGAGTTGTAGCCATGACTGTCAATGGCGACACCGGCCGGCTTGGCCTGATAGGCAAAGTCGATAAAGGCGTAAACCTGATCGATATTCGCGGCACCAGTCGGCATGGACATACCATCCACCCAAGCCATCGCACCTTCGACGGGTGCCTGATAGTGCACCGGCTCACCTGCGGATTTCAATGCAAGGGGTGGGCCGTCCCAAGTTTGGCCAACGACAACGCCTTCGTTCAGAAGACCGTTCTTCTGTGTGTCGGCGTCGTTCCAGATCAGCTTGATGCGGTCCTTGCGTGCAATGCACCAGTCGGTGATCTGGCCCCAAACCTTGCGCATGGTGTCTTCATCACCATATGCCGCCCAGACCGAACCCGGCTCCATCTCGCCAGCGCGTTCCATATAAAGGCCGGCGCCCAGCATCATGGAATGCGCGCGGCCCATGGTTTTGCCAGCGTTCGCTTCCGACCACACGTCGCCATAGGACGGCGCATCACCATCCGGCAGCCACAGGTCAGTACGATAAGCAATACCTTCTGTACCCCAGATATGCGGAAGCCAGTGCGCACCTGAATCGCCAAAGTTCCACGCATCAGTACCAATCTTTGCCATGGCCGGGTTCACCAGATCGATCGGAACCTTGTTCATGTCGAAGGGCTGGAGCAGCTCCAGCGGTTCCCACTGCAACGACCGGTTGTTGGTCGGTGAAACGATATCAAAACCCTGGCCCTTGGTGGCCTTCATCTTGTTGATGATCTCTTCGTTCGAGCCGATGCCGGTATAGTTCACCTTGATTCCGGTCAGAGTCTCAAACTCTTCGATGAAACTGGGCGGCAGGTAGTCCGACCACATCAGAATGTTGATTTCGCCCGACGACGCCAGAGCGCTCTTGCTGTATAGGGGTGCCGCAAGTGCCGCAGCACCTGCGCCTTTCAACACAGAGCGTCTCGAAAGTGACGAATGTTTAGCCATAGGTGATCTCCCGTTGTTGGATGAGTTTATTTTTGTCTTTATATTCATAGGACTTTCTGTGCCCGTTCGTCAGTCCAAAAGTGACAGTTTGCGGAAATCTTATATCCAGTTTTTGTTTTTGACACGTTTTGGTTGAATCTCAGGGCGTTAGTTTACCTGCCAGACTGTGAATTCGTGCGCGCCGACCGGATCAGAGCCGATCAAAATTCGTCGTGATCCACCACCAGGCAGGGGTTTGGACATGTCACCAAAATTGAAGGCAAAATGCAACGTACCGAAGCGGGTTACACGTAAGTCTGGATCGCAGTCCAGAGGCTTCAGCCCTGCCCATTCCAAGACATCGCGCATAATCTCGTACAAGAGCGCACCGCAGGGCACCATGGCCAGATATGTCGCACGATCCGACCGGACAACCGCTGGGCTGGCGTCGCAATAGGCACTTTTGAAGCGCGCCAGGACATTTGCCTCGGTCTCGATGATTTCGCGCCAACCGGCAAAGTCAAAAAGCTGACCGTTCTGCAACAGCACGGATTCTCTTGCAATATCCGGCAGCGATTCGACACGGACGACACGGACGCCGGTCAGATCCGCCAACGCACCAGGCGCCAGATTCGAAGGCGTCTGCATTTGAGCCGTCTTGCTGCCGGACCGGGCACCAATCAAAAGCTTTGCCCCCGAAGCCTCAAGTCTTGCGGCCAGATCCGGGGTCACGATCATGCTTTGCGGCAGCACGATCAGGGCGTAACCTTCCAAACCATCCTGGGGACCCACAAAATCAATGTCCACCCCCAGACTGCGCAAGGCAGTGTACCATTCACGGAAGATATGGGAATTGGGGAAGTCATCATCATGCGGCAGAATATCGGCCGCCCAGATCGAAGCGTAATCCAGCATCATCGCCACCGAGGCTTTTCCGCGCGTCGTCGGCGGAAGCTTTTCACGATCCTGCACAATTTGAGCCAGTTCGAGCGCGGCTTGATCCACACTGCCATCCGAGCGCAGCAAGGCTGTATGGTATTGCTCCTGCGCGAACTTTGCCTGTCGCCATCGAAAGAACATCACAGCTTGCGCGCCGTGTGCATATGCGGCCCAGGTCCAAAGCCGAACCATCCCTTCGGCTGGGGAAGGGTTTTGTGCCGCCCAGTCCACCGGCCCCGGCTGCTGTTCCAACACCCATACCCGCCCCCGCCCCTGACTGCGATACAGGTCACAATGAAATCCCTGATAATCAGGCGCGCCGGTTCGCAGATAACGGCGCTTTTCCTTCTCTGACAGTGTTGAGCCCATCAAATTACCCAGCGGGTAGCTGTCAAAGCCGACGATATCCAGATCGGCGGCCACTGCGTGGTGATCGAATTCGAAACTGCCGGCCATGAAGTTGTGCGTGATATCTCGACCCGGCGCATGTTCGCGCAGCACGTCCACCTGTGTCTTGTTGAACAACCGCACCCTGTCCGAGGAATAGCGCCTGAAATCAAGGGCATGGGTGGGGTTGGGTGTAGCGACCAGACCATTGGGCAGTTCAATCTGGTCAAAGCCGGAATAAAGGCTCCCCCAGAACACGGTCCCCCAGGCCTCGTTCAATGCGTCAATTGTGCCGTATCGTTTTGCCAGCCAGCGCCGAAAGCCCGCCTGGGCAGCATTAGAATAGCTGAGAACGGTGTCGTGGTCATTGTACTCATTGTCGATCTGCCAGGCATGGACATGCGGGTTCTGGCCATACCTGGCGGCATATTCCGTGGCGATCCTTTGCGCCTCGGCCAGGTACACGTCACTGGAAAAACAATAATGTCTGCGGGAACCATAACCCCTGACCCGGCCGTCCGGGCCAACCGGCAGAATTTCGGGGTGCTCATCAATCAGCCATTTGGGAGGCGCAGCCGTTGGAGTCGACATCATGACCCGCAGGCCGGCCCGCCCCAGAATCTCGATGACGTCATCCAACCAGTTCCAATGAAACCGGCCGCGTTCCGGTTCAATCAGACCCCAGGTGAACTCGGCGATTCGAACCCAATCCAAACCCATCTCGACCATCCGTGCGGCGTCACTGCGCCACTGGGACGGGTCCCATTGTTCGGGGTAGTAGCAAACCCCAAGCTCCAGTTTGCTCATCGGTTGTCCTTTGCCGTGCGCCGTTCGATCCATTTCAGGAAGCTTGCGCAACAGAGGGTGAGTACCACATACAGAATTGCTGCCGTATTGAACGGCGCAAAGGGCAGAAAGCTTGCTGCCTGAAACTCTCGCATCCTTTGGGTCATGTCGCGGACGGACAGGATGGACAGCAACGAGGTATCCTTGATCATCGCGATGAATTCGTTGCCCAATGGCGGGGTGACGATCCGCAGGGCTTGCGGCAGAACGATCAGCCGCGCCGTCTGCCAGCGCGACAAGCCCAGCGAACTGCCTGCTTCCAGTTGCCCTTTCGGGATGGCCTCGATCCCAGATCGGAATATTTCCGCCATATAGGCCGAATACCCGACCGAAATCGCGATGATCCCGCGTGTCATGTTGGTCATATCAATGCCGCCCCCCGTGGCATCCTTGACCGCGCCCGCCAAGGGCAGGCCAATGTAAAGAATGATCACCAACATCGGAATGCCGCGTATCGTGTCCACGAAAAATTCGGCCCCGACCGCCAAGGGATGCAGCTTGTGCTGTGCGCCGCCAATGGTCAGCGTCAGCAGCAGAAAGCCGAAAACAGCAAAAGCCAGTGCGGGATTCCGGTATTTGTCAGGCAAGAAACTGGTCTGCCACAGAACTGGATAGCCTTGTGAATGAGCATCCACGGGAACAAACGCTCCGGAAACGCTGTCGACGGTTTCAATCTGCTCCAGGGCGGCCGCTGCATCAGTGGCGCTGCGTATGCGGTATTGTTGTTCGCCGGCACCGTCGAACTCTCCAAACCGGATGATGTCAGCCTGCGCCTGTGGTGTGCCGCGCACAATGGCAATGCGCCCTTCGGTGCTTCCGACCAGAACGTAACTGACCTGCGGCTGCATGAAGAAAAAGGCTGATATCGCAAGCAATGACAGGCTGATGGAACCATACAGAATCGTGGTGCGCGCCCGTGGTTTGAACGATTGCAACCCCACCCAGATCAAGCCCAGAATGGCCGAGAAGATATAGGCGAAGATGGCTGCGCGAAACGTAATGGCAACGCCCGTCGCGAACTGCCAGTGGGCCATGAACATCAGATAGAACAAAACCGCACCTGTAAGGCATTCCAGCCCCAAAAGAACGCGCCTGCGCCAAGGGGGTTGCAACCCCGCGGACAGCAGGCTCAAGGCGACAACACCTGTGTATGCGGCCAGAAGAACTTGCAGTCCTGTCTGAATCTGGGTCACGACTTCGGGATACAACACCCACGTCTGACTGGACCGGTCGATCAGGGTTGATGTGTTCTCGCTGAGCGCATGAAAGAAAACGGATTCCGCGAAGGGCATCAAAAGCTGTGGAGATAAAAAGCTTATGACCAAAAGCGCAATTGACGCGGGCAGCGCCGCAAGGGCCGAAGCGCGCAACCAGCCGGGGGCGTGATTGGTAAAACGTGCATACCGGGCGCAGAGATATCCAAGGATTGCAACCGAGACGATCAGCAGAAAGCCGACGAAAATCGGCCCTGCATTGTTGCCGATCCCCAGAATTGCAATCAGAGATCGCAGATATTTCGAGGACGTGGCGAACAGATAGACGATGAAGGGAGCGGCTGCGAGCAATACAAGATTGCTCGGGCGGATCGTGCTGAGACGCGACATGGAACTTCTCCGCTGAAACATGGCCCGGCAACGACTGCCGCCGGGCCCAGAAGGGCTTGGAGGATCAGTTTGTGCCCCAGTATTTGGCCTTCAGCGCGTCCAGCGTGCCGTCTTCCTGAATGGCGGCAAGACCGGCATTGATTGCATCCACCGTCGGGTCACCTTCCTGAAACACGATTCCCAATGGATCGGATTGCAGGCCTGTGATGCCTACGGTCAGTTCTCCGGCAAACTCCTGCTCGTAGGCCGCGGCAGAGGTGCCATCGATGATCACCCCTTGCACGTCTGCGTTCTGAAGCGCCAGAATAGCCGCCGAGAAATTGTCGTAGAGGCTGACATTCTCGCGCCCTACAAGCTCTTCCGCCAGTTGGGCGTTGGTCGTCGCGGTTTGTGCCGCCAGTTTCTGGCCACCCGCTTTGAAATCCTCAAGCGTCAAATCCGCGTTGTCGACTTGCATTAAAATGGCCTGACTGACAACGATGTACGGTTCGGAAAAGTCCATAGTTTCTTCACGTTCGGGCGTGATCGATACGCCCGAGATGACCAGGTCGAACTCACCCTGTTGAAGCGCCGCAAAGATGCCATCCCAGGCGGTGTTTACGAAATTCGGAACGCAGTTGATCTTTTCACAGATTGCATTCATCACATCGACATCAAAGCCTACGATTTCGCCAGTTGTTTCGTCGACGGTTTCCATCGGGGGATAGGTCGCATCCGTTCCGATCTTGAGAACGCGACCTTCCAGATCGGCGGCAAAGGCCGCAGGCGCTGTCAGCATTGCAAGCGTTGCAACGGCAAATAGGTTTTTGAACATGTTCGGTTTCTCCTCTGTTGGCTCAGTTGGTCTGCGCCATACCCGGCGCCGGGGTGTCAGGTTGCCGCTCGATCAATGTGGCCCTGATCTTTTTTTGCGTTTCCGACGGATCAACGCCGTCCAGTGTTTTTAGCATGAATTCACCCAGCAGGCGGCTGGTCTCGCCGATTGGCAAATAATAGGTGCTGGGTGGGGGGACGAAATACTGGCTGAGTTTCAGATCGTCGTTTGAAATGACGACGACATCCCTGCCGACCTGAACGCCCATATCGGCGGCGGCGGACAATGCGCCAAGGGTCATCGCCTCGTTGGCGCAAATGATGGCGCTTGGCCGGTTGTGCATTCGCATGAGCGACGCAAAGGCCCTTTGCCCGGTCTTCGCCGTGGTCGGGCCGGGAAGAACAAGGGCCGGGTCAAACTCCATGCCACCCGCCGACAAAGCATCAGAGTATCCCTGAAGTCGTTGACGGGCATAGATCAGGTCATCCGGCGGGTTGATAAGCGCTATCCGCCTGTGCCCCAATGCCAGCAGCCGAGACGTTGCATCAAAAGCAGCAGCCTGACTGTCTAGATCCACGTAAGGATGTGGTTGGGCACTGTCACTCATCCCGTATGTGACAAACGGAAATCCCTCATCTTGCAGATAGGCGATACGCGGGTCATTCACCCGAGTTCCCGAAAAGATTACGCCGTCTGCCAACCCTTCCTGTACAATGGAATGCAGGGTCTGCAATGCGGCTTCAACATCTCGTACACTGAAGACACTCAACTCATAGCGTGACCCTTGAACCGCGTCGGATATTCCGGCCAGGATCCGGGTGAATTCCACACCCTCCCACTCTTCAGCGGCGCTGCCCGAAACGCTGACCAATACCGCAATCCTGTAGGATTTATTGGTGCGCAGCTTCAGGCCGTCCAGATTGACCCGATACCCAAGCTCCGACGCCGCCTTTTGGATCTCTTCCCGCGTTTCCCGTTTAACCGACGAAGCGCCGCGCAGGGCGTTTGAAACCGTGCCTACTGAATAGCCTGTCATACGGGCGATCGATTTGATCGTCGCCCGCGCCATCAGCCGATACCCCCAAGCCGTTCAGTCAAAAACAACCGCCCCATTTGCAAGGTGCGCCTGTGATCGGCGGTTTCATCATGCTCGACGAAAAGGTCGGTGCACTTGGTGCTTGAAAGGGCTCGTATCGTGGCGTCCCAATCGACAACACCCTCACCCGGATTGCGCCAGCGCCTGTCGCCTGATCCGCCCTGCGGATCCACGTCCTTTGCATGAACCGACAGGATACGATCCGCATGGCGCACCAGCAGGTCAGCCACGTCCTGACCGGCCGCGACAATCCAACCGATATCGGGCTGCCAATAGATGTTTTCTTGCGCCAGAATCAGTTCAAGAGGTGTTTTTCCCGGCGCGCCGAACAGATCAAAGTCGTGGTTGTGATAGGCCAAACTGACGCCGTGATCTCCAAGTTGATCTGCCCAATCGGACAACTGGCCCGACACTGCCTTCCATCCCTCGACAGTGCCGGGCCGCGCCTGTGGCGCCAGCCAAGGCATGACCGCCACCTGGCATTCCAAAAGGTGCAGTACTTCAACGATGTCGTCGAAACGCTCGTGGAACTCCTCCCAATCAAAATGTGCAGAACGAAGGTTAAGACCTGATTGATGGACGATGCGTGCCATCTCTTGCGGTGTCATGTCATGCAGACCGGTAGTTTCGATATCCGAAAACCCGCAAGCGGAAACCAACTTCAGTTGGTCCGAGAGGTCACCGTATTGCCGAACCGTGTAAAGCTGCGCCGATACCCGCATTTTTCACCATTGAAACGTTTCAATTATGGTGAAACACAAAACGCAATTCTGTCAAGAACTGCGTTTCGCTGCTATTTGCGCATGGACAATCCATTGTGGAACAGATGCACCTTGTCCGGTGAGGCCGTGACCGAGACCGTCTGGCCGCGCAGGTTCCGCTGAACCCCCGGAAGCTTTGCAGTGACTGCATCCGCACCATCGGTTTTCTCAAAATACAGCAGCGTGACTTCGCCCAGGGCTTCGGTGAAATCCACCTTGCCGGACAGAATCGCGGAGTCTTCCGACATGGCCAAGTCTTCGGGGCGCACCCCGATATTGACCTTTTTCCCAAGGTCAATGTCTTCGGTTGGAACCGCGGATCTTGCAATCCCGCCTGATGACAGTTCAACGGTGGTCGTTTCGCCGGTTCCGGTGATTGTGCCGGACAGCAGGTTCATGGAAGGCGAACCGATGAACTGCGCAACAAACTCGTTGTCAGGCGCCTCATACAGTTCAAGCGGTGTCCCGACCTGCGCGATGCCCTTGTTGGCCAATACCACGATCCGACTGGCCAGTGTCATCGCCTCGACCTGATCGTGGGTCACGTAGATCATGGTGCTGTCAGGCATGGCCTCTTTCAGACGCGCGATCTCGATCCGCGTGGCCACCCGAAGTGCCGCGTCGAGGTTCGAGAGGGGTTCGTCGAACAGATACACCTTTGGGTCACGTACTATCGCGCGCCCGATGGCAACGCGTTGACGCTGCCCCCCGGAAAGAGCTTTTGGCAGGCGGTCCAGGAATGGTTCCAGCTGAAGGATTTGAGCGGCACGGTCCACGGCAGCATCAATCTCGGCCGTGGGCATCTTCGCGATTTTCAGGGCAAAGGCCATGTTCTCGCGAACGGTCATGTGGGGATACAAGGCATAGCTTTGAAACACCATCGCGATGCCCCGCTGTGCAGGCGGAACATCGTTCATGACCTGCCCTTCGATTTCCAGCGTGCCGCCTGTAATCTTCTCCAACCCGGCAATCATCCGCAGCAGGGTGGACTTGCCGCAGCCGGAAGGACCGACAAAAACGATCAGTTCGCCTTGTTCGATGTCGAGGTTGATGTTCTTCAAAACATCGACAGGGCCATAGGACTTGGCGACGTCCGTGAGGTTGAGTTCAGACATGCTTTATCCCTTTTTCCTGTACATCAGGATGAACTGCGCCGCGTTCAGGACAACGTTGCCGCTTCCTTCGACACCGCCCAGGTCCTGACCCATCACCTGCCAACTGCCTTCGGGCAGCTTGAACGCGGTAGAATCCGTGCCCAGATTGAAGGCGCAGAATATCTGCTCATGCGAATCCTCACGCATAAAAGACAGAATCGAATTCGTTTCCCTCATGCCGGTCTGCGCCCCCGCTGCCAAAGCAGGATGCGCATGTCGCAAGGCAATGGCGCGACGGTAGTGGTTCAACATCGAGCCTGGATCCGCCTCCAATCGGTCCACCGCCTGCCCGGCCTGCTGTGCGCTTACCGGCAGCCAGGGCTCTGCTGTGCTGAAACCCGATTGTTCATCTTGTGCCGCCCAAACCATCGGCGTGCGGCAGCCATCGCGGCCCTTGTATTCGGGCCAGAACTCGATGCCGTAGGGGTCTTGCAGTTTCTCGAACGGCACATCCGCTTCGTGCAGGCCCAGTTCTTCGCCCTGATAAAGGCAGGCAGAGCCGCGCAGACACATCATGAGAACCGCGTGCTGGCGGGTTGCGGCGTCATCCAATTTCCAGCGCGAGACGTGACGTTGCACGTCGTGGTTGGAAAATGCCCAACATGGCCATGCGTCACCTGCCTTCGCTTCCAACTGGTCGAAAACGTGCTTGGTGTAAGTGGCCGTCAATGCACGTTTTTCCAGGAACTCGAAGGCATAGCACATGTGCATCCGCTTATCCCCGGATGTGTATTCGCCCATGATCTCGAGCCCACGCTGCGCATCTCCGACCTCGCCCAAACAAGCCCGGCCTTCATATTCGTCCGTCAAGGCCCGCAGTCTTTCGAGGAAGGCGATGTTCTCGGGCTGGCTTTTTGAAAACAGGTGGTCCTGATGGTTGTAGGGGTTCACGGCCGGTGCGATCGTGGCGTTGCGTTGATCCATCGGCAGCGCAGGATTGTCGCGCAGCGCCTTGTCGTGGAAATAGAAATTGATGGTATCCAGCCGAAAGCCATCCACTCCCAGATCAAGCCAGAACCGCGCCACGTCCAGCAACGCATCCTGAACATTCGGGCAGTGGAAATTCAGATCCGGCTGCGATGTCAAGAAGTTGTGCAGATAATATTGCAGCCGTCGGGCATCCCATTGCCAGGCCGAGCCGCCGAAGATCGAAAGCCAGTTGTTTGGTGGCGTGCCATCCGGCTTGGGGTCAGCCCACACATACCAATCGGATTTCGGGTTTTCACGGCTGCTGCGGCTTTCGCTGAACCAAGGGTGCTGGTCCGACGTGTGCGACAGAACCAGATCGATCATGATCTTCAACCCTTTGGCATGCGCCTGATCCAGAAGCTCTTTGAAGTCCTCAAGCGTTCCGAACATGGGGTCGACGTCGCGATAATCGCTGACGTCGTAACCAAAATCCTTCATCGGCGATTTGAAAAACGGCGAGATCCAGATTGCATCAACGCCCAGCGAGGCGATGTAATCCAGTCGCGCAGTGATGCCCTTCAAATCACCGATCCCATCCCCGTTGCTGTCCTGAAAACTGCGTGGGTAGATTTGATAGATCACACCACCGCGCCACCAGTCCGAAGACAGTTTCGTTGCTTTGCATTGTTCAGGGTTGTTCTGCACGTTCATCAGACGCCTCTATTTGACAGATCCGGCCAGCAGGCCCCGGACCAGGTATTTTTGCATTGCGAAGAAGACGACCAGCGGCACGAAGATCGAGACAAAGGCAGCGGTGGCAAGGATTTCCCAATTGCCGCCACGTGTACCCAGCAGTTCGACGATGCGGTTCGTCATCACGGTTGTCTGGCCGGTCGCGTCGATCAGGAAAACCTTGGCAACAAGCAGGTCATTCCATGTCCACAGGAACTGGAAAATCGCGAAAGACGCCAGCGCCGGGAAGCTGAGTGGCAGGATCAGTTTGGTAAAGATCTGAAACTCTGTGGCGCCATCGACGCGGGCGTTTTCGATCAGATCACGCGGCAATCCGGCCATGTAGTTGCGCAGCAGGTAAATCGCCAGGGGCATCCCAAAGCCTGTATGCGCAAGCCAGACTCCCAGATAGCCTTTGCCGATCCCGATATTGAGGTGAAATTTCAGCAACGGGATCAAGGCCAATTGAAGCGGAACGACCAAAAGGCCAACAACGGCCGCAATCAGCAGGGCGCGCCCGGGAAACTCCATCCACGCCAGCGCATAAGCCGCAAAGGCGGCAACCAGAATCGGGATGATTGTTGCAGGGATGGTCACCGTCAGCGTGTTGAAGAACGCCTTGGCCATGCTGTCCGTACTGCTTTGATCCAGAAGAACCTTTCGGTAGTTTTCCAAAGTGAACTCGGGTGGCAGTTCCGCTGTTACGAAGATGCGCGCACCACGTTTCCCGGTGAATTCCTCGGTGTTTTCCATACGATAGTTGCCCGCCGCATCCACCGTGATCGTACCACCTCGGCGCAGCTCGGCTGTTTGGCCCGGTTCAAATGCATCAACCTCGCGCGAACTGATCCCCCATCTGGAAATCGTTGCTTGCTCATCTTCGCCGAACAACGCCCCCTGAATGACATACAGTCCGTTTTCCAGCACCTGCGTCTCGGGCGCGGCACTGCGAAGCGTCAGGTTTTGTTCAGAGGGAAACAGCGACCGCCACCAGCCGCTGGACGAAATCTGATCTGCCGTCCGAAAGGACGAAATCAACAAGCCAAGCGTAGGAATGACCCAAAGAGCCACCAGGAAGATGACTGACAGATGCACCACCCATCTGAGCGCTGGTTTGGTTCCGGCGATATCGCTCATGGCTTACTCCATCTCCTTGCGCGCGTTGCGCACGTTCCAGACGAGGATCGGCGTAACAAGCAACATGATCACCATGGCCGAGGCGGATCCGACGCCCCAGTCATTGGCCCGGAAAAGCTTGTCGTACATGTAGTTTGCCAGCACCTGCGTCTCCCACTGGCCGTTCGTCATGGCAAAGACGATGTCGAACACTTTGAGAACGGTGATCGTGATCGTCGTCCAAACAACAAGGATCGTGGTTTTGATCTGCGGTACCTTGATCTTGAAGAAGATCTGAAAGGGATTGGCCCCATCCAAAATGGCCGCCTCGATGGTTTCTTCGGGAATACCGCGCAAGGCCGCCGACAGGATGACCATCGCGAAACCCGTCTGTATCCAGATCAGGACAACCATCAGAAAGAAACTGTTCCAGAAGGGGATTGTTAACCAAGTGTTGGGTTCGGTTCCGCCGAAGAAGATGTACAGCGCGTTCAGGATGCCTATCTGGTCCTGTTCCGCTGGTCGCGCATCATAAACCAGTTTCCAGATCACCGATGCACCAACAAATGAAATGGCCATCGGCATGAAAATCAGGGATTTGGCAAAGTTGCCCCAGCGGATGCGGTCGGTCAGTTGCGCCACGAGAAGACCAAAAGCCGTTGACATGGCCGGCACGACGATCAGCCAGAACATGTTGTTGCGCATGGCTTCCCAAAACTTCGGCTCCGCCGCCATTTGGGTATAGTTGTCCAGGCCAACCCAACGGTATCCGCCACCGGGCACGCGTTCCGTAAGCGAAAGGCGCAAGGTTTCAACCACCGGATACGCCAGATACAGCCCCAATGCAGCAAGCGCCGGGAACAGAAACAACCACGGGCGGATCAAGTTCGCACGGTTGATGTTTCGGCCCGCCTTTGGCCCGCGCGGCGGAAACAGGACTTTGTCCAGAAACTGGTTGGAAAGATAGAAGTAGCCCACGCAACCCGACACGCCGATGGCGATCGTCAGCAGGCCTTGTAATGCGGGTGTCATGATACGCCCATCCGTTTGGCAAACGGGGCGGCCTCAGGACCGCCCCATGAGTTGGTCACTTGATTGCGTCCCAGGAGGCCTGGATTTCACGTGCCACGGTGGCTGCATCTTTTGCACCCGACGAGTAATCGACCATCCCGGTCCAGAACGTACCTGCCCCGACTGCACCGGGCATCAGGTCGGACCCGTCAAAGCGGAAGGTCGTTGCGTTGGTCAGAATTTCACCCTGTCCCCGCTGTGAATCATTCGAATAGTTCGCCGGGTCCGCACCCAGATGTGGCGTCAGGAAACCGTCCTGCGACATCATGATCTCATGGGCGAAAGGTGTCTTGAGGAACTCCAGAAAGGCTTCGGCAGCAGGGTTTGGGTTGGTGATTGTGAACAATGTCCCTGCCCCAAGTACCGGTGTCCCCAGGTCTTTTTCGGCATAAGCCGGGAAGTAGAAGAAATCAGCATCCACCCCCAATTCGGTGCCTTCCGGAAAATAGGCGGGAATAAACGAAGCCTGACGATGCATCATGCAAGCGGGCGGGCTATCGAAAAGACCTTTGGGGCTGTCACGGAAATCGATTGCCGCCGTGTCGTCTGCGTCACCTACGACATAGTCGTCATTCCGGGTAAAGCTGCCATATTCCTCAATCGCGGCTATGACGCGGGGATCATCGAACTTCATTTCGTTCGAAACCCATTGGTCATAGACTTCAGGTGGTTGCGTACGCAGCATAAGATCCTCGACCCAGTCCGTCGCAGGCCAACCCGTTGCGCCGCCCGAGGCCAGACCGACGCACAAAGGCGTCTCGCCGTCCTCGACCATCTGATCGATCAGAGCCTTGAATTCTTCCATGGTTTCGGGCACTTCATACCCAAAGTCTTCGAAGTTTTCGGGCACGTACCAAACCAGCGATTTGACGTTCACATTGAAGAAGAACCCGTAAAAATCGTCAGACCCTTCCGCGTCCTCAAACGTACCCAGATCGACCCAGGATTGTCCCGCGGCGAAGTTTTCCTTGATCCAGTCCGCAGTGCCTTCGGCCAATGGCGTCAGATAGCCCTGTTTTGCGAGGTTTGCCGCCAAACCAGGCTGCGGGAAAACAGTCAGATTCGGCGCCGAGCCTGCGGCCGCATCAATCAGGATCTGCTGTTCCAGAGAATCCGAACCCACATAGCTGGAATTCGCGCCTGTTGCCTCATCGAAATAGGCCACGAGGTTTTCGAAGGACTTGCCCTCGCCAGCCAGCCAGGGGCCGAAAATGGTCAGGCTTTCGCCGGAAAGATCATTCGCTTCGGCAAAGGCCTGAAACCCATCCCAGTCAAAACTGCCCTCGCCGACGGCGTGGATCATCTCACCCTCTGCCTGAACTGATCCGGCCATCAGGGCGAGTGCCGCCGCACCTGCGTAAAGCCCGTGTTTCATCAAATCCTCCTCCCAAGCTTTCATGTACTCAAAGACTCGCTTTCAAAGCGCTTTGGATGACGTGTGTTATCCGCTAACATCGGCACCCTGTCAATGTTTTGCTTCCCAGCGCCAAAATAAATTATATTTTTTGCTTTTAACGCAAAACAAGTTGACGGATGCCGTATTTGCTCACAAAACAAAAAAGAGCCACTCAATTTAAGGCGCTTTGAATCGTAAAATGAACCTGAAGCAGCTCTCGGAAGTTCTGGGCCTTTCGCAAACTACGGTCAGCCGGGCGCTGAACGGGTACCCCGAAGTGAGCGAGGACACACGTGCGCGCGTTCAAGCCGCGGCACGCAAACACGGGTACCGGCCGAACAGTCGCGCCAAAGGGCTTGCGACCGGACGATCGATGGTGATCGGCCACGTCATTCCCAGCTCGTCCCGGCATGAAATGGTCAACCCGATCTTCGGAGATTTCGTCGCCGGTGCCGCAAAGAAATACGCTGAACATGGCTATGACATGATGTTCACCAATGCCGACGACACTTCGATTGAAGAAGCGTATCGGAGTCTTTTTAAGCGCGGCGCGGTGGACGGAGTCGTGCTGCAAGGCCCCAAAGTAAACGAACCACGGATCGAAGTCCTGACCCGCATGGGCGTCCCATTCATCGTGCACGGACGCTCGACCGGCGTCGACGCTCAGTATGACTGGATCGACGTGAACAACAAAAGTTCGTTCATGCGCGCCACGCGCTTTCTGATTGACCTTGGCCATCGCCGTATCGCTCTGATCAACGGTCTGGAAGATATGGATTTTGCCCAACGCCGCCGCGACGGATATCTTGAGGCGCTTGGTCAGGCCGGGCTTGCGCCCGATGCAAATCTGATGCGCAGCGCTGAAATGACAGAGGTTTACGGCCATCACGAAACGCAGAACATGTTGCGCCTCGATTCCCCTCCGACCG
Organism: Ruegeria sp. AG6; assembly: GCF_056541565.1. Classification (NCBI taxonomy): domain Bacteria; kingdom Pseudomonadati; phylum Pseudomonadota; class Alphaproteobacteria; order Rhodobacterales; family Roseobacteraceae; genus Ruegeria; species Ruegeria sp. AG6. The sequence continues at coordinate 127,112 of NZ_JBQFYQ010000003.1, read as the reverse complement.
CTATTTTGTGTTCATCGATGATCTCTGCCATCGGCGTACGGCGTGCGCTGTCCGAAAACGGGCTTGAGATGGGTACGGATGTGTCAGTGATCGCCCATGACGACGACCTGTCCTATTTGAAGAACGGGCAGGATGTTCCGATTTTCACGGCAACACGCTCATCCGTCCGTCAGGCGGGTGAAATGGCGGCTGACATGTTGATCCAGCGCATCAAATCCCCGAATGATCCCGTCAAAACTAGGCTGCTGGAGGCCGAGCTGGTCGTTGGTAGGTCAACCGGCCCTGCACCCAACAGGGTGCAACCATGAAATACGCACGCGCTGACTTTCCCAAAGATTTTCTCTTTGGTGTTGCCACTTCTGCGTACCAGATTGAAGGCCACGCACAGGGCGGGGCGGGGCGAACTCATTGGGATACCTTTGCGGCGTCGCCAGGCAACGTGGTGCGCGGGGAAAACGGAGACGTCGCCTGCGATCACTTGAACCGGTTCGAGCAGGATTTCGATCTGGTGCGCGAGGCCGGGTTTGACTGTTATCGTTTTTCAACCAGCTGGGCACGCGTACTGCCGGACGGGCGTGGTCAGGTCAATCAGGCAGGGTTGGATTATTATGACCGATTGGCGGACGCCCTGCTGGAGCGCGGTATCCGCCCCTGTGTGACGCTTTATCATTGGGAATTGCCGTCAGCGCTTGCGGATCAGGGGGGATGGTGCAATCGCGACATCGCGGATTGGTTCGCGGATTATACACAGGTCATCATGGGTCGGATCGGAGACCGGATGTTCAGTGCCGCGCCGATCAACGAACCCTGGTGCGTCAGTTGGCTGAGCCATTTTGAAGGCCACCATGCGCCCGGTCTGCGCGATATCCGCGCCGCGGCCCGGGCGATGCATCACGTTTTGTTGGCCCACGGGCGGGCCATTCAGACCATGCGCAGTCTTGGGATGAGCAATCTGGGTGCCGTGTTCAACCTCGAATGGTCCGAGCCCGCGGATGACAGCGCAGATGCGCGGCTTGCGGCAGATCGCTACGATGCGATCTACAACCGGTTCTTCCTTGGCGGTGTTTTCAACAAGGAATATCCCCAAATAGCCCTGGAGGGGTTGGAGCCGCACTTGCCCAAGGGCTGGCAGAACGACTTTGAAACCATCGGCACACAAGTCGATTGGTGCGGGTTGAACTACTATACCCGAAAGTTGATAGCCCCGGCGGACACCGCTTGGCCCAGCCTGCAAGAGGTTACCGGACCGTTACCCAAAACGCAGATGGGATGGGAAATCGATCCCTCTGCCCTAACCCGCTTTCTTGTCAGAGCAAGGAAAGACTATACGGGCGCCCTGCCAATCTATATCACCGAAAACGGTATGGCGAGTGAGGAGCGAGTGCAGGACGATGATCGTATCGATTATCTCGACAAGCACCTTGCGGCCGTACTGGACGCTTTGGCACAAGGTGTTCCGGTGGATGGCTATTTTGTCTGGTCGCTGCTGGACAATTATGAATGGGCCTTCGGGTACGAGAAGAGGTTTGGACTGGTGGACGTGGATTTCGAAACACTTGCGAGAACGCCCAAAGCGTCTTTCATGGCGCTGAAATCCGCCCTGTCCGGGGGTCAGAGTGTCTCTCAGCCGTTAGCGCAACCATTCGGTGCCGTGCATGAGCATTGGAACCTGGTTGCGGATATCGGCGGTACGAACACACGTCTGGGCGTTGTTACGAACGGAGAATTGGCAGATCTTCGGAAACACCCGACGGGGACATTGGAAGATCTGCTCGAGGCGTTCCATGACCTCAGGGACGAGATCGGAACCAACCCACAGGCCGTCGTAGCAGCCGGAGCCGGGCCGGTCAGGGACGGAACGATTCAGTTGACCAACGCGAACCTGGATCTTTCGGAAACCGAGCTGACGAAAGCAACAGGAGCAGAGCGCACTTTTGTCATAAATGATTTCACCGCTGCGGCGTGGTCAGTGGCCGAGGTGACTCGGTCGGATGTTGCGGTCTTGCAGGGTCAGGAGGCGCCGCCCGCAGGCACACGGCTGGTTGTAGGGCCCGGAACCGGGCTTGGCGTTGGTGCTTTGCTTTTTTCCGAAGGCAGGTATCACACGGTCTCCGGCGAAGGCGGGCACGTGGGCCTGTACCCGCGCCATCGCGACGAAGTTGAGATCTTTGAGGCGGCACGTCGCATCGCACCGGGCTGTTTCTTTGGCGACAGCCTGGCGCTGGAAGCAGAAATGTTCCTGAGCGGAACCGGCCTGCCGATCCTGTATCAGGCGGTTGAATTGGCAGCCGGTCAGGCGCGGTCTCAGGCGCGCTCTGCAAAGGAAATTCTGAACGATGCCCGCAACGGTACCGATCTGGTCGCCGAAAAAGCCGCGCAGATTTTTACCACCCATCTGGGTGCTTTGATGGGTGATCTGGCGGTCACCTTGATGCCAGAGGGAGGCGTTTTCCTCGTCGGCGGCGTTGCCGAGAAAAACCGCTGGCTATTCAGTGACAGTTTCAAGGATGCGTTCAACGGCGGCGGCCGCTTCAGCGATTTGCGCCGTTCCCTGAACCTCTACGTGTCTGAACAGGCAGAGTTCGGGATCATCGGCGCAAACAACTTCTGCAAGAACGCGCTGAGACAGCAACCAGACTGACCGAATTCTCTGTACCAAGAAGGACCAAGACATGATTCTGTGCTGTGGTGAAGCGCTGATAGATATGATTTCAGAACCGACCGCGTCGGGCGCAATTGGTTTTGTGCCACATACTGGTGGTGCAGTTCTGAACACAGCCGTCGCGATGGGACGTCTGGGTGTTCCGGTTGGGATGCTGACAGGTTTGTCATCGGACATGTTCGGCCAGCAACTGATCGATGCGCTGAAAGCGAGCCATGTGGACACGACACATGTCATCATCTCGGACCGCCCTACCACGCTTGCCTTTGTGCAGCTCTCGGATGGACACGCGTCTTACAGCTTTGTTGATGAAAACACCGCAGGCCGGATGTTGCTGCCCGAGGACATGCCCGATCAGCTTCCCGCTGTCTCTGCCCTGTATCTCGGCGGAATCAGCCTTGCGTGTGAACCTTGCGCAGATGCATATGCCGCCCTTCTGGACCGCCACGGTTCCGACCGTGCGGTGATGCTGGACCCGAATATTCGCCCGGATTTCATCAAGGATCAAACCCGGTTTCGGACGCGTTTGAACCGCATGATCTCGCGTGCGGATATCGTCAAGGTTTCAGACGAGGACCTGGACTGGATCATTCCGGGCGCTGAATCCGAAGCCGCAAAGGCGTCTGTGCTGTTGCAGGCGGGTCCTTCCGTTGTCATCGTCACGCGCGGCAGTGACGGGGCGCACGGTTACCTGGCGGATGGTTCCGAAGTTTCGGTTCCTGTGAAGCCCGTTGAAGTGGTCGATACGATCGGCGCAGGTGACACGTTCAACGCCGGCGTTCTGACCGAGCTCAGCCGCGCAGGGCATCTGACCAAGTCAGGTCTGCGCGGATTGACGGTTGAAAGCCTGCAAGCAGCCATGGAACTGGGCGCTGACGTGGCGGCCGTGACCGTTTCCCGAGCCGGGGCAGAACCCCCCTGGGCGCACGAACTTTGATCTGTGGGACGGCATGATGAAACGATCCGAAATCAACCGTATCAAGACCCGGGCACAGGCGTTCATTCAGTCCTTCGGTGCCGCGTTGCCACCCTTTGCGGATTGGTCGCCCGAGAAAATGCGCAGCCCTCTGGCCGAAACGATCCGCAGTCGCGGGCTGGGATGGGACATTACCGATTACGCCCAGGGCCGTTTTGATGAACTTGGACTGTTTCTATTCACTTTGCGCAATGGTGAGGCGAAGGATCTGAAATCCGGGCGCGGGATGCTCTATGCGGAAAAACTGTTGATCTCGAAAGAAAATCAGCTTTCTCCGATGCACCGGCATATCATCAAGGCAGAAGACATCATCAACCGGGGCGGCGGCGATCTCGTTCTGGAAATCCATGCGTCGGATCCAAACGGTGGCGTCGACCGCGACAACCCGGTGACGGTCCCAAGCGATGCCTGCCCTGTAACCTTGCAACCCGAAGAGCACTTGCGGCTGAAGCCGGGGCAAAGCGTAACTCTGATGCCCGGCATCTGGCACGCTTTCTGGGCCGAGCGCGGTGATTGCCTTATTGGCGAGGTATCGACCGTGAATGACGACCGAACGGACAATGTGTTTGAAAAGCCAATCCCACGGTTTTCAAAGATTGAGGAAGATACCGAACCGGATTTTCTTCTTGTATCAGACTATTGACACCGTTCGGTCCGGGCTGGCGCAGCAGGATCGCTGGCTCAACCGTTGCAATTCCGTCCACCACCCTTTCGCCTGCCGCTTGACAAGTCAGGCGTAGCCGGACTAGCTGAGCGGGATGGTTCCGTAAGAGATGAAAATGGGAACACGGTGCGGCGCTGGAATGTGCCAAGTCCGTGACTGCCCCCGCAACTGTAAGCGGTGAGCGACGCCACTTCACCACTGACCCAAAAGGGTTGGGAAGGTCGGCCAAGCAACGACCCGCAAGTCAGGAGACCTGCCATCACACTATGAACCAACCCGAGGCGGGGCGTCTCGGAAGGAGGCTTGATGGCGCGTTTGCGTAATATCCGGGTATGTGCCCTCTGTTTGCATCTGGCAAACGACGGAGAAGGCAATGACCTGCTATTCTGATCACTACGTTCTGATCTGTTCAACATGTCAGGGGACGATGTCTGCCGAAGCCGCACAAGACGCGCTGGATGCCCGGTTGCCTGACGGTTTTGAAACCCGAATGGTGGCCTGCATGGCAGGTTGTGAACGGGCCATGACCGTCGGATTTCAGGCCCCGGGCAAAGCGCAGTACCTGTTTGGCGATATCACGACATCCCGCGATCTGTCTGCCTTGGTCGAATTTGCGATCCAGTTCGGCGACAGCGACGACGGCTGGACCAGTGCCTCGGACCGCCCCCCTGCCCTTTTCGCAAAGACCTTATCGCGAATTCCCGCTTTACCTTTCGGGGGGTCATCATGAGTTTTCTGATTGCAGAGAATTTGGGATACTACGCTCTCAATGGCGACATCCTGTTGCAGGATGTGTCCTTTCGTCTGGAAGAAGGATCAATTCTGGCAATCGCCGGGCCGAACGGCGCCGGCAAAACCACTCTGCTGAAACTGCTGTGCGGGATTGAACGGATTGCGTTGGGCGATGTTTGGATAGAAGGACAAAGCCTTCGGACCCTGTCCGCCCGCCAACGTGCCCGCTCCATTGCTGTGGTCGGGCAGCAGGAAATGCCCGACGGGCGGATGCGCCTGCAAGACTACGTTGCGCTGGGGCAAATCCCGATTCAGGGCGAACGTTCGGTGACTCAGCACAGGGCTGATCTTGAACGGGTGCTGACGACGACCGAGCTGTTGCATTTTGCCAACAAAACGATGGGTCAACTGTCCGGCGGAGAACGTCAGCGCGCGCACATCGCGCGCGCTCTGGCCCAGAACCCGTCCTTGCTGTTTCTGGACGAGCCAACCAACCATCTGGACCCCGATGCCAAGGGGCACATGCTGTCTCTGGTCGCTGATCTGGGGGTAACGGTCGTCATGATCGTCCATGATCTGGTCATGATCCCGGAATTCGCCACCCATGTGGCGTTGATGAAAGCCACGCGCCTGACGGGGTTCGGGCCTGTTGGCGAAGTTCTGACCCCAGACCGGGTAAGTGAGACATTCGGCGTGGATTATCTGTGCTTTCAGCACGAAGGCCGCATGATCCCCGCACTGGACATCCGAAAACGGAAATTGTCATAATAACAGGAACTTACATATGATGCAGAAACTCTGGCCGGTGGTTGTCTTCGCTGGCTTCGCAGGTGGCGTGGCAGCGGAAGCCGTCACCGTGGACAATTGCGGCGAACCGCTGGTTTTTGACTCGGCGCCGGAACGTCTGGTCGTACATGATATGAACATGGCGGATATGGCCTTTGCACTCGGCCTTCAGGACAAGATCGTGGGACTTACCGGGATTTCGGGCTGGTACAAAACCAGCCCTGACTTTGATGCTCAGCGCGGCGACATCCCAGAGCTTGCCCCCAAGTACCCGACGATTGAAAACCTTGTGGCCGTCGAACCTGATCTGTTTTTTGCCGGTTGGTACTATGGCATGAAACCCGGCGGAGATGTCACGCCCGACACGCTGGAACCCTTTGGTATCAAGACCATGATCCTGACCGAAAGCTGCGTGCATCTGGACGAGGATCGCCCCGAAGCCAGCATGAACCTGTTGTTTGATGACGTTCTGCGCCTGGGCAAGGTCATGCAGGTCGAAGACAAGGCCGAGGCGCTGGTTGCCGGCTGGAAGGACAAGTTGTCCGCCATTCAAGCAAAAACAGCCGATCTGGAAAAGCCGCGGGTATTCCTGTTGGACGGACCGGCCGATGCTCCGTTTACCGCCGGCAAGTTCGCCATTCCCGATGCGATGATCGCAGCCGCTGGCGGTGAGAACGTAACTCATGATCTGGATACCAGCTGGGGCCGCACGTCGTGGGAAGCTGTGGCAGCGGCTAACCCGGAATTTCTGGTGCTGCTCGACTATCAGTCCGGCAACGGCGCAGAGGACACTTTCCAGTTCCTCAAGGATCACCCGGTGATGTCACAAACGGACGCGGTAAAGAACGAGCGCTGGATTGGCCTGCGTTACGAAGAGCTGACTCCCGGCCCGGCAAATATCGAGGCGATCGAGAAGATGGCACAGGCGATGCACCCGGAGACCAACTGATATGGTCCAATTGGGCCGTTTGATAGTGCTGGGGGCGGTTGTTCTGACCGCCCTTTTGCTGTTGTCGATCGTCTATGGGACCACCCCAATCCCCGTGCGCGAAGTCTTTTCGGCAATCGGCCTCGGAACCGGTATGGTGGAAGGAGACATGTCGCCCTTGCACCGGATCGTCTTCGACCTTCGCCTGCCCCGCGCCCTGTTTGCCGCCGTGATTGGTGCGGGTCTGGGCGTCGTTGGTGTCGTTCTGCAAACAACGACGCGAAACGATCTGGCAGATCCGTTTCTGTTCGGTCTGTCCTCGGGTGCTGCTGCCGGCGCCGTTCTGGTGATCACCGTCACAGGGGATGTCCTGGGAATCTGGACGTTGCCGCTGGCAGCATTTTGCGGTGGCCTGATCGCGTCCGGCATTGTTCTGGCGCTGGTTCAGGGCTTGCGTACGAGCGCACCCGAAAAACTGATCCTGGCTGGCCTGGCGGTGTCCTTTCTGTTTTCCGCAATCACCAACTACCTTATTTTCTCTGGCGACAATCGCGCGGCTCATTCGGTGATATTCTGGATGCTTGGCGGCCTGGGACTGGCAAGATGGGAAACATTCCCGCTTGTCCTGATCGGACTGGGCCTGATCCTGAGCTATTCACTTTATCGCAGTCGGTGGCTTGACGCGCTGCTGACCGGGGATTTCACAGCCTCGTCACTGGGTATTCCCGTTCAAGGTCTGCGGTTCAGCATGTTTTTCGTTGCCGCTTTGGCGACGGCCAGTTTCGTTTCAGTTGCCGGTGTCATCGGCTTTGTCGGGCTGATGGTGCCTCATATTGCACGCGGCATCGCCGGTACTCTGCACCGAAACCTGCTGATCGTCTCGGCGATCGTGGGCGCGATTCTGCTGACATTGTCCGATATCTTGTCACGCCTTCTTCTGGCCCCGCAGGAGTTGCCCGTCGGAATCGTCACAACGTCAATAGGATCACTTTTTGTCTTTTTGTATTTGTTCAAATCTGATCGCGGAAGCTAGTTTTCCAAGGTTGCGCAACACTGTCATTTCTCAGCATTGATGAGGTCAAGCAGTTCAGCATGCAGTTCAGGGGTTGCGGCGGAAACGACCGCGCCATCTGAATCGAGGGCCAACGCATGCCCGTGCCAATCGGTCATCACTCCGCCAGCAGCCGTGATCAGAGGTGAAAGCGCCAGATAGTCATAAGGTTGCAGATCGTAATCCACCACAGCATCGACATGGCCCGAAGCAAGCAAGGCATGGGGGTAACAATCATAGGCAAATCGGCGCGTCTGCCCTGCATTCATCAACCGGTTGAACAGGTCAGGATGGTCGCAAAAAATCTTGTCGCCTTCATTCACATACAAAACCGAATGATCCAGACGCGTGGTGTGCGACACCTCTATCGGCCGCCCGTTCAGGCTGGCCCCGTTACCAACCACACCCAAATAGGTCTCATGCAAGGCCGGCATTCCGACCAGCCCCAACCGAGGGCGCCCATCCACAAGGTGCGCCAAAAGGAACCCGAACAAAGGATGGCCGGACAGAAACGAACGGGTTCCGTCAATCGGGTCAATCACCCACATATGACGCCCGTCGCCTGCTTCTTGCCCGTGCTCTTCGCCAAAGATGCCGTGTCCGGGAAAATGCTGTTTCAGGTAGGTTCGTACTTCTGCCTCAACTGCCTTGTCGGCCTGCGTCACCGGGCTTTCATCCTGTTTGAATTCAATGCCCAAAGACCCCCGAAAAAACCGCATCGCGGACTCCGAGGCAATATCAGCAATCTTCATCGCATGCTCAGTCAACGCATCTGGGGTTACCATTTCCGGTCCTTTCGGCTGAAGTCATCCAATCTCCGACGGATGAAAGGTTGTTTACCCAGAAAGCTGAATGAGAAGTCTTGCAGTTCAGTTTTCAGATGGGCATGAGGTGTGACAATACTGAAACTTTATCAATGGCTTATGGATCGAAATCCGTCAGATTCGACGAACTTTCGCACATTCGGGGCGGATTTGCCCTGTTTGCATGCTTTCCCCATGTGTTCCGATCGCCGTGCGTGTGTCGGTAGATCTGCTCTTGCACCCTCGGGTCAGGTCTTCACCCGGCTCATCTGCGGGTCGTAAAGCGGTTGCAGCGTCACTTCGCAAGGAACCCTCTGAGTGGCGACATCCAATTCATATGTCCCTGATGTGACGTATTGTGCGTCGACACCGTTGGCGTTTCGGATGTAACCGTAGCCGATCGACTTTCCGACGGTGTAACCATAGCCGCCCGAAGTCAGCCATCCGACCCTTTCGCCATTCCGATAGATCGTTTCACGCCCCAGAAGAACAACCTCGGGGTCAACCGTGAAACATGCCAGCATCTTCTTTACGCCGCCGGTTTTTTGCGCCTCAGAGGCGGCGCGCCCTTTGAAATCAATATTTTTCCGGAGTTTCACGGCCCAGCCCAAGCCGCTTTCGAACGGCGTATGATCCGGCCCGATGTCCGAGCCCCAGGCGCGATAGCCTTTTTCAAGACGCAGCGATTCAATTGCCCTGTAGCCCGCATTGATCAAACCATGCGGGCGCCCTGCCTCCGTCAAGGCGTCATACACGGTCTGTGCATATTCCACCGGCAGGTGCAGTTCCCAGCCCAGCTCACCCACATAAGTCACGCGCAGCGCCTTGACCGGGCACCCCGCGATCCCGATGGTGCGGATCGTGCCAAACTTGAATCCGCTGTTCGAGACGTCATCGCGCGTCACCGCCGCCAGAATCTCACGCGATTTTGGCCCCATCAATGACAGAACCGCATTCGATGAGGTGATATCGAACAGCTGGCAATTCATGCCCTCGGGAATGCTGCGGTTGATCCAGTCGAAGTCATGGGTGGCATAGCCGGTGCCGGTGACGATATAGAACTCATCATGGGCTACGCGCCCAACAGTCAGGTCACACTCGATCCCGCCCTTGTCGTTCAGCATTTGGGTATAGACAAGCGCACCAACCGGCTTGTCCACATCATTGGCACAGATCCAGTTCATCGCCGCCAAAGCATCCGGGCCCTTGAGGGCGAATTTGGCGAAAGAGGTCTGATCGAACAACACAGCCGCTTCGCGTGCCGCTTTATGTTCGCGCCCGACAGCATCGAACCAGTTCTGGCGGCCAAAGCTGTATTCATCCTTGGGCACCTCGCCCTTTGACGCGTCCGCGTACCAGTTGGGGCGTTCCCAGCCCAGTTTCTCGCCAAAACACGCGCCCTGCTTTTTCAGCGTGTCATAAAGCGGCGATTTTCGGCAGGGGCGGCCCGAGTCATGTTCCTCATGCGGCCAACCCATCGTGTAGTGTTTGCCATATGCCTCGACGGTACGTGTGCGAACCCAGTCGGTGTCGAAATGCGGGCGGCCAAAGCGGCGGATATCGGCAGACCACAAATCGAAGGGCGGCTCACCCTTGTGCACCCATTCCGCCAGCGCCATGCCCGCACCACCGCCAGCCGCGATGCCAAAGGCATTGAAGCCCGCACCGACGAAAAAATTCCTCAACTCGGGCGCTTCGCCGATGATGAAATTGCCGTCGGGCGTGAAGCTTTCCGGCCCGTTGGTCAGCGTCTTGACGCCAGCGTTCTCCAACGCGGGCACGCGCCCCAGCGCAAGTTCCATCAGCTGTTCGAAATGATCGAAGTTGCTGTCGAGAAGGGTATAGTGGAAACCTTGCGGAATACCCTTGGTGGCCCAGGGGATCGGGTTCGGCTCATAGCCGCCCATGACCAGACCTCCGACTTCTTCCTTGTAGTAAGTCAGCCGGTCGGGATCGCGCAAAGTGGGCAGATTGCCGGGCACGTCGAAAGGTTCTGTCACCATGTACTGGTGCTCCATCGGAACCAAAGGAACGTTGACGCCAAAGCGGCTGGCAAAGGTGCGGGACCATTGCCCGGCGCAGCAGATCACTTTTTCACACTCGATCCGACCGTGTTCGGTGATTACCGCACGAATTTTGCCATCTTCGATCTCGATATCGGTGACTTTGGTATCTTCGAATATCTTCGCCCCGGCCATGCGGGCGCCCTTGGCCAATGCCTGCGTGATATCTGACGGGTTCGCCTGACCGTCTGTCGGCAGGTAAGCCGCGCCGATCACGTCAGAGACATCCATCAAGGGCCACAGCTCCTGCGCCTCGGATGGGGTCAGAAGCTGCATGTCCAGACCAAAGGAATGCGCCGTAGTGGCCTGGCGTTTCACCTCGGTCCAGCGCTCTTCGTTGCAGGCCAGACGCAAGCCGCCGTTCATCTTCCAGCCAGTGCCAAGCCCTGTTTCCTCTTCGATCTTGTTGTACAGATCGACGGAATAGCCCAGCAATTGCGTGATATTGGCGTTCGAACGCAACTGTCCCACCAGCCCTGCGGCGTGGAAGGTGGTGCCCGAGGTCAGTTTCCTGCGCTCCAGCAGCACCGTATCCGTCCAGCCCAGCTTGGCCAGGTGATAGGCGGTCGAGCAGCCGATGATCCCGCCACCGATAATGACGGCTTTGGCTGTATTCGGAAGGTCGGTCATGTCTGTCCTCAGGTGTTTTTGAAATCGGTTAGGGCTGCGCGGAACCGCGCCAGGTTTTCAGCTGTGTAGGCTGCGTAATCAAAGTCGATATCCGAGGTGATCTCGGACACCATGCTCCACATGGTTTCCCGCAGCAGCGAGGCGCATTTCATCGCCGTATAGCGGTGGCGCAGATCGTCGGTGACCGGGGCTTCAAAATAGCTCTCCAACACCCAGTCTTCCTGTTCAGGCGACAGGCCATTGTTCGACGCCAGCCCGCCCAGATCGAACAGCGGAGAATTGAACCCGGCATAGTCGAAATCGATCAGCCAAAGGCGGTTGCCGTCGTTCAGAAAGTTGCCACAGAGCAGATCGTTATGGCCAAACACCATGTCATACGGGCCGGCCTCGCGTTCCAACGTAGCGCCTGCATCGATCAGGTCAGGGATCAGCGTTGTATGGACACTGCCGCGTTCAGTGAGTGTCGCGGCATAGTCGCGGATGACGTGGAACACCCAGAACACCAGCGATGGACCGCGCAGGTGCTTCGGTACCTCGGCATGGCACGCCTTAACCAATTCCAGCACGCGCGGCAGCATATCCGGGTTGCGGACATCTTCCTCGGTCAGTGTACGGCTTTCGATGAACTCTAGCACCGTCAGATCGCCTGACGAGTGTACAACCGCTGGCGACAAACCCGCCGCATGGGCGGCTTTGCTGGCGGCCAGCTCATTGAACCGCATCACCTGATGCAGGGGGATGTCGTCGCCTACACGCACCACATAAGACCCGCTGCCATCCGTGACCTTGTAGTTCACATTGGTTATGCCACCGGTCAACGGAGCGGCCTCGATCTCTCCCTGCCAGATCGGCAGAGCGCGGATGCGGGTCATCAGGTCGGGATGGCTCATATCAACTCTCCAGTCCAAAGCGGATGCGGGCCTGACGGGCACTGGCATTGATCAACCGATCGGCGATGATGGCGATGAAGGCAATCGACAGGCCGGCCACCAGACCGCGGCCGGTATCGGCCTTGGTCAGGGCGATATAGACCTCCTGCCCCAGATCGCGGGTGCCGACGAGGGCGGTGATCACCAGCATCGACAGCGCCAGCATGATCGTCTGATTGACGCCCAGCAGGATTTCAGGCAACGCCATCGGCAGGCGGATATGGCGCAGCAATTGCGTACGGGTGCAGCCGGAAACCAAACCGGCTTCAATCAGTTCCTCACTGACCGAGCGCACGCCATGGGCGGCATAACGGACCGCCGGGGCCAGCGCATATAGAACGATGGCAATCAGGGCGGTGAAATCGCCAACCCGGAACAGCATGACGACAGGGATCAGGTAAACAAAGCTGGGCAGGGTTTGTAGCGTGTCGATCAGCAGGTTGATGGCCGTCCCAGCGCGTTTGTTCAGTGCCGCCAGAACACCCAGAGGCACCCCGATCAGCGTCGCCAGAGTGACAGATGCGCCGCACAGATAGACCGTCACCATCGCCTTGGACCACAGGCCCGACACAAGGATCAGAGAGGCCATTCCTCCGCACAACAATGCCAGACGCCAGCCGCCCGCGTGCCAGCCCAACAGGGTCAGCATTGCAATGACCCATGGCCACGGGATGCCCAGCAGAACCGTTTTGATCGGGATCATAAACCAGGTCAGGAAGAAAACCTTGATGGCCTCGAACGTGTCGAAATAATTTACGTTCAGGTATTCGACCGTGTTGTCCCAGAACGCGCCGGTGGTGATGGTCTGGCTTTCAGGATATTCCAACAACAGAGGCGAGAACTGTCCCAGCACCCAGGTCAGCAGCATCAGGACCACAACCAGAACCGTCCGGCGATGACGCGCGATCCACGAGCCGGGGACCTCATGATGCACTTGCCCCATCCGTTCGGCAAAGGCCTGGCTCAGACGGTCGACGGCGATGGCCAGAACCACGATGGCGATGCCGGCTTCGAACCCTGCCCCAATGTCCAGACGGCGCAGCGCGGCGAGGACGTCAAAGCCCAGCCCCCCAGCTCCGATCATCGAGGCGATGATGACCATGTTCAGGGTCAGCATGATCACCTGATTGACGCCCACCATCAGGCTGTGGCTGGCCGAGGGCACCAGCACGCGCCACATCAACTGCCGCCGGGTCGTGCCCGCCATGCGTCCGAAATCCAGAATCTCAGGATCCACACCTTTCAGCGCCAGCGTTGTGATCCGCACCATCGGCGGGGTCGCATAGATGATCGTCGCGACCAAGGCAGAGATCGGGCCAAAGCCAAACATGAACAGGATCGGCACCAGATAGGCAAATATCGGGATTGTCTGCATCAGGTCCAGGATTGGTGAGATGATCTTTTCAAAAAGCGGATGGCGATAGGCGAGAATGCCCAACAGCAACCCTCCGCCCGCGCCAATCGGCACCGCGATCAGGACCGAGGCCAGCGTCACCATGGCGCTGTCCCATTGTCCGAAAACTGCAAGATAGACGAAGCAGGCCCCGACCAGAGCGGCCAATCCCCAGTCACGGCAGTATTGCCCCAAGGCGACAACGGCGGTGATGACCACGATCCAGCTGATCGCAGGCAGGATGACCTGCGCGTCATTTCCCTGACCGCTGACAAAGCCGTCGGCCAGCAGAGCCAATACCAGATTATAGGGCTGCTCGATCAACCACGCGATGGCGCGGGTGACATCGGTGAAGGACACTGGCCCGATGGCGGCATCCTCGATCAGCCATGTCATCGCCGAGGAAATGAAGGTTTTGAACGGGATCACCCAGGCCGAAGGGAACTTGGTCAACCAGCGCGCATCCAGCGCCTTGCTCAAATCACGACCGAAATAGCCAAGCACGATGGTGACCAGAACAAGCAGCAGAATGGCCATCTGGCTGCGGGTCAGGCGGATCATGCCATGTCTCCGCCGCCGAACAGCACATGCGCAACGGCCTTGCGGTCAATCGCTCCGACGGGCTGGCCCTCTGCATCCACGACGGGGATCGGCGCATCTGCCGCGATAATCCGTTCCGCCACGTCCGAGATGCGCGTGGATTGAGAGATCGGATCGCCCTCGCCCACAGCGCCGCAGGTCATGACACCGCCGACGGTCAGGACCTTTGAACGGGGAATATGTTTCGTGAATTCAGCCACATAGTCGGTGGCCGGGTGCATCACCAGCTCTTCCGGCGTGGCGATCTGGATCACCTCTCCGTCCTTCATGATGGCGATGCGGTCGGCCAGGCGAACGGCCTCTTCGAAATCATGGGTGATGAAAACGATGGTCTTGTGTAACCGCTCCTGCAACCGCAGGAATTCATCCTGCATCTCGCGCCGGATCAGCGGATCGAGGGCCGAGAACGGCTCGTCCAGAAACCATAGATCAGGCTCGGTCACCAAGGAACGGGCAATGCCGACGCGCTGTTGCTGGCCGCCGGACAGCTCACGCGGGTAATAATCCTCGCGCCCCTTCAAACCGACCAGTTCCACCACCTCGCGGGCCTTGGCCTCGGCTTCGGGTCTGGGCGTGGCCTGAATCGTCAACGGAAACATCACATTCTGCAAAACGGTCAGATGCGGCAGCAACGCGAAATGCTGGAACACCATGCCCATCTTATGACGCCGGATTTCGATCAGCTCATTCTCGCTGGCGCGCAAGAGGTCAGCATCGTCGAACAGAACTTCTCCGGCGGTTGGTTCGATCAACCGGGACAAGCACCGTACCAGAGTGGATTTGCCGGACCCCGACAGGCCCATGATGACGAAAATCTCACCTTCCGAGATCTCGATATTGGCGTTGCGCACTGCGCCGATCACGCCTGCCTTGCGAATTTCTTCTGCCGTAGGTTCGGGGGTTGTCCGCAGCAACCGATCTGCGTTGGGGCCATAAAGCTTCCAGACGTTTCGGCACGACAGTTTGGTCTTGGGGGGCATCAGGGTGGTCCGGTTCGTTCGCGAAAAAGGCCAGAGCGGTCCGAGAGAGCGGCAGGCCCGCTCTGGCCAGTGGATTACTTCGAGATCCAGCCAGACCAGCGGTCTTTGTTGGTCTCCATCCACTCTGCAACAACGCTGTCGATTTCCACGCCGTCCAGATCGGCCTTGCCAACCATGGCGCTCATTTCATCATTGTTGATTTTGTAGGCTTCGATGATGTCATAAGCGCCCGGCCATTTTTCTTGCATGCCAGACCAGGCTGCTTTCCAGATCGGGCCACGCGGCTTGCCGCAATCATAGGCCATGTTCGGGTTCACACCAACCGAAGGGTCGCTGTAACACTCTGGCGTAAATGGCGGAAACTCGACAAACTCGCCTTCGTATTTCGCCGGCGCCCAATGTGGGACATAGACCCACAGAACAATTGGATCCTGCCTTTGATAAGCGGATTCCAATTCTGCAAACAGGGCCGCGTCGGTGCCCGCATGGACGACTTCGAAATCCAGTTCAAGCGCTTCGACACGCTCGTCATCGAAGCCACCCCAGGTCACCGGGCCGCCGACATAACGCCCGTTCGGAGCAGTTTCCGCCGTCGCGAATTCCTCGGCGCAGTCTTTCAGTGCCTCCCAATTCGGCAATCCCGGGCACCGTTCCTTCATGTAGCTGGGATACCACCATTCTTCGATCGCCATCAGGCCGGTTTCGCCGACATTGACAACCTTGCCGGTGCCGGTTGCCTCGTCCAGCGCTTCGCGCCCGGTGGTTTCCCAGATTTCCATTGCCAGATGCAGGTCACCCGTTTTCAGACCGGCGAACTGAGCAATGTAATCCGCCTGAACATATTCAACGTTGTACCCGGCTTCTTCCAGGATCGAACCCATGATCTTGGTATTGATCAACTGCCCCGACCAGTCGTGCAGCGTTAGTTTGATTGGGTCCGTGGACTCAACAGCCCCAGCAGTTGTTGCGGCTCCGGCGGCCATGAGGGCCAGCGCGGAAATTCCCATTTTACAATTCATAACACCTTCTCCCTGTCGTGATTTTTTTTGATGAATCGGTGGTATTGAGTATAGACGACCACATCGTGGGGTTTTGTGTCAATAAAAACCACGTAAAGCCACATAAATTCCTGCTCGAGGCAAGTTTCAACGGCTTCTCTTTGGTAGAACGTTGCTTTATGTGGGTATTGTGGTATGGCTTAACGTCCCTTATGACGATGCCATCAGAGCGCGAAACATGAACCTGCCGACCACAAACCAACGAGAAGAAGAAATCCTGCGCGCCCTTTTTCGCGCGGGCGGTTCGTGCCGCGTAAGCGTTCTGGCGAATGAACTTGGGGTCAGCCTGGAAACCATTCGGCGAAACGTCCGCAATCTGGAAGAGCGCGGCATCGTGCGCAAGGTCCATGGCGGGGTTCATCTTCTCGAAGACATTCTGGAACCGTCGCTGCAAAGCCGCCTGGACAAGAAGGTTGACGCGAAAGAGAAGCTGGCGAAGGCGGTTGCGGAGGTCATCAGTGACGGAGACTCCGTTTTCCTCGATATCGGCTCTACTACCGCTTATGTGGCGCAGGCACTTTGCAATCACAGTGACCTCTTTGTCGTGACGAACTCGGTTTTTGTTGCTCAGGCATTGGCTTCAAGAAACAACAACCGGGTCTTCATGGCTGGTGGCGAGCTGCGGTCGCACGATGGGGGCGCATTTGGTATTGAAGCTCAGGACCTGATCAAACGTTTGAACGTCCGTTTCGCCGTTCTTTCAGTCGGGGCGGTCAATGCGGACCCGGGCTTTATGCTGCACGACCTGCAAGAAGCAAACCTGGCCCGCGTCGCCATTCGAAACGCACAGGTCCGCATTGTCGTGGCCGATGGCGAAAAGCTGGGAAAGCGCGCGCCGGTCACATTGGAACCTGCCGACAAGATCAATCTGTTCTTTACCGATGTGAACCCGCCCGAGGACATCTGCCAGATGCTGTCGGCAAATGAAATCGACCTTGTCGTCGCCGAATAAGCGCCTAACGCTTTTCGGCAATGATCCAAACCGGGTGGTAAGTCAGAGGAACCCTGCCGTCTTCTCCGAACTTTTGCACGTAGTCAGCTTCGAACCGGGCCAAGGTGGACCGGGTCCATGCACCCTGAGCCCGGCCATTTACCCCTGTACTGCGTAAATGCTTCAGCACATCTCTGGGTGTGTCAAAATAGGATGGCCGAACACTTTGGCCAACCGTCAGAATCTTGAACGGCCCATCTATGGCGGTTGCAAGGGCGTCAGGCAGGCATAGGCCCGGTGCACGGGCTGTCGATCCGATTTGCGCAAGCTCTTGATATTGCAATGGACCAAACCCGGAAATCGCCAGCCACCCTCCGGGTTCAAGCGCCTCGGCAACCTGTTGCAGCAAACCGGCCGGATCCTCCATCCATTGGATCATCGAGGCCGATGCGACCAAATCCAGCTTTGCGGGCCATTCGACCAGGCGGACGTCTCCGTCAACGAAAGCCGCATTTTCCGCATCTGCCGTCGCCCGAGCCTGCGGCGCGATATCGTTCAGGTGAAGATCGGGAAGATCAAAGTTCTGCCGCAGCAACCGGGTCAGATGGCCAGTGCCGCATCCCAGCTCGAACGCCACATCAAACCGGTTCGGCGCGCCAACCCGGCGCATCTCGGAAACCAGCTTGCGGGCAACCCAGGCCTGCTGGCTGGCTGTATCGTTGTAAGTCTGGAAGCTTCGGCTGAAGCTTCGCTGCACCTTGTCTGCCAATTGCGCGGTCATGACATCCACTCCGCCCAGCTTTGCCCCGGTTGGAAAGGTACATGCGGAGCAGCGACGCCCTTGACCACATCCAGGGTCGCGGCCCAGGCTATCCTTTGAGCAATGGACGGAATGATCCGGTCCCGCTCTGATATCCAAACCCGATCAAAGCCGGGATCAGGCGCCGAGCCGCGTTCGATTACCGCGTGAAGTTCCTTTCTTGCCTGCTCGATGTCCAGTTCAGGTATGTCAGCAGACAGTCCGGCGCGTCGGCAAAACTTGACGAAACTTGCCGAAGACAGCTGATCCGCCGTGGCCCGGACAATATCGGGCGCGATGCCCCGGCCTGCGCAGGCAGGATGCAACGTACCGCTGACGGCAACCAGCCGGTCAGGGCGAAACCCTGTGCTGGCCAACCAATGGGCCGCGGATGCGACGCCGAAAGAGAACGCAAGCATTTCGACTCGGTCATACCCGGCCAGATCGGGCAAGGGATCATCGAGCCGGGTATAGTCATCCACCAGCAGAACAGATCCGCCTCCGGTCAGCCCGCGGAACGGGGCAGAACCCAGCGCCCACCCCCCGAAGACCAGTGTCAGCTTGCTGTCATCCGATTGCGCCAGCCACTGGTGTCTCATTGCTTCCCCCCGGCCAAAGCGACCATCGCGCTGGTGATCCGGCCGAGCTCATCAGGTGAAACAATGTAAGGCGGCATACAATAGATGTTGCGCGCAAAGGGGCGCAGCCACACTCCGGTTTCAGGGGCCAGCCGATGAGCGACCGAAGGATCAACCGTTTCCTTCATTTCAATAACGCCAATGGCGCCAAGAACCCTGACATCTGCAACGCCCGGCAAACTGCGCGCTGGCTCCAGTTCGGTCCGCATCTGGCGTTCGATATCAGCCACCTGGCGTTGCCAGTTCCCCTCGGCCAGAAGTCTGAGGCTGGCCGAACCTGCGGAACAGGCCAGAGGGTTGGCCATATAGGTCGGGCCGTGCATGAACACTCCGGCCTCACTGTTGCCAATGCCATACGCCACCTGCTTGCTGGTCACGGTAGCAGCAAACGATATATGCCCCCCGGTCAATGCCTTACCCAGACAAATTATATCCGGGGTTATGCCCGCATGATCGGTGGCGAACAGCTTGCCGGTTCGGCCAAATCCGGTTGCGATCTCGTCAAAAATGATCAGCACGTCATGGGCATCGCACATGGCGCGTGCCGCGCGCAGCCATTGGGGATGATAGAAATACATGCCCCCGGCGCCTTGAACCACGGGTTCAAGGATCAAGGCCGCGAGGTGATCGCCCTTTTCGGCCAACAGTCGTTCCAGCGCCTCCAATCCGTTCAACGCGCTATCTTCGGGCCAGTCATCCCCCAACCGAACCTGGGGACGCGGCAGGAAGTGCTGGATCGACAAAGCCCCCCGGAACAGCCCGTGCATACCCGTCACAGGGTCACAGACGCTCATCGCTTTCCACGTGTCACCGTGATAGCCGCCCCGAATTGTCGCAAATTCGAATTTGCGGGTGCGGCCATGGGCCATTTGATACTGCACCGCCATCTTCATCGACACTTCGACCGAAACAGACCCACTGTCGCAATAGAAAATGCGGTCCAGCCCTTCGGGCAACATGTCGACCATCCTGCGCCCCAGATCAATGGCCGGATGGTGCGTCAGCCCTCCGAACATCACATGAGGCATCTTGTCCAGCTGGGACTGCATGGCGGACGTAATTTCGGGATGCTTGTGGCCGTGGATGGCGCACCACCATGACGACATGGCGTCTATCATCTTTGCGCCGTCCTCCCGATAGAGATACACGCCCTCGGCCCGGTCGATGAGATGCATCGCGCCGGGATCGGCCACGTTGGTATAGGGATGCCAAAGGTGGTTGGCGTCAAACTCCAGCGGGGTCACAGAAACCTCCGTATGGTCGCCACGTCTATGGACGAGAAGGCATCTGACAAACTTTGCTGCGTCAGGTCTCCAAGATAAGGCAGGCGTCCGAGGTGTCGCACCTTGCTCATTTCGACGATGGTTTGTTCCACGTCGGGCTCCGGATCTCCGACAAAGGCAACGCCGACCACTTCGCACCCAGCGCCTCGGAGTGCCATCAGGGACAACGTAGTATGGTTGATCGTTCCCAACGCCGTGCGCGCGACCAGAACGACCGGGGCCTGCCATTGGGCAATCAGATCCAGATAGTAGGATTTGCGGTTCAGAGGCACCATCAGCCCCCCTGCCCCTTCCACAACCAGCGGCCCCTCAACCTGCGGCAGCGCTAGCCGGGACAGATCGATCTCTATACCCATATCTTCGGCAGAAAGATGGGGTGAGGCGGGCATGTTCAGGCGATACGCCTCGGGCAACACGCCCACGCCGGACAAGGTGCAGACGGTTTCCGTGTCCGTTGCATCCTCGAGCCCCGATTGAACCGGCTTCCAGTAAGTGGCGTTCAGGGCCGCCGTCAGGCCAGCCGAAAAAACTGTTTTTCCGACGCCCGTGTCGGTTCCGACAATGACCAGAGCGCTCATGCGGCCTCCGACTGATGGCTGGAGATGGTCGCAAACAGGGCCGAAATGTCCTCAGGACTGACATTCCCGGTGATCGAGACGCGTAGACGGGATGTGCCTTTCGGAACGGTAGGCGGGCGAATGCCGCGAATGTCAAACCCCTGATGTTGCAAAGCCTGTGCCATCGCCATCGTGCGGGCCTCGTCCCCAAGAACGACGGGAATGATCTGGCTGTTCAAGGCCGCGTCAGGCAACCCAGTTTCACGGGCTGCATCATGTGCATGGCGCAGACGTTTGAGTGCAGCAGTGACCAAATCGTCATTCCCGGCCAGTTCACGCAGGACGGCCCGTACCAGCGCAGCATTCAGAGGGGACGGCGCCGTTGCAAAGATAAAGGGCCGTGCGCGGTTGATGAGGGTATCGATCATCGCCCGCGGGCCACAGATCAGCCCGCCGGAAACTCCAAGCCCCTTGCCGCAGGTGTGCAGGGTCAAAAGGTCAGCGTTCAGATCATGCGCCAGACCTTTGCCATTTGCCCCGAAAACGCCGGTTGCGTGCGCCTCATCCACGATCAGAACAGCTTGGGCTTCACGCGCCAGACATGACAAATCTTCCAGCGGAGCCAGATCGCCCTCCATGGAATAGACGCTTTCAACGGCAATCCATACCTGACCCTGCCCACCAGCGGATCGCCATTCGGTCAGAACGTTGCGCGCATCCGCGACGTCGTTGTGACGGAAAGCGCGCAGATCCGCTCGGCTGGCGCGCATCCCCTCATGGGCGCTGGCGTGAACCAGTTCGTCATACAAAACCAGATCCCCGGCAGCCGGCAGGGTGGAAAAGATTGCCTGATTGGCCTGAAACCCCCCGCCCATGAACAATGCGGCCTCGGCCCCAAAGAACGCAGCTGCTTCGTGTTCCAGCGCCTCATGCTCGGGGTGGTTTCCCCGCAGCAGCCGCGAGCCACCCGAGCCCACGGGCACGCCGCGCGCCAGCGCGGCCTGTGCGGCCTCTTGCAACAGGCTTGACCCGGCCAAGCCCAAATAGTCGTTGGACGCAAAATCCAGCCCGCGCGCCGGGATCAAAACCCGGCGGCGGTGCCGGGCTTCCAGCGCACCCAGCATGGATTCCAGTCGTTCGACTGCTTTCATTCGGCGGCTTCCGTGCGTTTATGGTCTTCAGCCGTTTCGGCCTGAAGGCCCAGTTTTGCAAACAGGATCGAGTCGGTGTCTTCTTCGGGGTTTTCCGCCGTCAAAAGAGTTTCACCGACAAAGATGGAATTTGCTCCGGCGAAGAAGCACATCGCCTGCATCTCGTCGCTCATGTCGCTGCGCCCGGCGGACAACCGAACATAGGCTTTGGGCATCAGGATGCGAGCGGTTGCGATGATCCGCACAAAGTCGATTGGATCAACCGGTTCCGCATCAGCCAGCGGGGTATCCGCCTGTGGCATCAGCATGTTGATCGGCACCGAATCCGGCGGCGGGGTCATGTTGGCCAAAGTCAGCAACATATCCATACGGTCGCCAGTGTGTTCACCCATCCCCAGAATACCACCCGAGCAGACCTTGATCCCGGCTTCTTGCACCCGGGTCATCGTGTCGATCCGGTCCGCGAAAGTACGGGTTGTGATCACTTCGGAATAATAGCGTTCGGACGTGTCGA
Organism: Ruegeria sp. AG6; assembly: GCF_056541565.1. NCBI lineage: Bacteria > Pseudomonadati > Pseudomonadota > Alphaproteobacteria > Rhodobacterales > Roseobacteraceae > Ruegeria > Ruegeria sp. AG6. The sequence continues at coordinate 104,984 of NZ_JBQFYQ010000003.1, read as the reverse complement.
TATTGTGGTTGTAATAGTCCAACCCGGCATCGCGCAGCTGAACGACCTGGGTGTCATCCAGCATGCCCAGCGTCATGCAGGTTTCCATGCCCATCGCCTTGACGCCTTCCACCATGGCAACCAGGGCAGGCATATCGCGCGGCTTGGGCTCGCGCCAGGCGGCCCCCATGCAGAACCGGGTCGCGCCACCGTCGCGGGCCTTTTTGGCCTCGGCCAGTACACGCTGAACCTCGATCAGTTTCGATGCAGGCAGGGTGGATCCGTTGCGGGCCGATTGCGAGCAATAAGCGCAATCCTCGGCGCACCCGCCGGTTTTGATCGACAACAGCTTAGAGGTCTGGATCTTGTTCGGATCAAAGTTCTCGCGGTGCACGGTCTGTGCCCGGAACAGAAGGTCCATCAACGGGAGGTCATGAACAGCTTGCGCAGACTTTCGGGTCCAGCCGGAATGAGGGATGATCATTTTATCTATAAAACTTCCTGCAGCTTGCGTTGCCGAGGATTTATTATCGATAAAATCTGAAGGCGCAACCGTGTTGGCGCAAACGATCCCAAATCAAGCGGAAATGCCGCGCTTTTCAGAAATCAAGACCAAGATCAACGGTTCGGGCGGAATGCGTCAGCGCCCCGGACGAGATGTAATCGACCCCGGTCGCCGCAATTGATGCAACCCGGTCCAACGTCACATTACCGCTGGCTTCGGTCTTCATCCGCCCGTCCACCATGGCAACCGCTTCGCGCAGCATCTCGTCATCCATGTTGTCCAGCAATACGACGGACGCGCCGCCAACCTCGAGCACTTCCGCCAGCTGGTCCAGTCGATCGACTTCGATCTCGACGGCCATCATGTGGCTGGCTTGCGCTTTGGCGGCCTCAAGAACCTGACGCACACCCCCGGCAGCGGCAATGTGGTTGTCCTTGATCAGGATCGCGTCGGACAAAGAGTAGCGATGATTGAAACCGCCGCCATGCAGCACGGCCTGTTTTTCGACAATGCGAAGTCCGGGCGTGGTTTTGCGGGTACAGGTCATGCGGGCATTCGTGCCCTTTGTCTGCTGAACAAAGCTGGCAGTTTTTGTGGCAATACCGGTCAGACGACCGGCAAAATTCAGCGCGACCCGCTCACCCGAAAGGATCGAGGCGGCAGAACCTTTGATGGTCATCAGCGTGTCGCCGCGCCGACAGGGCTGGCCATCCTTGACATGCGCCTCAACCTCAAGCGTCGGGTCGACCAGCCGGAACGCAATCGTCGCCACCTGCATGCCCGAAACGACGGCATCCTCACGCGCATTCAGCCGGGCCGTATAGGTCGCGTTCGGCGGGATCACGGCGCGGGTGGTCACGTCACCGTATGCTCCCAGATCCTCCATCAACGCCGCGCGGATGACGGGTTCGAGGATCAGATCGGGCAGGGTCGCAAAACTCATGATATTTCCTTGCAGGCTTCGGCGCGAATGTGCAGCGCGTCGCTAAGATACATCCGGGATCGTTTGCCGGGGCCATCGGCAGTTTCCGGAAAGTCGGATCGCTCATGCGCGCCGCGGCTTTCTTCGCGCTGCAATGCCGCCGCGGCGATCAAGGTTGATGTGGCACACATGTTTCTGAAGGACGGGCATTTGCCATGCTGCTCTTCGAGCGTGGCAATCCTGCGCAATGCCCGGCATAACCCGGCGCGGTTCCGGACCACGCCAACATCGCGCGACATGGTCGTGCGCAACATACTGACCGCTTCAGACGTATCGGGGATGTCAGCTTGATCAAATTGAAGGGCCACAGGTTCCGACGCGGAAGTGTCCGGAATCGAACGCGCAATGTCCTCGGCACAGATGCGTGCAAACACCAACGCTTCGAGCAAACCGTTCGAGGCCAGCCGGTTGGCGCCGTGAAGGCCGGTCGAAGACGCCTCGCCGCACACCCACAACCGATCCAGCGTCGCGCGGCCATCAGTGCCTGTGGCAATCCCGCCCATGTGGTAATGCGCTGCCGGAGCAACCGGGATCGCGTCCCGGACCGGATCGATTCCGTTGCGCGCGCAATATGCGGCAACCGCCGGGAAAAGTTCGTTGATTTGCGCGCCCAAAGCCTTGCGGGTGTCCAGCATCGGGCAGTTGCCGGCCTGTACTTCGGCAAAAATCGCCCGGGCCACAACGTCGCGCGGGGCAAGCTCGGTATCAGGGTGAACGGCCTGCATGAAACGCTCGCCGTACTTGTTTATCAGTATTGCCCCTTCTCCGCGCAAGGCCTCGGTCGCCAGCGGGGCCGGGTCTTCACCCACGTCCATGGCCGTGGGGTGGAACTGCACGAATTCGGCATCGGCGATCAGCGCCCCCGCCCGTGCGGCCATTCCGATGACCTGCCCCCGGATGCGGGCCGGATTGGTCGTCAGGGCATAAAGCCCGCCAGAACCGCCGCCCGCCAACAATACGGCAGGTGCACGAAGCGTCACGGACGCAGATCCGCTTTCCGAGGCATCCTGCAGAACCACGCCCAACACGCGCCCTTCCGTCACTTCCAGCGCAACGGCAAGGACCCCCTCCAACACCTGCACCGACGGAGTTTCGCGCACTCGTTCGATCAGGGCGGCCATGATTTCACTGCCTGCCTGATCGCCCTTTACCCGCACGACGCGGGCAAAACTGTGCGCGGCTTCTCGGGACAGGACATACCCGCCACCCTCGGTGCGATCAAATGGTGTGCCCAAAGTGGTCAGGTCCAGAATATAGTCCCGCGCTTCTCGGGTCACCAAATCCGCAACGTCAGGTTCGACGGTGCCTGCCCCGGCATTGACGGTATCAACGGCGTGGCTTTCCGGGCTGTCGGCCAGGTCCATCGCCGCCGCCACGCCACCCTGCGCCCATGCCGAACTTGCACCTTCGCCCAAAGGTTCAGGCGAGATGATCACCACCGGTCGCGGCGCCAGTTTCAGCGCAGCATAAAGCGCGCCAATCCCGGCCCCGACAATAATGACGCGATCCGTGGTGATGTCGGTCATTGCCGATCAGATGCCGAGCTTGCGGGACAGATCAATCATCGCCTGTACAGATTTGCGGGCCTTCTCTGCCACGTCTTCGGCGACCTCGACCTGGCCTTCCATCGTGTGCAGAGCATAGAGGATCTTTTCCAGCGTGATCTTTTTCATGTACGGGCACATATTGCACGGCCCTACGAAATCGACCTCGGGCAGTTCATCCGCGATGTTCGACGCCATCGAACATTCGGTGATCAGCATCGCCTTTTCGGGTTTCTCATCATGCACATATTTGATGATCCCGCTGGTTGAACCGGAATAATCCGCCTCGGCCACCACATCCGGCGGGCATTCCGGGTGCGCAATCAGGCGCGTTCCGGGGTTCCATTCCCGGAAGTCGCGCAGGTCCTGTGCGGTGTATTGTTCATGCACGATGCAGGAACCGGGCCAATACACCACGTTCTTGTGGCTTTCATTGGCCACGTTTTGAGCCAGATATTGATCCGGCGTCATGATGACCGTGTCGCTCTCCATGGCATTCACGATCTGCAAGGCGTTCGACGAGGTGCAGCAGATATCCGAGGCCGCTTTGACCTCGGCAGTGGTGTTCACGTAAGACACAACCGGCGCACCGGGGTATTTGGCCCGCATTTCGTCGATTCCTTCGGCAGTAATCGATTCTGCCAAAGAACAGCCGGCATCCATGTCGGGCATCAGAACAGTTTTCCCGGGGCTCAGAATTTTCGATGTCTCGGCCATGAAATGAACCCCGGCCTGAACGATCACATCCTCTTCCACCTCGCTGGCCTTGATCGCCAGTTGCAGGCTGTCACCCACGAAATCGGACACACCATGATAGATTTCCGGTGTCATGTAATTGTGCCCAAGGATCACGGCGTTACGCTCTTTCTTGAGCGCGTTGATCGCCCGCACATAGGGCGCATAGATCGCCCAATCCGGCGGGCTGATCACACGATCCATACGGGCAAACGTGTCTTTCATCTCATTGGCCAACGTGGCCGATGGGGCGAGGTCATAGACGTCCGAAAGAACAGTGCGGACTTGTGCAATATCGAGCAACGGGCGAGCCACCTTTGTCAGTTGTCGTTAGCCTGGCGGGCTGCTTAACGGCTTAGCCCTAGCGGAAACATCCCCGGTTCGAAACCGGAAAATGAGACGTTAGCGCTAAGCCATGCAGACAAATTCAAAGATCAATGGCAAATCAGCCCAGAATCCCCGGCAGTCGCAGCCCGTGCTCACGTGCGCATGCCTTGGCATCCTCATAACCCGCATCTGCGTGTCGCCAGACGCCAGAAGCCGGATCGTTCCACAGAACCCGTTCAAGGCGTTTAGCCGCTGCATCGGTGCCGTCGGCACAAATCACGACGCCCGCATGTTGGCTGAAACCCATGCCAACGCCGCCTCCGTGGTGCAGCGAGACCCATGTCGCGCCCGATGCGGTATTGACCAGCGCGTTCAGCAGCGGCCAATCCGACACCGCGTCCGAGCCGTCCTTCATCGCCTCGGTTTCGCGGTTCGGCGACGCGACCGAGCCGCTGTCGAGGTGGTCACGACCGATGACGACCGGCGCCTTCAACTCTCCGGTTTTGACCATCTCGTTAAATGCCAGCCCAGCCTTGTGGCGGTCACCCAGTCCGATCCAGCAGATGCGCGCGGGAAGGCCCTGAAAGGCGATGCGCTCCTGCGCCATGTCGAGCCAGTTGTGCAGATGGGTGTTTTCGGGGAACAGTTCCTTCATCTTTGCATCAGTTTTGTAGATATCCTCGGGATCACCCGACAGCGCGCACCAGCGGAACGGGCCAATGCCGCGGCAAAACAACGGGCGGATATAGGCGGGCACGAAACCGGGAAAGGCAAAGGCGTTTTCCAAGCCTTCGTCCTGCGCCACCTGCCGGATGTTGTTACCATAATCCAGGGTTGGCACACCCGCGTTCCAGAAATCGACCATGGCGGCCACGTGTTGCTTCATCGACGCGCGCGCTGCCTTTTCCACGGCCTTGGGGTCGCTTTCCCTCTTGTCTTTCCACTTCGCCATGCTCCAGCCCAATGGCAGATAACCGTTGACCGGATCATGGGCGCTGGTCTGGTCGGTCACGATATCGGGGCGCATCCCACCCGCCTGCATCCGCCGGTAGATCTCGGGGAAAATCTCGGCCGCATTGCCCAGCAATCCGACCGATTTCGCCTCGCCCGCCCTGGTCCAGCGGTCGATCATTTCCAGCGCTTCGTCCAGCGTCTCGGCCTTTTCGTCGAGATACTTGGTGCGCAGGCGGAAATCGATGCTGTCTGGATTGCACTCGACGGCCAGGCAACACGCCCCCGCAAAGACCGCCGCCAGGGGTTGCGCGCCACCCATGCCGCCCAGACCGCCAGTCAGAATCCACTTGCCGGTCAGGTCCCCGTCATAGTGTTGGCGTCCCGCCTCGGCGAAGGTTTCGTAGGTGCCCTGAACGATGCCTTGCGTCCCGATATAGATCCACGAACCGGCCGTCATCTGGCCGTACATCATCAGGCCCTTCTTATCGAGCTCGTTGAAGTGGTCCCAGTTGGCCCAATGCGGCACGAGGTTTGAGTTCGCGATCAGCACCCGAGGTGCATCGGCATGCGTCCGAACGATGGCGACCGGTTTGCCGGATTGCACCACCAGCGTTTCATCTTCCTCCAGATCCTTGAGGCTGGCAACGATGGTATCAAAATCTTTCCACGTCCGCGCGGCACGGCCGATCCCGCCATAGACAACCAGCTCATGCGGGTTCTCGGCCACATCCGGGTGCAGATTGTTCATCAGCATCCGCATCGGGGCTTCGGTCATCCAGCTTTTGGCGTTCAGTTCGGGCCCTGTCGGGGGAAAGATGTCACGGGTATTTTTACGAGGATCGGTCATCGGGCAAGCTCCAATGCAGTGTCATGGATAGCGTCAAGAATGTCTTTGAGCCACCGGCGCAGGCGGTCGGCTTTGTCGGTGTCAAAAGCCCAGGGCGGCGCTTCAGTTTTCAGGTAGGTCGACTGAGCCAGCTCCATCTGGATCGCGTGAACCCCTTCGGAGGGGCGGCCATAATAGCGCGTTGTCCATCCGCCCTTGAACCGCCCATTCAGAACAGCCGTATAGGGCGAGGACGTCGCGAATTCATGCGCTATGGCTTCGATTTCCGGCGCGCAGGTCGCCCCATTGTTCGTGCCGATGCTCATATCGGGCAGAGTACCTTCGAACAGAAAAGGAATATGGCTGCGGATCGAGTGGCAATCATACAGCACCGCAACCCCATGGGCCGCCTTCACGCGTTCCAGCTCGGCCTTCAGGGCGGCATGATACGGTGCATGAAAAGCTTCCCGTCGTTCGAGGATATCCTTTTCGGAAGGCGGGATGTCCCAGATTCCCTGGCCGTCAAAATCCGTCAGCGGCACAAGAGAGGTCGTGTTCTGGCCGGGATAGAGTGACGCGCCCGACGGGTCCCGGTTGGCGTCGACCACATATCGGTGGAAGGTCGCCCGAACCGTGGTCGCACCGGGCAGAAGTCCTTCATACAAGGTATGAACATGCCAATCCGTATCCGCCAGAGCCTTGCCCCGCGCATTCAGCTTGGCCTCGATCGTGGCCGGCACATGGGTGCCGGTATGCGGCAGACCCAGCACGATCGGACTGTCACCGCGCGAAATCTCGACCGGGCCGCTCATGCGCCAAGTTCCGGCATGGCGATGCCCGTGCCACGGGCAATCTCGCCACTGGCAATCAGGGCCGAGGCTGCTTCGATCTCGGGTGCCATATAGCGATCGTCACCCAAGGCCGGCACCACGGCACGCAGCCGTGCCATCACGGCCTGCAACGTTTCGCTCGTAGGCAGCGGCGCGCGGAACTCGACCCCTTGTGTGGCACACAGCAGTTCGACCCCCAGAATGCGTTCCAGATTGGCAACCATCTGCCCCAATCGCCGCGCGCCATGGGCCGCCATCGAAACGTGATCTTCCTGATTGGCCGATGTGGGCGTCGAGTCCGTCACGCATGGATTGGCCAGATGCTTGTTTTCGCTCATCAGTGCGGCGGTCGTCACCTCAGCGATCATATAGCCCGAATTCAGGCCCGGATTGGGCGTCAGAAAAGGCGGCAGATCAAAGCTGAGTGCCGGATCGACGATCAACGCAATGCGGCGTTGCGCAATTGCCCCGATCTCGGCCACGGCGAGCGCAATCATGTCTGCGGCAAACCCAACGGGTTCGGCGTGAAAATTCCCGCCCGAAACGATCAGGCCGGTTTCCGAAAGAACCAGAGGATTGTCCGTCGCCGCGTTGGCCTCGATTTCCAGCGTTGTTGCAGCCTGCCTCAGCACATCCATCGCGGCCCCCACCACCTGAGGCTGGCAGCGGATACAATACGGGTCCTGAACCCGGGTATCGCCAACCCGATGGCTTTCACGAATGACCGACCCGGCCAGCAGCGCCCGCATGGTCACGCCGGCCTCGATCTGCCCGCGATGCCCGCGCAACGTGTGAATTTCCGGTTGCAACGGGGCGGTCGAACCCATGATCGCATCCGTCGTCAGCGCCGAGGTAACCAACGCGCTTTGCGCCGCCTGCCACGCGCCAAACAGCCCGGACAGCGCAAAGGCCGTCGAAAACTGGGTGCCATTGATCAGCGCCAGCCCTTCTTTAGGGCCCAGTTCGATCGGGTGCAGACCCGCTTTGGACAGCGCAGCGTCACCGGGCATCACATCGCCACTGAATTCGGCCTCACCAGCGCCCATCATGACGGCAGCCATGTGGGACAAGGGCGCAAGATCACCCGAAGCTCCAACTGAACCCTGCGCCGGGATCACCGGGGACACACCTTGTGACAACATCCCTTCCAGCAGGGTGATCACTTCTGGCCGAACCCCCGACGCTCCGCGCCCCAGGCTCAGCAATTTCAGAACCATCATCAATCTGGCAAGGGCGCGCGGGATCGCAGGGCCAACACCGCAGCAATGGCTGAGGATCAGGTTGCGCTGCAAGGTTGCCGTGTCCTCGGCCGCGATTTTGACGCTGGCCAGTTTCCCGAACCCTGTGTTCACGCCATATACGGCGGCCTCTCCCGTCGCCGCATCGGCGATGCGCTTGTGCGCTTCTTCGACGGCCGGGCGGCAGGCTGGGTCCAACCGAACAGCGCACTCTTCGCGAAGGACCAGTTCCAGTTGCGACAGGGTAACGGTGCCCGGGGTAAGGGTGAGGGTCGTCAAAATATACCTCCGAATATGCGGGTATGAAGAGGGTTGAAGCCGATGCGATAGGCCAATTCCGCGGGGTGTTCGACATTCCAAACCGCCAGATCAGCGCGCCGCCCGACTGAGATCTGACCGCAATCAGCCAACCCGAGAGCACGGGCCGCGTGAACCGTCACGCCTTGCAGGGCCTCTTCTGGCGTCATGCGAAACAGAGTGCATCCCATGTTCATCGCCAGCAACAGCGAGGTCATCGGCGCCGAACCGGGATTGCAATCCGTGGCAAGCGCCATGGGCACAGCATGCCGGCGCAACAGGTCAATCGGTGGCGCCTGTGTTTCGCGCAAGGTGTAGAAGGCCCCCGGCAGAATAACACCGACGGTACCGGCCTGCGCCATGTCCAGAACACCTGCTTCGTCAAGATATTCTATATGATCTGCCGAAAGCGCGCCGTATCCGGCAGCCAGTTTTGCGCCGCCCAAATTCGACAATTGTTCGGCGTGGATCTTGATCGGCAGGCCAAGCGCTGTCGCGGCATCAAAAAGCGGGATCAACTCTTCGGGTTGAAAGGCGATGCCTTCGCAGAAGGCATCGACCGCATCGACCAATCCCTCGGCATGAGCGGCGCGAAGCGTGGGAATGCAGACCTGATGAATGTAGTCCGACGCCCTGCCCTCATAGTTCTGAGGCACCGCATGAGCACCCAAAAAGCTGGTCAGAACACGGACGGGGCGATGATCGGGCAACGCCCGAGCCGCGCGCAACATGTTCAATTCAGTCTTGTCATCCAACCCGTAGCCGGACTTTACTTCGATGACCGATGCCCCTTCGGCCAGCATCGCATCCACACGCGGCAATGCTTGTGCGACCAACTCCTCCACTCCGGCTGCGCGCGTGGCTTTGACCGTCGAGATGATCCCGCCCCCAGCGCGCGCGACCTCTTCATAGCTCGCGCCGTTCAGGCGCATTTCGAACTCTGCGGCGCGATGGCCACCGTGAACCACATGGGTGTGGCAATCGATAAAGGCGGGCGTAACCAGGCGCCCACCCATTCGAGCCCTTGGCTGGTCGGCGAAACGTGACGGAAGATCCACAACAGGGCCGACCCATGCGATGCGCCCGTCCTGCAACACGATCGCGGCATCCGGGACCAAACCGTATGGCGCGCCGCCTTCGGTCATAGTTGCGGCATCAAGATCCGTCAAAACCTGCGTTTGCGTCTGCATGTGACTCGCACCCTCCGTGCATTTCCTACTTTTCTAGTACATTTCTATCATTTATATGTCTATGCATAAAATGAGGTGAAAAATGGCTATCTTCGCTAATCGCGCATTACTGAGCACCGGTTGGGCTATGAGCCTGCGCGTAGAAATCAGGCAAGGGCTGATGGTGTTGCTGCAACAGGGCGCGACGGCGCAAGAAGGCGATACTTGCGTCGACACTTTGCTGCCCGCATTGGCCAATCTGCACAGCCACGCATTTCAGCGCGCGATGGCGGGTATGACCGAATATCGAAAGGCCGGTCGCGACAGTTTCTGGACGTGGCGGGAACTGATGTATCGTTTCACTGCGCACCTTACGCCTGAACAGGTGCAGGCGATTGCCGCTCTGGTCTATATGGAGATGCAGGAAGCCGGCTATGCCTCGGTTGGTGAATTCCATTATCTGCATCACCAGCCAGACGGCACACCTTATGACAATCTCGCAGAGCTGTCCCAGCGAATCATGGCTGCGTCGGCCGAGACGGGAATCGGACTGACGCATCTGCCCGTACTTTATTCTTACGCAGGGGTCGGCGAGCAACCGTTGGAAGCGGGACAGCAACGATTTGGCAATGATGTGGACCGCTATCTGGCGTTGGTCGAACAGGCGCAGGCGGCACTGGGCGATCTGCCGGATGACTGTCAGATAGGCATTGCCCCGCATTCCTTGCGCGCGACATCACCGCAAGATCTTGGCCGGGTTCTGGACGCAAAAAAGACGGGACCTATCCATATTCACATCGCGGAACAACCCATGGAAGTTGAACAGGTTCACGAGGGTCTGGGCGCCCGCCCGGTGGAATGGCTGCTGAACAATGCAACGGTAAACCATCGCTGGTGCCTCATCCACGCCACTCACATGACGGAAAAGGAAACCCGCGATATGGCCGCAACGGGCGCGGTCGCGGGGCTTTGCCCGATCACCGAGGCCAATTTGGGGGATGGCCCCTTCAATGGAGCCGTCTTTCTTGAAGCCGGTGGTCGTTTCGGGGTCGGGTCGGATTCAAACGTGTTGGTTTCGATGACAGAGGAACTGCGTACGCTGGAATATTCCCAACGCCTGCGAGATCTGTCGCGCAATGTCCTGGTCGAAGGGGAGGGTTCGGTTGGACAGACACTGTATTGCAATTCGGCTTTGGGCGGTGCGCAGGCCCTGCGGCGCGCGGCGGGGCAGATCGCAGAAGGGATGCTGGCGGATCTTGTTGCTATTGACAGTCAGGATCCCGCGCTTTGTGCCCTGCGTCCTGAACAGTTGCTCGACGGGTTGGTCTTTGCCGCGAAGGACCACGTAGTGACCGATTTGTGGTCGGCTGGCCGCCATCAGGTACGCCGGGGCCGCCATATTGCTCGGGATCGGATTGTATCTGACTATCGACAGGCCATGGCTGATCTCATGCCGAGACTTTGAGCTTGCTGCGCCTTTACGGGCCGACAAAAATGGCCTCATAATAACAATATGTTTGTACGTAATTGGATGAACACCACGTGACCGATCAAAAACCTCTCGGCTTTCAGGACATTCGGGACGAAGTCGTGAACCGCATTCAAACCCGTGTCTGGCCACAGGGCAGCCTGTTGCCCACCGAGATGGAACTGGCAGCCGAATTCGGTGTTGCACGGGCGACGGTCAATCGGGCGCTGCGGGAACTTGCCGAACAGGGAATTGTCACCCGCAAACGCAAGGGTGGCACGCGTGTTGTGACCACACCGGTAAAGCAGGCGAAATTGCCGATCACTGTCGTTCGACAGGCCATCGAAGAAATGAACGCCGAATACCGCTATGCTCTGGTAAGCCGAACACTAATCGATTGCCCCGCGTGGTTGCAGGCAAAGCTGAGCATCCCGGAAGGTGCGCAGGTCGTCCATCTGCAATGCATGCACCACGCCGACAACCGTCCGTTTCAGTTCGAGGAACGCTGGATCAACGTCAGCACCGTGCCTCAGGTTCTCGACGAAGATTTCCTGACCGCCGGGCCGAATGAATGGCTGCTGTCCGAGGTGCCGTTTTCAAACGCTGAAATTGCCTTCTCTGCCGTCCCGGCAACAGGGCATTTGCAGGAGTTTCTGGCGGTACCGCCCGGCACACCGTTGTTTCAGCTAGAACGCACGACATGGTTTCGCAGCGATCCTGTTACTTTCGTGCGCATGACCTTCCATCAGGGATACCAGATGCGCACCACGTATTGAGGCCAGAGCACCGAACAGGTTTTGACATAGGAGCAAAAACCTTATCACTTCGATCCCACCTTCCTGACTGTCGTGGCAGTCACCTTTGCCCGTTCAGCATCCGAAGCAGCCGAGATTTGGTTCTTGTTGTTCAATGGCCAATGCAGAGACAATTGTACAATCGTCGGAATGGCAAATATGGCGGCAGGTCGTCTCGAACCTCAGCGCCGTCAGGTCGAAACGCTTGCTGATACGGCTTGATCCATCTTGTTTGGGAAGCCTCCCCTCAAGTTCGTATCCAAAACCGTGTGGAAGCCGGATGAAATCATACGGCGGAGCATCCTCTGGGGTGATGGATGACAAGGAGCAAAGCGCGTGCCCTTTTCGAAGGGCCAGAAACAATGGTTCAGACCAGATTGAAGTGAAATCCAAAGCGGCGCTGCTGTTGATCTTCGCCGCAAGCGCCTTGTCCAGCAAGTGATCATCGACCATACGCAACATGTTTTCAGGCAGATCCTCGACCAGCGTGACCCGCATCCACGGAAACAGCGGGCTGAAGGGTTCAGAGATACCCAGTCAGATAAGGGGCCTAAGTCGGAGTCATTCCGACAGTCAAAGGAACTGCTTCGGGGTCGCGGAACTCGGTCGCGGTGTCACGGATTTTCCGCGCATCGTTCAGAAGGCGCCCAGCCTGTTCAACGACACGGGCACCGTACACTGTCGGGGCACATCGTTGTTGAGGCGCAGGAACAGATCGGTTCCCAATTCCTGTTCAAGTTTTTTGATCTGGTTGGCCAAGGGTGACATTCGCACCGTCACCCTGAGCGGCAGCCTGAACGCAGAGCAAGAGCCCGGGCCGGCCTTGGACAGCAAGGTCACCGGCCACGCGACCGTAGTCATCACCCGGAATTCGGCGACCGGAGAAATCTCGTATTCCAGCGAACTGAGCGTTGTCGGTCGGAACGAAGCTGACCTGAACACACCCATCCCCGGCGCGGTTTCGGCCATCCATCTGCACAATGTGCCGGTCGGCCGAAACGGCCCGGTTGTACAGGAATCGCTGGCGGAGGCAGGCGCCACGCTGAACGTGAACGCATCAGGGGGCTCGGTGTCATCGGTCAGGACGTGATCTCGAACCAGGTCGAAACCGATGGACTGTTTTCAACTAAGTACGTCATTGACTCGGCTGATGGCGACGTGATTGTCGGCAGCGATCTGATCAATGCGCTGAACGGCGCGGTCGGCGTTGATCCGCAGAACGGTTAAGGCGGCGACGACATCCTTATCGGTTGCAATTCGGCGATTTCGGGCCGGATTAGACTTGGTGACGTCAACAAGCTGAAAATCGGTCAGGCCACACGGATTCGTTTGTCGGCTTTTGCGCAGGCCGATGTGTCCGAGGCCCGAGGTTCAATCTTTAATATCTCAGCCGACGCATTGGAGGACGAACGCACTGGCGAGTGCAATTTCAAGACCCGGGTCAAACTGAACGATCGGCAATCCGACGAAGTGGCGGCTTTGGACTTGGTCCCCGGCATGCCCGCAGACCTGTTCGTCAACACAAGTGAACGCGCAGTGATTGCATATCTGGCACAGCCTGTCAGCGAGCGTCAGGCCAGAACTTTCTTCGAGTAAAGGGTTTTAAAAGACTTGCAGCTTTAAACTGTTGTGTATCGAGTTTTTTGGTGAGTGAGCGATGGCCTGCGCCCCTGTTCCGGGCGCGGGCCATCACTTTTGTGGGTCAGACCCCGTAACGGGCAAGAAACATGTCAACGGCCTGAGCAGCGACCTGATCTATTTCTTCCTGGGTGAACGTGTTCTGAATGCCAAAAGCCGCCCGGGTCCAGATCCGCACTTTGCACAGTTCGGAAAACTGCTCGGCAGCGATATGTACATCATCAATGGCCAATTCGCCCTTGGCCACGGCTTTTTCCAGATACTCGGCCATCTGTCGCTGGCCGTTTTGCGGCCCTGCCTCGTAAAACGCACGGCCAAGCTCGGGAAACCGGTCGCGCTCGGCAACGCAGATCCTGAAAACCTGCTGCGCGAAATCCGACACAAGGAAGGCCGTCAATTGCGTCGCCGTGATCTGAAGCACTTCGCGGGCGGGTTTGGTTTCGTCGATCATCGAGATGACCCGCTCGGCCATCAGGCAGCATTCTGTCTGGGCCACTTCCATGAACAAAAGGCGCTTGTCCGGGAAATAGCTGTACAGCGTTGCTTTTGACACGCCCGCCGCGCGGGCAATGTCATCCACACTTGCCCCTTCAAACCCATCCGCCATGAAAACCTCTCGAGCCCCGCGCAGAACCTGGTCGAATTTACGGCCGGTGCGCAGGATGGTGGCGGTCTGGGTCATGTCTTCTCCTCGATCGATAGCTGCGCCAGTTTATAAACCGCTCGGTTTAGATACAACGATTCTCAAATATTCCAGCGAAGCGGAGGTTGCATTTGCTTTGATGTCGGGTACTTGCAGCGCGTTCAAACCGTGCTAGGACTGGGCCCATGGTCGAAATCTTTCTGCGCACCCTTCCGTTTTTCGCGATTATCGGCCTGGGCTTTTGGGCGGGGCGCACGCGTTTTTTCACGGCTGAAGCAACGGCATATCTGACCAAGTTCGTCTTTTTCTTTGCGTTGTCGGCGATGCTGTTTCGCTTTGCCGCCACCCTTCCCTTTGCCGAGATTTTCAATGCCCGGCTCATCCTTGGATATCTGCTGGGAACCATGACCGTTTACGTTCTGGCGTCGGCCATCGCCTGGATGCGCGGGCTCGACATTCCGACCGCTGCGGTCGAGGCTCAGTGCGCGGCCATCGGCAATGTCGGGTTCCTCGGGCTGCCCATGCTTTCCCTTTTGTTCTCCGAGGCTGCGATCGGGCCCGTGATGCTGGTTCTGACCGTCGATCTGGTCGTGTTCTCTTCCCTTATCGTGATCCTGATCAATGGCGGCCGTGACGGCAAACTGACCCCGACCACCTTCAAGTTGATCGGAATGGGTTTGGTCCGCAATCCCATGATCGTATCCATCTCGGCCGGTCTCATCTGGTCCTCGCTGCAATTGCCTGTTCCTGAACCTCTTGGCGATTTTCTGATCATTCTCGGTGGTGCAGCGACTCCGGGTGCATTGTTCGCCATTGGCGCGTCATTGGCAGACAAGTCGGCTGAACGTGTCCAGATCGCGGCATGGTTGAGCTTCTGCAAACTGGCGATCCATCCGGCCTGCGTTGCGGTCGCTCTGTTATGGCTGATACCGATTGATACTTTTCCCGCAACTGTTGCCATCTCTGCCGCTGCTTTGCCCGTTGCGGGCAATGTTTACATGCTGGCCGCGCATTACGGCATTGCCCCGCATCGAGCGTCGGCGGCAATCCTTCTATCCACAATCGTCAGTATTCTCACCGTGCCGATGGTGATCGCCTGGGCGGGCACATTCTGACCTTCACCTTTTCGAAAAATACTCTCAACGAAGGCGCACAGACTTTACGCCGGGTCCGCGGATCGTTAGCCATGTTGCGACTCGAAAACAAGGACGGTGCCTGATGGAAACCCTTTCGGAAAATGCCTGTTTTGGCGGTGTGCAGGGCGTGTACCGCCACGCCTCTTCGTCGTGCAAGTGTGACATGACTTTTGGCCTGTTTCTTCCAGCCGAGGCCAAGGACGGGCCGGTCCCGGTTCTTTGGTATTTGTCGGGATTGACCTGCACCCATGAAAACGCGATGACCAAGGCCGGGGCTCAGGCGTGGGCCGCGGAACAAGGGATCGCCGTGGTGTTTCCGGATACCTCGCCGCGTGGTGACGGCGTCGCAGATCATGAAGATTATGATCTGGGTCAGGGCGCGGGGTTCTATGTGAACGCGACACAGGAACCCTGGGCACCGCATTTCCGGATGTGGGACTATGTCGCCGAAGAGCTGCCCGCCCTGCTGTTCGAAAACTTCGCCATCGACAGCGAACGCCAGGCCATAACGGGCCATTCCATGGGGGGGCACGGCGCCCTGACGCTTGCCATGAACCTGCACGGACGCTTCCGTTCGGTGTCAGCCTTTGCGCCGATCTCGAACCCGACCGGAGCGGATTGGGGACGCAAACAGCTGAGCGCCTACCTTGGTGACGACGAAACGCTTTGGGCAAAACACGATGCGTCCTTGTTGATGAAGAAAACCGGCTTTGACGGTCCGATCCTAATCGACACAGGTGCAAACGATCAATTCATGGACCTTTTGCGCCCCGAAGCGTTGGCTAAAGCCATCGCCGAACGCCGCCAGCAAGCGACGTATCGCTTCCAGCCGGGTTACGATCATTCGTACTTCTTTGTGTCCACGTTTATGGAAGATCACGTCATCTTCCATGCCGAGGCACTGTACGGAGACTGAGGGATGAGCAATTACGATTATGACCTGATCATCATAGGGTCGGGGCCTTCTGGGCGTTCTGCGGCGATTCAGGCAGGCAAACTGAAACGGCGTGTGCTGGTCATCGACCGCAAAGACCGTTTTGGTGGCGTCTCTGTCCACACCGGCACGATTCCGTCCAAGACCCTGCGCGAAACGGTTCTGAACCTGTCGGGCTGGCGCGAGCGCAGCTTTTACGGGCGTTCATACCGGGTAAAGGATCAGATCCGGGCAGAAGACTTGAAAGCCCGCCTGCATATGACCCTCGACCATGAAGTCGACGTGTTGGAACATCAGTTCAACAGGAACCATGTCGAAACCCTGGACGGTCTGGCCAGATTTGTCGGGCCGCACGAAGTAGAGGTCGCAACCGATGCCGGGGAAACAACGCGTGTGACGGCCGCGAAATTCCTGATTGCGACAGGCACGAAAACCTATCGTCCGGATTATGTCCCGTTCAACGGCAAGACGGTGGTGGATGGTGACGAATTTCTGGAAATGGCAGAGATTCCGCGCTCGCTGGTCGTTATCGGTGCCGGGGTCATTGGCGTGGAATATGCCACGATGTTTTCAGCCCTGGACGTGCGTGTGACGCTGATTGAACCCCGCGACACGTTTCTGGATTTCATCGACAGCCGGTTGATCCACGACTTTACCCATCAGATCCGGGAAAACGGTGTCGACCTGCGTTTGGGCTCGGCTGTCGAGAAGATTGAAGACGCCGGTGAACATGTGGAAGTGACCCTTGAAAACGGTCGCCACGTTCGCGCTGAAATGCTTCTGTTTGCGGCCGGACGCATGGGGGCGACGTCCAAACTCAATCTGGATGCCGTCGGGCTGGAGACGGACCACCGCAACCGGATCAAGGTAGACCGCAAGACATATCAAACGGCGGTACCGCATATCTATGCCACGGGCGATGTGATCGGACATCCGTCGCTGGCATCAACCTCTTTGCAGCAGGGGCGCGTGGCTGCCTGTCACGCCCTTGAAACGCCCACGCTGCCGGAAAGCCCGTGGTACCCCTATGGCATCTATTCAGTGCCCGAAATATCAACCTGCGGAATGTCGGAAGAAGAATTGCAGGAGCGCAACATCCCCTACGAGGTCGGTGTCGCGCGATTCCGCGAGACGTCACGCGGGCATATCATGGGGCTGGAACACGGCATGTTGAAAATGCTGTTCTCGCTCAAGACCCGCAGGGTGCTGGGTGTCCAGATCGTTGGTGAAGGCGCGACGGAGTTGATCCATATTGCGCAGGCCGTGCTGAACCTGAAAGGTACGGTGGACTACTTCGTTCAGAACACGTTCAACTACCCGACTCTTGCCGAAGCGTATAAAATCGCGGGCCTGGATGCGTTCAACCGCATGCCCATACCCGAGGAATTCAAGGTCAAAAAGAAACCGGTGGAGCCGGCAAAGAAAGAGGCAAAGAAGGCGTGACGACGCTGTATGTCGATGGCGATGCCTGTCCTGTAAAAGCCGAGGCCGAACGGGTCGCGACGCGGCACAAGGTGCCGATGGCGCTGGTGTCCAATGGCGGGCTTCGTCCATCGGCCAACCCGCTGGTGCAGGTCATTGTCGTTTCCGAAGGCGCGGATGAGGCCGACAAATGGATTGCCGAACGCTGTGGAGAAGGGGATGTCGTCATAACGTCCGACATCCCTTTGGCCGCAAAATGCGTTGAAGCAGGCGCACGCGTGCTGCGCCCCAATGGTGAAACCTTCACCGCGGCAAATATTGGCCAACAACTGGCAATGCGTGACTTGATGGCCGATCTGCGCGCGGCCAATCCGTTGGGAACCGGCGGCGGTGGGCGACCCTTCGGTAAAGCCGACCGCTCGCGGTTTCTGGACGCCTTGGAACGGGAAATACGTGCCGCCAGAAAGGGATGATCATTCCTTTTGCTAGATCAAATACTGACCCGAATTCCGAAACGCCCGTTTACAAGTACCTCATTAGAACGCACCCTGTGCTTGAATTCCGATCAGGCTTTTCGAATACGGAGACTGCGTTATGAAAGTACAAGGCACCCATTATCGGTCTATTTGGTGGGACAAACCGGCAGGCGTGGTTCGGATCATCGACCAAAGGTGGTTGCCGCATGATTTTCGGGTCGTAACCCTGAAAACGCTTGATGAATTTGCAGCTGCGATACGGGATATGTGGGTCAGGGGCGCACCTTTGATAGGCGCGACCGCTGCGTTTGGAATTGCCGAGCAGATGTCTCGGGACAGCTCAGAAGCCTCGTTTGACGCCGCGTATGACGTTTTACATGCAACCCGACCCACGGCAATCAACCTGCGCTGGGCATTGGACAGATGCCGAGAAGCGCTGATGCCGCTTGCTCCGGGTGACCGCGCCGAGCGCGCCTGGTCGCTGGCGCAGGAGATTGCAGACGAAGATGTCGAGATCAACGCCGCAATCGGCCGGCACGGGTTGGAACTGATCAAGGATATCGCGGCCCGAAAACCCGCCGGTGAGCCGGTTCGGTTGCTGACGCATTGCAATGCGGGATGGCTGGCGACTGTGGATTGGGGCACGGCCACAAGCCCGATGTATCACGCACATGACGCGGGCATCCCCTTGCACGTCTGGGTGGATGAAACCAGACCGCGCAACCAGGGCGCACTGACATCCTGGGAATTGGGCGAACATGGCATTCCCCACCACTACATCGTGGATAATGCCGGCGGTCATTTGATGCAGCACGGCCTGGTTGATTTGGTGATTACGGGCACGGACCGAACCACGGCCCAAGGTGATGTTTGCAACAAGATCGGGACCTATCTGAAGGCTTTGGCTGCGCGGGACAACGGTGTGCCATTTTATGTCGCCCTTCCCTCTCCTACGATTGACTGGACCGTTCGCGACGGTGTGGTCGAAATCCCGATCGAAGAACGTGATTCCAGGGAAGTCTCCCATGTCATGGGGGTTGATGGGCAGGGGAACATCTCGGATGTACGCGTGACGCCAGACGGCACGGAAGGTGGCAATCCTGCCTTTGATGTCACCCCAAACCGGCTGGTGACAGGGCTTATCACCGAGCGCGGCGTCAGCGAGGCGTCTGCTGACGGGCTTGCCCGGTTGTTTCCCGAACGGGCTGGTTAACACTTTGTTTAGCACAGTCTTGAATTGTGCAATCGCCCACGCGGATCATGCACCCGCTTAACTTGCTGAGAATGAATGATGATTGAAAACTGGTACAGGGCCGACGAGGCACGGAAATGGCGTGACCGGGCCGGAACAGACCCCGCAGATCAGGAACTGGGCGAACGTGTCTATACCTCGCGGCTGATCGGTCAGAACCCGGACCTCCTGATGCACGGGGGAGGCAACACGTCGGTCAAACTGGAACGCCCTGATCTGTTTGGCGATCCACAGCGTGTTCTGCATGTCAAGGGATCTGGGTGGGATCTGGACAGCATCGAGGCACCGGGCTTGCCGGGCGTGTGGCTAGATCCTTTGATGAAACTGCGCGCATTGGACCATCTGTCAGATGCACAGATGGTCAATGTTCAGCGCGCCAATCTGTTGGATTCGAGTTCTCCGAACCCTTCTGTAGAAACTCTGTTGCATGCATTTTTACCGCACAAATATGTGGATCATACGCATGCGACACCCTTTCTGGTGCTCGCCAATCTGCCAAATGCCGAGGACGTCTGCCGCGAGATTTTTGGCGACCGACTGGGCATTGTGCCCTACATCATGCCTGGCTTCGGGCTGGCCAAAAAGGCGGCCGAGGTATTTGACGAAAACCCGAATGTCGAAGGGCTTCTGCTGCTTCAGCACGGGCATTTCACCTTCGGCGCGACGGCGCAGGAAAGCTATGACCGGATCGTGGCGCATACCAACGAGGTTGCTGCCTATTTCGGGATGAAGGACCTGACGACAATTGGCCGTCGCGATCCGGCTGAGAACCTTGAGGTATTGCCGATCCTGCGCGGGGTCATCGCCGAAGTGGCGGCCCAACGGGATGACCCGATGCCGGTTTTTGACCTCCGCAACGGGCCGGATGTCATGCAGTTTTTCGATCGTCCGGATATTGATTCATTGGCCCAGCGGGGCATGGCGTCGCCGGATCACGTATTACGGACAAAAGGCTGCCCGCTTGTATTGCGCGCGTCGGATTTGTCTGGGGGGCGGTCTCGGATTAAGGCAAAGGTCGAAGAGTTTGCCAAAGACTATCGGGCGTATTTTGAACGGCAGGCGCCGCAGGCCGACGAACGCAAGAAACTGCTGCCTCAAGACCCCAAGCATGCGTGGATCGAGGGCGTGGGGATCCTGGGAATGGGCCCGAACGCAAAGGCTGCCTCGGCCGCGGCAGATCTTGCGGAACAAAACCTGCGGGTGCGATCAGTGGGCGAAGACGCGGGCGGTTTTTTTCCCATCAATGAAAAAGATCGCTTTGATTGTGAATACTGGTCCTTGGAACAGGCGAAGCTGGGCAAAAGCTCACCACCTCCGCTTCAGGGCAAGATTGTGATGGTGACCGGTGGTGCAGGGGCGATAGGTCTGGCAACCGCCAAGGCCTTTGCTGATGCCGGTGCAAATGTCGTTCTGGTGGACCGGGATGAACGGGCGTTGGCCAAGGCCAAATCGACCCTTGGCACATGGCATTCGACATATGCCTGCGACGTAACCGAGAGAGGCGCCGCAGATGCCGCGATTGCGGCGGCGATACACCGGTTTGGTGGGATCGATGTAATGGTATCGAATGCCGGGTCGGCGACTTCGGGCGCTTTGCTGGATCTTGGTGACGACGAATTCCGCGCGGCTTTTGAACTGAATTTCTTCGCGCATAAGGCATTTGCGACACAGGCTGCCCGAGTGATGCAAGCTCAGGGCCGCGGCGGTCAGATCCTGTTCAATATCTCCAAACAGGCGATCAACCCGGGCCGGAACATGGGGGCCTATGGTACGCCAAAAGCCGCCACACTGTTCCTGTTGCGCCAGTTGACGCTTGAATTGGCCGAATACGGAATCCGTGTGAACGGGGTGAATGCAGATCGAATTCGGTCTGGCCTGCTGACGGATGGGTTCATTCAGGAACGCGCTGCCGCACGTGGCGTTTCCGAGGAGACCTATATGTCAGGCAACCTGCTGGGCCGCGAAGTCGAGGCGAAGCATGTCGCGAACGCCTTTGTTGCGCTGGCGCTGATGGAACGCACCACCGGTCATGTCGTGACGGTGGATGGCGGCAATACCGAGGCCGAACTTCGGTGACGCCTTTGCCCGATTGGTTCCCTGCCTGTGGCGTGTCGATGTGCCTCAGGCAGGAACTGCTGACCGGTTCTCGCGGATCGGCAGGTGGACTATGGCGCTGAAGGCACCGATCGCGACCCCGATCCACCAAACCATGTTGTAGTCGCCATACTGGTCATACATGCGTCCGCCAAGCCAGACGCCCAGGAAGCTGCCGATCTGGTGGCTCAAGAAGATAAAGCCATAGAGCGTTCCCATATAACGCAGACCGTATAGATGCGCGACGAGCCCCGAGGTCAGCGGCACGGTGGCCAGCCAAAGCGATCCCATCACCAGCGAGAACACGATGACCGTAAGGGGTGTGATCGGGAACACGATGAACAAAGCCGCTGCAATCGTCCGGCCCGTATAAACCGCTGCCAGAAGGTATTTTTTCGGAAAGTGGTTGCCGGCCCAACCCGCCAGTAGCGTGCCGCCGATATTGGCCAGACCGATCAATGAAATCGACACCGCACCAAGTGCGGATGTAGAGGTGATCCCGATGGAATGCAGTACGCCTCCGGGCTGGATTGGTCCACACATCTCGGCCACGAAAGCCGGGAAATGCGCGGTGATGAAGCCCAGCTGGTATCCGCAGCTGAAAAAACCCAGAAATATCAGCGCATAGGAAGGGTCGCGGAACGCCTTTCCCAGAATCTCGCTCATGCTTTCTTGCATCTCTGCCTTCGAAACGGGCTGTGGTGCACGCATGAAGGGCAAGGTCAGCACGAGGGCAAGAATTGCCGCGGCGAACACGACAAAAACCTGCTGCCAGGGCAGGAAAGTCAGCAGCCATTCAGCGGTCGGCGCGCCCAGAACCTGCCCAAAGCTGCCCGCAACAGTAACGATGGCCAGCGACATGGACCGGTTTTCATCGGTGGACGCGCGTCCGACAACCGCCAGAACCACACCAAACCCGGTCCCGGCGATGCCGAAACCCACCAGCCACGCGTATATCTGATGCTCGAACGGTGTAACGGACCACGCCGTCAGCACCATGCCAGCCGCGTAAGTGAGAGCGCCGAGGATGATGGCTCGGCGGTCGCCCACCTTTTCGGCAATCGCCGCAAAGATCGGCTGCCCGATGCCCCAGGCCAGGTTTTGAATTGCAATCGCCATCGAGAAATCGGTCCGCAGCCAGCCGAAATCATCGGCTATCGGAATCTGGAATACGCCGAACGACGCACGAACGGCGAAGCTGACCGTGATGATGATACATCCGACAATCAGAATCGGATTCAACAAGCGGGCGGATCGGGGCATGGGACCTCAGGCGTTACGTCCGAAGGACCGTATTACTTTTGGTGTCACCGTCAATTCAGCAGATTTGCGGTCACGGATAAACAAAATTGATGTGTCGCCAAAAATGGCTTCTTTTCAACGGCTGAGGCGACGGGTAAGGCTCGGATTCATGACGGATCTTATTTCGCTTTACGAGGCCCGCATCGCGGACGGAACGCTGACACGCGACGACGCGCAAGAGGCCGTTCTGCCCCAATTCGAACGCATCCGGGCGGCGCTGTCCAAGCCGGTCAAACGCGGGCTCTTCCGCAAGGCGCCTCCGCCACCCAAAGGGTTGTACCTGTGGGGCGGTGTCGGGCGTGGGAAATCCATGCTGATGGACATGTTCGTCGATACGCTGGGCAATATCCCGGCACGACGCGTGCATTTTCACGCTTTCATGCAGGAAATTCACGCTGGAATGCACAAGGCCCGGCAACAGAATGTCGAGGATGCCCTGGCACCGGTGGCGAAAGAGGTGGTCAATTCAGTTCGCTTGCTCGCGTTTGACGAAATGCAGATCACCGACATTACGGACGCAATGATTGTCGGGCGGCTGTTTGACTTGTTGCACGACGGCGGCGTGGTCGTGGTTACCACGTCGAACAGGCATCCCGACGATCTGTACAAGGATGGGCTGAACCGGCAGCTGTTCCTGCCGTTCATCGCGCATATCAAAGAGCAGTTGCAGGTGTGGGAATTGGTGTCGCCGACGGACTATCGGCAGAACCGGTTGGAGGGTGCCCCGGTCTATTTCACTCCGATTGGCCCAGAAGCCCGGCAGAAGATCAGAGAGGTCTGGACAGATCTTGCCGGTGGACCCGCTGATCCGCTTGTGCTGCACGTCAAAGGCCGGGCCGTTGAATTGCCCGCCTTTCGCAACGGGGTGGCGCGGGCTTCATTCTATGATCTGTGTGGCCGCATGCTTGGGCCGGGTGATTATCTGGCGATCGCCGAAGAGGTAAAAGTGCTCGTGCTTGAGGACATCCCACGCCTGTCGCGCAACAATTTCAACGAGGCCAAACGTTTTGTCACCCTGATTGATGCGCTTTACGAAGCCGGGGTGCGTTTGATCTGCTCGGCTGCAGCGGAACCCGAGATGCTGTATGTCGAAGGCGAAGGAACCTTCGAATTTGAACGCACGGCATCACGCCTGCGTGAAATGCAGGATCAGGATTGGGGGCGACAGGGACACTGATCCGCTCGTATCGCCCGCGCCCCATCCAAGACAGTGTCAGCCAGATCATGAGGTTGGAACGCGCCTACGCGTTTTCTTGCAGAATTTTCCCAGCCAGATAGAGCGAGCCGCAGATCAGAACCCGCGCCTGCGGGTCATTGTCCGCAATCACTTTCAATGCGTCCGCCACGCTGTCGGCGGTGGATGCGGGAAGGTTGACCCTAGCCGCAGCCGCAGCGGTTTCTTCCGCGCTGAGCGTTGCGGTCTCACCCGGAATGGACACGGCTGTCAGACTTGTCGCTTTCTCTGCCAGAGGTGCAAGATACCCTGTCACATCCTTGGTGTTGAGCATGCCGCAGATCATGTGCGTGGGTTTTTGCGGCAGGTTCGTCAGTACATCCGCCAACGCGATTCCGGCGGCGGCGTTGTGACCACCATCCAGCCAAATCTCGGCATGCGGCGCCTGATCGACAAGCGGGCCGGATTTCAGACGCTGCATTCGCGCCGGCCATTCGGCCTTGGTCACGGCAGCTTCGTATGCGTCGTCGCCCATGTTCAGATGGCGCAGAACAGCCAACGCTGCGCCCGCATTCTGAATCTGATGTGCGCCCAGAAGGTTGGGCAGAGGCACATCCCGTAAACCGGTTTCGTCCTGATAGATCAGACGCCCGTTTTCTTCCTGCACGTGCCAGTGCTGACTATGAACCAACAAAGGCGCACCCAATCGGGCGGCCGTGTATTCGATGACCTCAAGCGCTTCGTCCTGTTGCGGGCCGACAATGCACGGAACGCCGGGCTTGATGATGCCCGCTTTTTCCGCCGCGATCTTGCCCAAAGTATCACCCAGGAACTGTTCATGGTCGATGGATACGGGGGTAATAACCGTGACGGCCGGGTTTTCGATCACGTTTGTGGCGTCCAGGCGCCCACCCAGCCCGACCTCGAGCAATGTGAAATCTGCCTTGGCGCGGGAAAAGGCCAACAGGGCGGCGCATGTTGTGATCTCGAAATAAGTGATGTTTTCGCCGCCATTCGCAGCGTAGCATTCATCCAGAACCGCCGTCAGTTCTGGCTCCGAGATCAGCTCTCCGGCCAATCGAATACGTTCATGAAAACGGGCCAGATGCGGCGAGGTATAGGCGTGTACCGAGCGCCCTGCCCTTTCTAGACCCGCTCTGATCATCGCCTGAGTCGAGCCTTTGCCGTTGGTCCCGGCAATATGAATGACCGGCGGCAATTTCAACTGCGGATTGTCCAATGCCGCCAGCAGACGCCAGACACGGTCCAAGGTCAGATCAATGATCTTGGGGTGCAGCGCCATCATCCGGTCGAGGATGGCGTCGGACGTCCTGGCCGTCATTTCTGATCTGTCTCTTCGGCGGGGAGTTCTGTTGCGTCGGTTGGTTCCGGTGCCGGCAGATCGCCCATGATCGCCGGCGGCAGATTCATCAGCATCCGCGTGATGGTAATCAGTTCATCGCGCATTTCGGTACGTCTGGTGACACGGTCCAGCATCCCGTGATCCAGCAGGTATTCGGCGCGTTGAAAGCCTTCGGGCAGTTTTTCGCGGATCGTCTGCTCGATCACGCGAGGTCCGGCAAAGCAGATCAGCGCATTGGGTTCCGAGATATGGACATCGCCCAGCATCGCATAAGACGCAGTAACGCCACCGGTTGTCGGATGAGTCAGCACCACGATATATGGCAGGTTGGCTTCCTTCAGCATCTCGACTGCCACGGTGGTGCGCGGCATCTGCATCAGGCTGAGGATACCTTCCTGCATACGGGCGCCCCCGGCTGCCGAGAACAGGATCAGCGGCCGTTTGAGTTTTACCGCCTCCTGCGCGGCGGCGATGATCGCGTTGCCGACATACATGCCCATCGATCCGCCCATGAACGAAAAGTCCTGCGCGGCGGCCACAATGGGGGTGCGGCCAATTTCACCCAAGACAACCAGCATGGCTTCCTTTTCGCCGGTCTTCTTCTGCGCTGCTTTCATGCGGTCGGGGTATTTCTTCTGATCGCGGAATTGCAACGGGTCGTCTTTTGGCGCGGGCACTTCAAGTTCGGTAAAGATGCCGCCGTCAAACAAGTGCTTGAACCGCTCACGCGGTGTGATCGCCATGTGGTGGTCGCACTGTGTGCAGACATTCTGGTTTTCCGCCAACTCGCGATGGAACAGCATCGTTCCGCATTCGTCGCATTTGTGCCAGAGGTTTTCAGGCACTTCGCGGCGTGAGAAGATCGAGTTGATCCGGGGGCGGACGTAGTTTGTGATCCAGTTCATGTCGGAACCTTGGCTTGTGCGGTGTTGACGTCAAATAGGACGCCACGGAAGGAATTGCAATCAACGCCTGAGCGCAAGTCGCGCGGCCAGCCAGCAAACGAACATCACGGCAAGGTCCACCAGAAGCCAGGGACGAAGCTGTTCGGCATCAGATGCATCAAACGGAAGGGTGTACAGCGCCAGTCCGTTCAGGTTGTCCGGCAACGAGATGAACAGCAACGCAATGATGTTGTTGAAAAAATGCAAGGCGATAGCTGGCCCCAATGTTCCCGCCCGTGCCGTTAGGTCCGATGTCAGCAGACCGAAAACGCAAGCCCACAGCGCAATCAGCAACGCGTTGTCGCCAGCCATGTCCGGTGTGTAATGTCCAATTGCAAACAGGATGGATGGTACCCCCATCCAGATGACAGGCGATTGGAATCTGGCTGCCAGGGTTTGCTGAATATAGCCTCTGAACAACAGCTCTTCGGCGCTGGTCTGCACCAGAACAACCAAGGCCGAAACCGGCAAAAGAAGAAGCCAAGTTGACAATGGCAGGTTCTGCGACAGAGATCCGCCAAAGCCATAAGGCGGCAGCAGGAACCCGACAACGCCCAAAATAAGAAGTGCTTTCAACACTTTAAGGAATTGGCCCGCAGCCAATCGGTACCCGCCCACGATGGACACCAAAGACCTGTGCTGAACCTGCCGCGCGGCGACGGCCACGCCCAGAATGATGAATCCGAAACTGGCCAACAGCAACAGCAGCGCGAGGGGTGAACCGCCCAACAGAAGCGTCTGCGCCCAGTTTTCCGGACCCATCCCGGCAACCACGGTAAAAAATACCATGTTCAGAACGCTGACCAGCACGGCAACCAGCAAGAGCCCCAGCAACAGGCGCCAGATTTCCGGTTTGCCGCGTGCGGTTTCGACCAGATGGTCATGAGCGGAATATGCTTTAGGCATTTTCACCCGTGCTTTCCTGAATCGCCTGATCCGTAATCGTCGGGAGCAGCTCCTCGGGGTTCTGCGCCGCATTGATTCTTGTGGACAACGTAGTCAGATATCCCGCAACAGTCTGTAGCAATTGCGTAGCAACCGAAGCGTCGCTTTCGACCACGGCACGCAGTTCCTCGGCGCCGATACGCAGGAACCTGCAATCTTCGGTGGCGACCAGATCCAGTTGTCTGGGCTCTCCTGTTATGATCGAAAGATCACCGATCAGCCGCCCGGGTTCGATGATTGAGATCGGGCGTTTTTTTCCATCATCCGTGGGCCAGTCCAGCCTGGCCTGCCCTGAGACGCACAGATACGCCGCGTCGGGCGCCTGACCACGCGAGAAAATGACTTGCCCCGCTGCTGCTTCGTACCATTGCGCTGAGAACGCCAACAACCGCTGGTTGCGGCCATCCACGCCGGAAAACAACTCGGTCGCCGAAATGATTTCGAGCTTGCGGCTCAGATCGTCCGACGTGCTGTCTTCTTGCGGGGATTTGGATCGTGACACACCATCGATACGGCCATCCTTGATTTCCACAAACAGATCATACGCTTCGGGATGTGCAAAGTGATCTTCCATAAAGATCATAATGGAATCCGGCAACAATTCCCGCAGTTTCAGGCGGGTGCGCAACCGGCTTTCGGAATCGTGACTTGCCAGGGCCCTGTCCAGAATCAGGACGTCAGGCCGTTTGATACCCGCGCGTGAGAATGCGGCACGCTCCTGAAAGACGGTCGGCAGATTGTTCCCGCCCAGGCCTGCTGGCAGATCGTAGATGATGGCAGCTGCACGGCGTCGCAGGCCGGCTTCGTTCATGGCTTCGGCCACAACGTCTTCTATTTCGTCCGCGTGTGCACCGGCCATCAACGAAACCCGGCCGTAGATCGCATTTTCCATCGCGGTCAGACGTGGCACATAGATGTCCGGCGCAACTGACATGAACATGCCGCCCATCGCGTCCAGCAGCCGCTTAGCCTGACTTTTGCGGATGGCAAGAATCTTTTCCTTGTATTCTTCCGGGAAGTTTGGGCCGATCTGCTCGGCCGTCAACAGGAACGGTACCGTCAATAGCAATGCGCGCTCCTGGTCGCTTACGGCCATATCACCCTTGGCTTTGCGCCGTTCTTCGATATCCAGCAATTTGTGATACATGTCCTTGGACATGCCAAGCCTCAGGAAAAGCGGGTGATCCGCCCCGTCCCGCCCGAAGGTCTTGCTGAGCGTGTCCATGACGGCCTGAGAAATGCTGATCACGTCGTCAACCAGATCATGGGCGCTGAGCATCTGAACGAACCGTTCGTCACCCGCCAGTATATCCGGAGAAATGTCCTTGGATGGCGCCGCGAACAACAAGTTTCCGCCCAGCGGAACTGCCGGGTTAAAGCGATCAGGGTCGAAACGGTACACATATCGATCAAGCCCCTTTTCTGCCAAGCGCTCGGCGATGGTCCCTCGTAAATTGACAACTTCCTGTGCCAGGACCGGGTGAATTTCCGGGTCGAACTGCGTACGCAAAGTGCGGCGGAACATGAACTCGTCGATGCCCATCGCTTCCACCAGCTGGAACCACCAGTCACGTATGTCGTCGATATCGTCAAGACCGGCGAGACCCGGGTCAATCCATTCATCGTCCAGAGAATCCGGTGAATTGCCTGCACGAACAGCTTCGATCTGCCACCGCGTCGGGGCCTTGAGCATATCTGCTTGATGTCGTGGATGCGTGCGCAAAGGCATCATGAGGTTGTCGCCCAATGTGCCGTCAAACAGGTAAGGGCGCGAATAGGCATAGCCGATCCGGGCCGCGATGACGGCCTGATGCAGACCCCGCAGATTATGCCCCGCTATTATCACCTCACCCTGAGCCGGCAACACCTCACGAGTCAAAAGCTGTCCCAACGCACTGCGTTCCGACGCCTGTCCAGACTGAATTGCGACGCGCGCGCCACGCGGAATGGTCAGATCAAGATCTTCGAGAACGGTTTTCCCATCGCTGTCGCGAACCGTCACATTTCGCAGCTCGATTTCGCCAGTCAGACGCGGGATGGTTTCAGGTTCTCCCTCGAACAGCTCTTCCGGTATCATGTTGTCAGGCGCAAATCTTTCGGTGACGATTTCCCACCGCAAAGACATGTCCTGTACCTGATTGTAATAGGTCAGCAGATCCTTCCATGGGCCGCTCAGATCCTTGTAGGCGCCCAACGCGGCAACCAGCGCACCTACGGTCACCTCACCGGTAATCGCCAGATATCCTCCCACTGAATAAAACAGGAAGGGTGTCATCTGAGTTATCAGGTTGTTGAGGAACTTCATGAAGAATTTTTTGTTGTAGATCTTGAAACGGATCTCGAACAGTTTCCCCAGCCGATGGCTGAATTGCGCAAGGCGATAGCGCCACCCTCCGTTGGTACGCAGATCGCTGATACCCGCCGCAGTTTCGCCGATCTCCGAGCTCAGACGTCGAACTTCCTGAATGCGGTCCTTGTTTAGAAGGTTGATTTGCCGCTGAAGCTTGGGGATCAGCCAGGCCTGAAGCGGGATCAGCGCGATACTGGCAAGTCCGAACCAAACGCTTTGCATGAACAGGAAGGTGACGATCGTCATCATCTGGCCGAACTGGAAAACCGGCTGCGCGATGGCATCCCCCATCAGGCCACCCATCGGTTCGGCCTCGGACGTGATCATCGATACTAGCTCACCCTGGCTGGTGGTCGCAAAATAGGATTTCGGAAACCGCATCGACCGTTGAAACAACGTATAGCGCAGGCGCCGCAGCATGCGCTCGGCAAGGACGCCCTTCATCGTGTTGATGCGCATCTTCATGACACCGCTCACGATCACCGTCGCCAGGAACGCAACACACAGTATCATTAGATACTGAACCTGCGTCACGGTGAAGTTCCAGATGGTTACCGTGTCACCCGGCGCGCCGATTGCGTCGTTGATGATCTGTTTGGGAAGTTCCAGCGAGGCGTAAAGAAACGGGAACGACAGGACCGTCAGCAGAAGTAGAACAAGTTGCTGTTTCTTCGAATATTTCCAAATGAAGGCAAATAAAGTGGACTCCATAACCTGGCCTTGTCATGCGCTAAACTGTTGTGTGGCTGTTCTTGGGATGACCCACTTTGCAGGAGCCAAACGGTAAGCACTGACCCGGTACATTGCAAGAATAGACCGGTTCAGTTTCAGCATGTTGCGCCTATCCAAATTGTGGTCAGACCCCAACAGGAAAACACAAGGCTTCGATAGCAATTCCGTTATTACGGTTTTGTTCATGCCGTTGTCCTTGACTAAGGCCGGGCATTATCGGACGACGTGGCCATGGGCAGGATTCTGGATCGCTATACTCATCGCAAGACTCTGGGGCGCTGGCGTCGGGCCGCGCATCAGGCGCCGTATGCCAGCCAGGCAGATTTGCGCTTGCAACGGGATCAGGCCCGCAGTTTGCGCAGGCATCTTGATCATTTAATTCAGCAGGCAGACAGTCGCTTGATCCGGCCGACGATTGGGTCCACACAGTTTCCCAAACCCGTCGGAACAGACTGGAGCTGCCGTCCCGACCTATGGCGTGCGCCCCTCACGCAACCGGGTGTGGCTTCGGCACCGCGAAAGACCGTCCTGGACAGTCAGGTCAGCGTGTTCCACGATTGCCCGTTTTCTGAAATTGCCGTGCGGCAAGTCCGAAACAGAGAGGACAGAGATTTGGCTCCGTTCAGTCTCGTGATCGAGGCTTTCAGCTTTGGGGGGTCCTTCCTGTCCGTTTCGGTTGAATTGCCTGAGGACGCTGCAATTCACCTGACGCGCGAGCATCTTGTGAGGCTGGAAACCCTGATCGAGTGTGAAAAGCCATCGGGCGTTTTCGCGCGCCTCAACATTCAGCACGGGCCCAATATGGAACAGGTGTTGCGACGCCTTGATCCCGGCGAGGTATCAAAGGCCGTGGATTTTGATCTGGCGCATCTCCCCCTGAATGAGCGCAGGATCGAAAAAATCTGGCTGGATTTGATTTTTGAAACGCCCGAGATGAATCGCATGGTGGTGCGGGATCTTACGTTTTGCCGTTTTCATCGCGCCGATTTGTGAGAAGATCAGTCATGACGCAGACCAAGCTAACCTTCATACGGTTCGAAAACGGAATCTGGCAAGGTCACATTCAAGCCAGCAGTACGCCTAACCCCGAGGTAAGCTATCAGGGCGAAACCCTGAACAAAGTTGACCTGTCGCCCGCAGAAAACGGATGGGATTTGCGCATACAGGTGCCTGTTGCAGCCCTATCCGAAGGCGTGCACACGTTTGTCGTTGCAGATGCAGCCACAACCGAGAAACTGGGAAGCTTCACGGTGATTGCCGGTGAGCCCGCCGCAGATGATCTAAGGGCCGAAATTGATTTGCTGCGGGCTGAACTGGATATGCTGAAACGCGCTTTCCGGCGGATCTGCCGCGACGACCCCTGATCCGTTCCGGCTGGTTTTCCTGTCAATCTTGCCAGATTCGTGCATCATTGGCGGTTTCAGAACGGATCGCGCCTTATCATGGATCGCAGCAGCATAGTCAAAGTCATCGCTTTGATGGTTACCGGATTTGGTATCGGTATTGATTTTACCGGCGCCCTGATGCTGGTGCCTGCGATCGAAAACAGCTTTGACGCCGATATCACCAGCACCCAATGGGTTCTGAACATCTATGCCTTGTTTTTTGCCATGACCATGGTCGCAGGCGGGCGACTTGGCGACATGTACGGCCACCGCAGGATGATGCTTTTTGGCCTGTCGATCTTTCTGTTTTCCTCGGTCATGTGCTTCGTTTCGCCCAGTCTTGATTTTCTTGTCATTGCGCGTGCGCTGCAAGGCATCGGCGCGGGTTGTGTATGGCCCTGCACGCTGGCCTTCGGGGCAACCAAAGTATCAAAGCCAGAACATCGAGCCTTGGTGATGGGGCTAATTCTGGCGGGTGTGACCACCGGAAACGTGTTTGGTCCGATGATCAGCGGATTGGCCGTGAACTTGGGAGAGTGGCGCTACTTTTTCCTCGCCAATGTGGTCTTTTCCTGCATTTCGATGGCCTCCGCGCTGATCCTGATGGAGCGCGAAACACAGCACAAACCGGATGAACACCTTGACCTCGCCGGGATGGGTGTGTTGTCTTTTGCCGTTTTGCTGCTGCTTTACGGTTTGGATGTGGGCGCGGACTGGGGGTGGACGTCCGTCCCGTTGTTGATGCTGTTTTTCACCAGCGCTGCGCTTTTCATTCTGTTCCCCAAAGTCGAGAAACGCGTGACAGAGCCACTGCTTTTGCCGCAGATGATGCAAAACCGCGAGTTTCGCATCACCCTTGGCCTGAACATGTTCAACGTGTCCGCGGCATTTGTGGGGCTGCTGTATTTTCCCCAATACATGCAAAAGGTGCTGGGCTGGTCGACGTTTGAATCGGCACTGGGCTTGGCGCCGCTGACCGTGTTGCTTGCCGTGGGATCAATTGTTTCGGGTACGCTTTACAATGATTTCGGCCCCAAGCGGCTGCTGTTTTGGGGATATCTGATCGCAACGATCGGCGCTGCGACCATTGTCGTGCTGCCCGGTGATCTGGGGTACTTTCGCATCCTGCCCGGCATGGCGATGATCGGGCTGGGCGCAACTTTGACGGTTGGGCCGTCAGGCACTGCTGCAATGTGCGCCGTAAAGCCGGAACGGGCTGGGCTGGTTGGCGGCCTGAGTTTCATGACCCACCTGGTTTACGGCGCAATCTCTGTCGCCTGTGCCACGGCCATCATGTACGTCGTCAGCCTGTCTGAGCTTCGCCAGTATGTGGCCGCTTCGGGCATCAAGTTGACCGAAGCAGAGCTTCGCACGATCAATGGCGGAACACTTGATACGCCGTCCGCCCACGCGGTAATAAGCCGGTTGTCATCCAGCGAGGCAGAGACGGTTCAACGGGCATTGTCGGCGGCGTTTGACAGCGGGATGAGTATGGCTTTCGTCTTTTCGGCCTTGTCCGTCTCGGTCGGTCTCGTTCTGGCGCTGCTTCTCGACGAAAAGAAACTGCACCGGATCGAAAGCTGAAATCGGGAGCCAAGGGCTGCGACACCCGCAGCCCTTATCGTTTTACTGTGACGGCCCGTTGGGGTTGAAGGCCGATAGTCCCTTCAGGATATCGATGGCATAGGCCAGCTGGTAATCCTCTTCCCTTAGCTCTGCGGTTGCCTCGGCCTTGGCGCGATCTTCTTCTATCTGGCGGATCTCATCTTCGCTCAGGCTGTCATTGTTAAGGCTGCCGCGCAGATCGGCCTCGGAGCGCGAACGGGCGTTGGTTTCTTCCTCTTCCGGTTCTGGCGCCGGACGGGGTTGTTCCACGATAATATCAGGGCTGACACCCAGAGCCTGAATCGACCGCCCCGATGGGGTATAATACCGGGACGTGGTCAGGCGCATCGCACCATCACCCCGCAGCGGCATCACCGTCTGAACCGACCCTTTGCCGAAGCTCTTGGTGCCGACGACGATGGCCCGGCGATGATCCTGTAGCGCGCCCGCGACGATTTCAGATGCCGAGGCCGAACCACCATTGATCAACACGACAATGGGTTTGCCTTCCGCCAGATCGCCGGGGGTGGCATTGAAACGCTCACCCTCTTCCGGGTCCCGTCCACGGGTCGAGACGATTTCCCCTTCGTTCAGGAACGCATCCGAAACTTTGATGGCCTGTGTCAACAGACCGCCCGGGTTGTTGCGCAGGTCCAGTACGACACCATTGACCTTGTCGATACCACCGGCTTCTTCGATCTGTTCCTTCAACCCTTCCTGTAGGTTGGGGAAAGTCTGATCATTGAAGGTCGTTACCCGCAGCACGACACTTGTGCCCTCGGTGCGGGCGCGAACGGCGGTCAGCTTGATCGTGTCACGGATAATGGTGACATCGAAGGGATCAGGTTCGCCTTCGCGCACGACGGTAATAACAATCTCGGAGCCGACCGGCCCCCGCATCAGATCCACCGCCTTGTCCAGCGTCAGGCCCAGAATGCTTTCGCCATCCACATGTGTGATGAAATCTCCGGCTTCGATCCCGGCCTCGTCAGCGGGTGTGTCGTCGATGGGAGACACGACTTTGACAAAACCGTCTTCCTGCGTGACCTCAATACCCAGTCCACCGAACTCGCCCCGGGTCTGCACGCGCATCTGTTCGGCATCATCGGGCGAAAGATAACTGGAATGCGGATCAAGAGAGGTCAGCATACCATCGATTGCTGCCTCGATAAGTTCTTCAGGCTCGACCTCTTCGACATATTGCGCACGGATGCGTTCAAAAATGTCACCGAACAGGTCAAGCTGTTCATAGACGCTGGCCTTGTTCACAGCCTCTTGCGCCAGCAGTGGGCCTGCGATCTGCGTAGTCGCAAGAATGCCTGCCACAGTTCCGGCCAAACCGGCCATCACAAATTTCTTCATACTCGTTTATCCATCCTTGTCGGTCCGAAACCACGTTTCCGGGTCCACCGGGGTGTTGTCTTCTCTTACCTCTATATAGAGCGTTTCTGGACGATCAGTTCCAGTGCCATCACCGCTTGTTGACAATATTGCGCCGATTTCCGGCGTTTCACCCGGCATCAGGCCAACCGGAGTGCCTTTGGGGATCACCTGCCCGGGTTGACCATAGACCTCTTGCAAGCCCGAAAACACGAACAACAGGCCCGGTTGCGGCTCCAGAATGACAAGGTTTCCCAAATCCAGCAGTGGCCCGCGATAACGGATCGTGGCCGCAGTGGGGGATGTTACAAGCGCACGGGAACGGGTGCCGATGACCAGACCAGCGCGGGCGACCCCTGCGGCGTCCGGTTCACCGGCCTTGTGCAGCAGAATGCCCTGCACCGGCAAGGGAATCTGTCCTTTCTGATCCAGGATGCTTGCGTTGGTTTCAATGATCTCGCCTTCTGAAATCTCTGACAGACCGCTTGCAAAACCATCCAGAGTCTCGGTCGAAGAAATCAGAATGGCCGTGCGCACCGGGTCTTCGACAAACCGACGCGGCAAATCAGTGCGGTCGGCAATCGCTTCGCTCAACCGCGTGCGGGCGTCCTGCACACCGCGCAGCCCTTCGGTCAAAGTTTCCGAGGCGCTTTGTTGCAGCAGACGCAGGGCTTGAACCTCTTGCAGGTCCTGTGCCAGCGCTTGCGCTTTTGCGTTAAGACCAGGCGTGACCTCGGACAGCATCATTCCGGCCCGCGCCGCGCCCAATGGGCCTGACGGGTGCAGCATCAGCACTGGCGGCGCGGTCGTTTCGATGGTCTGCAAGATGCCAAGCAACTGCCTGACGTCCTTTTCACGCGCGCTCAATTGCGCGCTCAGTTGCGCTTCGCGTGTTGCAGCCTTGCGCAGACCGGTCCGCATCGCGCTCAGCCCGGCCTCATAGGCTTGTATCGTTTCGGTCAGCGCCCGCACCCGATCCCTTGCGCCGTCTGCTTCGCTCAGCGAGATCGACGCTTGTTCCAGCATCCTTGCCGCATCCAGTGCTGCCCGAGAAGCGTTGGTCTGGGCAAAGGCCTGACAAGCTGAAAGCAGCACAATCGCTAGGGCGGCCAGCCTCATGACAGCAGGCTTTCTCCGGTCATTTCCGGCGGTTCGGGCAAGTTCATCAAATCAAGTAGGGTCGGCGCCAGATCAGATAACCGCCCATGGCGTACCTGCGCGCCGTCTGGCCCTCCGACCAAAGCTATGGGCACCGGGTTCAGCGTGTGCGCCGTATGCGGACCGCCGGTTTCCGGATCAACCATCACTTCACAGTTACCGTGATCGGCGGTGACGATCATTGCTCCACCTGCTTTTTCCAAGGCAGCAACGACCTGAGTCAACCCCGCATCAACGGCCTCGCATGCCTTGATCGCAGCTTGAAGGTCGCCGGTATGCCCGACCATATCTGGGTTGGCGTAATTGGTTACGATCAGGTCGTAACCTTGTTCGATCGCCTCGACAAACTTGGCTGTGACCTCAGCCGAGGACATCTCGGGTTGCAAATCATAGGTCGCAACCTTGGGTGATTTGGGCATATAGCGATCTTCACCTTTTTCAGGGGTCTCCTTGCCCCCGTTCAGGAAAAAAGTGACATGGGGGTATTTTTCGGTTTCAGCTAGCCGGAACTGACGCAACCCCTGTTTGGCGACCCATTCCCCGAGCGTGTTCACAATCGCCCGTTTCGGAAAAACGGCGGTCATATATGCGTTGTGAGCGTCGGAATACTCTACCATGCCCAGCAGCGCCGACAGTTTCGGCCGCGGCCCGGTTTCGAACTCGGCAAAGCCCGGTTCACCAATCGCGCGCAGGATTTCACGAGCACGATCTGCGCGGAAATTTAGACAGAAAAAACCATCGCCGTCGGTGACGCCCTTGTAACCTTGCAACACGGTCGGCGTAATGAATTCGTCAGATTCAGACTGGTTGTAGGCATGGTCCACGGCGCCATGTGCGGTGTCGGCCGCCCTGCCCTTGCCGTTGATCATCGCGTCATAAGCTACTGCGATCCGTTCCCAGCGATTGTCGCGATCCATGGCGAAATAGCGACCGCTTACCGTGACGACACGTGCCCCCTCGGGCAGCCGTTCTTCCAACTGGGAAAAATAGGTCAGCGCAGATTTGGGGGCCACGTCGCGCCCATCCGTGACCGCATGCAGGGCGACCGGAACACCGGCATCCGTAATGGCCTTGGTTGCAGCGATGATGTGGTTCAGGTGCCCGTGAACACCACCATCCGAGACCAACCCCATGAGATGAGCCGTCCCCCCTGAGGATTTGACCTTGGAAATGAATGCCTGCAATGCCTCATTTCCAAAGAACGAACCGTCTTCGATGGCCAAGTCGATCTGCCCCAAATCCATGGCCACAACACGGCCCGCACCTATATTAGTATGACCGACTTCGGAGTTACCCATCTGCCCACTGGGCAGACCTACGTCCGGGCCATGCGTTGTCAGCGTGGCGTGCGGGCATTTGGCCATGATCGCGTCAAAGGTCGGCGTGTTCGCCAGATAGGGCGCATTCGCCTGTGTGTCGTCTGACACGCCCCACCCATCAAGAATGCACAGAACAACGGGTTTGGGGGTTGGCATTGAAATTCTCCGATTACTGCTCTTGGGTCTTCTTCTAGCGTCTGGTCGGCAAGGGGTGAACCATCTTTGCGGCAAATTACGCAGAATTAATCAAACGGCCTGGCGGCTTCGGCCCATCGCTGGAGGACATTGAGCCGCTGCATTTTTTCGACCTAAAGCCATCATGGTTTTATCGGTGACAACCCGGACGAGACTAGTCTTTGAGGTAACGCGTGTATGGCTTCGCCTTGCGGTTGCGATACTTGACCGTCAGTTCCAGCGGCGTGTCGTTTTCATCATAGATACCGATCATGATGCCCGTACCCCCGCTTCGGGTCCGCATATCGATCAAGTGCTGTTCGGACCGGGTGGTGCGCTGTGACGGGCGCCGCGCCCAGGCAAACAGGTGATCGTACATTTGCGCGATGATATCCGAGTGGTCCGCGCTGTCACCCAGATCCACCAGTTCATCGGGGTCGTTTTCCAGATCGAACAGGATCGGCCTGTACCCTCCTTCGCAATGGATGAGCTTCCAACTTTCATTCGCGACCATGAACATCACCGCGTCACGAACGGGTACGTTCAGCCGCTGCGCGATGGGGGACGCGGAATAGTCATACTCGCAGATCGCGACCTGTCGGGGCGTTTTGTCGGACTGACCATGCAGGATCGGCAGCAGAGAATGCCCTTCGAGAATATGCCCGGCCTTTTCGCCGCCTGCCAGTTCCAGAAACGTTGGCACCAGATCGATCGACTCGACCAGCGCGTCGCAGGTGGTGCCGCGCGTGACGTCCGCTTCGGGTGATGGGTCATAAATGATCAGCGGCATTTTGGTTGAGGCATCGTGGAAAAAGGTCTTTTCACCCATCCAGTGGTCGCCCAGAAAATCACCGTGATCTGAGGTCAGCACGATCATCGTGTCGTCTATCCGCCCGGTTTTCTTCATCCAGTCAAACAGGCGACCCATCTGGTCATCCGCTTGTTTGATCAGCCCCATGTAAGCTGGGATCACCGCCTCGCGGACATCCTTTCGTGAAAATGCCTGCCCGACCTTGGTGTCCATGAAGGCCTTCAGGACGGGGTGGGCATTCTTTCGCTCAGTTTCCGAGCGGACCACGGGCACGACATCTTCAGGCCCGTACATCGAAGCGTAAGGTTCCGGCACGATGTAAGGCCAGTGAGGCTTGATGTAGCTGAGGTGACAGCACCATGGTCCGTCATGGCTGTTCATGAACTCGATTCCACGGGTGGTCAGATATGGTGTTTCACTGTCCTCTTCCGCGATATTTGCAGATTCGGATGAATTCTTCAGGAACCACCCTGACAGCACGTTGCCATCGGCATCCAGACCGGAATTGGCAAAATCATGCCACGGATTGTCGCTCTCGTACCCCTTGTCTGCTAGGTAATGGTTGTATTTCTTTGCCCCGTCCGGGTCATAGAACCCGTCCGGACCCTCTGCGCGCAACCCGTCATCGCGTTCGAACACGTCAAACCCGCATTCCGCGACGCGGGCCCCGATGATGCTGTCGGGCTCCAACCCAAGACGGGCCATCCCCTCGGCATCGGCGGCCATATGTGTCTTGCCGACCAGCCAGCAATCCATTCCCGCCTTGCGCAGGTGGTCGCCCAACGTGATCTCACCCACTTTGAGGGGAATGTTGTTCCATGAAGCCCCATGGGAATGCACATAGCGCCCGGTATAGGTCGACATACGGGAACTGCCGCAAATCGGCGATTGGATATAGGCCCGGTCAAAGCGGACACCGCGCGCGGCCAGACGATCGATATTCGGAGTATGCAGATGTGGGTGCCCGTAACAGCTCAGATAATCCCAGCGCAGCTGGTCGAACATGATGAACAGGATATTCTTTGCCTTGGCCAACGCGGCGCCTCCCCGAAAGTCATGGGGACCTAGTTAGCCACTTCCGTTCGCAGAGCGAAGCAAAACTTGCTTCAGGCCTGATGTTCCATCTGTTCCAGCATCTTCCTGGCCCGTTTGCACTGCAACTGATCGCGCAGCGGGCTGTCCGGGTCGACATCCTTTTGGCACACAACGCATTTATCGGCGCCCGAGATCGCATTCAGGCCGCCGCAGCTGCCTTTGATGGTCTTCCCCATCAGCATGACACCCAATGACATACCGACCATGACAAGCGCCAAAAGAATAAAGGCCAGAATAAAAGTGCTCATCTCGGTTCCTGCCTGTCAGTTGGTTCCCAAAGCGTCTTTGAACGCGGTGCTGTGCGACGTAATATAGGCATCTTCGCCGCCTGTCACATCCCGCGAAATGAAGTACACGGCAAGTTTATACTTTTCCGCAATGTCCATTCCCTTCTCGTGACCCAAAGCCAGCATGGCCGTTGCCCAGGCATCCGCCAACATCGCGTTTTCCGCAAGAACCGTGACAGAAGTCGTGCGATGTGTAATCGGGCGTCCCGTTGTCGGATCGATGATATGCGAATACCGCACACCGTCCTGTTCGAAAAAATTCTTGTAGTCGCCCGAGCTGGCCATGCCGCGATCATCCAGGGAAACGATCAGTTGAATGCTCTGAGCGCCCGTTTCAGGCTTTTCGATGCCAATGCGCCAGGCTTCGCCCTGCTCATTCTTGCCTTTGGCAACAAGATCACCGCCGATCTCGACAAGGTAATCGTCGATACCAGCATCCTGCAAAGCGCCGGCAACCGCATCGATGCCATAGCCCTTTGCGATCGCCGACAGGTTGATGCCCACCTGCGGATCAGCCTTCGACAGCGTGCCGGCTTCGGTGTCGAGCGTCAGCAAACGGGCCTGCCCGACGCCGCTTAACGCGGCCTCGATTTCGGGATCCGATGGCACTGGATCCTCGGGCTTGCGTGGGCCAAAGCCCCAAAGTTCGATCAGCGGGCCCAGAGTTACATCAAAAGTCCCACCGGTTTTTTCGTGCACGTCATTGGCGGCCGAAAGGACCAGTGCGAGTTCGTCCGAGACCGGAACGGGGGCTGTGCTAGTTGAAGCGGAAAAGACGGACACCTCGGATTCTGGATCCCAATTGGACATTTTGGCGTTCACCTCGGCCAGCGTCTCTTCGACAGCCGCGGCCAATGCGGCCTCATCAAGATCTTCGCCGATCGCGGTTATGTTGAAGGTCGTGCCCATTGTTTCGCCCGACAGACGAACCACCTCGGGTTCTTTGTCGAACAAACAGCCGGAAAGAAGAGTGGCAACGGCCAGTAAAGGCAAAAGACGCATCGGCGATCTCCGGGAAATTCTGTGCCCGGCATATGCCAGTGGCCCCCGCCAAAGTCAAACTGCGATCACATCTTCAGCGGCAGGAAACCCAGCACCAAAAGGCCGACCCCCGCCGGCACGCCGAACAACCACGCACGTTTTTGCCAACCCGGCGGCTGTTGCTTCCACGCCATGCGGAAATTGTGGCCACAAACAACAACGGCAAAGAAGATCAATGCCGCTATGGGTGGAGTAAGATAGAGTTCACTCAATGGCTTGAACGTCCTTTCCGGGCCCGCGTTTTTGCCGATCAGCGCAATTGCACCCTATACAGGTCGTTTAGCTGCGCTAAGGTGAAAGGGAAAGACTTTGCAAGAACCACAAGGAGATTGCCCATGGCTCCAACCTCTTACCAGTCGCCTTCGCGTGGCGACAAGGCTGACAAGACGACGTACAGCCAGTCTGCGGAATCGAACCTGTCGCATTCGCAGACAACCGTGGCCAGGCTGCTTGAAGGTAAAGGGGACGCGGTGTTTTCGGTGCGGCCAAATGACACGATCCATTCCGTGGTCAACACGCTGAAGGAAAAACGGATCGGCGCTGTTCTCGTGACGGATCAGAACGGGGCATTGCAGGGGATTTTGTCAGAGCGCGACATCGTTCGGCGCATGGCAGACACACCCGGCCAGACCCTTCCGCAATCGGTCGAAGACCTCATGACCAGGGATGTTAAGACCTGCACACTGGATGATCTGCTGAATGAAGTTCTGAAAACAATGACCGAGGGTCGTTTTCGCCATATGCCGGTGCTGCGCGACGGCAATTTGTGCGGCGTCATCACGATCGGAGACGTTGTCCACTTCCGTCTCAAAGAGTTGGAATATGAAGCGCTTCGCATGAAGCAAATGATCGTCGGTTAAAGGCCCACTGTTCATCCGGTCGAGGTGAACTGAATACTTCCGGCGTTGATCTCGGCGGCTGTCAAACGACCCGAAGCGAATGCGCCCGTGTCAACCGATACCACCCGGTTCCTGATCCGGGGCAGGTCCATGATGGTGTGGCCATGCACCACCCATTGGCCATCGCTGCGGGCCAGCCTGGGAAACATGGGATGTCCCCAAAGACAAATCTGGCGATCCTGGGCCTCAGTCGGATGTCGGGGGTCCAGCGCCGCATGAACGAATGTGACGTTGCCGGTAGTCCAGGTCAAAGGCCGGTCAGCTAGCCAGTTGA
Source organism: Ruegeria sp. AG6 (assembly GCF_056541565.1). NCBI lineage: Bacteria > Pseudomonadati > Pseudomonadota > Alphaproteobacteria > Rhodobacterales > Roseobacteraceae > Ruegeria > Ruegeria sp. AG6. Next base: position 63,503 of record NZ_JBQFYQ010000003.1, on the reverse strand, counting down.
TCAGGCTTTCCCCCATCTTCAGGCGAAGATCATCCGCCAGTTTTCGAACCTGCTGGTAGTTGTCGATATCCCCGGGCGGTTTCAGCCCGAAAGACGCCAACGTGTGCACACCCCCATTTTGAAACCAGAGCCGGGCGTTGCCTTCCGGCACCTCCAGGAATTGCAACAGAAACTCTTCGTGGTTTCCAAGAAGACACTGAACGCGTCCTCCTGACGTCTCGCTCAGGTGAAACAGGTGGCGCAGCACCTGCGCGCTGTATGGCCCTCGGTCGATGTAATCTCCGACAAAGACCAGTAAGCTCTGATCGTCCAGTCTGGGCAACAACGCCTGCAACAAGTCCAGACGACCGTGGATATCGCCCACGGCCGTCACTTTCTCGGCCGGAGCGATGTCGCAAGACACTGCATTCGTTGTCCGCCCCGCCGTGCGGTCGAACCACCGTCTGATCCAGTTCGTAATCATACACGTTGATCCCTATCCTTCTCGCCCATTGGCGGCAATGAGCATCTGATTGAATCAGCAAAGAGTTGACCAATGACGTCTGGATGTTCGATATGACCTTCGGCGCAGTTCAAAATGTTTGACCCGGCATCACGGGAAGAACCTTTTGTTCAGCGATGATCGTGCAGGGCGTTTTGAGGGTTCTATGAAACGGGTTTTGATTACGGGCTCTGCGGGGTTCATCGGGTTCCATCTGGCAAAGCGGCTGTTAGAGGAAGGGTTCCGCGTGCATGGATACGACGGGATGACGGATTACTATGATGCGGTCCTGAAACAGCGTCGGCATCAAATTCTGCTTCAGACACCCGGGTTCACGGCAACCGAGGATCGGTTGGAAAATTTTGATCGGTTGATGCAGGTCGCCGAAGAATTTCAGCCGGAAGTCATCGTTCATCTGGCGGCTCAGGCCGGTGTGAGACACAGTTTGGAACATCCCCGCAGCTATGTTGAATCGAATGTCGTTGGAACATTCAACGTGATGGAAATTGCACGGCAACATAAGGTGGATCATCTTTTGATGGCATCGACCTCTTCGATATACGGTGCCAACGAGGACATGCCCTTCACCGAGACGGAAAAAGCCGACACCCAGCTTACCATCTATTCCGCGACAAAAAAGGCGAATGAGGCGATGGGGCATTCCTATGCCCATTTGTGGGATTTGCCGACGACCATGTTCCGCTTCTTTACCGTCTACGGCACCTGGGGACGACCGGATCTGGCGTATTTCAAATTTGTCGCCGCCATCCTGGATGGTCGCCCGATCGACATTTACAATCACGGCGACATGTACCGGGATTTCACCCATGTCCAGGACCTTGTACGCGGCATCAGATTGCTGATCGATGTGCCTCCGGTGCGGCCAGCCAGCCGTGAGGATATCGAGGACGGAGACAGCCTGTCGCCCGTCGCGCCCTATCGCATCGTGAATATCGGCAACGGCGAAAAAGTGCGCCTGATGGATTTCATCGAAGCCATCGAACAGGCCGTGGGGCAGAAGGCGATCAAGAATTTCATGCCGATGCAGATGGGTGATGTTCATGCCACTTGGGCGGACAATCGGCTGCTACAAAGACTGACGAACTATCGCCCCCAGACAGATCTGAAAGACGGTATCACACAATTCGTCGCGTGGTATCGAGAGTATTACGGAAAATAACGCAGGCTTACCGCCAAATGAAAGAACCGGCGTCTTCAACGCCGGTTCTTTTTTGTTCCTTAGCCGCCGAAATCGTCGAGCATGATGTCTTCGCGGTCCACGCCCAGATCCAGCAGCATGTTGATGACCGACTGGTTCATGATTGGCGGACCACACATGTAGTATTCGCAATCCTCAGGCGCGGGATGGTTCTTGAGGTACTCTTCGAACAATACGTTGTGGATGAAGCCGGTATAGCCTTTCCAATTGTCCTCGGGCTGCGCGTCCGACAAGGCCACATGCCACTCGAAATTGTCGAATTCTTCAGCCAGACTGTCGAAGTCTTCGACAAAGAACATCTCTTTCTTAGACCGCGCACCGTACCAGAAGCTGATCTTGCGGTTGCGGTTCTGAAGACGCTTGAGCTGATCAAAGATATGGCTGCGCATTGGTGCCATACCGGCGCCGCCGCCAATAAAGACCATCTCTTTGTCAGTTTCGCGGGCAAAGAACTCGCCGAATGGGCCTGAAATGGTGACCTTGTCACCCGGCTTCAGGTTGAAGATGTAAGACGACATCTGACCCGCCGGAATGCCTTCGGACCCCGGCGGCGGCGAGGCCACGCGGACGTTCAGCATGATCATGCCCTTTTCGTCCGGGTAGTTGGCCATCGAATAGGCGCGCTCGATGGGTTCGGTCACCACCGATTCATATTGCCACAGATTGAAGCGATCCCAATCCTCGCGATATTCCTCTTCAATGTCGAAATCCGTGTATTTCAACTGGTGTGCAGGTGCTTCGATCTGGATGTAGCCACCGGCGCGGAAGTTCACATCCTCACCCTCGGGCAGGTCCAGGATCAACGCCTTGATGAAGGTCGCTACGTTTTCGTTCGACCGAACGGTACATTCCCATTTCTTGACGCCGAAGACTTCTTCCGGAACTTCGATATCCATGTCCTGCTTGACCGCCACCTGACAAGACAGGCGATCACCACATGACGCTTCACGTTTCGTGATATGGCTTTCTTCGGTCGGCAGGATCGATCCGCCCCCCGAATGCACCCGCACCCGACACTGCGCACAGGTGCCGCCGCCACCGCAGGCCGAAGGGACAAACAGCTTCTCGGCAGCCAGCGTCTGTAGCAGCTTGCCACCTGCCGGAACGGAAATGGTCTTTTCGCCGTTGATCGTAATGTTGACGTTTCCGGTCGATACCAGCTTGGATCGGGCGGCCATGATGATGGCCACCAATGCCAGAACGATTGCGGTGAAAAGAGCTACGCCTAAGGTAAAGGTTTCCATCAACGCCCCCTTACAGTTTCACGCCCGAGAAGGACATGAAGGCCATAGCCATCAGACCTGCGGTAATGAAAGTGATGCCCAGACCTTGCAGACCATCGGGGATGTCTGAATATTTCAGCTTTTCCCGGACTCCGGCCATTGCGGTGATTGCCAGTGCCCAGCCAAAACCGGAAGACAAGCCATAAGTCGCCGCCTCGGCAAAGTTATAGTCACGCTCCACCATGAACAGCGACCCGCCAAGGATGGCGCAGTTCACCGTGATCAGTGGCAGAAAGATCCCCAACGCGTTGTAAAGCGGTGGGAAATACTTGTCCAAAACCATCTCGAGTATCTGAACCATCGCCGCGATCACGCCGATATAGGAAATCAGGCCAAGGAAGGTCAGGTCTACATCCGGGAACCCGGCCCAGGCCAGCGCGCCCGGTTTCAACAAGTAGTTCAGCAGTAGGTTGTTGGCAGGCACGGTGATGGCCTGCACGACCATGACCGAAATCCCCAGACCCAGCGCTGTCGAAATCTTCTTGGACACGGCGATGAAGGTACACATCCCCAGGAAGAAGCTAAGCGCAAGGTTTTCGACAAAGATGGCCTTTACGGCCAGTGAGATCAGACCTTCCATCAGTGGGCCTCTACCTGCTGAATTTTGTATTCACGCTCTTCCACCTGGTTCGGCTTCCAGGTGCGGAAGGCCCAGATGATCAGACCGATGATGAAGAACGCCGAGGGCGGCAGCAACAGCATGCCGTTGGGCACGTACCAGCCGCCATTGTTGACGGTTTCCAGAATGGTAACGCCGAACAGCGACCCCGCGCCAAACAGCTCGCGAATGAAGCCGACCAGCAGCAGGATAAGACCATAGCCCATGCCGTTGCCCATTCCGTCGATAAAGGACGCAACCGGCGGATTCTTCATCGCAAACGCCTCGGCGCGGCCCATCACGATGCAGTTGGTGATGATCAGGCCGACGAAAACCGACAGGGTTTTCGAAATCTCGAAAGCATAGGCTTTCAGGATCTGGTCCACCAAGATCACCAACGACGCGATGATCACCATCTGAACGATGATCCGGATCGAACCGGGGATCTGGTTGCGCAGGCACGAAATGAAGAACGACGAAAACGAGGTCACGAAGATCACCGCCAGCGCCATCACCATCGACACTTGCAACGATGATGTCACCGCAAGTGCTGAACAGATGCCCAACACCTGCAATGTGATCGGATTGTTGTCGACAAGCGGGTCGACCAGCATCTCTTTCTTGGTCTGGGACATCAAATCTCTCCTGCTTGAAGTTTGGCCAGGAAGGGACCATAGCCCGCATCGCCCATCCAGAATTTCACAAGGTTATCGACGCCGACCGACGTCAGCGTGGCCCCCGCCAACGCATCCACATAGAAATCTGGCCCGGCTGCGGGCTGTGATTTGGCAACGGTGATTTGCAGATCACCTGCTTCGTCGCGCAGCTTTTTCCCGTTCCACAGGGCTTTCCAGCGTGGGTTGTCCACCTCGGCCCCAAGACCCGGAGTTTCACCATGCTGATAGAATTGCAGGCCGTAGATATCGTTGCCGTTGTTTTCAAGCGCAATAAATCCATAGAGCGTCGACCACAGGCCGTATCCGTGCAGAGGCAGGATCACCTTGTCCAGATCACCTGCATCATCGCGCAGCAGATAGATAACACGGTATTTGGATTTGCGGCCGATACCGGCGGGGTCATTGTCCAACGCGACGCTCAGCTCAGGATCGCTAGCGGCGGCGATGTCGTCAAATGTGGTCGGATCAAACTGATCATCGACGAAGGTGCCTGTGGACAGCTCCAGCACATGTGGTTCGAAGGCGGCAAAAGCCTCTGTCACGTCGATGCCCGGCTCGAACACGCCCGCAACTTGCAGAACGTTTACCTGTTTGTCCTGCAGCCGGTTGGCCTCTTGCACCGGGCGCAGGCTGACTGCGGCCGCGGACACAACCATCGAGGCGACCAGACAGACGGCAACGGCGATGAAGATCGTCTTGCCAACAGAATCCGGCGACGCCGCCAGGAATTTGGCTAATGCGCCCTTGGGTGCCTCGTTTTGATCTGGGGATTGCGTATCAGACATGGCGACGCGCCCTCCGTTTGATGTTGGCTTGCACGACGAAATAGTCGATCAGCGGTGCAAAGACGTTGCCGAACAGGATTGCCAGCATCATGCCTTCGGGGAAAGCCGGGTTGATCACGCGGATCATCACGACCATGACACCGATCAGAGCGCCATAAATATAACGCCCTACATTGGTGTGGCTGGCGGAAACCGGTTCCGTCACCATAAAGGCCAGCCCGAAAGCGTAACCGCCCAACACGATATGCCAGTACCATGGCATCGCGAACATCGGGTTGGTATCCGATCCGATCAGGTTCAGCAGCAGGGTAAAGCCGATGGTGCCCGCCAGACAGCCCACAATCAGGCGATAGTTGGCGATCCTGGTCATCAGAAGGAAAGCCAGACCGATCATGCAGGCCAGCGTCGATGTTTCGCCAAAGCTGCCCTGAATGGTGCCGAAAAACGCGCTCGACCAGGTGATGCCTTCAGCGGCCAGCGCCTGCACGCCTTCGGCCGCAGACACGCCCAATGCAGTTGCGCCCGAGAACCCGTCAACGGGTGTCCAGACCGCATCCCCCGACATCTGCGCCGGATAGGCGAAATACAAAAACGCCCGCCCCACAAGCGCGGGGTTGAGAAAGTTCTTGCCGGTGCCCCCGAACACTTCCTTACCGATCACAACGCCGAAGATGATGCCCAATGCCACCTGCCACAGGGGCGTCGTAGCAGGCATGATCAGCGTGTAAAGCATTGATGTAACTAGGAAGCCTTCGTTCACCTCATGGCCGCGCACGGTGGCAAAGATGACCTCGAAGATACCGCCCGCGACCAGCGTGACGATGTAGATCGGAAGGAAATACATCAGACCATGCATGACATTGGCAAAGATGCTGGACGGGTCCAGCGAAATCCCGAACATCTGCAACAAAGCAATCCGCCAGCCGGTGGCCGATTCCGGACCCAGCAAAGCAATCGCAGAGTTTGCCTGATAGCCGGTGTTCCACATCCCCCACAGGATGCAGGGGATCGTCGCGATCACGACATAGGTCATGATCCGCTTCATATCCACATAGGACCGCGCGTGCGGCGCCACCGTGGTCACGGTTTTTGGAGTGTAGATGAAGCTTTCCACCATCTCGTAGATGGGGAAGTACTTTTCGTACTTGCCGCCCTTGGTAAAGTTCGGCTCGATCCTGTCAAAGAAGCTGCGCAAACCCATTCGGCTCAGCCCTCCTTTTCAATTTTGCTCAGGCAGTCGCGCAGCGCCAGCCCGTATTCATATTTTGCCGGACAGGCAAAGCCCACAAGGCCAAGATCCTCTTCGTCCAGCTCCAGCGCACCCAGGGCTTGGGCAGTGTCCGTATCCATTACCAGCAGCGCCCGCAGCAACTGAGTGGGCAGATAGTCCTGCGGCATCAGGTCTTCGAAAACACCTGTGGGCACCATGGCCCGACGCCCGCCGTTCAGATTGGACGTGAAGGCATACAGCTTCTTGGCGAATGCCGAACCCAATACAGGCTGGACCGCGTATTTCGACGGCATCGGACGAATCCAGCCCATCGGGATTTGATCGGGATCTTCACGGATGATGCTGATCTGACGCGCGAACCGGCCCAGATAGGCGGTCGGGCCCTCAGCGTGCCGGCCCGACAGGATCGAACCCGAAATGATGCGGGGCGTGCCGTCCACATCGACTTCGTCGCGGGTCAGATCGTCAGTTGATGCGCCCATCACGGTACGGATCAAACGTGGTTGACGCGCACCCGGCCCCGTCAGGGCAATCACGACATTCGGATCCAGATGGCCGGTCAGCATCAGGCGACCAATAGCGATGACATCCTGATACCCGATGGTCCAGACCTGCTTGTCGCCTGCAAGGGGTTCGAGGAAGTGAATATGCGTTCCGGCCAGCCCCGATGGGTGCGGGCCTGCGAAAGATGCAGCTTCGACACCGGCGACATCTGCGCCGGGTATCGTGTCACCCTCTTTTTGGCAAAGATAGGTTTTGCCCTCGGTCAATGTGCTGACTGCCGCCAAACCGGCGGTAAATTCTTCGGGCGCCTCGGCAATGATCGTGGCAGCGTCAGCGGCCAGCGGGTCACTGTCCATGGCGGTGACAAAGATCGCATCCGGTTTGACGCCGGGGTTCGGCATTTTTGAATAGGGGCGCGTGCGGAACGACGTCCACAGGCCGGCGGCGCACAGCTTGGCCGTCACGCCTTCGGCGCTGTCGGCATCCCCTATGCCCGAGAAATCAACACCGGTGTCATTGACATCTGTCACTTCGATCACGACGCTTTGCAGCACCCGACGGGCACCACGGTTGATCGCGACGACCCTGCCACTTACCGGTGCGACCATCATCGCGTCAGGCGCGTCCTTGTGACAGAACAGCGGCGCGCCACGTACGACGCTGTCGCCTTCCTGCACCAGCATCTTGGGTTTCAGGCCGATGTAGTCACCGCCCAGGACGCCAACGGTCGCGTATTCCGGGCCCGGGTGAATGGTCTGGGCAGGAGCGCCTTCCACCGGCAGATCCAGCCCTTTTTTCAGTTTGAAAGTTTGCATGTTGCTACGTTCTTCCAAGCCTCTTTTCTGCGCCAGCTCTGCTAACGCCCTTTCGGGGTCATGCAATAGCGCGGTTTTTTCGAGCCTCCGTCGCAAAAGCGTCGAAAACGGTCCAAAATCCGCAGGCGTATTTCCGATCAAGGACCCTTTACGCGGGGAAGGTCATAAACGCAAACCTGTTACCGCCAAAACTTGAGGATGAACCACACAATCCTGCGATTGATCGGTCATTTCTTCTGAATCCATGGCGTATAATTGCATATCGCGCCCACCAGGGTTCCAGTGTAAGCAACCGGAATGGAAAAAGACACAGATTTGGAAATCTTTCTGGTTGCCACGCCGGGCCTCGAGGCGCCTCTTGGTGACGAGGCGCAATTCAACGGATTCGCGCAGGTCAGAACTGTACCCGGCGGGGTAACATGCCGGGGTTCATGGCCCGAGGTCTGGCGTGCCAACCTGACACTGCGCGGCGCCAACAAGGTTCTGGTGCGACTGGGCAGCTTCCCCGCCGTGCACCTTGCCCAATTGGACAAACGTGCTCGGAAATTTCCTTGGGGCACCGTTTTGCGTCCTGACGTGCCGGTCAAGGTGGAAGCCATCAGCCGCAAATCCAGAATTTATCACGCCGGTGCAGCTCGTCAGAGGATCGAGCGGGCAATATCCGAGACATTGGGCACCTCGATTTCATCCGAGGCAAACCTTCGGGTGTTGCTTCGAATCGAAAAAGACATCTGCACGATCTCGGTCGACAGTTCCGGCGAGCTGTTGCACAAACGCGGTCACAAGGAAGCCATTGCCAAGGCCCCAATGCGCGAAACAATGGCCGCCATGTTCCTGAAAGAATGTGGCTACTCGGGCGATGAACCCGTACTGGACCCGATGTGCGGATCGGGTACCTTCGTGATCGAGGCCGCCGAGATCGCTCTGGGTCTGCGCCCTGGCCGCTCCCGCGGTTTTGCATTCGAGGACCTGGCGGGCTTTGACCCTGATCAGTGGCAGGAAATGCGACGGGAAACGAAGGCGGCGGAATGCGCGCTTACCTTCTACGGCTCGGATCGCAACTCGGGCGCGGTTGACGCGGCGACTGCCAATGCCGAAAGGGCCCAAGTCGGTGCCGTGACACGGTTTCAACAGCGTTCCGTCAGCGACATAAAACCCCCCGAAGGTCCTGCGGGGCTGGTCATTGTGAACCCGCCCTACGGGGCGCGAATTGGTGACGAAAGACGCTTGCGCTCGGTCTATGGCGCGATGGGCAAAACCCTGATGAACCGGTTCCAGGGATGGCGGGTCGGCGTGATCACCAGCGCTCCGGGGCTTGCCCGGGCCACACGCCTGCCTTTGCTGGCGCCAGGACCGGTCGTCGACCATGGTGGAACCAAAATTCGTCTGTACAAAACAGATCCCTTGCCGTGATTGCCTGGGACGCTTTACAACCAATTGATGACGATGGCTGCGCGGGCGAAAGCGGACAAAGAAACCACAGGGTTTCCACCGCAAAAGGTTGCGATTCCCTTGCCTTTCAACAAGCCTGTCATCCAGCCAACGTTTTAACACCGGTGCCATCGCGACCTGCCCGGCGGGGGGGGAGGTGAACAAGTTGGCGGACACTGTGCGCGCCGGTCAACAGCAGAACGCAAACATGTAAACGCTCGTTTTTGCGAACCATAAACATGGCGACCTGCTTAGATCACCGGGTTCCGTGCCCATTGGTCCGCTGCCATATATTTTTGGGTGTTGAGATCGAAAGATTCGGGTAGTCGCATTACAGAATCCTCTTGCGCATCAGACCCGCCGCGTATAGATCACCCGCCACGGTCGGAGTGTAGCTCAGCCTGGTAGAGCACTGTCTTCGGGAGGCAGGGGTCGGAGGTTCGAATCCTCTCACTCCGACCAATGAAATCAACTTGTCAAATGCAGAGATATTTTGCCTTTTGACCAGTTAACTTACCTTTCCGCCAACAAAAGTTACTTCTCGCAGTCTGAATTACTGCTACTTCAAACGCTCTTTTTGAAGTAATCGATCCTTACCGGATGAGGTGGATAGTTCCTCCTTCGTCGGCATCGAACGCGCCAAAGTGCAGTTGTTATCGACTGCAAAGAGAGGAGCCATCCAATTACGGAGAAGAAATGTAGGTCTGGATCTGGCTAAGGACGTTTTTCAGGTACACTGCGTTTTAGCCACCGAGCGGCGGATCCTTAATAAGGAAATCAAGCGCACCAAGTCACTCCCATTTATGATAGACGGTCCTACGCTGAGTGGCTGGCATTGGAGGTTTGCGGCTCAGCCCATCATTGGGGTCGTAAATTGCGAACGCTTGGCCACGGTCTTCAGCTTAATTTATCCGACGGCGCGCAGATACGCGCACTGTGCAAAGCCCGGCTTCCGGCGCGGATCACATTTCTGTCGTTGCTGTCAAATACACAACCCAAGTCAAGCTTACATCCAGAAAAACGAAAACCCACGCTTATGCGTGGGCCTCGGAAGGAGGGCAATACAAGTTTGCGTCTCAAAATCCTTGTGGAGTGAGGCAGATTAAGAGTCGAGTGTGAGGACACCCCAAGCGATACCAATCTGGCGAGGTCGACATACCGGGACGGATAATGCCGTTGAGGATCGGTTCGAAACGGACCTAGGGTCAGGATTCAAAACCAATAGATGACGGTTGCTGTGAGTGCGATTGCGGAGAGGAAGACTTTGGGACAGCGATCATAACGTGTCGCTACGCGCCTCCAGTCCTTGAGCCTACCAAACATGATCTCAATACGGTTGCGCCGTTTGTATCGGCGCTTGTCATACTTCACGGTTGTCTTGCGTTGCTTTCGACCTGGGATGCAGGCGCGTATCCCTTTGTCTTTTAACGCATCTCGGAACCAGTCTGCATCATAGCCACGATCCCCGAGCAGCCAGTCGACATCTGGAATACTGCTCAGTAGCGCTCGCGCACCGATGTGGTCACTGACTTGGCCAGCGGTGACAAAAAGGCTGATCGGTCGCCCTTGGCTGTCACAGATAGCATGCAGTTTGGTATTCATGCCGCCCTTGGTTCGGCCCCCTCTCGGCAGCATCCTTCGGATGCGCCTGCCGTGCAGTGAATCAGACGGCCACGCCCCCCCTTTTTCGCGGCCATGCTGGTCGCGGTACGATGTGCTTTCAGATAGGTCGCGTCGATCATCACGGTCTTTTCCTCGCCGTGTTCGGCTGCCAAGCCGACCATCATCCGAGCGAAGATACCTTTCTCACTCCAACGCTTCCACCGGCTATAAAGCGTCTTGTGCGGTCCGTATTCTTTGGGAGCGACACGCCACCGCAACCCATTGCGATTGATGAAGATAATCCCGCTCAGCACCCTCTTGTCATCGCCCCGTGGCTTGCCATGCGACCGCGGGAAGAAAGGGGAAAGTTTGGCCATCTGCTCGTCAGTCAGCCAGAAAAGGTCGCTCATATCACCGCTCCGTTTTTCGAACCGTGAATCATGCAGCGCTTTGAAAATCAATGCATCCTGACCCTAAGGAGTAAATCCTTTCGGCACACCGAATATCGGAGAGTCTACGCTGCGACCTGTCAACGAATGCAGAAAAGCAATCAGGTTTTCGATTTCCAATTCCGCAAGCTGGATCGGATCAATATCAATTTTCTTGCGTTGACGTGCCATTTCATATTGGTCCTGCCAAACCAGAAAATCCGTTTTTTGCAACCATGGCACCTTGGGTAAGGCAGCCATTTGAGGGGTCCATTTGTCCAGGCTGGCCTGCGGATCCAAATGATGGCGAATGACGCTTTCAAGATCGGGGAAAGCGCCATTGTGACCGTAAGGCGCGGTCAGGGCAACATTGCGTAGCATAGGGGTACGGAACCTGTAGGCATCCTCAAGGCGGTTGCTTTCACCCATGCGGCCGACATCCCGGACGAAGGGATCCCACTGCCGGGTGCGACCCGGCCCAAAGGGTGGCAAGCCCAGTGCATGGAACTTCTGATCTGACATGAGCGATCCGCGGTGGCAGGCGGAGCAGCGGGCTTTTCCGTAGAACAGCCTCATCCCCTCGATTTGCGCAGGTGAAAGGGCATTCATGTCGCCCGCAAGATAGTGGTCAAACGGGCTGTCAGTGCTACGCCACTCGATCGCCATGAAAGCGGCCAGAGCGTTGGCGACTTGCGTGATCATGATGTCCTCGGTCGTCTCGACCTCATCAAAGGCGGCGACGATGGCCGGACCATAGCGAGGATCGGTGCGGACGCGTTTCGCCAGAATGGGCCAGCCCTTGTCGATACGATCGTGCACCGCGCCTGTGACTTCATTTTCGGCCACATTGCCCGCCATCTCGAATTGTGAGGTCAGGGGGAACAGAGCCTGTGCCGCCAGCAGGGAGTTCAGGCCCTCGGGCAGCCACTCCTGCGCCGGGGAATTGAAGCCGTTGCCGTAGACGTCGGAAATGCTCAGCCTGCCGTCGTGAAAGACGGTGTGTATGTCCTTGGCCCCAAGATTCCACAGGCCCGGAGAGTTGCGAGGGATGCGTTTGCGTATTCTGTCGGCCCCGGTGCCGGGTGTGCGGTCCGGCCCCAACCCCTGCCCGCCTTCTCCTATGCCCAGCGACAACCCGTCCGAAGTGCCGAAATCCGGGTGGTGACAATGGGCGCAGGCGATGTTGCGGTTGCCTGACAGGATCGGGTCGTAAAACAGTTGATGACCGATGGCGGCCTGTTTCATATCAAAGGGGATAAAGTCATCATCGGTCAGCGGGCGCGGCAAATCCTGTGCTACAGCGGCCCCGACCCAGAAGAAGGCAACGATCCCATGCGCCAGCTTGTTTTTGCCCTTTGCGTATTTGCGTCTCCGGCTCTGTCTGAACTGGAACAAGCCCGCGATATGATGGAAGCCGGACAGTTTGCAGCCGCGCGCGAGGAACTTCTTCCAGCCGCGCGCTCGGGCAACGCCGAGGCTGAAGAGTTGATCGGCGTGATGTACGGGCTGGGTTTGGGAGTCGAGCAGGATTACGAACGGGCCTTTGAATGGTATCTGCGCGCCTCGATGAAGGGGCATCCGGGGGCGCAATCGGGCGTTGGCTGGTACTATGAATTGGGTCTGGGCATGCCCGCGCCCGATCTGGTGCGTGCGTATATGTGGTACACGCTCAGCGCCATTGGCGGCGACCCCGACGCGGCGATCAGCCTTGAGGAAGTGGTCAAGAAAATGTCGCCGCAGCAGATTAAAAAGGCGCATGTTCTGGTCAACGACTACAAAGGGTGGATGTACCCGTTTCGGTGAGGGCCAGGCCGCAAAGCCCGGCCCAACCGTTCACTTCAGATCCGCATCACGAGCGGCGTTGACGTCCGCCTCAGCCGCCGCGACCGCCTCGGTCAGTGCAGCAAAGATCTCGTCGCCACGCGCAACGTTGGACTGGAACCAATCATAGACTGGCGTTGCGGCCTCTTTGAACGCAGCCTTCTGATCGGGTGTCAGCACATAGAGGTCTCCGCCCCCGGCGACGAAATCTTCATAGGCTTGGATCGACTTGCGCTTGGGGGAGGCGAAAGTGGCCTGTTGCAGGGCATAGAACCCGTCGACCACGACGCGGCGCAGATCCTCGGGCATCTCCTGGAACTTGGCGTTGTTCATCCACCACAATGCGCCCATATAGGCGTGGCCGTCCAGCGTTACGTATTGCAGGCCCGCATCCGGGAATTTCATGCCCATGATGTCGGTGATGCCGTTCTTGGATCCTTCAACGACACCGGTCTGGAAGCTGGTGAACAGTTCCGGCCACGGGATCGGGGTGGGCGACGCACCCAGCGCCTTGACCAGTTCCTGCGGCAGGTCGGCGACGACGGTGCGGATTTTCAGACCTTCCATATCCGCGGGCTCGGCAATGCGGCGCTGTGTGTTGGCGAAGTTGCGCCAGCCGCCGGTGTTGCCGATGGTCATCAGACGGATCGCGCCGCCCGAGTCCTCAAGCGCCATGTCGCGCATTGTGCGGGTGAAATCGCCCGACAGGACATGCTCGGCAATGCGGTCATCGGCCATCAGATAAGGCAGGTCCAGAACCTGCACGTAAGGAAAGATGCCTGAGGCACCGCCCGAGGTCGAGATGTAGATGTCGATGGTGCCGTCTGCCACGCCCTGCAAGCATTCGGCACCGTTCGAGCAGAGCTGTGTGCCGATGAACAGTTCGACCTCGATCGCGCCGTTCGAGGCAGATTCGACATAGTTCTTGAAGACGATCAGCCCGTCATAATCCTCATCGTTTTCGTTCGAATTTGCGGTTGCGCGCAGCGTATAATCGGCGGCTGTCGCAGCCATGGCGGACGCCGTCACCAGCGATGTGGCCACCGCTGCGGTTTTGATGAATTCTCTGAGCATGCGTTTCCTCCCTGTGGAACTCAGTTAGTTGGCAAATCCCGTTATCCTCGGGATCGTCATGGATAGTGCGGGTATGTAGGTGATCAGGAAAATCACGATGATTTCGACCGCCAGGAACGGCAGGATCGCCTTGGCGATGGTTTCAACCCGTTCGCGCGATACGGCGGCGGCCACGAACAGCACAAGGCCCATTGGCGGGGTGGCGAGGCCGACGGTCAGGTTGACGCTCATGATGATGGCGAAATGGATCGGGTCGACGCCGAGACTGGTGAAGATCGGTCCAAGGATTGGTCCAAGGATGATGATCGCGGGGCCTGCGTCCAGGAACATGCCGACGATGAACAGCAGCAGGTTGATCAGGAACAAAAGGATCAGCGGGTTTTCTGACAGGCTGAGGATCAGCGAGGCCAGTTGTTCCGGCGCATGGCTGAGGCTGACGACCGTCTTGAACGCCATCGCAGCACCAACCAGCAGCAGAACAACGGCTGAAGTCATGCCTGCATTGCTGAGCACCTCGGGGACCTCTTTCCATGTCAATGTCCGCAGGATGAAGAACCCGATGATGAAGGCATAGCCCACGGCGACTGCCGCAGCCTCGGTCGGTGTGAAGATACCACCCAGAATACCGCCCAGAATGATGACCGGTGTCATCAATGGGAAAAAGGCCTTCAAACTGGCCTGACGCCGCTCGGGCCATGTGTATTTGCGGCTGGCGACGGGGAAGTCATAGCGGTCGGCCATCAGTTTGATCATCAGCATCAGACCGACACCGACCATCACGCCCGGCACGATCCCCGCAAGGAACAACGCGGCCACGCTTTCGCCCATCACATAGGCGTAGATGATCATGATGCCCGAGGGCGGAATGATCGGCCCGATCACGGAACTTGCCGCCGTGATCGCGGCGGCGAATTTCCGGGTATAGCCCTGTTTCTCCATCGCCGGGATCAGCATCGACCCTAGCGCCGAGGTGTCCGCCACGGCGGACCCCGAGAGGCCCGCAAACAGGATCGAACTCAGCACGTTCACATGCGCCAGACCACCGCGCAGATGACCCATCAGAGCCTGCGAAAACTCGACAAGGCGGATGGTGATGCCGCCTCGGTTCATGAGCTCTCCGGCCAGCATGAAGAAGGGGATCGCCATCAGAGGGAAGCTGTCCATGCCGTTATAGACATTGCGATACAGCAACGTGATGTCGTTCGTCTGGCCGTTCAGCCAGAGCAGGATACCGGGCGCCGCCAGCAAAGCGAAAAAGACCGGCAGGCCGATCAGCAGGAAAATCAGGAAGGTGGGCAGGAACCAGATCAGCACTTATTCGGCCCCCACTGCCGCATCAGGAATTTCAGGCAACAGGTGGCCGCCGCCCAGCAAGGTGATGAAGGATCGCAGGATCAGCTCGATATTCACCGAGATCAGCAGGATGATCCCCACCAGCAGCGATGCCATCATCCAACTGCGCGGAATGCGATACCATTCATCGAACCCGAAAGAGGTAGGCAAATACAGCGCGGCAGTGGCGAATTTTCCGCCAAAGCCGGTAACCTCGGACCAGCCGATATTGACCGCGACCAGCAGGACGGCGAACGAGAGCAAAAGCAGGAACAGATTCAGCGTTTGACCGATGATACGGGGAAGGAAGCGTTCCAGCATGTCTATGGCCACAAAGCCGCCACGCCGAAAGGCGGTGGGCGCCATTAGACCGGTCATCCACAACATGCAGAACCGCGCGGCCTCATCCGGCCACGGCAGCGCATTGCCCAGAACGTATCGGAAAAACACCTGGATCAAGATTGCGATCACCATGAGCGCAATCGCAACAACACCAAACGCCCGGCCCAGACGCAGCACGGTTTCGTTCACGAATGCAATCGGTGCAAGCACCGATGCCAGTCCGCCCATGCGGATCCTCCCTTGGTCAGCCGTGGGTGTCCCCCACGGTCATCAAATCGCGCTTAGACTTTCGCGAATTGGCCGAGTTTCCCGGCATAAAATGTCAGCGCGTCTCCATCCGACATGCTGGCCTTGAGAACCTTTCCAACCACAATAACGTGATCGCCTGCATCGTGATACGCGTGCTGTTCGCATTCGAACCGCGCAAGGCAATCCGCCAACACCGGCGTCCCATTCTCACAGCGCTCGTGGCTGATGTCCCGCAGTGCAAATGCGTCTTTCGAGCAGCCGAAGCACAGCTCGGCCTGGTCCGACGACAGCACATGCACGCTGAAATGGCGGGCCTTGTGGAAATAGGGGAAGCGACGCGAGTTGCGGTCTCCGGCCCACATGATCAGCGGTGGGTCAAGCGACAAGGACGAAAAGCTGTTGGCGGTGATGCAGACCGGACCGTCCGCGCTGTTGCAGGTCACGATGGTGACACCGGTTGCAAAGCGGCCGAAGGCGTCGCGCAGAGTACGTGTGTCGTCCTTATGTGGAATGAAGGTGCGAGTCATGTCCTTTGAGATTGCGTTCATCATGGTACCTCGTGCCCCAGTGCCGCCTCGTACAGGCGGAACCAGCTTTCGCGATCCAGTTTGACTTTCAATGCGTCCGAGGCGCGTTTGATCCGGTCCAGATTGTTGGTGCCCAGAACCGGCAGGATGTTGGCCGGGTGGGCCAGCAGGAACGCCACAGCGACGGCGGCGCGATCTACGCCGAACCCGGCTGCGATTTCATCGGCAACGACCCCAACCGGCGGGTTTCCGGCCATCAACAAGCCTCCACCCAGCGGCGACCATGCCATCAACGGATGGCCATGCTGTTGGTGAAAGGCCAAATCACCGTTGGTGAATGGGCTGATCTGACCCAGAGAAATTTCGATCTGGTTGGTGACCAACGGCGTATTCATCGCCGATTGCAGCAACGACCAATCCCAAGGGCGGAAGTTGGACACACCAACCGCGCCGACCTTGCCACTGGCAACCACCTCATCCAGCGCTGCACCGGTTTCATGGTGATCCATCATTGGATCCGGGCGGTGGATTAACAGCAGATCGATGTGGTCAATCGCCATTTCCGACAGCGACGTGTCGACCGATTTCAGAATGTGGGCGCGCGAGGTGTCGTAGTATTTTACCTTCGCATCCGCGTAACGGCCAACCGGCGCGACGATGTCGCATTTGGTGACGATCTCCATCTTCTGACGCAGGTTTGGATTGGCGCGCAGGGCGGCACCCAGCACGGCCTCGGCCTGGTAGCCGCCATAGATGTCGGCCTGATCGAAGGTGGTGATACCCTGATCCAGACAGGTCTGAATCTTGGCCTCGACATGGCCCGCGGACGTGTCACTGTCATCGCCCAACCGCCACATGCCATAGACAAGGCGGCTCATCTCCAGCGAGTCAGATAGTTTCACACGTTGCATCAGCGGCGTTCTCCGTTGCCCAGCGGTGTGGCCGGGGTCGTTTTGGGAACCCTTCCGTAAGCTTCGGGAAGGGAACAGGTTTTCAGGTTCGGCAACACGCGGGCGCCTAAATGGCGGGCTTCGTCCAGATGCGGGTAGCCCGAGAAGATGAAAGCGCGGATGCCCATCTTCTGGTATTCCTCGATCTTCGACATAACCTGATCCGTCGATCCGACCAGAGCGGCACCGCAACCAGACCGTGCCCGGCCAACACCGGTCCAGAGACCGGGTTCGACATAGCCGTATTCATCCGCCAGATCGCGGTTTCTGGCCTGATGCGCCACCCCCAGCGAGGTCGAATCCAGCGCCCGTTCGCGGATGGCGCGACCATATTCGTCGTCCAGCTTCGAGACGATGTAATCCGCGTATTCCTGTGCTTCAGCCTCGGTATCGCGAACGATCATATGGACACGCAACCCGTAATCCAGCGTGCGGTCGTAGTTTTCAGCGACGGCGTGAACGGCCTTCATCCGTTCAGCCAGTTGATCCTTGGTTTCAGGCCACATCAGGTAGACGTCACAATGCTCGCCGCACAGGTCCAGGGCAGAGGGAGAATAGCCGCCGAAATAAAGCAGCGGGCCGCCGGTCTGATATGGCTTGGCCGGGTCGGTGGTCAGACCCGAGAAGTTGTAGACCTCGCCTGCATGATTGATCTCATCCTGCGTCCAGGCCTGTTTCAGAATCTCCACCACTTCGCGCGAGCGCTGATAGCGGAACGCGCTGTCGGCCTTCTCACCGGGAAAGTCGGATGAGATGATGTTGACCGTCAAACGCCCCTTCAGCATGTGGTCCAGCGTTGCGATGGTGCGGGCCAGCATGATCGGTTGCATCTCGCCACAGCGTACGGCGGCCAGCAGGTTGATCCGGTCGGTGATCGGAGCGCAGCCGGCGACAAAGCTCAGCGTGTCTTGACCGACCTGATAGGAGGACGGGCAGAGGATGTTGCGAAAACCCTGCGCTTCGGCCTCTTTCACAATGTTCGAGCAATGCTTCCAACTCGACCGCAGGTCACCGTCGGGAACGCCAAGGAACTGGTAATCATCGGAACACAGGGCAGCGAACCACGAAACTTCGGCCGCATCCAGATCGGGGGATGTGATGGGGACGATGCTCATTTGATTCACGCTCCGTACATCTTTGACTTTCCTCTTGCGTAGCAATCGCTTTGATGTAGATCAATAGTGTATCAATTTTTCCTGCGACCGAGTGAAGCGTCTGCCGTGCCTGCATCCAACCGAAACCCCAATGCCCTGCCGGTATATATTCAGATCGCGGAACTTCTGATCCGTGACATCGCGGCTGGTCGCCTTATTAACGGTGAACGATTGCCGCCCGAGCGCGAGATGGCCGCAGAGCTGAATGTCTCGGTTGGGACGCTGCGAAAATCGCTCTCAGAGCTAGAAAAAAAGGGGATGTTGGAGCGAATCCAAGGCTCGGGGAACTACATACGCGAGACCGGTACGCAAAGCAGCGTCTATGCAATGTTTAGGCTGGAACTGCCCGAAGGGGGTGGCCTGCCTCGTGCGGATATCCTGTCGGTTGACCATCTGAAAAAGCCGGTTGGTCTGCCAAAATTCGGTGCTTCTGACGCCGGTTCGCGTGTCCGGAGGATGCGCTACCTGAATGATACAATCATCGCTGTCGAAGAAATCTGGCTGGACGAATCAGCGGGCCTGATCGACCAGAGCCTGCTGTCCGACTCGCTCTATCGCTATTATCAGCGCCAGTTGGGCTTTTGGATCGCAAGAGCCGAAGACAGGGTTTCGGTCCGGCCTCTACCGGACTGGACACCTTCTGACTTCACCAAGCCAGCCGGCCAAGCAGTCGGTTACATCGAGCGGTTCAGCTGGTCGGAAAGCGCCGAACCCGTCGAATTCTCAAAAACCTGGTTCGACCCGGATCGGGCCAACTACGTTCAACGTCTGAAGTAGAAGGAATCGCACATGACCCGGACCATCAATTACGGGCTGATTGGATGCGGAATGATGGGGCAAGAGCACCTGCACAATATCGGATTGCTGGAAGGTACCAGTGTGGCTGCGATCTTTGAACCCGATCAGGAGATGGCAAAAGCCGCCAAGGCAATTGCGCCGACTGCAACCATGGCAGGTTCCGTGCAACAGCTTCTGGCGGTAGAGGAACTGGACTGCGTCGTCATTGTCAGCCCGAACCATCTTCATGTGGACCAGATCTGCGAAATCGCTGAAACACGTCCTCTGCCGCTTCTGGTAGAAAAACCATTGTTCACCGACCCGCAGGACGCGCCCCGGCTCGAGCAGTTGCAGCGCGACTACCCCTGCCCGATTTGGGTTGCGATGGAATACCGGTATATGCCCCCTATCGCTGCTTTGATCGACAAGGCCGAGGCGACAGGTGGGGTGAAAATGCTGTCGATCCGCGAGCATCGTTTTCCCTTCCTCGACAAGGTCGGCAACTGGAACCGGTTCAACCGAAATACTGGCGGTACTTTCGTCGAGAAATGCTGCCACTTCTTCGACTTGATGCGTCTGATATTGCGATCCGATCCGGTGCGCATCACGGCAAGTGGCGGGCAGGCGGTGAACCATCTGGACGAAAGTTACGACGGTCAAACCCCGGATATTCTGGATCACGGCTATGTTCTGGTCGACTTTGCTTCGGGCGCGCGCGCGATGTTGGAACTTTGCATGTTTGCCGAAGGCGCACGCTACCAAGAAGAAATATCGGCCGTCGGACCGGACGCCAAGATCGAGGCGTTTGTTCCCGGACCCGGACGATTCTGGCCCGACCATTTGGGTGCCCCGCCGCTGCCGCAGGTGATCCTGAGCCCGCGCAACCCCAAAGGTCCGGTATCAATGGACGTTCCGGTCGACCCCACCCTTTTGGCGGCAGGGGATCACAATGGGTCGACCTATTATCAGCACAAAGGGTTCCTGGCCGTGCTTCGTGGCGAAACAGCAAAACCGGATGTAAGTTTGAAGGACGGCCTCTGGGCTGTCAGGATGGGGCAAGCGGCACAACAGGCAATTGAAACCGGTGAAACGGTTTATCTGGCCTGACCCGCTCCCGCTGGTCCCTGCCCGGCCTGCTGGTCGGCTGGCCGGTCTGCCTTTCCCTGGCGCTCTTGAACAAGTGCTAGTAACCGACCGTGAACGCAGCACACTGGAAATTGGCTGATTGTGCCTCGTCTACCAGCGCAACGGCAAAGTCTTCCATCGATATCTCCGAATTGCCCAGTTCATCGACCAGCAGCGTGTCGGTGCCGGTTCTGAACGCGCCCAGGCGTGGGCCGGGCTGCAAAAGGGCTGGAGGGCTGGCATAAGTCCAATTTGCCGATGTTTCAGAGGCGCAGAGCTCCCATTGCGCCATCGATGCGCGGGCTGTTGGAACGATGTTGTCAGGCAAGAAATCCGGATCTGACAGAACCGTATGCGGACTGCCGTTTGGCAGATGCAGGCGCGCGGCGCCGCCAACGATGATCACCCGAAGACCCGTGCGTGAAGCAGCATTTAGGATCGAACGTGTCAGAGCCACGATCTCGCCTTCGCGCCCGGGCGCAGAGCGCAACGCGCTGATCGCAAGGTCCTGAGACTCCATGGCTGCGACGAGGGTTGCGGGATCTGTCGCATCCGCGATGACCGGTCTGACACCCTCGGGCAGCTTGGCAATCGCTGCCTCGTTTCGAATAGCTGCGGTTACGAGATGCCCGCGAGCAAGCGCTTCCGTTACGACGCGAGAACCGACATTGCCGGTGGCACCAAATACAATGAGTTTCATCGGAGTTCTCCTTTACAATGGGTGGCGGATGGAGCTTTTCAAAAGCTCAGATGGGCGGGTACGCGCCGCTCTTTGACCAACCCAGATTGCTGCAAAGACAAGCGCGGCGCCGGCGATTTGCATCTGTGTCAGCGCCTGACCCAGCAATGCCCAACCGATCAGAACGGCGGCGAGCGGGCTGAGAAAACCAAGCGCCGAGACGGCCCCTGGCTCTATCCGTGAGATACCGCGAAACCACAGGATATAGGTGAGCGCAGCCCCGATGAGCGCTAGGTAGAGGATGCCTGAGAGGTTCCGTGCATCCAGTGTTGGAAGCGGCGGCTCGATGAAGACGGCCAGAAGCACCAGCAACAGACCGCCGGCGGTCAGTTGCCAGGCGGTGAAGGTAAGCAGCGGCACCGGAGGTTGCCATTTCCGAGTCAAGACCGTGCCTGCCGCCATCGAGGCCGCCCCGCAAACTCCGGCAATCAAACCGATGGGATCAAGCCTTATACCTGACCCTAGGACAAGCAGCCCGACACCAAAGATGCCGATCAAGGCAGCCATCACGGCCGACGCTCTGATCGCTGTCCCAAGCAGCAGCGCGGCCAGGAACACGACGATCAGAGGCTGTATCGCACCGACTGTCGCCGCGACCCCTCCTGGCAGCCTATAGGCTGCGATAAACAGAAAGGCCCAGAAAAGCGTGAAGTTGAGCGCGCCGAGAACGAAAATGCGCAGCCACCAAATTCCTTTCGGCAAGCGCGGCGCCATTACCAGCAGCAGAAGGCCGGCAGGCAGAGCGCGCAGGGCGGCCATCGTCACCGGATACCCTGAAGGAAGGAATTCCGTCGTCACAAAGTAGGTGCTGCCCCAAACCAGCGGCGCAATGGCTGTTAGTGCAATGTCGAGATGTCTCATCGCGGATCTCCATTATCTTGAGGTCAAGATATATCCATTTATCTTGACGTCAAGAAATAACTTCGCAATATAGTTTCATGGACCACGTAGACCGCATCATTGCCCAATGGAACAAGGCCCGGCCCGACCTTGATGTCGGACCGATGGAAATCATCGGTCGGCTGTCACGATTGACTTCCAAGCTTCGGGGCGAAATGAAAAGAACCTGGAAGGCTCATGGGTTGAACGCCGCCAGCTTTGATGTCCTGGCGACCCTGCGCAGATCCGGAAAACCCGATGGCTTATCCCCTGGAGCATTGCTGGATCTGACCATGGTGACCTCGGGAACAATGACCAATCGCATCGATCAACTCGTCAAACACGGCCTCGTCGAGAGGGTGCCAAACCCTGAAGACAAACGCGGATTTCTGATCCGTTTGACAGAAGCCGGATTTGCGACGATCGAGAAAGCCGTCGTCGATCATGTCGACACACAGCATCGCCTTTTGCGCGGACTAACCTCGGCAGAAGCCAAAGACTTGAACAGGCTTCTGAAAACGCTGGATGAAAGGGTGAACTTCGAAAGCGGGGCGAATTCAAGCGATTAATCGTCGTTCAAGATGCAACGCATGACCACGACCTTTTGGTTCTATGACGCATCGATATGGGCGGCCCAGACCGGTCATCGCTTCTGCGGCGCCCGCCAGACCGGACTTTGGCCGCAGGTGCAAAGTCCTGAACCTTTCGAAGGTGCATTTCGCGGTACAAAGCGGGCGTTCGCGATCACGCGTCAAACGTCTGCTTTGTAGTGCGCCAGGAACATCGCGACGCAATCGTCCAAAACATCTTTGGGCGTCGGGTTTTTACCGAGGAAGAACTCTGGCCAGAAAAAGAAGTTCTTTACCAGCGCCAATAGCTGGTTGGTTGCAAAAACCGGATCAGCCTTTCGGATAACGCCCACATCCACGGCTTCGCTGAACAGCCTGGTTATTGGGTAATCAAGTGTCGCGGTTTCAGTGAAGAATTGCCGGGGCCGGTCAAGGTCGCGGATCAATTCTGAGATGACCATCCGATTCAGTCCGATGGCCGTCTCTTCCGTAATCACCCCAATGCAGCGCCGCAAGGCTTCCTTCAATTGATCGACGAAGTCACGATCCGGGTCAAAGCGCCGAAGGCGGTTCCGACCTATACCAACATGCTCATCGGCGGTCGGGGCATGCAGTCTCTGTTTTCCATCGGAGAAGTCTAAGCCGACAAGATCGTGCAGCCATCCCTGACCATCTACAGCAGTACGGCCTTCACCGCCCCTTGCTCAACGCAATTTGTCGGAAAGCTAACGAATAAGCACGAGGAACTGGCATTTGATCAGTTCTCGCACGTGGACTTCTACTACAAACCCGAGGCGGTAAAAGCATCGTCGGATGCGGTGGTTGAGTTCTTTGGCAGATAAACTGACAAGGCAGAGTCAGTCCGCGACCTCTGCCATTTTGGTTGGTCAATTACAGGATCGCTTGACCGTTCCCGTATGAGCTTTGCCGTCATCTTATGTGCGGGTTGCAGAACTCGGCCTTCGTTTCGGGGTGCTCGCCAAAGAGGTTACAGCCGATGAAGCGTCACGTATCGCCGTCCTCGACCCAGTGTCGTTTCTTGTCGTCGCCCGGGATCAGATCATAGGTTGTCTGAACGTCTTTCCCAATGTTTTTGGCGTGGAACGCGACAAAAAACGAAGGCGGCACGGTTGCACCATGCATGGTCTTCGCAGCAGCCGGGAAGATATCGTCACCACCCATTGTTTGAAACCCACCCCACTATGCAATAAGTTGTCCTGTGCTCACTTGCTGTCTGTGCAGAACATGGCACTTGGGGCCGACCAGGTTTATAGCGCCGCCCGCCGTACCATGCGCAGAACGCGCCGGATGGCAATTTGCAACACGCCTCAGAAGTATTTTGCAACCTCCCAGACGCGATCACCAGGACCGGAGCAACAGGTCAAATGTCTCGGCTATCATCGGGTTGTCTTTGCGACGTTCCAATGCCGCGAAACTCAGACACGCAGGAACAGACACGGAATTGCAGACGGCAAGCCCGAAGGATTGCTTTTGATGCAGCGCGATGGACTCGCGGCAGAGGCTCAGGCCAATGCCGGACCTGACCATTTCAAGCATCGAAGCTTCTTGATCCACCAGCGCAACCACATTCGGGCGGCAGGCGTGACGTTCGAAAACTTTGGCCAGAAGGCGATGGTGAACAGAGGCTTCGGGCGTGCCGATCCAAGGAAGGGCTGCAAGCGAAGACCAGTCGGACTCTTCCACCTGCTTCTGCCAGCCAGCCGGTCCGATCACGCGATACGTGAATTCGGCCAACTTGATGACATGCACCGGATCGTCTCCGTCCGACCCGATGCTGGATAGGTCATCGGGCCCACACAAGTAAAACCCGGCATCAACCCGACCCCGCTTGAGCCATGTCAAAATATCTCCGCTGACCCCGTGCTTCAGTTCGGTTTCAACATCAGGATGCTCTGCGCGCAAATTCGCCAACAGACGCCCCAACCGGATGAACTCCGGATCGACGATCGTACCGATCGTCAGTTTTCCACTCAAGCGCCCAACGCGCAGGCGGGCGCTGCGTTGGAAATCACTGACTGCATCGAGGACGTGTTGAGCCTTCGCTAATACCGCAGTGCCGTCATGAGTGATCTGCAACCCGGTAGCGGTTCGGTTGAACAAAGTAAGCCCCGTATCTTCGGAAAGACGCTTGATTTGATGGCTGATGGCCGGCTGTGTCAGGTTCAGCACCTCGGCTGCGCGTGAAACACTGCCTTCCCGGGCCACCGTCACGAAGGTCAGGATGGTGTTAATGCTCGAAAACCGGTCCATATAAAATTTACTAATATGGTATTGTGTAAATTGTCATTAGCTTTTTGCCTGCCGCTCCCGCAGAGATCGGTAAAACCAGCGTTCCGGGAGGGGGCGTGAACCACATTGTTGGCTTGTGGCGGAGAAAACGTGCCGCATAATCGTGCAGCCTGCAAGAGAACAGCATACCTTGTTCCCTCTGGCGCACAACTGGCAACGAAAAGACAGAACAGGTGGAAGACAAAGATGTCTGATGGCGCAAACAGGTACGACTATATTGTGATTGGCGGCGGTTCGGCCGGGTGCCTGATGGCCAACAGGCTGAGCACCGATCCAGGGAACCGGGTTTTGCTGCTTGAGGCGGGCAAGCCCGATACCTATCCTTGGATACACATTCCGGTTGGCTATCTCTATTGCATCGGCAACCCGCGCGCAGACTGGATGTACAAAACCGAACCCGCTAAGGGGCTGAACGGGCGCAGCCTGCTTTACCCGCGCGGGAAAGCGCTGGGCGGGTGTTCCTCAATCAACGGGATGATCTATATGCGGGGCCAGGCCCGTGACTATGACAACTGGGCCAAGCTCACCGGTGAAGAGGCATGGAACTGGGAAAACGCGCTGGCCGACTTCAAGGCTCATGAGAACCACTACCGGTTGGATGACGGCGCCGATCCGCGCACCGGCGACAACAGCCGGTTTTCCGATCTGCACGGGCATGGCGGCGAATGGCGGGTGGAAAAACAGCGACTGCGCTGGGATGTTCTGGACAGTTTTGCCGAAGCCGCGGTCGAATACGGCATCCCCAAGACCGATGATTTCAACACCGGCGACAATGTCGGGGTTGGCTATTTCGACGTCAACCAGCGTTCTGGCTGGCGTTGGAATACCTCCAAGGCATTTCTGCGTCCCGCCAAGTCGCGCCCGAACCTGACGATCTGGACCGAGGCGCAGGTTGAGAAACTGACTTTCGAAACAGGCGAGACCGGTCGGTTGCATTGTTCCGGGGCAGTTGTCTGCCACAAAGGACAGCCCGTTGCGGTCGAGGTCTCAAAGGAGGTGGTTTTGTCTGCGGGCGCCGTGAACTCGCCGCAAATCCTGCAACTGTCGGGGATCGGCCCGGCGGCGCTTCTGAAAAAGCACGGAATTGATGTCGTTATGGATGCGCCCTGTGTGGGCGAGAACCTACAGGATCACCTGCAAATTCGCGCGGTCTACAAGGTCAAGGGCACCAAGACGCTGAACACCCTGGCCAATTCGCTGATAGGCAAGGCCAAGATCGGACTGGAATATGTGCTGAAGCGCTCTGGCCCGATGAGCATGTCGCCCAGCCAGTTGGGGGCTTTCACCCGGTCTGATCCGGCAAGACCACACGCCAACCTCGAATACCACGTCCAGCCGCTGAGCCTTGAGGCGTTTGGCGAAGACCTGCATGATTTCCCCGCCATCACCGTCAGCGTCTGCAATCTGAATCCGACCAGCCGCGGGCATGTCCGCATCGCGTCTTCGGATTTCCGTCAGCCGCCCCAGATTACCCCCAATTATCTCGACACAGACGAAGATCGCAGGGTTGCCGCTCAAAGTTTGCGGCAGGTACGCGAGATCATGTCTCAGCCCGCGATGGAAGCTTACGAGCCGGAAGAGTTCAAGCCGGGCATTCAGTATCAAACCGACGAGGAACTGGCCCGTTTGGCAGGCGACATCGCCAGCACGATCTTTCACCCGGTTGGTACGATCAAGATGGGCCGAGAGGATGATGAAACCGCCGTTCTCGATTCGCATTTGCGCATGAAGGGGGTGATTGGGCTGCGCGTCGTTGATGCCTCGATCATGCCAGAGATCACCAGTGGAAACACCAATTCGCCCACGATCATGATTGCAGAAAAGGCCGCAGGCTGGATGCTGGCCGGTCAATAAATCCTGTAGGCATCCGGGTGCAACAACTTCCCAGAGGAACCACGCGCAAGCCGTTCTCCGATCTTCCGGTGACCGGCGTGAGAGTCGCCGACTTTGGCCGGTATATCACCGGTCCTGCTGTCGCAATGTTGCTGGGCGATCCGGGCGCGGCATCAACGATGTTCCGATCGCTCCGCAGCGACGCGACATCCACTTCCCGATGTCTTTGTCCAATCAACCGGCATTTGGCGCGGCACGCATGACCCTGCCGGGCGCGAATAAAATTCAAGCCCGGGGGAATAAACCCGATCGCCTGCGTGTAAGTGTCATGTCTGCGATGATGCAGACGCCCGACACGGAGGAACACCCGAATGACCCGCACTTCTTTTGCGCTGACCGCATCCACCCTGATGGCATGCGCCCTTGCAACCGCCGCCGCAGCTGGCGACGCCCCGGTCCTGACCGGGAAACTGGGCGATCAGACTATTTTGATGGATGCCGACAAGATGACTCTTTATACGTTCGACAAAGACGAAACGGGCAAGTCCTACTGCTATGATCAATGCGCAGTGAACTGGCCGCCGCTGACCGCAGCCGCGGGAACCGAACTGCCCAAGAACTATTCGTTGATCCAGCGCGACGATGGAACAATGCAGGTCGCCTACAAGGGCCAACCGCTGTATCTGTGGATCAAGGACAAGCAACCCGGAGAAATGACCGGCGACGGCGTTAAGGGCGTGTGGCATACCGCGCGGCCCTGATTGCGGCGCCAGGGGGCGGTCCGACCGGGCCGCCTTTGGCTTAGACGATGACACGGACATTCGACCAGCAACTCGAAGACGCCTTGCCCGATCTGTGGCGATTTGCGTTTTCACTGACCCAGAATCGCGACCTGGCCGACGATCTGGTGCAGGATGCGGTCTTGCGCGCGATCCGAAAAAAGGGGCTCAGATGGCCGGGCCACCCGGTCAAGCCCTGGGCGATGAAAATCCTGCTTAATTGTTTTCGCAATGACCGGCGGCGCGCTGCGATCCGTCCCGAAACCGATCCTCGGGCGTTGGATCAACTGGTCTCGCCCGGGGCGACCGCCGAAGAGCGATTGGAACTGCGCTGGCTGTGGCGTCGGATCGACGCCTTGCCGGAGGATCAGAAACTTGTTCTGCTGGCGGTCACCATCGCGGGGTTGACCTATGCCGAGACCGCCCGATTGCTGGGCGTCCCGCAGGGCACCGTCATGTCTCGGTTGTCCCGGGCCCGGACACGGCTGCAAGCCCCGGAAGAACAGGCGGGCAAATCACGATTGCGGAGCATGACATGACGACCGAACCGAACATGGACACTCTGATTCAGGCCGCAGTCGACGGCCAGTTGTCGCCATCTCAGCAGGACCGTCTGGACCGGCACCTTGCCGCACATCCCGCCGACCGAGCGCGGCTGGCGGCAATGATCCGGCAGGCGGGAATAATGCGCATCTCGGTGCCGCAGCCCGATCCCGCGCAACTGGACCGGCTGATGCACAGGGCGCGCGAGGGCACCAGTCACGGTGTATTAGGGCGGCTGGCCGCAGCGGTGGCGATCTTTGCCTTGGGTCTGGGCAGTGGCCTGCTCCTGTCGCGGGATTCTGTCAAGCCCGAGAAATTGATGGCGCAGGCACCAATTCAGGCGGCAGCGGCACACGCCCTTTATTCACCCGAGGTTCTGCACCCGGTCGAGGTGTTCGCCGATGAGCGCGAGCATCTGCAAACCTGGCTCAGCAACCGGCTGGGCGCGCCGGTGATCGCGCCGGAACTGGGAGAGACCGGCTACCGGCTGATCGGAGGTCGGCTGCTGCCACTGGGCCAAGGCCCGGCGGCCTTCTTCCTGTACGAAAACGAATCCGGCGACCGCCTCAGCCTGTTTGCCAATCTGACCACGGACCCAGCTCGAACCTCGTTTCAATACCGGCGCGACGGGGATTTGGGCATCGTGTTCTGGCAGGATGGGCGGTGGGAATATTCCATGGTGGGCCGCTCCGGTCGCCAGGTCATCGAAACCATCGCGCGCAAGGCCCATGAAGAACTGATCTGACAGGGCTATTCCGCCGCGCGCACCGGTTCGCGGTCGGTCAGGGATTTCCACGCGTCATACTGTGACAGAAAGACCTTGCCGTTCAGGTCGTCGAGGAAGTGGGACTGTTTCAGCCTGTCCATGACCGGGCCTTTGACCTCGCTCAGATGCAGACCGACGCCCATGTCGCGCAGGCGGTCATTGATCGCCTCGAGGCTTTCCAGCGCCGAAAAGTCGACCTCGTTCACCGCTGAGAACATCAGAACCACGTTGCAGATCTCGCAGCCTTCGGTCACGCGCGACTGGATCAGATCCTCGAGGAAGCGGGCGTTCACAAAGTACAGGCTTTCATCCACCCTCAGCGTGACCAGCGTGGGGTCGGTCTCGACCTTGTGGCGCAGGATGTTGCGGAAGTGCTGGGTGCCCGGCACCAGCCCCAGCTCGGCCACATGCGGGCGCGAGGTCTTGTACAGATGCAGCAGGATCGAGATCGCCACACCGCTGGCCACGCCGGTCTCGACCCCGGCCAGCAGGGTCAGCAGGATGGTGGCGGCCACGGCGGCAAAATCGGCCCGCGAATAGCCCCAGGTCTTTTTCAGGATCGAGAAATCCACCAGGCTGAGCACCGCCACGATGATCGTAGCAGCCAGCGTTGCCTTGGGCAGGAAGTAGACTAGCGGGGTCAGGAACAGCGCGGCTATCGCCAACCCGATGGCGGTGAAGGCACCGGCCGCAGGGGTTTCGGCGCCCGCATCGAAATTGACCACCGATCGTGCGAATCCCCCCGTAACGGGGTATCCCCCGGAGAACGCGGCGCCCAGATTGGCCGCCCCAAGGCCGATCAGTTCCTGATCCGGGTCAATACGCTGGCATTTCTTGGCGGCCAGCGTCTGCGCAACTGAAATACTTTCGACGAAGCCGATGATCGAGATCAGTATGGCGGGCACCAGCAGCGCGCCGATCAGGTCCGAAGACAGTCCCGGCAGGGTCAGCGGCGGCAGGCTCTGAGGCACCTCGCCGACGATCTTGACACCCCGCGCGTCCAGCCCGAAGGCCCAGACCGCAACGGTGGTTGCCACAACGGCCGCCACTGGCCCGGCCTTGGTCAGCACATCCGCCAGCAGCGGTGGCACCCCAATGCGTCGCAGCGCGGGTTTGAGGTTCTTGCGCACCCAGAACAGGAAGGCCGTTGCCAGCACGCCGATCACCAGGGCGATCCCGTTGGTCTGGCCGAGATTCTCAACGATCGATCCCAGCATCTCGGGCAGAGTATGCCCATGCGCGCTGACCCCCAGGATGTGCTTGAGCTGGCTGGTGGCGATCAGGATGCCCGATGCGGTGATGAAGCCCGCAATTACCGGATGCGACAGGAAGTTGGCCAGAAAGCCCAGCCGGAACACGCCCAGCAACACCAGGAACCCGCCTGACAGAAAGGCCAGTGTCAGCGCCGCCACCGCATATCCGGCGGTGCCCTGCTCGGCCACCTGCCCCACGGCGCTTGCCGTCAGCAGCGACACCACCGCCACCGGCCCCACCGCCAGCGCCCGACTGGTTCCAAAAACCGCATAGAGGATGATCGGCACGATAGAGGCATAGATCCCCGCCTCGGGCGGCAGCCCCGCCAGCAGCGCATAGGCCAGCGATTGCGGGATCAGCATGATCGTGACGATCACTGCGGCGATCAGGTCGTTCGACAGCGCCGCCCGATCATACCGGCGGCCCCAGTCGAGAATGGGAAGGTAACGATAAAGGCTCTGCATGGGGTTTCGTCCTGAAAAGGCGGCGGTCAGCACGAGATGGCTCTGACCGCCAGATCAAGGCCTGACTTGCGCGAAGACAGGACAGAACTTGCGTCGGTTTCGGGGGTGGGCGGCTTATTCAGCCGCGACTTTCAACGGTTCGGGCTTGGCCATCCATTCCTTGCCCTTCAGCATTGCCGACCAATAGACCGGTGGCAGCAGCTTTTCCTTGAGGAACCAGGCCGCGCGGCTGGGTCTGGTGCCGTCGATCAGGAATTTTGGGAAACTGGGTTTCAGAACACCGCCATACCCGAACTCGGCCAGCACGATCTTGCCGCGCTCCACCGTCAGCGGGCACGAGCCATAGCCGTCATAGGCCGCCACCGGCGAGCGCCCTTCGATATCGGCCAGGATGTTGTCGGCCAAGGTCGGCGCCTGCTTGCGCGCGGCGGCCGCGGTTTTGGCGTTTGGGGCGTTCATCACGTCGCCCAGAGACCAGATGTTGTCAAAGCTCTTGTGCCGCAGCGTCGCCTGATCGACATCGACCCAACCCGCCGCATCGGCCAGCGGCGAGACCCGGATGAAGTCCGGCGCCACCTGCGGCGGGCAGACATGCATCATGTCGAACTCGACCGTCACCTGCTCGGGCTGCTCATCGGGTTTGGCCACCGTGAACGTGGCCGTTTTCGCGGGACCGTCCACTGAAACCAGATTGTGAAAGAAATTCAGCGTGGCGTCGTATTTCCTGACGTACTCCATCAGCGCCGGGACATAGTCCTTTACCCCGAACAGCACCCCGCCCGCGTTCATGAACTGGATGTCGATATCCTTCAGAACCCCGCGCCGGACCCACGCATCGCCCGACAGATACATCGCCTTCTGCGGCGCGCCGGCACATTTGATCGGCATCGGCGGTTGGGTGAACAGCGCGCGGCCCGCCTTCAGCCCTTCGACCAACTGCCAGGTATAAGGCGCCAGGTCATAGCGATAGTTCGAGGTCACCCCGTTACGGCCCAGCGTTTCCTCCAGCCCCTCAACCGCGCCCCAGTCCAGCTTGAGCCCCGGAGACACCACCAGACGGTCGTATTTGACGACCCGGCAACCATCCAGAATCACGGCGTTGTTCTGCGGCTCGAACGCGGCCACAGCGGCCTTGATCCATTTGACTCCCCTCGGGATCAGCGAACCCATCGTCTTGGCCGTCTGTTCGGGCGTGAATACGCCGCCGCCCACCAGGGTCCAACCGGGTTGATAATAATGCACGTCGGACGGGTCGATGATGGCGATCGACAAGTCGGATTTGCGCGCATGCAGGCTGGCCGCGGTGGCGATGCCCCCGGCGCCGCCGCCTACGATCACCACGTCAAAGGACGCATCCCCCGTGTCGGTCGGGGTCTTGCCGCCATTGGCGATTCGGCGGGCGACGCCGCTCATGTCGTAACCGGCGACCTTGGTGGCCGTCAGAATCTCGGAGACGGGCCGCTTGTGCGCTGCCTCGTGCAGCGACCACAACGTGGCCGAGCGCGTGCCCGTCCGGCAATAGGCCAGAACCGGGCCCGGCAACTCGGTCAGGGTACGGCCAAATGCCTGCGAGTCATCATCCTTGACCATCCCGCTCTGTACCGGGACATAGCGCGCCTCAAGGCCATGTTTCCGGGCCGCAGCCTCGATCTCGTCAAAGCTGGGCTGATCGGCACCTTCGCCATCGGGCCGGTTGCAGATGATCGCCCGAAACCCCGCCGCCTTGACGGTTTCCATGTCGCCCGGCGTGATCTGCGGCGAGACCGACAGTGCGTCTGATATTTTCCTAATATCCATGTTGCCTCCGCAGATCAGAGTTTGTTGACGGGAACTTTGAGCATCTGATTCCCATCCTGATCGGTCGGGACGTCGCCCGCGCGGATGTTGACCTGGATCGACGGGATGATCAGTGTCGGCATGGCCAGCGTCGCGTCACGCTCGGTGCGCATCTTGATGAACTCGTCCCGACTCTTGCCGCCGCCCACATGGATGTTGTGCGCCTTCTCCTCGGCCACGGTGGTTTCCCAGCGGATGTCCCGCCCGTTGGGGCCATAGTCGTGACACATGAACAGGCGCGTCTCGTCAGGCAGGCTCAGCACCTTCTGGATCGAGTCATACAGCGTGCCGGCATCCCCGCCCGGGAAATCGGCCCGGGCCGAGCCGCCATCGGGCATGAACAGCGTGTCACCCACAAAAGCCACATCGCCCATGACATGCACCATGCAGGCCGGCGTGTGGCCCGGCGTGTGCATGGCAAAGGCGGTCATGTTGCCGATCTTGTAGGTCATGCCATCGGTGAACAGCGCATCGAACTGGCTGCCGTCGCGCTGGAACTCGGTGCCTTCGTTGAAGATCTTGCCGAACACCTCCTGCACGATCTTGATGTTCTCGCCGATGCCGATCATGCCGCCCAGCTTCTGCTGGATGTAGGGCGCCGCCGACAAATGATCCGCATGCGCATGCGTTTCGATGATCCATTCCAGCTTCAGACCCTGCTTTTCGATCTCGACGATCAGCAGGTCGGCATGGTCGAACGTGATCCTGCCGGCCGCATAGTCGATGTCCATCACGCTGTCGATGATCGCGCAGGCGTTCGACGTCGGGTCCTTGACGATATAGCTGATCGTCGCCGTCGCCTCGTCATAGAACCCCTGAACCTCGGGCTTGACGCTTTGGTCAACAGGATAGGCGCCAATCGGCGTCGCGATCGCGTCTGTCATCCTTTGGTTGTGCGTGTCAATGGACTTCTGATCGTTCATATTCGTGCCTCCTCTTGGGCGCGAGTCGAGCCTTTGTCAGCCGCGCGTCAACATCATTTCGTGAACGGCCGCCATGACCCGGGTATCCGGTGACCGGGTGACGGTACGGATGCCGTCCGGCAGGTTTTCGACATTTCGCGTGATGGGATCGAAGTTGCGGAACATCGCTGCCAGTTTGGCTGTTTCCTCGGGCGTCGCATTTCGGCCGCGCAATCCCGGCGTGTTCACGTCGTCATGGCCTTGCCCTTCCGCTGTGTGGCGATGCCGCATCGGGCTGCCGGCCCTTCCAGCCTGGCGGCCGGGTGCATCGTGCCGCAGAAAACAGGTGCCGAGCGCACCGACCGCCGCAGCGGCAAGCGCCGCAAGGGCAATGCCGCCGAGCTTCGGGATGTTTTTGCGGTCATCCATTTCCGTCTCCTGGGTTTTGGTCCGCCCGCAACCGAGATTCTGTTCAGGGCCTCGACACCTTGGGCGCGAATCTAAAGTTGAAATGCAAATATAACTTTCAAAGCACCAGTTCAGTGACAAAGTCACGAAACCCGCAACCCTTTGGCAATTTTCAGACGCCCTGAGCCTGTCTTTCCAATGCAGGCTTGTCGGTCAAAGTGATCCGTCCGCGCGATTGGCTGATCATCTCGCGCTTCTGGAAATCCTGCAAAATCCGCGTGATGACTTCGCGCGCAGTGCCCAGCTCGCTGGCAAGCTGTTGATGGGTGGCCCGGATTTCATCGCCCCCCTCGGCCAAGACAAGAAGACGCTCGGCCAAGCGCACGTCCAGATGCCCGAAGGCCACATCATCCACCACCCGCAACAGATCGATCAATCGGCGCGAATAGGCCTCGAAGACAAACTGGCGAAAGGCATCCTCTTCCGAGGCCAGACGATCAAACGAGAGCTTCGGCAGAACCACGGCAACGACATCGGTCTCGGCAATACCTTCTGCATTATAAGCTTCTTCGGCCAACATGCAGGCTGTGGTCAGTACACAGCTTTCACCGGCCTCGACTCGATACAACACAATCTCGCGCCCGGAATCCGACCTTTGAGAGACCCGGACCCTGCCGTGATACAGAAAGAGCAGGCTGTCGGGCACATTGTCGGGCCCGAATACCTGGGCACCCTTCGGGAAACTCAGGATTCGGGCGGCTGTCCGCAACCTTTCCCGTACCGGTTTGGGAAGGCGGCTGGTGCCGTGGAAACGCTCGGTCCAGTCGGTGATCGTCATCTTGCCTTGCGCATGGGTGCCACGATGCCCTCCTCGATCGGCGCGATGCGGTTTAGCAACTCACCCCGGTTTGCGGCGATGTCGGCGAGGGTCAGATCATCGAGCACCGCCATGAACGCCCGGGTCGCTTTTTGAATCGCCTGTGACAGCTTGCATATTCCGATCAGCGGACAGGTATTTTTTTCAGGATTGAAACACTCGACCACGTCCAGTGGCCCTTCGGTCAGGCGAATGACATCGCCGATGACGATGTCCTCGGCCGGTTTGGCCAGCCGGAACCCACCACCCCGACCCCGCGTGGTTTCCAGATAACCGGCGCGGCCCAATTCGTGCACGATCTTCACGATATGCGGTCGGGCCAGCCCGTGCACGCGCACGACATCGTCTACGCGGATGCGGTTCGGCGCCTTAAGCGCCGCCAACTGCAACGAACGCAGAGCGAAATTGGAATAGGATGTGAGTTTCATGTACGCCTTTTTTCGAAACCTCTATTCTAAATATAACTTATTAGCAAGCTCGGCGATCTTGTCACTGACCGGGATGCGGCACGGAACTACCTGAACCGATGAAATAAAGCCCAAAAGACCGAAAGGAAGACCAATGACCTTGCTTCTTGGGGACGTAGTTCCCGATTTCCAAGCCGACACCACGACCGGCCCGTTTTCCTTCCAACACTGGATCGGCGACGACTGGGCGTTTTTTTCAGCCATCCCGCCGACTTTACTCCGGTCTGCACCACTGAAATGGGCCGCATTGCGCAGCTGGCCGACGAATTTTCCGAGCGTGGCGTGAAACCCATCGATCTGCGCACCGACACCGTCGCCGAACACCTGCGCTGGATCGAAGTCGTCAACGACACCCAGCATACGAACCTGACCTTTCTCATCGTGGCCGACCCTGATCTGAAGATCGCCAAACTGTATCAGATGATCCACCCGGCGCAGTCCGAAACCGCCGCGGTACGGTCGGTGTTCATCATCGACCCCGACGAGGAGCTGCGCCTGACCATGACCTATCCCATCAGCGTTGGGCGCTACTTCGAAGAAATCCTGCGTGTGATCTATGCGCTGCAAACCAGCGACGCGAAATGCGTGGCCCTGCCCGCCGATTGGGTGCCTGGTGGTGCGGCGATCATTCCATCATCAATTCCGAATGAAAACGCCAAGGAACTGTTCCCGCAAGGTTGGGAAGAGATCCGGCCTTATTTGCGGAAGGTGAAACTGGCCGGCTGAAAGGTCGCCGGACTTGCGCGGGTTCTGTCGCAAATTTCTTTGAGAGTTGTATAGACGAAACTTGAGAGGCGAATACCCCACCAGCTGGATAAATTGCTGAAACGGACGAAGCCCGGGCGCAAATTGACCTTTGCGGATCATGTTTGCCAATTCTATGCCTGCCAGGACAGATGCGGCTGAAACGAGTGATTTGAACCCCAGCATGAGTCTGATCCTTCGTTTGATGAAGCGGTGGTCTTGTTCAATGATGTTGTTGAGGTATTTCAGCCTGACCGTCTCAATCAGGATCGGGCAACCAAAGCTTTTGAGCATCTTGTTGATTGCCGTGATGCCAACTGTATTGGCACCACTTTTGTCGATGACGATCTTGCGCGGCAAACCGTTAACCTCACGTGCGCGGGCGAAGAACGAGCGGTGAACATGTCTGATCTGTTTTGGCTGACCGACGCCCAGGTAGCGGGTGTTGAGCGGAATAGTCTTCATTAGTCGCAATGGTTTGCGCTGGCGCGATGCGCCGAAGGAATACGGCCCGCACAGTTGAAGGGGACTGTGGCCCCAGTGGGGCCGCGTAAGCCCGGGAAACGCTCTACAACCACTGGAAACGGTGGAGCGGCAAGGGCATCTTCGCCCGGATGATGGCCGGGTTGGCCGCTAAGCACGGAGAAGATAAGACCGTGATGATCTCCTCTCATCGAAACTGCGTTTCGACTGCCGGGCAGTGGACGCGACCTACCTGAAGGCGCACCGCACAACGACCAGTTTGGGCGTCAAAAAGGGGGGCGTGGACGCCTGATTCACTGCCCAGCAAGCGCATCCGAAGGATGCTGCCGAGAGGGCGCGATCATGCTTTTTTTGAGCAGGCGCAGTTCCAAGTCCTGTTCTGCCACAACTTCTTTCAGATCGCGGACCTCACAGCGCAGGCCTTTGACCTCGGTCGATGTCGCAGCACGTGCCGTGTCGCTTGCCAGACGTTTCTTGCCGGCTTCCAGGAACTCCTTGGACCAACTGTAGTAGAGGCTCTGCACTATGCCCTCGCGGCGACACAGCTCTGCAATGCTGTCCTCGCCCTTCAGGCCGTCCAGTGCGACCTTGATCTTCTCTTCCGCTGAATACTGCTTGCGGGTGGCGCGGAGGATGTCTTTGACGACCTTCTCGCCGTGGCTCTTACACGTTCCGGTCATGCGCTACATTTGATCCACTGGATCAAATGCTAAACGCTTTGACCTATATCATCTCCGCTCCTTGGTGGTTACGATGTGCCAGAAACCCTCTCTTATCAAATCGACCTAAACTGTCCCATTGGCGCTGACGTCCGACACGTGGCAGTCCGCAGCGCCACCAGCCAGGAACGAACCCGGTGCATTGCGTGCAGGTCCAACTGGTCCTGGCTCTTCTCAGTGACCGTGTGCAGGTTTGGACGCATCACTGCTTCTGCAATTGCCTCCGCATCATTGTAGTCCTTCTTTTGTCCCTTGTTGAATGGCTTCACATAGGTCGCTGGGATGATCCGAGGCTCAAAACCGAGCTCTCGCAGCAGTCGGCTGACAAAATGCGCGCTCATGCAGGCTTCCATCCCAACGATGCAACGCGAAAGTTTCTCAAAGATCGGCGTTAGTTCTAACCGCTCAATCTTCTTGCGCAAAACGCGCCGGCCTGCATGACCAAAGTCGACGAGGTGGCTTGTGTCTTTACCGATGTCGATGCCCATGACTGCGATCTTTTCCATGTCTTCTGGGATTTTTGGCAAGCTCAAGGATTGGAGACGCTTGACGACACGCTATGACCGATCACCAAAGGTGTTCCTCTCGGCCATCGCGCTCGCCGCTCTCGTCATCTATTGGTTATGAATCCTGACCCTAGGATTGCGCGGGCCAATAGAAGAAAACCAAATCCACCGGCATGCCCGGGCTGATCAGTGAATATTCAAACACAGGATCATCATAGAGGTCATTCATTCCCGAAACAGCATAACCTTCCGTTGGCATCCAGTTTTCGTCAAAACCCATCTCATAGTCGCCATTTTCGTCATGGTAGGCCACAACGCTATAGTAATCGGCATTCAGATCAGGGAAGTCCACGCGTTGCGGTTCCATGCTGGCCGGAAGCGCGATAAAGCCAGCGGCTGCGTTGTAATCCAGTATGTCGAAGGCGGCAGCATTATCAAAAGCCATGACAACAAGTTGACCTTTGTCACTGCGTGAGCCGCGCAGGTTGATCACCAGCCCATAGTCGGAAGGCGTTCCTGTCGAAGAGGCCGAGGTCACGGCGATGTCGGTGCGAAAACCTGAGGCGACCCAGGCTCCGCCAACAAACAGGGCGGCTGTGGCCAGAGCCCCGAAGATGCGTTTTGAGTTGGACGGCATGGCTTGGTCCTCGCCTTAAGAGTGGTTCGAAGTTTTGGCGTCTTGTTTCTTGGGCTGCCAGCCGGGCGGACGGAACAGAACCGCCAGCTTGTTCCGGAAACCCGGCATACGCCACGCATCGCGAAAGACACGGGTAAAGCCGTGGAAAAACGCCACAAACGGATTCACCGAATTGATGGGCGTAACCAGACCATAGGTGACTTCCTCGTTCTCCTCTTCGAATGTGCCAAACATACGGTCCCAGATGATGAAGATCCCGCCATAATTCTTGTCCAGGTACTTGCGGTTTGACCCATGGTGCACACGGTGATGCGACGGCGTGTTCATGATGTACTCAATGGGCTTCCAAAGCTTGCGAACCACCTCGGTGTGCAGCGCCGTCTGGTAGAGCTGCACCAGAAGTTCCGCAATCAAAACAACGAAGGGATTGAAGCCGAGAAGAACCAACGGCAGGTGGAAGAAGACGGGCCAGAAGCCATCCAGCGGACCATGCCTGTAAGCCACCGAGATGTTGAAGAAAGGTGAACTGTGATGCACCGAATGGGTGGCCCACAGAATATTGATCCGGTGCAGGATTCGGTGTTCCCAGTAATAGGCAAGGTCCGCAAGAACCAGCACAATCAGGAACGACGCCCATGTCGTGGGAATGTCGAACACAGCATATTGCGACGCCCAGACATACGCTCCGACATAAAAGCCGGCCATCAGCACAAAGGTAATCGCAATGAAAAAGCCAAGAGTGATGAAGTTGGTGACCGTGTCCCCAACCATCTCGAAGCTAAGCTTTTTCCCTATGGCGTAGCGTACAAGCTCAAAGATCAGGAAACCTATTGCAAAGACGAAAAACCACTCGTCGATCATTGTCTCCCAATAGTTGAGCTGAAAGTCGCTAATGTACGTGTTGAGGAGTTCCATTCTCATCGCCTCCTAATAAGTTGTCTTTTGTGACAAGTAATGGATTTCAGACCCATGTCAAGTAGACCGCTCGACAAATGAAGCTCTGGTTTAAAAACGCATTCACCGCAGGAAAACGCTGCTTAATAAAGAAAAGGGTTTGGCCGCTCTCGAGCTCAGATCTTCTTCCCGAGCACAGCATCGTCGTTTCGCAATATATAATACAGCCCGGGCCGGAAACTTCGGACGGGGGTTCACCAGAACGAACCATCCCCGGTCGGATGGCAATCTCGATGACGAATGGAATCTGGACGAAGTTGTTGTCTCGATCGTGGGAGCCGACGCCTTCAGAACCAATAGCGAGCAAGCATTCAAGTGTTTACACTTGGCCGCCTGCGGTCAAACGAATGCCACGATCATTGCGGGGCATTTCATGCGATCACCGCTTGAAAGTATGGTGTTACCCAATCAACCCAAGTCGTTCGCCCGGAGCCGCAAAACGCCGTAGATTGGGGAGTATCTCAGTTAGGGCCGCATCCTGAACACCAAACCAACGAGAAAGGTCTGCATAGAGCTGATCGGTAGAAGTCGTTGGGATCAGCACGCCGTCACCCACATCCAGCGGGTTGTCATCGCCCAACCCCAGGACAGGGTAGTCACCGAAAATTCGGCCACCGACAATGGGATCCCCCATCACCAAGGTATTGCCGCCCCAACCGTGGTCCGATCCGTTGCCATTCGATGTGAGCGTGCGGCCAAAATCGGAACCGGTAAAGGTGACAACCCTGTCCGCCAGCCCCATGTCTTCGAGCGCGGACTGGAAGGCGCCCAGAGCTTGGGACAACACGGCAAGCATGCTGGCATGGGTTTCAAGCAACTCATCATGATGGTCCCAGCCGATGTAGCGCACAAAAAAAGTCTGCTGCTCCAGCCCGAGACGATCAGAGGCGGCGATGGTGCGGCCACCATCTTGAGTTGCTGTGCGAGGTCAGTTTCAGGGAACCTGCCCGGGGCCTCAATGCCCTTGGTGGCGGCAGCGAAAGTCTCGTGCTGGGCCTGGGCGTTTCGCGTCAGGCGCAGGTAGGTTTCCCTGAAGGGATCTCCGGACTGATCGGCTGACATCATACGATTGAAACTGTCATTCAGCAGATCATTGAGTGGGGTAAAGCATGTTTGCCATTGGGTGCATTCCTCTTCTGGAAAAGTTAAGCCACCGATGGAAAGAAGTCGCCCGGCAGCATGAAAAAACCCAGCACAACCCTGGCGATCTGGATACACCAGAACAGGACCGGCTCAGTTGCCATGCAGACATCGGTCAACAAGAAAGCTTGTCCAGACGATATGCCAAGGACGCTCCAATATAGAAACAACAGACCCCAAAGAAATTGATAGCCCAGGAGAATCGAGGTCATCAGCAGGGCGAACACAATGTAGTTTGCGGAATGGCTGCGTTTTATGCGGGGTCTGCCAGATTTTCACATAGCGAAATTGCCATCGCCTTCGACTGGTTCACCCACTCTGCCGGCATCTCCAAGGCAGCAAGCGATGCCGTGTTGAAGTAAAGCGCCACTATGCCATGCGCTGCGCGCTGGGTGTTGACCTCTGAAGCCCCGGGATAGTTCCGCTGCAAAACCTCAGTAACCTGCGCTTCAAATCCAAGGATCGAAGCCCGGCAGTTTATTCTGAGTTCACCATCCTCTTTGGCCCGAGCCGTAAGAGCCGCAAATGCCAGAACCAGATCGGGTGACGAATCTGACTGATCGGAGAATAGGTAGTTCACCAAGGCATGCGCGGGCTCTGAATCCGGCAATGCGGCAACCAATTCGTTCGCAGCACTGTTGAACTGGTCCAACACGTAATCCTGCAAGGCCACGATCATCTCATCCCGGTTGCCAAGGTGGTGACGGATCAGTGGGCGGGTCAACCCCGCCTCTTTTGCAATCGCACTCAAGGTGGCACTATCCAGGCCCATCCGTGCGACACAGCGCACAAACGCCTCCATGACCTGACCATAGCGCTCATCGCGATTTGAAGGGCGTCCCATTGTTCTAATCCCAATATTTCAGCCGCAATGACGACTGAGCGGTTCCACCGGCTAAGACAGCAACATCCTTGAATTCTGGAGGCAGGCCCTCGGTCGGGACCTGGACCTTCATGTCCAGGTCACCATCCATGTCCTCATCGTAAAGAGCGACAAAAGCGTAGTCTCCCAGGGGTAAATAATGAAACGTGAAGGCGGTCTTTGAGCCGGACGCCGGTATCTGTGCCATCGCTGCCGCATTGGTTACGTCCATTGCCTCAAATGCGTCAGCTTTATTGAAGCCGGCTACGATGATTACTCCATTTCCGTTTCGAAGGCCTTCAACAGTAGTCAGAAATGGTGCGTTATTGGAGGGTTGAGCAAAAGAGCTGTTTGCAATGGCTAAAAAGGCTGTCATCGCCGTGTATCTCAAAAATCGCATCAGATCACCGAAAGCTGCCAAGTGTAAGCGAACATAGGTGAAGCACGATTAATTCTCAAATGCGACAGCAAACTGCAATCCCAAACCCCTGAACGTTCAAATCGGTCATAAGAACGTTGGTTTCCACACTCTCCCACACACGAACTAGGCTCCAGACTCATTGAATTACAGCCAGAACAGCACGGTAGCTGCTAGAGCGATGGCCAAAAGGAATACCTTTGGGCATCTGTCATATCGGGTTGCCACACGCCGCCAATCCTTCAGGCGTCCGAACATGATCTCGTATCACTGCCCGGCAGTGAATTGCACAGCAATGTCACGATAGGGGCGATTGCGTCGTTTGTAACGGCGCTTGTGGCGACCGCTAAATTTCTTTTCATCATCTACAACCGGCTTAAGAATCCCTGCTTTCAACAGGTGCTGCGCCTGCGCCCTCGTGCAGTCGATGTAGTCCGGGATTCTAGATACAGGCACAGCTCGGACCAATTTTTTGATCAATTTCTCAGCTTGCTGGACGCGAGCGGTTTGACGCATTGAATCGTGGTCGTTTGAGCCGCGAAGTAGTCCGGATTTTGTCAAAACACTCCTAACTGTTTTCGGATGCAGCGCATACTTCCTGGCGAGCGACGCTACTGAGTGCACCCTTGCCTGATCTACTACTGAGCCAAATAGCAAAGTACCCGGCTCTACCCGGACGTTGTCTAAAATGAACTCTCGAAATACCTCTTTGAAAGGGCCGATGTGTTTAACACCGCGGTCGGCCTGGACCCAGTGAAAAAGTCTTCCGAATGTTCCCTGCGGCCCGGACTGTGCTTGGCTTTTTTCAGAACTATTCAATAGATATCTCAGGCCTTCTCGATTTCCCTCCTCGCCCCTCGATGTGAACTCGTAACCTACCTTAGCGGCGTGATCCCATTTGTCTTCGTTTAGCTTCGAAAGCGCGGCATGGGCCCCAAACTCAACGCATGCCCCAAGCATCTCGGTAGAACGGCTTGCCAGATCAATCGGCTGGCTATCCATCCAGCTCGATACCATATGACCTTCCAACCGTTTCTCCACATAACCTTGAAGTTCAGAAGGTCTTCGAGTTTTTGAGTGCGCCAAGATGTCCTCAAGATCCCCAATGTTAGGTTTCAAGTACGAAGTGTCGATCTTCGCACCATTGCTTGTTGCCTTGCGCGCTCGAACCAAAGGCACGCTATGATATCGACAGGTTCGAACCGGGCTAAATGTCCAAGTGATGCTTGCTGCGCCAATTCCCAATCCGTCTCGGTTGGTCTCAATGTCCGAAAGTAAGCAAGCCGGGCAGAAAGTTTGCCTGTTTCTTAAGAGAAATTCCTGAAAGAAGTTCTCGCTGCGATAACCGTAAGCGGTATTCTCTCAGGAAGGGCTCAACTATTTGGGAAATAGCAAGGTAGCTACAAGTCTTACTCCCCAACCGTCAGGTCCACTATCTGGGCCGTCGGCCCAGTAGCGTACTCCCCCGCCTACGCTGATAAGTTGATCCCCGAGTTGGGTAACTTTGGTGACAACACCGTTGATTGGCACAGACCATTGATCGGTTTCCCAGTTGTAGGTGGACTCAGTGTTTAATGTGAACGTCCACGCGTTCGAATTTGTGTAGGAAATAAATGGCTGTAAGAACGTCTGGTTGATGTCGGTATCACCATCAATGTCCCAGATGTGATTTGTAAGGCCACCATATGTCCACTGACCCTGCTGTTTGAGTGCCACGCCGGTAACTCCAGCACCCCACTCTCCGAGACCTAAGCTGTTATCTGTCGACGTTGGCAGCAGAAAAACGGGGCCAGCCCCCCAGATCCAACCGCCCGCACTTGGTTTTTTGGGCGAAAGGAATAAGCTTTGAACAGTATCTCCTAGCCCAGTCTCGGATCCAGAACCCGGCAGGCCACCATCTATGGACGCAATTGGAAGAATTGTTCGGGATATGAGGTTCCAATCATCCGAAAGATCAAAGGGAACAACCGGTTGTACGTTTAATATCCAATG
This sequence comes from Ruegeria sp. AG6, assembly GCF_056541565.1. Taxonomy (NCBI): domain Bacteria; kingdom Pseudomonadati; phylum Pseudomonadota; class Alphaproteobacteria; order Rhodobacterales; family Roseobacteraceae; genus Ruegeria; species Ruegeria sp. AG6. The sequence goes on along the minus strand of NZ_JBQFYQ010000003.1, from coordinate 20,017 downwards.
CGAACCATTTCTGTCGGCACCCAAATTCTGATCATAGTTCAGCTGGAATGGTACACTAATGAGAGCGGCCACGGGGTTAGCAAGTTGCTTTGCTAGTTCTTCTTCCTGGGACTCTGCCCACGCAGTACCAGAAACGGCACCAATCCCGGCAAGTATGGAGCAGCGTAGCAACCTGAGGTTCATAGGCGGTCTCCTCTTAGCTGGCCGTTTTCTCATGGGTGGCTTGCACTTGAGATCGCCAGGTTGGCAATGACGTCAATGGCCCACTCACAGTCCGCCGCCGCCGAACTGGATGAAATTATCCAGCACGGTTGACTTATAGCCAAAATACTTGATCGAACATGGCTTTCAGACTGTCTCCATAAGCGTATCCGAAAGCACATCCTCGGAGAGGGCCCCCGGTGCGCCTATCGCGACAAGCCTTGTTTCGGGTTTGCGGTCACCCCATATTCCATCCCGTGCGATGTCCATACGTTTTCCAACGACCTGAACAAGAATGCGATGATCCGGATCCTCCTCACTGAAGACAAAACCCTTGAGACGATAGACATCACCGGGAAGCTTCCGAATAGCGCTGCGGAGAGAGGATAGGCTTATGGGGTGTTCAGCTTTCATCATAGTTGTTGAAAAGCTGTCTGAATGATCAGCGTGGCGGCAACCGCAGTCGGGGCCATGTTCATGATGATCGGGTATTTCTGTTTGTAGCTGTTCGGCGGCAAAGCGACCGACTGAAAGAAGTATGTCCAGAGGGACGTCTGCGTTTACAGCTTCGACAAGACGATAGCGACGGAAGCGAGAGCCAAGCCAGTCGTGCACCTTCTGAACTGTGGCCCTGTCGACAAGATCAACCTTGTTCAAAATGACCATGTCCGAGAACGCAATTTGACGAAGCTTCAGTTCCATTTGTTCTGGCGCAGCGAATAGCTGTTCCGCATCGACAAGACACATAAGGCTGTCCAAGCGGATCATGTCCCGGAACCGTTGATCCGTAAACGTCATCGCGATTGACGATGGATCCGACACTCCGCTTGCTTCAAGGACGATGTATTCCGGTTTCTCAGGCCGGGCGAGAACGGCTTCCACCGTTTCGATCAGGTCATCTCGGATCGAGCAGCAAACGCAGCCATTCGCGAGGCTCATGACGTCATCTTCGAGGCCGACCACCAAGTCTGCATCGACGTTTATGGATCCAAAGTCATTTACAAGAACCGCAACCCGCAACCCGTGATTGCCTGTTAGGATCCGGTTCAAAAGTGTAGTCTTACCGGCTCCAAGAAAGCCGGTAAGGATCGTTACGGGGATCGCAGAAGTCGAACCAAATTCAATCATTGCTCGATCTCCTCTCAGTCTTCATCGCGCGAGCCGATTATATCAGAAACTTTGATGGTAAAGTTCTGCGGCCAATCTCCGCCGGGTGCTCGGAAAACGTCAGTTGGGTAGTATTCGCGTGGATCGATCTCCATATCGCGGTACTTCTGGTCTTGCTGATCTGCGCGGGTGAGCCTCGGATTCGGTAATGTGATTTCATCCGGAAGCTCAATACGCCCGGCCTCGGCTGCCGCAGCCAGTTCACGAAATGGTGGCACAGTACCGGATTTTCCGGGCAATGCAGCTTTCCTGTACCAGATTGCATCCTTGGTCACGTTCACAACGGCTACATCGAGACCCCATTGGAACAAACCGTCGTAGTGGGCGCGAATACCAGCCAGCATTTCAGCGTCAATGTCTTCGTCCTGGGTATAGTGTGTCACCATTCCCAAACGCGGCCTTGTGTCAGCAAAGAGCTTACCCACGGCATAGTGGGAGGTGTGATGCGTATCGATAGTGTAATTAAAGAGATCCTGTGGGATACCGTATTTGTAAGTCATCAACTGACCAATATCCTGCCCCGACATTTCGGTTACAAAGACATCAACGCCTTCGCCGTATTTCCGTGAAAGCTCATCCGGGCGTCCATCGCCGGTCCATACAAAGCTCAGACCGTTCCAATCAAGCCGATAACCAACTGCGCCGTCCTTGGCATGACTGCGCGGCCAGGACCGAACAGTCACACCGTCTTGGTCATAAACGATGCCACCTTCTTGGCGGAAATCGAACTCGTTGACCTCGATCTCATAGCCGTCCCCAATCGGGAACACATCAAAGGCCTCCAGATGCCATTTGAGCATCTGTTGCATGCCTTTGACCATTCCAGCTGTGCCAAGTTCGGGTGTCCGACCAGAGGGACCATGGATGCGCAATGGTGTATACCCTCCAGACCAAGCCCGGAACGGATAGATATAAGGAATGTCGGCGTAGTGATCGACATGCAAATGAGAGATGAAGATATCGTTGATCAACTGCCCAGGCACTTGCATCGCAATGATGTTGCGGACACAACCGGACCCAAAGTCGAAGAAGAACCGTTTTCCATTCCCCAACTCCACCATGATACAAGTACCCGCCTGATCTTCGCGCGGCGGATATGGTGTTGAGCCGCAGAATGAGATGCGCATCTCATCTGGCCCCAACTCCTCACTAAGCGGAAAATAGTTCGCATTTGAACCAGTCATGTACTTCGTAGGACGGAAGTACTCTGGCAAAGAGATGCCGCCTGCGGGTCGACCACCATATGGGTTCTTGAGTGTTTCTCCCAGTGGACCGCCTCCTTCGTGGGCCTCGGCACTTCCTGCCGCAAACCCAGCTGCCCCTGTCGTAGCCGCTCCAGTTGCCAAGCCCTTAAGAACACTCCGCCGCGACGGGTCTTCAATTTGATCTGATGCCCGAACCTGTTTGTCGTCCTGGTCTTTTCTATTGTCTTCCTTGGTCATGGATTGGTCCTCAGTTGGAAGTATCTCAAAGGTTGCGCTTCAACATCCGGCGAAGCTCGTTGATGAGTTCAGATTTGATGTGGGCCCATTCGGCGCGCTCTAAGGCCGAGATCGATGCGTCTTTCGAAAACGCAGATGCTTTCTTCAGGTCTTCGATGACCTCGCCGAGTAGCGCATCCGTTCCGATACGCCCCGACAGCACATCAGAAAGTTCTGGAATTTCTTCAATCAGGTCGACCGTCACTGGAAAAGTCCCGACACCCACTATCTATTCTCAAATCAAGATGAGTGCGGTTGACCGCAAAGGCCAAGTGAGTCACCGTGAGTTGGGGGTGAGTTGACATTGAACAAATCCAACGATTTAACAATAAATCAACATGTTGGGCAGCCTTCTCCGGAACTCATTCGGGAAGCTCTGAGCCGAATCGTATCAAGCGACGGGTTTCAAGCTTCACCACGACTCACGCAATTTCTCACCTATATAGTCGAGGAAGCTCTATCTGGTCGAAGCAATCAGATTAGAGGCAAAGCTATCGCTGTTGAGGTCTATGGGCGGCGCATAGATGGTACTGGTGGTCAAAACCTGGTTCGCGTTGAGGCAAGGCGGCTGCGTCGTCTTTTGCATCAGTTCTACGAAGATCACTGGGACGGCAATGGAGTTCGCATTTTTGTTGACCCCGGCGGATACAAGCCGCGGTTTTCATTCGAACCTACAATCGAAGACCGCACATCAAGTGAGCTGAAGAGCGACAATCCAGTAGGCCGTTGGCGTTCGCGGCAACTGCTGCATGCAGGACTGGGTGTTCTTGCATTGGTCGCTGTGCTTGGCATCTGGATGAGCCAGGATAGCAGGGAGGTTGTGCCAACAACTCGATCCATCGAACAAGCAGAACGTGTGGCGCTTGGTGAACAATCATTGACACGACTCCAGGCGGTCAACCTTGCGGATCAAGCCCGCGGCATGTTTTTCCCCGTTTTTGATGTCAAGCGTCAGCAAATAGCGCTGGGAATGTTCCAGTACGCCAGGGAACTCGACCCGGGTCTGTCCGACGGCTATGCCGGATCAGCGCAGGTCTTGGCGATCCTGGCGGTGTTGTCGCCGGATGAAGCACAAAGGGATGATCTCTTCAATCAAGCCTCGAAAATGTCTGGAAAAGCGCTTGAATTGTCCCCCTCTGATGCGTGGGCAAACGGCGCAAATGGTTGGGTGCTGGCTGTCAAAAACCAGCCAAACGAGGCATTGAAATACGCTAGAATGTCCGTCGAACTGGCGCCGAAGGATGGCCATATTCTCGACGTTGCAGGTATGACCGCCATCTTGGCTAACGCCCCGGAACTTGCTGCCGAGGTTAGCAACCCAGAGAGACCCAAATCAGGATCTGGTAGGTTTGGTGCGAGAAACATCTGGGGCGTTTCACAACTAATGCTCGGGAACTACGAAAGTGTTGTTGAAGCCTTTCAGGGAGCGCCAGCTGCCGGAGCGCCAGTCAGTGCGCCTTCGCTCTTATTCCAAGCCGTTGCGTATGATCAGTTGGGAAATTCAGAAGAAGCACGACGGCTCGTCACTGAAATGCGCAGGACATGGCCTGAGTTTCCATCCGAGTTTCTCGCCGGCAGGATTTTCCACAACGACGTCAATACGCGGAACATAATACTGGAGACGCTGAGTAGATACTGACGAAACGTATCGCGCCTATTGCCTAGAAACGAGCGTCAAATTCTATTCATATAATTCCGCTTTTAAATCACACGGCGTTGATAAAATCGGTGATAGAGCCAGACCACGCCGTCTGTCGATTGAGGATGGGCTTTGCAGATTTGCAAAGCCCGCATTCTGCGCGTCGCAGACGTTCGCGAGAATCCAAGCAAAAAGGCCGCATGGAACCCAAGGTTCCTTAGGAAGGCCCTTTGCGTGATCGAGCAACGCAAAGGACCATAACCGCAACGACTAAGCCAAAAACTGATTGAATTCATCGTTAAGGCAGACAATCGTGCCGCGCAATACAATGGGCAAACTACGCAAACTTATGGGGTGCGCGAAGTGTTATTCGCAAACCTACACATGATGTAGGTGTTCTCATAACGATGCATTACTATCGTTGATTTCATTCAGGAAATTCGGCTGTGTTCGCCCATAATTTTGCGCGGCATTTGCGCATAAGTTTGCACGATTTGCCCATAAGTTTGCGCGGTTCAAGAAACGCGCTAAATTGAAAGTAGTCACCGCACATCTTCTTCAACTAAAACCGGGCGCCTTTCAATCAAGAGTGCATTCTGATTGGAAATATTCAACCCTGATCATAGGGAAGCAGTTAATTCGCAGGCTAGTGATAGATCCTCGCTTCAAGAATGGGCATTTCCGTAACTGCTAGGTGAGCGCGTTCAAACCGACGCGCTCACTTTGCTTGGTTTTGTTTGTCACTACGGAGTTAAGAGCGATGTATCACTCTGCGGCAACCGCTTCCTCTTCCAGTGCCGGGTAATCGGTGTACCCTTTTTCAGTGCCGCCGTAGAGAGTGGTTGGATCGAGCTCATTCAGCGCGGCGTCTTTCTCCAGCCGGTTGACAAGATCCGGGTTGGAAATAAACGGCCGACCAAAGGCCACCAGATCGACGGCTCCGGTTTCAACCGCTTCAACCGCCATTTCGCGGTCATAAGCGTTGTTGCCGATTTTCGCACCGTCAAACAATTCATAGAGCGCCTTCAGATCGCCACCTTCCGGAATATCGCGCGGGCCGCCGGTCTGTCCCTCCACGAGATGGAGATAGGCCAGCCCATAGCCATTCAGCAATTTGACCGCATGGGTGAATGTCGCCTGTGGGTTGCTGTCGGAGATGTTGTTGGCGTCCGAGAATGGGCTGAGGCGGACACCAACGCGGTTGGCGCCCCAGACATCGACAACCACGTCCATGACCTCTTTCAGGAACCGCGCTCTATTCTCGACAGGACCGCCGTATTCGTCTTCACGCTTGTTGGATTCGTCCCGCAGGAATTGATCGATAAGGTATCCGTTGGCTGCGTGGACCTCGACACCGTCGAAACCGGCCTCTTTGGCGTTTTCCGCAGCCCTCCGGTAGTCCGCAACGATGCCAGCAATTTCTTCGATGGCCAGAGCCCGCGGTTCAGATGTTTCAACAAACTGCTCACCATCAAACGTCTTGGCCTTGGCTCCAATTGCGGATGGTGCCACAGGGGCGCCACCATCCTGCTGCAAACTGTAATGCGAAATCCGGCCCACATGCCAAAGCTGGATTACAATCTTCCCGTCCTTGGCATGGACGGCCTCAGTCACTTTTTTCCAGCCGTCGATCTGCGCTTCGGAATAAATGCCGGGCGTCCAGGCATAGCCCTTGCCTTGGGGCGAGATTTGCGAAGCCTCCGTTATGATCAGACCTGCACCCGCCCGCTGAGCGTAGTACTTGGCCTGCAATTCATGGACACTGTCATCCTCGGCTCTTGCCCGGTTGCGGGTCAATGGCGCCATGACAATGCGGTTTTTCAGCTCGATTGCACCAGCTTTGATGCCGGAGAACAGTTTTTCATCAGCCATTGCTGCTTCCTTCTTTGGTAAACTTCGTTCAGATATTATTGGACCGATTAGTCCAATAATAGGATCACTGTCTCTTGTTTGAGTTTGTGTTAGGTTTCATTTCCTTATGGTGGCGGGGGGCCTTATGGCGAAATCACCAACCGGGCTTGTTTCAGGGTTTGCGATATCTGCTCATCGGGAACGCCCGCCTTGCGCAAGGCTAGCGTGCCAATTGCAAGGGAGGCATAGGCGCGCGCCTTGCCGAGAGCCACACCCGGATCTGAAGGCTCAAGCGCTCTCGCAATAATCTCGTCAATACTCTCCAAATGCTGTCGCCCGAGAGCCGCCACTTCATCATCATGAGGAGCAAGCTCCGTAAGGCAATTGATCAGCATGCAGCCGTCACGACCACCTTGCGGGTTCGCCAAAGCTTCCATTATCGCACCAACGGGGTCATTTCCGCTCGCATCTGCAACGTCACGCAGATTTTTCAAACCACGCCTTGAATAGTGCCTGAGAGCTTTGTGAAATAAAGTCTGCTTGTTGACGAACGTTCCATAGAAGCTGGACCGGCTCAAACCCATGGCCTTGGTCAAATCGTCCACGGACGCGGTCTCGTAGCCCTTGTGCCAAAATACGCACAAGGCTTTTTCCAAAGCCTCAGCTTCGTCAAAGGCACGAGGTCTGCCTGGACCTGCGGATGATTTGATGTCGCCATTGGGTAGAGTTTTTTTGCTCATGCGCATGATTTGGAATGATTGATCCAGAAAATCAAGGTGGCGGTAGGAAATTTTTGGAATGGTCAGTCCGTATTGTGACCAGAGAAAGGAATTTAGGTCGGTAGAAATACAGAACCTTCCCATCCCGCTTGGTGTCACGCTAATCTTGGGATCAGGACTGTTTGTCTTTTTGCGGGAGTGTCAGACGAAGAGGATCGTGATCGTCGAAAAGAGAGCCCACGCTCGGTACTAGTTTCCAACACTGGACAGAGTGACTGGTGGCTTTGTCCAATGCGTTGATGTTGATCACTCACAAACCAGAGATTGGTTCGGTAGATCCATGGCCAATGACCTCATTGCGTGCCACAGAGAACTCATCGAATAAACAGGCCGTCAGGCTTATCTGCGGTGCCCAAATGCAGCTTACTCCCAATCGCCAGCAGATGAGCGCCAAGTGTCGGCTTCGCCATCCCAAACACTAGCGCTGACGCATGGCGTTGGGTTTATTCCGTCGCAATTGGATCCATGAATATCCGCTACGACAACGCGTCGACGCCCAAAATCAACGACCGTCCAGCCCTGGTTGAGCAAGGAGTGCACCTCTTCGCTAACCCAAAAGTGCGACATGCATCCGCCAGTTCCGCAGTAAAGAGATGCGGCGCTCGAACACGCAAAACCAGACTCATTCAAAACCCAGTCGCGTTGTAGATCTCCGTTGAGATCGACCCTTTCGACCGCGCCCCAATCTAAGCCAAACTGACCGTTGTTGAACTCCGCGCAGGCTCGTGCCGCCAGATCAACCTTTGCTCGCAAACCGGTTGGAAGTTGCGAAACGTCAGCCGCGACAACTGGTGAGGTCCAAACCAGGCCCGAACCAAGCAGGATCGCAGATACCAAACGTTTCAAGTAGTTTGCCAATTGGGAAGCCGGTTGAAAGGTGGCTTCAGTTGCATTGATCATACCTGTAGTCCCCGTATTCCAGCCAGTTTGACGAGCCTTCGCTAAAAATCAGAAACTCGGACATGTCTTCCCCAAGCAGGGCGACGACAAATCCGGCCGGCGGCTCATAGTTTCCGAAGTAACTATAGGCCGTCATGGCTCTGATCGACGCGCCGTTGACCGTTACTCGCGCGTCCCATTCTCCGTCCGGGTTGTCCAAAATTACCGGTTCGATGACACGCTCTACCGCTCCGCCACCACAATAGACGATGCCTTCTGGGGGTTCGTAGGAGGCCCCTTGGCTAGCTCCTGAATCGCAGGCGGAACGAAGGGACCGAATTGCCGCGCTGGAACCTTTCAAGTCAAAGATTCCGTAGCTGACATCTTGATTAATCATGGACAGGTTAACGGATGCATTGGCCGCGAGCTGGTCCAGTACAAAACCATAATCCTGCTGACTATTGAAACTGACCTCGACAGGATAATTGTCGACGATCTGCAAAGCCGCGTTTTCTGCGCCAACCTGAAATGCCCCAACTTCGGTGGTGCCATTCTTTAAAAACCGAATGGAAAGCCCTTGCTTCTGTACAATGTCCTGGCTGTCCTCATATCCAGCCGGAGCAAAGCGGATACGGTCACACTGAAGCTCCAGCGTCATGTTTCCGGTCTGAATAAATGCATTGGGATTAGGCCCGGAGTTGAACGACCACTCCGCTGATGCTGTGGTCGCCATAGCCATCAGTAGCATTCCAATGGAAATCGTTTTGAACCTCATTTTCTCTCTCCAGGGGTGTGGTTCGTACTGTCATTCAGCCAAAGTTTCCGGTCCGTTACCCGGGCAACAAGGTTAGGAAACAAGTGCGCCGTATTCGTTTGCGCCTTCTTGGGAAGGTCGCGTCAGCCACCAGATCATCAGGATGGACAGAATGAATTGAAGAATTGAGACAACAACAATACCGGTCACGCCCAGGACTGCCGCGGGTCCTCGTAATGCATCGGGGTTTTCCGTCCCTTGCTCCAATACCGAGAAGAACGCCACGCCGCCCAGCATAACAAAAAGCGTTGTAATGCTGAGCGCCATCGGCAGCAGCAAATACCAGCCAGGTCGTCCTGTATCATGCAGCCTCCGCCAACCGGCGGCCAGCATGGGTATGAGAACAGCCAGTTGGAAAACAGAGGACAGAACCCGAGATCCCTGCCCTGTTTCGGGGTTGGTCCCGAATATGATCGTATCCAGCACAGCTAAAGCAGCGCTCGCGAGAACCACGAACAAGAAGAACCACCAGTATTCTGAGCGTAAAGCCCGACCGGAGAACTGAAAGTATTTCGAGAAACACGTTTTAACGGCTTCGCTAAATCCCATATTTCACTCCATTCTTAACTTCTGTGCGGCCTTAAACGCTGCGCCGCTTAGGAGAGCGAACTCGCCCCTACGGATGCTCCTTCTTACCTTTGTTTGAAAGCAGAAGCCTATCGCACGAGAGCGTAATGAATTTTACGCGCGGAAAAAACATTGATTTATTAGAAAATAGATTCAAACATGCGAATTCGACACAGCTTTCATTTTACCTCCGTTGTTGTCGCTGTCGCCCGATTTGTCGGGCCCTTCCGACTGCTGGTGTGAGTGCTGGCGGTCGGAAGGCATTTTACACGGATCAGTCGTTGGGAGGGCGCGATGCTTAGACTTAACGTACTCGCCCTCTTTCCAGAGTTTGCTCTAGCATTTGCTAGTGACGTCATTCGGCCATCCCACGTTGTTGGAGGTCTTGGCAGTCAACGTAATAGTGATCTGCCCGCCAAGCCCCCCCCCAGCAAGTTTTGGAAAAGGTCGTCACAGGATCGAGGTATGTTCTGTCGGCTGCCCAAACGCGAGATCCTCAAACAAGCGTATCCAACTTCGTTAATTTCAACAGACTCAGAGGGAGAAGAAAATGACCAACAAGATAGTGATGATTGCGGGCGCAACTTGTTTCACACTGCTTGCGGCCTGTGAGGACACGGGTACATCCAGTGCGCCCGCCGAACTCACACCCGCTCAGCAGGCGTGTTTGCGAGATGTGGCCAAAACAACGAACAATTCGCAAGTCGTGGTGCTCTCATCCGCATTCAGCGAAGCTGGAACACAGGTCACCGTCGGCGTTGGAGAGGATCGGGCTCCGTGGAATTGTATTGCCTACAGTGATGGCGCGACGGCTGGTATCGAGTTCCTGGGCGACGAAGGCGCATTGTGAGCAGTCTGATGCGTGGCCAATAATGGCTGCGCAGCACTGGCTTGATCTGCTGAGGCTCGACTTGGTTTGTAGAACCACCATCATCGTATTCTCGATCCTGTACCTGTTGGCGTTGATTGCATTCTTGACCGGCACATTTGGCTGGTTGGGACAGGAACGAGATCCCTTGTCCGGGGTGTTCCTTTTGCCGTTGGGATTGCCTTGGATAATTCTAGTGGATTTGGTCTCAGAGTCAGCCAAACCGTGGTTTGCGGCGATTGTACCGGTGCTCAACCTGTTAGCGCTGGTCTTGATTTGCAGATGGGTACGCAGTTTGCGCCAGAAGTGAAGGCGGAGCTCTGTCTCACCCAAAAGGAGGAAAACATGGGAAAAGTAATCTTGGGAATTGTGATCGGGCTCGTCCTCGGCGTGGTTGGAGCGATGACCTTGGGTGGCGGGGCCGCAATGGGGGTCGGCGTTGCGACAGGCTTGTCCGCCGGTGTTTGCACCACATTGAAAGGAGCACAAGCCGAGAACCTGATCACCGCCGAGCAAGCGGATCAAATCCTCAATCGCGTAAATTCCGAGATGGCATCTCTGCAAGGAATTGAAACGACAGATGAGATCGTCGGCAGCGCACAGGCATGCGATGAATTTCTGTCAAAGTTACGAGAAGCAAAGTGAGGTTCCGCTTTGTACGGAACAAAACTTCAAGGACAAGCCAACAGGGAACCATCTGATGAAACTCGTTTTACTCAAACTCCTCACACCCATGTTCGCAATCGCGAGCACAGCTGCTTTTGCAATGTCAGAAGCCGACGACGCGTGTATCGACCATTTGCGGCTGGTTGGTGGACCAGACGGTCAATCCGGAACGATTGAAAGCTCTCAGTTCTCGGAAGCTGGTACGCTCGTTATGCTGCGTGATGCAGGTGGAACACTTTGGCGCTGCATCGCTTACAAGGATGGAAGCATCGGCGAGATGTCGGTTGTCGAAGCGATGGATGATGGCGGTGGAGCAGTGGCAGGCGCCGCCGGTTCTACCGGTAGCCAACGTGTCAAATTCGATGCTGATTCCACCGGCGCCGAACTAGTTGGTGAACTCGCGCCCGGAGCGTCGCAGCAATATGTTCTCGGTGCAAAGAACGAACAGTTTCTTTACGTCCAAGTTGCGCCGCGAAATGGCTCCTTGGACTATGTTATTCGTAACCCTGATGGATCTGAATTGTTAGGATTGATGTCGGCGGACAAAGAGTATCGAGGACAGCTTTGGCAATCCGGTGATCATGTTGTGGAGGTTATCAATCGCAGCAACTCTTCTGTCGACTACAACGTCATTTTCGGAATTGAATAGGTGATCAATCAGAAACCCTGGAACGCAAGTCCAAACAAGCGAGGGAAAAACAGATGAAACCCAAGGTCCTATTGGTGATCGGCACGGCGTGTATTACTGCGCTTGCAGCATGCGACGACAGTGTTGGATCAGTGGATGCAAGTGCACCAACTGTGGGCAGCTCTAGCGATCTTTCGTCATTTGAAGGGGCAAGAGCGGGCCAAGCTGAAATGGGCATCCAAAGTCTCGGATTTGAACTCATCCGCAGCGAAGGGCTGACCTCGTACTGGTTTAACAGAGATACTGGTGCATGTGCTCGGATCACGACATCTGAGGGAAGGTACTCAGATGTAACTATGCTGCCATCAAGTGACTGCTGACACATTTTTCATCAATCAAACATCTGCAAAAGGGAGCTTCAGTTTGCATTTCGACTTGGCACATGCGGCGGTTACCATCGTCGCTCTAATTGTAACAAACCTGGCCTTGAAATTGGCCGGCGTGATAAACGAAGAAAACAAAGACCAATTGAACTGGAAAGTATTTCTGGCCTACTTCGTGGTCGTCTTTATCATCAATCTGGTGTGGCCAATCTAAAGCTTCAGTTCGGAAAGTCTATCGCGCACTTGATACGGCTGCTGAGAATGAGCCGCTCCAATAGATTACCAAGTGGGAAGAGTTTGAGCATATAGCGCTTAGGAATAGAAAGGAACTGGCATGCGGTTTTTGACGTCCCTCATATTCATCGGTGTTCTGGCAACTGCGGCGAATTCTGACGTCACCAGTCGAAACGGTGGCCCAAGCAACAGCCAGATGCTCTCAAAGGGCAGCGACGGAGGCGTCGATGGCGTCGCTTTCTTTCGCCCAGTCCTAAGCGGAGTTTTGTATCGCTCTGGCTTCAAGGGCGGCGACAAGGGTCGAACGGGCTTGAGCAACGCTCAGCGTGAAACACTGTGCGATGAAGGGTTTTCGGCCGGGTTTTATGCGGACTTCGGCAAGAACACCGAATACGGCCGCACCAGTTGCGGAAACGGATCCTTTGACTATCAGAGCGCCAGATCGTCCCGACCCGGCACTGTCATGGCCGCCATACACGAGGTGATTGAGGACCCTGGAAAGGGTCCTGTCCTGGTGCACTGCATGTGGGGCGTTCATTCCTCTGGTGCATTGTCGGCAATGGCGCTTGTTCAGTTTTGCGGATGGACGGAAGAAAGGGCCAAGGAATATTGGAATGATGCCCGAAACGGGGCGCCTTGTTCAGGCGGGTGCGACCAGTGGATTGACACAAAATTCTCCAACTTCAGTGTCGACCCAAAGTTGAAAATCTCCACCGAACAACAGGCAGCGATTTGCCCTAAATGATACCGGGAGGACTATCCAAATGAAGTTCAATCTTCTGGGGTCACTTGCTCTCATTGCACCCACTGTCTTGTGGGCGAACGACGATGTTCTCGGTGAAGCCACGACCTTTGATAGTCCCAACGGCGTTACTGAACGCTGTATTCGGATCGAAAAAGTCCCAACGGGCGTGTACAAGAACAGCGATCTTGAGGAAGAAACTGCCTATTGCGAGATCAATTTCTATGCCTCCGAAATTGCTATTTGCCCAAAAACATGGAGCACCAGCCCAGGAATGGCAGTCTACGATATCTCGGAAGGACTTTACGTGGGGAACCGTTCTGAATTCGAGAGAAACGCTTGCAAAGAGGGGAAGGCAGCAAAAGATCTGGCCAAGGACAGGGTGGCCAAATTCAAATCCACCATGAACCAAAAGGGCACCAGTGGAACCTTTTCCACCTCGTCGCTGCTTTACTATCATTTCTCCAGATATTTCGACACGACTGTAAAAGTTCCAGTCGCCGTTTGGCGAAGCATTGACGCCCAGGCGCATTTTTCCGAGGTTGCAGAGCCTGGCCTTGCGATTTCTGGTGGCTCTCATGGCGGGCGCATGAACCATGAAGGCTGGCGGGTCTTTGCAGCTGCGGACGCCGATCCGAACTCATACCAACCGACCGATGATCTATTCACCGCAGATCGAACGCAGATTTACGGTGTACTGCTTGATAGTCCTGGGCATCGATACGGTTCGGAAATCAACGGCACTCGCAAGTCTGGTTGGGGGAAAGGCCAAAACCGTGACTTTCAGGAAACCCCCGCTTTCTTGGCTTTGCGTTCTTCGAAACCCTTGTCAGAGGCCATTGCAGAGGGCGTCAGAGAAGGCAGAAAAGACCGGATGATCAACAAGGATCTCGGCCCCGATGTCAGCGACCAACAGATGGCATTTTGGATGCAAGAACTTACCGAGATTGTTCTCCTCGATTTCATCTTTAGCCAGCAGGACCGCGTAGGAAACATAGACTTTACACCCTATTGGTATTGGGTCGAAGACGGAAAGCTGAAGCATAAGAAAGCCAAGAACCATGAGCCAAACGATGGAGACGTTCCCGCCGACGCGTTATTGATCCGTCGCAGCAATCTAAACGACAACGATGCTGGTGGGCGTGTCGAGTATGCCAACTTCGCGAAATCTACCCAAATGCTGGAGAAAATTCGCCACTTCTCTCCAAGCACGTATCGGCGCTTGGTTGCTTTGAATAGTGATCTTCAATCTCAAGGTCTCGTCTACGGCTGGTTGTCGCGGAGCCTTGGGTTGTCAGATAGGCAGATTGCCCAAGTTGTGAAAAACACCGAGCTGGCAACGTCCATTCTCTGGGACAATTGTTCTAATGGTGATTTGATGTTCGACTTGGATCCTGTCGCATTCTTTTTGAGAAACGACACCGAGGTAGAGGCTGTGGACTGTAATGCCCCGTAAGCTTTCCACCCTTTTTGCGGCGTTCATTTGGACCGCTCTGCTCGCCAGCAAAGCGGCGGCATTGGATGTCATCGTCATATCGGATCTGAATGGAAGCTATGGTTCGGTAAGATACGATGCCCGCGTCGACAAAGCGATTGAGCGCATAATCGAGATTGATCCCGATTTGGTTATTTCGACCGGAGATATGGTTGCGGGACAGCGCATTCCCAACTTGTCCGACAAACAGGTCAGGGAGATGTGGAAGGCGTTTCACGAGGCCGTATCAGATCCTTTAGAGGCCGCCGGCATTCCATTTGCGGTCACGCCTGGAAACCACGATGCCTCCGCCTATCGTGGGTTCGAGCGTGAAAGAAAAATATACGCAGAGGAATGGACGCCGAGAAAACCAGGCGTCGATTTCCTGGTTTCAGATGACTACCCGTTCTTCTACGCATTTGAGATGCAGGGCATTACGTTTGCGTCTCTGGATGCAACGACCCTAGGTCCCCTATCCGGCGACCAGCAGGACCGGCTACAGGAATTGGGTGCAGACGGAGACCCTATTGTTACTTTCAGCCACCTCCCACTTTGGCCGTTCGCGATCCAGCGCGAACGAGAAATCATCGGTGACCCTACACTTGAGAAGATCTACCTGGAAAGCGGTGTCGTTCTGCATCTGTCAGGCCACCATCATGCCTTCTACCCAGGCTGGAAAGACGGTGTGGCTTATGTTTCCCAAGCTTGTTTAGGAGGTGGCCCGCGACGGCTTATTGGTGACAATGCCAAATCACCTCACAGCTTCACTCATTTTACGTTCCAACCAAACGGAGAGTTTGGGATAGCAGTATATCGAGGGCCTGATTTCGAAAGGTCAGTAAACTTCAAGTCGCTCCCGAAAGAGATCAGATCCCCGAATGCGGTGTTGAAACGCTTAGACCTTGTGAAATGATTAGAGGTTGAGTTTCAGCTCAACTTTTTCAGGGACCAGATCGTTTATCATCTCTTCGATCCGAGCTTCTGAAAGTCCTCCCGAAGTAATGAAAAGCAATGAAACGCGAGATTTGCCGGGAACGTGGTGTTTTCGGACCAACTTCCAGCCAGCGTCTGCGGCCATGGCTTCAATGTCCCCGCTGACTTTCAATGAGTGCTCTTCGTTTGAAGCCTTGAGCGAAATTTCCACGCCCTTGTTTCGCCCACCGAGCCAAATGAAACACCAACATACAACCGCCACCAGTGTGGCCATCAAGGGTAAGCCCAGCCCTACCGCCAGCCCAAGCACGGTGACTATAATCATTTCCACCGTGTCGACCGGGTCATCCATATTTGATCGGAATCTTAACAGAGCTCCTATTCCAAAAATCACGAACCCGATCATCGATCCGTGCTGTACGACCAGAAACCCAACCGCCATGCCGACAAGCGCATAAAGGAAGAACAGTCGCGGCATGACGATATCGCTGACACTTCTACGGGCTTTACGTCTCACCGGATGATAGACGATCAAGCCAGCCAGAATGATCGTTACGATCACATCGAGAGCAAAGAAATACAGTTCCTGTTTGCCACGAAACTGCGTCCACCGGCGTTCGATAACGATTTCCGACCCCGAAGCCCCGGCCAGCATCGTCGCAGGGTCGACTTGTGACACCGCAGCACCTGGCAACAGCAGCATCAACAACACGGTCACAAATGTGAGGGTCGTATTCAACTTGTCTTCCTTCCTGCTCACGCCAAAGGCTTACGCTTCACCAAAGGCACATCGCGCCCTATTCAATTCAATCGCAACAGGCGGGATCAGGTAAAGAGATTACCGTGCATTCTTCGGACATCGCGTCCGGACTGTGATACGAACGCTGATACAAGGATATGGTCCAAGCGCGAGAAAATCCAATGTCAGAACACAAGCTGCTTCGGTCGAAACTTGGGTTTTCACGGTGCTTACCCAAGCTTGGAGAACTCGCTTCTTTTGCAAGCGCTACTGTTGCATTTCTGGCATGGATCGAGCTCGCCCACGCCGAGAGTCCCGGTTTGACTCTCATCGACTCCTTCAAGGTGGCGGATAAATCGGAAGGCTTCTCGGAGCCTTCCGGATTGTCTCTGTCCAACGCGGAAGGCTTCTTATGGTCAGTAAGCGACGCTGAACCTAAACTGCACCTACTTGGAATCGATGGGGCATTAGGAAACTCATTCAAGCTGCCTTCATTGGCGGGATCAGATCTGGAGGGCGTCGCATCACGAAAAGATGGGTCTGTTTTAGTACTTCAGGAAACCGATCGATCAATTCTAGTCGTTCACCCGACTGACCCCATTCAACTAACTACAATCCCTCTAACATCTCTCAAAGGCTACTCGGACGCCGCTGAATTGCTCGTCGGTAACCCTTTGAACAAGGGACCTGAGGGCATCGCCGTCGACCCGGAATCCGGGCGGGTCTTCATTGGCATTGAGGGACAACCAAGGTTGTTAATGGTCGTATCACCAGAGCTAGATGAAATTATTGAGATGATTCCTTTAGCCCGCGATGCAGGTTTTATCTCCGAGGTTGTAGATAATGATGAACTGGATTTGAGCGGCCTGGCATGGTCCCCGTCTTCACGTTCTCTTTGGATTGTAAGTGACAAAGGCCGTCAAATTTTCGTCTATAATCCAGAGTCCAAGTCCATAAAATCCATCAGTTTGACGTTCACAGAAGATGGCAAACAAAAGGAAGTTAAACATCCCGAAGGTATCGCTCTCGATGAGACCAAAGGGCTTCTCTACATCCTGACAGACGACGCCAAGAAATCGCGGCTTTATGTTTTTAATATCCCCAAATTTTAGTCGCTAGAGAATGACGCTCACATTGCCACGATAGCTTCCGCAAGTTGTTGCAGCTAGCTTACCACTCCTCTTCGTTGGTCCGCCCTAATCAGAACCGAACACTTAAGTTTGCACCGAGGCCATGCTCTTGGCCGTTGGAGCGAACTGAATAGCCATATCCTGCCGTTAGTCTGGCCAGATCAGATATCTGATACCCTAGCCCCAGACCAAGCACGAAACCATTTGCCCCTCGGTTTTGTCCGACTTGTGTGAAAGTGCCAAATATCGGGCTCGTTACAGTGATATCGTGCTCACTATCCTTGTTGGCAAAGAAGTCATACTCATAACGAGCAAAGGCAATTGGGGTTAGCACACCATTCTCTGTCAAGAAGTCCCGTTGGTAGTCAACTCCAATGGACGCGACCAGAGACTCTGCATCCGCTTTTTCAATTGAGTAGTTGAAGTCACCACCGCCAGTCTCTGTGCCTGAACCTTGTTGAATACGCCCGTAGTTCAATCCAAAAACCGTAGAAACCCTTGCACCGCTGTCCAGGTTAAACAACTTCCGTGCCTGGATACCGGCGTGGATTCCCTCTTGGTCCAAATCCGATTTAGCCTCGCCTCCCGTAAAGCCATCAACAGAAGGGTTGTTTCGCTTGGCGTCGGTTTCACCGAACATGTAACCGATCAGCCCGGAGAACTCCCACGTTCCGGTTGTCGTACGCCCGTAGACGCCCGCGTGATAACTGTCTGTCGAAAAGTCCTGATCGACTTGATCGTGCTCATCCATGGAGGACGTCCCAAATCCTGCGTAAACGCCAAAGACCCCTCTTTCCGAACTGAAGACATCAGCACCAACCAAAATAGTGCCGAGTGAATAGTCGAATGTCCCGAGGCCGTTTCTTCCATCAACGTCCCCGCTCACATAGGCCGTGTCGATCCACCAGCGCCGATCAGAGCAGTCGATTGCGCCACTAGGGCTGCGGTCCGTGTCGATGCCACCTGATGCAACGGGTCTGTTTTGATTGTTGAAACCAACTGCTCGATATTTGCGGCAGTCAGCATGGCTCAGAACAGTGTTTGTTATCAGGTCTAGTTGCTCAAGCCCAATAGTCAGGTTGGAGGAATAGGGTTCTGCATGCACGCGATTAAACCCAGCCAGACCTGAATTGGTGAGCGTATTGACAGCGGCACCAATTGTTGAACCGCTACTGAGCCCCGTCCCCGGTGATGCGTTTGTGGTATTAGCAACCGCTCCAGCGAGGTTGCTGGCGTTTGGCGAACTGGTAACCGCCGGGTTCTGCGGTAAGCTTGAGACCGGTTGTGCAGTGAATGCAATGTCGACCTGACCATCTGCGGTGGGCGTATTGGCTATCGTCAGATTAGACAAAGCCGGCAGAGATCCACCTGCAACAAGTGTTGGCGAATCTCCATCAATACTCGAGGCTTGAAGGACCGTGTAATTGTTGCCGGCCGCATAGTCTTGCGCAGTCAGACCGGGACGAGCGGCTTCGACTTGGATTGTGGCGTTGTTAATCCCTGTCACCCGCCCGCTGGATGACACCAAGTCAGCTTTCTGCCCGGCAGTTGGATCGACTTCACTTAAGAGCCTTGACCCAGTTTCAAAGGCGATTCCGCCACTGTTATTAAGTGTACCAATTGAAAAGCCCGGCGAAAGCACCCCCCCGTTCTTAACTGTGAAGTTGAATGCGTTCACGGTTCCCGTGCCGGCCAACGTGCCAAAATTCTCAAAGTTTACGGTGTTCAAACTACTTGCTGCATCAAGCCGAACAGTCGTGCCTGCCGCTATCGCCAGGTCACTGGTTGAAGAAATTGAACTATTCGTCAGTGTGAAATCAGAAGCCTCAGCAACCCGAGTCTGAATATAGTAGGCCCCAAAAACTACTTCGGTCGCTCCCATAACGGTAAGGTTGTCATAGGTTAGCGGGCGGTCAGACTGGAAGTAGACTTCAGTGGGGTCGATATTCGCGCCGTTGAAGGGAGCAAACGTCATTGATCTGCCGGAACCAATCGAAGTTCCAATGAGGTTCACTCTGAGCTTTCCATTGATGTTTGTTGCCAACGCTTCCCGAGATACGAAGTCTCCGCTGCCTGCGGCGACATCAACATTCAGAAGAGTTAAAACTGAAGCATTGCTTGAAACGGTATTTTGGCCAGGAACATACAACTCAATTTCACCTGAGGACGTGATCGAGGAGTTTCCAATTGTAAGTCCTGTAATGGGTCCGTTTGGGATCGGGAGACACGTGCGTTCCGTCGTTGAGATTGTTTGATTAACGCGAATGCTTTCAGATCCAGAAGAGTACTCAATTCGAGGAGCACCTAATTCCACGCAGGCCTGTGAGCTTTGGGCTTGCACTTTGGTTGGCGACATCAAATAAGCCAAGATTAAGAATGCGATATTCGCCAGAGTGATGCGCTGAGCAATTCGACTTAGTGGGAACGGCCTATTATTTATCACCAACTTTCTCCTCTCGCGGTACAAGCGAAGCTACCTCAACTTAGGACTAGAAAAACAAAGTTTATCTTTTTAGATTTTTTGTTGTGGCATATGAGCAAGCTCACAACACGGGAAGGTCTGCGCAACGCAGACCTGCTCGTGCATTTACTGCGAGGCAAGACAAGCCGGGTTTTACATTCCGACCATACCCACCTATGCGCAGAACCAATCGCAAAAGGTCAAGCCTTGAAACGATTTTGCCGAGCTTGATGGGCGCTGAACAGCGCCATTGAGTGTAGGCATGGATCATTGGATTTCGGAGTCGATGGCTAGGGTCAGGACCCATTGATTTTCAGCGAGCGGCATGATTCACGGCTGAAAACCGAGCGGTGAACATGTCTGATCTTTTCTGGTTGACCG
>NZ_JBQFYQ010000002.1:0-408643 GCF_056541565.1 Ruegeria sp. AG6 | reverse complement strand
CGCAGATCCAATGATCCCGAACGCATGCTCAATCCCGTGCATCTGCAAAACCTTAACAAAGGCCTCTTCCGTCGTCATTTTCATAAGGGTGTTTCCTTATCCTTTCAGGGCGCCGAAGCCCCTGTGAGTTACAGTATTTCGTCTTTGAGGTAGTAGCCGACATACGCCATGCGCTGTCCCAGTCGGCGGAAAGGCGTCAGAATGCCGTGGCTGGGCAGCGGGGACGTGAAGATCGGTAGTTCAAACGCCTTGTCTTTCTTACCCGCGATCAGCTGTGCCATACGACGCCCGGCCTGAGCCGAGTACATCACGCCGTTGCCACCGTATCCCATCGCGTAGAACACGCGCTGTTGCGGGTCCGGCTGGAAGATACGCGGCATCATATCATGGCTGACATCGACCCAGCCCCACCACGAGTAGTCGAGGTTGATATCCGTCAGCGCCGGGAACTTTCGGGCGAGACCCTTTTTCAGTAGCTCCAGATGTTTTTCGTTCTCGGCATCACGCCCTGTCACCGCGCTGCGGCTGCCGATCTGCATCCGATTGTCCGGCAGCAGGCGGTAATAGTGGCGCAGCGTACGCGTGTCGGTCAGGGGGGATTTGGTCTGAATGCCACACTCATCCAGTTCGGCCTGGGTAAGCGGCCGTGTCACCATCGAGTTGGACAGGATGGGCATCAGGCGGTGCTTTGTGCGCGTGTTCAGACCCGGCGGAGTATAGCCCGCGGTTGCCAAGGCCACCGTTTTGGCGCGGACGATGCCGCCCGGTGTGCGCAGGTGATGCACGCCGTTCTTCGTCTGCCATCCCATGACCGGGCTGCCGGTGTGAATTTTCACCCCCAGACGGCGCGCCATGTTGACGTAGCCGAAGGCCAGTTTACCCGCATGGATGCAGGTCCCGTCAGGTTCCCACATGGCACCTGCGGCCTCCATATCGCGCACGTGCTTTTCGTGAAGTTCTTCCCGAGAGAGAATCCGCGAACCATAGCCGAACACGTCGTTGAGCAGCTTGCTTTCTTTCTTGAGGGAGGGCATGACCTTGTCGCGATGCGCGATGTAGTAGTGGCCGCCTGGCTGCGGGTCGCAATCGATATCGTCCGACGCAATCAGATTGTTGAACAGCTGAAACGCTTCTGTGACCTCGGCATGCATGCGCTTGGCCACGTCCGTGCCCCAGCGCTGAATCCATTGCGACCGTTTCAGCCGTCCGGATGAGATCTGGGCCTGCCCGCCATTGCGGGTGGAGCAGCCCCAAGAGACTGTATTTGCTTCTAAAACAACGGCTTGAATGCCGTGTTCCTTGGCAAGATGAATGGCGGTGGACAGGCCGGTATACCCCGACCCGATCACCACCACATCCGCATCCATATCGCTGGACACAGGTCCATCATCGGCCGGAGGTGTTCCGGCCGTTCCAATCCAATATGTGGGCGCGTGGTCGCGATTGTGACCCGGACCCGCATCTATGATCGGGTCATATTTCGGGTCATAGCTGGCCTTGGGCCAGTGTCGCGGGATGCTGTTATCCACCATTCTTGTTTTTCTCCGAGGCTGCGCGCAGGGCGGCGGATCAGGCTTTGAACATTGGACGCGTCTTTCGAAGCGCCTGTTTTACAACGATTTTACCGTCACGAACGGTGAACAGATCCGCACCTTCAGCTTCGATCCGCATACCGTTTGCGTCGGTTCCTGAGAAGGTCCACTCGGACACGGCACGATCACCGTGGACAAAATGGCTGTGATGGTCCCAATGGGCGTCTTTCATGCCTGCCCAGACGCCTGAAAACGCGGCGGCTATGGCTTCGGCACCTTCAACCTTGTTGCCGTATTTCTCGTCACCAGCCACGGTGTAGAACACGCAGTCGTCGGCGAAGTGGGTCATTACGCCGTCGATGTCATGGCGGTTGAACGCGTCAAACGTGTCCGCCAGGTCCTGCGCGGTCAGAGTTTTGCTCATTTTGTACTTCCTTGTCAGTGGGGTTGTTACGTTTCGTCCGGGTTCGGAACGATCAGTGTCGGTATCTTGGAGCGCCGCAAAACGCGTTTTGCGACGGTGCCCAGAAACGTATGCGAAAAGCCGTGATCATGCGCACCCAGCACGATCAGATCACAGCCCAGTTCGACCGAGCGGCGCAGGATCACTTCGGCCGGGTGGCCATCGGTGACCTCGACCGAGGTGATCTGATCGCGAATTTTTCCATCGTCGCCGTCAAACTGCGCCCAGAATTTGGCTTGTCGTTCGGCCAGTACCTTGCGCACCATCTCGTGACGACGCTCGATCGCGGTCTTGCGGGTTTCTTCATTCAGGATGAAGATCTCCATCGTGATCTTGGCATCGTCCGACAGTGGCTCATTCACATGCAGCACGTGAATTTCTGCCCCCGTGGCCTGCGCGATGCTGGCGGCATGGCGCATGGCGTGACCCGAGTTTTCGGACAGGTCAGTGGCAAAGAGGATGTTTGTGACCATCTGTTTCATGTCGTCATCCTTTCAGATCAGTAGCCAAACAGCCGTGGGAGCCACAGCGACAGTTCAGGGAAGAAGGCGATGATGAAGATCGCAATCGTGTTGGCGGCCGCAAAAGGCAGCGCACGCAATGAGATCTGTTCGATCGTGATGTTCGAGATACCCGAGGCGATGAACAGGTTTTCGCCCAGTGGCGGAGTCTGGAAACCGATACCCAGCGTGCAGACCATCACCACGCCAAAGTGGATCGGATCGATACCCACCGAATAAGCCACCGGAAGCATCACCGGAACCAGGATCAGGATGGTGGCCAGCGTCTCCATGAACATGCCGACGAACAGTAGGAAAAAGATGATCAGCGTCCAGATGACATAGAGGTTGTCCGTGAAGCTGAGCATCGAATCCGCGATGATCGCCGGGATCTGGTTTTCCACCAGCAGTCGGCCAAACACGGTCGCGGTGAACAGGATCAGCAGAACACGGCCCGTGAGCCAGGTGGTGGCCTCGAGCGACTGGAACAGCGACTGCCAGGTCAGTTCGCGGTAGATAACCACGCCCACGAACAGGGTGTAGAAAATCGCCACGATTGCCGCCTCGGTCGGAGTGAAGAAGCCGGTATAGATACCGCCCAGGATCACCAGCGGCGCCATCAGCGACCAGAAACCGCGATACATTTCGCAGCCCACGTGACGGATCGACCAACCTTCGGAAACGCCCTTGTAGCCGCGCTTTTTCGACATGAAGAAGTTCAGGATCAGCAGGCTGGTGGCGATCAGGAAGGCCGGGACGAATCCGGCAATGAACAGTTTCGAGATCGAAACCGACTGAAAGGTTCCGAACTTTTCCACGGCTTCCGGCGGCGGCGCCATGCCGAGCGCGGCAATGCCGAAGATCACCATCGGGATGGAGGGAGGAATGATAATCCCGAGGCCGCCAGAGGACGCAGTGATCGCCGAGGCATAGCCGCGCTCATAGCCGCGGTCGATCATCGCAGGGATCATCAGCATCCCAACGGCCGCGGTTGTTGCCGGGCCCGAGCCCGAAATGGCGCCGAAGAATAGACAAGCCATGACCGTTGCAGCCGAAATACCGCCGGTGAATGGACCGGCCAGGCTTTCAGCAACATTGATCAGGCGTTTCGAGATACCGGCGGCCTCCATCAGGGCCCCGGCAAGAATGAAGGCAGGCAACGCCATCAGGGGGAAAGCACCCACCGAGGTAAAGGCGATCTGCACGAATTTGATCGGGTTCTCGTCCAGGTAAAGGAATGAGACCAGCGATGCCACACCCAGCGCCACAGTGATCGGCGCGCCAATGAGCAGCAGAAACAGGAAAGACCCAAACAGGATTGTGACGATTTCGGATTCCATGGTTTATCCCCCTGCCCTTAGGATTTCTTTGCTGCTTCAGTCGCAGCTTTGATTTCGTCGAGGTCGATCTGATCGGGATCGTGAATATCCTCGCCCTTGATAAGGCGGCGGTAATTCACCTGAATGATGCGGACGGTCATCAGCGCAAACGCGATGGGCAGCACCATGTAGACGTACTTCATCTCGATACCCAGGGTCTGGGATTTCCAGAACTTGTTCATCTTGTTGAAGACAAAATCCGTCGCCAGATACAGGAAGTAGACATTGAAGAAGAGCCAGAAGAGATCGGCGAAGGCTTCGATGTATTTGATCGACCCATCGGGCAGGAACTTGAACTGGAATGTCACGCGGTTATGCGCACCTTTCAGAGCGGCGTAACTTGCGCCGAAATAGACGAACCAGACGAACATGTAGACCGAGAGTTCCTCGATCCAGCTGACCGAAAAGCCGAAGACCTCGCGCGCGATGATCTGCACGAACAAAAGGCAGACGAAGCCGGATAAGAGGATCCGGCAGATGACACTTTCTATGTTGTCCAGAAATTTCCAGAACATGTGGTTTCACTCCTCCCTGAAGTGAGAAGAGCGCCGCAGCGCTCTTCCCGGTATCGCCGTGCGACGATTATTGCTGGACCGGCTCGCGGCCGATGGCTTCAAGAACTGCATTCAGTTTCTCGACACCACCAATGGACTCGTAGAATTGCGGCCATACAGCTTCGGTCGCCAGTTGAATGAACTCGGCTTCGTCGTTCTCGGGGTCGATGATTTCCATCCCCTTGGCCGTCAGCTCTTCCTTGATGGCTGCTTCCGAGTCCCGCAGGAACTGGGCCGAGACCTGAGTGGCTTCCTGCCCTGCTTCCAGGATCATCTGCTGTTCCTCTTCGGACAGGTCCTGAAACACGGCTTCCGAGATGATCAGCGGTTCGATCGAGAAGATGTAACGCAGGTTGGTGACGTGGTTCTGAACCTCGTAGAACTTCATCGCATTGATCGTCAGGTAAGGGTTGTCCTGACCGTCAACCACTTTGGTCTGCAGGCCGGTGAAGGTTTCCGACCAGGCCATCGGGGTCGGGTTGATGCCCCATGCCTTGTAGGTTTCGATCATGATTTCGTTTTTGGGAACGCGAATGATCAGGTCCTGCAAATCCGCAACCGATTTGACCGGCTTCTTCGAGTTCGTCAGACGGCGGAAACCGGTATAGGTCCAGCCGATGATGCGCACACCGGCATCACGGATGGTGTTTTCGACCAGTTCCTGACCGATTGGACCCTGGGTCAGTTTTTCGGCATCTTCCAGGCTGAGGATCACGTAAGGCAGTGTGAAAACACCGACCGAAGGCGAGAACGGGGTGATGTTGTTGATCGCCAGCAGCGACATATCCAGCGTGCCGATCGCCGCCTCGTTCACCGTGTCCTGCTCGGAACCGAGCTGACCGTTGAGAAACAGTGTCGCGGTGTGCTCACCACCTGATTTTTCTTCGAGCGCTTTTACGAACGCGAGCCCCAGCGCCTCTTGTGCGCTGCCCGCGCTGTCGCCGACAGCGATCTTGAAGTTCTTCGCCTCGGCCGTGCCTGCAACCATCAGTGCGGCAACGGAAACGGCTGCGCTGAAAGTGCCAAGCTTTTTGATAAATGACATGGATTTCCTCCCATATGTCGTGTTTCGAGGTGCGCGCTGACCTGGGGAGAAGGTGGCCAGTCCGATTCTACCTCGGCGACACGAAGCTAACTTGCCAACTTGGTTTCGTCGTTGTTAATATTTGCGCGAAAGGTTTCATAAATTTCAAACATACGATATGAGACAGAACAAACTTGATACCCGGATCGGCGACACGGACATCCGTCTGCTGCGCGTGTTCAAAACCGTCGCGGAAAGTGGTGGCATCACGGCCGCCGAGATCGAGCTGAACATCGGCAAATCGACGATCTCGAAACACTTGTCTGACCTGGAACTGAGGCTTGGCCTAAAGCTGTGCAACCGGGGGCCGTCAGGGTTTTCACTGACGGAAGACGGCGAAAAGGTGCTGGCCGCGGCAGAAGACCTGCTTATTTCCGTGGCGCAGTTCAGAACCGAGGTCAACGAAGTCAAACAACAACTGGCCGGCAGCATTCGCGTGGCTCTGTTCGATCAATGTACGACCAACCCGGAAGCCCAACTTGCCCGCACCATTCACAAGTTCAATGAGGCCGCACCGGCGGTTCACATCGAACTGTCGCTGGAACCCCCCAACGTGATCGAAACAATGGTCATCAGCGGGCAAATGGATGTCGGTATCATCGCTTTGCACAGACCATCGGCAAGCCTGGAATACACGCCGCTCTACGGGGAAAACATGTATTTGTACTGTGGGCAGGAACACCCCCTGTTTGACCGCTCGGATCCAGAGTTGAAACTGAGTGTTCTTCGCAAGTTCAACTACGCCGGCCTGCACGTGAACTCTCCGAACCTCATCGTTGGTCAACAACTGGGGTTTCGACGTGCGGCCAAAGTGCAGAACGAACAAGCCCTTGTCATTCTGATACTTTCAGGTCGCTACCTTGGGTTTCTTCCCGATCATCTGGCGCAGGAATTTGTCGAACATGGGCTTATGAAAAAGGTTCTGCCCAAAGAGATCAAATACAGAACCCGTTTCGCGGCCGTGGCCAGAAAACAACCTGCGCCAACACGCGTGGCCAAGCTGTTTCTGGAAACTCTGGTAAAGGTACATTCTCAGGTACAGTAGGAACGCGGGCAGGACGTCTTGTTTCCCAGACCCAAACCCGCCCACGCCTGAAATCAGCACACGGCGCAAGGCCGGGCGGATCAATCGCAGGCTGCGGTAACGATCATCTCGACCTTCAGAACATCACGGGCCAGTTTCGCCTCGCCGCAGGCGCGGGCCGGGGCGTGGCCCTCTGGCACCCAGGCATCCCAGACCGCGTTCATTTCGGCAAAGTCGGCCATGTCCGACAGCCAGATCACGCATTGCAGGATACGCGTCTTGTCGCTGCCAGCCTTGGCCAGAAGGTCCTCGATCTTGGCAAGGATGTCACGGGTTTGATCGGCAACGGTTGCGGCATCGGAAACCTGACCGCACAGATAGGCGGTTCCGTTATGTTTGACGATGCGGCTCATGCGCTTGCCGGTCTCGATCCGAGTGATGGTCACGACTGCTGTCTCCTGTCACGAAAGGTATGTTCCAGTTGGGCGATAGAGCGAAACGACGCCAACCGCCAGCCCAGACCTTCAATCATCGAAAAATTGCCAGCCTGCCGCGCGGGAGTTTTCAGCCTAACAGCACGCTTATGTCCGGTGCGCGGCGACGGGATAAGCGGTTGCCAGCGCCTTGCGGACAGGTCGTTTTCGCGGATACCTTTTCTGTCCTGTCTTGCGCGCCTCGGCCAACGCATTCGGAGAAACATCGCGACTTTGGTTCACAAGGCGTTTGACGGAGGTTTCCCAGTCTGCTTTCAATCGGTCAAGAGCTTCTCCGCTCGCCCCAATATCGGAGCGCCATATGCCACCCGGCACTGCCGAAACACTGCTTTTTGCATGTCCGATGCAGGACAGCGAAGTTGGTCGACTGACGTCAATGGTTCCAACAAAGGACGGGTGGTCATGACCCGCGATGTGCTGCTGCAACCCTATCAGCTGAAGCATCTGACGCTGAAGAACAGGATCATGACGACCAGTCATGAACCCGCCTACCCCGAAGACGGTATGCCGAAAGAGCGTTACCGCGCCTATCATGAGATGCGCGCGAAAGCTGGGGTCGCGATGACCATGACGGCGGGTTCCGCCACCGTCAGTCGCGACAGCCCACCGGTGTTCAACAACATCCTTGCCTACAAGGACGAGGTGGTGCGCTGGATGGCTGAATTGACGGATGCCTGCCATGCTCATGGTTGCGCGGTCATGATCCAGTTGACCCATCTGGGGCGGCGCACGGGTTGGAACAAGGGCGATTGGCTGCCGTCGGTCTCTTCTTCGCATTATCGTGAACCGGCCCACCGGGCCTTTGCCAAGAAGATGGAAGACCATGATGTCGAACGGATCGTAAGCGACTACGCCGATGCAGCCGAGCGTATGAAGGCCGCGGGTCTCGACGGAATTGAATTGCAAGCCTATGGCCACCTGATCGATCAGTTCTGGTCACCACTCACCAATACGATGGACGCGCCCTATGGCGGCAGTTTCGACAATCGGTTGCGGTTCGGCTTCATGGTTCTGGATGCAATCCGCAACCGTGTCGGGCAGGATTTCATCGTTGGCGTCCGCTATACCGCGGATGAAGTCGAAAAAGGCGGCATCACCGAAGAAGACGGGCTGGAAATCGCCCGAAGGCTGCGCGACAGCGGTCAGGTCGATTTCCTGAACGTCATCCGCGGGCGCATTCATACGGATCCGGCCATGACGGATGTGATCCCGGTACAGGGCATGAAAAGTGCGCCTCATCTGGATTTCGCCGGGCGCGTACGAGCCGAAATCGGGATGCCGACCTTTCATGCATCGCGCATTCCCGATGTGGCAACCGCACGACATGCCGTGGCCTCGGGGTTGTTGGATATGGTCGGCATGACCCGCGCGCATATGGCCGACCCGATGATCGTGTCCAAGATCCGTGCCGGTCAGGAGGATGACATCCGCCCCTGCGTCGGTGCAACCTACTGCCTGGACCGAATTTATCAGGCGGGTGAAGCCCTTTGCATTCACAACCCCGCTACCGGGCGCGAATTGTCGATGCCGCATGTGATCCCCGCAGCCAAATCCCGCCGCCGGGCGGTCGTCGTCGGCGCAGGGCCCGGAGGGCTTGAAGCCGCGCGGGTCGCGGCAGAGCGCGGGCATGACGTTACCGTTCTGGAAGCGGCCCCTGAACCCGGAGGTCAGGTGCGTCTGGCCGCGCAATCCCGACGCCGGGCCGAGATGATCGGGATCATCGACTGGCGCATGGCGCAATGTGCTGCGCGCGACGTCAGGTTTCAGTTCAACACGTTTGCAGAGGCGGAGAACGTAACAACCTTTGCCCCGGATATGGTCGTGATTGCAACCGGAGGCTTGCCCGAGACGACAATATTGGAAACCGGCAACGATCTGGCGGTTTCGGCCTGGGACATCCTGTCGGCAGACGTGCAACCGGGCGAAAATGTCCTGATCTACGATGATGCGGGCGACCACCCGGCCCTGATGGCGGCCGAGGTCATCGCCGGGTCCGGTGCGCGGGTTGAGATCATGACCCGCGACCGCAGCTTTGCGCCCGAGATCATGGGCATGAATCTGGTGCCATATATGCGTGCGCTGCAAAAAACGGGGGCGGTGTTCACCGTTACCCGAACGCTGAAATCGCTGGTTCGCTCAGGCAATCAACTGGAAGCGGCGATTGGAACGGATTACTCGAAGCTTGTTGAAAAGCGCGTGTATGATCAGGTCATTGTCAATCAGGGCACCTTGCCTCTGGATGATCTCTATTTCCAACTCAAGCCGCTTTCGCGAAATCGTGGCCGTGTGGATCACGACGCTCTTGTCGCCAATTCGGGTGACGTGTTTCCGCAGGTGAACCCGAATGCCGGTTTTGATCTTTACCGGATCGGAGACGCCGTTTCTTCGCGCAACATACACGCGGCAGTCTATGACGCGCTGCGCCTAGGCCTTCGGTGGTGACGCCATCTGAGAATGCGTTGAACACGTACAGCCGATTGCCCGCACGGCATGAAACCCCTTATGCGCCCGAACGAAAAGGACCGGACATGAGCAATATTGAGGTCATCGAGACTGTTTGGATACCGCTGCCTGACGGCACGAAACTTGCGGCGCGCCTGTGGCTGCCGGAAAGCGCGAACAACGCCCCTGTGCCCTGTATCGTGGAATACATCCCCTATCGCCGCCGGGACAGGACACGCATGCGGGATGAAAGCATGCATCCGCAGTTTGCCGCCGCCGGTTACGCGTCGATCCGCGTTGATATCCGAGGCTATGGCGACAGTGATGGTGTTTCCGAAGATGAGTATTCGCATCAGGAGATTCAGGACGGTCACGACCTCATCCAGTGGATCGCCGATCAGGACTGGTGCGATGGGAACGTCGGAATGTTCGGCAAAAGCTGGGGCGCATATAACGCGTTCCAGGTGGCTGCGACGCGCCCTGCGGCTTTGAAGGCGATCGCACCGGTGATGGGCACAGACAACCGGTGGCGCGAGGACATCCACTTTTACGGCGGATGTCTGGCCAACGACAATTTCTGGTGGGGCTCGATCATGCAGCTGTACAACGCCATGCCACCAGACCCAGAGATTGTCGGCCCGGACCGCTGGCTTGACATGTGGCGCGAGCGGTTGGAAGGCGCCGCGTTCTGGCCGGCCATGTGGCTGGAACACCAGACCCATGACGAGATGTGGCGGCGCGGTTCGATCTGCGAGAACTATGCCGACGTGGATATACCGGTCTACTTTTTCGGCGGCTGGATGGATCTATACCGCGATACCCCATTCCGCATTGCCGAACACCTCAGCGGACCGGTCAAGATCCTGATGGGGCCCTGGGCGCATCTTTACCCGCATGAAGGGGTGCCCGGCCCCAAGGCTGATTTCGTCGGCGAGGTCATCCGGTTCTGGGATCACTGGCTGAAGGGAAAAGACACAGGGTTGATGGACGAACCACCCTTGCGTTTTTTCCTTCAAGACAGCGCAGCGCCGACCGGAACGCATCTGGAACGCACGGGGCGCTGGGTCGAAGAGCCGAGCTGGCCGTCACCGAATATCACCAACACGTCCCTGTGGCTGAATCATCTGACGCTTGAGGCAGACCCCGTTTCCGCGGCAGAGCTTGCGATTTGCTCGCCGCAAAGCTTTGGGGCGGCCGCAGGTGATATGTGCTCTTTCGCCATTCCCGGAGACATGGCGGCAGATTGCCGGATCGACGCCGCCGGCGCGTTGCAGTTCAAAGCGGCGCCACTTGAAGACGCACTTGATATCCTGGGGCAACCATCGGTCGATCTGAAGGTGTCAGCAGATCAGACTCAGGGCTTTGTCGTTGTATTGCTGGTGGACGAAGACCCGAACGGTGCGCAGACGCTGATTGCCAGGGGATTCTGCAACCTCAACCACCGGATCAGCGATACAGAACCCACGCCGATCACACCCGGGGAAGAGATGGCTGTTACCGTCTCGATGTATGGAACAGGATATCGGGTTCCGTCAGGTCATCGCATCGTTTTGCAGATCGCTTCGGCTTACTGGCCGGTACTCTGGCCCGCCCCCGAACCTGTGACACTTACAATCCGCCCGGGTCAATCTCATTTGCACTTGCCCATCCGCAACCCAGGCGTTGACACAACCGAACCCCGCCCGCTGCCGGAACCATCGGCGTCCGGTGAGGCCGCAAGAAAGACCAAGGTGCGCTCGGGCTCGATGGAACGCTCGGTCCACACGGACCTGACCAATGGCAAGGTGACACACAGGTTTTTTCTGGACGGGGGCGTCTTCGGGCCGGTGGGTGATTTCCGCCTGGACGATATTGGGACGGTGCTCAGCGACGTGTCGGATCGAAGATATTCAATCCATCCGGGTGACCCGCTTTCTGCTGTTGCCACGATGGAGCAGACCGCCGGTTTCGACCGTGAGGACTGGTCGGCCAGGATATGGACCTATTCCGAACAACGGGCAACGGCCACCGAGTTTCATTTGATCTCGCGCCTGAAGGCATGGTCAGGGGAGGAGCTGATCTTTGAGGAAGAGAAAGCGCATGTCATTCCGCGCAATGGAATGTAGTTGAAAACACGTTGGAAAAATTGCGTTGAGACCCGTGACGGGACTTGACTTCGCAGTCCTGTCAACCCAACCGAATGGTCCAGACTTGCGCGGACATGTCTGGACGGGCCTGTCGTTGCACCATGTGCCGGTCAGAACCCCAAAGCACTGCCGGATTTGATGGTATCCATGGAAACGAAGGTTCTGAACTTTCTAATATTGCCGTTTTCAAAGAACATCCTGCGGGTGAAATCTTCGTAAACCGCCATGCTTTCGACGACCACGACAACCATGAAATCAACCTCTCCGGTCACGTAAAAGCATTGCTGGACTTCCGGAGCATTCAGCAGGGTTTTCTTGACGGCATCGATCTCGTCCGGGGTTTCACTGACCAGTTCAAGTTCAACGAAGATGGTAAGTTGAAGACCTACGGCCGCCGGGTCAACGACGGCCACATTGGCTCGAATCACGCCCTCGGCCTCCATCCGGCGGATACGGCGCTGCACCGAGGGTGCGGACAGATTTACGGCCTCGCCAATCTTGTGCTGCGTGGTTCTGTTGTCTTGTTGCAGAATCCGCAGGATCGCGCGGTCAAAGTCATCCAATTGCGTCATGTGAAAGAAACTTGCATGGCTTGCCATTAACTAGAGCCCTTTTTTCAGGTCTCTTGCAATAAACTTGTTTCTCACATGTGGAGCAACACGTCGAAGGGGAAGTTTTGCCGTGACAGCATTGACAGAACGCCTGCGTGCGTTGCGCCATGAGTTTCATCGCAACCCCGAGCTTGGGTTTCAGGAAGTCTGGACCAAGAACCGGATTGCCGGGCATCTGCGCAACCTAGGCATCGAGGTGTTTGAAGGGGTCGGTGTCGTGGGCGTCTTGAAGGCGGGCAATGGCAATCGCGCCATTGGGCTGCGCGCGGATTTCGACGCGCTCCCGATTACCGAGGTCAATACGTTTGCGCACAAGTCGCAGAACGAAGGTGTCATGCATGCCTGTGGACATGATGGCCACACGGTGATGCTGCTTGGGGCCGCCGAATTGCTGGCCAAGGATCCGACGTTTGACGGCACGGTTGTCTTTCTGTTCCAGCCCAATGAAGAGCATGGGCTTGGGGCAATAGCGATGATCGATGAGGGCGTTTTGCGGACCTTCCCGATTGATGAGGTTTACGGCGCGCACAATCTTCCGGGTGAGCCTGTCGGGCGGGTTTCCACCCGCGCCGGTGTCATCTGTTGCAGTGAAAGCCTGTTTGAAATCACGCTTTCCGGTCAAGGCGGTCATGCCTCGATGCCCCATGTCGGGCGCGAAACGATCACGCCTGCGGCGGAACTTGTATTGGCCCTGCAAACCATCGTTTCACGCAAGCTTGCACCTTCATCCGGCGCCGTGGTGTCGGTGACCGAGTTCACCACCGACGGGCAGCGCAATGTCCTTCCGGGGCGTACTGTTCTGAAAGGTGACGCGCGGGCCATGTCACCGGCAGACCGCAAGCTGATCGAACGCACCATGCGCCAGATCGCAGGCGGTGTGGCCAAAAGCCATGGCGTCGAGGTGAGTGTGGATTTCCGTACCGCATTCATCGAGGCAAACAATGATGCCGATGCCGCATCGCATGTCGTTGCAGCGGCTTCGGCCATGGGTCTTGAGGTGGACGGAGACCGCTCTGCCATGTCTTTCTCGGAAGATTTTGCTGAATTTGCCGCCGTTGTGCCCGGGTGTTTCCTGCTTATCGGCAACGGGACCGAAGGATCAAACGGCCGTCCGCTGCACTCGGCTGATTACGATTTCAACGACGCACTGCTCCCGCTGGGTGCAGAACTCTGGGCAGAGCTGGTACGGCAGCGCCTGCCGCTGACCCCCTGACAGGATACACGACCATGACAGAAATCATCGCCCATCAGGCAGGCAGGCCGAGCTTTGGCCCCGCTGCCGAAACCGTTTTGACACAACAGGATTTCGATCGCGCAGCAAGGGAAATCACCCAATGGGAGGGGTATGCGCCAACGCCTCTGCATTCTTTGCCATCGTTGGCAGCCGAGATCAGAGTCGCGGAAGTCCACTACAAGGATGAAGGTCCCCGGTTTGGTCTTGGAAGTTTCAAGGCCTTGGGGGGGGCCTTTGCCGCCTTGCGTGTTCTGCAACGCGAAATATCGCGCCGGACCGGTCAGGACGTGTCATTGGAAGATATCCGTACTGGCCGCTGCGCCGACATGGTTGCCAGTATCACGCTTGTTTCGGCAACCGATGGCAACCACGGTCGGTCGCTCGCGTGGGGGTGCAAGCGGTTCGGCGCGCCGTGCCGGATCTACATTCACGCCGAAGTCAGTGAAGGCCGCGCGCAGGCCATGCGCGAACTCGGGGCCGACGTCGTGCGCATCAATGGAGACTATGACGCCTCGGTGGATCAGTGTCGGCGGGAAGCCGACGAGAACGGCTGGTTCGTGGTTTCGGACACATCCTGGCCAGGCTACACTGACCCGCCGCGCGACGTGATGTCGGGCTATGGTGTCATGGTCAAAGAAGTCGTGGATGCAATGGACACGGCACCGACGCATGTCTTTCTGCAAGGTGGAGTTGGAGGGCTTGCCGCGGCAGTTGCGGCAGCATTGCGTCAGGCCTGGGGTGATGCCGCGCCGCGCGTCGTGGTCGTGGAACCGCATCTGGCGGCGTGTTTGTTCGAAAGCGCAAGGCAGGGGCAAGCCGCGTCCGTAGATATCGAAGAAGAGACCATTATGGCGGGTTTGTCCTGCGGGGTGCCGTCACCGATGGCGTGGCAGGTTTTGCGCAGCGAAGCCTCGGACTTTCTGACAATCGACGATCAGCTGATACCGCCCACCGTCCGTCGCCTGGCGCGTCCGCATGGTAGTGATCCGGCGATCGAAGCCGGAGAGAGCGGCGTTGCCGGATTGGCCGCATTGATCGAAGCGGCCAACAACCCCGAGCTTTTCCAGAAGCTTGGATTGACGCCGCAGTCTCGGGTTTTGACGATCGGCTCTGAAGGCGTGACGGATCCCGATATCTATGCCCGGATCATGCAAGGCGACGTGTAACTCAGCCGCAATTCCTGCGGGCACAGAGGCCAATCCGTTTAGCCGAAAACCCAGTTTCAATGGGCCTTGGGACGGTTGAATCCGACATAGTGGCCCGCAACGGAGAAGTTCCATCAAACGACATCCCGATGTCGTAGGAGTTGTATACAGGCCCGCCCCGCATCAGTAGCGGTTCGCTATGATACGCGCGTTAAACGAAAACTGGGCCCTGTTCCTTGGGATGTTCATGCTGATGGTTGCCAACGGTCTGTTGGCGACGTTGCTGACGATCCGGGGGGCCAGTCTGGGCTTTAGTGACTTCACGATTTCCGTCATGCAGGCAAGCTATCCCCTGGGTGCGCTTGCAGGGACGGCACTTGCCCCGAGGCTGGTCGAAAATGTCGGGCATATTCGGGCATTTTCGGCCCTCGCCTCGCTGGTTTCGATTGCGGCCATCGTGCATCTACTGACCAGCGACGCGATCAGCTGGAGCGTGATGCGTCTGTTGGGCGGATTTTGTTACCCGGGGCTTTACGTCATCACCGAAAGCTGGCTGAACGCGAAGTCCGAGAACAACATGCGCGCTCAGGTCCTGTCGCTGTATTTCATTATCCAGCTTGCCGGCCCGGCGCTTGGCACCGCCATAGTAGGCTTTCCCGACCCCACTGGGAACCTGCTGTTCGGGCTTGTTTCCATCCTGATTTCGCTTTCGATCGTGCCGCTTCTTCTGTCGGGCAACAAGGCGCCGGAATATGCCGCTCCGGAACGCATGTCGGTTCCCGTGCTTTACAAGGTTTCGCCCATCGCAGTCATCGGTATCGTTCTGGTCAGCATCGGTGTCGCGGCGTCTTATATCTCGTTGCCGCTTTATGCGTTGCAAAACGGCTTTACGACGGCGCAGGCGTCAGGGGCGCTGGTGGCGGCGCTGATCGCCGGTGCGGTTGTGCAATACCCGATCGGCTGGCTGTCGGATCACACCGACAGACGCTATGTGGTAATCGGGCTGGGTGTCGTTACGACTCTGTCCAGTCTTTGGATGGCCATCGATACGTCGCCGTCTCATATCGTCTATGGTTTTGTTCTGATCGCAATCGGGCTGTATCCCGCGTATTCGATCCTGACGGCGCATGCCAATGATCAGCTCAAGCTGTCTCAGATCGTTCCCGCCAGTGGCACGATGGTGCTACTGCTGAATGTCGGCCTGCTGGTGGGAACCATGCTGGGGCCGAACTCTATCTCATTGTTCGGCGGGCGCGGTCTTCCGTTTCTTCTGGCGGCTATCGGTATTGCGGTCGCCCTTTTCGCATTGATCCGGCGTGTTCAGGTGGCCGCTCCCACCGATACCGGCGATGTGCAGGTCGTGGGGATTATCGGCACCGGGCAACCCGGGGTCTTGCAGGCCGAAACCTGGGTTCAAGAGGAAGAAACCCGGACAAACCCGGACTCATCCCAAGGGTTCAAAGCATAGGCTGTTTCATTCGCGTCCGGCGCGACGGACGCCGTGCCGATGCGGCGGTCAAACCGAGATCGAAGCCGCCTTTGATGCACCGGACCATTCTGCACCGCAGGACCCCGTCAGAAATCCGTCGCTCAACCGAATATCAGGATCAGCGCCACGCAGGGCGCACTCCACTTCTCCTTGGGGAAGATCACCGTCGATACGTTTTCGATACAGTTCGCACAGTTGACGGAATCCGCCAGATTGCGGCGACAGACGCAACGCCGAGATGCCAGCCTGTTTCAGCAGGTCGATCTGATGATCCGTACAGGCATGGCTGTCTGACAGGGTCTGCACACCGTTCATGGCCATAAAAGGCTTGCCTTCACCGGTCAGAACGTCCAACCCGTCCGGATCGTCTTCGCAGGCAAACTGGCAATTGTCCTTGCTGCGCCCATGCAATCGCGCGTGGTAACAGCGCCCGGAAATGGCCAGCGGCAACCTGCCATGCCCCCATATTTCGATCGCGACGCCCAAGTCCGAG
Source organism: Ruegeria sp. AG6 (assembly GCF_056541565.1). Classification (NCBI taxonomy): domain Bacteria; kingdom Pseudomonadati; phylum Pseudomonadota; class Alphaproteobacteria; order Rhodobacterales; family Roseobacteraceae; genus Ruegeria; species Ruegeria sp. AG6. The sequence continues at coordinate 392,073 of NZ_JBQFYQ010000002.1, read as the reverse complement.
GCAGCTTGCGCCAGCGTTTTGACCGAAGCGATGGGCAATTCCGGCGGAAGACAAACCCGGCGCGCACCCCGAGCAGCCAACCATTTCAAAGTACCTTCGTTGTAGACATTTACCAGCGGGCCAACGGCAAACGTGCAGGTTCCGGGCAAATGTGCCAGCGCGGTCAGATCGTTGATCTCGACCATGACGCCCATTTCTGCAAGCTCAGCCGTGAGTTTGCGCTCGCGTTTCAGGGTCACAAGGGCCAGGCTTGTCAGCGCAACCTCTTTGCCCGCCTCCACCAGCCGGGAAATCGCCGCAGGGATACGATCCTGGTAAAACGGCAAGCGCTTGGAACAGACCAGTTCCCCAAGCACGACGCGGTCGACGGGCGATCGGGCCAGATCATCATAAAATGCAGCCCAGGTTTCGGAGGGCCAGAAGAACTGGTTCGGGCCTATTGTCAGTTCCATCGGATCACCTCCACGTCTTTTTGTAAGCGCCGGTCGTCATGGCCTGCCCTTCCGACAGTCGCGCAAGCATACCTTCGGGCATCGGCTGGCCTGACTCCAGCGCATCGACCGCGGCGCGAAAATTCCGAACGACCTGTGCGACATAAGATTTTGACCGCTGGCGCCCTTCGATCTTCAAGGCTGTCACACCTGCCTTTTGCAATTGCGGGATCAGCCGTTCTGCGTTCAAGCTGACGGGATCCTCGAACAGGTGCCCGGTTTTTTCACCTGCGGAAAAACACCCTTTGCACAAAGTCGGATACGGTGCGGGCTCATCCCGTTCGACCCGGTGGATCAGGTACCCGCCAAGGCGCGCGTTCAACGCGCCCTGTTCTTCTTGATACTGCACATGGCTGGCAGGGGAGCAGACACCATTCATGTTTGGAGACAACCCGGTGGCATAAGAGGACAGCGAGCATCGCCCCTCGGCCATGACGCAAAGACCGCCAAACACGAAGACTTCGGTTTCGACATCGGTTTCAGAGTTGATCGCGGCAATTTCCGGAACGGACAAAACGCGCGGCAAGACCACCCGCTTTACACCGAAAGTTTCGGCATAGAAATTGATCACGTCAGCATTGGCCGCCGCGGCCTGCACGGACAGATGTCTGCGCAGCTTGGGATGATGTCGCGCCGCGTAGTCCAGCAAGCCCAGATCGGCGAGAATGACAGCATCTGCACCGCAGGTTTCGGCATCCGCCACCGCTTGTTTCCAAATCCCTTCGTTGCCTGCCTGCGGGAAGGTATTGATTGCAATCAAGACCTTCGATCCGTGATCATGGGCAAAGGAAATTCCGGCCCGCATTTCAGCGCGGTCAAAGTTGAGCCCCGGAAAGTTCCGCGCATTGGTTTCGTCATTGAAGCCACAATAGACCGTGTGAGCCCCGGCCCTGACGGCTGCACGCAGGGCCGCGGGCGTTCCCGCCGGGCAAACGATTTCCATTACCATAGGATCGCGTCCTCGGGTCGGGTCAGGCACAGGCCGGTCCGACGCTCTGCAAAGGCGATGATCTGCTTCAGCTGGCGTTCAAGCGGGCCGGAAAGGGTTGCGGCCTCGTGCGCGAGGTCCAGCTCTGCGTCGTCAATTGCGTTGCGCAGCGCCAGTGCCGCGGCTGTGTCGCCCTCGATCACCAGATCGCGCGAAAAGAACAGGGCGTCACCGTCAAACGCTCCATGCACCAGCCCCAACAGCGCCGCCAGTGGGCCGGAAATTCGCGCGGCCCCGTCCACGCGCCCGCGGCTCAATCTGATTCTCGGTGCGCCGTCATTCGGTTCGAGCAGAAGGACAACGGGCAGATCCGTTGGATCAAGCACAAAGGCTGCCCGGCTGTATTCCCCGAGCCGGTTGAGCAAATCGGGGTGTTTCTTGGTTATTTTGCGGGAAAACGCCGTCAGTGACAGCGACAAGGGTGCAAGCGGAACAAACCGCAGGGCTGCGGCCAAAGCGGCAGGGCATTGCGGTATCTGGTTTAGGGGATCGGACAAACAGACCTCCTGCTGTCTCAACAAAGTGAACCGGTGCGGCCTTCCTAAAGCCGCCCCGGCGCCCGGGACTTGACGGTTGTCAATTCGACCGGTCTCTTTCGCTGCTAGAGGGTAGGCACCATCGCCGGAGCAAACCCATTCGCACTCTGCCGCCATATCCCAGCCTTCGACATTTTCTGAAATGGTGTGAAGAAAAAGGGCAGTTCAGGCGCATCGCCGAACCGGTTTCCGTGCGCCATCAAATGACCGCTGTCCACCGCGCCGTGTTAGAGGCCAATGGGCCCGTGTTGCAATTCGACACGCCGACGGGCGTGCCCTCGGGGCAGTGCGACATGCCGGTTGTGGTCAACCTGTTCGGAACTTCGGAACGCGTCGCCGCCGGGCTGGGCGTTTCTTCCGATGGGCTGGGTGATCTGGGCGCGTTTCTGGCCGCGCTTCGGGCCCCGACGCCGCCGGGCGGGTTGCGGGATGCGCTGTCCCGGTGGCCGATGCTGAAGGCCGCATTGTCCACACGACCGAAGCAGGTCAAAACCGCCGCTGTTCAGCAGGTTTGCCACAGCGGAGCCGATGTTGATCTTTCTGCGCTGCCGATCCAGACACACTGGCCCCGGGACGCGGGGCCCCTGATCACCTGGCCTGTGGTCATCACCCGCCCCCGTGGCAGCGAACCCGACGCGGTACAAACTTACAACGCCGGCGTTTATCGCGTTCAGGTGCTGGACCGGAACCGTCTGATTATGCGCTGGTTGCCACATCGCGGCGGGGCCGCTCATCATCGCAGTTGGGCGCAGCACGGCGAAAAGACGCCGGTCGCAATAGTTCTGGGCGCAAACCCCGCGACCTTGTTGTCGGCGGCTCTGCCCCTGCCCGAATTGGTGTCTGAGCTGACATTTGCCGGGGCCCTGAACCAGAACCGGCCACGATTGGTTCCGGCCAAATCCGTCCCACTGCTTGTACCGGCAGATGCCGAGATCGTTCTGGAAGGCTGGGTGTCGCCAAGCGAGACAACACCCGAAGGGCCGTTCGGGGATCATACCGGGTACTACAACCCCGCCGAGCCGTTTCCGGTGATGCATGTCACGGCCGTGACCCATCGCGAGGCACCACTGTATCTGTCAACCTATACCGGACGCCCGCCTGACGAACCTGCGATCATTGGCGAAGTGTTCAATCGATTGGCCTTGCCGACCATTCGCGCTCAGATCCCCGAAATACACGACCTTTGGCTGCCGCCTGCCGCCTGTTCCTATCGCATCGCCATCGTCGCCATCGACAAGCGATATCCGGGCCAGGCCCGGCGTGTGATGATGGCGCTTTGGGGGATGCTGCCGCAATTCAGCTATACAAAGATGATCGTTGCGGTAGATGCCGATATCGACCCCCGAAACTGGAACGATATCGCCTGGGCGCTTGCCACGCGAATGGACCCGGGCCGCGATGTGATGATCCTGGACAGGACACCCATGGATTATCTGGATTTCGCCTCGCCGGAACCCGGTCTGGCCGGAAAGCTGGGCATCGACGCCACGACAAAAACAGGCAGTGAAACACAGCGGGAATGGGGGACGGTCATGCGCACCGACAAAGTTGATCACGCATTTGCGGAAGACCTGATAGACAGATTGATGCCAGAGCTGAGAACATGACGAAAACCCGAGTAGTCTTAGGCGTGTCAGGCGCTTCCGGTGCGGTTTTGAGCCTTGCGGTCGCACGACATCTGACATCGGCGGATATCGAAATCGACCTGGTCGTCAGCCCCGCTGCCCGTCTGACGCTTGCGCAGGAATGCGGCCCCGATGCCCTGAAGGAACTGCGGCAGTCGGCAACCCGTCATCACGCGCCCGCCGATATCGGGGCCAGTATAGCGTCCGGTTCGGTGCCGGTATCCGGGATGATCGTCGCGCCCTGTTCCATGCGCTCATTGGGTGCGATCGCGCATGGACTGGACGACAACCTGCTGACACGAGCGGCGGGCGTTCAGCTCAAGGAACGACGCCCACTGGTACTGCTGACACGAGAAGCGCCGCTGACACTGGCGCATTTGCGCAATATGACGGCGGCCGCAGAAATGGGAGCCATCATCCTGCCCCCTGTGCCTGCCTTCTATTTAAACCCGGTCAACATAACCGAAATCGCGGATCAGATCGCAGCGCGCGCTGTTGATTGTCTGAAGGTTTGCGCACCGGCCGCGAAACAGTGGCATCCCGAAACCGAGGCGGACCCTGTCGAACGGTTCGAAAGCAAATTGCACATCCCATAGCCACAGATCGCGGATGAGATCTGCGGCTATGGGATGACCTTGATCCGGCGGGCCGGTTGTTTCAGTCGCGCAGCCTGCCGCCCAAAGGATCGAACGGCGCCTCTGCCAGCACCCGAGCCTTATGCGGTTTGCCAATCACCTGGATCACCACTTCATCCCCTGGCTGCGCCACCTCGGGGTTGCGGAAACCCAATGCCAGAGATTTCCCGACTGAATACCCGTACGCGCCCGATGTGACACGGCCGACAGGCGCACCATCAGGTGTAAAGATCGGCTCACTGCCGGTGGCGTCGGCATCCTCGGTCACGTCCAGTTCAAAGATGGACAGGACCTCGCGCGGAGCTCTATCCTTGATGGACAGATAGGCGTCTTTGTGCAGGAAATCCTTGTCCAGCTTGATCAGGCCCGTCAGCCCGACCTCTTGCGGCCAGTATTCCTGGGAATATTCCCGCCCCCAGGATCCATAACCCTTTTCGATGCGCAGCGACCCAAGCGCCCGTCCACCCACGGGGCCGCCACCGCAGTCTTTGGCGGCTTCGAGCAACGCAGAGTAAAGCGCGACCTGATCGGTTTCGGCGCAGTGCAGTTCCCAACCCAGATCGCCGGTAAAGCTGACCCGGATGGCCACGCAATCAACACCTGCTACGGTGATCTTTCGGGACCGCATGAAGCGGAACGCTTCGTTGGAAAGGTCTGCATTGGTCAGGCGCGCCAATGCCTCGCGTGATTTCGGGCCGGCGATGTTGAACCCGGCGATGCGGTCCGTTGCCACGTCAAGAGTTGTGCCCTGAGGCATTTCCACCATCTGAAAGAAGCGCTGATGATAGCGTTCAGCCATGCCGGAGCCAATCATCACATATTCGTCTTCCGCCAGCTTGGTGACGGTGAAATCCCCCGCCACGCCACCGCGGACCGAAATCAGCGGCGTCAGGCAGCTGCGCCCAATTTCGGTCGGCACGCGATTGGCCACCAGGCGGTCCAGCCAGTCGTAGGCACCAGGCCCCTTGATCACGTAATTGGCGAAGTTCGAGATATCGATCACGCCCACGCTGTCGCGCAGCATCTGAACCTCGCGCCCGACCGGATCAAACCAGTTCTGGCGGGTGAAACCAGTGGTCTCTTCGGTGCCGGGTTCATCGGCAAACCACAACGGGTGTTCCCAGCCACAGTTGAGACCAAAGACACAGCCCATCTGTTTCTGCATCTCGTAGGCGGGGCGCACACGGGCCGGGCGGCCTGCACTGCGTTCTTCATTCGGGAAGTGAATTTTGAACCGATGGGTGTATGCGTCTTCGACCCGGGCCTTGGTGAACTTTTTGTCGGCCCAGTCGCCAAAGCGGGCGAGATCCCAGGCGAACATGTCATATTGCGGCTCACCCTCGATCATCCATTGCGCCGCCAGCAGCCCCAGCCCGCCGGATTGCGAGAAGCCGGGGATCAGACCGCCGCAGAGGAAATAGTTCTTCAGTTCGGGCACCGGCCCCCACAGCATATTGGCATCGGGCGACCAGATCATCGGGCCGTTGATTACCCGTTTCACCCCGGCTGTGGCGGCAACCGGCACGCGTTCGGTGGCGCGGATCACATTTTCCATGATCCGGTCCAGATCGTCGGGAAACAGATCATGCGCGAAGTCAAGCGGCGTACCGTCTTCGGCCCAGAACTTCATGTCTTTCTCATAGGCCCCGATCAGCAGGCCGTTGCCCTCTTGTCGGAAGTAATACTCGCCGTCCCGGTCGGCGATTGACGGCAGACGACGGCCCAGACTGGCCACTTCGTCGATGCTTTCGGTCACGAAATACTGATGTTCGGTCGGTTGCAGCGGCAGGGTCAAGCCTGCCAGCGCCGCCACCTCGCGCCCCCAGAGGCCCGCCGCGTTGACCACCCATTGAGCATGAATGTCACCCTTGGGCGTACGAACGATCCAACTGCCATCGGGTTGCTGTTCCGTGGCGATCACCGGGCAGAACCGTTCGATGGTGGCCCCCATCGCACGGGCCCCGGCGGCATAGGCATGCGGTACGCCGGACGGGTCCACATTGCCGCCATCAGGTTCGTACATGATGCAGCGGATGTCATCAAACTGCGCCAGCGGGTGCAGCTCTTTGGCCTCTTCTCGGCTGACCTCGTGAAAATTCAGCCCATAGAACCGGGCCTTCGCCTCTTGCAGGCGCAACTGTTGCTCGCGCTCTTCGGTCTGGGCCAGATAGAGCGATCCGGGCTGGAACACACCACAGCTTTGGCCGGTTTCCTTCTCCAGCTCTTTGTACAGGTTCATTGTATAGTGCTGGATGCGGGTGATGTTGTTGTTGTCATGCAGACCGTGGATGTTGGCCGCCGCGTGCCAGGTCGATCCGCTGGTCAGCTCATCGCGTTCCAGCAGGATCGAGTCCGTCCAGCCGAGTTTGGCAAGGTGATACAGGATCGACGTACCGGCAAGGCCGCCGCCGATGACAACAGCTTGTGCATGGGTTTTCATGAGGGAATGTCCTTGGATATGGCGCGGCTCAAGCGGCGATTTCTTTCATGACGGCAAGGAATTTGGCGACTTCGCCGATCGAGTTGTAGTGACACATCGAGACCCGTACACAGGCATCATAGCCAAGCGGTGTCAGGATATTGCCGGAATAGTGGTCCGCCTTGCGCAGATGCGTGCGGATACCGTGTTCGTTCAGCCGTTTGACGACCTCGGACGAGGCCACGCCTTCGACACGCAGCGATACCAGACCTTCTCGTGCCGGGTTGTCGGCCCCGCCCAGAATGGTGACTTTTTCCATCTCGGCCAGGCCGCTCAGGTTGCCGGTGCCGTGGATCATCGCGTCGGTCAGCGCCTTTTCCTGCGCATGGATCGCATCACCCGCCGCCAGAAACTTGCCGCGCCGGTCTTCGGCATCGCTGACCTGACTGCCCAGCCATTCGAAATAGGATACGACGTCGGACATCGTGGCATAAGCTCCGGTGTCGCGCGTGCCCATTTCCCAATTGTCCGCGGGGCCATTCAGCAAGGCGTTGTGCTCCAGCGCGGTCAAGCGATCAGAGATCCAGGCCACGCCGTAGCCATGACGCGAAAACACCTTGTAGGGCGAAATCACATAACCATCGACGTCATAGGCGGTCAGATCGATCCGGCCATGCGCTGCGTGCTGGATGCCATCGACGATGATGAAACAATCCGGAGCCACGGTGCGGATGGCCTGAGAAACGGCAGCGACATCAACGCCCATTCCCGTCACCGGAGAGGTATGCAGGATCGTCGCCACTTTGGTATCCGGTGTCACGGCCGCGGCATAGGCTTCGGCCGAGACGGTGCCGGTGGCGTCATCATGGGGTACCAAAACGTGGGTTTGCCCGGAAATGCGGGCCCAACGATCACAGGCCGAACGCGTCGCCGGGTGTTCCAATGTGGATCCCAGCACAACGCCCGGACCCGTTCCCAGACATGCGTTCATGATCAGCCGGAACAACAGTTCTGTACCGCTTTCACCCACAAAGAACTGCCCGCCGGGTGCGTTCATGAAATCCCGCATATCCGCCTTGGCCGCGTTGATCGTGGCGACCAGCGCATGGGATCCCGGATTGTCGCGCCCCTGGTTGTCCGGGATGGCGGCGTAACGAACCGAGCTTTCCAAAACTGAATTCAATGTCAGTGCGCCTCCGGCATTCTCGAAAAAGATCCGCTCACCCTGTTCGGGGCAATGATCGATCTGGGCAAATCGGCTGCGGATTTGGTTCAGCAGGCTCTCTGATATTTGGCTCATGGTCAGTGGTTCTTGTTTCGTTGTGTGTGCAAAGCTGTGCTTTGCCGACCCTAGGACGGTTCTTGCCGCAAGACATGCAAAAAAAACTGTGGCAAAGCGGTTGAATATTCTGTGCAAGTCGCGCGGGTGCCAGTCCAAAGCTTGTCACGACAGATATTGCCCATCGCCAGGCCCGGGAGCCCGTGCCTGCGGCGGCGGATGGCATATCTTCTTGATTTCCGAACCGTCTGTGGCTGGTCGGCTACTCGGGCAAGTACTTTTCCGACCAGCTTTCGGCGGCAGATCCAGCAGAGATCATCGCGTCGATATCCTCATCTGCATAACCGACGTTTCGCAGAATGCTGCGTGTATCCGCGCCGTATTTCGGCATCGGTCCGGGAATGACGATCCGGGCGCGTTCGGGTCGCACGGCATTTGGGGCAACCAGATCGCACCACCGGCCCATGGGATGCATGTCATGCCGAATGACGTTGAACGTTCCCCGCGTCAGGTCGATATTCCCGGCGCTTTCCGGCTGCAACACGGCGTCGCGCGTGTCATGCAACGATCCAAGAGGCATGACAGTGCTGGCGGAACCGGAAAACGCCTTTTGCCAGTATTCAACAGGTTGCCTTGCAAAATGATCCGCAAGCGCATCCGGCAATTCCTTTTCCGGCATATCGGCCACGCTGGCGAGGTCCGAGACACGGCGCAGGGCTTTGCGTTGTTCGGTGGGTGCAGCAAAGAACATCCACCCGTCCGCCGCGCGGTAACAATGGTAGAATGGTCCCCAGCCCATAGCTGCGCTCCCGGCCGGTTCGTCAAAGGGCGCGCGGCCTTCGAAATCATACATCAATTGCGCCTGAATGAGGTTGCCGGCCGCCGCCAACGCAGCCCGCGCAATCCCGCCTTTGCCGGTTTTCTGCAATCTCAGCAGGGCCGCACCAAGCGCAACACATGCGCAATAGCCGGTCAGAACGTCAATGGTACCGAAATGCGCATGCTCTTCGGGCGTGGCCATGCCACCGCCAAAACGCACCATGACCCCTGTCGCCGCCTGCGCCAGGTCGTCATACCCCAGATGGTCCGATTTGGGTCCGCGCGCAGGACCGCCAAAGGCATCGAGTTGCACCAGTATGAGACGGGGGTTGATCGCCGCCAGCTCTTCCGCGCTCAACCCCAGGGCATCGCGCTGCTCATCCGTGCCGTTTATGGTGATGACATCCGAGGAGTCGATGAGCCGCCGTAACGCCCGCTTCCCGTCATCCGAGCTCAGGTTCAGCAAAACGCTTTGTTTTCCACGATGTGCGTGCAGGCCGAAAACCACGGTGTTCCACGGATCAACTGATGGCTCTGCCGGCTGAACGGAAGTCACCTGAGCGCCAAATCGTGCCAGCGTGGACCCGACCGTCGGACCGGCGATCACGTTGGTCAGGTCCAGCACCTTCAACCCCTCCAGCCAGCCCTGACCGCTTGCGGCTGGTGGTCCGCTGCGCGGCGGTTCCGCAAGGATCGTTGAAACGGGTGCGTCATCGGAATCGGGGCCCGGTTTTTTGACCAGCGCAGCGCCATCATCCGCAAGCCACGCAACATTTCCCATCTGCTGCATCTTCCCATGACGCGGGTCCTCTACCTCCAACACCAGGCCCGAGGCCAAAGCGTGCGGATCGGCCAGCCATTCCTTGCTGAACCGTTGCGCCGTTCCGGGCGCCTTGGCAGACCCGAAAAGGGCTTCCCACTCATGAGAGGGCCTTGTCAGAAAGGCCTTTTTCATTGCGTCGGATACACGCGCGCGATCCCTTGCTCCGACAGGGTAGTTGCGCAGCGACCATTCATCCGGCCAGTCTGCGGTATCGAGATAGGCGTCGAAGTCCGGCAATTGATCGGCAAGGTGTTTGAGGCCAAGCGTCTCCAACACCCGCCGGGGATGTGTTTTCACACTGCCCGCCACCACATAGAACCCACGCCCGTCGGCGCAGGTATAAGTTCGATAGAAAGGGTCCAGGAACTCTTCCAGTTCCGCAAAGCTCAGATCCATTGGCAAGCCTTCGGCTGCGCGCCTGTCAAGTTCCACTTCGCGAGGGGACTTGTAACGTTCGGGATAGTCTTCAATCTGCTCACAGTTATACACCAACCCTTCCAGCAAGGCCGAAGCCAGAGGCACCTCGATGTGGTCGCCTCCGTTCCGGTCACGTGCAGCCAAGGCGAACTGCACGGCCATCGCGCCGAACGAAGCGCCATAGGCGGATGCCAGCGTCAAAGGTGAAAAGGATGGGTTGATGCCCATCAGGCGCCGGTTCAGCCCCATATCCGTGAATTGCCCAGTGCGGGCCGCGATCACGGCTTCCCACGCCGGAAGATCGGCCAGCGCGGGATCGGTTGAGGCAAACCCCGGCAATGACAATGACACGATGCGCGGATTTATTTCGCGCAGAGCTTTCGGACCCAGGCCCAGCCTCTCCATCACGCCGGGCCGGAAGTTCTCGATCACCACGTCAGCCCGCGCCACAAGTTCGCGCGCGACCTGCAAACCCCCTTCGGATTTGAGGTCGATCGTCACGGCTATTTTGCCACGTGACAGCATGTCTGTGGCCGGTTCTTTCAATCGCGGGCCACAGGGCGGGTCGATGCGGATCACCTCTGCCCCCAAATCAGCAAGCATCATGCCAACCAGTGGACCAGCCAGGTATTGGCCAAAATCGAGGACACGAATATGATCGAGTGGCCTTGCAGTCATTCGTTGTGACCCTCCCAGGGTGTTCGGTGAGTTTGTTGCGAATCGGCGTGCAGGCAAGAGGTCACAACGCCCTTCTCGGAACAGGCTGAGTTTTCGGGCTTGGGACATAACGCGATCAATGCAACACCTGCCCTTGTTCAACACGCGACAAGGCGGCCACGGCCGAGCTTCACAGCCTTCTCCGGCGACCGCTGGGCGTACCATGCAGCCGAGCAATGCCAAGAAGTTGTTCGATTTGACCAAACCATGTCGCAAACGAGAAACACCGCTCAAAAATCCGCGTGTGACGCGAACTTGGAAGCGCTTCGAGGCTTGGATGGAAGCGGATCAGTCGGCTTGAAAGATCACCGGACCGTTGCGCCCGGCAGTCAGAAAACAAGTTATTGGAATCGCTCAAGAACGTGACGCTTCCCAAGTGTCAGGCAACACAAGACAAAAGGTCACGGCGCAATCGGGCCAAGGGCCACGTTGGCACGTGGCAGGACCTGTCGCGACACATGGCCGGCAATTGCGCTTCCGATAATTTATCCCTTTTTCCGACAATTTGACAACCATCTACATCAATTCGTCAAATTGGCACCTATGAATTGTCGTGGCCGCGCGTCACGCTTGCGACAGGATGGGAAACAGCGGAGATCTTTATGTCCTGGAATGTGTGCGTTGTCGGCGCTGGAAAGATCGGACAGATGATTGCAACCCTGTTGAAAGGGTCGCCGAATTACTCTGTGACGGTCGCTGATCATGATCTAAAAGCGCTTGGTGATATCTCGAAGATGGGCATTGGAACCAGACAGATCGATGCCAATGACGCGGACGGGCTGGCCCGGGAACTGACCGGTTTCGACGCAGTCATCTCGGCAGCGCCGTTCTTCTTGACCCCTTCCATCGCCACAGCGTCCAAAGCGGCGGGGGCGCATTATTTCGACCTGACCGAAGATGTTGCGGCCACGAATGCGGTACGTGAACTGGCCGGGGACAGCGCAACTGCGTTTATGCCGCAATGCGGTCTGGCGCCAGGTTTTGTCGGCATCGCCGGAGCTTCACTGGCGGCGGAGTTTGACCAGATTGACAGCCTGCACATGCGGGTGGGGGCATTGCCGCTTTATCCGACGAATGCGCTGAAATACAACCTGACCTGGTCCACCGACGGGTTGATCAACGAATATTGCAACCCATGCGATGCCATCGTGAACGGCAAGCTGGTCAAGACCGCGCCGTTGGAGAACTACGAGATTCTGGGCCATGACGGCGTGGAATACGAATGCTTCAATACCTCGGGCGGTCTGGGCACGTTGCCGGAAACGCTGGAAGGCAAGGCGCGGGATGTGTCCTATCGCTCGATCCGCTATCCGGGTCATTGCGATATCCTGAAGCTGCTTTTGAACGATCTGGGACTGGAACGCCGCCGCGACCTGCTGAAAGAGATATTCGAGGCCGCTCTGCCCCGCACCGATCAGGACGTGGTGCTGGTATATTGCACCGCAAAAGGCGTCATTGATGGCGTGCTGCGCGAAAAGTCCCTGATCAACAAATCCTTTGCCCGCACCATCAATGGACAGGTCTGGAGCGCTATTCAGGTCACGACCGCCGCAGGCGTGCTGGGGGTGGTCGATCTGATGCGGATCGGAGCTCTGCCCTCGAAAGGCTTTGTCCGGCAGGAACAGGTCAAGCTGGACGATTTCCTCAACACTGAATTTGGCCAGCTGTATCGCGCTGGCGACGTCACCGAACAGAACAAGGCGGCCTGAGATATGAAAGACATCGTAATGACAGCCCAAACCACGCTTGCAAACCTGGATCTGACCGAGGCCCAACTAAAAGGCGGCACGCTCAGGGTCACGTCGCCGATTGACGGAAGCCTGCTGGCCGAAGTGCACGAGACGCCGATCTCGGACATGGACGCCATCTTTTCCCGAGCCAAGGCTGCGTTCAGGAAATGGCGCGTTGTCCCCGCCCCGCGCCGGGGTGAACTGATCCGCCTGTTGGGTGAAGAGCTGCGCGCCGCCAAGGACGACCTGGGTGCACTGGTCAGTTGGGAAGCGGGCAAGATCACCTCGGAAGGTCTGGGCGAAGTGCAGGAGATGATCGACATCTGTGACTTTGCCGTCGGCCTGTCGCGTCAGCTTTATGGCCTGACCATCGCGTCCGAACGTCCGGGCCACCGGATGATGGAAACCTGGCATCCTGCTGGCCCGGTTGGTGTGATTTCCGCGTTCAATTTCCCGGTTGCGGTTTGGTCGTGGAATGCTGCTCTGGCCATCGTATGCGGTGATCCGGTGATCTGGAAACCGTCCGAAAAAACCCCGCTGACGGCGCTGGCCTGTCAAAAGATTTTCGAACGCGCCCTGGCCCGATTTGGCGATGCGCCGGACGGTCTTCTGCAAACGCTTATCGGTGGCGCCGATCTGGGAAAAACACTGGTGGCCAGTGAAGATGTTCCGGTGATCTCGGCCACGGGATCGACCCGCATGGGCCGCGCTGTCGCCCCCATCGTCGCACAGCGCTTTGGCAAGTGCATTCTGGAACTAGGTGGCAACAACGCAATGATCATCGGCCCTTCGGCTGATTTGGAGATGGCCGTGCGCGCGATTGTCTTTTCGGCAGTTGGCACCGCCGGTCAACGCTGCACCACGTTGCGTCGCCTGATCGTGCACAACTCGATCCGCGAAGAACTGGTGAGCCGTCTGAAAAAAGCCTATTCGGGTCTGCCCATTGGCAATCCTCTGACAGACGGCACGTTGGTTGGGCCGCTTGTGGATGAAGCGGCGGGCGCGGCGATGACCGCCGCTTTGAAAGCGGCCGAAGCGGAAGGCGGTTCGGTGTTCGGCGGCAACCGCGTTACCGAAGGTGTTCCGGCAGGCGTATACATGGAACCTGCGATCGTCGAAATGCCGGGTCAGACCGCGACCGTAAAAACCGAAACCTTTGCGCCGATCCTCTACGTCATGGGCTATGACGATTTCGACGACGCGGTAGAGCTTCAGAATGACGTACCACAAGGCCTTTCATCCTGCGTGTTTACCCTGAACATGCGCGAGGCCGAGCAGTTTCTGTCTGCGGCCGGATCCGATTGCGGAATTGCCAACGTCAATATCGGGCCCTCAGGGGCAGAGATCGGTGGCGCCTTTGGCGGAGAGAAGGAAACCGGCGGCGGGCGCGAAAGCGGTTCGGACGCGTGGAAATCCTATATGCGCCGTCAGACCAACACCGTGAATTACTCGGCCGAACTTCCACTGGCCCAGGGCGTCAAATTCGACATCTGAGTATCGCTGGATAGTCGTCGGGCAAAAACTTAAAAGGCCAGCAAAAAACACCACCCGGGACGCCCAGTCCCGGGTGTTTTGTTCTGCATGTTGAGGCGGTCTTTTGGCCAGGGGTTCCGATGCCGGCGCGACGACGGCCATTCCGGTGCTGATGGATTGTCTTGTGTTTCGGCAAGAGGCCTTCCGAGGCTTTGCGGCATCCTCGATACAACTGCTACGAACGGCCGTCGGCCTGATTATTGCCGGTTATCCCGTTGCGCCATTTACTCGCCCAACAGCTGCGACAGTTTTTCCGCCCCCCGGCGCAAGGTGTCGAGAAATGACTTCAGACTGCCGACATCATGCCGTTGCGTCGGGGCATGAACTGAAAGCGTGGCAACCAGCCTGCCCTGCGCGTCCTGCACTGGCACGGCGATCGCCACCATGCCCGCCATGAATTCTTCGTCGTCTGTGGAAAATCCCCGCTCGGCTGTGATCTTGATTTCACTCAGCAGGGCCTTCGGCTCTGTCAATGAACGGGCGGTCTGCTCCTTCAGCTTTCCGGCTGACAGAAACCCGTTTAGAGTCTTGGGGCGCAAGGTGGAAAGGTACATCTTGCCACTGGCCGTGCAGTGGAACGGCACCTGGGTTCCGATCGGCAATTGAATTCGCAACGGCCATTTGGTTTCTACCCGGTCAAGATAGATCATGCCTTCGCGATCCGGGATGGCCAGATTGCATGTTTCGCCCACTTCGTCGGCCACGCCGCGCAGGATGGCGAGACGCGCGGTCCGCAGATGCTCGGCGGACATGGTATTCACGGACAACAGCCGCAGTCTTCTGCCCGGACCATAGGACCGTCCGTCAAGATCGCGTTGCAGGAACCCTTCTGCCTCTGCCGTTTGCAGCAAACGATGGATTGTGGGTTTGGCCAATCCCAATGCATCGATCAGATCCGAAGGTTTGACCGCAACGCCGCGCCGTGCCACCTCTTCAAGGATCAGCAACAGGCGCAGGTTGGTGGGAATCTGAGTTTCTCTGTTTTTAGTATCAGTCTCGGCCATCCTTCAACATTCTAGTTATTTGGCAGAAGGATCAAGGCCAGTTCGGGCACCAGCGACACCAATATCCAGACCGATAGCAGGGCCACCAAATAAGGCACCGTATAGCGCAGCAACCGGAAGTACGGCACGCCCGTCACGCCTGAAGCGACATACAGGTTAAGCCCGTATGGTGGTGTGATAAACCCGATGGATGCACCGACCAGGAAGATGACTGAGAAATGAATTGGATCAATTCCAACCGAGGCTGCGATTGGCGCAAGGATCGGGGCCAGGATGATGGTGACCGGAAGGCTTTCCAGCACCATGCCTGAAAAGAAGACGATCACCATCGATGTGAACAGAACCGCATGGTACCCCCCCATGGAGGTCACGAAGTTTCCGATTGTTTCCTGTGCGCCAAGTAGGGACAGGATCTGCTGCATCACAACCGAAATTGCGATCAACGGGGCCAGGATACCCGTAATCTGGGCAGACCTGATAACGATTGAGGGGATCTCAGGGATCGTGAACCCCTCGACCACGAACATTTCAGCGAAGCTCTTTTCGGTTGGCGGTATATCGTTCCGGGCCCCCATGATGCGGTTGATCGGGTAGCTGACCAGCCCCGCAATGACACAAAAGCCCACGGTCACGCCAGCGGCCTCTGTCGGAGAGAACTTGCCGGTATATATGCCCCAAAGCACAAGCCCGATGGCGAAAAAGCCGAGCCAGGCCCCGAAGGCGGTTTTCAGCACCCGGTTCAATTGCAGTGGGATCAGATAGCCCCACCCGTTCATGCGGCAGATGATCCAGCACGCCAGCTGCATCCCGATGACCATCAGCGCACCGGGCAGAATACCGGCCACGAACAATTCGGAAATCGGCAGGTTCATCAGAAAGCCATAGACGATGAAGATGATCGAAGGGGGGATGATGATACCGACAGTACCGCCCGCAGCAGCGGTCGCGGCGCTGAACCGTTCGTCATAGCCGCCCTTTACCATCTCGGGGTGCAGCATCGACCCGATGGTCGCCGTCGTGGCCGAGTTCGACCCCGAAATCGCCGCAAACAGCCCGCAGGCCCCCAGCGACGCCATTGCAAGTCCGCCGCGTATCCAGCCTAGGCAGGCATAGGCAAAATCACTGAGCCGTCGCGCGATGCCGGATTTGTTGATCAGGTCGCCGGTCAGGATGAACAACGGCATCGCCAACAGGGCGAAGCCCTTGTTAAAGACGTTCAGAAGTTCGGCCCCCATATTGTCCAGCGTCAGACCAAGGACAAAGGAACATCCAATGACCCAGTAACCGATGACCAGCAGCACCGGCACGCCCAGCATGAACAGAAAGGTGACCCCCAGCGAGATCAGTGTAACAAGTGTTCCGTCTGTCATCAGTCTGCCCCGATCACGGCCTGCTTGATCAGCGGCTCGCCTGTTTTCCAGTTGTGCAAATCATCGGCGAGGTTCTGAAACACGCGACCGACCATCAAGAAGAATGACAATGGTGCAGCCAGCAGGAACCACCACTGCATGATATTGTCCGTGCCCAGTACGATCTGAAAGTTCGAGGCCGAAAGCGCCACCAGTCGCGAGGTGGTCACGATGACGATCACCGCGAAGATGAACCACAGCACCGCGTCAAGAAACAGGCAGGCCAATTGCCCGCCGCGGGGCATGGCGGTGCGGAATTCACTGAAACTCAGATGCGTGCGCAAGCGTACGTTGTAGGACGCACCAAACCAGGCCATCACCATGAAAAGAAGCGGAGGAATGGTTGTGGACCAGGGTTCCTGATCATTGAAGACAAACCGGTCGATCACGCCCCAGAAGATGATCAGTGCGATGGCAAGATAAGAATACACCATGACCGACCGTTCCAGATGACGTTCGATCAACGGCACCATGCGATAGATCAGCATGACCAGCAAACCCCCGATCGCGGCAACGATCGCACCAACGATCCAAGCCGCGTCGGATTCCAGAGCAAGTTGAATCTCGAAAGAATCCTGGCTGAGAAAAGCGCTGAATATTGCGCCAATGTCTGCCCAAAGTGACATGAAGCCCGTCCTCCCAGTGGGTATTGATTGAACCGGCCCGTTCGGGCCGGTTCTGGCAGTCTAATCAGGCCTCGCCCTTCCACCAGCGGCGCGGCTCGACATTTTCCGGCAGCGTGTCCGCTGGGATCTCGCGCGCGATGTCGTAGATCTCCTGGTAAGTATCGATGCCACCGGCCCATTTGTTCAGCCGCTCGCGCCACTGCGCCCACGGCTCGGGGTTGTAGTTCGGAGCACACATTTCTTCGGCCAGCTTGATCTGGTCCTCCGGCAGGAAGGCCGGGCGCACGCCGTTTTCCGCAAAAATGGTTTGCGGCAATTGCGGATCCGAGAATCCGACCGTGTTCAGCAGTGCCGCCTCATTCGCGCCTTGGATCAGGGCCTGGGTGAAATAGGACGATTCCATCACGGCATCCTGCAATTCACCGCCCAGGCCATCGAATACTTTGGCAGACATCGAAGTGTGTTCGGTACCGCAGAAGAACTTCAGGTTCACCGATTGCGAAACCACAGGCGCCATGTTCGCATATGCCACCGCCGAGGCCCAGGTTTCCGCACCATCGATCAGACCGGTCTTGAGCGCATCCAGCGTTTCTTCCCATGCCACCGGAACAGGGTTCAGGTTCAGCAGTTGCATCGCGATCCGACCCAGCTGCGTACCGGTCACGCGGTTCTTGGTGCCGAACAGCTCTTCCAGCTTGGTGACGGTCGGCTTGTCGGCAAAGGTCGAGCCCATTTGCAGACCGCGCAGTTCACAATGGGTGAACAGGAATTTCAGCCCGTGACGCTTTTCAAGCGGGTCGCGCAAGATGCGCTGGCTGGCGGGGCTGTAGAAGAAATGATACTGCGCCGCCCGGCTGGGGAACATGTAGGCATAGTCCAGGACGTTCAGATAAGGCGCACCGCCGGCCGAATTCTGGGTCGAAGCTGCGTAGATATCGACGATTCCCTGCTGGGTTTTTTCAACACAGCTGAGTTGTCCGCAGATCTGGTTGTCGCCGATGAACTCGATCCGAATCTCGCCATCGGTGCGTTCTTCGAGGTCGCGTGCAAATTCGATGGCGCCGGCGCGCTCGATCAGCAAGTTGCGGGTGTTGAAGCCCGACGCACCAAATTTCAACGTGTACTTCGGTTCTTTCGAAAAGCGTTTTTCATACGTGGATTCCGCCGCCTGCGCCAGATTGGCCAGGCTCATCGCACCACCAAACCCTCCTGCTGCAAGCAGCGTCGAGCTCATGCCATAGCGCCCCGCTACCCGGAAGAAATCCCGCCGCGAAATACCACTCAGTTTCCGACCAATCTCCATTGCTTACCTCCCTGTTCGCAATTATTGAGACGTTTTGTATCAAAAAAGGCTAGTATATTTCTAGCATCTTGCATAGAGTTTTTTTCAACGACGTTGGAAGGAGGCGGTCATGGAAGTGGATTATGCGGTAGTTGGCGCGGGGTCTTCGGGCTGTGTCATCGCCAATCGGCTCAGCGCCGATCCCAACACGACCGTCGCGCTGTTAGAGGCCGGCGGCCGCGACACCAACCCCTGGATCCACATCCCGGTTGGCTATTTCAAAACCATGCACAACCCTTCGGTGGACTGGTGTTACAGGACCGAGCCCGATCCGGGCCTGAACGGGCGCTCGATCGACTGGCCACGCGGCAAAGTGCTGGGCGGCTCATCCTCTCTGAACGGTCTGCTCTATGTGCGCGGCCAAAAGGAAGATTATGACCGCTGGCGCCAGATGGGGAATGTCGGCTGGGGCTGGGACGACGTGCTGCCGCTGTTCATACGCAGCGAAGATCAAGAACGCGGCGAAGACCCGTATCACGGTGTCGGTGGGCCGCTGTCGGTGTCGAACATGCGCATTCAGCGACCGATCTGCGACGCTTGGGTCGCGGCAGCGCAAGCCGCCGGATACCCGTTCAATCCGGATTACAACGGCGCAGATCAGGAAGGCGTAGGGTATTTTCAGCTGACCACCCGCAATGGGCGCAGGTGCAGCTCGGCTGTGGCGTATCTGAAACCCATTCGAAACCGACAAAACCTGAACATCATCACCAACGCATTGGTGACACGCATAACGCTGGATGGGAAACAGGCGACCGGACTTGTCTATCGGGATCGCGCAGGCAATGAGAAAACCTTGAACGTTCGGCGCGAAATCATCCTGTCCGGCGGTGCAATCAACTCTCCTCAAATTCTGATGCTGTCGGGTATCGGCGACCCGGACCACCTGAAGAAAAACGGCATCGATCCGGTCCATGCCTTGCCCAATGTCGGCAAAAGACTACAGGATCACTTGCAGGCCCGTCTCGTTTTCAAATGCAATGAGCCCACATTGAATGACGAGGTGCGCAGCCTGATCAATCAGGCCCGTATTGCGCTCAAATACGCTTTGTTCCGCGCCGGTCCGATGACCATGGCGGCCAGCCTTGCGACCGGATTCATGAAAACGCGCCCGGACGTAGAAACACCCGACATTCAATTCCATGTACAGCCGTGGTCCGCCGACAGCCCCGGCGAAGGCGTACACCCGTTTTCCGCCTTTACCATGTCCGTGTGCCAGCTGCGGCCGGAAAGCAGGGGTGAACTGCATCTGAACGGCCCGGACCCATCACAGCATGTAAAGATCATTCCGAACTATCTGTCGACGGAAACGGATTGCCGAACCATCGTTGACGGCGTGAACATCGCCCGCAGAATCGCACAGCACAATCCGCTGGCATCGAAGATTTCCGAAGAGTTCCGCCCGACATCCCAACTCTCGACCGACGATTACGAGGGCACGCTGGACTGGGTCAGATCGAATTCCGTTTCGATCTATCACCCAACGGGGACCTGCGCGATGGGTACGAACGAAACCGCAGTCGTAGACCCCGCGCTAAAGGTGCACGGCATCGGAAACCTCCGGGTCGCGGATTGTTCGATCATGCCGGAAATCGTCAGCGGCAACACAAACGCCCCCGCGATCATGATCGGAGAAAAGGCGAGCGATTTGCTTGCCGTCGGAACATAGCGCGGCAGGCCGCGTATCCGAAAGCCAGGAAAACTGGGCAACTCGGCTTGCGTATCTTAGGGATATTCCGGTGATGCCATCCCTTCCCAGACCTAGCGCAGAGGCGGTGTCAGCCACTGCGCCGACATCCCATAGTTGGAATTCTTCAACTCCTGTTTGGCAATGGCCTGAAGATGCACCTCATCCGGTCCATCCGCATAGCGCAACGCCCTAGCCCAAGTGTAACTGTCGGCCAATGGCGTGTCGGGTGTCATGCCCATTGCGCCAAAGACCTGCATTGCACGATCCGTAACCTTTGCATGTACCTGGGGCGCCACGACCTTGATCAGGGATATTTCGCGGAAGGCCTTTTTCGCCCCCACCTGATCTATTTTCCAGGCCGCCTTCAGGGTCAACAGCCGCGCCTGTTCAATCTCCAACCGGGATTTGGCGATCCATTCACGGATCACGCCTTGTTCCGAGAGTTGCTTGCCAAAGGTCTTCCGTTCCTGAGCACGTTCCACCATCAGGTTCAGTGCCATTTCCGCCGCCCCGATCGAGCGCATGCAATGATGAATTCGCCCGGGCCCAAGCCGCGCCTGAGCCAGTGCAAAACCGCTGCCATCTTCGCCCAGCAGATTGCCGACCGGGACGCGCACGTCCTTGAACACCAGTTCAGCATGGCCTTCGGGATCGTGCATGTTCAGGATCGTCGGATTGCGCACGATCTCCAAACCGGGCGTATTCTTTGGAACGATGATCATGCTTTGCTGTTTATGGCGATCGGCGTTCGGGTCGGTTTTGCCCATGACGATGAAAAGTCTGGTGTTGGGGTGGCACGCATTGGTGATGAACCACTTGCGGCCATTGATGACGTATTTATCATCCTCGCGCCGGATGGATGTCGTTATGTTGGTCGCGTCCGAACTGGCCACGTCGGGTTCGGTCATGGCAAAGGCCGAACGGATCTTGCCGTTCAACAGCGGCACCAACCAGTCTTCGCGCTGCTCGGGTGTGGCGAACATGTGCAGCAATTCCATGTTCCCGGTATCCGGCGCGTTGCAGTTGAAGACTTCCGAAGACCAGCTCACCTGGCCCATCAGCTCGGCCAGGGGCGCGTAATCAAGATTGCTGAGCCGCGTTCCGGGCTCATCATCCCGCAAGGAGGGCAGGAACATGTTCCAAAGCCCTTCGGCGCGGGCCAGCGACTTGAGGTCTTCCATGAACGAAACGGGGAAATTGCCGGCTTCTATTTCCTCTTTGTGGTCGCGAATGCGCGGATAGATATGCGCCTGCATGAAGGCTTTCAGCCGGTCATGCATTTCCGTGGCGCGTGGCGATGGAGCAAAATCCATTGTGGTCCTCTTCAGTGCGTTGCAGCAGCGATTTCGTCGAGCGCCATTTGCGCCAGAGGGGCCACCAGCCCCTTGAACGCCATTGCGTTCTCGTTCGATGCGTTTCCCGCCAGCGCACGGCTGTAAACACCCTGTGCAATCGCAGCCATCCGGAAAAAGGAAAACGCCAGATAGAAGGTCCAGTTTTCAATCTCTGGCAGGTCACGCAGCGAACAATACCGCTCGATCATCACAGCTTCGGAAGGGATGTTCAAAGCAGCGCGATCCAGCCCTTGCAGCCCCCGGATCAGACCGGTGGGCGGCAATCTGAGACACACACAGAAATAGCCCAGATCAGCCATCGGGTGGCCCAGCGTCGACAGTTCCCAATCCAGAACCGCGGTGATCTGCGGGGCATCCGAAGCGAAGATAATATTGTCTATGCGAAAGTCACCGTGGATCAGACTGACCGAACCGTCACCATCGGGCAGATTGCGGGACAGCCAGCCCATAAGCTGTTCCATCTCGGGAAGTTTACTTGTTTCTGCGGCGCGATACTGTTTGGTCCAGCGGCTGTATTGGCGTTGGAAATAGTTTCCCGGCTTGCCGAAGTCGGACAGGCCGACGGCGCCTGTGTCAACCGAATGCAGCGCGGCCAGAACCCGGATCATTTCATCGAACACCGGATGATGGTCGGCCACGTCCAACTCGGGCAGCGCCGGGTTCCAGAAAATCCGGCCCTCCTGGAAGCTCATGACATAGAACATGGAACCGATGACATCCGTGTCCTCACACAGCACGTAAGGTTTGGCGACCGGAACCGCAGTGCCATGAAGTGCCCTGAGAACACGATATTCCCGATCCACGGCATGGGCCGAAGGCAGCAGGTCACCTGGCGGTTTGCGGCGCAGCACGTATTTCGAACCACCGGCCTTCAGCAGATAGGTTGGGTTCGACTGCCCGCCCGAAAACTTCCGATAGGACAATGGGCCGGCGAAACCTTGGATATGGCGCCCCAAATATGTCGAAAGCCGCTGGGTATCGAGTTCGAGGCCGGATGAGGTCATGCATGAAACTCCGTATTCCGCCGGGATACCATTCAGCTTACCGCCCTCAATGACATTTGTGAAATTTACTTGCATGATCATCAACATAATTCTGGTGAATGACATGACGACCAAGCTCAACAAGATCGACCTGAACCTTTTTGTTATTTTTGACGCCATCTATACCGAACGAAATCTGACCCGCGTTGCCGAACGCCTGTCGATCACGCAACCGGCCGTCAGCAACGCCCTGACCCGGTTGCGCAAGACACTGAACGACCCGCTTTTCGTGAAGACCGGCACGGGGATGCAGCCCACGGCGCTGGCAGAGAGCATTTCGGACAGGGTCTCAGCCGCTCTTCACCAGTTGCAAGCCGCATCGGCGCAGGGTGAACGGTTCGACCCGTTTACCAGCAAACGGCTGTTCCGGGTCAGTTTGGTCGACCTTCACAGCCTCATCATCCTGCCCGGGCTTTTGTCCGGGTTTCAATGCACGGCACCCCAGGTCGAACTCAGCCTCGTGCGCATTCCCCGCCGGGATACGCGCAAGGCGTTACAGCAGGGCACGATCGACATCACGTCGGACATTCCGATGCCGGACAGTTCGGATCTGATCAGCCGGACCATCATGAAAGACCGCTATGTCTGTGCCATGCGACCCGGCCACCCGCTGGGTTCGGGCCCATTGACGCTGGAGCGTTATCTTCAGCTGACACATCTGCATGTTTCCTCACGGCCTCAGGGGGCGAGCCCGGTCGACATCGTCCTGCGCAAACTGGGCGCACGACGCAAACTCGGGATTCAGATGCAAAGCTATCTGAACATCCGGGATATTCTGCACAAGACAGATATGGTTGCCACGCTGACCGAATGCAGCGCGCGTGAAATGGGGCTGCGCATGTTGAGGCTGCCGGTTGATGTGCCTCCGATCGAACTTCGCCTTTATCGGCATATCCGGTCCGACGGCGACGAAGCCGTACAATGGATGTTCGACCAAATTGCAGGTCGCACCGTCAGAGCGAACGATACGGAACAGCATCATAGGGTCGATCAGAATTGATACGCAACCCCGGGCAACGTGTGACGTCCGGATATCAGAGGCGCCAACCGTCAGGTCCTCGAAACCTCAAGGTCGAAAACATCACGTGTTGATCTGACTTTCAGATTTCTTGGGTAACGCGTCATACGTCGCCTGAAGATAGGCAAAGCCATATCTTCGGTCAGGCTCCAGATGAGTCCCCTCTGCCCACTCGTTCCACGCGTTTATGAAAACGATTTTTTCGTCGGCACTGTATTTTTCCTGCGCAAGAACCTGGCGACACAAATGTTCCGTCCAGCGCTTGTAGGCATTGATTGTGAACCGTCCCATAATCCGAGGGGCATCCTGATTGCGCGCGGTATTGTCCCACGAGAGCGTGGAGGACCGAAACAGCTTGTACCGGGGTTCCGGCTTTTGAAGCTCTGCCTCGACCACGGCCTGGTAATCCAGAACGGCACCCGTGAACTCTGGATTGTAGATCCCCATCTCATCCGTGATGTCGGTGCGCTTTACCTGATGCGGAGGGAACTCCATAGCAGCGTCAAAACCCAGTTTCTCAGGATCGCCGATATCAAAAGTCTGGGCAGCTATGAGATACAGGTCCGGCTCGCCCCAGCTTTGTGCCTCTTTTCGCCAAGCTGCGGTCGTTTCCTCGATATTCGGTATGATGTTCGCTCGGTAAACGATGAAAACCGGCTTCCCATCTATCCGAACGTAGCGCGGATCATCAAAGTATTTTCGTATATGACGCAGAAGGTTCAGGGAATCCTCGATCGAATGGTTCTGCGCGATAAGAACGTCGTGCGCCCGCCCGTCCCAGCGGCGCGTCCAGTTTTCGTTTGCCCATGTCAGGCAAAACGGCATGTCGACTTCCGGATTGCCCAACACTTGTTCGAGCGGGTGCTCCATCAAGGTCTTTCCACCGAACCAGTAGTAGTAATAGGAGAACCCTCCTATCCCGTAAGATTTCGCGATCCGCGCCTGCTCGACCATGACCTCGGGCAATCGCAAGTCGTAGTAACCCAGATGAATCGGACAATGAGGTTGGTAATGGCCCGGATAATTCGGGACGGCCTTTCCGACATTGGACCATTCGGTAAAGCCTTTGCCCCACCATTCATCATTCTCTTTGAAGGGATGAAATTGCGGCAGGTAATGCGCAATTGCCCGTACTGCGGGTTCAGCTTTCGCAGGCGGGTCGAAGGGTTTGAACTCTTCAGCCTGACCGATGGCTTCAAAACCCTGCCTGTTGGATTGCCCCGGTTTGTCCCAACCCCGTTTGGGGTCTCTTTTCTTGGCTGAATTTCTGAACCGCCTTGCCGTACGTGGCGACAAAGGTGGGCTGAGTTTCGACGCAGCGGTCAGCAAATAGTAAAGCAGGGTATCTTTGATGGACATGCAGTTTCTCGTACTAAGGCGCGTCGTGCCGACTATGACAAAGAAAACCCTTTTTTTCACGCAAAGCACGAGACTGAGTTGCATGACAAGTACTTGGGACTTTCATGCAACTCAATCCGGCGTGGTTTTCTATTTTGTGCGGGCCGCGGACAGCCATTGTTTCAGCAACCGACCGCTGACCGTATCGCGCAAAAGACGGAAGGCCCGTTTGGCCAACGGCTTGTTGGCACCATATGGAACAGGATGCGCGATGCCTTCCGTGGTTTCGCCACGGCGCGAAATTTCCGGGACACCCACATGCGTCCAGTCGGTCAGCTTCGAACCTTGGAGAGCGGCCTTGGTGGCGTGCAAAAACGCATGCCCGTACTCGCGATCCGGTTCCAGGTGACATCCTTCAGCCCATTCATTCCATGCATTCACAAAAACGAAACGTTCCTGGTCGGGGAAATCCTGAGCGGTTTGGTGCAAGGCCCGCGAAAGCCAGTATTCATAGTTTTCCGGCGTTCCGTTCAAAACGACCATGGCATTTTCCTTCCGCCGGGCCGTGTTGTCCCAGGACGGAAAAACCGATCGATGAACGTTGTTCTCAGGCCCATAGCTGTGACCCAGGTACTGTTCTGCGATCGCAGAAAAATCAACACAATGGCCTTGGAAATCGTCGAACAAGTCCACTTCTGGCGAGAGGTTGGGCACGTTGATGCCGTGGGGCGGGAATTCCACACCGGAATCAAACCCGTATGACGCATAGTCCCAGTTTCGGTGCGTAAGCGCACAGGCCAGATGGATTTTCGGAATTCCGACAGACGCGCAATAGTCACGCCAGACCTGCACGGTTTTGCGCGAGTTCTTCAAATGCTGCGGCCGATAAACAATCAGGATCGGAGCGCCATCTATTGTTATGTAGCGGGGATCCCGGAAAAACGGCTCGATCGACTTGATGAACTCCAGATCATCCTCGGGCTTGTACTTCTGCTCAATGAGAATCTCGTGCTCGGCCGCATCCCAGCGGCGCGTCCAGTTCTCATTCGCCCAGCAAAGACAGAACGGCATATCGCTTTCGGGATCCGCAAGCATTTCGTCGACGGGCCGCTCAAGAAGTCTTTTCCCGGAAAACCAGTAATAGTGGTAGCAGAATCCATCAATTCCGCTGGCCTTGGCCATCTCGATCTGCTCAAGCCGCGTTTCGCGGACACGCAGGTCATAATACCCCAGATCCGTAGGAAGATGAGGCTGATAATGCCCGGTGAAAAGCGGCTTGGCTTTTGCGACATTTGTCCACTCGGTGAACCCTTTGCCCCACCATTCATCGTTTTCCGGGATCGGATGAAACTGAGGAAGGTAGAAGGCAATTGTCCTGATGTTGCCGAATTCACGATCCGTGGTGTTTGAGGACATTACTTCTTCAACCCCAACAGCCGCGCCAGCGATTTTTTTTTCTTCTTGGCCAGTGGGCCGGGCTCGACTCGGGAAGCCTTGCTCGTGTCCACCGGCCCGATAGTCGATTGCAAATCAATCTCTTCGGACAGGGGCAGGCCTGCCATCATGTTGGTCCAATGCTGCCGGGTCTCTTCATCGGGTTGTTCGACGGGCAGGCCCATCAGGTAGATGTCATTCTCTGCGCGTTCCTTGGGGACCGATCTGCTTACGACCTGGAAGACATGGGAATAGCGATTGCGCTGCAACGCGGCCTGAACATCCTGTGGCAGACGGCTCCAGCGTTGACAAAACTCCGTCATCTCTGGCGTACGAACCACAAATTCGGCTTGTTCAATGCTCATACCCTGCGAATTAAGCAGGTGCTGAACGTTTTTGATGCCGAAAAACCGGACATGGGTCCGATCCAGCAGGCCCCAGTCACGGTATTCGAAATCTTCATCGACAAGACAACCGGCAATGGCTGCATGGCCAACATGCGGCAGCGAAAGAATAACCGATCCCGTGTCGTTCAACAGCGATTTCATGCCTGAAAGTACGCTCCAGGGGTCGTAAACATGTTCCAGAACGTCCGCTGCGATCACGTAGTCGAATACCCCGTCTTTCTCGCGAACTATGTCACTCCACGAAGCATCGTTGAGATCCATCGGGTACACAGAACGTGCGAACGGCTTTAGCTTTTCGATCGCCGAAGGGTCGATCTCAAGCGCCACAACATCACATTCCAACGTGCCGGAAAGATGTCGCGTGATCGAACCTGGCCCG
Source organism: Ruegeria sp. AG6 (assembly GCF_056541565.1). Classification (NCBI taxonomy): domain Bacteria; kingdom Pseudomonadati; phylum Pseudomonadota; class Alphaproteobacteria; order Rhodobacterales; family Roseobacteraceae; genus Ruegeria; species Ruegeria sp. AG6. The sequence goes on along the minus strand of NZ_JBQFYQ010000002.1, from coordinate 365,019 downwards.
GCCCCGATCTCAAGCACCTTGGACCCGGGCTTTACCATGCGCAGCACGCGTGCGGGTGCTACATCACTGTTCATGTCAATGTCGTATTCGTAAGTATGTCTATCGCTCACTGTAATTCTTCCGTGATGCTTATTTCGTGCTTCAATTCGGCTGCTATATAGTTTGGTCTGGTTCTGCAATCCCCAATACCAAACCGATACCTAAGGCTTTGGATGTTGTACCCAAATTATGCTCAACTCAGAGAACACTGTTGCACAAAACTCCCCCAGCGGCAATGACCACTCACCCGGGGATCATTCACACCAAGTGCGCCACGCAACCTTCTTCAAAGAACCATGTTTTGACAGGGTTTTATTTCGTGGCCTTTTCTGCGAAAGAAGCGGCATCCGCGTGGGCGTCGGGTTGAACCTCGTGAGCTCCCGCCGCACTTCAGTTGAGGTATGCTTGATACGCTTTTCAACAGCTTACCGATATCACTGGAAACCACGGCTTTGGCACTGTGAGATCATGCGAACGCGCGCAGGGTGTTGAGCGCACAGGCTTGCGTCCGCAACCATTTGCAGAACGTTTTGAGAACCGCCAACGCCTTCATTCCGGCAAGTGGTTGGCGCCGGAATTTCGATATCACCTTCAAGACATGTTGCGATTTTCTGGTTTCAACCCGACGACTGGCAACAATCTGCTCATTCACCACGGCCACCGGAAATCGAAAATTTCCAAAGAGGTAAATCTTACCACTCCGATCAAACAGGCATTGCATCCCCTGACGCGGCTTCGCCATCCGGCCGCGCTTGATGATCGGTTTCCCGCCTTCGCTTCATAGGGGCAGAACCATTTCAATCATTTCTCAGATTGTCGTCGCGGAGCGCACAAGATCACGGACCGCTGCAGCAGCCCGGTTCCGTCGTACTGTAACCGGGGTTGACCCTAACTGTGTTTGAGAGGAAGTAACGATCAGGCCCATTCCACAGATACGGCAGGCAGGATTGTCACAGATTACGATCATAAGCGTTTGTTACAACAGCAGTGGCGTGCTGCCGGAGATGCTGAATTCCATCCCAGAGGGCGTGCCGACAATTTTGGTCGACAATGGCTCGGATGATATTGAAGCGGTTCGGCAAATGGCCGAGGTACATGGCGCAACTCTGATCGAAAGCCGCGACAACATCGGGTTTGGCCGCGCATGCAACCTTGGTGCCGCCAAGGCAACAACGGACCTGCTTTTATTTCTGAACCCGGATTCCCACTTGCTGCCCGGAGCATTGGACGCGTTGCAAGAGGGGGCTGACAATCATCCGGATGCGTCAGCCTTCAACCCTGCAATTCTGGACCGGAAAGGGGCACCTCGTTTCAGGCGATACAGTGTGATCATTCCCCGAAATGAAACCCTGCCCAGGAAAACAGCCGATTCCGACTTTGAATTGCCGGTCCTCGTCGGCGCTGCGTTCCTGGTCCGCCGCGAAGCGTTCGAAGAGGTCGGCGGGTTTGATCCCGAAATCTTTCTGTATCATGAGGACGATGATCTGAGCCTGCGGCTCAAAGCCGTTTGCGGGCCACTGTACTATGTCCACAACGCTCAGATGCGCCACGCCAGAGGCAAATCCTCGCCGGGAAGCCCAGCCATCGCTGGCCTGAAGGGCTGGTATATGGGGCAATCACGCGTTTATGTCGCCCGCAAGCATGAAGTCCCGATGGCTTTTGGTCGAGCCCTGGCATCGGCGCTTCTGCAAATGCTGTCACCGGTTGTGTTGTTTTCTACGAGAAAACGCGCCAAACAATGGGCCTTCTTGCGTGGCGTTTGGCATGGCCGGAATGTCCGACCAACCCCGTTCAGACCTTGATCACAAAGCGTGAAGCAGCTTACCGCCCGTGCAAATTTCCGCTTGAACACGTAACCATGATACAGTTCGCGGCCTAGCTCAAAAGCCCTTTCAGATAGGTGCCATACGTGGACTTGGCGAACAGTCGCGCACGCGCCTCAAGAGCCTCGTCGTCGATCCAGCCATTCGCCCAGGCGATTTCATCCAGGCTGCCGGTCTGCATACCCTGACGTTCCGTGATCGTTCGCACGAAGTTTCCCGCATCCAGCAAAGACCCGTGCGTGCCGGTATCCAGCCAGGCAAAACCGCGTCCCATGGTCTGCACATCCAGCAAACCTTCGTCCAGATACATTTCCAGCAGTGACGTGATTTCCAGCTCGCCGCGATCTGACGGTTTGACCTCATGCGCGCGGGCCGGAGCGTCGCCATCCAGAAAATAAAGACCTGTCACCGCGTAGTTCGACGGAGGCACCTTGGGTTTTTCGACGATCGCGCGGGCTTTGTTCCCTTCGAAATCCACAACTCCGTAGCGTTCTGGGTCAGCGACCCGGTACGCAAAAACCGTACCGCCGCGCTTCAGTTGATCCGCCTCGAGCAGCAGGTCCGGAAGGCCATGTCCGAAGAAGATGTTGTCACCCAGAATCAACGCAGACGGGGCACCGTCCAGAAAATCCTCGGCCAGTGTATAAGCCTGCGCCAGACCGTCAGGAGACGGTTGCACAATCCATGTCAAGGACAATCCGTATTGACTGCCATCCCCCAACAGGCGCTGAAACTGATCCTGATCCTGGGGGGTGGTGATGATCGCGATTTCGCGGATCTGCGACAGCATCAAAACACTCAGCGGGTAAAAGATCATCGGCTTGTCGTAGATCGGCAGCAATTGCTTCGATATCGCCATGGTGATCGGGTAAAGCCGGGTTCCGGACCCACCGGCAAGAATAATGCCTTTGCGCTGCATAATCTGTCCTTTCAAGGTTCAGCTGGTCGCTGACTTCAACTCGCTCAATATCTCGGCCAGTCCGGCTTTCCAGTCGGGTCTCTGGATTCCGAACACATTTTCCAGCCGCGAACAGTCCATACGTGAGTTCAGCGGCCTGGGCGCCGGCGTTGGGTAAGCCTCGGTTGGAATATCCTCGATTTCGACCGACAAGCCGGATTGAGAAACAATTTCACGGGCGAAATCCGCCCAGCTGGCATCGGGTGCACCGGAATAGTGAAACACCCCCCCTTTGGTTTCGAGGCCTGCCTTGGCCATTTTCAGCAAGGTTTCGGCAATGTCGGCAGCAGGTGTTGGCCCGCCGATCTGATCTGCGACGATAGTCAGCTTGTCACGGGTTTCTGCCAATCGGAGAATGGTCTTTGCAAAGTTCTTTCCGTGTGCCGAAAACACCCAACTTGTGCGCAAAATGGCATAGTGGCCGCCAGCCTCTGCGATCTGGTGTTCGCCGTCCAGCTTGGTTCGACCATAGGCCCCCAAGGGCCCCGTGGGGTCATCGGTGTTCCAGGGGGTCGGACCAGAGCCGTCAAAAACGTAATCCGTGGAAACATGCAGAAAAGGCAGGTCGCGGGCCGCGGCGGCACGCGCCATTGCACCGGGTGAATCTCCGTTGATTCGTTGCGCCAGGTCGCTTTCCTCTTCGGCCTGGTCCACCGCCGTATAGGCGGCCGCATTGATGATCACGTCCGCATCCGTATGCCGGATGGCGTCTGCACATTGCGACGGGTCAGACAGGTCCGCCGCGGCGCGATCCAGAGCTTCAACCAAGACACCATGCGCCTGTCCGCGACGCCGCAACTCGGTCGCCACCTGCCCCCCGTGGCCGAACACCAGCGCCTTCATTTGGCAACACCCAGCCGCTCACCCACGCCACTGCGGGCCTGCAAGGCGTTCAACCATGCGCTGTTGTCCAGATACCACTGAACCGTCTGTTCCAGCCCGGTTTCGGGCGTGTAGGAGGGACGCCAGTTCAGTTCGGTGCGAATCCGGGTCGGATCGATGGCATAACGCTGATCGTGACCCGGGCGGTCAGCGACGAACGTGATCAAATCCGCATAGGGCGTTTCACCCGGCTTGAGGCGATCCAGGATCGAACATAGCATTCTGACAAGATCAAGATTGGTCATCTCATTCTCGCCACCGATATTGTAGCTGCGGCCCAGTTCACCCTTTTCGAGCACCAGCAACAGGGCTTCGGCATGGTCATCGACATGCAGCCAGTCGCGAATGTTGTCGCCTTTCCCGTATATCGGGATCGGTTTGCCCGCCAGCGCACTGAGGATGACAACGGGGATCAGCTTTTCCGGAAACTGGTAAGGGCCGTAGTTGTTAGAGCAATTGGTAAGAACCACTGGCAGGCCGTATGTTTCACGCCACGCCCGCACGAGATGATCCGATCCCGCTTTCGAGGCCGAATAGGGTGAGTTCGGCTGGTATGGGCTGTCTTCGGTGAAAAACCCGGTTTTACCCAAGGACCCAAAGACCTCGTCGGTTGAAATATGGTGAAACCGGAAATGCTCGGGCCGGCCGGCACCCACCCAATAGGCGCGTGCGGCTTCCAACAATACATAGGTCCCGGTCAGGTTCGTGTCGATGAACGCGGCCGGGCCATCGATCGAACGGTCAACATGGCTTTCAGCGGCCAGATGCATGATCGCGTCTGGCTGGTGTCTGTCCAGTATCGCCGACATGGCGGCGGCATCCCGGATATCCGCATGTTCAAAAACGTATCCCGGCGCATCCGCGACAGAGGCAACATTGTCCAGACAGGCCGCGTAGGTCAGGGCATCGACATTGACGACCGAATGCCCATCGGCAATCGCACGACGGATAACGGCAGACCCGATAAAGCCCGCCCCGCCCGTAACCAGAATTTTCATTGTGTGTCCTCGAATACGAAAGGAGATTCAATTTCGCGCAGAAGTGGTGCGATCCGATCTTTCTCGGACAGCTGGGGTTCTGAGTTGCTCTGTGGCCATTCAATGCCGATATCGGGATCGTCCCAACGAACCGCGCCTTCAGTTTCCGGCGCGTAGGTATCAGAACACTTGTAGACGATCTCGGTCTCCGGCTCCAACGTCACGAACCCATGCGCGAACCCCGCAGGAACCAACAGCATCCGCCCGTTCTCGAAACTCAGTTCCTCACCGACCCAGTGACCATAGGTGGGCGAACCTTTGCGGATATCGACCGCGACATCAAACAGCCGTCCACGACCGCAGCGCACCAGCTTGGCCTGCGCTCTTGGCGGAGCCTGAAAATGCAATCCGCGCACCGTGTTCACCGTGCTCGAAAGGGAATGATTGTCCTGAACGAATTGCGTATGAATCCCTTGTGCCGCAAAGCTGTCGACATTGTAGGTTTCCTCAAAGAACCCGCGGTGATCGCCAAAACGCTTCGGGGTGATCAGTTTCACTTCCGGAATGGAAAGCGCCAATATTTCCATTGTTACTAATTTTCATCTCTGTGTTGAAGTCTCGGCCTGCTATGTCACATTTGCTCCACCGACGCCAAGACCTATGTTGTCCGACCAGCAATTTGAGCGGCTTATCGGTTCCAAAGGTCAGGCGATTATCGCAGGCAACTTGCGATTCTGATAGAATTCATTGAAATTATTGGACCATCTGCAAATGAAAACACAGGGATGGAACAGATAACGAAGCCGCCGGCGCGACAACACTTGGGCCGAAAGCTAAAGCACCGCGTCATGGGGCGGCATCCGAGCGCTGAGGCTGGGTCGTGTCGATTTGGCGGCGAAAGCCAATCCGCACCTTACCGCTAAAAAAGATACAACTTTGCTTTGGCCTAGATATCTTTCGGCACTCAGGCCGCTTCGAGATTTCCCAACAGGATGGAGGTCATGTCCACGTTGATGACCCCATCCACCGCCACAACATCGACACCCGTCTGATAGGTTACATTGTCCTTGGTTATTCCGGAAAGGTCCGCGTTCTCATCCAGAAATACCCATTCAGGGTCATGGGCCGTGGGCTGCCCGACGGCGACTTGCAAAATTGCAAGCGCATCCAGGGCGTTCACGGTGCCATCCCTGTTGACGTCTGCCGCTATCAGGTTTTCCGCGGTCGCTGGACCCCATGTCGGGTCAAGACCAACCGAGATACGCAACACTTGCAAAGCGTCCAGCGCGTCAATCTTCCCGCTTGCCGTGGAATAGTGTTTGGTGATGTCCAGCACTCCGGGAAAGGTGCCATCGGGCAATTCCAGATCAAACCGCCCCTGACTATCTGCGGTGGCGGATACCGTACCCCCGCCGTCCGGCGTGAACCGGATTTCCGCATCCGTCAGCCCCGGATTCGCAACCTGGCTGTCCACCGTAATCTGCCCGACCAATCCATCAGAGCTGCCCGGTGTCAGCCCGCCCAGGTCCCCGAAATCTACCGGGATGTGATCCGGTCCGGCGAAGCCTGCGCCAAAGATATCCGTGCTTGTCAAAGCGCCGCCCGACGCGGATTGGACCTGCACGATCTCGCCGCGATATTCGATCTGAGCCCCGTTTGCTGTGCTGGTAAAGGTCAGTTGCTGAGGCGACCGCAACAGCAGGTAGTCGAACATATCCAGACGATCCAGGCCCGCCTGAAAATCGGTTATTGTGGTCAGACCGCTACCGGACTGCATCACGAAGATGTCGGCCCCTGCACCACCTGACATCGTCGTCGCACCCTTCCCCGCGATGAGAATGTCGTCTCCGGCGCCTCCTAAAAGGGTCGTGTCCAGAATACCGCCGCTGAGGATATCGTCCGACGCGCTCCCGTTCACGGTACCGAACCCCTTGCGCACCACCCCCAGATCATCGACCGGGACCGTCAGGACGTTCACCCCGGCATCCTGTTGTGATGTCACGAGAATTTGCAGCTCGTCGCCCACATGTGCAACCGCCAGCGATTCGACATTCTGCAATCCACTGGCCAGCGTATCCGCGAAACTGTCCATATGAACAAGTTGACCTTCGGGTGTCAGAGTGAACAGAGACAGGCCATCATCGCCGCCGCCTGCAACCACAAACACCCGACCGTTCACGTCCATGACCGCCAGATCCTGAACCGATTCAAACCGCGTATGAAGCGTATCAAGCACATGGTCCGTCGCCTTTAAACTTCCATCGCTGCTCAATTGAAGAACACTGAGAGAGTTGCTGCCGGACCCTGCCACCACGACCCAGGATTTGCCGTATGCCTCTACGGTCTCGACATCTGTTGGGGTTGAAACACCTAGGGTTCCGAGAGCCGAGTCATTGTTGATCTCGGTTAACGTGCCGGTGCCGGAATCGATGCGATATGTCGAGACAGAGTTTGTTGCCGCGTCACTTGAGATCAGAAAATGTTCCGAACCCGACCGCAACGTCTGCATGGCATCCGCCGTGCCGGCAATCAAACCCGCAAGACTGAGCGTCCCGTTCGCGTTCACATGATAGGTTCCGATATTGCCAGTACCCTCATGCGCCATCGCAAGGACATCCGAAGACCCCAGTGAAAACTGTATGATGGCCGAGATATCTCCGCCTCCGTTGAGCACACCCGTTTCCTTCAGGTTACCGATCGTTCCGTCCGCGTTCACGTCATACCCGACCAGGCCCGTGGCAGTATTGATATCCAGCGCGATCTGCTCGGTTCCCGCCAGCGTTATTGGCGTGGCACTGCGCCCCACCTGGAAGGTGATCGAACCGCTGTAATACTCGGTATCAACCAGCTGCGGCAGGGCACCGTCGGCCAGCCGCCAGACCGCGACACCGCCACCCGGGCCGGTCACCGTGTAGAGATACGTATTCCCGTTAAGCGTTTTTAAAGCCGTATCGCCGATACCTGAATCGAGCGCCGTGCTCCCCGTTGCCACTACACTTTCGAACTGAAGCATCACAGCCATCACCTCCTGCGCCACCCCTGGCAGTTACGGCAAGATGACCAGATGAGCAGACCGAAACCGAAGCAGAATTGTGGTGAAAACGAGAAGTTCGGTTTCAGTTTAACTCAATTTTTTCAGGTCCGATCGCAACGGCAACAAATGGGAAAGACAGATGAGCAAAACGCCAAACAGCACATCCTTTCCTGTTGCGATGATCGCGGACTCCACATGCGAGGGCAAGATGACCAAAGCACCTGAGGCCAACAATCGTCCGGCGGCTGACTCAACGGACGGAGATCGCAAATCTCAAGTTCAACAATGGATCAAGGGAAAGCTTGGTCGTTGGGCGGGTCGCGGCGCGGCTGGCGGCCTCATGTCCACATTGATGGCCTTGCCTGCCTTGTCACAAGCAACCATCGAAGAGCTTTACGCCTTCCAGTTTGCAGAGACAATTCCGGGTGTGCGCTCCGCCAAGTTGCTGAAAAACGGCGATGTTCTTCTGAAAATGGCTAACAGTCGGACGATGATCGTGGCGGCGGAAAACGTGCAGGTCCTGGACAGCGGCGCAATCATGATCGCAGAAGAGGCGGTTGCTGAAATCGCCCAGTTCAGCGCAGCTGAAGCTGGCGCAGCAGCTGGCGGAATCAGCGGCGCCGGGGCTGCACTGGGCGGCCTCGGGCTGGCTGGTGCAGCTGCCGCTGCGGGTGGAGGTGGCGGCGGCGGCGATTCCCCGGAACCTGTCGCGCCAGAGCCTAAACCCCAACCCCAACCGGAACCGAGCTATACCAGCCTGAACCTGGCCGAACTTCAGGCAACGGCATTGAACAGCGCCCTTACCAATGCTGCCGCACCCGAAGGAACATCGACAGTCGAGGTCACGATAGGTTCGCTTGTCAAAACCGTAACGCCCAACGATGACGGCAGTTGGAGCGTTTCTCTCACGTCGGCCGAAGCCAATGCGCTTCCGCAAGGCGTCTCTACGGTGACAGTCAGGCATCTGGACGATTCAGGCATGGAACTGTCAACCGAATCCGTCAAGTTCGATATTGATACAATTCCTCCAACCCTGTCGATCAGCGGGTTTTCCGATGGCGCTGTTTTGAATTCGATCGAACAGGCAACGGATCTGACGGTCACCGGAACAACCGATGCAGAAGACGGGCAGACCGTTACCGTCTCAATGAACGGGCAAAACTATTCGGGCACGGTATCCAACGGACACTGGAGCGTCACTGTCCCGGCGGCAGACCTCTCGGCCCTTCCTGATGGCGCGACGATTGACGTTACCGCGGATGTTGCCGACGCGGCGGGAAATTCCGCACCACAGGCGAGCGGAAGCTTTGATACTGATTTCACTGCACCAACTGTTTCTCTGGATCCCGTGGCTGGCGGCTCGATAGAACTGATCGACGTAGCCGGCGACCTGGCCTTGACCGGTTCCACCACGGCAGAGGATGGTCAAACCATCATCGTCACGTTCAACGGACAAGTGCATACAGGCACCGCTTCTGGCGGAAGCTGGAGTGTAACGATCCCCAATTCCGATTTGAGCAGTCTTTCCACCGGAGTGCCGGCATCTGTTCTGGTAGCCGTCGAGGACGTGTCGGGCAATCCGGCAGTACCGCTTCTTGTATCGGTTCCCGTGGACCTGACCGGCCCTTCCATTTCTATATCACCGCTTCCTGTTGGGTCCGTACTGAACGCAGCCGAAGCCGGATCCGACTTGACCATCAGCGGGCTGACGTCAAACGTTGAGGATGGTCAGCAAGTTACTGTAACCCTCGATGGTCAAACATATTCCGGCACAGTATCTGGCGGGGCCTGGAACGTGACTGTGCCAGCTGGGGATCTGGCGTCCTTGTCGGATGGAGGCAACTTCTCTGTTACCGCAGATGTCGACGACGCCGGTGGCGTCACGGCACCGCAGGCCGCAGTGACATTTTCCAAGGATGTGACCGCGCCGACGCTTAGCATCGACAGTTTCTCGGACGGAGCTGTCATGAACGCATCCGAGAGGGCCACGGATCTTTCCATCTCGGGCAGTACGACAGCTGAAGACGGACAAATTGTAACCGTCAGTCTGAACGGGCAGTCCTATAGCGCAACGGTTTCTGGCGGCAATTGGAGCGTAACCGTACCTGCTTCGGATCTGGCAGGTCTTTCTGACGCGGCGACCGTCACCGTAACCGCGGATGTCTCGGACGCTGCCGGGAATCCGGCCTTGCAAGCGAACAACAGCTTTACCACCGATTTCACGCCACCGACGATCGGAATTTCAACCGTATCCGACGGGGCCGTCATGAACGCCGTTGAACAAGGAACCGACCTGACAGTGTCAGGAACGTCCGATGCGCCGGACGGAACAGTTGTTACCGTCGAAATCACGCGCGCTGACGGCACTACGGACGTTTCCGGAACAGCAACGGTAACCGGGGGCACTTGGACCTATACGGCAACCGTGACAGATTTGTCTGCTCTGCAAGACAACGAAACTTACAATGTCAATGCGTCGATCTCGGACGCGACGGGAAACCACAATCAAACCACGACAAGCTTTGCCACTGACTTCACAGCACCTTCAATAACCATAAACAGTCTGCCTGTGGGTGCCGTGTTGGACGTGACCGAAAGGGGCGTGGATCTTGCAATCTCAGGCACGACCACAGCTGAAGATGGCCAGACCGTTTCGGTCACATTCGGCGGGCAAACCTATACTGGCGTCGCATCAAATGGCTCGTGGGCAGTTACCGTTCCAGCAAATGATCTTGGAATGCTCTCTGACGGAACGAGCTATTCCATTTCCGCCACTGTTGACGATCTGGCCGGAAACAGCTCGGCCGCGGCGAACAGCTCACTTTCCACAGATTTTCGCCCCTTGTTGACGTTGAACGATGTCGGGGTCAACAATTCGATTGGTCTTGCCGATGCCAAGGCCTCCGGGATTACTATCGGCGGGTCATCGACCGGATTGTCAGTCGGCCAGTCGGTGGATGTCACGTTAAACGGCAGTTCGGTCGGATCTGCAACGGTGGCCGCAGACGGATCCTGGTCGCTGGCTGTCGCGGCGTCCAACTTTTCGGCAGTAGAGGCAGGTGATGACCTTGTCTTTTCCGCGCAGGCGACAGTTGCGGGTAGACCAGATCCGCTGCTGGTTTCCGAGCAAGCCGTTGCGCACGAACCCGCCGCCTATGTGATTTCTGAAGTTGGGCGCTCGGGATCTACAGTGACGTTCGCAATCTATGCCGAAGCCGACCGCGATATCTCTGATGGTCTGGCGTTGACGGCAGAGCTCGGATTTGACCCTTCGGTTGTCACCTTCAACTCTGCATCGGTTTCGGAAAACAACGCCTTCGATTTGTTTTTGGCCAGCCCAGGCGCCGGGGGCGCGACGAATTTTGCCGGGGCCGCGACAACCTTTACAGATCTTTCTCAGCCGCTTGTCACTTTCACGATGACGATCCAGGACTCCAGCCAGCCTATTGAACTGACGATCAAAACGTCTGATGGCGGGCCAACGACAGTGCAGTTTGGCACCAATGGTGATGACACGCTCAACGCTGCGAATACGGACACTATCACGCGCGGCGGTGTCGGCGACGATACCATTGATGTTTCTGCAGCAGGGCGAGACATCGTCGTCTTCGAGGCGGACCCGGCCAGCAATGGTACAGATATTGTGACTGGCTTTACGATTGGCCCGGCTGCGGATGTAACTGACGCACTGATGTTCCGCGGGCTGGACACCAATACGCTCCGCGGTGATGGCACCGGGTTCGAATTGCTTTCCACCGGGGACACGTTGGGCACAAACACCGGATTTGTCGGCCTCAGCACGGTACTCACAGACCTCAACCTCAGCACAATCGAAGCCGCTGTCGAGAGTCTTGCCGGAGCCATGGCGGGCGATGAACTTTACGTGATGGCAACCGACGGAACAAACAGTGTTTTGGTCAAGGTAGATTTCCAGGCGGCGAACGATGCCAGCGTTGAAACCGTGGCCACGTTCCAAGACCTGAGCGATCTGAGCGGCCTGACCGCAGATAACATCCTGCACACCGACCCGACCGGGGCAACGGCCTGATCCAGACCGGCGCACATACAGACGTAATTCAACATCATGAGGCAGTTATGGCACAGAATGGCTTAACTCCGGTCAGTCTTGGACGACATGGTCATCGGTTCTGGCGGCGGTTCACCTCGTTCGATTTCGCAGGGACTATGGCAGATTGCCCTGTGGTCGAAGCAGAAATTCTTCAGGCCGCCGCCACATTTCCAATCACTTTTCGGAAATCTGAACACGGCTTTTACCCAGTGGCTGTTTTGTCCATGCAACCAGACCAGCCTACGCCATTTGTATCAGCACATGGCAAATGGCTGGCGACTTATGTGCCATGCGTCTTGCGCTGTGCTCCGTTTCGGCCACGACTGATTGAATCGGATGGTGACGGCAGTGACGAATTGCTTGTCGACGAAACGGCGGGGCTTATCACTGACAATCCGGAGGACGAGGTATTCTTCGACAAATCTGGGCAATTTGCGCCGGAACTGAAAAAAGTCGCAGCCTTCTTTCGCGCCCTGAAAGAGTCGATGAAATACACAACTCATCTGTGTCGTGTTCTTACTGACATGGGATTGTTTGGTCCGCTTACCTCTTTTCAGGGGGTTGAGTTCCCGTGCGGGCATTTTGGCGTCACGCAGAAAGCCCTGGAGAAAATTCCCCGCGCGCACTTGTCACTGCTTACATCGAATGGGGGTTTGCGACTGATTCACGCTCATCAGATTTCGCTGACCCATAGTATCTGGCTGACACATGCACATGCTCGCTCACATCGAGAAGCTGATGGTTCTCTGACACAACAGACCACCGGTGTTTCAGGGTTCTTGGACGCGTTGGTTGCGGCGCAACAGAAAGAAGAAGCCATGGACCATTGCAGTCAGGAGGGTCATCATGCGTTCCTGTAAAGCAGTGTTGTCCTGGGTTGCGTTCGCTCTGCTTGCAATAGCGTTGTCCGCCTGCACGCCCCCTCCTGATTTGACTCCAGTGGCAGTGTCCTTGGCACCCGGGACCACCGGTGCAGGGGCAGCAAAGCCATCGGCAAAGCTCAGCAGTAGTGCATTCGGGCAACGCGTGCGCCAGGCGGTGGAGACAAGCCCGACACTGGCGCAAAGTAATACCAGGATGGATATCGCATCAGCCAATCAAGATGCAGCGGAAGGCGCCTTTCTTCCGCAGATCTCGTTGGGAATAAATGCACGGTCCGAACGGGTCGAATCTGATATTGCAGATGTTTCACCCTATCTGAGAATTTCACAATTGGTTTATGACGGTGGGGCTGCCTCGGGGGATCTGACGGCAGCCCGGGCACGTGTTCTGGAAACACGGGGCGATCAGATTCAGACGGCATCGGCCACGGCGCTGGCCGCCATCGAGACCTATGTGCTTGTCATTGATCAAAGAAAAATACTCCGCATCGCGGCCGACAATGTCTCGGTTCATGAAGAACTGGTGCGTCAGATTTCGGACCGCACAGCGGGCGGCGCCGGTTCAAATGCAGATGTTCTGGCCGCTCAGTCCAGAATGGCAGATGCACGCACAAGACTGGCTGACGCGCGATCACGAACTGATCGGGCCGAAGCGCGGTTTCGAGAAGTGTTCGGGACTTTTCCCGGATCATTGCCCCCTCCTGTACCAGCCCCACCGCTGAATAGAAGTGATGCCCAGGTCGTGATGAACAGCCCTCAGATCCGTAGGGCGGATGCCAGCTTGCTGGCAGCCAAAGCCGAATGGTCGGCCGCTCAGGCACGTCGCAAACCGAACGTTCGGGTCGCCGCATTTGCCAACCAGGATGACACTCGGGATGCAAATTTTGGCGTGGATCTTTCTTTTAACTACGAGCTGGACAGCACCGGCCAACGCCGCGCCGCCATCGCCGCCGCAGAAGCAAAGGTGAAAGAAGCGGAGTTCGCGCGAGAGCAACTGGTTCGCGAAATCATGCGGGAGCTGGGCTTTATTCGATCCGATCAAAAAGCAGGCGCGGAACGGCTGCGCGCGGCCCGTTTTGCGGCAAGTGCCAATGCCGACAGTGTTGCTGCATCCCGCGCACAGTTCTCGATCGGGCGTCGCAGCCTGATCGAAATCCTGGACGCTCAACGCGATTACGTAAATGCGCAAGAACGCCTGATTCTGGCCGAACAGAGTTATTTTCTGACCAACTACGCGGCTCTGAGCCTTACCGGAGACATTCTGGACCTGCTCGGAATTTCGCTTGGCAATTGGAACGAGGTAAAATGAGCACGTTGAAATCAATGTCGGATCGCGCCTGTTTGACATGCTACGAAGCCTGCCTTCTGAATATTGCTGCGACGCTTGAACGCCCTCTGACCCTTGCAACGATCCAGGCGTCGCAGACCGGTTCGGACGGGGATCTGACTGTTCGTGACATCCTCTCGGTGGCGGAAAACACAGGTCTACAGGCGGGCTATGGCGAGCGGCGCATCGCGAGTTTTGACGAAGCATTGGCCCCGGCCTTGTTGCTGATGACCGAAAACAAGGCTGTTGTGTACCATGGCCGCGCAAAAAACGGTGCCTTGCTGATCTATGACCCGGAACTTGGTGAAGGAATCGGCGAAGTTTCAGAAGAACAGCTGGCCAATTCATACACCGGTTTCGCGGTCTTGTTTCGGCGAAATCATACAGATGAACTGGACGCCGGTCACACGGGTAACCGAGGTCATTGGTTTCGCGCGGCGTTGTCCGCCAATCGATGGACTTACATACAGGTTGCTCTCGCTGCGGCTCTGGCAAACCTTCTTGGCTTGTCGACCTCAGTTTTCATCATGGTTGTCTATGATCGCGTGTTGCCCAATGAGGCAACCGAATCGCTTATTGCCTTGACGGCGGGCGTAGCTCTGGCGCTGCTATTTGACTTCGTGCTGAAATTGCTGCGAGCGGCGTTTATCGACAAGGCCGGGCAAAAAGCCGACTTGTTCATGGGGCGGCGAATTTTCGACCACGTTCTGAACATCCAGATGAAGTCACGCGCGGGTTCCACCGGCGCCATGACCAGTACCATCCGTGACTTCGAGACCCTGCGTGAGTTCTTCACATCCGCAACGCTTGTTGCCGTCGTGGATCTGCCGTTCATCGGGTTGTTCGTATTTGTGATTTACCTGGTCGGCGGACAACTGGCATTGGTCCCGGCTCTGGCCGTGCCTGTGGTTCTGCTGACAGGTTTGGCCGTACAGCCGCTTCTGTCGCGCATGGCAGAAAAGAGCCTGTCCGACGGGCAATCCAAACAGTCGGTCCTCGTAGAAGCCGTCTCAGGCCTTGAAACGATAAAGACAACAGCAGCGGGCCGGCAAATGCGTTCCCGATGGGAGCAGGCGATAGAACGGCAATCCTCGCACGGTGCTCAGAGCCGGACCGTTACACAATTTGCTCTCAACCTGACCGGTTTTACGCAACAAGCGGCACAGGTGTTGATCGTATTTTATGGTGTTTTTCTGATCACAGACGGCCAGACCAGCATGGGCGCTTTGGTTGCCTCAGTAATGCTGACAGGGCGGGCCCTGGCACCCTTGGGCCAGTTAGCGCAAACGTTGACAAGGCTTAACCAAGCCCGAAGTGCATACCGAAACCTCAACGCGCTGATGATGGCGGAAAGCGAACGCCCACTAGGCCGAACATGGGTGAACCGGCCCCATTTCAAAGGAGCGATCGCCTTCAACAACGTGTATTTTTCCTACCCTGACCAAGGGGAAGATACCCTGCAAGGCGTTTCATTCACGATCAAACCGGGTGAAAAAGTGGCGATCCTTGGTCAGATTGGCTGCGGTAAAAGCACCATCGCACGTCTGATGCTGGGATTGTACGCGCCGCGTGTTGGATCTGTTACGTTCGACGGTCTTGATATCCGCCAGATCGATCCTGGCGATCTGCGCCGCAATATCGGATCCGTCTTACAGGACATATGGCTCTTTTCCGGATCAGTCCGGGACAATATCGCAAGCGGTGCAATCCGGCCAAAAGATCACGAACTGATCGAAGCAGGCCGCGCCGCCGGGGTTGAGGATTTCGTGGCCAACCATCCCGGGGGTTACGATCTTCAACTCGCGGAACGCGGCGAAGGCCTCTCTGGCGGACAGCGTCAAGCCATTGCCCTGGCAAGGGCACTCATAGGCCGTCCGCCGGTTCTCTTGCTGGATGAACCAACAAGCGCGATGGATGTCAAAACCGAAGCCCAGGTTATCCAACGTCTGAAAGAATGCACGGTAGAGTCCACCATGGTTGTCATTACACACAGAACCAGCCTGTTGGAGCTTGTTGACAGAGTCATCATCCTTGAACACGGGAAAATCGCGGCGGATGGCCCCAAAAGCATGCTGACGCAACATGTTCGCCGGACAGGGAGGCACCTGAATGTCGCAGCATCCTGATCTGGCCACCCTGGCGCGCGAGATGCAGGGACGCTCTCCTGTTCGGAGTTCCTTGCTGCTTTTGGTGATTTTGCTCTGCCTGATCGCCGCCCTATTGTGGGCGCACCTGACTGAACTGGACGATGTCACGCGCGTGGACGGCCGGATCGTGCCTTCCGGAGACATCCAGCTGATCGAAGCCACCGAGCCCGGCGTATTGCAGTCGTTGCATGTGCGCGAAGGCCAACTGGTCGAAAAAGGTTCTCTGCTTATGGAACTGGAAACAACCCAAATTGACAGTCAGCTCAGTCAGGAACAGCAACGCGCGTTCGGGCTGATGGCGCGCATCCAACGCCTTCGGTCCGAAATTGATGGGACACAACTGGATTTCGATGTTCAACTGATCAACGGCGCGCCTACCGTCGCGCAATCTGAAACTGCACTGTACCAAGGCCGGCGGGCCGAGTTGGAGGCAGAAATAGCCATCTTGGAGCGTCAGCGTCAGCAAAAACAGCGAGAATTTGAGGAAGGCCTGGTCGATCAAGTGACGGCAGAGGAAACCTTGCTGGTCCTGGCTGAAGAAAGGGCGATCATGGCGCCGCTGGTCGAGCGTCAAATGGAGCCTGCAACAACATTGCTTGCGTTGCGGCGGAGTGAAGCCGAATGGCGCGGTCGCAAGGTGCGGGCAGAAGCCGTAACCAACAGATTGCAAACGGGCTTGGACGAAATCGACGATCGAATTCAAGCGGTGCGAAGCCGGTTTCGCAGCGCCGCGCTGACGGACCTGGCGCTTGCCACTGCCGAGCTGGCTGCCTTGCAACCCGCCCTGCCCGCTTTGCGCGACCGGGCCTCAAGGGCGCAGGTTCGGTCTCCGGTACGCGGCATTGTAAACCGGATTCATCGCTCTACCATTGGCGGTCTTGCCCGCAGTGGAGAGGACCTTGTTGAAATCGTGCCGCTGGACGACACATTGCTGGTTGAAGCCTATGTAAAGCCCGAGGACATTGCGTTTCTGCATTCTGGTCAGCCTGTGAAGGTCAAAATCACGGCTTATGATTTTGCACGATACGGAGCGTTGGATGGGGAAATCATCCGCATCGGAGCAGACACGGTCACTCGATCTGAGCGTAATGACGAAGAGGTCTTTGTGGTCGAGATTCGAACCAAAAGCACCATGCTTGATGGGAATGGCATAGCAGTCGAAATCATACCTGGAATGATCGCCGAAGTCGACATTCTGTCGGGTCGCAAAACAGTGCTGGACTATATTCTGCAACCGGTTGTGAAGATAAAGGATCAGGCATTGCGCGAATGAGCGATGGGGCAATTGGGGACAGACGTGTCACTTCCGATACGGAAATCTCGGAGTCAGCAGCTTCAGCACGGAAGGCTCGAAAGGGTCAAACAAACATGGAAAACAACTCATCTGACCAAGTCTCGGCCGGTTGGATTTGCGACTACTTCCAACCGACATCACCCAAGAATATATACCCCGCCCCATAGATCGTCTTGATCAACCGCGGGTTCTTGGGATCTTCTCCCAGCTTGGTGCGCAACCTGGAAATCCGAACGTCCATCGCCCTGTCAAAACTGTCTCCGGCTGCGCCACCCAGGGACTCCTGCATTTGCCCTCTGCTGATCAGCCGCTTGGGGCTTTCCAGAAACAGCCGCAGGACTTCCCCCTCTGCATGGCTGAAAGGCGTTTCGTCACCTGATTCACTTTCAAGGACGTATCGGTCAAAATGTGCGGTCCAGCCGTTGAATTCCGCCGTATCCGAATGAGAGGTCTGAGTGCGAGGTGTTCTTAATCTTGCCCTGATCCGCGCCACGACTTCCGCAGGGTCAAACGGTTTTGTAATATAATCGTCTGCCCCAAGTTCCAGACCCGTAACACGGTCCTGCACCTGCGCGCGCCCCGAAATGATGATCACTGCCGCGCCTTGTTCCAACGCCAGACGATGAACCAACGCCAGCCCATCCGTATCCGGCAATGACAGGTCGACCAGACAGACATCGGGCGTCACACGGTTGAGCGCAGCCTCGAACTCTCGTGCGCGGGAAAAACTCTGCGTACGGAAACCGGCATCCTCCAGAGCGTCCGTCAGGATGCGCCGGATTTCGGGTTCGTCGTCGAGGATGGTAACCAGCGGTTGCGTCATCAGGCGGCCTCGGTTTGGATCAGGGCTGACAATTGAGCCTGCGAAAACGGTTTACGCAACACCGGTGCCAACGCAAGGGCGCGCTGGTACAACGGGTCCGAACTGGGCAGCGACGTCATAAGGATACATGGCAATCCCGGCTTCACCTGCCGCAAAATGTCCAGACCGGTACCACTTCCTTCGAGACGGATATCGGACAGGACAAGAGAAATGTCTTCAACGCTGTTAATCAACGCCAGCGCCTCATCTACCGAATTGGCCTCGATGACGGCGAAGCCCAGCTCTACCAGCATATCCCGAAACTGCCCCCGCAAATCTTCGCTGTCTTCGACCAGAAGTACCAGACCGTCTTGCACGGGCGGAGCTGGCCGATAGGGCAACCGCAAAACGACGGACGCGCCTGATACCGTGTTCTTGAGATTCAGATCGCCCCCGGCCAGCTTGACAGTGTCATACACCATGGGCAGACCAAGCCCCGACCCGTCGCTTCCCTTGGTGGTAAAGAACGGGTTCAGCGCCTTTTCCAGCGCCTCTGGAGTAAAGCCCGGGCCAGTGTCCGATACGGTGATTTCAACCCAGATTTCTCCGATGGTATGCGCGCTGATTGTAATCTGACCCGAACTGCCGCAGGCATCCCGCGCATTCAGCACTAGGTTCAGCAACGCATCCTGCACCATTCCCGGGTCCAGCATCAAAGCCCGGTCGGGCAAAGTGTTGACCACCGACAAACCGACGCCGCGCGGCAAGGAAGGCGAGGCCAATATTCTCAGGTCTTCCAACAGCGCCTTCATGTCCGTGGCCTGAGGATGTGGCGTTCGGTTCCCGGTCATATCCGCAATCCGGTTCAGCAATTGCCCACCCCGACGCGCCGTTTGCTGTGTCGCGGTAACCAGCTCATGTGCTTCATCCGACAGGTCCATTTTGTTCAGTTTGGACTGCATCCCAAGGATGATCGTCAGCAAGTTGGAGAAGTCATGGGCCAATCCACTGGTCATCTGGGCGGCCATAGCCCGCCGACGCGTTTGCTGCAAAACGACGCGCGCCTGCGTTTCTTCGGTGATATCAACCGACATTACATAGACGCCACCGGCGTCATCGGGCGTGAATGAAACGCGGATACGGCGGGAATCCTGATCCTCGGTGAACTCGAATACGGAGGTTTCTCCGTCATATGCTTTTGCCAGATGCGCTTTGACCCGCCGATACGCGGCGGCACCAAGAGCTTCGGATATGTGAAGCCCAAGAACCTCCGACGGACGTCCGGGAAGGACCGCGCTCAAACGGCGGTTGGAGTAGTCATATCGACCAGTGCTATCCAAATGCGCGATATGAGCCGGCATCATTTCGGTCATCATGCGTGTGCGGGCTTCGATTTCGGTCAGCTCGCGTTTGGCCTCTTCCAATGCCTTGATCGTGGCCGCAAGCTTTCGGTTGGTTGCAGACAGTTCTTCGGCGTGGCCGAGTAATTGTTCCGACAATTCTTCCGATCGCGCCCGCAGCAGGTTTTCTGCACGCCGGGTGCCGGTAATGTCAGTGTAAACCGCAACCCATCCGCCCTGTGGCAACGGCGCGCCTTCTATCGAGATAACCTGCCCGTTGGGCCTTACGCGTTCCATGTAATGAGGCTCGAAAGCCAAAGCCTGCTCGACGCGCAGGTTCACCATTTTTTCCACACTTTCTTCGTCACCGTATTCGCCACGGCTGGCGAGAAAATGGATGGTATCCCGAAACAAGGCTCCGCGTTCGACCAGCTCGTCCGGCAGGTCGAACATTTCCTTGAACCGACGATTGCTCAGCACCAGTTTCAGGTTGCTGTCATAGATCGAAAGCGCCTGACCGATGAGATTCAGTCCGGCAGTCGTCATCGCCTTTATGCGCTGTTCGGTGATGTCCAGGTTCGTCTTCTCCACGCCCCATGGGTACCATCAGAATTGATGCGCCGGTAGTGGAATTGATGAACGACAAAACGTCTCATGCAACTTCCATGATCTAACTGAAAAGAGCGCGAAAGCGTGCAGTAATCCTAATATCTGGAACGGGACTTCGCGCCTTCGGAAGTGATGGAGTGCAACGACAAGGTATGATCCATGTTTCGCATCCGATGGCGCAGCATCTGTCTGCCCAACCGGGCAAGATCAGCCGCAAACGCGGGGTTATCCGCAAGGTTTTCGAATTCTCCTTGTCCCTGGTGATCAAACAGGATCGGCGGCAGGTCGGCTGCAAATTCGATCAACGTGAATCGTTCGTCCCGCAATATTCCCAAACAGGAATCACTGTTGCCCGTTCCCAACCGCCGCTGCCAGAGGGTCGGTTCTTCGGGTTCCGAAAAATCCAGCTCGCTGAAGGAATAGCTGCGCCAATCACCGGGAACGTCGCCTTGCAACAAGGGCAACAAAGACCTGCCATCCATGGCGTTTGGAACAGTCTGCCCAATCCAATCAAGGATAGTCGGCGTGACATCAATCGACTCGGTAGGAACGGTCACTTTCGCGCCGGCCATGGCCTCGTTCCCCGGCAGACGTATCATCAACGGTGTGTGATAGGCCGCGTCGTACACAGTCATTTTGCCCCAGCTGTACCTGTCGCCCAGCATTTCGCCATGATCAGCCGTTATGACCAGCATGGTATCGTCGTATTGCCCACTGTCCTTGAGATACTGAACGACGCGCCCGATATGGTGATCGACCTCGGTCGCCAATCCCAGATAAACGGCGCGCAAAGTGCGGATGTTTTCATCCGTTGGCTCAACGTCAGCAAAGCCATGAACGAACTTTTCTGCCGTATAAGCGTCCAGCTTTGGTCCGAAAAACGGATGCAGTGCCTTTTCAGCGGCTTCGCTTGGCAGGCGTTTCGGCAGAGGGATTTCCGCCGGATCGTACATGTCGTTATACGGGGCAGGCGCAACCAAAGGTGGATGAGGACGGATGTAAGTCAGATGAGCAAACCATCCCTCGCCTTGATGAGGTGCAATCCCGTCCAGAAACGCATCGGTCAGGAAGGCTGTGTCGCTGTGTTCTGCCCGATACATGGCCGGGTCGTTCAGCTTGGGCGTTTGACCATCCGGTGAGACAGGCTTGTAAACATCCCAATATGTATCGAACGTATAGCCATTTTTCATTAAATATGATCGCCAGGGGTATGACTCTTCCAGGCGCATTTCGACAACTTCAAGGAACCCGTTCATCGATTGCTCGTAAGATTTGAGCACGGGATCGTTGGGATCATGGACTCGGGGATCGGCAGACGTATCGGTGTACCCGAACAGCATCGGCATATAACCCGCCTTTCGCATTTCCGTGGCGATGTTCGGCGTGTCATGACGCAGCGGAGTACCATTTCGCACGGAACGGTGGTTCATCGCGTATTGGCCGGTCAAAATCGATGCGCGGGATGGCCCACAGGGATTGGTGACAGAGAAGTGGCGCGTAAAACTTACCGCCTCGTCCATGAAAGCCCGAAGGTTCGGTAGCTGCACGTGCTCGGCCAGAGCGCCGTTCAGGCAATCTGCCCTCAATTGATCGATGATGATGAACAGAACGTTCTTGGCGTGATGCATACCGACTTCTCCGAATTCCGCACCCAGGGTTCCGCAGCGGAATGTGTCCCGCTTCCGTTTTTCGCGCAACCGATTAGTCGAACAGCCCTGCGTTTTCTTTTCCGGCCTGACTTGAGCCGAGAAAAGTAACACCCCTGTTTACAGTTACGCTTGCTTCAACTCATGGTCCGGCGTGACGCCAAGGCCATCCTGTGCGGCAAAAACCACTTCAAAGGGCACAAAGTCATTGCAGGCATTAATTGTTTTACTTCACATGGCACCATGACGCAGCCAACGATCACATCAGAGCGCGACGCCAGCGGCAATCAAGTGCGCATTTCTGGTGAGTTGCTCACACAATCCCTGCAAACCGTGGAGCGTGATTTTGCTGCGGTCCAACCTTGCGGGGGCAAAGTCGTTATTGACCTGTCCGGTATAGAAGCATTGGATACGGGCGGAGCCTGGCTGGTTGCGGACCTGGGCCGGAGGTTCACGTCAAACGGTGCCACGCTGGAGTTTCAAGGTGTGAAACCCGCACATGCGACACTGATAGACACGGTGACACGCAGCATCCCGGACAAACCCGGCAAGCTTGAGGACCCTCGTGGATTTCTGGACTGGGTCGCACATGTGGGTCAGGGCACATTCGGAGCCTGGAAGGATACCCTGTCGATTCTCGAATTTCTGGGCCTCACCCTGCACCGCTTGTTTCGAACCCTGGTCATGCCGTGGCGTCTGCGCAAAGCGGCCCTTGTCACTCATATGGAGGAAACCGGGGTCAAAGCCCTTCCCATCGTGGCCCTGATGGGTTTTCTGATCGGTGTCGTGCTGGCCTTTCAGGGTGCGACACAACTGAAACAGTTCGGGGCCGAGATCTTCGTGGTCGAACTGATTTCAATCTCGATTCTGCGAGAGCTGGGAATTTTGCTGACCGCGATTATTGTTGCCGGCCGCTCGGGTTCGGCATTCACGGCCTCGATCGGTTCGATGAAAGTACAGGAAGAGATCGACGCCATGCGGACGCTGGGCCTTGACCCGATCGAGGTTCTTGTCATTCCACGTGTTTTGGCGTTGCTGATCATGCTGCCCATTCTTGGCTTTGTCGCAGATGTTGCCGGCCTCTTCGGCGGCGCGCTGATGAGCTGGATCGATCTGGGCGTAAGCCCTGGCATGTTTGTCACCCGTTTGAAAGAAAACACCGATGTCTGGCAACTTGCGGTTGGGTTGATCAAGGCACCATTCTTTGCGCTGGTCATCGGGGTTACAGCATGCTGGCAGGCCTTGCAGGTCAAAGGGTCGGCCCAGAGTGTGGGGCAGCGTACAACCGCCTCGGTAGTGCAATCCATTTTCATGGTGATTGCAATCGACGCATTGTTTTCGATTTTCTTTTCCGAAATCGGAATCTAACATGAACGATAGCACGCAACACGAAACGGAACAGAACGCAGCGCAGCGTGACGCCGTGATCCGCGTTCGCGGTCTCAGAAACCAATTCGGAACGCAGGTGGTTCATGACGATCTGAACCTTGATGTCTGGCGCGGCGAGGTTCTGGGCATTGTTGGCGGGTCCGGAACCGGAAAATCCGTCTTGCTACGTACAATTGTGGGTCTGAACAAACCTGCTGCTGGCAGTATAGAAGTGTTGGGAGTGGATGTCCTGAACGGTCCCGAAGAGGAACGCCGCAGGATCGAACGCCACTGGGGCGTGGCCTTTCAAGACGGTGCGCTGTTTTCATCGCTGACCGTATTGCAAAACGTGATGGCCCCACTGCGAGAACATACGGGCATCAGTGAAAAACTGATGGAATCTCTGGGTGCGTTGAAGATCAGCCTTGTGGGTCTGCCCCAGCTGAGTTGCGGCAAATTTCCATCGGAGCTGTCAGGCGGCATGCGAAAGCGCGCGGCGCTTGCACGGGCACTGGCGCTTGATCCCGAAATCGTTTTTCTGGATGAACCGACTGCCGGATTGGACCCGATTGGCGCGGCTGCGTATGATGAATTGATCGGCGAATTGCAGCAGGCACTTGGGTTGACTGTTTTCATGGTCACCCATGATCTGGACAGCCTTTACGCCATCTGTGACCGAATTGCAGTGCTTGCAGAAAAACGCGTGCTGGTTGAAGGTCCGATTGAGGATATGACCAAAGTGGATCATCCTTGGGTGCAGGAATATTTCACAGGCCCCCGCGCCCGCGCGGCGCAACAGAAGGGTCAGGACAGGTAAAGGCGATGGAAACCAGAGCAAATTACATCCTGATCGGCGCGTTCACCCTTGCGGGACTGTTGGGTGTATTCGGCTTTTTCCTGTGGTTGGCGAAATTCGAAGTGACCCGGCAATACGCTTACTACGATGTATTGTTCGATAACGTCTCGGGGCTTTCGGCGGCGGGCGGAGTGAATTTCAACGGCCTTCCTGTTGGGCAGGTGATCTCTCTGAACCTGGACGAGGACGATCCGTCCAAGGTTCGCGTGCGAATAGAAGTGGATGCAGATATTCCGATCACCGAAGAAACGATCGCCCAGCTTCAATCGCTGGGTGTTACCGGCGTCGGTTACGTTGAACTTACTGGCGGGTCGCCTACTGCCGAAAGATTGCCGCAGGACAGCGTGATCAAAAGCAAGCGCAGCACCATCCAGTCATTATTTGAAGGCGCACCAAAAGTGCTGGACGAGGCCGTTACACTTCTGGAAAGCCTGAACAAGGTCGTCGACGACAAGAACCGGCAAGCCGTGAGCAGCATTCTGGACAACCTTGCCTCTGCGACTGGCCGGCTGGACAAAACATTGACAAGCTTTGAATCCGTGGCCAGCGACATAGGCAGTGCAGCCAAGGATATTGGTGAATTTTCAAAACGTCTGGACCCTTTGATTGAAACGGCGGATACGACCCTCAAGACCGGCACGGACACGCTCAAT
Source organism: Ruegeria sp. AG6 (assembly GCF_056541565.1). Lineage (NCBI taxonomy): Bacteria > Pseudomonadati > Pseudomonadota > Alphaproteobacteria > Rhodobacterales > Roseobacteraceae > Ruegeria > Ruegeria sp. AG6. The sequence goes on along the minus strand of NZ_JBQFYQ010000002.1, from coordinate 340,314 downwards.
TCGGTCAAGTCCGCGTCCGAGTCAGCCAGGGCTGCGCTGGACGAAGCGAAAACGACGATCGAAACGGCAGACCGCATCTTGCAGCAGGACGTTCGACCTTTCATCGAACGCGGGTCGCAACTGGCCGAACGGTTGACCCTCTTGTCGGACGAAGGCAGCGTCACGCTGGGGATCGTGAACGAGACCGTGTTGAACGCCAACACGACACTTGGTTCGATCACATCTGCAATGGACACGGCCAAAGGTGCGCTGTCTTCGGCGGAAACGGCCTTTGAATCGGCCAACCGCGTCATGGAAGAAGACGTGGCGCCCGTAGCGGAAGATATCCGGAAGGCGGCCAACCAGGTCACCGAAACAGTCTCGAACATCACCGGTAAGATCGATCAGATTTCAGACGATGTCCTGAGCGCTTCGAACTCTGCGTCAGAGCTGCTGGGGACAATTGACGGCATCGTTCAGACCAACCGCCGGCAGGTGTCAGACTTCTTGCGGGTGGGTCTGCCGCAATTTATTCGCTTCGTCGAAGAATCCCAACGCCTGGTAATCAGCCTCGACCGTCTGGTGGACAAGGTCGAACGTGATCCTGCGCGGTTTCTGCTGGGCACCCAAGCATCGGAGTTCCGCCAATGATCAAGCCTGCAATTGCAATTCTGACGTTTGCATTGGTCGGTGGATGTGCCGGTTTGGGCACTTTGAAACAAGCCGCGAAACCCAACGATCTGTATCTGTTGACACCCAAAAGCACATTTTCGTCGGCGTTGCCGCGAATACAAAAACAGATCGTAGTTGAAGAACCAACAGCAACCGCCGCTGTGAATACGGATCAGATCGCCATTCAGCCCACCCCGTTACAGGTTCAGTATTTGCCGCGGGCACGTTGGGTGGATCGCGCACCCCTGATCGTTCAGACGCTGTTGATCGAAAGCTTTGAGAATTCTGGCAAAGTCGCTGCCGTTGGCCGGTCAACGGTCGGTCTGCGTGCTGATTACGTGATCGCACCGGACCTGCGCGAGTTTCAGGGGATTGTTGTTGCGGACCCCGAGAACGGAGATAAAATCCGTATCGAAGTGCGCATGAACATCAAGGTCATCGATGAATACGACGACAAGATCATCGCTTCGAATTCGTTTCAGGAAAATGTCGTTGCCGCAAGCGACCAGACATCAGATCTGATCAAAGCGTTTGATTTGGCCTTGGGGCGCGCGATGCGAGATTCTGTTGAATGGAGCATTCGCAGGATCAGCACGCATGTGGCCAACAATCCCAGATCGAACCCCAGTTGAGTTAAGCCACATGTCAAAACAGTAAGTGCGGGCGCAGTTCGCCCACACCTGTTCTGGGTAAACGGTTGTTAACGGATCGGGTCTCAGAAACGAGATGCCGAAGCGCGTTCCCAATCCGCCGCGAATTCCTCGGGCACAACACCTGCCAGCAGCGCACCATCCTCCAGATAGGTGTAGAGGTCACCATAGGTTCGCTCATGCTCGTCCGCCGTGCGCCGCAAAATGTCGCGTGGATGCAGCTCGGACACTTTTTCCTTTCCCATCGCACCCAAGAGTTCGCGGAAACTTTCGAGTGTTGCGTCGTGATACCGGTGAACGCGCCGCCGCTTTTGCGGGATGTTCACAGCGCGCCCGCGCACGGGATCCTGAGTGGCGACCCCGGACGGGCAACGGTTGGTGTTGCAATGCAAGGCCTGAATGCAGCCCACCGCAAACATCATCGCCCGTGCCGCGTTGCACATATCCGCACCAAGCGCGAATTTCTCGACCATGTCGTATCCGGTCGCCACTTTGCCCGCGCAAATGATCCGGATCTTGTCGCGCAGCCCAACGCCACGCAGGCAATTGTTTGCGAAAATCAGCGCCTCGTTCAGGGGCATACCCAGACGGTTGGTGAACTCGACCGGGGCCGCGCCTGTACCCCCTTCTGATCCGTCAATGGTGATGAAGTCCGGCAAAATCCCTGTCTCGAGCATGGCCTTGCAGATCGACATGAACTCGGAAGGTTTGCCAATACACACTTTGAAGCCGACAGGTTTGCCGCCGGACATTTCGCGAAGATCTTGAACGAAGTGCATCAACCCCGAGGGCCCGTCAAAAGCGCTGTGAGTTGGGGGGGAAATCACATCCTGATGCTCGGGCACCCCGCGGATTTCGGCAATTTCGGCATCGACCTTGGCAGCGGGCAGAACGCCCCCATGCGCAGGCTTGGCACCTTGGGACAACTTGATCTCGATTGCCTTGACCACATCCTTTGTGGCCTTTTCGGCGAACTTGTCCTTGTCAAACCCGCCTTCCGGCGTTCGACATCCAAAATAGCCCGTCCCAATCTGCCAGATGATATCGCCGCCTTCGGCCAGATGGTGAGGAGACAACCCGCCTTCACCGGTATTGTGGGCGAAACCTCCATCCTTTGCCCCGCCGTTCAGCGCGCGGATGGCGTTGGCGCTCAGGGCGCCGAAGCTCATGGCCGAAACATTGAGACGCGAGGCGCTGTAAGGCTTTGTGCATTGTGGCCCGCCCAACATGACGCGATCTTCGCTTTTGTCCACGTGCTTGGGCGCAAGCGAATGATTTGCGCGGTGATATCCGACCTCGTTTATGTCGTATTGCGTTCCGAAGGCCTGCGTATCCATCTGGCCCTTGGCGCGGGAATAAACCAGGCCGCGTACGATCCGGTTATAAGGTCGGCCGCTTTCGTTGGTTTCAACGAAATACTGTCGAATTTCCGGGCTGACGAATTCAAGCATGTACCGGAAATGCCCCAGAACCGGATAGTTGTTCAGCACATTGTGCTTGGTAGTCAAAACATCATAAAGGCCGATGACCGCGTAGGGCACCAAGATGACCAAAAGCCAATGTACGGGTGGCCAGAAGAACCCCAACAGCAACACGAACGGCAGGCAGACATAGCTCAGAAAATAGTAGATCCTGCGTACAATCATGTTCCTGTCTCCTCATGTTTCCGACCGGTGGTTGCGCGTTCCAACAGCACTCAACGTGAAACAGATTGATTTTTAATTGCAAGCTTTCGCGGGAATTTATCCGCCCAAAGACGAAAACGTGAAAGTGCGTTACGGTGGCTCAACAGTTGAACAGGGTGTCGCCAGTGGATATGCCACGCATACCAGAAGGCGACAGGCATACACTTGACAAAGACGCATTCCCAACCCCGACGCGACCGAAAGAGCCTTATGTTTCTCGCCGTCTTTGCCGGAGGAGCGCTGGGATCGTTGTTGCGCGAAGTTTTCGCGCTGGAAATCCCCGGCCTCAGTTTCCTCACGTCGACCTTCGGCATTAACGTGGCGGCCTGTTTCGTCTTGGGGTGGCTGTATTCAATACGTCACAAGGTGCACGCGCATGTTCTGCATCTGGGCGCGGTCGGATTTTGTGGTGGGTTGTCCACCTTTTCATCTTTTGTAGCTGATCTGGAACGTATTGCCGAAAGTGATCTTTGGGCCGTGCCGCTTGCTGTCGGGTTGGAAGTCGCGTTAGGCATTGGCGCTGCCCTGGTCGGAGAGAAGCTGGGCAACCATTTTCATTCCGAGAGGTCACCGTCATGAATGACCTCTATCTTCATGCGATGTTCGGACTGGGCGGAGGCCTGGGGGCGGTCCTGCGTCATTGGCTGGCTTTGAAAGTGCGGCACGATTTGCCCTTTTCGACGTTGATCGTCAATGTATTGGGCAGCCTGCTGCTGGGGATCTGGATCGGCTATCTGGGCGGCCCTGTCGACATCCCCGAGGATCAAAGACGGCTGGTCTTTGGATTCTGCGGCGGGTTCACCACGTTTTCCAGCTTTGCCTATCAATCTCTTGAACTTCGGCGCGAGCGCACTCTGGTTCTGGCAGCTGGCAATATCCTGATCAGCCTGGTGCTGTGCTGGTTCGCCCTGTGGCTTGGGCTGACCTTGACGCGCTAATGCACATGAGCGGCAACATGTGACCCGGGCTTCGGAGCGCGACAAAAGAAAAGCAATGGAATTGTCGCCAAGGCAAGCAGACCCAGATTGTTGAATACGGTCAAATAGGAAATCATCTCGGCCTGCTTCATGATTTCCTGGCCCAGAATGGCAGCACCTTCAGCGCTGTCCGGCGCAAGGCCAAGCGGGCTCAGATACGCCTGGGCCGCGGGGTTGTAGGGCGTCACATTCTGGCTGAGCACCGCCGTATTGGTCTGCAACCCGCGTACAACCCAGCTGCCGACCAGCGAGATGCCAACCGACGACCCCAGTTGCCTTGTCACGTTGAACAGACCAGAAGCTTCGTCCTGCCGGCCTTTACTGATGCTCTCGAAAGCCAGTATCGACATGGGCACGAACACAAGACCCATCCCGAGGCCGCTGATGGCCCCCGGCCATGCGAGCTCCCAAAAACCGGCATTGAGGTTGATGGCCCCCATCATGAAATTCCCTATTGCTGTCAGCAACAGGCCGATGCCCGCCAGCAGGCGCGGATCGAAGCGGTTTACCAGAACTGCGCCGGTCAGAACCATGGACAGCCCTGCGGTCAGGCCACGCGGAATGAACAGATGGCCCGACGCGATGACTGGGAAATCCAGCAGACTTTGAACAAGCGTCGGCAAAATCGCGATGCCCCCGAACAGAGACACGGCAAAACCCGCGATGATCAGATTGCACAGGGCAAAGTTTCGGTCTGCGAACAGACGCAGGTCCACAACCGAATTGCGAGAGGTCAACGCGTGAAAAATGAAACCAAACGCCCCGATAACTGCTGCGATCACAGCCACCTGGATGACGCGGGACGACATCCAGTCCAGTGTCTCGCCTTGATCCAGAACGAATTGAAGGCACCCGATTCCAATAGCCAGCAGAGCAAGGCCTTTCCAATCGATCTGAACCTCCTCGGTTTTGTCTTCCGGCAATTCTCCGGCCAGCAGAAGCAGCGCAAGGGCCGCCACAGGAACATTGACAAAGAAGACCATCCGCCAGGAAAAATATTCGGTCAGGATTGCACCGACCGTTGGCCCCAGTACCGGCGCCACTACGACGCCCAGACCGAAGATGGCCATTGCCTGTCCGCGCCTTTCCCGCGGGAAGGCATCAAATAGAATGGACTGGGACAAAGGGATCAGGAAAGCGCCGAACATGCCCTGAGCCAGCCGAAAGGCAACGATGACCTCAAGGCTCCAGGACATGCCGCACATCATCGACATGACGGCAAAACCAGTCACCGCCGTCAGGATCAACCGTCGTCGGCCCACGCGTCGGGCGACGAACCCTGTCAACGGCATGATGACCACCGCGGAAACGATATAGCTGGTCAGAATCCATGTCGCCTGATCGGTCGTCGCCCCGAATGCGGCCTGGATATGCGGCAACGCCACATTGACAATCGTACTGTCCAGGACTTCCAGAATGGCGCTGAGAACAACGGCGATCACGATCACCATGTTCACATGGCCGGACGCCACAGGGGTCATTTGTCGTCCACCGGACCTGTTGTATCTACGACAACTTTGCTGCTGCCTCCGACACGCAAGGGCGCATCGGTCGGGTCAAGCGCGATCCGAACCGGAAATCGCCGGGTGACCTTGACCCAATTCCCGCTCGCGTTTTCCGAGGGCAGCAACGAAAACGTGTCCCCAGACCCTCGCCCGATTGACGCCACCTTACCTGTGAGCGTCGTTCCGCGGAGCATATCGACACGTATTGTGACCGGCTGCCCCGGACGAATGCGCGCCAATGCGGTCTCTTTGAAGTTCGCGTCCACCCACCAATCGGACGATTCGACAATCGAGAATTGCGGGGCATTGGCGGACACCGAGGATCCTGGTCGAAGAGTCAGATTGGCGATCCATCCGTCGGCCGCAGCATGGATCTTGGTCCAGGCAAGGTTGGTTTGCGCAATTTCAAGTTGTGCCCGCGCAGACAGGATATCATCCTGTTTTGCCTGCAACCCGCTATTCAGTGCCAAAAGGCTGGACTGGCTGGTCGTCAACCTTGCAGAGGCTTGGGCGAAATCCGATGCCGTCTGATCCAGCGATGCCTGCGCGATATCGCCTGATGCGAACAGGGCTTTTGCACGTTCAAAACTCTTCAATGCAGTATCGTAGGCCGATTGGGCGCTGTCCACCGAAGCCTCTGCCGCCGCAATCTGTGTGGAATAGGATTTGGCCTGTTGTATCGCACTATCCAGATTGGCTTTAGCTGCATCCACAGAAGCCTTGAATTGAGTGTCGTCGATCGTGAAAAGCAGATCGCCGTTTTTCACGGGCTGGTTTTCGATCACATGTACATCGGCCACCTGCCCTGTCACCTGTGCAGCGACATAGATGATGTTCGCGCCCAGATATGCATCCTGAGTGGACGGGTAGCGCTCTTCGTGCCTCCAGAACAGAACAAGACCGACTGCAATTGCTGCAAGTATCAAAGCCACGGCTGCGATTTTGAGTGGCTTCATTCTCATATCCCTTTCTGCACGCGCCCCATGCGCATCACATCACATGCATGTGCATTCGAATTGCCAGATTGCCCAGCACCCAGACCGTTCCAAAAATCATGATCAACAGAACCATCGTGGAAAACAGAACCAGATGCAGGTCTTCGCGGCTGCTGCGCCGGCGATCGATGTGCAGGAAATAAACAAGTTGCAGAACAAGTTGGGCCAGACCCAGCAATCCAATTGTCAGGTAAACACCGGGGGTTTCGATCCCAAACAGATGGGCCACGCCGAAGGTCGCAAAAGTCAACAGCAGCGAACCACCGTATCCGATCACATAGCGCCGACGCTCGCGACGGTGCATTTCAGAGCGCTTATCCATAGGTCAGACCTCCGAAATAAACGATGGTGATGATCCCGATCCAGATCAGGTCCAGAAAATGCCAGAACAGGGCCAACCGAACCACGCGCGAGATAATGACGTCCGTCATCCCTTTCACGCGCAACTGGATACCCAGAACGATCAGCCACAAGCACCCAGCGGCGACGTGCAAGCCATGCAGCGGAACAAGTCCGAAGAAAGCCGACAAGAAACCGCTGCGCTGCGGAATGCCACCTTGTTCCGCCATGGCCATGAAATCACGCACCTCTAGCACTAGGAAGCTGATGCCCAGAAAAAGCGTGACGCCAAACCACAAGACAATGCGAGCGCGCGGCAGATTGTATTTCAGCGCCAGCATGGCAAGGCCAACCGTCAGACTGCTTGTCAACAGGATGAGCGTCTGCGCAAAGACGCTTTTGAGATCATACAGCTCGTGCGGGCCGGGACCACCGGCCTGTGCATCGATCATCGTGATGTAAATCGCAAACATCAGGCCGAAATAGACCAGGTCGCTCATCAAAAAGACCCAGAACCCGAAGGTGACGACCTCGGTCGCCTTGTCAGCACTCGCGTGACGTTCCCCCAGGTTGATACCCGGATAGCTGTGGGTGGGCGCGCGCTTCATGTCACCGCCTCCAGATCGGGACGGGCGAGGCCGCGATTTTCCGAAGACGTCTCGAAATCGCGATCCACCGCCTTTTCACCGTGAACCAATGCAAGCCAGGCTTCGTGATCCTTGCGCACTTCTTCCGCCGGTATGGTCAGCTCGGTACTGTCGTCGAACGTCCAGACGATCACCGCCAGGATCATCAGAACCGTCATCAATGCAGCCAACCACCAGATCCACCAGACCAGCGCGAACATCCAGATACCACTCATGACACACAGAACGAACCCAATGCCTGTATTGCGCGGCAAATCGATATCTTCATAGGCGTCGGGCGTTGGGTAGGCTGCCCCCTTTTCCTTTGCTGCCGCAAAATCATCCCGGTCCGTAACGGTTGGGATGATCGCAAAGTTGTACGGCGGCGGCGGCGACGGAACAGACCATTCCAACGTCCGTCCATCCCATGGATCTCCAACGGGAACGCGGGTCTTTTCGCGGTCACGGATGCTGACCCAAAGTTGGATCAGAACCGAGAACAACGCGCAGGTAATCACCAGCGCCCCGACGATCGCCACCATCATGAAGGGATGGAAAGATGGGTCATCATAGCTGAAAGAACGGCGCGGCATCCCCATCAGTCCGACGAAATAAAGCGGCATGAAGGTCAGCAAAAATCCTATGGTCCAGAGGGCAACCGTGACGCGGCCCCAGAATTCGTTCAGGCGAAATCCGAATGCCTTGGGGAACCAGTAGTTGTAGGCGGCCAAAAGTCCGAACAGCACACCCGGCAACAGTACGTTGTGGAAGTGGGCCACCAGGAACAGCGTATTGTGTACCTGATAATCCACGGTCGGATTGGCCAGGATCACCCCGCTCAGGCCACCAATCACGAACAACATCAAAAATGCCAAACCATACAGCATCGGCACCGAGAACCGGATGCGCCCCCGCCACAAAGTCGCCATCCAGTCATAGACTTTTACACCGGTGGGAATGGCGATCAGCATGGTTGCGATACCAAAAACGGCGTTGATCAGGGCGCTCTGCCCCATGGTGAAGAAGTGGTGCAGCCAGACGGTAAACGACAGAACCGCGATCGACATCGTGGCGATGACGAGCGAGTTGTAGCCGTAGAGCCTCTTGGCCGAAAAAGTCGCAAAAACTTCGGAGTAGATGCCATAGGCAGGCAGAACCAGCAGGTAAACCTCGGGGTGGCCGAACAGCCAGAACAGATTGGCATAGTTCATCATGTTGCCGCCGAGGTCATTGGTGAAAAAGTGGAAGTCCAAATAGCGGTCCGCGGCCAGCAAAAGCGCCGCGACGCCCAGCGGCGGCATGGCAAAGACGATCAGGATCGAACTGCATATGATGGTCCAGCAATACATCGGCAGCCGCATGAAGGTCATGCCCGGCGCGCGCATCTTGTAGATCGTAACGGCAAAATTGATACCGGTAAGCGTCGTGCCGATACCCGATACAACGATCGCCCAGATCCAGTAGTCCGGCCCAACGCCCGGATTGAAGGCGGCCCCGGTATACGGTGGGTAGGCCGTCCAGCCACCGGTCGAGAACCGCCCCACGACCAGCGAAACCATAAGCATCATACCGGAAGACACCGTCAGGCCCAGACTGATCTGGTTCAAGCGAGGGAACGCCACATCCCGCGCCCCGATCATCAGCGGGACGACATAGTTCGCGATACCAAAGACAAAAGGCACCGCGACAAAGAAAATCATGATCGTGCCATGGGTGCTGAACAGCTCGGCGAAATGTTCGGCTTCCAGGAACCCGTCGCCCGGGCCCGCGGCTTGCTGCGCGCGCATGACAACGCCTTCCAACACGCCGCGCGCCAGCATGACGATGGCAAAGACGACATACATGATCCCTATCTTCTTGTGATCAACACTGGTCAGCCAATCGCGCCAGAGGGGCGTCCACAACCGAATCCAGCTGAGCAGGCTGACCACGACGACAACGCCAACCAAGACGATTGCGGCCGCGGCGTTGGCAACGATCTCATTCGCGTTCGGGTTCTGGATCAACCCTGTGATCGGAAGCGCATCCCAGTCGAGGCGGCCGAGGAATCCTGAATAGGACGGCGTCATTGCTGCACCACCTGCCCGAAGGATGCCGTTCCCGGCTGTTGATCAACCGGCAGCGCTTTGCCGCTGTGATAGCGGTGCAGGATCGTTTGAAACAAATCTTGTTCCATCGTGAAGTACAGCGCGTCCTTTGGCATCTTGTCGGTCCCCAGCGCCGCCTGCACCTCATCCCTGTCTGTCCGCATCGCGAGCATCTGATACGTTTCCGGGTCCAGTCGGATACCATTTTCGCGCACTTTCTGGGCCCAGCTTTCAAATTCATCACTGTTCATGGCAACGGTACGAAATTTCTGTTTGGTAAAACCCCGCCCGTTGTACTGCGTGTTCTCGCCTTGCATGACCTCGGGGACGTCCGCGACCAGATGCAGTTGGGTGGTCATTCCCGGCATCGCGTAAATCTGGCCCGCCAGCGCAGGGATCATGAAGGATTGCATGACGGTATCGGTGGTCAGCGTCATAGCCACTTGCTTTTTGGTGGGAATGCCGAACTCGCCCACACTGGCAATACCAAGATCGGGATAGATGAACAGCCACTTCCAATCCAGCCCGACAACCTGCACGCGCAAGGCCGGATCTTCACCAAACGCCGACGCGTATGGATCAAGCCGATGGGTGGCCTTCCAAAGGTAGAACGACAGGAGCGCCACAATCACAACGGGCACACCCCACATGAGGAATTCCAGTTTCGCGGAAAAATCCCAATCCGGTCGGTAAGCTGCGTGACTGTTCCTTCTGCGGCGATAACGAAACGCGATCAACGGTACCAGTATCAGCACAGGGATAACAGCCACCATGATCAAAGCGGTCGCCCGCAGCAGATGCGTTTTCTGGATGGCGGCAATGGGTCCTTGCGGATCCATGAAACTGTCGCTGGCGGAAACCATGTGCGGCATCGACACAAACAGGATCACCGCCATCGCAAGCAAAGGGATTGGATTGGGCGTTTTTACATGTGCCATGACTGACTGCCCCTTCCTCAAACAAAATATCATTCGACTATCGACAAGTGCGTGAATTTTCTCAAGAGTTTTTCAAACCACCAATTGCCCAAGTCTATCCCGATTCAACTTCGGGTAAATGGGCCCAAGCCACTGCGGCATCTTCCCGTTGACTTGCAATCCCAACCGGGACAGACAAAATGACGATGCGTATTCTGGTATTCTCTTTCGGGTTCATCCTGCTCTTTCAGCCCTTGTTGGCACAGGATCGTGCGGCGATCGAACGCCAGTTTCAGTCGTGGTTGCAAGAAACCATTTGGCCTCGGGCAAAGGCCAAAGGTGTGACACGCGAGACGATGCAAGCAGCCCTTTCCGGCGTGACCCTTGACTGGAAATTGCCTGATCTGGTGCCTCCGGGAAGCGCGCGCAAAACGCCCAAGGTCCAGAAGCAGGCCGAGTTTGGCTCACCCGGTCGCTATTTCAATCCGGGGTCGGTACAAGGCGCAACATCGGCAGGACGGAAAATGGCACGGCGCCATGCCGCAACTCTGGCGGCGGTCGAAGCTGAAACCGGCGTTCCTGCCCGCATTATTCTGGCGATCTGGGGAAGAGAGAGCGGATACGGACAGGTTCCGATCCGACATGATGCTTTCCGGGTACTGTCGACTAAGGCTTTCATGAGCACTCGGGCAGACTATTTCACAGCCGAGCTTGTTGCCGCGCTGCAAATCGCAGAAGCAGGACACCAGCCCGCCCGGCAAATGAAAAGCAGTTGGGCTGGCGCTTTGGGTCAGCCTCAGTTCATGCCGTCCAACTATTTGTCCTATGCTGTCGACGGCAACGGCGACGGGGCGGCTGATATTTGGGGGTCACCCGAAGATACGATTGCGTCAATCGGAAACTACCTCATGAAACACGGCTGGGTTCCTGCACGGGATTGGGGATTCGAGGTTGTCGTACCCCAAAATGTCTCTTGCGCTTTGGAAGGCCCCGATCAGGGGCGACCTATTCAGGACTGGGTTGAGATGGGGATACGTCGCGTCTCGGGCAAACCCTTTCCAGCTCATGAGCTGCGTGGTGACGGGTACTTGATGATGCCCGCAGGACGACATGGTCCGGCATTTCTGGTCACGCCAAACTTCTACGTTCTGAAGGAATACAACAAAAGCGACCTGTATGCCTTGTTTGTCGGCCATGTTGGCGACCGTATTCAATACGGTATCGGAGATTTCAATGGCGCTTGGGGAAAGGTCGGCGGGCTGTACAGATCTGATATCGCCAAGATGCAGCAGGCGTTGGAACAAAAAGGGCATGATGTCGGAGGGGTCGATGGGCTGCCGGGGTTCAAAACGCGTCGTTCGATAGGTCGATGGCAAGAGACCCTGGGCATCGAACAGACCTGCTTTCCGGATGCGCTGATGAAAACAAGCCTGGCCCCGTGAGGCAAACCAAGGTGTTCAGCCGACTCTGACACCCGGCCGGCTCATCGATCCAATGTGCAACAATCAGGCGCTTCCAGAACCTATCTACGGAACCTCGTAACAATTGTTGCCCATTCGAAAACAAACTCTAAAAGGGAAAATCAAAAACTCGGATGCGTTGAACAAGGCGGTCAGCCGCCCTTGTGGAAGTAAGAAACTCTGTCCGTCTGCACCCTTTGACGCGGTATGTCCTTCAGACCCCGTGCTTCCGAAAATGAGTGTTGTGGGCTGCTTTGGGCGGGTCGCGGTTTCCGGGTGGGAAAACCACGCAAAAATAACACGATACGCGGTGCTGCAACACAGTCGGGTCGGTTCGGGGAACCTCGTGATCTGCAAGATACGCCGCGAAGAACAAGCCTATGAATTTTTCGTGATCGACCAATGCGATATATCCCGCTCTTCACCGTGCAGTCAGCCAATGATCCAAGCACATGGTACGCAAATTCAGTATGGATACCGCATCAGAGCGGGCTTTTGACTCCTCCTTGGCAAGGTGGCACGATTTGACTGATAGCAGCCTGATCCATCAGGCATCATTGATTGACAGGGCATTGCGGCCTATGAGGACATTCCGGACATTTCCTGCTCTGCTGGCAAAACTTGATAATTGAGAGGCACCATGACACGCAAAGTTACCAAAGCGGTTTTTCCTGTAGCGGGCATGGGAACGCGTTTTTTGCCAGCGACAAAATCCGTTCCAAAAGAAATCATGACGCTGGTGGATCGTCCATTGGTGCAATACGCAATTGACGAAGCCCGTGCAGCCGGGATCAAGGAATTCATTTTTGTAACGTCACGCGGGAAATCCGCGCTGGAAGACTATTTCGACCACAACCTGGTGCTGGAGCAGGAGCTGAAAGCCAAAGGCAAAAACAAACTTCTGGACGTGCTGAACAAAACGAATATGGAAAGCGGCGCGATCGCTTATATCCGCCAGCACAAAGCTCTGGGGCTTGGACACGCGGTCTGGTGCGCCCGGCGGCTGATCGGCGATGAACCATTTGCCGTCATGCTGCCTGACGACGTCATCGCCGCCGACAAACCCTGTCTGCAACAGATGATCGAGGCCTACGGAGACACCGGTGGCAACATGGTCGCGGCGATGGAAGTTCCGAAGGAAAAGACCAGCTCTTACGGCGTGCTCGATGTTGGCGACAGTATCGGGTCCGTCGTCCCCACCCGAGGCATGGTTGAAAAGCCTGACCCATCAGAAGCGCCATCCAATTTGGCAGTCATCGGCCGGTACGTGCTTCGGCCGTCCGTTTTGAACAACCTCAACGCAAAAAAAACCGGAAGCGGTGGCGAAATCCAGCTGACCGACGCCATCGCCCAGGACATTGCCGCCGGAGTGCCGGCCTACGGCTATAAATTCGATGGTCAGCGATTTGATTGCGGTTCAAAATCAGGCTTTTTGCAAGCCACCGTTGCTTTTGCTCTTGCCCGCGAAGACCTGCGCGATGATCTGAGCCAATATCTGAATGACATTGTCGCCACGGGGAAAGCTGCTCAGTAGTCACAGATTGTTTTACTTGACCAAAAACATGGCAATACTGTCAGTCACCCGCAATTCGAAGGCACGTGCATGACCAATACAGTCTACCCCGTCATTCTTTGCGGTGGTTCGGGAACACGTTTGTGGCCCCTGTCGCGCAAAAGCTATCCCAAGCAATTCGTTCCTCTGGTCGGTGAAACAAGCCTGTTGCAGAATTGCGCGGAACGGATGCTCGGCCCTTCTCAGGCCCCGTATGCAAAGCCACTTGTTCTGACCAACGAGGCTTTTCGCTTTATTGTCCCGGAACAATTGATGGCCGTCGGAATTGACCCCGGCCCAATTCTGATCGAGCCCGAAGGTCGAAACACCGCCCCCGCTGTTCTTGCTGCAGCCTTGTATCTGGCGGCGCGAGATCCGGATGGCATCATGCTGGTGGCGCCGTCTGATCACGTGGTTCCGGACATGGACGCCTTTCATCAAGCCGTCGCCGAAGGCGTACGGGCAATAAGTGAACGGCGCGATCTGGTAACTTTCGGCATCACTCCAACGCACCCGGAAACCGGATACGGCTATCTCAAACTCCGCCATCCGCCGGATACGTCCCAAGAAGCTGTTCCATTGGATCGTTTTGTGGAAAAACCTGACCGGAAAACGGCCGAGGCTATGCTGTCGGATGGCAGCTATCTTTGGAACTCGGGGATCTTCCTGTTTGCAGTTCGCGATATCCTTGCAGCTTTTGAACAGCACGCGAGCGAACTGATCCCGCCGGTTCAAAAGGCCGTAGCCGAGGCAAAAACGGATTTGGGATTTCTTCGACTGGACCCGGCGGCATGGGCAGGTGTGGAAGACATTTCGATAGACTATGCAGTGATGGAAAAGGCCCTGAACCTGAGCGTGGTGCCTTATTCCGCTGGCTGGTCCGATGTCGGAAGCTGGACCGCGGTCCAAGAGCTGTCGAACCCCGATGAAGACGGTGTGGCGACCAACGGAGAAGTAACAGCAATCGACTGCCGCAATGCACTGATACGGTCCGAGTCTCCGGCACAGGAAGTCGTGGCAATGGGTTTGGAAAACGTAATTGCCATTGCGATGCCCGATGCGGTTCTGGTCGCGAGCATGGACAAGGCCCAGGACGTGAAACAGGCCGTTGCAGCGCTGAAGGCCAAGGGGGCGAAGCAGGCAGAATCCCTGCCGGTGGATCATCGTCCGTGGGGCTGGTTCGAAAGCCTTGTGATCGGAGACAGGTTTCAGGTCAAACGCATCCATGTGCATCCCGGTGCGTCGCTCAGCCTGCAATCTCACCATCATCGTTCCGAGCATTGGATCGTGGTTGAAGGCACGGCCAAGGTCACTATCGATGATCAGGAGCGTTTGGTAACCGAAAACCAATCCGTCTATATCCCACTGGGAGCGACACACCGAATGGAAAACCCCGGGAAAGTTCCCATGGTTTTGATCGAAGTTCAGACTGGCACCTATCTGGGTGAAGACGACATCATCCGATACGACGACATCTACGCCCGAGATTGATTCCCGGGCATTGCTCTGCACGGGAACGCCTATCGGCGGGTTCTCCGCAGACATCAGAATCTTACCAAAATCTTCCCTGGGCGGTCGGCCCGGTCAGACAGGATTGACGCGCTTTGCGGCAGGGTAGCGCGCAACCGAAGCTTCGGACCGACGCCACAGGAGGACCCCCCGTGTCACAAACATCCCCCCGATTGAACCTGCCTTTGCTGCAACCGGCACAAGCGCAAAAACACGTTACCCACAACGAAGCCCTGAGACAGCTCGATCTGGTCGTGCAACTCTCGGTACGGTCCACAGATTCCGGGACACCTCCTGTTGTCCCCGAGCAAGGCGAAGTTCATGCCCTTGGAGCCAACCCGACCGGGGACTGGACAGGACATGCCGGTGAACTTGCCGCCTGGCTGGACAACGCCTGGCATTTTGTGGCCCCCGACATTGGCTGGCGCGCCTGGGATGAAGCGGCCGGAGATCTGAAATACTGGACAGGAACAGCCTGGGCCCCCCTTCCAGTCAGCACTCAGAACCTGGACGGAGTCGGGGTCGCGACCAATTCAGACAGTACGAACCGTTTATCCGTTCGCAGCCCGGCGACCTTGCTGAGCCACGAAGGCGGCGGGCATCAGCTGAAGATCAACAAAGCCAGCGCAGGTGATACCGCGTCGCTGTTGTTCCAATCGAACTGGACGGGTCACGCGGAAGTGGGACTGTCTGGCACAACCGGATTTTCCATCAAAGTGTCTCCTGACGGCGGCAATTGGACTGAAGCGATGACCTTTGATCCCGTAGCCGGAACCGTGTCGGGGGCAGCTGTTCAGGCGGACGCCAGCGACACGACTTCGGGCCGACTGATGCGCGCCGACTACGGATACGGCCCTGGAAACCTTCTTGGAACAGTGGCGGAAAACGCAGGTGTTCCGACCGGCGCTGTCATTGAGCGCGGCAGCAATGCCAACGGAGATTATGTGCGGTTTGCCGACGGCACTCAGATCTGTACGGCCACTCTTGCGCCCGTGGCCTGCACGACTGCTGAGGGTGCTCTTTTCAAAAACGGCCCAATAACCTGGGATTTTCCGGCTGACTTTTCGACGCCCCCGAACCTGAACGGTACCGGAGGTATTGCAACCCGTTTTACCGGGTTTGATACACCTTCGTCGTCCCAATCGACATTCATTGTCTTCTCGGCGATCTCGGATGCGGCAGCCTTGGCGCCATCCGTCACGGCCATTGGTCGCTGGTTCTGACAGGCAGGGCCGCCTGGATACCGGAATCAGGCGGCCAATCCGACAGCAGATCGGTTGCGACCCGTTCCGCGTTTACCCGCGCCACCAGATTTGCAGCCCTTCATCACACCGGCAAAAGCAGGATGGTTGGTGGAGCGCCCGCTCACGGAACGCAGCAAACAACTTGTAAGAAAAAGTTTGCACCGACCAAACATGCACGCCTCCCCGACTGACGTCTCGTACCAAGTCAAAGCCGAAGACAATATTCGTTTACAATCAATCAGAATCGGTAGGTCGCCCCGATCACCGGCCCGGACTGATGGAACTCGAAATCATTGCCGCCAATCTCATGGTCGAAGGCGATATAGCGATATCCGCCACGGATCACCCATCTGTCATTGATAGCATAATCTGCCGTCAACAGAACCTGCCACGTTTCGCTGTCACTGCGGAAGCCGCCATAATCAACGAACCCGGTTCCCGTCCATTTGTCGGAAAAAACGTAACGTATTCTTGCGCCAATGACCGGGTCTACCCAATCGTCGTCCACAACGGTCGTGCGCCCAGGTGCCGAACCGGACGTTAGTGTGAAATTGGTTTCGGTGCTGAACCATCTGAAACCACCGGCAATGTCCAGTTGAACGGAAGGATCTTCATAGACCCGATAGGCCACGTACCCACTTAGGAACTGGGTGGTGAATGATGTATCGAGAGTGGATCCAGACGGACCGGCACCACTGTTGCTGAAGGATAAATTTGTATAATTGTAGTCAGCCAGCAGGCTCCAACGCCCATTGGATGCCGCAAACGCGCCCATAAAGGCGAAATCCAGGTTGCTCAGAGCGTCAGAAAAACTCAACGTGCCGTCCAATGTTCCTGACGGGGTTTCGATAGACGTTTCCGTTTCAGGCATGAAAAGGTAAATCGTCGCTTCATGGGACCAATCGCTTTGCTGCGCGGAAGCGGTTGTGCCAAACGCCGCAACCAAGGCCAAACCCGTGCCTTTTATTGCCAGTTCTGTTTTCATCTCGTCCCTCCAATGTTTCAGATGTAATTCAGCTTTTTGGTGATCCAGAACAGGATTTCCGCCAACACACCGATTGCGCCCGCCTTGTCCGTAACCACCAGCGCAGTGCCGGAAGTCCCGAATGGAAAATCTTCGATATTGATCTGGTCCGGAACTTCGATTAGCACCGGATAGCTGGACACGCCAGCCAGATCGCGCAGTGAAGGAAGGCCCGTGCGCGAGTCAACAACGCCCTCTGCCGTTCCTACGGGCAACGATATGACGGTCCCTGGTAATTCGCCGCCCGGCTGGATTCGCAGCGCAAGGCGGATCTGGTCGCCGACGGAAACGTTCATGCGACTTGATTGGGGCAAACTTGCGATCAGATGGCGGTCATCGGGGACAACAAAAGAGATCGCCCCCTGTGCGATAGATACACGATTTCCGGGACGCAGAGAAACGGCGGTGACAAAGCCGTCTTCCGGCGCGCGCACGACTGTTTGTTCCAGCTTCCAAAGCGCCTGCGCCAAAGCCTGCTCAGCCTCGACCACGCCGGCATCAATACCGTCGATCTTGGCGGCAATCCGCCGCTCCAGACCGGCTTTGCGCGCCTCGGCCGCGCGCAGGCTTGCGGACAATTGATCGATGGCAGACACAGCTTCCTGCAACTGGAAGGTCGTCGATGCCCCCCGCTTCTCAAGATCGACAATGTCGTCACGGCGCTGGACGCCAAAGGTCAATTGCGCGGTGAGGGATTCAATGTCGGCTTCCGCCGCTGCCAGATCGGACTGTAACTGATCTGCCGCAGAACGCGCAGTTTCAAGACTGGCTGTCAGCCGGGCGACTTCGATCCGAAAGGGTGTATCGTCAATCCGGAACAGCGGATCCCCTTTCGCAACCCGCTCATTGGGGCGAACCGAAACGTCAACAACAGTACCTGACACATTGGGGGCAATGTTGGTGGCAACGCCTTGCACCGAAACAGGCCCTGTCGGTGTGGTGTGGTTGAGGGCACCGATTACAACCAGAGCAATGATTGCGGCACCCCCATAGACGACAGATTTCCAGAACCGGTTCCATGGAAGCAGCCCCAGCTTGGAAAACACCACCCAGATCACTCCGAAATAGAGACCTAAGACAATAAGCATATGTTTACTCCATTGCGCAGAGCTGCTGATACCAGCGGGGCGCAAGATTGGTTTCGGATGCGGCCAAGAAGTACGCCAACGCTTGCCCTAGTTGCGTGTCGATTTCGCGGCCGCGCATTTCTGTTGACGCGCGCGGCCTTGTTTCATTGTTGCGCCGAAGATCGTTTGACCATGAAAGCCTCGACTGCCTGTTGCGTTTCCGGCCGCAGGTTTTCAATTCCTTCATACGGCATTCCTGTGGCCGGGCCAGTATCGGGGAACAGCTCTTTTCTCGCCATGTGGCGTCCCAGTATGCGGACGAACTCCTGCCCGCCCCAAGCACCAACTTCGGTCGAAACCGGGTACTTTTCGTGCGTGTCGCGCATCACATCAAAGAAATCTGCAATGATTGCGTTTTGACCCGGCCCGGGCAGGTTGAGCTTCAGCTTGTCCTTGACGACCGCCTTTGGGGTATTCACCGAATAGATGATCACGTGATCACGCCGACCTTTGCTTTCATCTTGAAACAGGATCGAGGCAGATTGATCCACGCCATCAATCAACCGGTCTCGGGGAATATGCTGAACCGCGCCGCCGAAACGAGCCAGCGTCGTATAAAGATCAGACACATGAATAATGTTGTTGATCATGCTGTCTGGTTCAATCAGAGCCGGCCACCTTATGAAAGCGTCCACGCGAACGCCGCCCTCGGTCGTATCGCCTTTGCCTCCGCGATAGACCATTGGCGTAAAACCAGATGCCGGTGAATACTTGGTGAAGTGGCCGTTATCGCCCATCAACACGACAATCGTATTATCCGCCACGCCAAGCTCGTCCATGCGCGTGAAGATTTCGCCCAAATACGTATCCAGCTCTTGCAGTTTGTCGGCGTACAGACCTCCATTGACGCTTTCCGGCCCGTCACGCCCGGCCCGCGTGTTGTCCAGCGGGATCATCGGCCAATACTGTAGGAAGAAAGGCTCAGTACCGCCGGCCAAGCGTTCCAGTTCACTCAGGGTTTTGTCCTGAAAAGCTTGGTTCATCTCATCATATTTGGCTGCGTTCCAACGCTCACCCGGCTCCATTCGGATCTCACGAACAGGTCCGCCGGCATTTCCTTCGATCACCGTGGCCATGGCCGATGCATCGGGGCGGAACCAGTCGTCGATCGTGTAATCGTCGACAAAATCTGCGATACCAACAGAAACCTGCTCGCGGATTGCATCGTCATTGAAAATCGTCAGCTGACCCTGTTGATGAACGGCGTGCTGCGCATAGTCGAACCCCTGGTTCATTGCCCAGCTCTCGGCAATGTCACCCATGTGCCACTTCCCGACATGCGAGGTTGCATATCCTTCGGCCTTCAGAACCTCGGCAAGCGTCACTTCCTCTCCGGGCAGACCGAAACCGGCGATGTCGACGGTCGTATCACCCATTCCGATCCGAACCGGCAGACGACCGGTCGTCTGGGCCACACGTGTCGGGGTGCAGGATGGCTCTGTATACATGCGCACCATGCGCATCGCTTCGTCAGAAAAATCGTTGATGTTTGGGGTACTGATGCCGCGTACCGCGTTCAATTCTGGGATACCCATATCCCCAAAACCGATGTCATCGACCAGAATACTGATGATGTTCGGGGGGTTGCCACCGTTCTCGTCTCGAAATGCCGCGAGAGCCTGATCAACGGCTGTATCGTCCTGTTCCCAGGCATCCTTGTTCTGGGCCTGAAGGATATAAAACTCGGAATCATGCGCAATGGGTGCATCCTGCGCGTAGGCAGGTGCGCTGATCGCCAGAGAACCCAGCAAAAACAACTTGAGATCCATTTCTTTAGGTTTCCTTTTTCCTTGGGTTTTCTTCTCGCTCCAGACCCTGTGCGATAAGATCGTGGGCGACACTGGAAAGTGTCTGACCGGTTAAATCCGCAAGACGCGTAAGCCTGTGACGCTGTGAGGGTGTAAGAAGGGTCACGATCCGTTCCGACCGCACTTCTGCTTTCGGAAGCGGAGGGCGACCACGTTTGGGCGCGGAAAGCGGATCGGGCAATTTCATTTGAACATATTCCTATGTTTCGACTAAGCTTTTCATGCAAACTACAGGGGAGATATTTTGCACCGCATCAAAAAATCGACAAAACTAGACTTGGCCCCGCCCGAAGCGCCCCGGTTTTTTGCGGCCACTTTCCGTGATCCGAACCAGATCGCCGCAATATCCAAATGGGATATGGATTTCCGTCAGATCGAAGACGGCGAAATGCAGGCTGATTTCAAGGTTAGATCCGGCCCGCTTATTTCCGTTATGAAGTTTGGTTTCTCGCGGCGTGTGCACCAGATCGGCGCGTCTCCGAAGGGGCACATCACATTTGGCATCCCTACCCATTCAAGACTGACGGACTGGAACGGTACCAGCATCGAAACGCCACCGTTTCTGTCCTTCGGCAGCGGCGATGAGTTCGACTGTATCAGCGACAGCGGGTTCGGCGGATATACGATGACCGTTGAAACTGAGAATGCGATGAAAATAGGCGAGAAGCTGGGGATCGCAGTTTCTGATACGGAATTCCGGGCATTTTTGTTACCTGCAACGCCACCTGATCGCTCGGCTGCGCTTTTGAACGACATTCAGACTTTGTTGGCGAACCCAAATTCGTCAGAACAGGGCGAAACCCATTTGATCGAAGAGATACTGCGGATCGCTTTGGGGGGCGGGGCGGATCGCAGGGAACCGCGGATAAACCGAAAAGCTCTGGCACTTGCTGCGGCCATTGATCGGATGACGGCGACCCCGGACGAAAACGTCCCCATCAGCGAGATCTGCGGGGATATCAGTGTGTCATTGCGCACATTGGAACGCGCGTTCAACGAAAAATTCGGTATCGGCCCAAAGGCCTATTACACAAGGCTCCGCCTTAACAGGGTTCGCAGCCTGCTTGCAGAACAAGGCAAAGATCTGTCAATTTCTGACGCCGCAAACCGATATGGCTTTTGGCATATCGGGCAGTTCTCACAAGATTACAAAAAGTGTTTCGGCGAATTGCCATCGGCCACTGTCGATTGAAAACACTTGGCTTTGTGCTGTTTGTGACCATGGCCTTTCATGGAAGCAAAATCGAAACCGCGCAAAAGCTCAGCAGGTCAGGCTCGGGCCGCATTCCATTTCAGGCACATGCGCCGTCATGATCCACAAAATTTTGCTCAACTCTCGCGACTTCGCCACGGTTCAAAAACCGCTTATGCGTTCTATCAGCCAGTACATTGACACTGAGCCGATCCCATACGCGGTCAAGACCGTGGCATGTTTGCCAACCGGAAACGCGATCAGCCGCCAGGTCGCCATCAGAAGAGCCAAGGCAGCAATAAAACTCAGCTGCCCGGCTTCGACACCGAGGTTGAAGGCCAGCAATGCCGCGGGAATATCGTTAGGGGGCAACCCGATATCAGCCAATGCCCCTGCAAAACCTAGGCCGTGCAAAAGCCCGAACCCGAAGCATACGATCCAGGGTTTCTGTTTTGAAAGCCGGAACCGTCCTTCGCCACCTTTGACGATCTCCATCGCCAGAAAAACGATGGACAGTGCGATAACGGCCTCGACCGGTGGTCCGGGAACATTCAAAACGCCCATCGTTGCCAGCGCCAAGGTTATTGAATGCGCAAGTGTGAACGCTGTTACGGCTCCGACAAGTTTCCATGGATCGCGGACCAGAACAAACAGCGCAAAGACAAACAGAAGGTGATCCCAACCTTCCAGTATGTGTTCAAATCCCAACTGGGAATATGCGGCAAACACTGACCATGTCGACTGTTCAGAAGGTATGATTTGAACATTGATATCCGGTGTAAAACGAAACGTAGTAGGTTGCGCATCCTGGGGATGCACACGCGCCAGCACGTCGTTTCTCTGAGTCTCAAGGCCCTCAATGGCAATGGGTTGGCCCGCGATACCCGCCTGGCATTCGACGACCCAGGACGAAACCCACCCTCGACCGTCGGATATGGGATCCGGGCCACGCGCCGGAGTGCAGCCATCTGGCAAAACTGCGTCAATCGCCATCGGTTGGCCATTCACGTCGGGCTTTCGCCAATGAACGCTCCAGGTGTCAGAGGCAATCTGACGAATTTCCAGAAATCCCGGATCAAGCGCGTGCGCAGCAGCGAAATTTGCAGGCCACACAAACAGCAGCGCAAACAGTAAGCAGATCAAAGCTCTCATTTAGCCGGGCCTGAAAGATCGGGGGCCACAATCTCGTATTTTTCGGCCAGAGACTGATATTGCGCTTGCGCCAGATCTTCACTCATCGCGCGGCGCCAGTCCCGCAGCACCGTATTGTGAATTTCAGCAAGTGGCGGTGTTCGGCTGGGCTCGACCGCAACGACCTCGACAAGGTGGATACCGTAACCTGACCGGATCGGACCCGTCCACTGACCTGTTTCGACCTCTGTTATGCTATGCGAAAACCCTCCTCCAAAGACCGACTCGACAACCCGCGTCGCGGACAAAGGCATTGATGCCGGCAGCAAGGTCGAACCGCCCAGATCGGAGATGTCTTGCTTGGCGCGCAGGGTGGCCAGGGCTTTCTCGATTTCGGCCTCTCCGGGCTCCTCTCCAAGAAAGGCCTGATTAAAAGCCACCATGACAGGCGTTGCATAGCGTTCCGCGTTTTCCTGAAGAAAAACCTCCAGATCTTCGTCATTCGGAACGATGGAAGTGGCAATGGCTTCGGTCAGATAATCCATTTTTTGGCTCAGCCGGGTCCTTATCAAGGGATCTCCGCGATCCAGACCAAGTTGTCTTGCCTCCCGGACCAGAACCTCTTCACGAATGGATGCGTCGACCAAAGCCTTCAGTTCCGCATCGCTTGGAGGGCGTTTCCACTGCGCTTCGAAACGAGCGGACAAAAGCGCAACGTCATCCTGGTCGAGTGTTATTTTCTCAATATCTTCAACGTTCTCGCTTTCCGGCGCTACAATATGGAACCAAACAAAAATTGCCGCTCCTATCAAAAAAAAATGGAGCAGAGGTTCTTTCAGTACTCGCATCAAGCCTCCTGCGTGAAACGTGGCCAGATTGTTTGTTCAGATGTTGGCGTCATCGGGTCGGGTTTTGCATGATGATGCCCTCCGCGTGTTACAGTAACGCGGAGGACGCACCGAGGTAAGGTCATTAACTCGGCTTGTGTTCCAATCGCAGAACGGATCACTCTGCCGGGGTGTACCAGATCGGGGACGAATAGGCGCGTTCCTGATGCGTAAGCACTGCATCCTCGGGCAATTCGATACCATATCTCAACTTGTCATACAGGATCCAACGCGGCGTTGGAATTTCGATGGCGCGGACGTAGTAAAATGCGCGCGCATTCGGATCGAAATCCGGGTCTGACCATACGGTGACAAGTTCGGCCGTTCCGATTGTGTTGGTCCAGCTGGCAGTATCCACGTCCACAGTGTTTCCAACCGCAGGGACTTTGCCGTTTTGATCGACCTCGCGGTTATCCGACCATGCGACGTCGTAGACCTTTTCCTGCAAGGCACCTTCAGAATCGAGCCATCCCTTTATCACTTGAACACGGTCAAGATTGGCACCAACCGGGTCGCGCAGAGCGGCGATCAGGAAGCTTGGCGCAGCCTCACCCTCGCGCGGGCGCAGGTCCGAACCCATTGGCACCCCTTTGGTATAGCCAACATTGGCCAGAAAACGGGTTTCAACATCAGCTTCACTGAAATCCCATCCGCCAAAGAACCGCAGGCCGATCCTTGGCCCGGTCGTTGCATAGGTTTCGCGGCGCTTGAACGCGTCAAAGATCGCCGCGCGTGTATTCTCAGTAGCCCAGACAGCCGTGTATCCGGAGGCGACAAGCAGGTCGCCGGGAATTTCACCAAGGTCATTGGCTATGAACGGATGCTTGATACGCGAGGCTGAGGGCTCGACGCTGACGGATTTTCCAAAGAAGTTGTCTTCTTCGGCCGTGGCCAAAGAGGTATGGCTGTCCGTCGCACCCCCCATGCCGAATTTATAGGGGTTCACGCCAAACTTTTCTTCCAGCATCAATCCGCGTTTCAATGCCTCTCGGGCGTATTCTCCGGCCAGCATGTCATCGGTTTTCAACTCGGTTATGTCCAGATTGCCGACGTCCCAGTTCTCGTAATCGGCAAATTCATCATCCGGGCTCAGGAAAGGATGCGCTTCACCGTCACCCTTGATCTGGGTGACTTCGTAATGGGGCTCCCATTTTGCGCGGGCCGCGACATATTCCTCGTCAACCTTGCCGCCGTGATAGGTGTCTTCGGTTGGGAACATCCACCCATTCGACAGGTTCCCGTTATGGGCAAAGGCAACTGCACGCCCCCCCGTTTTTTCCTGATACTCTTCAAGCCAGGCATAAAGCGCCTTTGGATCCGTATCACCGTAGGGCGGTTGCGTGACCGGCGGCACCATTTGAAGCGCCCTGATTGGCCCATCCCGCAGCATGACATTACGGTGCAAGTTGAACCCTTTCGGTACCGAGGTCCATTCAAAGCCGATGAAAGCGGTAAAAGTGCCGGGGTCATTGTGCCGCTCTGCCGCCAGAACGATGCTTTCCCAGGTAAAGGCAAATGCATCGGCACCGGGGCTGTACGATTCCAACAGGATTTCCGGCAGTGTCATTTGCGAAAAATTGGTGATGATGTCGAAAGCCGCTTTACCGGCTTCTTCCCCGCCGGCCTTGTACCCCTTGTACCACTCCAGTCCTTTGGGATCAGAAAGAACGCCCGGCTTGCCAGCCTGCAAATCCGGCGCGAACCCCATCAGGTCCGTGTGATCCGTGAGAACCATCCAATCCAATGGTCGTGACAGTCTTACAGGCTGGCCCGTTGAAGAAATGACTTGCTCACCCTTGGCGAAACGCCACGCCTCATCCGGCAGCAAGGTGTTCCCGAAAGCACCCGCATCCAGCGAAAGCCCGGTGTGAAGGTGAGTGTCCCCCCATAATGGACGTTCAGGAAATGTGCGTTGGGCGTAAGGGGAATACGGCTGATCAGAAAACAATCCCTCGGCAGCATCTTCGCTGGGCACGGCGTCGGCACCAACAACAGCGGGGACCAATATAAGTGAGATTATGCAAGCAGATTTCCGAAACAAAGTGACCTCCCAGTTCAGGAATACTTAGCTATGAGGGCGAATTTCATCGCGCCATCATTATATTCCTATTTTCTTATATCACATTCTATCGGCCAAAGGGTATTTTTAATCTCAGAGCTGCAAACCCGCGCAATCAGGGAATTCGGCGAAAGCCCTTAGGGTGATCGCTAATCGTGTTCACCTGACAAGACCCGTCGGATCATCTTATCTGATAGTAAAATGAAAGCTTCCGGCTGACGCCCCCAGGTGGGCGCGGGAAAGGTGCGGCGGTTCGAACCTGTTCTTTGGCTGCGCGCTCTATTTCCGGCGAGCCAGAGCTTTCGACGACATCAACCCAGGCCAATGAACCATCCGGGTCAATCTGAAAAAAAACACGCGCATAGCCACGACCGGCAACGTAAACGATTGGCGCCCTGTTCAGATGAACAAGAACCTGACCTGCATAGTTCGTGGTGTCTGAATTTCCCGGCCCCCGCCCGCCTGAACGTGTGCCGCCCCGGTTTTGTCGGAAGGCGTCGACACCCTCTCTTTGATACGTCGCCAGCGGTGATTCAATCGTCTGCTCCGGAAATCTCAGAGCGTCAAAGTTGCTTGACGGATCCAACGCACCCCGCAGGGTGGGTTGCGGGCGTCGGTCTGGAAGGCGAGGCCGCAATGACGTGGCTACGGCCTGTTCGGATCCGTCCACGCTGGCATCGGGTACGGTCAATTCGGCGTCTTCATCCAGAGGTTCTGACGCTTCTTCCGGTATCACAGGTTCAAGTGGGGACGTGTTTTCCGGAACAACCGGAGCCACCTCGACTGGTAACGCGGCGATCTGTTGCTGTTCCTCGGACACCGGTTCTTCGGCAGAAGAAGGCTCAACCGGATCGACCGCCTCTTCCTTAGGCACCTCGGGTGTTTCGGCCAACGCTTCAGGCCTTGCCGACGCAGCACCTTCCGCTTCAGCGGCTTCGCCTTCATCCTCCAGGTTCTGGTCTACAGGGTCCACGACAATCTCATCCGGCGCCCTCGGCTGGATAATCGTTGAATCCCCGGTGTCGGGCGTGAACGTCTCTTGCGGATTCGGCGAGGCCACGCGGGCATCACTTGTCGGAACTTCTGCCTCCTGCGGCTGGGTTGGCGGTTCCACCGGAGGGGTTGGCGGTTCATTCGGAGCGGGCGGTACGGGTTCGATCCTGGTATCGGCCAACTCTTCGAACGCGTTGCTGAGTTCGATTGTGTCGGTACCGGGTTCCCCGGAAGCCGGATCTGACAACTCTGGCACCGTGACAATCAGGCCGATCAGATGCACCAGTACGGAAATCGAAATTGCAATGATTGCAACAGAAATGGACCGCCTGATCATTCTAGGGCCTGTTCGGTCACCAGAAAAACGGTTGGCGCACCCAACCGGCGCAAACTGCTGGTGATCTCCATCAATCGAGAGGCCGACGCATTCCTGTCCGGAACGATCCGCACAGGCCCCGAGTCATGCGCGGCCATGAAAGCTTCCGCCTCGATCGGATTGCCGCGAAAGCTCAATGTCCCGTCCCGATGAAGAACAAGCGCATCCGGCGGCTCGCGGCCGTCAAGGTCCGCTGTATTCACCAGATCCAGATCGGGATCCAATGGCGGTGCAATCGTACCCGTAATCAGAAAAAAGATCAGGATCAGAAAGACGACGTTGATCAGCGGAATGGTGGAATCACGATTTCGACCGGGTCGGATGTAACGGATCATTGCCTCACTCCAACACCCTGACCGTCAAACCTTCGCGCCCACGCAATGGGACAAGCAGGTCCACAAGACGTTGCGCAGTTGTCTCCGGATCAAGGCTCACCAGCACCTGACCGGCTTGGACCTGATCGAACAATTCCTCAAGCGACAGGGGTTGACCGTTCAGGACAACACGTGTGGGGCCAAGTTGCACGAAAAGGCGTTCGGGCGGCGTTGCGTCGGCATTCCCGCCTGTGGCGGCGCTGCTCAACTCGATCTCGCTGAACCGCGAAAACGTTGAGGACAGCATGAAAAACAGCAACAGCAGAAAGATCACGTCGATAAGGGGTGTCATCGACATGCGCCGCCGCACAAAAGGCGCAGTGTTACGCATGTTCTGGGGCGACCGGGGCCTGTGCCGCCGCCTCTGTGCTTTGGATGGAATGACCGGGAACCAGAACCGTACGCAAAGCCTTGTCCGCAAAAACACGCTCGCGTGCGGTTCGGCTTTCAAGCCAGGACAAAACCATCGACGTTGGCATCGCAACGGCCAGACCAACGGCCGTGGTGATCAGGGCCACCCAGATCCCGCCGGCCAAAAGAGACGGATCAACCGATGATCCAGCGGTTTGCAAGCTTTGGAAAGCACTGATCATACCCAGAACCGTACCAAAAAGACCCAGCAAAGGCGCCAGCTGCGCCACGGTGTCCAGCAAACGAAAACCACGTTCCAGCCCGGCAAGCGCCAAACCCGCTTCGGCATCCAGCCGGTCATCGGCCCCCGGAACACCAGATGCGTTCATCGCCGCGCCCACAATAGGGGCAAGATAGCTGCTGCTGTCCGCCAGCCTTGCGCGCGCGGCACTGTGATCTCCTGCGTCCCAGGCTGCCAGAGCTTCAGACAGCACCTTGTGCCGCCCGACACCGCAGGCTGCAAATTGCCAGAGTTTGTAGAGGGTGACGGCCAGCGTCAAAACCGACATGGCGATCAATATCGCCACCACCGGCCCGCCGAGGTCAAATATCTCACGTAGTGCGGCTACAGGACTCATCCCAACAACTCCATTTCCACCCTACTGCTGAGCGTGAGGGTGCTGTCGCATATGTCACTTTCGGAACCATCCACGACGCAGGAGTTCGCGCCGTTGATCAAGGCTTGTCCAACTGTGTCACATGTTCTGTTGGGAAGGTCGAACTGGCGCACCCGGGGCCGGTCGGCGGGCAAGTCACGAAAGTCGAAAAGTGAAAGGTTCAAAACACCACCTTCGGTGTCGAAAATGACGGTTTCGAACACGGCACCGTCGATTGGCTGCCCGGTTTCATTCTTGACCAGAAACGTCAACCTGCACGCGTTGGCGACATTCTCGGCCGAGTTCAGCTCCACAAAGAGCCGTGCAGCAGAATCGGATTGTGCAGGCGCTGTGGACAGCAAACAGCCAGAAAACATGGCCGCGACCATAATGCGACGAAACAGCATGAACAGACTCCGTGTTGCAGCGCTGGAACAATCGGGCAGCGACCGTCAGCTTGCCCATCTGCGTTTCTACCCGAGGGACATGTCACATTAAAGAGCCGCGAAGGGTGGCAAAGTAAAAGGGTCGTCAGCGCGTGTTGATATACGTACGTTCACGGCAAGACATACGCTGCGCAATCAGAATTTCAACTGCACACAATGCTGCTCAGCGCATCTGGACAACCAGCAAGTTGATGTCGGATCTAATTTGAAAAGTCGCACTTTTTCCAAACAGGTGCTTAAGCCGCAACAAAAGGTTCGAAACTGCGCCCGATTAAGGCTGCACAGAAGCGCCCCCAAAGCGGATTTGGAACGTTGTTTTCACTTAATTCTTGCTAAAAGCGCGAAAAATAATGCATATTTGTCTACATTTTTAATGCATATGAATAATAACATGCTTTTCGAGAGGCAAGCGTCGAGCACAGCGCGGTTTCCGTGCTTGAAAGCCCATTGGGGGAAAGGGTTCGAGTTTGTCGTTGTTAAAGATTGTAATGGTTCTTTGCGTTGTCGCGGCCATACCGTCGCAGACCATCGCCAACATCGGAAAAATTATTAGCGTCAAACAAGGCGCCCAAGTTGTTCGCGCGGGAAAAGCACAACCCATTTATTCAGGAATGGAGGTTGCGTCCGGCGACGCGCTCAGCACTGATCAGACTGGCGTAATCCAAATCGTTTTTGTGGATGACACCAAGATTGCCATCGGCCCCAACGCACGCATGGTGCTGGATGTGTCCATGCTGCGAAGTAACCGCAAAGCCAAGAGCTTTGCCGTTCAGGCCTTGGGTGGCAGTTTTCGGTTTATTTCCGGAAAAAGCCGAAAGAAAGCATACTCGATCAGGACTCCGTCGGCGACAATGGCCGTGCGCGGCACCACCTTCGACATGTGGATCGTGTCGGAAAAGCAAAGCGCGATGCTTGTCCTGCAAGGTACGGTCCGCATGTGCGGCAGTCAGGGCGC
Source organism: Ruegeria sp. AG6 (assembly GCF_056541565.1). NCBI lineage: Bacteria > Pseudomonadati > Pseudomonadota > Alphaproteobacteria > Rhodobacterales > Roseobacteraceae > Ruegeria > Ruegeria sp. AG6. Next base: position 310,738 of record NZ_JBQFYQ010000002.1, on the reverse strand, counting down.
GTGCAGGTCTTCGGGGCGTCAATGCAGCATGTTCGCAACAAGCGGAGACGGAGGAGTTGGACGGCCTGCCGATCAGGCGCAATACGAACAAGCGCTGAAAAGCGGGTTTCCATTCGTTCAGTCTCAGGAAGGGCTGCTGCCCCCTTTGCAGGTACGCGTTGAAGGGTGCTCAGGTGATGGAGCGCCCATACGGCGCATCGAGACAGACCGGTCGGAAGCCCGTAGAGACCCTCCTCAGCAACGTGAAGCGCAGAATACGGTCACTGGACCTTCGCCTTCCGCGAACAATGAACCGGCAAGAGAAGAACCGGACCCTGCGGAACCCGAACGCGAAGAACCTGAGCAGGAAGAGCCCGACAGAGAAGAACCGGAGCAGGAAGAACCTGAACATGAGGAACCCGAACGGGACGAACCGGAACCTGAGGAGCCCGAACGGGACGAACCAGAGCGGGAAGAAACTGATCCGTAATTGCTCGGGAATTGCTGTTTAACACGCAGTTCCAGTTCCATTTGTCTGGAGGATGGTGTGAGCGACAAGGTGCGGAAATCCAGGAACGGGCGATGGGCCTTCCGCCTCGTGGGGCTGGGGCTGATCCTTTTGGGTTGCTTCATCCGGGCGTGGGATCCGTACCCGGTTCGAATGACGCGCCTGATCTATTTCGACGTTTTGCAAAGATTATCCCCGCGGGAGTTCAATCCCGAACTCCCCGTGCGCGTCGTGGATATTGATGAAGCTTCGCTTGCCAGCTTTGGACAATGGCCCTGGCCCCGCACTTTGGTTGCGCAGTTGGTTCAAAATCTGGGTGACTACGGCGCCGCGACGATTGCGTTCGACATGCTGTTTGCCGAACCTGACCGGTATTCGCCGTCTCGCCTTCTGAATGATCCATCGCTGGCGGGCGTACTGACTGTGGAACGCCATGCCGAAAAGCTGGACAACGATGTCTTGCTTGGAATGGAAATGGCCTACTGGCCCGTGGTGCTGGGCGTGGCCGCGCGATTGTCAGCCAAAGGTGAACCCATTGCGGCCAAGGCCGGAATCATTGAATTCGGGGAAAGCCCCGCCGAGGGGCTGATCTCGGTTCCGCATTGGACGCCGATCGCGCCACCATTGGATCGGGCGGCGGCGGGTGTCGGCGGGGTCAATGTCTCGCCCATCGGTGGGACCGGCATCGTAAGACGTGCACCGGTTCTTTGGAACGGTCCGGACGGTCCGCTGCCAAGCCTTGCCGTCGAAGCACTCAGGGTCGCCCTGGGTGAGACCAGCATTTTTGTGGAAGGCGCGCCTGACGAGGCTGGCATCATGCTGGCCGTCGAAATCGCCGGATACCGTTTGCCGACAACCGAGAATGGCGAGCTTTGGCTGAAGTACCGGCGGGACAGCCCCGACCTTTACATTTCAGCCAAGGATGTTCTGGAAGGTACTGAAGACCCTGGGCTGCGATCCGAAATCGAAGGAAGAATTATCCTGATCGGAACTTCCGCTGCCGGTTTGTTCGATATTCACCAGACGGCACTTGGCGAAAGCGTCCCCGGTGTTTCGATTCACGCCCAGATGATCGAGCAGACTCTGACCGGGGAAATGCTCAGCCGGTCTGACATAACCGCAGCACAGGAACTGCTTGCCTTTGCGTTTCTGGGGCTTGTGGTGATTGCCGTCATGTCCAGCTTTGGTGCCATCGCATCCTTCATCGCCGGTGGCATAGCCGCCGCAGCCGTTCTTGCCATCAGTTGGCTGGTTTTTCAAAACCAATCCATCCTGTTCGATGCCACCTTCCCCCTGATTGGAGGCATCGCAAATTTCGGTCTGCTGGCGGGGTATCTTTTTGTTTCGACCGAGCGCGAAAAGCGCCAGATTCGAAAAGTCTTTTCGCATTACGTGGCCCCGGAAATCCTTGATGAAATGGAGAATTCGGGCCACCAGCTGCAATTGGGCGGAGAAAGTCAGGAAATCACCGTGATGTTTTCGGATATCCGGGGATTTACCGCTCTGTCCGAGTCCGCGTCGGCAACGGAACTTGTATCCTTGCTGAACGCGCTGTTTTCCAGGCTCGGAGATCAGATCCTGCATGAGCGTGGTACGATCGACAAGTTCATCGGTGACGCCATCATGGCCTTCTGGAACGCGCCTTTGCCTGTTACGGACCACCCGTGCCGCGCAGGGCTTGCCGCGCTCAGGATGCGGCGTGCCTTGGCACAGTTCAATGCATCCGAGATCATGCGGAACCGAAAGCCGATAGCGCTGGCAACCGGAATCGCCACGGGGCAGGCCTGCGTCGGCAACATCGGATCGCAAAAACGGTTCAACTATACGGTTATTGGAGACGTCGTGAATGTTTCGGCACGGATCGAACAATGCTGTCGAACGGTCGAGTATGACATTGTCGTTTCAGACGCGGCGTATCAAGCCGGGCGAGATGACCTGGCATTTTTGCAGGCAGGCCAAGTTGACCTGAAAGGCAAAGCCAACCCAGAGCCCGTTTTTGTTCTGGTTGGAGATTCCGCTTTGCGGAGGACCGACGCGTTCCAGGAACTCGTTGCACGGCACGGTAAGTTGATTGCAGCATTGAGAACCCGAAAACCTCAGGGCGACATCGTGCGCATGTGTCAGCATTGCGAAGAACTTGCCGCAGATATCGAACCCGGATTGCGCCAGTTCTATCGCGCTTTGGCGGGTCGCGCCGCTGATTTCCGCGCGGCCTCATCATCCGGGCCGGTCATGTTCACCCGAAACACCAGAATAGCCGGTGGTGTTTAGGCGGCGCTGCATGGAAAAGTCGGCTGACTTCGGCCCCCAGAGCCCTGCGTCAGTGAGTGTCACGCGAGACGCGCACCCTGTGCGTCGAAGCGATAGACCCTGCCCGGAGAATATCCAAATCGGATGCTCTGACCAGCTTCAACCTGATGCTGCCCGAACAGGCGCGCGGTGATCTGGTGATCCTGCATCATGGCAATCACGTTGGTGTCACCGCCCAAATGCTCGACATGGGTGACGTTTGCGACCACCGGACCGTCGTCAGACAAAAACAGGTCTTCCGGCCGGATACCCGTTGTAATGTCCGCGCTTTCGCCGATCATGCTGGCAGGAAAGAAATTCATCGACGGCGCCCCAAGAAAACCGGCCACGAACTGGTTGGCGGGATTGTTGTAAAGCTCCATCGGGCTGCCGACCTGTTCCACACACCCGTCGCGCAGAACGACGATTTTATCGGCAAGAGTCATTGCCTCGGTCTGGTCGTGGGTCACATAGATCATCGAAGCGTCAAGCTGCCGGTGCAGGTTCGCAATTTCCAACCGTGTATTCATACGCAGAGCCGCATCGAGATTGGACAGAGGCTCGTCGAACAGAAACAGCTTTGGTTCCCGGACGATGGCACGACCGATGGCGACGCGCTGGCGCTGTCCACCGGACAGTTCGGAAGGATACCGGTCAAGGTAAGGTTCGAGGTTCAGCATCTTGCTTGCCCTTTCGACACGCTCGTCGATGACCTGCCTGCTCTGGCCCTCCTGTTTCAGCGCCAATGACATGTTCTTGCGCACGTTCAAGTGGGGATAGAGAGCGTAACTCTGGAACACCATCGCGATACCGCGTTTCGAAGGCGGGGTGAGATTCATGAGCTCTCCGCCGATGCGCACTTCGCCCGACGTCACATCCTCGAGCCCCGCGATGACACGCAGAAGGGTGGATTTGCCACAGCCCGAGGGGCCTACGAAGACGACGAATTCGCCGTCTTCCACCTCGATATTGATGTCTTTCAGAACCTCGACGGTGCCGAAGGATTTGTTCACGTTTTGCAGCGTCAGGGCGGTCATGTGCGTGCCTCTTTCAGCGAAATGGGTTGGCCAGTACGGATGCTGTCATCAGCGGCCAGGCAGATGGCCAGCGATTGCACGGCGTCGTTCATGTGGCGGGTCAGATCGAAATCTTCGGCGATGGCGCGCAGCATATAGGCCTGTTCAGCGTCGCAGAGTTCCTGATGGCCGGGCTCATCCGGCATTTCGATCGTCCGGTCACCGTCAGGGCGGTGGACCAGAAGACCGCCAACCTTGGTGTGGCCGTCAATATCCGCGGATGCGCCCTTGTTGCCATCGGTGATTGATACCGATCCGTTGGGGGACACGATGTCTTTCACGAAAAAGGCAGTCTCGGACATCATCGGGCCCCAGCCAGCCTCGTACCAGCCGACCGAGCCGTCTTCGAAGATCACCTGAAATTGGCCGTAGTTATACATGTCTTCGGCAATCTCATCGCTCAGCCGCAGGCCCATGCCATGCACGCGGACGGGATCGGAATCGGTGATCTGGCACATCACATCGACGTAATGCACGCCGCAATCGACGATAGGCGATGTCGTCTGCATCAAGGCCTTGTGGGTTTCCCATTCGCCCCCGCTGCTTTGCTGGTTCAGGTTCAGACGGAAGACATACGGCCCGCCGAGATCGCGCGCCTCCGAGATCAGTCGCATCCATGACGGGTGGTGCCGCAGAATATATCCGATCACCAGTTTCCGGCCGGTTTCCACTGCTTTTGCGACCACGCGTCTGGCGTCCGCAACTGTCGTGGCCAGTGGTTTTTCAACAAAGACATGCGCACCTGCTTCCATTGCGGCGCAGGCGAAGTCTGCGTGGCTGTCGGAATAGGTTGCGACGACGACCAGATCTGGGTTTGTCTCGGCCAGTGCCGCCTGAAAATCCGGATAGGCCGGATAGCCTGACAGTTCGGGATGGTCTACATGACCTGTGCGGTTGACCAGCCCCACGATCCGTGCGTCGGGGTGGCGATGATGGGCCAAGGCATGGCTCAGGCCCATGTTGCCAAGACCAGCGATCAGAACCCGGGTCATTTGACAGCTCCTGAGGTGATACCACGGATCAGCTGGCGCGAGAAGATGACGTAGAGCACCAGAACTGGCAGGATCGCCATGCTGAGCGCGGACAGAACCGCGTTCCAGTCGGTCACAAACTGGCCGATGAAGACCTGGCTGCCCAACGTCAGGGTTTTGGTCTCTTCAGCGGGTGCCAGGATCAAGGGAAACCAGAGATCGTTCCAGATCGGGATCATGTTGAACACGGCGACGGTCGCCATGGCGGGCCGGACCAGAGGCAGCACCAACCGGAAAAAGATCGTGTATTCCGAAAGCCCATCGATGCGCCCTGCATTCTTCAGGTCATCACTGACCTGGCGCATGAACTCGGACAGGATGAACACCGCCAGCGGCAAACCCTGTGCCGTGTAGACGAAGATCAGGGCCCAGAGTGTGTTCACAAGCCCTGTGGCGACCATCATCTCCAGGATCGCCACGGTGCCGATGCGGATCGGGATCATGATCCCAAGCGCCAGATACAGGCCCATCAACATGTTGCCCTTGAACCGGTATTCGCTGAGGGCAAAGGCGGCCATGGCGCCGAACAGCAGGATAAAGGCCAGTGAAACAACGGTGACGATCAGCGAGTTCTGAAAGTAGAGAAAGAAATCCCCCTGCTTCATCACCGTCTGGTAGCCGATCAAGGAAAAGCTTTCGGCATCAGGCAAGGCAAGCGGCTCGCGAAAGATGGCCCGGCGCGTTTTGAAGCTGTTGATGATGATCACGAAAACCGGGAACAGCGCGATCAGAGTGTAAAGGATCAGCGCACCATGCATTGCGGCGGTGTTCAGTGGATTGGAGCGTGCCTTGTTCATTGCAGAGCCCTCACAGCTGATACCGGCGCATCCGGGTCTGGATGCCGAAAAGGTAAATGCAAACACCCACAAGGATGATGGCGAACATGGCGCCGGCAATGGCGGACCCCATATACGGATCACCCAGTTGCAGCTGGAAACCAAAGAACGTGCGGTACATGAAAGTGCCCAGGATGTCGGTCGAAAAATCCGGCCCCGCCAGCGCGCCCTGAGAGACATAGATCAGGTCAAACGCGTTAAAATTGCCCACGAATGTGAGGATCGAGATGATCCCGATCGAAGGCAGGATCAGCGGCAGTTTTATTTTCCAGAAAGCCGAAGCTCCGGTGATCCCGTCGATCTCTCCGGCTTCAAGAATTTCTTCGGGGATCGATAGAAGGGCCGCATAGATCAGCATCATCGGGATGCCGACAAATTGCCAGACCGAGACAAGCGCCAGAGTTGTCAGCGCGTATTCTTCCTTGCCCAGCCAAGGCGCGAACAGGGATTTCAAGCCAACCGCGTCCAGCATCGAGGGCGCAATCCCCCAAAGCGGAGACAGGATCAGTTTCCAGGCAAAACCCACGATCACGAAGCTCAGGATCGTGGGAATGAAAATGGCCGACCGGTACAGTGCGGCAAAGCGCAGCCTCGGGTGTGACAGGATCGCGGCCAAAGCGATGCCGATGGGGTTCTGCACCAGCATGTGGATCAGGAAGAACCAGAAGTTGTTGCCCAGCGCATTCCAGAATTGCTCGGACCAGAGCGGATCAAGGAACAAGGTTCGGAAATTCTCCAACCCCACATACACACGCGCCTGATCGACTTCGGTAAACAGCGCAAGGCGGAGCGTGTTGAACAAGGGCAGGATCATCACCGCCGTGTAAACTAGCACCGCAGGTGCAAGGAAAACGGCGATGTGCCAGCGTAAGCGGCGGGTCTGCATGGGGATCTCCGGGGAAAAGGTGCCGGACGCGACGGGCCGCGTCCGGCGAGAGTGGTTCAGGTCTTACTGATGCGGTGCGTACCAGCTGGCCAGCCCGTCTTGCAGTTTCTTGCCCAAAGCCTCAGGGCTTTCGGTGCCCTTGATGGCTGCAACGGACGCACCCCAGGTCTCGTTTTCGAGGTTGGGCGTGCCACGTGACAGGATCTGATAGGTCGAACGGATGGTGCTCTCGCACTCATCCCGCCATCCGACGATTTCCTTGGCAAGGGGATCTTCCAGTTCAACCGGAGTATTGGACAGAGGGAAGAAACCGGGAACCGCATTGCCGAAAATGCTGGCGAATTCCGGGCTTGCGACCCAGGCCAGGAACGTGCGGGCAGCCTCCTGGTTTTCGCTGGCAGCGTTCAGACCGATGCCGATATCGGTATGGTCCGAGATATAGCAGGTGTCACCGGCATTTTGGACCGGCGGCTTGAAGGCGCCCATCTCAAAATCTGCCTGCGTGTTGAAACCTGCGATTTCCCAGCTGCCTGCCGGATAGATCGCAGCGCGGCCCAGCGTGAACAGGTTTTGGCTGTCGGGATAGGTCTGCGCCTCATACCCGTCGCCTAGATACGCGCCCCACTTGGCCAGTGTCGCATAAGGTGCAACCCACTGTGGGTCGGTCAGCTTCTGTTCACCCTTGATCAAGGCCAGACGGCCTTCTTCGCCCTTCCAGTAGTTTGGGCCGATGTTGTTATAGCCCATCGTTGCGGCTTCCCACTGGTCGTTGGTGCCCATTGCCATCGGAATATAGGTGCCGTCTTCCTTGATCTCGTCCAACACCTCAAAGAATTCTGCCTCGGTGGTCGGAACCTCCAGACCCAGTTCGTTGAACGCATCCTTGTTGTAGATAAAACCGTGGATCACCGATGCCATCGGAACACAAAAACTGGCCGACCCATCGTCTGTCTGCCACGCCGATTTGGCTACGTCCGAGAAATTGTCCATCGCATCCAAATCGGACAGGTCGGTCAGATGGCCCGCTTCGTACAGCGCCAGAGAAGCATCGAACGGGCGGCAGGTGATCAGATCACCGGCGGATCCGGCTTCCAGTTTCGAATTCAGAACCGCATTGTACTCCGCCGGGGCTGAAGGCGAGAAAACAACTTTGATACCTGGATTGGCCGCCTCGAAAGCAGGGATGATCTTTTCCTGCCAGAGAGCGAGGTCGTCGTTGCGCCAGCTTTCGATTGTCAGCGTGGCGTCTTGCGCATAGGCGCTTGTGACCAGCGCCGTGCTCATCAGAGCTAGGCTCAGAACTTTGCGTTTCATTTGGTTTCTCCCAGGTTGCTATGTTCGTTATTTTCATTCAGCCGGTTCATCGCATGACGCAGATGGCCATTCGTTTCAGCCAGTCGCTTTTGTGCATCCTCTACCGATGCGGCACCTGCGGCGACAAGTGCCGCGCATTTCAGGTTCCCATCCGCGGCCCTCAGGGCATCATCAGCACGTTCCGGTGATACGCCGGTAAGCTGGCACACGATTCCGTTGGCGCGTGCGCGCAATTTGTCATTGTCCGCCCGCAGATTGATCATCATGCCGTCCTGAATATGCCCAAGCTCAATGGCCATCAGCGTCGACAACGTGTTGAGAGCTATTTTCTGCGCAGTGCCGGCCCCCATCCGGGTTGATCCCGAGATCAATTCCGGAGGGGTCGCAAGCAGAACGGCATGGTCCGCCAGTTGTAACAATTGCGAACCCGCGTTGTTTGCAATCCCGATCACGGGCGTCCCCCGGTCGCGCGCCAGTTTTGCGGCAGCGACGGTATAAGGCGTGGTGCCGCTGGCCGAGACCGCGATGAGCGTATCGTTGGCAACCATATCCGACACCTCTTGCGCCAGCCCATCAACAGCGTCCTCTACATCCCCCGGCATGTCTGCCGTGATCGGCATTCCACCCGCCATATGAATGCGGATCTGCTGCGACGGGATGGAAAAGGTTCCGCCAAGCTCAAGCGCGTCCGAGGCCGCTATGAGGCCAGAAGACCCCGCCGCAAGATATCGAAGCTTGCCGCCCGACCGGATCGTCTGGGCCATGGCCGTCGCCCCGCTGCAAATCGGGCCAAGCGCATCAAGCACTGCCGTTGCCGCTGACACCTGCGACCGCGCCAGCAGGCCGGCAACTTCGGCCAGCGGACGGGTATCAAGCCCATGCGCATCCTGATGCAATTGTTCTGTCGCCGGCGTAATCAAGTGATTCTCCCCCAAGAACTCTCGATATCATACCTTTTAAATACCATTAGTCTACCATTTATTTTTTTCCATATTTTTGGCCGATATAGCATGAAATTCGCCGCTTTGGTCGCAATTAGGCCTTCAAAACACGTCAAAGGTATTATAAAGGTCTGTATATGGCAAAGTCATCAAAACCCATGTTCCTGGCCGCCGACGGGGGCGGAACGCGTTGCCGCGTCGCCGCTTTTGTTGATGGCAAAACACACAGAGTCGAAGTCGGCGCAGCAAACGTGTCCACGGATTTCGAGGCCGCCTGCATCGAGCTGCAGCGCGGTCTGGAAGCTCTGGCCGCTCAGGCGGGCCGTTCGCCCGAGGAGCTTGCGCAAGCGCCCGCCTATCTGGGCCTGGCCGGGATAACAGGTGACGCAATTGCCCGGAAACTTGCGACGGCATTGCCATTTCGGCACGTCCGGATCGAAGATGATCGCGCAGCAGCTTTGCGCGGCGCATTGGGGGCCATGGACGGGTTTGTCGCACATTGCGGTACCGGTTCTTTTGTCGCAATGCAAAGGGGTGGCACGATGAAGTTTGCCGGCGGGTGGGGCCCTGTTCTGGGCGATCAGGCTTCCGCGCAATGGGTTGGCAAACGGGCGCTGGCCAAGACGCTGGAGCACACGGACGGCACGGCCGGCCCTTCAGCATTGGCGCAGGATCTGCTGTCTCGATTTGGCGATGCCGCAGGAATTGTACGGGCCGCCGCTGACATGACGCCATCGGACTTTGGCGCCCTCGCCCCGCTTGTGACCGAGATTTCCAATCGCGGGGACGACTTGGCCAGATCCATCCTGCAGGACGGTGCGGGCTATCTGATCGACGTGATGAAGAAAATGGGCTGGAACGTTGGCCTGCCCGTTTGTCTGACCGGCGGAATTGGCCCCCTTTACGCGCCCTACCTGCCTGCGAACATGCAATCTGCTCTGGTCCAGCCCGCAGGCGATCCACTGTCCGGCGCACTTGCATTGGCACAGGCGTATCTGGAGGAAATCGAACATGAACATAGCTGATTTCCTGCGGCCCGAAGGATGGTTGGGGCACAGCTCGGGCCCGCGCTATGTACAGCTCCGTCAACGCCTTGAACAAGGGATCAAGGACGGCATCCTGCCTCCCAACAGTTCGCTGCCCCCTGAAAGAGAAATCGCCGAGATCACCGACCTGTCCCGTGTGACCGTACGCAAGGCCATTCATGAGCTGGTGCGCAAAGGTGCAATCGAGCAAAGACAGGGGTCTGGGTCGTTTGTTCGCGAACCCGTAGCGAAGGTTGAACAATCGCTGTCCCATCTGACATCGTTCACCGAAGACATGGAGCGGCGCGGGCTCAAGACGACCTCTACATGGCTGGAGCGCGGGGTTTTCCTGCCGTCCCCGGAAGAAATGATGGCATTGGGCTTGTCGGCAAATGAACAGGTCGCGCGTATCTACCGCCTGCGAGAGGCAGGAGGACGCCCGATGGCGTTGGAAAAAGCGGCCCTTCCGCTCGATATCCTGCCGAACCCCACCGACGTGACGGGGTCGCTTTACTCTGTTCTTGAACAATCTGGTCTGCGACCGGTGCGCGCGATCCAGAAAATCTCGGCCATCAACCTCGAACCGCCCGAGGCAGAGCTTCTGGATGTTGCGGAAGGTACGGCCGGGCTTCGGATTCAACGCACCTCATATCTGCAAAGCGGGCGGGTCGCTGAATTGACCCGCTCGATCTACCGCGGTGACGCCTATGACTTTGTGGCCGAACTGCGCCTGTCAAATTGAAAGCCTGGGAAAATGCCTGACACAACCACTCAGATGCGGCGCGAGATCGATGAGATTCCCGACGCCGTAGACCGCCTTCTGACCGAGGGCGCGGAATTGATCGCGCAAAGCGCCGACGAGATCCGGGCCCGCGACCCGCGGTTCCTGATCTCGGTGGCGCGCGGATCCTCGGATCATGCGTGCAGCTTTCTGAAATACGCCTCGGAACTGTTGCTTGGTTTGCCGATGGCTTCGGTCGGACCGTCGGTGAAATCCATCTACGGGGTCGACATGCGTTGCGAGGATGCAATCTGCATCTCAGTCTCACAATCCGGTCAGAGCCCGGATATCGTGCAGCTAACGCAGTCGCTCACATCCGGCGGGGCTTACTCGGTCGCGATCACGAACAACCCTGCCTCTGCCCTGGCCGAGGCGGCTGCGGCAACGCTGCCCATTCACGCGGGCCCCGAACTGAGCGTGGCGGCGACAAAGACATTCGTGACGTCTCTGGTCGCCGGGCTGTGGCTGATTGCGCAGGTGAAGCGCGAAGATCACCTGTTGCGCGCAATCCATGGGCTGCCGGATAGTTTGTCGACGGCAATCGCCTGCGACTGGAGCGCCGTGGCGGACGCGGTGGATGGGCGTTCTTTGTTTACCTTGGGCCGGGGCCTGTCTTTGGCAATCTCCAACGAAGCCGCGTTGAAATTCAAGGAAACCTGCCAGATCCACGCAGAAAGCTATTCGGCGGCCGAGGTTCTGCACGGCCCGGTTTCCATCGTGGATCAGGGCTTTCCAGTGCTTGCCCTGTCGTCCGGGGATGCAGCAGAGGACAATCTGGCCGAAGTTGCGGACGCACTGGCGTCCAAGGGCGCTGTGGTTTTCGCCACAACCGGCCGCGTTAAACACGCCACGGAACTGCCCCATGTCCGGACGTCGCATTGGATGACGGACCCGATACCGACAATCGCTGCGTTTTATGGAATGGTGGAGAAGGTGGCCACACAACGCGGGATCGACCCGGACACACCGCGCCATCTGAAAAAAGTGACGGAAACGGTATGACCCCCTCTACTGTTACCTTTGCGGGCGGCCCGATCTTCGATGGCACTGAATTGCGTGAAGGATATGCCGCACGGTTCAGAAACGGCGTGCTGGATGCGTTGCTACCTGAGGCCCAGATCGCACAGGATGACCAGATCGAGGATCTGCATGGCGACATCCTCAGCCCCGGCTATGCGGACTTGCAGGTCAACGGCGGCGGTGGCGTGATGTTCAACGACGATCCATCGGTTCACACGCTGACCCAAATCACCAGCGCTCATCGCGCGCTGGGTGCCACTCGCATCCTGCCAACCCTGATCACGGACACGGCCGAGAAAACCCGGGCCGCGATTGATGCCGCCATCAAGGCCGTTCAGACGGGTGTTCCCGGCATTGCGGGCCTGCATCTGGAAGGTCCGCACCTGTCTGTGCGACGCAAGGGCGCACATGATGCCGCCCTGATCCGCCCGATGCAGCAAACCGATCTGGAAATTCTGATCGACGCTGCAAAACACCTGCCTGCATTGATGGTCACGCTGGCACCTGAAAGCACAACCCCGCAACAGGTTGAAGAGTTGAAACGCGCGGGGGTCATCGTTTCTCTGGGGCATACGGACGCGCCTTTTGAAACCTGCCAGGCGTTTTCAAGGGCCGGGGCGCAGTGCGCAACGCATCTGTTCAATGCGATGAGCCAGCTTGGCAGTCGTGAACCGGGACTGGTCGGCGCGGCGCTATCCTGCGGATCGCTATCGGCGGGCTTGATCGCGGATGGCATCCACGTTCATCCCGATACGATACGGATTGCCTGGGCCGCCAAGCGCGGACCAGGGCGGATTTTCCTTGTCAGCGATGCGATGGCGGTCGCCGGAACGTCACTGACCGAGTTTCAGTTGGAAGGACGCCGGATCCGGCGGGAAAACGGCAGGCTGACTTTGGAGGACGGCACTCTGGCCGGGGCAGACTTGTGCCTGACAAAAGCGGTGCGGGTTCTGACGGAACAAGCTGGGATCCCCGTTCAGGATGCACTCGCCGCAGCGACAAGCGTTCCGCTTGGGATGATTTCCGGTAAAAGCACAGGACTGAAACCTGACCTGTCGCAGATGATACGGATTGCCCCGGATCTGTCCGGGGTCAGACCGGTGCAACCCTGACCCAATCCTTGTTGGTCCGACCGGCTGCGCAGCGCACGCATGATGCCAATGCTGCGCGCGCTTAACGACGGCCAAATTCTGATTTTTCAAATCTTCACGAATAGAGCTGTCAACTTTTTGCGGGTGGTCCGCACCGATCCTTCGGCGCATATTTCAGGCATATGACATTTTTCAGGAGCATGCATGACCGCCAAGTATTATTCTCCACACGGTGGGCACCCTGGTCAGGAGCAATTGCTGACTGACCGCGCCGTATTTACTGACGCTTATGCAGTGATCCCAAAGGGAACGATGCGGGATATCGTGACCAGTTTTCTGCCGTTTTGGGACGACACCCGCTTATGGGTGATATCCCGCCCGCTAAGCGGCTTTGCCGAAACCTTTTCGCAATACATCATGGAGGTTCAGCCCGGCGGTGGCTCTGACCGTCCTGAGACCGATCCCGAAGCCGAAGGCGTTTTGTTCGTGGTCGAAGGCACAGCGACCTTGACGGCCGACGGCACGACCCATGAACTGACGCCCGGCGGCTATGCCTACCTGCCCGCTGAATGCAACTGGACCTTACGAAACCGAGGCGGTGAGACCCTGCGCTTCCATTGGATTCGAAAGGCTTATGAAGCGGTGGAAGGGCTTGACCGCCCGGACGTTCTGGTTCTCAACGAAAATGAGATCACGCCGACGCCGATGCCCGGAACCGACGGCAAATGGGCCACGACGCGCTTTGTCGATCCAAGTGACCTGCGGCACGATATGCACGTGACCGTGGTGACTTTCGAGCCCGGCGCCGTCATTCCTTTCCTTGAAACACATGTGATGGAACATGGTCTGTATGTTCTTGAGGGAAAGGCCGTCTACAGGCTGAACAATGATTGGGTAGAGGTCGAGGCCGGCGATTACATGTGGTTGCGCGCGTTCTGCCCGCAGGCCTGTTATGCGGGCGGACCGGGTAAGTTCCGTTACCTGCTGTACAAAGACGTGAACCGTCATATGGCCCTGCGGCCGGGACCAGCGGCTTATCCGCAGCACCGGAGCCTCAAGACAGCGGCGCAGAAATAGTCCCGCCGATGGCCAGAGTTAACTGACGCGCCGCCTCGATGACGGGGCGGCTTAGGCGCGCGATTTCGGCTTCGCTGACGCGGCTTGTCGGTCCGGATACCGAAATCCCGGCTACAGCCTCTCGGTTGATATCGAAAACCGGCGCAGCGATACATCGCATACCCGCGTTTTTTTCTTCGTTGTCTATCGAGAAGCCCTGTGCCCTGACCATGGCAAGATCTTCTTTCAGCACGGCCGGGCTGGTAATCGACCGGTCCGTGAAGGCCCACAGTTCCGTCTTGGCCAACAGCCGGTCCAGCCGATCTTCATCCATATATGCCAACAAAGCTTTCCCGATGCCCGATGCGTGCATCGGAGACAGCGTGCCCGGTGGGAAAAACGCCCGGATGCTGGCATGGGTTTCAACCTGGCTCAGGAACAACACCATTCCTTCTTTTTCGACCCCCAGGTTTGCAGTCTCGCCGGTGGCCTCCATCAGCTTTCGCATCACGGGTCGGGCCCGGTCCACAAGGCTGGTGCGACGCAGGAAGCGCGAGCCGATTACGAACGCACGAGGACCGATGTGCCAGACCTGCTCGTCATGATCGAACTCGACAAGTCCCCTGCCCTCTAGTGTAACGAGAATTCGGTAAACTGTGGCGGGCGACTGGCCCATTTCGTCGGATAGCGCGGTTAACGCCTTGCCCTGCGCTTCACTCAAATACTCAAAAACTTCCATCGCACGGTCGAGAGATTTGATCGTGTTTTGCGCTGTCTTGTCGTCCCATCCTCGTGGTCTTCCACGGGCTTTTCTGCGGACTTCGCGAGTATTGTCTTGAGAATCCATAAAAACCCTTTGATCATTCGTGAAAGACTAATTCATGATATGAAAAATATAAGGCTCTGACAATTATAAATTAAATCCAAAACGTGGTGTTTTGAAAGGCTTTTTCAAAAATATATCGGGCAGAGCGGCTAGAACTTATTGTGTGGTCAACGACGGAAGGAGACCACCCATGAGCTTTCAAAATCCCGTTTTCATTCCGGGCCCGACCAATATCCCCGAAAGCCTGCGCAAGGCTTGCGACATGCCCACGATCGACCACCGCTCGCCGCTGTTCGGGCAGATTCTGCACCCAGCCCGCGCGGGTGTGCAAAAAATTCTGAAAAGCGACAGCGCCGAAATCTTCATTTTCCCGTCGACCGGAACCGGAGGCTGGGAGACCGCGCTGACCAACACCCTGTCGGCCGGTGACAAGGTTCTGGCGGCGCGCAACGGCATGTTCAGCCATCGCTGGATCGATATGTGCCAGCGCCACGGTCTGAATGTCGAGATCGTCGAAACCCCTTGGGGCGAAGGGCTGCCAGCCGATCGTTACGAAGAGATTCTGACCGCCGACACAAGCCACGAAATCAAGGCTGTTCTTGCCACGCATAACGAAACGGCGACCGGTGTGAAATCGGATATTGCCGCTGTACGCAAGGCTCTGAATGCTGCCGGGCACCCTGCAATGCTGTTCGTCGATGGTGTTTCATCGATCGGATCCATGGATTTCCGTTTTGACGAATGGGGCGTTGATGTGGCCGTCACGGGTTCGCAGAAAGGGTTCATGTTGCCTGCGGGCCTTGCCATCGTCGGGTTTAGCCAGCGGGCAATGGACGCGACCAGCACAGGGACCCTGCCCCGCACCTTCTTTGACGTGCACGACATGGCGAAAGGCTATGCCAACAGCGCATACCCTTACACACCTGCGGTTGGCTTGATGAATGGCCTCAATCAGGCCTGTAACATGCTGCTGGGTGAAGGTTTGGAAAACGTCTTTGCCCGGCATCACCGTATTGCCGAAGGCGTACGCGCCGCCGTGGGCGCTTGGGGGCTGGACCTGTGCGCGGCGAACCCTTCGGTTTATTCTGACACCGTCAGCGCGATCCGTACGCCAAACGGTTTCAACGCCACCGATATTGTCACGCACGCGGCCGAAAAATACGGCGTTGCCTTCGGTGTCGGTCTTGGCGAAGTCGCGGGCAAGGTATTCCGCATCGGGCATCTGGGAAGCCTGACGGATGTCATGGCCCTGTCCGGGATTGCCACCGCTGAAATGTGCATGGTCGACCTGGGCCTGAACATCCAGTTGGGCTCGGGCGTGGCGGCTGCGCAGGAATACTATCGCGGTCATTCGGGCGCCATTCAAAAGGACGCCGCGTGATGAAGGATTGCAACATGAATATCCCTACCTACGAGGACATGCTGGCGGCACATGATCGGATTGAACCTTTCATCCGCCGCACACCGGTCCGCACATCAGACTATCTGAACGAGCTATCCGGTGCACAGCTGTTCTTCAAATGTGAAAACTTTCAGGAACCGGGCGCCTTCAAGGTTCGCGGCGCTGCAAACGCCGTGTTTGGCCTTGACGACGAACAGGCCAGGAAAGGCGTCGCAACCCATTCTTCGGGCAACCACGCCTCGTGCCTGTCCTATGCGGCAATGAAGCGGGGCATACCGTGCAATGTCGTCATGCCGCGCACAGCGCCACAGGCAAAGAAAGACACGGTGCGGCGCTATGGTGGGAAGATCACGGAATGTGAGCCCTCCACCTCGTCGCGCGAAGCAACCTTTGCCGAGGTTCAGGCCGCAACGGGCGGGGATTTCGTCCATCCCTACAACGATCCGCGCGTGATTGCCGGGCAAGGCACCTGTTCGCGCGAGTTCATCGAGCAGACCGATGGTCTGGATGCGGTTGTCGCACCTATCGGCGGCGGCGGCATGGTGTCCGGCACCTGTCTGACACTTTCGACGCTCGCCCCGGAAACCGCGATCATCGCGGCGGAACCGGAGCAGGCCGACGATGCCTATCGCAGCTTCAAGGCCGGCCACATCATCGCGGATGACGCACCCAAGACGATCGCCGACGGGCTGCTGGTGCCGCTGAAAGAGTTGACCTGGCATTTCGTGTCGAACCACGTATCCGAGATTTACACGGCATCAGAGCAAGAGATCATCGACGCGATGAAGCTGACGTGGAAACACCTTCGGATCGTGATGGAGCCATCTTCGGCCGTTCCGCTGGCCACGATCCTGAAGAACCCGGACGCATTCAAAGGCAAGCGTGTCGGCCTGATCATAACCGGGGGTAATGTCGATCTGGACAGGCTGCCCTGGCTGAACGCGTGACATCAATCCCGACATAGGAATACGGAAATGAAAGATATGACCAATCTCGACGAATTCGAAGTAGGCTTTGACATTCCGGCCAAGCCCGGAATGGATGAAGAAGATATCCAGACCCCCTCTCTTGTGCTGGATCTCGACGCGCTTGAGCGCAACATCAAGAAGATGGGCGACTATGCCAAGGCGCACGGCATGCGCCACCGCGTGCATGGAAAAATGCACAAATCGGTAGACGTGGCCAGGTTGCAGGAGAAGATCGGAGGCGCCGTAGGCGTCTGCTGCCAGAAAGTTTCAGAGGCCGAAGTGTTCGTGCGCGGTGGCATCAAGGACGTTCTGGTGTCGAACCAGGTGCGTGACCCTGCCAAGATCGACCGTCTTGCCAGCCTGCCAAAGCTGGGCAGCCGCATTATCGTCTGTGTCGATGATCTGGACAATGTCGCGGATCTTTCAGGCGCGGCGGTGGATCACGGAACACAGTTGGAGGTCTTCGTCGAAATCGACTGCGGCGCTGGCCGGTGCGGTGTGACGACAACATCCGACGTGATCGAAATCGCCAAAGCGGTCGAAGCAGCCGAGAACCTGAAATTCACCGGCATTCAGGCCTATCAGGGGGCCATGCAGCACCTCGACAGCTATGAGGCGCGCAAGGAAAAGCTCGACACCGCAATTGCGATGGTAAGGGACGCGGTTGAAGGCCTCAAAGCCGAAGGCATCGAGTGCGAATTGGTCTCGGGCGGTGGCACCGGTTCATACTACTTCGAGTCCAACTCGGGCGTGTACAACGAACTGCAATGCGGGTCCTACGCCTTCATGGATGCCGATTACGGCCGTATCCTGGACAAGGACGGCAACCGGATCGATCAGGGCGAGTGGGAAAACGCCTTCTTCATCCTGACCAGCGTCATGAGCCACGCCAAGGCGGACAAGGCGATCGTCGATGCGGGCCTCAAGGCGCAATCGGTGGACAGCGGTCTGCCCGTTATCTTCGGCCGAGATGATGTCGAGTACATCAAATGTTCGGACGAACACGGCGTCGTCATGGACCCGAACGGTGTGCTGAAGGTCAACGACAAGCTCAGGCTGGTTCCGGGGCACTGCGACCCAACCGCAAATGTACATGATTGGTATGTCGGCGTTCGCAACGGCAAGGTCGAGACCGTCTGGCCCGTATCCGCCCGCGGACGCGCTTATTGATCCGAACTTGCCGTGTTTGGGAGGGCTGGCTCGGAAGCAGCCAGACAGCCGCCCGCGTGTATGCTCTCCTTCCGGTGGTGGCACGCGGGCGCACGAATGTTTGATTGGAGAATGAAATGCTGATCGTACCCGAGCGTGAGATCGCTGACCTTATGACCCGACAAGCGGCTTTTGACGCGGTCGAACAGGTCTTTGCCGCAATGGCGTCCGGCGACGCCTACAACTTCGCTGTCGTGCGTGAAGCCATCGAGCACGAAGATGCACTGTACGGCTTCAAAGGGGGGTTTGACCGCGCCGGCCTGACGCTGGGACTGAAGGCGGGCGGCTATTGGCCGAACAATCTGGAAAAACGCGGGCTGATCAACCACCAGTCCACCGTTTTTCTTTTCGACCCCGACACCGGCAAGCCATCTGCGATGGTCGGCGGGAACCTTCTGACGGCCCTTCGAACGGCGGCAGCATCATCGGTATCGATCAAGCATCTCGCACGCAGGGACGCCAAGGTCATAGGCATGATGGGCGCTGGCCACCAGGCAGCCTTTCAGCTTCGCGCGGCTTTGGAGCAGCGCGCCTTTGAAAAGATCATTGGCTGGAACTACCACCCCGAAATGCTGCCGAATATCGAGAAGGTCGCCAATGAAGCCGGTGTTCCGTTCCAAGCGGTCGAGCTTGACGAAATGACTGAGGCGGATGTGATCATTTCGATCACTTCGGCCTTTGCGCCCTCGCTGATGGCAAACCATGTCAGCCCCGGAACTCATATCGCCTGCATGGGCACGGACACCAAAGGAAAACAGGAAGTCGAAGCCGCCCTTCTGGCCAGGGCCAGCGTGTTCACGGACGAAGTCGCGCAATCCGTCAGCATCGGCGAAGCGCAGCACGCGGTGGCCGAAGGCCTGATCCAGGAAAGCGACGTGGCGCAGCTTGGCGCGGTCATCAACGGCACCGATCCGGGCCGGATATCGGACAATCAGATCACGCTGTTCGATGGCACGGGTGTGGGCCTTCAAGATCTTGCGGTCGCCGCGTCCGTGGTTGACCTCGCCGTTCGGAAAGGGGTCGCGATCGAGGTCGATTTCTGAAGCCAGACGGCGTCACCTTCTTGGGCATTGTCTCTGCGGTCCTTTTGGGCGAAGAGCTTTTGACAGCAGATCTCCATTCAATGGTGACCAAACAATGAAACGCGGCGCGCCTAGGCGCGCCGCTTCATGTTTTTTCCAGCACGATCAGTGTATCACGCCGAACGCATCAGACGTGGTCGTCTTGCTCGATGGACCCAAGACCATGTCCGGCCATGCCGCCCGAGACCTCTTCCGTCGCTTCGTCGGAAAGTTCTTCGGGAAGCACCAGATTCAATACAATGGCGATGACGGCGGCGGGCAGGATTCCTGATGTCGCCAGAACCTTCAATGTGCCGGGCAAGTATTGCAACGCGTTGGGTTCCAGCTGCAAACCCAGTCCAAGGCTTAGGGCGATTGCAAAAATCACCATGTTGCGCCGGTTCCAGTTCACGTCCGACAGCATCGAAACCCCTGCGGCAACAACCATGCCGAACATCACGATCACGCCGCCGCCAAGAACCTCAATCGGAATGGACGAGATTATCGCCCCGATCTTGGGAATAAGCCCGCAAACGATCAGGAAAACCGCGCCGATGGTCACGACCATGCGGCTCATGACTCCGGTCATGGCAATCAACCCGACATTCTGGCTGAATGACGTGTTCGGCAAGGCTCCAAACAGGCCAGAGATCGCAGTACCAAGACCATCGGCAAAGGTCGCGCCCTGTATTTCTCTGTCGGTTGCTTCTCGCCCAGCGCCGCCTTTGGTGATACCGGATACGTCCCCAACGGTTTCAACAGCGGAAACAAAGGACATTGCACAGAAACCGATGATGGCCGCGACCGAGAATTCAAGGCCAAAATGCAGGGGGTTCGGCAGCGCGAAGGAGGCCGCGTTGCCGACATTGCCCAGGTTCACCTGGCCAAGCAGAAAGGCCACGGCGTATCCGACCAGCAGACCGATCAGAACAGCCGACACGGACAGCATGCCCCGTGCAAAGAATTTCAGGCCAAGCGTGACCACGATAACGGTTCCCGCCATGAACCAGTTCAGACCCGAGCCATATTCCTCGGTGCCTATGGCGGGCACTCCGCCGGCGGCATATTGAATGCCGACTTTGACAAGGGCCAGGCCGATCATGGTTACCACAAGGCCCGTAACCAGCGGCGGAAGAGCAAAGCGAATGCGCCCTATGAACAACCCGAGGAATGCGTGGAACAAGCCACCGACAACAACACCGCCCATCAGGACGGCAATGGCGTCAACGCCCTTTCCAACCACCAGCGGAATCATGATCGGGATGAAGGCAAACGATGTTCCCTGCACGATGGGCAACCGGGCACCAACAGGCCCCACACCAATAGACTGAAACAACGTGGCGACGCCCGCAAAGAACATCGACATCTGGATCATATAGATCATCTGCGGGAAATCGGGGCTGTTCGAGCCAAAGCCGAAACCAGCCGCGCCGCAAACGATAATGGCTGGCGTGACGTTGGACACGAACATCGCCAGCACATGCTGAATTCCCAGCGGCACCGCCTTCAGCAGCGGCGGAGTGTAATTCGGATCGCGGAGTTGCTCCGGCGTTCCGATGGATGCATCTGACATTTTGTTTTTCCTCCCTTGAGGTTCGCAGCCGGCTCCTCTTCCGGCAACGCGCCTCATTCTGTGACTTCAAAAGCCTCCTCGAACCAATGCTCTTCGAGGTTGGGCCCGGCTCCAATTCGGTCGACCACCGCAAAAAGCCCGGGCGCATGAAGCGGGGTCAGAACGCCATGCCAGGTGTTGCGATGGTAATTCACACCCTGTCCGGGCGCTGTTTTGAAGGCGATGGGCTGTCCCGGCGTGCCGTTCTCATCCGGGGCCACAACCACGACAAATGGTTTGTCCGACAAAGGCAAAAAGGCTTGGCTGCCATCAGGATGGCGTTCAACCATTTCCAATTTGATCGGCAGACTGAAGGCTTCGGACTGAAACACGCTGATACCCGCGCGCCCATCGTGGAAATCCAACACGGCCCGGTCGTGATAGCGCGCGCATTTACCCTGATTGATAAGCTTGTCCACCTGGCCCGTCGCCTCGATGACATCGCCGAAAGGTGCAAATGCCTCTGACGTCAAGGGGCGGAGCTTCAAGGCAGCCGTCATTGTGCGAACTTCTCGATCAGGCGCAATTCGGCAATACGCTCAACCTGACGGCAGGCTTCGGCGAATTCGCTGTCGCGGTCATTGTCGATGCGACGGCGAAAGGCTTCCAGAATGCTGGCCTTGGTGTTGTCTTTGACGGCAATGATGAAAGGAAAGCCGAACTTGGTCATGTAGGCTTCGTTCAACGCCGTGAACGTTGCGCGTTCTTCATCGGTCAGCATGTCCAGACCCGCACCGGCCTGTTCCGCAGTGCTTTCCTTGGTCAGGCGGCCGGCGGCGGCCAGCTTGCCCGCCAGGTCCGGGTGGGCTGTCAGAACGCCGAGGCGCTGCTCGGGCGAGGCGGAACGGAATACACGCGCCAGCGCGTTGTGGACGCCAGCGGCATTGTCATGCGTCGGGCCCAGTTCCAGTTCATACGCACCTTCGGCAATCCACGGGCTGTGCTCGAACACGCCGCCGAATTCCGACACAAAGGTTGGTCGATCCATTTCGGACGGGGTCAGACCTTGCACCGGCGGGTGTTCCCTGGCCCAGTGATCGGCAATCTGCTCGCGCGTTGCGAACCAGACACCGTCGTGTTTCCTGAAGTAATCCAGGGCGCGTTTCAGCGCCATGGCACGACCCGGGCGACCGATCAGACGGCAGTGCAGCCCGATCGAGAGCATCTTGGGCGCGCCCGCCTCACCCTCGGCATAGAGCATGTCAAAGCTGTCTTTCAGATAGCTTTCGAATTGTTCCCCATTGGTGAACCCAGCCTGGATTGCAAAGCGCATATCGTTGCAATCAAGTGTATAGGGCATGATCAGCTGATCCTTGCCCCCTGCCTTGGTCCAGTATGGCAGATCGTCGGCATAACTGTCGGCGATATAGGCAAAGTCGCCTTCCTTGGCGGCCAGTTCGACCGTATTCATCGAACAGCGGCCCGTATACCAACCCCGTGGCGGCTGACCCGTAACCTCTGTGTGCAGGCGGATTGCTTCGCGGATCTGGGCGCGCTCTTCTTCTGCGCCCATGTCCTTGTGTTCAATCCACTTCAAACCGTGGCTGGCGATCTCCCATCCGGCATGCTTCATCGCCGCAACCTGTGCAGGTGCACGGGCCAAGGCGGTTGCAACGCCATAGACTGTAACAGGCAGATCCTGCAGAAGATGATGCACGCGCCAGAACCCCGTGCGGCTGCCGTATTCATAGATCGATTCCATGTTCCAGTGCCGTTGCCCCGGCCACGGGGCGGCTCCGGTGATCTCGGACAGAAACGCTTCGGATGCGGCATCGCCGTGCAGAACGTTGTTTTCACCGCCCTCTTCGTAGTTCAGAACGATCTGAATTGCGATTTTGGCGTCGTTCGGCCAGTTTGCTTTGGGAACTTGCCCACCGTAACCGGTCATGTCTCGTGGATAAGGCTTCACATCGGTTTCCTTCTTCTTGAATTGATCAATACCCCAGATAATCAGAGATGTTTTTCAAAAAATGCAGAAAGCAGCTTCCCACAGACTGCCTTTGCTCCTGGATGCGAAAACAGACTAGTAACTGTATAACTTGAGGAGTAGCGCAAATGACCGGTTACCTTACAACACATGTTCTGGATACGGCCCGGGGGTGCCCCGCCGAAGGATTGAAAATCGAACTGTTCCGCATTGAAGGTGCAGACCACCAGTTGCTGAAAACTCTGTTCACCAATGACGACGGCAGGACCAACGAACAAATTCTGCCCGAAGCAGAGTTTTCAACAGGTGACTACGAACTTGTCTTCCATGCCGGGGATTACCTTGATGCCTGCGGCACACCACCTGAAAACCCGCGCTTTCTGAACGTCATCCCGATCCGGTTTGGAATGTCCGAACATTCGCATTACCACGTGCCTCTGCTGCTTTCGCCCTTCGGGTACTCGACCTATCGCGGCAGCTGAGCGACCTACCGGGCCGTATTTGCCGCCGCAATCGACGACCCGATGCGTTCGATTATGAATTCCATGAAAAGCCGCGTTTTGGGGTCCTGCATACGGCGGTGCGTAAACAGACATGCCATCTGAATCGGTTCTGGCGGCGTCTTTTCCGCCACCGGAACCAATGTCCCGGCCTTGAGATGTTGAGCGATCTCAAAAATCGGCTTCAACGCGATACCATGTCCGCCAAGGGCCCAGTCTGTCAGCACGTCGCCATCGTCTGACTCGTAGCGCCCGGAAACCCGGAACCGTTTTGGCCCCGTATCGGTCCTCAAAAGCCATTGAAACTCGGTCGCGCCCGGGAACCGCAAATTGAGACATTCGTGCTCATCAGCGATCAACGCGTCCCCGCTTTCGGGCATCCCGCGCCTTTTGATGTATTTCGGGGATGCACAAAGCACTCTTTCGACATCCGCGATCTTGCGAATACGCAGGTTGCTGTCCTCTGGCTGACCAAGAAAAAATGCCAGGTCCAGACCTTCGGTTGTCAGATCAACCTTTCGGTCGGTCAGCCTTAACCGGACGTTCACCTCGGGGTACTCGGCAAGAAACTTCGGGACCTGCGGCGCAATCAACCGACGCCCGACTCCCAACGGCGCCGCGACATAGAGTGACCCTTTCAGGTTTTCGGTCAGATTGACGATCTGGGCTTCGGCACTTTCGACCGCTTCAAGGATCTCTGCCGCGCCGCGATAGAAAGATTTTCCCTGCTCGGTGGGCGTCAGGCTGCGTGTCGTGCGTTGGAACAAACGCACGCCAAGATGCTCTTCCAGTTGCGATATACGCGCCGACGTGACGGCTGGCGAAACCCTCAGATCACGGCCCGCGGCGGACATGCTGCCCAATTCATAGACCCGGACAAAGGTTCTGATGTTATCAAGGTAGGACATTTTTTTGCATTTTTTGATACTGCTTGGTCTTTACCAGCAATACCAGAACAAAACACACTCGCATAGAGTAACCGGAAGCAAAGAATCTTAGGAGCAAAGCCATGTATGACTTGGCCGTAATGTGGGAGTGGATCGCCTTTTCCGTCCGCTGGCTGCATGTGATCACCGCGATGGCGTGGATTGGGGCGTCATTCTACTTTATCGCGCTGGACCTCATGCTAAAGCCGAACCCAGCCCTTCCGGACGGGGCCTACGGCGAAGAATGGGAAGTACATGGCGGCGGCTTCTACCACACCGTCAAATATCTGGTTGCGCCCTCGCGCATGCCCGAGCACCTGACCTGGCACAAATGGCAGAGTTACACGACCTGGCTGTCTGGTGCGGCGTTGCTCATGATCATATACTGGGTTGGTGGCGAGCTGTTCCTGCTTGATCCAACCAAAGTGGACCTTGCGCTGTGGCAGGGGATTCTGATTTCCGGCGGATCGCTGACCATTGGTTGGCTTCTCTACGATCAGATGTGCAAATCCAAGCTGAGCGATCACCCGACCGTTCTGATGCTGCTGTTGTTCGTGATCCTGGTGATCATGTCCTGGGGTTACAACCAGATCTTCACCGGTCGTGCCGCGCTTTTGCATCTTGGCGCCTTCACTGCAACGATCATGACGGCCAACGTGTTCTTTCAGATCATGCCGAACCAACGGATCGTGGTCGAAGACCTCAAGGCCGGTCGGACACCTGATGCCAAATACGGCAAGATCGCCAAGGTACGATCCACGCACAACAACTATCTGACTTTGCCGGTCGTGTTCCTGATGTTGTCGAACCACTATCCACTTGCTTTCGGCACCGAGTATTCCTGGATCATCGCCAGCCTGATCTTTCTGACGGGCGTCACCATCCGTCACTATTTCAACACGATGCACGCAACTGGGAAAGGCCCGCACTGGACCTGGGGCGTGACGGTTCTGCTAATGGTCGTGATCGCTTGGCTGTCTTCGGTGAGAAACACCGAGACATGGGAAGACGCCGAAGCGCGCGAGCTGACACTATACGAGCAGAAATATGCGTCCGCCGCGGGCTTCGAAGATGCCTATGACACGGTCTTGGGCAATTGCTCGATGTGCCACGCCCGCGAGCCGGTGTACGGCACCATGAAATGGGCACCGAAGAAAGTTTACCTTGAGACACCCGGAGATGTGGCCCGACATGCTGACCAGATCTATCTGCAAGCCGGGATCAGCCACGCAATGCCGCCACCATCGGCAGTGCAAATGGATGAAGAGGCACGCCAAACCATCATCGCATGGGTGCGTGAAGTCAGAAACCAATAGGCGCGTGCGCGCGAAACCATGACAGCGAACCGGGCCGTGATGCCCGGTTTTTCTTTATGCGAAAAAGCGTTTGCTGTGCTGTGCGATATGTTCGACGAACAGGCGCACCTTGGGATCTTGCAGCTTTTTGTGCGGATAAAGACACCCGAAAATCGTTGGCAAGGGGGGCGTCTCGGGCAGGACCTCGACCAGCCGTCCATCCTCGAGAAACTCCCGCACGTCAAAGCGCGGCTTGTTGACGATCCCACGACCGGACAAGGCCCAGTCGGTCAGAACATCACCATCGTCTGCGTCGTATTTGCCGCCAACTTCAAGCTTTCGCGGCCCCATGTCAGTGCGAAGAGTCCAATAGTATTCCGGAGACCTAGGATAACGCAGCAACAGGCAGTTATGGGGCATGTGCAACAAATCATCCGGTGTTTTGGGCGTCCCAAACTGCGACAGGTAATCGGGCGAGGCGCACAGAACACGATCACAATCCGCGAACTTCCGCAGTTTCATGGTTGAATCGCCAGGCTCTCCAATGAAAAAGGCGATGTCCAGACCGTCAGCCAGAATGTCCACCTTGCGATCGGACAGGCGCATGCGAATCTCTGTTTCCGGGTAACGATCCGAGAATTCCGGCACCAGAGGCGCAACGATTCTGCGCCCGACACCCAAAGGCGCGGTGATGCGGATCGCCCCCCGCGGCGCGTCGGAAAAGCTGGCGACACGCGCTTCGGCGTGATCAAGCGCCAGCAGGACCGCCTTGGCTTCATCGTAGAAAACCGTCCCCACTTCGGTTGGTGTCATCGATCGGGTGGTTCGGTTGAACAGCCGCACACCCAGATGGTTTTCAAGCTCTTTCAACCGTTTGCTGGCCACCGCCGGGGTCAACCGAAGATCTCGCCCGCCAGAGGTGATGCTGCCCAGCTCCATCACGCGGACAAAAACACGCAGACTTTCGATGTAAGACATTGGATCCTCCCAGCAGCGAAAGAATGCGGTATAGCCCCATCTTTTTCAACGATCTGTTGAAAGTATTTGCCATTTGCAGCGATTTTCCATCTCAATCTTTGCTCCTATGGTTCCACTGACCACCCTCCGGAAGGCAGGGGCAGAGGGAGAATTCCATGACGCATCGCACCAACATCCAATTTGTCCTCAATGGCAAGGATGTCTCCGTCCCAGACGTGTCGGCAGGCCAGACACTTCTTGATTTCCTGCGCCTGGAACGCCGACTGACAGGAACGAAGGAAGGCTGCGCCGAAGGCGACTGCGGCGCGTGCACCGTGCTTGTCGGACGGCTTGGGCGCTCGGGCCTGCGCTATGCTCCGGTCAATGCCTGTATCCGGTTTCTTGCCTCTGTAGACGGCTGTCATGTCGTGACGGTTGAACATCTGTCTGGGCCTCAAGGCCGGCTGCACCCGGTTCAACAAGCCATGGTCGATCACCATGGCAGCCAGTGCGGGTTCTGCACACCGGGCTTCGTCATGGCCCTTTATGCGCTTTGGATGCAAACTCCGGAACCGACCGAAGTACAGGTTGAAACCGCATTGCAGGGCAACCTGTGCCGCTGCACCGGGTATGAGCCGATCATCCGAGCGGCCATTGCCGTCAGCCGCTACGGCACCCCGTCATCTGATCATCTGAACACCGAACGCGAAACCATGACCGCGCGTCTGGCGGCCCTGAAGGACGGGCGGCGCGTGGTCTCCGGACCCGAAAACAACCTGAGCATTCTGCCATCCAGCGTCGATGATCTTGCCGAATGCCTGCAAGCTTATCCAAACGCCACGATCGTGGCCGGAGCCACCGATGTGGGCCTGTGGGTGACCAAGTTCCTGCGCGACATTGGCCCCGCCATTTTCACCGGTCATCTCGAAGACCTGAAAACAGTCGAAAGACAGGGGTCTCTCCTCCTGATCGGTGCCGGCGCCAGCTACATCGATTGCCAGGACCTTCTGTCTGAACACCTGCCACACCTGTCCTCCTACTGGGATCGCATCGCAGGGTGGCAGGTGCGGAATATGGGAACCGTAGGTGGGAATATCGCCAACGGCTCACCCATCGGGGACACGCCGCCGGTTCTCATCGCGCTCGGCGCGGAAATCACTCTGCGGCGCGGTTCCGAACGCCGAACCCTGCCTCTGGCTGACTTCTTCATCGACTACGGCAAGCAAGACCGCCAACCCGATGAATTTGTCGCAAGCATCCGCGTGCCTCTGCCCGGACCCAACGATCTGGACGCTGCATACAAGATTTCCAAGCGGCGTGACGAGGACATCTCTTCCGTCGCTGCGGGTATCCACATGACGATCACAGACGGCACCATCAGCAATGCGCGCATTGCATTCGGCGGCATGGCCGCCACGCCCAAGCGTGCGGCCGCGGCCGAGGCGGCGCTGAACGGTCAACCCTGGGCGCGCGACAGCTTTGAAGCCGCCGCCGAGGCGCTGGCACAGGATTTCTCACCTCTGACCGATTGGCGTGCATCGTCTGACTACCGGATGCTGACCAGCCAAAACTTGCTGCGTCGGTTCTTCCTCGAAAATGACGCCAAAACCGACACTCCCGTTCAACTGGCTTGCGCCTAATCAGGAGACGAGAAAATGAAAGATAACGTTTCCATCATCGGATCAGCCCACACCAACGTCAAACATGACAGTGCTATCAAGCATGTCACCGGGCGGGCCGACTACACCGACGATATTGCTCAGCCCGAAGGCACGCTGCACGCGTATCTCGGGGTCTCTGACGTCGCGCACGCCAAGCTTTTGGACATCGATTTCACCGACGTTCTGGCCACGCCCGGCGTTGTCGGTGTGCTGACCGCAGACGATGTGCCGGGGGCCAATGATATCAGCCCGACACATCTGAACGATGAACCGGTTTTCCCGACCGATGCCATTCAGTTTCATGGGCAGCCTTTGTTTGCCGTTGTTGCCGAAACCCGCGAAATCGCGCGCCGGGCCGCAGAACTGGCAAAGATCAACTACGAAACCCTGCCTCACGCGCTGGACCCGATTGCCGCGCAGGAAGCCGGATATCCGCATGTCACAGCCCCCCTCAAGCTGGAACGCGGCGACGTCGCCCCGGCGCAGACTGCGGCACCAAACCGGATCAAAGGCCGCATGAATGTTGGCGGTCAGGACCACATGTACCTCGAAGGTCACATCGCCTTTGCCATTCCGGGTGAAGACGATGATGTGGTCGTACATTGCTCCACCCAGCACCCGTCCGAAGCGCAGCATATGGTGGCGAATGTCCTTGGGGTACCGTCCAACGCCGTTGTGGTTAACGTTCGCCGCATGGGCGGCGGATTTGGCGGCAAGGAAAGCCAGATGAACCTGTTCTGCGCGGTTGCCGCCGTGGCCGCCAAAAAGTGGAACCGCGCCGTGAAAATCCGCCCTGACCGGGATCAGGACATGACGGCAACCGGTAAGCGCCATGATTTTGTGATCGATTACGACGTCGCCTTTGACGATGATGGCCGCATTCAAGCAGTCGAAGGCAGCTTTGCCGCGCGTTGCGGATTCTCGGCAGACCTGTCGGGACCTGTCACCGACCGGGCGCTGTTTCACGCGGACAACGCCTATTTCTATCCGAACGTCCGTCTGAACAGTCATCCAATGAAAACCAACACGGTGTCGAATACCGCGTTTCGAGGATTTGGCGGCCCGCAGGGTGTGATCGCGGCGGAACGGATGATCGAAGAAATCGCCTATGCCACGGGGCAGGATCCGTTGGATGTACGTAAGGCGAATTTCTACGGCACCAAAGACCGTAACGTGACGCCGTATCACCAAGTTGTCGAAGACAGCATCCTCGACCGGCTGATCGGAGAGTTGGAAGAGACATCGGAATACCGCCAGCGCCGTCAGGACATAATTGAATTCAACAAGACATCGCCAATCCTGAAAAAAGGCATCGCGCTGACACCGGTCAAGTTCGGCATTTCCTTTACCGCGACCTGGTACAATCAGGCCGGTGCGCTGGTGCATGTCTATAACGACGGGTCGATCCACCTGAACCACGGTGGCACCGAAATGGGCCAGGGTCTGAACACCAAGGTTGCTCAGGTCGTGGCCGAGGCCTTTCAGGTTGACTTCAGCCGGATCAAGATTACCAAAACAACCACCGAGAAGGTTCCGAACACCTCGGCCACTGCAGCCTCCAGCGGGACCGATCTTAACGGCATGGCCGCGTTGAACGCGGTCGAGCAGATCAAAGCACGTCTGGTGAAATTCGCCGCCGAAACCTGGAATGTCGCCCCCGAAGAAGTGGCCTTCCACGCCAATCAGGTGCATATCGGCGACGAGGTTCTGCCCTTCGATGTGTTCATCAAACAGGCCTATCTGGCGCGCGTGCAGCTCTCGGCGGCCGGGTTCTACAAAACACCGAAAATCCACTGGGATCGGGCCAAGGGACAAGGCCGTCCGTTCTACTACTACTCCTACGGCGCGTCGTGTTCAGAAGTGACGATTGATACCCTTACAGGCGAATACCGCGTGGACCGAACAGATTTGTTGCACGACGTCGGACGCTCGCTGAACCCTGTGCTCGACAAGGGGCAAATCGAAGGCGCGTTTATTCAGGGCATGGGATGGCTAACCACCGAAGAGCTTTGGTGGGATGATGCCGGCCGTCTGCGTACCCATGCTCCGTCGACATACAAGATTCCGCTCGCGTCAGACCGCCCGCGTATCTTCAATGTGAAACTTGCCGATTGGTCGGAAAATCGCGAGTTGACCATCAAACGGTCCAAGGCCGTTGGCGAGCCGCCGTTCATGCTGGGCATTTCGGTGTTTGAGGCCTTGTCGATGGCCGTAGCCTCTGTAGCTGACTACCGCGAATGTCCGCGCCTTGACGCGCCAGCCACCCCCGAACGTGTGCTAATGGCAGTTGCGCGGCTGCAAGCGGGGCCCTGAGCCATGACTGCCCCCGGTTCCCTTAGCGAATTCCTGTCCACGCAGCACAGTGTGATCTGCATTGCGCTGACACGCGTGCGCGGGTCGTCGCCGCGCAACGAAGGGACCGAGATGTTCGTGGCACCCAGGGCACTGTGGGGAACCATCGGTGGTGGCCAATTGGAGTTCATGGCCATCAACGCCGCCCGCGACATGCTGCGCGACGGGGTGTTGCATCAGGATCTGGATGTGCCGCTTGGCCCCGAAATCGGCCAGTGCTGCGGTGGGCGGGTCGAGATGAAACTGACCCGCATGCGTGCGTCCGACAAATGGGCCGCCACAGAGCGCGCGACCCAGCGCGACGAGGCTTTGCCACACGTCTATGTCATGGGCGCGGGCCACGTGGGACGCGCTTTGGCCAATCAGTTTCAGCATCTGCCGGTGCGCTGCATCCTCGTCGACACCCGACCCGAAGAGGTCGAGCTTTGCACAGCCAATGTCGAAACCCGGGTCAGCGCGATTCCCGAAGCCGAAATCTGGCGCGCGCCCGCAGGCAGCGCCTTTGTCGTTCTGACCCATGATCACGGGCTGGATTTCCTGCTGACGACCGCCGCGCTGGAACGAAAGGATGCCGCTTATGTAGGGATGATCGGGTCCGCCACAAAGCGGATAAAGCTCAGGAACTGGGCGCAGAAACACTGTGACGGACAGTCCATCGAACATTTGAAATGCCCCATCGGGGCTAGCGGTAGCCGCGACAAGCGGCCCAGCGTCATCGCCGCCTTCGTGGCGGCCGAGGTGATGGCTGAATTGACCTCTGAAACTGCCGCGACCGCCCTGACCGGGGCAAACCAGGCACCCCTGCGGGGCCACCATCACGACCGGAAAGGGAGATCGGCCTGACACCTGTCGGGCCAAACCGGTCACATCAGAGGAGGAGACCGTCATGGACGGGAGGACCTATGAATACAAGCTGTTTACCCGCAGCGATTTCAGCGCTTTCTGGGCGCTGTTTACCGACAACCTTGTCAACCTGCTGATCCTGTCCGGGGTCTGCCAATTCGTTTTTCAAATGCCTGCGGACATCGTCTTTGGCCGCATCGTTCCCGGCGCTGCCATCGCGATTTTGGCCGGTGTCGCTGTCTACACTTACCTCGCCAAATGGGCGGCAAACGCGCAGGGCAAAGACGTAACCGCGTTGCCCTACGGCATCTCGACGCCGGTTATGTTCGTCTACCTGTTCGGGGTGATCGGACCCATCTATTGGGCGACAAATGATCCAATGCTAGCCTGGCAAGTAGGCATCGGCGCCGGGTTCATGGGCGGCATCGTCGCGGCTCTGGGCGCCGTGGTTGGCCCGTATCTCAAGCGGATCACGCCACGTGCGGGGATGCTGGGGACTCTGTGCGGCATTGCCCTGGTCTTCATCGGCTCTGTGCCGCTGGCCGAAGTGTTCGAGAACCCCATCATCGGCTTTACGTCGCTGCTGTTCATCCTATGGGGTTTGATCGGCCGTTTCCGCCTGCCGGGCAATGTTCCGGCCGGCCTTGTCGCGATTGCTGCCGGTACCGTGATCGCCCTTCTGCTTGGCGAGTCCAAAATTGATGTCAGCGGCATCGGGTTCTACCCGCCGATCCCGTATTTCGGTGACCTGATCGCCGGTGTGCAATACCTGTTCGCCAACCCTGAGCTGTTCCTGGTGCTGATCCCCGTGCAGATCTACAATTTCATCGAAACGATGAACAACGTGGAATCCGCCGAAGCGGCAGGCGACCATTACCCTGTCGGGCTCTGCCAGGTGACGGACGGCGCAGGCACGATGCTGGGTGCTCTGTTTGGTTCGCCATTCCCGACAACCGTCTACATCGGCCATCCGGCCTATAAACGGCTGGATGCCCATGCGGGGTATATAGTCGGTGTGGCCGTTGTAATTGCCGCCGCCGCCTTTCTGGGGTTCCTGTCCTTCCTCGCGGGGCTGATCCCGATCGCCGCAGCCGCACCGGTACTGGTCTTTGTATCAGTCAGCCTGATCACCAACACGGCCTGGGCTGTGAAACCGATGCACATGGCTGCGGTATCCTTCGCGATCCTGCCCCATATCTCGGCCTTCCTGATGGTCAAATGGGGATCGTTGATGAACGCGCTGCGCAGCAGCGGTGTCGAAGGGCTGCCATCCTTGGGAGATCCTGATCTGACCTCGGCCCTTCTGATGGAAGGGGCTCATTACGAGGGGCACCTTGCCCTGAGCCAGGGGGCGATCATCACCGGTCTGGTCTGGGGTGCCATCGTGGCCGATGTGATTGACGGGCGCTTCCGTATGGCCGGCGCGTTTGCTGTCGCAGGTGGGCTGATGTCTTCGATCGGCATCATCCATTCCTACACGCTACAGATGCCTCAGTTCGACGGGATAACCATCGGCTATCTGATCATCGGTGCGTTTCTGTACGTCTACCCGGTTTTCGCCCCCAAAGAGGATCTTGAGCATCGCATCATCGTGCCGGACGAGCCCGACCTCATCGATGACGATTCACCCGCTCAGCAGGCCTAATCGGCAACGGGGCAGTCGCATGGCTGCCCCAGAAACCATCCCTTCCCGTTCAATCGTGGCCGTTCAAGAGGCAGAGTTTGCCCTGCGGTCGCTTGCAGATCTTTCTCCCGCCTATCTCAGAGTGACGGCATGTGGTTCGAATGGGTCTTGCAGAGGATCACCCTTGCGAACCACACATCTGCATCGGCTGGGTCACACAAAATAGACGACCACAGGTGATGTGCGAGGGGTCAAGACCCTCAACTGCAAGCCCCGCAATCGGCCAGGCGTGACGAATTTTGTCGTTTGCAGGCATTTTTGTCGCTTTCCGGCTTGTTGCGCTATGCTGGTGTGAACAAGAATACCTACGTATGAAGAGTTGTTTTCCGAATCCCATGGACCGCCGTGCCACCGGCTGTGACCTTGTGATCCCAGCCTGATCTCAGGGCCTCTGGCCCATATGCATCACGCTGTGATTACGGATTTTTCGGATAACCTCATGACAACTCAAGCGCTGCGCCTGGCCATCGATATTGGCGGCACGTTCACGGATACGGTTCTTGTCTCTGGCGAAGAGACGATACTTGCCTCGACCAAAACCCTGACCACGCATCACAACCCCGCCGACGGAGCCATGCAAGGCGCAACGCGCGTGATGCAACAGACAGGGCACCGTCTGAGCGAAGTCACCGGTTTCATTCACGGCACCACGCTGGCCACCAACGCGCTGATCGAAAAACGCGGCGCGGTCGTGGCAACCGTGACCACCGAAGGGTTCAGGGACATTCTGGAAATCGCCTACGAGCGGCGCTATTCGCAATATGACATCAATCTGGAGAAACCTGATCTGCTGGTGCCGCGTGAGCGCGCGCTGACGTTCCGCGAGCGCGTTTCGGCGGATGGCAAGGTGTTGATTTCGCTGGAAGACACAGCCATCGACGCGTTGTTGAAGGACATCGACGCCAGCGGAGCGGAAGCCATCGCCATCTGCCTGATGCACGCATATGCAAACCCCGAGCACGAGCGCAGGCTGCGCGATACGCTGGCGGACAGGCGCCCCGATCTGACCGTCTCGATTTCGTCGGACGTCAGCCCCGAAGCGCGCGAATTCGACCGGCTGTGCACGACCGTCGCCAACGCCTATATCCAGCCTCTGATGGCAACGTATCTGGCCCGGTTTGTCCGACAATTCGAGGCCCAGGGCGTCACCTGTCCGATCCTGATGATGACAGCGGGTGGTGGAATGTGCACCATGCGAACCGCCGCGCGGTTTCCGATCCGGCTGGTGGAATCCGGCCCTGCCGGTGGTGCCATTCTGGCTGCCCGCGTCGCCGCCCGCGCCGGTCTGGATCAGGTTCTGTCCTTTGACGTCGGCGGTACCACCGCCAAACTATGCCTGATCGACAACGCCCGTCCCCAGACCTCGCGCCAGTTCGAGATTGCCCGCGCCGCACGGTTTATCAAAGGGTCCGGAATGCCGGTACGAATACCGGTCATCGAAATGATCGAGATCGGCGCCGGAGGCGGTTCGATTGCCGGGGTTGACCGGCTAGGACGGTTGACCGTAGGGCCAAAATCAGCCGGATCCGAGCCCGGCCCCGTCGCCTTCATGCGCGGCGGAACCGAACCCACGGTGACTGACAGTGATATTGCACTGGGATATATCGTACCCGACACGTTTGCCGAGGGGCATATTCAGCTTGATCCCGAAGCTTCGAAACGGGCGCTGAGCCGGGTGATCGGGTCAAAGCTGGATCTGGATGCCGTAGGCGCCGCCGATGGCGTCAGCCGTATCGTCGACGAAAGCATGGCCAGCGCGGGTCGGATGCATGCGGTGGAATCCGGCAAGGACCTTGGCCCACGAACAATGATAGCGTTTGGGGGAAACGGGCCATTGCACGCCAGCCGGGTCGCGCGATCCGCCGGGGTCAGCCGCATCGTGATCCCGCCCGATCCCGGTGTCGGATCGGCCGTCGGCTTCCTGTTCGCTCCGGTGTCTTTCGAGATCGTCCGCTCGCGCTATTCGTCGCTGGGCAGCATGGACCTGAACGGGATCAACACGCTGTTCGAAGCCATGATTTCCGAGGCTAGAGAGGTCGTCTTCCAAGGGGCCGGCGATGTCCCGACCCAGACGCTGCGCACTGCCTTCATGCGCTACAACGGACAAGGGCACGAGATCGAGATCACCCTTCCCGACCGCCCCCTGACCGCCGAAGATATCGTGCCGCTGACCGCTGCATTCGAACAGGAATACCGCAAGCAATTCTCGCGCCCGGTGCCGGGGATGCAGATCGAGATTCTCAATTGGGCGGTACGTGTCGCGACCTGTGACAGTGTCGTGCCGGCGGTTCCTGAAACGCCCCGGTTGAAGACAATCTCGGCGCCGGAAACCCGTCCGATCACCTGTGACGTGGACGGAGTGTCGAAACCAGCGGCCTTCGTTGCCCGAGCGGATCTGAAGCCCGGCGACCACCTTCACGGCCCCGCATTGATCACCGAGCCGCAGACAACCACGCTCGTGTCCGCCGACTTCTCGGCCCATGTGGATGCCATTGGAAACCTCGTCCTCGTTCGGGACCAGAAAGGAGGCGCATGATGTCGTCCGATCTTTCACACGATCTTTCGCCCGCCCGATTGCAGGTGATGTGGAATCGTCTGCTGGCCGTGGTCGAAGAACAGGGTCAAACCCTGATCCGCGCCGCCTTCAGCCCGATCGTACGCGAATGCGGCGACATCTCTGCCGGGATATTTGACGCCGATGGCCGGATGCTGGCGCAAGCCGTGACCGGCACGCCGGGGCACATCAACACCATGGCCGAGGCGGTGCAGCACCTGCGCCGGGCTTTCCCGGTTCAGTCCATGAAGCCGGGCGACATCTACATGACGAACGACCCATGGCTTGCCTCGGGGCACCTGAACGATTTTCTGCTGATGATGCCCGCATTCAAGGATGGCAAGGTGGTGGGCTTTACCTCCTGCACGTCGCATCTCGTTGATCTGGGTGGGTTGGGCATGGGCCCCGAAGGTTCCGACATCTATGACGAGGGCCTGCTGATCCCGCCCTGCAAGCTGGTTGAGCAGGGCACCCCCAACGATTTGCTGCTGGACATCATCCGCGCCAACAGCCGCGAACCCGTCGCCAACGATGGCGACATCTATGCACTGATCGCCTGCTGCGAAGCCGGGGTTGCAAGGCTGCTGTCGATGATGGAGGAATTTGGCCTCGACGATCTAGGGACGCTCGGCTCGTACATCATCGACACGTCGCGCCGCGGCACGCTGGAGGCCATCGCCGACGTGCCCGAAGGTGTCTACAAGAATGTTCTGAAGATGGACGGCTATGAGAATGAGCTGGAACTGCACGCCACCCTGACCGTAAGGAAGGACGGCATGCATGTGGATTTCTCGGGCACTTCGGGCTGTTCGCGCAAGGGCATCAACGTGCCGCTGAACTATGCCACCGCCTATACGGTGTTTGCCTTGCGCTGCATTGTCGGCGCGGACATTCCCAACAATGCGGGATCGCTGGAGCCGTTTACCATTGACGGGCCAAAGGGCTGCATCCTGAACGCGCAGCGCCCGGTGCCGGTTGCGATGCGGCATACCTTGGGTCAGGTCACGCCCGATCTGGTTCTGGGCTGCCTGCATCAGGCCCTGCCCGATGCGGTCCCGGCCGAAGGTGCAAGTTGCATGTTCGACCTGCCCATGCGCCACGCGCCCGAAGTGGCCCGTGACGGCGGTCGCGAATTCGCGGTGGAACCCGTACACAATGGCGGAACCGGCGCGCGACCTCATGCCGATGGACTGTCGGCCACGGCCTATCCGTCCGGGGTGTTCGGCAGTCAGGTCGAGATCACCGAAAGCGTCGCACCCGTGACGATCTGGCGGCGCGAACTGCGCCCAGATTCCGGCGGCCCAGGCAAGTATCGCGGCGGGCTGGGGCAGCGGATCGAGATGACCTCGTCCAACGGTGCTCCCTTTATCGTTTTCCTTTCGGTCGAACGGCTGAAATACCCGGCGCTTGGCCGTATGGGCGGCAGACCCGGCGCGCCCGGTCGCATCCGTTTCAGGGACGGCGCAAACGATATTCCGGGCAAAGGAGAGTTGCGGGTGGAACACGGTGATTATCTGATCTTCGATACACCGGGCGGCGGTGGATTTGGCGACCCTGCCGAACGCGACCCGGATGCGCTGGCGCTGGACATCAAACGCGGGTTGGTAACTGCGCAAGGCGCCAGGATTTACGCGGGTGACGCATGATCCGACCGGTTCCTTACATTGGCGCCATGGCCGCTTATGCGCTGGCTGATCCGAACGGCGCAGACACGGTTTCACTGGCGCAGAACGAAAGCGCCTTTCCCGCAAGCCCCGCCGCCGTTGCGGCCGGGCAGGCAGCGCTGGCGGATCTGGCCCTTTATCCCGATCCGGAATGGGCCGAAATGCGCTCGGCCATTGCCGAGGTGCACGGGCTCGTCCCCGCGCGCATTTTATGTGGGGCGGGCTCGATGGAACTGATTGGCTGTCTGATCCGCGCCTTTGCCGGGCCGGGCGATCAGGTGCTGGGCACACAATATGGCTATGCCTTTGTCGCCTCGGCGACAGCTCAGGCACAGGCCGAATATGTGGCAGCGCCCGAGGTCGATTTGACCGTATCGGTGGACGCGCTTCTGGCCGCTGTCACACCTGCCACCCGCATCGTGTTCGTCTGCAATCCGGGCAACCCCACCGGCACGCTGATCCCGAATGACGAAATTGTCCGTCTGCGATCGGATCTGCCTGGCGATACACTGCTGGTGGTGGATCAAGCCTATGCGGAATTTGCCGATGCCACGAACGATCCTGCGCAGATCTTTGCGCTGGTGGATCGGGGCGACACCGTGATCACGCGTACATGTTCCAAGGCCTACGGGCTGGCGGGGGCGCGAGCCGGCTGGGGCTATTTCCCAAGCGAAATCTCGGGTGAGGTCCGCAAGCTTTTGAATCCCAACAATATCTCGATTGCCTCGCAGGCAGTGGCCGCGGCGGCGATGCGCGATCAGGCCCATATGCGCAACGTGGTCGCACGGACAGCCGAGATTCGGGACCGGTTTGCGCAGGAATGCCGCGAACTGGGCCTGAGCGTGCCGGAAAGCCACACCAATTTCGTGCTGATCCGCTTTGCCTCGACCGCGCAGGCACAGCGCGCCGACACGGCCCTGCGGGCGGAGGGCCTGATGATGCGCGGCATGGGCGGCTATGGTTTGTCGGACTGTTTGCGCGCCACGATCTGTGCGCCCCAGGTGATGGACAAGGCCTGCGACATCTTGAAAGGAGCGCTGACATGACCGAGACCCGCACAACCGCCAAGATCGGTGTTCTGGTGCCCTTCACCAACACCAATCTGGAACCGGATATGGAGATGCTGCGACCGCCAAACACCACCATCCATTTCCAGCGCATGGGCGGCTATGACGTGGATGAAATTCCCGGCTCGGATCAAATGGCAGGTTTGGGTGCTTCGGATATCAGCCACGATCTGCGGATGATCTCGGGCGTGCGGCCCGATGTGGTGCTGTACGGCTGCACCTCGGCCACCCTGACCCATGGGCCGTCTTTCGACGCTGAGCTGGCGCAACAGATCAAATCGGAATCCGGTGCGCTGTCGCTGACCGCGGCCGGATCATTAATCGCCGCAATCAAGGCACTGGGGGCCACAAAGGTCGGCTTTTCCTCGCCCTATCTGGGCGAAATAAACGTTCAGGCGATGGATGTCATGGCCCAGAACGGAATCGAGACCGTTCGATGCACCGATGTTGGCCGAAAGCTGGGCAATTACGGTCAGGGAGAGCTGACCCCGGACGAGGTTTATGAACTGGCCTGTCAGGCCGATCACCCGCAGGCACAGGCCATAATTCTCAGCTGCACCGACATGCGTTCGGTCGAGGCGATCGACCGAATTGAAGCAACGCTGGGCAAGCCGGTCGTCACCTCAAATCAGGCGATGATGTTCTGCCTTATGCGGGCTCTGAACCTACCGCGTCACGACGCGCTGCCGGGGCGATTGTTCGACCTGCTCTGACCGGATCAGGGCGCAGGGCGACAGTGTAAGGGAGCAAACTCACCTCGAACCGGTCTTGGATCACCCAGACTTGTTCCCAGCTCCAAATCAACCTTTTCAGCAGGCGGCAAGACCGTCGCCGCGCCGTCATCAGGATCAAGGGTGCGGATGTGCCGGTCGGAATGCGTATATACGGCAGCTTCGGCAGATTTTACGTCTGGTCGGCGGGGGCGTAGATCAACGCGCCAAGGTCTGAGAACTTCGAACCTGGCGCGCCCAGCCCCAGAACCGCGTCACGAATTGCGGCAGCACGGGATGCACCCAGTGATGGTGTCGCAAATTCCATGAATTTGTCGATCACTTCTGTCTCATCCATTGGTGCCTCGGGTCCGCCGCGTGCATGTACGTCGCCCGACTCGAGTATCCGCCCGTCGGTCAGGGTGATGCTGACATCGGCGAACCGGCTTTCGGGGAAACGGTCAGAATGGCGTGCGGCCTCTGCAACCGAGATACGCTCGACGATCGAGGCGACCAGCGAGTCGGCCAGGCCCGCGCCGGTGATGTTCTCGACCCCGATCCGGCCATGCGCAACCATTGTCGCGACGGCAAATGGCAGCGAATACTGCGCCTTGGACGTATCATCCGGCATGCCCCTGAAAAGGCAGGCGCTTTCCCGAAACGTGTTTACATGAATCGCGGCAACATCCCGGTGAGTCAGGTCGTTTTCACGCATGAGTGCACGGGTGGCATCAATTGCGGCGTGGGCCCAACGGCAGATCGGGTAGGGTTTGACATATTGATGCTCCATTTGCCAGAAATCGCCCAGATCTTGCCAATGGGGGGCAACGTCTGCCGCTTCGATGGTGATGGCCGGTGCCCCGGTAAAGCCTTTCTCGGCCAATACCGCTGAAGAAATGCCAACCAAAGCGCCCCAGCCCGAACCGTCATGCAGCATGGTGGGATTGGCGATCTCGCGCATCATCTGGCTGCGCGGGCCATGGTATTCGGCGATCCCCATGGCCTGCCGCATCTGTTCGGCCTTCAAACCGCGCAAACGCGCCGCCACGGCCACCACGCCAATCGCGTTCCAAGCTCCGGATGTGTGATAATCGCTGACGGTGTCATGCAAAGA
The DNA here is from genome assembly GCF_056541565.1 of Ruegeria sp. AG6. Classification (NCBI taxonomy): domain Bacteria; kingdom Pseudomonadati; phylum Pseudomonadota; class Alphaproteobacteria; order Rhodobacterales; family Roseobacteraceae; genus Ruegeria; species Ruegeria sp. AG6. The sequence goes on along the minus strand of NZ_JBQFYQ010000002.1, from coordinate 270,573 downwards.
AATGCCCGCGCGTCCTGCGACCTCGTATCCAACGATCACCGCCGCCAGCGCTTCGAGGCCTGAAAAATCTTGAACGGTTTCAGCCAGTGCCGCCAGTGCGGGAACGACGACAACCCCGATGTGGCCTTTGGTCGGATTGTATCCATCATGTCCGTCCAAATTGTCGGTCTGTGTGGCCGCTGCATAGGCCGCACCCGCGACGCTGACGCGACGACCGTCGAAAAGCATGCGCGCGCTCAGCCCCGGATCGCCCGCGCCAAACAGCGCTACCGCACTCTCGCGCGCAATCTGCCCGGCCTGCATCGGCCCCGATCCTATGGTGATCCCCAGCGTATCCAGCAGCATCAACGCCGCTGCCTTGCGCGCGGTGTCGGGAAAATCCTGCGCGGCACGATTCAGCGCAAAATCTGCAACGGTCTGAAAGGTATCTGTCACGGTGTCCAGTCGAGGTTTTTCTTTCGGGTTCCGGATACAAGAAAAAGCCTATGTGAATTTGCGCATAGCGGCACGAAAACAATCATGGGGCAATGGCCCCGGATTATTTGTGACTAGGACCAGATCGCGTTTCGAGGCAGAACCATACGTGTGAGTCGCTCATGGGCAAGACAGCAAGCCCTGGGCTTATTAGTTCTTTGCAACGTGCCTTGCCTGAGAAACATCCGTCATGATGAATCTTCCACACCTGACCTTTCTGCGTTCGTTCGAAGCAGCGGCACGGCACCTGAGCTTTACCGCTGCAGCCGAAGAGTTGAACTGCACCCAATCTGCCGTCAGCAATCATGTCCGCTCGTTGGAAGAGTTTTTGCAGCGCCCCCTATTCGTGCGCCATCCCCGGTCGCTGTCGCTGACGGATGTGGGTGAGGCCTATCTGCCGTCAGTGCGCCATGCCCTCCAGGAAATCAACGCTGCCACGCAATCGGTCATCGTGCGGTCGCATACCCGCAAAGTGGTGGTATCTTGCCCGGTCAGTCTGGCCGAGAACTGGTTGCCGGATGTGATCCGTGGTTTCAACGCGGTGCATCCCGATATTGATCTGACGGTTCACGGCACTGTCTGGGCTGATGTCGAACCAAATGTTTCGGACATCTCGCTGACGATCAATCATGTCGACGATGTGTTGCCCGACGCCCATCGTTTGTGGGTCGAAAAACTGGCCTTGGTCTGTGCGCCCGACTTTCTGGTCGATGGCGAGCCGCTGACCGACCCCAAGCAATTGCAGAATGCACCGCTGATCCATATCCTGGGCCGCCCCTCCTATTGGGAGCACGCGGCGCGGCATTTCGGATTGTCCGATCTGAGCCAGAAGGGCGGGTTGCGGACAAATGTCTCGAATCTGGCGATGGAAATGGCCGCCAAGTCACTGGGATGCGTCGCCCTGCCCCGGTCGCTGGCCCGGTCCTATGTCGAGCGGGGGCTGCTGATCGAGCCTTTCCGGTTTGATCTGAACAGCCCCTGGACCTATTTCATGCGTCTCAAGGAAAAACCCGTTTCGCCACCGGTCCGGCTGTTTCAGAATTGGCTGTTGCAAGCCGCCGCTGAAATGGACAGCTGATCGACCTGTCATTTGCCGGGCCATGTCACGCGGCCCCTTTTATCCCTTACGCCGTCTTGTTGGTGGCGAGAACGCGCGATCACCCCCGCGCCTGATCAATACTTAAGGCAGGAGCTATTCCAGCCATCAACAACACCCTCTGTTCAACCGAATTTCAACACCAACCGGTCTTCCTGATCCCCGGCTCCGCTGAACAAAACGGACATGGTCGCGGTTTCGAAGGGCTTTGCACCGTCTGCGTTCTTATTGCCTCAATATCCGCAAGAATCTATGGGATGCACCACACAACTGCTGACGGCCATTGAAACCGGCGTCAGTTTCTTTGATTGTGCCCACGCCGTCCGTGGTAATTGGTAAGAAGGATTTTTGGATGCGTATTGCAATGATCGGCACCGGTTATGTTGGCTTAGTGTCCGGTGTATGCTTTTCGGACTTTGGTCATGACGTGATTTGCGTCGACAAGGCTGAGCAAAAGATCGACATGCTCAAGGCCGGAGAAGTGCCGATCTATGAACCGGGCCTGGATGTGCTGATGGCAAAAAACGTTGCTGCCGGTCGCCTGAGTTTTTCAACCGATCTGAAAACAGCAGTTGATGGCGCCGATGCGGTTTTCATCGCGGTCGGAACTCCGACCCGACGAGGAGACGGCCACGCGGATTTGACCTATGTGATGGCGGCGGCAGAAGAAATCGCCCAAGCGGTTACCGGATACACGGTCATTGTCACCAAATCGACCGTGCCGGTGGGAACAAACAGAAAAGTTCAGGAGGTCGTTGCGGCCGCCAACCCCGCAGCCGAATTCGACGTGGCCTCGAACCCTGAATTTCTGCGCGAAGGCGCCGCAATCGATGACTTCATGCGCCCCGATCGCGTCGTGGTGGGTGTGGAAAACGATCGCGCCGCCGAAGTGATGGCCGAGATTTACCGACCGCTTTATCTGCGTGACTTCCCGATCCTGACCACCGATCTGGAAAGCGCCGAGATGATCAAATACGCCGCCAACGCGTTTCTGGCGACCAAGATCACTTTCATCAATGAAATCGCAGGCTTGTGTGAAAAGGTCGGTGCGGATGTCAAGGAAGTTTCCCGCGGCATCGGTCTGGACGGACGAATTGGCAACAAATTCCTGCACGCGGGGCCGGGCTATGGTGGGTCCTGTTTTCCGAAGGATACCGCCGCGCTGGCGCGGATCGGGCAGAATCATGCATATCCGATGCAGATCACGGAAACCGTCATTCGGGTGAATGACGAGGTCAAGAAGCGGATGATCGAAAAAATCCGCGACGCCTGCGACGACCGCCTTAACGGCAAGACGGTGGCGGTTCTGGGTGTCACTTTCAAACCCAACACGGATGACATGCGCGACGCGCCATCACTGTCCATTATTCCCGCTTTGATCGGCGGAGGGGCCAAAGTGCGCGTCGTCGATCCGCAGGGCAAAGCGGAAGGCGATGCATTATTGCCCGGAGTCGAATGGTGCGACGATCCCTATGCAGCGGTTCAAGGGGCTGACGTTGTGGTGTTGCTGACAGAGTGGAACGAGTTCCGCGCGTTGAACCTGACCCAGCTGGCCGGTTCCATGAACTCTGCCCGAATGGTGGATCTGCGCAATATCTATTCAAAGTCACAGGCGCTGAAATCCGGCTTTGAAACCTATGTCGGCGTTGGACGCTGAACGCACACCGCCTGTTGGATCAAACGCGCCCACCGGACCCGCTTGGGTCCGGCAGGGATCTGCCTTCACGGGCTATTCGGTGGCCCAGATCTTGCGGCGGCGTTCCTTGACCATGTCATTGCCTTCATCGGTGCCGTCGTGGAATGTGTTGAACCATTCATCCCAAGGGGTTTCCCAGGTGCCGTAATTGCAGTCAAAAAACCGGTGATGCAGCTGGTGAAAGAAATCCCCGACCTGGAACTTGGCCTTGTTGCCGAACTTCACATGCTCGAACCCGGCATGAGAGGTCGGAGCGCCGATGCCGTGATGGAACAGCAGGAAAATGGCGTGGATCGGATGAGACGGCAGCAGGAAGAAGATCATCGTATCGAACATCAGAAAGAAACTTTCGACCGGATGCATCGAAAGCCCCGACCAAGGGCCGGTATTGATGTTGCGGTGATGCCAAGCGTGGACTTTTGTATAAAGCACACCCACATGCAGCAGCCTGTGCAGCCAGTAGAAATGGAACCCGGCCCAGATCGGCACGAAGACGGTCATGGCGATGAACCAGATCGGGTTGCCGTCTAACGTGATCATCGTGATCCAGCCATTGGCATAGGAATACAGGATCAGACATTCCCAGAACGTCCAGAACGTCAATGCCGGGCCCAAGGTCCAGAACATGTTGTCCCAGACCTGATTTTTGAATGTGAACACCTTGGCGCCCTTCATCATCGGGCGCATGTCATAGCGGTATTCGTCCTGCTGCGTGCGGAACTTCCAAAGGGCCAGATGCAAACCGCCTGCGACCACCATCAGGATACAGAAATTGCGGAACCAGATTTCCGCAACCCAATTCCAGCCGAAGGTCTCGATCCTGCTCAAAGAAGGCGTCAGATAGGTCCAGCTGATGACCGCAAAGACCAGCAGCAGCGCCCGCAATGCAAGCGGATTCCAGCTTTGCAGCAGGTATTTCAACGCGGCCAGAGGTTTCATCGGCCAATCCCAATAGGGCGCGGTCTGAATCGGCAATTGAGGCGTGTAATTCCAGATCTTGCGCTTGGCTCGTGGCAGCAGGGCGGGGTCTGACATAGAAGGCTCATTTCATCTGTTCACTGATTACAAGCCTAAGGCGGGGGATCAAAAGCTCAGACCTAATTGTCTTGCCGGTGAGGCTAAGTTCTGCTTAGCCTGTCGGAATGAACGCCCGCGTCCCTTCCCTCAACTGGCTGCGCGTATTCGAGGCTGCGGCCCGAACCGAAAGCTTTGCCCGCGCCGCGACCCAGTTGAACATGACGCCTGCCGCCGTCAGCCAGCAGGTCAAGGCGCTGGAGACAAGACTGGGCACACCCTTGTTTCACCGTCACGCGCATGCGGTCGCTTTGACCGAGACCGGGCGCGCCTATCTGCCGTCGGTACAGCAATCCTTGCTCATGTTGGAAACGGCAACCGCCGGTCTGTTCGGTGAAACCCGCGAGCAAAGGCTTTACGTGCAGTCGGTGCTGCTGTTTGCACATGGCATTCTGGCCGGGGGTGTTCCCGATTTTCAGGCGGCGCATCCTCAGATCAACCTTTCGCTTTCGACCGGCAATGTCATGTCGGATTTTGCCAATCGGTTCACTGACCTTCAGATCGTGTTCGGAAACCCCGCGCTGTTCGGCTCGGAAAGTGACGAGTTGATGCGCGAACATCTGTATCCCATCGCCCCACCCGAGGTTGCTGCCCGGATCGAGACGGCAAAGGACTTGTTCGACTTCACCTTGATCGAAGTTTCGACCCATCGGGCAAGCTGGCCGCATTGGTTCGAACACCAGCGGCTGCCAGCAGGCCAGGCACAGTATTTTTTTGCCGACAATTCGGTGATGGCGGCCGAGCTCTGCGCCAGCGGATGCGGCATTGCCTTGGCACGCGCGCCCGCGTCAGATCGCATTATGAAACTGTCGGGCTTGGTCCCTTGTCTGCCGGACATCTCCTGCCCGGGGCAGGAAGCTTATCATCTGGTCTATCCCTCCCGCACGGCGCTGCGCCCGGCAGCGCGTACGTTTCGCGATTGGCTGATGGATTACAGCGCCGCCGTCCAGACGCGGTAACGCCCCTGCCCGGTGACCTCGCGAACCAGACCCCGCTGCGCGAACAGGTCGAAATTGCGCTGTACCGCCGCGCGGGAAGCCTTGGTCAGGTCTTCGGCCAAAGGTGCGGATACCATGGGCCAGGCCGTCAATGCATTGATCAGCCGCGGTGGAGTGCGGCCGCTCAGATCCTGCGTGACGTCTTTGGCTTTCGCCTCCCACGCGCTGATCCGATCCAGATGCAGCAACGCCGCAAGGGCAGCCTGCCCTGCGCCGCCGATCCATGCGCTCAGTTTTTCCGCCGGATCCCCCGAGCCGCGCAGCGCACGCGGCCCGGACAAGGCCAAGGGCATAAACTGCGCACCGCCACGCCCCATGGAGGCCGCATGCCGCGCGGCTATGACGGCTGCTTCCGTGTCTTGTCCGATGCCTTGTGACACCGCCCGCCACGCGTGAAACGCAATTGCCGACTGCGTCACAGGATGCAGCCCTTCGGCGTTTTGCATGACCTCGGCCAGATCAATGATGGATTCCGGGGTCGCGTCGGCCCCCTGAGCCAGTCGGTCAAGAAACGCGGTCAGCCCCCGTTCCCAACCGCCGGCAGCAGGCGGCGCGCCCGAACTCAGGCGTCGTACAGCCCATCCGGCCCGGAACAGGGCCTGCACGTCATCATGAGTCGCGCCGATCCGCAAACCGGTCCACAAGGCCAATCGATCCACGCTGATCCGGTCTCCGGTCCACCACCCCAGATCGGACGTCTCCATCAATGCCAAGCGATGCGTCCAGCCTTCGGGGCCCGCTCGCAACCGTTCATCCAGCGCGCCAAAAGTCAGGGCCAGATCTGCAAGTTCCGCAGAAAGGTCGGACTGCGCTGCCCGCCAATCACGCGGATCGAACAGCAGGCGCTGTTCGCGTCGCGGCCCGGGCAAAAAGAATCCCTCGTCTTCCTCGACTTCATCCGGCGGCAAGAACCACAGGTCGTCCTCTTCGGACGGATCGCCGTCATAGATGCTGGCGGGGCCAAGATCTTCGGCCTCGTCTTCAGGAACGGGCAAGGGTTTCTTCGACGTCATACCCCGCATTCTTCGGGCATTCCCGTTGGTTCACAAGGGGTATTCCGTCAGCCCGCAAAGGTTCGGGTCAGAACATCCAGTTCGCTGCTCAAATCGGTCTGCGGAGAGCTGCCCAGCAGCATGTAACCATAGCCATCCTGCGCCCAGGTCGCTGTTGCCAAACCGCTCAGAATGGCCTGTTTGACCTCTGCCTTCGGGGCGTTCGGCCCCTGACGGATAACACAGAAGGCAAAAGGTTGATCCTGCTCATCAGCGAAAACGACCTGAACCAAGGGCTTTCCCTTGAACGAAAGAACCTGTGCTCGCTTCAACTCCAGCCCAGGCAGGGAGTCCAGCGCTTCACGGTTCAGAGACCTGCCAAGTGCTGCCTCGGCCATCGCGAACTGCTTGTCCAGCGATGCCTCGGAACTGTCCAGCGAGACAATCGTCTCGGGCACATAAAGCGACTGATAGATTGCCGCATGCTGCGCCCAGCCCGGTTCCGCCGGACGCGTCGCCCAGAATGTCAGGGCGACGGCTGCAACCCCGACGCCCGCGGCCACGACCAGAAGGCGCAGAAACCCAGCATTGGTGTTTTGCGCCACGGGTTCCGGCAAATCGACCTTCGGCGCCGCGGTGGGCAGTTTCTCAAAGACCTGCCCAACGACAGGCGCAAACGGATCCAGCGCCATCAAGCGGCGTTCAAGCTCGACATCATCCTCAACCGCGGCCTCGATGGCGCGGCTCTGAGCCTCATCCAGCGTGCCTTCCAGATACGCCAACAGCGTCTCGTCGGAAAACGTCATTTGCCACTCCGTCGCGCGGTGTCTGCCGCCTCAAACTGCATCACGGTTTTCAGTTTCCGCCGGGCATTCGATAGCCGGCTCATGATTGTGCCGATGGGAACGTCCAGCAATGCAGCGGTTTCGCGATAGCTGTACCCTTCGACGAACACAAGCATGACCGTTTCCCGCTGCGCTTCTGGCAGCTGCATCACTTGAGTAAACACTTCAGCCGCAAAAATATTCGTTTCTGAATCCGGCAAAGTTGCGACCAGTTCCGCTTCCGGGGTCACGGACAGCGCCTGTGCCCGCCGGACGGAACGAGACCGCACTTCGTTCAACCAGATTGACCGGCAGATCGTCATCAGCCAACTGTCCAGACGATCATGCGATGTTACCTGATGATGCCGCTCAAGCGCACGCAGGCAAGTGGCCTGCACCAGATCGTCCGCCACATCTGATGCCCCCGACAACGCCAGAGCAAACCGCCAGACGCGTCTTGAGTGCATCTGTACGGCGTCACGAACGGCCTGTTCGGAAGTCATCTCGGCACTCATCGAATAAAACGCGACCTGTGTGTGTTTGTCAGAAACGGACCCGGCCCGCAGGGCCAAAACTGACATAAACCGCGGAGGAAAGAAATGAAACTTCTGTTGAAGGCAGTCACGTTTGCGTCGGCAATTGTTGCAACACCCATTTGGGCAGCAGATTGGACACTGGAGTCCGACCACTCGCATCTGGCATATGGAACGATCAAGAAAAACGCGGTGGGCGAGGTCAACAGTTTCACCGGCCTGAGCGGACACGTGACACAGGAGGGCATAGCCGAAATCGAAATCGACCTGTCCTCGGTCGAGACCAACATAGATATTCGCAACGAACGAATGATCGAATTTGTATTCCGCCAAGCACCCACTGCGCGCCTGACGGCCGAATTCGACATGGCGAAGGTTTCAGGGCTGGCCGTGGGTGAAACCACCACTCTGGAAGCTGCTTCCGTGCTTTCGCTGGCCGGCAGGGAAGTTGAATTTGACGCGGAAATGTTCGTCGCACGCTTGTCCGAGACGTCAGTGCTTGTTTCGACAAACGACATGGTGTTTCTCAGCACGGAAGACGCCGGTGTGAACGCCGGCGTGGACAAGCTTATGGAATTGGCAAGCCTGCCCGGCATCACCCGAACGGTACCTATTACGGCCCGGCTGATCTTTAACACGGATGAAGAGCAGGCCTCGACGGCATCGGAAGCCACAGAGGATGTTGCTGCCGCAGATGTTCAGGGGGACGCGACGGCGGGCAAAAAGGTGTTTCGCAAATGCAGTGCCTGCCACAAATTGAAAGAAGGCAGCCATGGTGTTGGCCCGTCCCTGCACGGTATTATCGGCACAAAGGCCGGACAGGCAGAGGGATTCAAGTATTCGACAGCGCTGGAAAGTTCCGACATCGTTTGGACGCATGAGACCCTGAGCGCGTTCCTGACAGATCCCAAACGGTATCTTCAGGGCAATCGAATGCAGTTTCGCGGCCTGAAAAAGAACGAAGATATTGTTAACCTTCTTGCATATTTGCAAGAAGAGGGGTGAAGGCAACGCCCGAGAGACCTGGCCGCAGCGCTGAATTTCGATTTCCAACAACCGGCCCCGGACAGGATCGGATACGATACTTGTGCCCGTTCCCTGTCTGGTTTTCGGATCAACACGTGTTCAATGTCCGGAAATACAGCCCTTTGTTAGCGGGTTCATGCCGGACATACGACTCGTTTGTGGCAAAAAAGCCCGTGTTTTACGGCGTTTTTTTGCGAATCCTGTCACGCCACCAACCCTGCCTGCGCCCGTACAAAGAGGCAAATCCCGGTTGTCCTTGCGCTTTCCAACTCTTGTCCGATCGTCAACCAGCCATTATTTAGCGGGCGTACAGCTCAGACAGTCGGGATGGGCCGCTCTGCCGCAGCTTGGCATCTGTCCTTTAGGCCCGACAAAATATAGGTTAACTGAGCGTGCGCACAGTTTCACGATTTGGAGAACGCAATGATAAAGCGCGCCTGGAACAAGTGGCGATCAGGCTATATGGGCCGCCTTGTAGGTGAAAGCTTTTACGCGCAAGGCAAGCTGTATGGTATTGCGGTTCTGGCAATGATTGCCGTGGCGGTCACCACGGCCGGCTCCGCATATATGATGGAATACATTGTCGATGCCATGACCAGCCCCGACTTGCAGGGTTGGGCACATGTAATTGCGTTGGGCGTTGTCCTCCTGTTTCTGGTCAAAGCGGTCGCATCCTATATTCAGGCTATTTACCTTGCCCGCGCAGGCAATCGGATCGTGGCGGAACAGCAGGACAAGGTTTACCGCAAACTGCTCAAACATGGGGTCGCGTTCTTTTCGACCAATGAATCGTCGGACCTTCTGATGCGCACCACCCATGGCGCGCAGGCAGCCAGAAACCTGATCGATGTGCTGGTCACCGGGTTCGTCCGCGACGCTCTGACTCTGGTCGGGCTGGTTGCTGTGATGGTGTATCAGCAGCCCGTTCTGTCCGTCTTGTTCTTTGTCGTGGGTCCGATTGCCCTGTTGGGTGTTCGCTATCTGCTGAAGAGCGTACGAACGATCATGCAGGCCGAATTCAAGTCACTGGCGGAAATCATTCGGGTGCTGCAAGAGACCTCGGCAGGGATCAAGGTCATCAAGGTCTTCTCGCTCGAAGACCGGATGATCAACCGCATGGACACCGCCATCCGGAAAGTTGAACAGCGGTCGAACGATATCGCCAAGTTGCAGTCCATTGCCAGCCCTCTTATGGAGTTTCTGGCCGGCCTCGCCGTGGCGGGTGTACTAGTGGTCAGCACGATGGGAATCGCAGGTACGGAACAACCCAGCGCTGGCCAGTTGATGTCCTTTATCACGGCGTTGCTGATGGCCTATGAACCTGCCAAGCGGCTGTCGAAAATGCGCGTTCAGATCGAAACCTGCATGGTTGGTATCAGCATGTTGTTCGGCCTGCTGGATCAGGACGACACGATGGTGGAAAGCCCCGAAGCCCATGACCTGATCGAAGGCCCCGGCCAGATAACGTTGCGCGATGTGACTTTCGGCTATCAAGGTGCCGTACCTGTGATCGAAGACATGAACGTCACGTTCGAGGCCGGCAAGACCACCGCGCTCGTCGGTCAGTCCGGCGGTGGCAAATCTACGATATTCGGGCTGATCATGCGGTTCTACGATCCCGATGAGGGCAGCGTCGAGATTGATGGCCAGGATCTGCGCGAGGTCAGCTTTGCGTCCCTGCGAAAAAAAATCTCTTATGTCGGTCAGGATACGTTTCTGTTTTCGACGTCGATCATGGACAATCTGCGCTGCTCGGCCCCTGACGCAACCGAGGAAGAGGTCATTGCCGCGGCCAAAGCCGCACATGCGCACGAGTTCATCATGGACCTGCCGGAAGGGTACGAAACGCAAGTCGGCGAAAACGGAACCTTCCTGTCAGGTGGTCAGAAACAGCGAATTGCGATCGCACGCGCAATACTGAGAAATTCCGAGATCCTGCTTTTGGACGAGGCCACAAGCGCGCTGGACGCTGAATCGGAATCGCTTGTCAAAAAGGCTCTGGACACCCTGACAAAGGATGTGACCGTCGTCGTCATTGCGCACCGACTTTCAACTGTTCTGGAAGCGGATAAGATTATCGTGGTTCAGGATGGCTCGATCGTGGAACAGGGCAATCTGGACGAGTTGATGAAAAAGAACGGAGCCTTCCGCAACCTGTTCGATCAGCAATTCAAAAAACACGAACCCTCGGCGGAAGTGGCAGAGTAGCCCCTGCATTCGGTCTGGCACATGCCTCCCTTCTCCGGGCAAGACCCGTCCGGAAGAGGGGCGGAGTATTCTTGTCACGCGCGTCCGTGCATCGAAGTCATCAGGCCCAAGCCGCCCAAGGGATATGGCCGCTCGGGCCGCACTTGGGGAAATAGACGGTCCTGTCTTACGTACGGGTTCGAAGATGGCGGTCTCGACGATAGCGACACAAACATGTGGCATGGTCGCCCACGCCGGCGCGCCGTTCCTGCCAGCGCCTGGGCACGGAGGTTCTCCGACAAGAAGTCAACGTCGCTTTTCTTGAGGCCGCCCTGTTTGCCACCGTCTCACACCAACGTAAAAACCTACTTGCATTACAAGGGGTACAGACACGCGACCTGATGCGTTTCTCCGGCCAGTTCAGGCAATGTTGCCCTGCACTGATCGGTTGCCAGCCAACATCTTTGCGCAAAGGCGCAACCTTTTGGAATATTCATTGGCGACGGCAGTTCGCCCTCAAGCTTGATCCGTTCTTTTCGGGCCATAGGGTCGGCTCGGGGCGTCGTGGACAGCAACGCCTTGGAATAGGGGTGGCGCGGCGCGGCGAACAGCTGTTCTTTGGGCGCCTTTTCAACAGCGCGCCCCAGATACATCACGATCACGTCGTCTGCAAAATGTCGAACCACGGAAAGATCGTGCGAAATAAACAGATAGGCGAGGTCAAGCCGTTCCTGCAAATCCACAAGCAGGTTCAGGATCTGCGACTGGATCGAGAGGTCGAGTGCCGAAACCGGCTCATCCAGAACCAGGACCCTGGGATTCAACATGAGCGCGCGTGCAATGGCGATACGCTGACGCTGCCCGCCAGAGAACATATGTGGATAGCGATCATAATGTTCGGGGCGCAATCCCACCATCTCGATCATGTCGCGCGCTTGTGTCTCGCGGTCTGCGGCGGACATGTCCGGGCGATTGATGATCAGCGGTTCCTGCAAGATCTGGCCGATGCGTTGACGTGGATTCAGCGATCCATACGGATCCTGGAACACGATTTGCACCGTTTCCCGCATCTTGCTCCACCGCGACGGGGTAATGTCGACACCATCAATCGTCAGCCTGCCCGACGTCGGCTCTTCAATCATCGTGACCAATCGCGCCAATGTTGACTTGCCACAGCCGGACTCTCCGACGATGGCCAGAGTCTTTCCCGGTTTCAGTTCGAAATCCACCCCAGAAAGGGCCTTTACCGTCGCTGACTTGGACAGCAACCCGCCCTTCACCGTGTAAAACCGGGTCAGATCTTTCGCCTGAACGATGGGGTCGGTCATGCCAATTCTCCGGCCGCAATTTTTTCTACGTGGTGACAACGCGCCTTGCCGAAGGCGTCGGCATGGGGGGTCGGCGGTATTTCAGCGCAAGTTGCATCAGCAAACCGGCATCGGGGGCTGAACAAGCACCCTGCGGGGCGATCGAATTGACCCGGCACAACGCCGGGAATCGTCGGGAGGATCTTGGAGGTCGCGCGCTCGGGCAAGGCGCTCAGCAGGGCCGATGTATAGGGATGACGCGGCGTGCGGAACAAATCACGCACGGGCTGCTCTTCGACTTTTTGTCCGGCATATTGCACCTGAACCCGTTCGGCGGTTTCGGCCACCACCCCCATATCATGAGTGATCAGCACAAGGCCCATATCGTGCTCGTCCCGCAACCGAACCAGCAGGTCGAGTATCTGCGCTTGAATGGTGACATCCAGCGCAGTGGTCGGTTCGTCCGCAATCAGCAGCTTGGGCTTGCAGGCGATGGCCATCGCGATCATGACGCGCTGGTTCATGCCCCCTGACATCTGATGTGGAAAGGTGGTCAGACGGCTTTCCGGGGCCGGGATGCCGACCTGGTCAAACAGCTCAATCGCGCGCTGGTGGCGGTCCTTGCGGTTCAAACCTAGATGGATGCGCAGGGCCTCTTTGATCTGGAATCCCACCGTGAAACAGGGGTTCAGCGACGACATCGGCTCCTGAAAGATCATTGCCATGTCCTTGCCGATGATCTTGCGGCGATCGCGGGCCGAAAGACCGGCCAGATCCAGCCCCTCAAAACGCATCTCGTCAGCGGTGATCGTCGCGGTCCAGGGCAACAACCCCATCAGCGCCAGCATCGACACCGACTTGCCCGAGCCGCTTTCGCCGACGATGGCCATCAGCTCGCCCCTGTCGACCGACAGATCGACACCGTCCACGGCGCGGAACTTGCCCGAGGCCGTGGCGAATTCAACAGTCAGGTTGCGGATCTGCAAAAGCCTCATGCGATCAGCTCCGTTTCAGTTTCGGGTCAAGCGCATCACGCAGGCCATCACCCATCAGGTTGATGGCAAGAACGGTGACAAGAATCGCCAGACCGGGGAAAGTAACCACCCACCAGGCGCGCAGTATGAATTCGCGCGCTTCGGCCAGCATGGTACCCCATTCCGGAGTGGGCGGCTGAGCGCCCATGCCCAGAAAGCCCAAGGCAGCTGCATCCAGAATTGCTGTCGAAAAGGACAACGCCGCCTGGACGATGATCGGAGCCAGACAATTGGGCAGCACGGTGATGAACATCAACCGTGACCTGCCAGCGCCTGCCACGCGCGCCGACGTGACATAATCCTTCTGACGTTCCGCCAGAACCGACGCGCGGGTCAGGCGCACATAGTGGGGTTGGAAAACGATGGCGATGGCAATCATCGCGTTGGTCAGCGACGGGCCAAGGATGGCCACCAGCACCAGTGCCAACAGCAGCGACGGAAAGGCCAGAACGATATCCATCACCCGCATGATCAGCGTATCAACCCATTTGGGGGCAAAGCCCGACAGCAGGCCAATCATCACGCCGCCCGACACCGCCACACAGACGACGACGATTCCAACAAAGAAGGAATAGCGCGAGCCCATGATCAGGCGCGACAGCATGTCCCGACCCAGCGGATCGGTACCCAACGGGAAAGCCCAGCTTCCGCCCTCCTGCCAAGCAGGCGGTTGCAGGATATGATCGCGGAACTGTTCGGTTGGGTCATAGGGGGCCAGAAGGGGCGCAAAAGCTGCACAAAACACAAAGGCTGCAAAAACCCAAAGCCCGATGACAGCGCCGCGGTTTTCGCTGAAGTAGTACCAGAACTCTCGCAGGGCGCTGGGGCGGTCTTCCGTTCTGGGCGGGGTTGAAGATAGTTCGGCCATCACCGCCTCCGAATTTTGGGGTTGATGATGCCATAAAGAACATCGACCAGCAGGTTCACCAGCATCACGATCACCGCGATCATCAGCAATCCGCCCTGAACAACCGGGTAGTCACGGCGAAAGATGCTGTCGACCATCCACTTTCCTATGCCCGGCCAACTGAAGATGGTTTCGGTCAGGATGGCCCCCGCCAGCAACGTGCCCACCGACAGGCCGATCACCGTAACAACCGGAATCAAAGCGTTTCGCAGCGCGTGCAATCCATTGATCCGCGAAGGTGACAAACCCTTGGCGCGCGCGGTGCGGATGTAATCTTCGCCCAGAACTTCCAGCATCGCCGACCGGGTCTGGCGTGCGATAACCGCCAGCGGAATCGTTCCCAGCACAATCGTCGGCAGGATCAGATGGCGCACGGCGGATCCGAATGCTCCTTCCTGACCCGACACGAGGCTGTCGATCAGCATAAAGCCCGTGACGCTGGGAAAATAATACAACAGGTCGATGCGGCCCGAGACCGGCGTCCAGCCCAGATTGCCCGAGAAAATGATGATCAACAGCAGCGCCCACCAGAAGATGGGCATCGAGTACCCGACCAGCGCCGAGGACATCAGCGCCCGGTCAAAGAACTTCCCTCGGTTCACCGCCGCGATCACACCTGCGGGCAGACCCAGCGCAACGGCAAAGATCATGGCGCACAGGGACAACTCCAGCGTTGCGGGGAACAGCGAAAAGAACTCATCCCATACGGGTTTCCTGGTGACAAAGCTTTCGCCCAGATCACCTTGAAGCACTCCGGTGAGGTAATCCCAATACTGCTGCAACACCGGCTTGTCGAAACCCAGCTTTTCGACCATTTCCTGATAACGTTCTTCCGTCATGCCGCGTTCCCCGGCCATCACGATGATCGGATCGCCGGGCAGCACCCGGATGAACATGAACGAAATCAACGTCACGCCCAGAAATGTCGGAACAAACAGGCCAAGACGGGTAAGGAAATAGCCAAGCATCAGCGACCTATGATTGTAAGTTCTTTGGGAAAGCAGGTCAGTGACCGACAGCCATCCCCGGTGACGAGAACGTCATCTTCTATGCGAACGCCGAACTTGTCCAATGCATACAGACCGGGTTCGTTGGTCCAGACCATGCCCGGCAGGATTTTCTGGCTGTTGCCGCGCATGATATACGGCGCCTCATGCACATCCCGGCCCAGACCGTGACCTGTCTTGGTCCGGATACGATCGGCAAAGGGCGAGGCCTCAAGCACGCCTGTGACGGCGTCGTCGATGTCATGCGCTGTCACGCCGGGGCGGCAGGCTTCGAACCCGGCTTTGTTGGCGCGCAAAACCGTGTCGTAGACATCCCGGCCTTCGTCCGGGACGTCCTGAACGAAAAAAGTTCGCGTGATGTCGGCCGCAAAACCATGTTTTCGAGCGCCAAAGTCGAACAGCAAGGCATCGCCTGCTTTGATCCGGTAGTCGGCGCGCGCCTTTCCGTGCGGTCGTGCCGAGTTGTCCCCCGCAGCCACGATGGGGGAAAAGGCCAACGACTCGGCGCCTTCCGCAAAAAGCGCCTGTATCAGCGCCTGCTCGATCTGTTTTTCGGTCTGACCTGCACGAACACCTGCAATCACACGCTCCAACGCGCGTTCCGAAATATCGATGGCCGCTTGCAGCGCGGCGATATCTTCTTCGGTTTTGATGATGCGAAGGCCTGAGATTTCGCGCTCGCCGTCCACAATCCGCAGATCCGGAATTGCGCGGGTAAACGCGTCTGACACGAAAAACCGCATCACCTGACCTTCGACGGCCAACGATCTGATAGGACTATGCGCTGCCAGCGCGGAAAATGCGCGGTCATAGCCGGTCTGATCGCGCCAGTCGAATACGGCACCCTCAAATCCAACCAGATCCCATGAGGCGAGTTCCAGATTGGGCACGATCGCCGCCGGATCACCCATGGCCGGAATCACCACGACAAAAGGGCGCTCGTGGCTCATGAAGGATTTGCCCAATGCGCGGGTGAAATTTGGACCCGGCACCAGGGCCACTGCGTCCACTGACATATCCATTGCCAATTGGCGGTATTCGGACAAATCCGGCATTCTGCCCGACCTCCTCAATAAGAAAGCCGGAGCCACCAATCAGGTGGCTCCGGTTTGTGAGTGGTGGTTTATTCGACGCTCACACCATAGAAGATGTGACCGCCCAGAGGGTGCACCTTATAGCCTTGCACCTTGTTGCTCATGGGCATGTAAACGACCGAATGCGCGATGGTTGCCCACGGAGCCTGCTCTTTGAACACAACCTGCGCTTCTTCATACAGTTTGGTCCGCTCGGCCTGATCCGTGCTTTGCTTGGCCTTCAGGATCAGGTCTTCGAATGGCTGATGGCACCATTGCGCCCGGTTGGATGCTTCGACCCCGTCACAGCCCAGCAAAACCGCCAGGAAGTTATCCGGGTCGCCATTGTCCCCGGTCCAGCCCAGCAGAACGGCACCGTCCCGGTTCAGTTCTTTCGAGCGGGACAGGTATTCACCCCATTCGTACGAGACGATTTCGACGCCCACACCGATCTTGGCGAAATCCGCCTGGATCAATTCGGCCATGCGACGGGCATTGGGGTTGTAGGGGCGCTGGACGGGCATGGCCCAGATTTTCATCGACAGGTCCGAAACACCTTCGGCCTCAAGCATCGCCTTGGCCGCTTCGGGATCATAGGGATCGTCCACGATGGCGTCGTTGTAGCCCCACATGGTAGGCGGGATCGGGTTCTTGGCCACCTGGCCCGAGCCCTGGAAGACCACGTCGATGATCGCCTGCTTGTCGATCGCCATGTTCAGCGCTTTGCGCACCTTCGGATTGTCGAATGGCGCCATGGTGGTGTTGTAGGCCAGATAACCAACGTTCAGGCCCTCTTGTTCCAGCATGTTGATGTCCGGATCATCCTTCATTGCCTGAATGTCGGCAGGGTTCGGATAGGGCATCACATGACATTCGCCTGCTTTCAGCTTTTGATAGCGCACAGACGCATCCGGCGTGATGGCAAAGATCAGGTTTTCGACCTGCGCCGGGTCGTTCCAATACGCATCATTGGCCGCGTAACGGATCACCGCGTCTTTTTGATATGCCACGAACGAGAAAGGTCCGGTGCCGATGGGTGCCGTATTCAGTTTTTCCGGCGTACCGGCTTCCATCATTGCCGCAGCGTATTCCGCCGACACGATTGAGGCAAAGTCCATCGCCATATTGGCGACAAACGGTGCTTCGGGCTTGGACAGGGTAAATTTCACCGTGTAGTCGTCGATCTTTTCGATGGACTCGACCAGATCAGGCATCCCCATACCCTGGAAATATTCCCAGGTTCCTCCTGACACTTGATGATAAGGGTGGTTTTCGTCTTTCTGACGCATGAAGGAGAAAATCACGTCATCCGCGTTGAAATCGCGGGTCGGCGTGAACGCGTCATTCGAGTGGAACTTGACGCCCTGGCGCAGCTTGAAAGTGTATTCCAGACCATCATCGCTAGCCTCGACACTTTCGGCCAGGCCGGGGACCACATTGGTCGTGCCCGTTTCAAATTCAAGCAACCGATTGTAGATCGGATGTGAAGACGCATCAAAGGTCGTCCCCGCGGTGTACAGCGCAGGATCGAACCCTTCAGGCGATCCTTCGGAACAATATACAAGTGTATTTGCCTGCGCCACGGCGCCCGTCAGGGCGATCGCAGTGGTTGCGGCCAGAAGTTTGAGGTTCATGATTTTCTCCCAGAAAAGGACTTTGAAAGACAATCGCATGGCTCTTTGTCGCCAGAGCATTCAGTGACAGCACAGGTCGTCGCGATCCCTCTGCCTAATGTATCCAAAATACAATATCTAATGTCAACAGTGTCTTTCTGCCGAAATCTTTGAGGAGTCTTTCTACCGTTGCACCCTGATTTCCGGATCTCATTCTCATCTTCGCTGCGAAATCGATACGACGACCCGAAACCCTCTCCCGTGCACTCAGACCTTTCTGTTAATGGGTGCTGTTAGCATGCGCTCATTGCCTGCACTCTCACGTCTTGTTCGTATGCGTAACCGCGCGCCAATCCCCCGAGGGAGGGTTGGTCAAAAGCTTGTTTGCGCGCAGCTTCATGGCGACGGACACAGGGTCCCCGCCCCGCGTTTTGTCCGCGGCCTCAAACGCAGCTATCGCCTGCTCGAACCGGCCGGAACGATAATGCGCAAGACCTTGTTCGTAGGTCTCGATCCAATCAAGGGATCCTTCAAAACCGTCGGCCATCGCAATCAGCTCATAGACCACCAGCTCCTCGGTCCGGCCAAAGACCGCGAGCGTGTCCAGCTCTCGGACGACAATTGCATCGGCGGCTTCGTGCCGGGTCTCGGGACCGATCAGAATGCGCGTACCATACTCCTTGTTGGCCCCTTCCAATCGGCTGGCCACATTCACGACGTCACCGATCGCCGTGTAGTTCAACCGCTGCTCTGACCCAATGTTGCCAACCAGTGCTTCACCGCTGTTCAACCCGATCCTGACACGCAGGGAATTTCCGGCCTCGTCTTTGATGCCCGCATCTTCCACGGTCGCGACAAGATCCAGCGCCGCGCGGCAGGCATTTTCGGCATGGAGAGCATCCTTGCGCGGTGCCCCCCAGATCGCCATGACCGCGTCACCCATGAATTTGTCGATCGTCCCGTCATGGCGCGCGACGGCAGCTGCGGCCGCAGAGAAAAAGGGCTCCATCAACTGGATGATTTTGGGGCCGAGTTTTTCCGACAACCCGGTGAATCCGGTCACATCGCAAAACAATACGGATATCTGCTTCATGTCGCCACCGGGCTGCGTTTTGATGCCTTCAGCGACCAGCATTTTCACAAGATCGGTCGGCACGTATTTTCTGAACGCGGACAATCCTGCTGCCATGCTGGCCGTTGCCGCAGACAGATTGGCAAGCTCGGAAAGGTTTGAAGGCCGGCGTGGAATGCGTTCGACGTCGAAGCGTTCGATCTTGCTCAGATCCTCGGCAATGCGCGCCAAAGGATTGGCTACAATTCGACGGATCAACCAGATCGCCAGAGCGGTTGAGACGATCACGACCCCGATCAGGATATAGATCAGGTCTATCAAGGTTGCATTGATACCCGACAAAAACGCCGCCTCCGGAATGACCGTAGCGACGCGCCACCCGTAAAAACCCAAAGGTGTCAGGGCCACCGCATAGGGGACGCCGTCGATCACCACGCGCTTCGTCGAACTGCCCGCTGTCTTGCCATCCGGATCGCCCAACAGTTTTTCCCCCGAGATCTTGGCAACCTCGTACAGTTCACCCTCGCCCATGCGCGCCGGTGTAACTTCGTCCGCTTTTGCGTCGGGAACGGCAATTACTTTGCCATCAGCATCCAGAATAAAGGCAGCTCCAAATTCGCCGGGCTCGAGCGTCGCCAGAAAGCGTGACAAACGGTCGGTTTCTATTGCGACCGCAAGGACACCCTGCCGTGCCCGGTTGACATCGATCGGCCCCGCAAATGCGTATACGGTCTTGTCACTGCCCGGAAGATCGCGCGCTTCGATCCATCCCATCGTGTCCAGGGACATGAAATTGTTGAACCAGGCATGATCGCGAGGATCATAAGAGGTCGGAACAAAGGTCCTTTCTTCGAACTGAATATCCCCGGGAACAAAAATGTATCGATCGGTCCGCAGGTTCCGGTCGCGGATGGCCTTGTCTATCTCGATCATCTCAAGCCCGCTGTCGCCCAACCGATGCGACGCGAAAAAATTGCCGTCCGGCCAACCGAAGAAAATCCAGGAAATATTCGGCTGCGCCTGCAACTGAGACAGAAACACGAACTCTCGTTTATCGGCCTGCCGTGTTGCGATGACATTCTGTACAAAAATCGTGCGCACCGCCGACCATGCGGCTTCGGCGGATCTGAGGGTTGCCCCGACTTCGATACGGACCGCGTTTGCAATCTGGCTGTTGATCTCAGCGGCAAGCATGCGGCTGTTGTCACGCGCGGTCGTCCACCACAGCGAATGAACAACAAAGGTCGACACGCCGATGGATACGGCGATCAGCATAGATACAGCAATGCCGACACTGAACCGCATGAAAACCCCGAAAAGAATGTCCTGTACCACAGTATTCGGTTGAGATGGCAAGAAGAGCAAAGCTTAGTTTGCTCCAACCCCTAAAAATCACGCAACTGTTAAGCACATGTGTATGCCGGGACCGAAATCAACAGCACCTGGTCACTTGCCAATGGCCAGAGGACAAACCTTGTCCGTGGCGGAAATCAACTGCCCTTGGGTCCGGGTTTGCGACGTTTTGGAACTGCGTTGCCACCCTTGGCGGATTTGACGGCCGCCGCGCGTGCACGATTCTTCTTGCTGTTTGGCTTGCCCTTCGGCGGCGGCGGACCTTTCGGCGCGTCTCCGGCTTGTTTGGAACGACCCCTCTTTTGCTCGACGCTGTCGGGCTTGCGCTTTTTAGGTTTTGCGCCCGAAGCCCTGAACTGGCTTTTTGCGTCGTCATCCGACGCTCGGCGGGTTTCGGTCGCGGGCACGGTCTGGGCAGGCTGAGCCTCGGGCTTGGATTGGCGGCGGTGGGCTTTCCGCTCAGCCGGAGAGTTTTCCTTTTTGTGTCCCGTAGGTCTGCCTTTGAACTTACTTTTGAGACCGGACCGACCGGTTGACGACAGATCCGGTGCTTTATCCAACCGCACAAGGTCTTTGGTTTCTTCGATTTTCATCTCTGGACCAATGGCGGTCAGAAAGCGGTCGACACTGGCTTCACTGATTTCGAAATAAGTTACGTCCTCGGCAATCCGAATGGCACCGATGTCGTCTTTTGTCAGATCGCCCGCCTTGCAGATCATCGGCAGCATATGACGGGGGGACGCATTCTGATTGCGCCCTTCGGACAATGAAAACCAGACGCCGGGCCCAAAGGATGCCCGTGGTCTTGGGGTGGTCTGATCGACCGCCGACAGCTCTTCCGGGGCGGAATGGCGCAGTTTGTATTGCCTGAGGTAAGCGGCCGCGATTTGTTCGGGCGTGAAGCGAGCAATCAGTTTTTCAACAGACGGCCGTTCGCTTTCCGTAATCTCTACCTGCCAGTCCTCTGATGCCAGCATCCGAACCTGATCACGCTCGTTCACCTCGTCGGCAGACGGGGCCGATCCCCATTCTGCTGTCAGCTTGGCAAATTTCAGAATGCGCTCTGCCTTTTTTCGCGATGATGGCGCGACGATCAGGGCGCTGACGCCCTTGCGCCCGGCGCGACCTGTGCGGCCAGACCGGTGCAGCAGTGTTTCATGGCTGTTGGGCAGTTCGGCATGGACCACCAGATCAAGGTTGGGCAGATCGATGCCGCGGGCCGCAACATCGGTTGCGACACAGACCCGGGCCCGTCCATCACGCATGGCCTGCAACGCGTTGGATCGTTCGCTCTGGGTCAGCTCACCGGACAGGGCCACGACAGAAAACCCCCGGTTCGACAGGCGAGCGGTCAGGCGCGAAACCATTGCTCGGGTGTTGCAGAAAACGATGGCATTGGGGGCCTCGTAATATCGCAGCACATTGATTATCGCGTTTTCACCATCACGCGGCGCCACCGTCATGGCCCGATACTCGATATCCGCGTGCTGGGTCTGTTCGCCGACCGTGCTCACACGTACCGCGTCGCGCTGATACCGCTTGGCCAGATTGGCAATTGCGCGTGGCACAGTGGCAGAAAACAACAAGGTCTGACGATCTGCGGGTGTTTCATCAAGGATGAACTCAAGATCCTCGCGGAACCCCAGATCCAGCATTTCGTCCGCTTCGTCCAGGACAACCGCTCGGATAGCTGTCAGATCGATTGACCCTCGATTGATATGATCGCGAAGTCGTCCCGGAGTGGCCACAACGATATGGGCGCCTCGGGCCAACGCGCGACGTTCATCCCGAATGTCCATGCCCCCAACGCACGAGGCCAGAAACGCTCCCGCTCCGGAATACAACCAACCAAGTTCCCGTTTCACCTGAAGTGCCAGCTCGCGGGTCGGTGCGACAACCAGCGCCAACGGCGCTTCGGGTTTGCCGAGCGTTTCTTCATCGCCCAGCACCCTGTGTGCTATCGCCAGACCAAACCCAATGGTCTTCCCTGATCCGGTCTGGGCCGAAACCAACATGTCGCGCCCTTCCAGTTCGGGCTGGGTGACGGCTCGCTGAACTTGGGTCAATGTATCATAGCCCTTGCGCGCTAGCGCATCTGCAATGGTTTGTTTCACGGTGGTGGTTCTTTGTATCGGCCAGGTGATAGGCGCTGTGCGGAATTGCGATCAGCGGATCATCCAAGGGTAAAGACAGCCCCTTACCGGCTGCCATCCCGGTTGTATAGACGGGAAAACGGGCATTTTCGCCGAAAAGCTTCCAATAAGGGAACACCCTGACAGGTCAGACCCTGACGCAACCGCCAGGGCCGGGCCGCGTCAAGCCTGGGTCAACGCGGGTACGCAATTCGACATCTTGCTGGCAGATGCCTGCCGTTGGGCGTCGGAGAAACGCACCGGACACACACAATCGTGCCGATCATTTCGATGACATGACCGTCGTCGATGCGACATGGGTCAAACAAGAGCCCGAGCGGGTTCGTTCCTGATCTTGTTGGCCCGATCTCAAGCCCCTGTTGCCCTAAGAAGTACTCTGCCACGGGTCAAACCATTCACTTTTTCGATGATGGCATCGGCATCAATGCAGTGGTGGCGATAGAGATCACCGATCGTTCCTGTCTGGCCAAAATGTTCGACCCCCATCGGAATGGTCTGATGACCGCGCACAGCGCCCAGCCACGACAATGTTGCAGGATGCCCATCAATCACGGTGACCAGATTGCAATGCGCCGGCAGGCCAGACATCAGGGCCTCGATGTGGGAAAGTGCGGCGGGGTTGCCCCGCGACCGCACGCGTTGTGCAGCCGTCCAACCGGCATTCAGCCGATCCGCGGACGTCACGGCCAGAACGCCGATATCGCGACGGCCCTCGCCGATGATACCGGCGGCCCTGATTGCCTCGGGCGCGACGGCACCTTGATAGGCGATTACAACTTCGCAATTGGGCCCCGGTTTTCGCAACCAATAGGCCCCATCGATGGCACCTTGGCGGAACTCATCGTCGACACGCTTTCCAGGCTGTTCAATCGGGTTGGTCGTCAGACGCAGATAGACGGAACCGCCGGTTTCATCGCGCAGCCATGTGCGCTCGTCCGGTTGCCCTTCACCGTCGCGTTGCAGATAGTCGAAGGCCCATTCCATGATCACCGCCAGTTCATCAGCAAAGGCGGGTTCGAATGCGGCCAGCCCGTCCTGGCTCATGCCGATCAGGGGGGTACCAACGGATTGATGCGCTCCGCCTTCAGGTGCCAGTGTCACGCCCGATGGCGTACCGACGAGAATAAAGCGTGCATCCTGATAACAGGCATAGTTTAGCGCATCGAGGCCGCGACTGACAAAGGGGTCATAGACGGTGCCGATCGGGATCAACCGTTTGCCAAACAGGGAATGCGACAGACCCGCCGCTCCCAGAAGTAGCATCAGGTTCATTTCGGCGATACCAAGCTCGATATGCTGCCCTTCCGGAGTGAACTCCCATTTCGCCGTCGAAGGGATCCGATGTTCTATGAAGGCATCGGCTTGCATGGATCGGGCAAACAGCTTGCGCCTGTTAACCCAAGGCCCCAGGTTCGTCGTGCCGGTGACATCC
Source organism: Ruegeria sp. AG6 (assembly GCF_056541565.1). Lineage (NCBI taxonomy): Bacteria > Pseudomonadati > Pseudomonadota > Alphaproteobacteria > Rhodobacterales > Roseobacteraceae > Ruegeria > Ruegeria sp. AG6. Next base: position 246,722 of record NZ_JBQFYQ010000002.1, on the reverse strand, counting down.
GGAGAGGTTGTCACGATGCGTTCGGTCAACGGGCCATCACCTTTTGACAGATCGTCAAGGATCTTGCCAAACGCCATCTGGGTCGAGATTTCACGGCTGGTGTCGACCTCGATCCGTGGCACGTCCAGCTTGTCATCGAAATAGCGGCGCGGACCCTTGGCAAAGAACGGTGCCTTTGCCAGAAAATCCTTGAATGCGGCTGGGTCCTGCACTGTCGCAAGCGGCTCCCATTCCTCGCCCTTCGGCACGCCCATATGCGACTGCCACGCGGCGAACTGGCTGTTGTTCATCAGCCCGCCGTGATTGTCCTTGTGACCTGCGATGGGGGTGCCCCACCCTTTGACGGTGTAGGCCAGGAAACAGGTCGGGCGATCATGATCGATGGCGGCAAATGTCCGGGCCATGGTCTCGACGCAATTGCCGCCAAGGTTTTCCATCAGGGCAGCCAGCTCTGCATCCGTCCGCCGTTCGATCAGGGCGGTCACATCCCCCTGATCCCCCAGATCGTCCATGAGACGCTGCCGCCAGACTGCGCCACCCATGAAGGTCAAAGCCGAATATTCCTGATTGGGGCACGCATCGATCCAGTCGCGCAGGCGATCGCCACCCGGTTCTTCAAAGGCCGCGCGTTGCAGAACCCCATATTTCACGCGCACGACATCCCAACCGAACGCATCGAAGATCTTTTCAATCCGTTCGAACAGCCCTTCGCGGACGATGCCATCCAGGGATTGCCGGTTGTAGTCAACGATCCACCACGTATTGCGCAGGTCATTCTTCCAGCCTTCCTGCAAAGCCTCGTACACATTGCCTTCGTCCAGTTCTGCGTCGCCTACAAGGGCCACCATCCGCCCCATCGGAGCATCCGAGCCCCAGCACTTGGCCTTGATGTAATCCTGAATGATCGAAGCAAACGAGGTGATCGCGACACCCAAACCCACAGACCCGGTAGAAAAATCGACGTCGTCGATATCCTTGGTCCGGCTGGGATAGCTTTGCACACCGCCAAAACCACGGAAGTTTTCCATCTTCTCGCGCGTTTGATTGCCCATGAGATACTGCATCGCATGGAAAATCGGCGAGGCATGGGGTTTGACCGCCACCCGGTCTTCAGGGCGCAGGGCCGAAAAATAGAGCGCGGTCATGATCGACACCATCGAAGCAGACGACGCTTGATGGCCACCAACCTTGATCCCATCCACCTTTGGTCGGATCTGGTTGGCATTGTGGATCATCCAATGCGACAACCATAGCAGACGTTGTTCAACGATCTTCAACTGAGTGGGATCAATTTGCATGGCGGTCTCCGGGTTCAGGCGGCGCTGCGGGCAGGATACGGCAAAGCTTGCTCCAGGTCTGCGAGGATATCTTCGACATCCTCAAGCCCGACGGACAAACGGATCAAACCATCGCTGATCCCATGCGCGGCCCGTTCTTCCGGGGTATAGGTCGAATGCGTCATGGATGCAGGGTGCTGGATCAGCGTTTCGGCATCGCCCAAGGACACCGCGCGCTGGATCATGTTCAGGCGGTTCATGAATTCGATCCCACCGGACAGGCCGGACTTGATCTCGAACGCGATCATGGCGCCGGGTTGGGACATTTGCCGCTGCGCGACATCATGCTGGGCAAAGCTTTTCAGCCCGGGAAAATAAACCTCACCGACGGCGGGGTGCGCCTCGAGGAAATCAGCGACGACCTTGGCTGACGCGCAATGACGATCCAGACGCAGGTTCAGTGTTTTTAGACCACGCAGGATCAGCATCGCGTTGAAAGGGGCCATGACCGCACCGGTCATATCCTTCATTCCGACCAGGCGGATTTCGGCGATCTGTTCGGCGGTGCCGACAACCAGACCAGCGACCACGTCGCCATGCCCACCGAGATATTTGGTGGCAGAATGCAGAACGATATCCGCCCCGTGCTCGATCGGGCGGGTCAGATAGGGGCTGGCATAGGTGTTGTCGACGACAGCCGTTGCACCGACCGAATGCGCAATTTCGGCGCTGGCGGCGATGTCCACCAAGCGCATGTTCGGATTGGCCGGAGTTTCGAAATAGACAACGCGGGTTTTGTCAGAAACGGCAGCTTTCAGGTTCTCTGGGTCTGTCATGTCGACATGGGTGATCGTGACCCCCCATTTTGCCAGACCGTGGCGCATGAAGGCGAAGGTGCAGCCATAGAGCGTTTTGTCCACGATGACTTCGTCCCCCGGCGACAGCAGGGTCCAAAGCACTGCCGTGATCGCCCCCATGCCGCTGGAAAGGGCCAGTCCGGCCTCGGCCCCTTCAAGCACCGCAATGCGTTGTTCCAGAAGTTCACATGTGGGGTTCGAAATACGGCTGTAGATATGACCTGCGCGTTCACCGGCGAACATCTCTCCACCAGCCTCTGCGGTTTCAAAGGTAAACGTGGACGTCAAATGCAGCGGTGGGGTAAGGGCGCCGTCATTTTCCAGAGGGTTGTAAGCGTGGTGAATGGCGCGGGTGGCAAATCCGGTTGAACGAGTCATTGCAAGCTCCTGTTTCAAGCTGACGCCAGTTTGCACCTTTACTTTGGGCTTGTGCTTGCAAATAGTATCAAGACAGCGATCTATATTGGCAGATTCTGCCAATTTTAAGGTTGAAATGGACGATAAAGACAGACAGATCATTCGGGCGCTGCAAAAGGACGGGCGCATGACGAACCAGGACCTTGCCGACGAGGTGAACCTGTCTCCGTCGCCGTGTCTGCGCCGGGTCAAGAACCTCGAAGCGCGCGGGATCATAAAGGGTTACAGCGCAGATGTGGACGCCGCCGCATACGGCATAGGCATTACCGTTTTTGTGCGGGTCCGGTTGGAGCGACACAATGAAACGGACGTACAGAATTTCGAAAAACGCGTTCGGATGATCGACGAAGTTCTTGAATGCCACGTGCTGACCGGGGCAATGGACTACCAGCTGCGGGTGTTGGTATCGGATCTCGAGGCATATGAAGAATTCATACGAAACAGAATTCACCCGATCGGTGGGATTGCTTCGATCGACACCAGCTTTGTTTATGGAACGGTAAAGAAGACCGCCGTTTTTCCACCCTGATGGAACGCGCCCGGCCAATCTGCGAACTCAGGTTGATGTGCATGTTTAACGCGCGCCGGGATAAGGTTTCACAGCCAACTCATGGCGGCGCGGGCGAGAGGACCTTTGAGCCTCGGTCGCAAAGGGTCGTGGCGCGCAGCCAGCCCTTGATTCTGTCGAACATTATCTTGACGCGATTGCGCCGCTTAGCGTGCTTTGCAGGCAACCCGCACTGTTTGCGCCCCCGGATTCTGGCACGCATCCCGAAGATCAGACATGTTCACCGCTCGTTTTTCGAACCGTGAACACGCTGACCTGCCGAATTCAATGGGTTCCGGGCCTAGTAGGCGACCATCGTCAAAAGCTCATATTCCGCAACCATTTCATCATCCTGTTGGGTCAGGGTGACATGCCAGCGGACTTCGCCGTATTCTTCGTTCCGTTTGGTCTTGGCCTTGACCGTCAACCGCACCTTGATGGTATCACCCGCCTCGACGGGCTTCATGAATCGCAACCCGTCAAGACCTGTGTTTGCCAGAACCGGGCCTTCGTTCGGTTCAACAAACAATCCGGCTGCAAATGACAGAAGCAGATACCCATGGGCCACACGGCCCGGGAAGAACGGGTTCCGTTCCGCCGCTGCCTGATCCATATGTGCGTAGAACGTGTCGCCGGTGAAATTGGCAAAGTGTTCGATGTCTTCCATCGTGATTGTACGGGGCGCCGTGTGGAGGGTCTCGCCAATCGCCAGCTCGTGGAACCGGCGCGTGAACGGATGGGCTGGCCCTGCGACCTCGGTCGCGCCGGGAACCCATTTGTTCCCGATCGCGGTCAGCAAATCGGGTGACCCCTGAATGGCTGTCCTCTGCATGTAGTGCTTCACGCCACGCACACCGCCCATCTCCTCGCCGCCACCAGCGCGTCCGGGTCCGCCGTGAACCATATGCGGCAGAGGAGAGCCGTGGCCGGTGGATTCCTTCATCGAGTCACGATTGTTGAAATACAGCCGCCCGTGATAGACCCCGGCCCCAAGGGCAACTTGCCGCGCCACATCCGCGTCACGAGTTATGACCGATGCCACCAGCGACCCCTGCCCGCGGTTCGCCAGATCGATCGCATGGTCAAGATCGCGATACCCCATCACCGTGCTGACCGGGCCAAAAGCCTCGGTGTCATGGACGCGTCGGGCCGCATCCGGATTGGCACAGTGGTACAACATCGGCGGCAGGAACGCGCCTTTCTCGGCATCCGCCCCATCAACCTGAAAATCGTCAGGGTTGCCGAAAACGCGCTCGGCTTCCTGCCCGATGATTGCCGCCTTTTCCAGAACATCGCGTTTCTGACCGTTCGAGATCAGCGCGCCCATGCGTGTGGTTTCCAGCCGCGGGTCGCCGATGACCGTTTTTGCCAACCGCGCGGACAGGGCTTCGATCACCGCCTGCACCTGAGGCTCTGGGGCAATGATCCGGCGGATCGCCGTACATTTCTGCCCGGCCTTCGTGGTCATCTCGCGCTGGACTTCTTTGACGAAAAGGTCGAATTCCGGCGTTCCGGGCTCGGCATCAGGGCCCAGGATCGAGCAGTTCAGACTGTCCTGCTCGGCTACGAAACGAACAGAATTCTCCAGGATGACCGGGTTGGAACGCAGTTTCGACGCCGTTTCCGCGGATCCGGTGAAACTGACCACGTCCTGCATGGTCAGACGGTCCAGCATATCGCCCAGACCACCCGAAACCAGCTGCAACGCGCCCGCAGGCAAAATGCCGGAGTCCAGCATCAGCCGGACGCATAGTTCGGTGACGTAGCACGAGTTCGTCGCCGGTTTTACGATGGCCGGAACGCCTGCCAGAAGGGTTGGAGCCAGCTTTTCCAACATCCCCCAGACAGGAAAGTTGAACGCGTTGATGTGAACCGCCACCCCATGCAACGGGGTGCAGATGTGCTGCCCCAGAAAAGTGCCATTGCGCGACAACTGCTCGACCTCACCGTCCAGATAGACATATCCGTCCGGCATCTCGCGTCGACCTTTCGAAGCGAAGACGAACATCGTGCCGATACCACCGTCTATGTCGATCAAGTGGTCGGACTGGGTCGCACCTGTGCTGAAAGACAGGTCATACATTTCCTGTTTGTGCTGACCCAAACGAACGGACAGCGCCTTGAGCATCTTGGCCCGCTGGTGGAACGTCATCTGCCGCAGCGCCGGCCCGCCGACATTGCGCGCATAGTCCAGCATCCCCTGCACATCCAACGCGCTATTGCCGGCCGTGGCGATCACCTCGCCGGTGACTGCGCTTGTAATATTGCGGGCACCCGCACCGGGCGCAACCCATTCACCGGCCGCGAAGCTGGAAATCTGTTGGATTGTCATGAGCGTCTCCTCATTTGTTGTGTGAACTTCGCGCGGCCATATGCCCGTCTCACGAAATCATAATATAAACCGTACGGTCGGTCAATAAATTGGCGAATTGTCACCCAAACCGCACATCTCAGACTTGCGCTGGCAGTCGCGCGAAACCCCGAAACCGGATGCGCCCGCCCCGTTCGGCGCCGTCAGTGATGCGATAGGTCGGGAATCGCGTAAGAAACCGTCCGACGGCCACGCGCCCCTCCATACGGGCAAGGGTCAGGCCGACGCAGGTATGGGGACCTCCGGCAAACGCGTGATGCTTGTTGGGGCGCCGATCCAATACAACCTCATTAGGTTGTTCAAACTGCCGCGGATCGCGATTGGCCGCGCCGATACACAGGTGAATGTCCGTACCGGCCGGAATGGTCTGACCGTGGAACGTTACATCTTCGGTGGTCAGACGATTGCCAAACTGATTTGGGCTTTCCAGCCGCAGAAACTCGTCCACTGCCGTGTTGATCAGATCCGGATTGGCCAGAAGATCGGCCCGCTTGTCGCGGTGCTGTTCCAACAGTTCCAATGCGTTGCCGATCAGGTTGGTGGTGGTCTCGTGCCCTGCGTTCAGAATGAAGATGCAGTTCTGGTACAGCTCGACCTCGGTCAAGCCACCGTCGGTGTCATCCTGCATCAACCGTGTCAGGACATCCGTCGCAGGATCTCCGGGGATGGCCCGGCGATCTTCGATGACATGCCGAAGATAGTCCTTGAAATCAGATACCGACCGGTTGCCCCACTCTTCCTGCTCGGGCGTCAATTGGGGTTCCAAAGCGCCCAGAATAGCCAAAGACCAATCCCGCAAAGGGCCACGTTCCGATCTGGGAATGCCAAGCAGGTTGCCGATGATCTCGATCGGGATGGCACCGGCGAAATCCTCGATCAACTCTACCGAGCCCTTGGCCTGCATCTCGTCCAGCAGCCCATCCACAAGTTCAATCAGGCCCGGTTCCATCTGCGCCAGCGCCCGTGGGTTCATAGCGCCGACCATGACCTTGCGGACGCGGGTATGCAGGGGCGGATCGTTGAACACAAGGCTGGTGGTATGGTGTTCGTACAGCGGGCTATCGATACCGTATTTGGGGCCGAAAACCGCCTTTTTATCCGAAATGAAACGCTCGGTATCCCGGTACACCAGATCCAGATCGTCATACCGCGACAGGACCACCGAACCATCGGGCTGCCAGCAGACGGGCGTGTCTTCGCGCAACGCGGCGTAGGTTGGATAGGGATCCGCATGAAACCCGTCCGAAAGCGCAGTCAGAGAGAACATTAGTGACCCATCGCTCCCATTTGTTCGGGAAGGACCAGAACCAGCCAAGGCACCAGAACGATCAGAGCCAGACGGAAGATGTCTGCCACCCAGAACGGTGTGACCCCCTTGAAGATTGTTCCGGTCGATACGTCCCCGACCACGCCTTTCAGAATGAACACGTTCAGACCCACGGGCGGCGTGATCAAACTGATCTCGGTCACGACGACGACAACGATGCCGAACCAGATCGGATCGTATCCCAGTGACGTGACCAGAGGGAAAAAGATCGGAACCGTCAGCAACAGCATCGACAGCGATTCAAAGACGCATCCCAGAATGATGTAGATCCCGAGGATCATCAGGATCACGACGAAGGGCTCCACCTCATATGCGGTGACCAAGGCGATCAACGCTTCGGGCAGACCGGCTAGGTTGATGAAATTCGAGAAGATCTGCGCGCCGATCAGAACCGAGAACAGCGCTGCGGCGGTGAAGCTGGTTTCCTTCAGCACTTCAAAGGTCGATCTTAGGGTCAGCCCGCCGCGCGACAATGCGATCAGGAACGCCCCCATCGCGCCCATACCAGCGGCTTCGGTCGGGCTGAAGGTCAGGTTCAAAGGATGGAAATCGAACACTCCGTACAAGCCGCCGATCACCAGGAAGAACAACAGCAACACCGCCCAGACCGAGCGCAGGGCCGACAGGCGTTCGCCCCAGCCGTGGCGTTCACCGGCGGGGCCGGCCTCGGGCCTGCGCCAAACGGTCCAGCGCACCGCGAACAGATAGAAGAGGATACCAAGTACACCGGGAATTATGCCCGCAACGAAGAGTTTGCCGATCGATGTTTCGGTCAACAGGCCGTAGATCACCAAAATGACCGACGGTGGGATCAGGATACCCAGCGTGCCACCGGCGGCAATCGACGCGGTCGACAACTCATCCGCGTAGCGGTACCGGCGCATCTCGGGCATCGCGACTTTGGACATGGTCGCAGCCGTTGCCAGCGAGGAACCGCAAATGGCCGAAAAGCCGCCGCACGCGGCAACCGTCGCCATGGCGATACCACCTCGGAAGTGGCCCAGGAAGGCGTTTGAAACCGCGTATAATTCGCGCGCGAGCCCGCCCTTGTTCACGAACAGACCCATGAGGATGAACAGTGGCACGACCGAAAGGCCATAGTCCTGTGCCGTATCGGTAATCTGGCGACCCACCATCGACATGGCGGCCTTCAGCCCGCGCTCGGACAGGATGCTGCCACCGCGTTCATATGCGAACCCAAGCGTCCCCACGAGGCCCATCGCAAACACAATGGGCAAGCGTACCAACACAAGAACCAGGACAAGGGCGAAACCGATCAGTGCGGCAGTCATCAGGCGTGCTCCGACAAGGTTTGGGGGGCAAAAATGTGCAAAAGACCGGTGATGACCATCGCAACGGCCGTTATTGCAGTGAAGGCGGCGATGAACCAGCCGACATAGAAGACAGGGATCGACAGGTATTCGGTGACGTCCCCGTAATCCCGTGCACGTTCAGCCAGAACCCAAACGCGCTGAATCGGCCAGATCAGCATGATGCCAGACACCAGATAGACAATTGCATCGCGTGCCCTGCTCAGCCGCAGGCGGGAAAAAATTCCATCGGTCAGGTCAACGGCGATTTGCCCTTTCCCGGCCGAAATCATCGGCAGAACCGAGAACACAAGGATCGCCATCAGAATCCGCGTCAGTTCGGTTGCCGCCTCGATCGGAGCATTGAAGACTGAGCGTAGGATGACGTCAAAAAAGGTCATCACCATCAGGATGAACAGCGCCACACAGGCCAGCACCGTCGGAATGATACTGACGCGACGCGCGAAGGTCACGATAGATTGCATGATTGGCCCCCAACGGGTGAAGATGGCTGGCGGGTCAACCTCGCCAGCCGGGCTGTGTTACTGGGCAGCCATTTCGTTAACGATCATGTCATAAGCGGCTTGCGCATCAACACCGGTGCCATTGACCTCTTCGATGACCTTGGCGCGCACATCGGCAGCAATCGCGTTGAACTTTTCCAGATCTTCAGCAGAGGCTGCATTAATCGCGTTGCCCTCGGTCTGTTCGGTCGCCTCACGGCCGATCGCGTCGATCTCATCCCAGATTTTACCGATTTCGCGGCTCAGCGGTTCGCCGAAGACCTTTTCTTCCAAAGCGGCCTGCACATCGGCGGGAAGATCCGCAAAAGTGTCTTCGTTCATGATGAATGCAAATGAACCGCGATACAGGCCACCCGGAACTTCATATACGTTCTGCGCCACTTCAGTCAGCTTGAAACCCTTACGGGATTCAAATGGCATAACCACACCATCAGCAGCTTTCGACGCGAGTGTCTCGTATACTTTCGGCGCGGGAACCTGGATTCCGGTTGCGCCCAGCGCCGTGCCGACATCTCCGCCCACACCACCCGGGATACGCACCTTGAGGCCTGATACCTCGTCGAGGTTGGTCACGGAGCTGCTGGAATGAAGCTGTGCCGGGCCGTGTGTGTGCAGGGCGATCACTTTCACACCGCGATGTTCGTCCGCTGCCTTGAGATACTTGTCGTATGTACGCCAATACGCGACCGAAGCCGCTTCGGCCGAGCCCTCATATCCGGGCAGCTCAATCATCTTGGTGGTGACGAAACGACCGGGCTGGTAACCATGGAAGATGATCGACGCATCCGCCGCGCCATCCATGATCAGATCCATCTGCGCCGGCGGCGGGGCAATTCCCAGCTTCAGTTCAGCAGTGACTTTGCCGTCGGTGGCTTCTTCGACCATTTCCACGAATTTCGGCCACATCTTCGCGTTGATGCCGTGGGTCGGCGGTGCCCAGCTGGAAATCGTCAGCGTATAATCCGCCGCCAGCGCCACTGTGCCCGAAACAGCCAGCGCGGCCGAGGCCAAAAGAGTGCTCAACTTGGTGAACTTCATGGTTTTGTCTCCTCCCTGTGAAACATGACTCGAGAATGCGTTAATGGTCACTTTTGTAACCATCAACATGTTAATTGTTTTCCAATTGGCCCGCGAGGCGCCACGAACCTGGGCTTTCTTTCACTACGGTTAGCATATTTGCGGCGCACCGGCTGATGCCGATTTCGTTGCAATAGTTCATCGGTCCTCCTCTCCAGCGGGGAAAGCCATATCCATGGATTTGAACCATATCGACAGCTTCGGCGTTTTCCGCGATCCCCTCTTCAATGATCAAAGCGCCCTCGTTGGCCAAGACCGCCAGCAACCGCGAACAGATTTCCTCGTCCGAAAAATCCCTGCGGGTGATGCCCTGCTGGTCGGAATAAGCTTCGATCAATGCCTCAACTTCGGGATCACGAACCGGATCACGACTGCCCTCTTCGTAGCGGTACCACCCTTTGCCGACACGCTGGCCGAAACGCTCACGCTGACAAAGCTGGTCCGCGATGGTGACATAACGTTCGTTCGGGTCGCGGTTGGCGGCATTGCGTTTGCGGTTCGCCCAGGCAATTTGAAGACCGGTCAGGTCCTGAAGCTCGTAAGGCCCCATGGGCATCCCGAACGCCCGCATTGCACGGTCCACCTGATAGGGAAGCGCCCCATCTGCCAGCAGATAATCGGCCGCGCGCCGATAGGCGGCCAACATGCGGTTGCCAATGAACCCATCGCAGATACCCGACAGCACCGAAACCTTGCGAAGCTTCTTCCCAAGCGCGACCGCGGTTGCGACCACTTCAGCAGAGGTTTGCGGAGCTACCACGACCTCGAGCAGTTTCATGACATGGGCCGGGCTGAAGAAATGCAGCCCGATGCATCGGGCCTGATTGCCGACGTCCGCGAAAATTTCGCGCGGGTCCAGATAGGACGTATTGGTGGCCAAAATCGCATCGCTGCTCATATGCCTTGCCAGCTCGTCAAATACCTGTTGCTTGACGGGCAGGTCTTCAAAGACGGCCTCGATCGCCAGTTCGGCATCCGCAGCGCCTGCATAACTGTTCACCGCACGAAACGCAGCAAGGCGATCCCGAAGCTGCGCCTCGGACATCTTGCCTCTCTTGACCGCGCCTTGCAGCAGACCCTCGACCCGATTGTGCGCTGCGGCCGCGGCGTCAGCGTCTCGCTCGATCAACGTCACGGACAGCCCGCCGCTCAGGGCCGCAGTTGCGATCCCTGCCCCCATCAACCCACCTCCGACAACGGCGATCCGTGTTATGTCACGGGCGGCCACGCCTTTGATCAACGAAGGTTTGGACACGGCACGTTCAGCAAAAAACGCGTAGCGCAAAGCGCGGCTTTCCGGGCTTTGGCGCAACTCCAGATGGCGCGCGCGCTCTTTCGGTTGTGCGGTGGCAAATGGCTCAACCGACCAACCAAGCGCCGTCAGGTTTTCCAACGGTGATTTCTGACCCTTGGCGCGTTTCTTCAAAGCCTCGCGGCTCGTCTCCAACAGATCCGGCGCAAATTCCGCCACAGCACGCTGGCTGACAGGTATTGGGCGTTCGGGCAGGTCGGCAATCAACTCCAGGACAGCAGCCCTGGGGTCTTCGGCGACGCGGTCGACGCCGCCAAGCTCGGCCAGTGTCTCTGCCTTGAAAATTTTGCCCGAACAAGCCATGTCAATTGCAGCCTGCATCCCGACAAGACGCGGCAATCGTTGTGTGCCCCCTGCCCCGGGGATCAAGCCCACATTGACTTCCGGCAGACCAAAACCCGTTCCCGGCGCTGCGATCCGCCACGCACAGGCCATGGCGATTTCGAACCCACCACCCAGCACGTTGCCATGCATGCAGGCAATGAACGGAACCTCGCTGTCTTCGATTTTCTGAACCACGTCGGGCAAGTGCGGCTCGACCGGCGGCGCATCGAATTCGGACATGTCGCCGCCTGCGACAAAGGTTTTTCCAGCGCAACACAGCACCGCCACCCGCGCCCCCTTGACCGCATCAACGGCGTCAGTCAGCCCTTGGCGAACTCCTGTCGACGTCGCGTTTACCGGCGGGTTGCCAATGGTGACCCACGCCACGTCGCCCTTAAATTCAACGCTCACCAGCGACGACTGCGACATTTGCAATCCCTTTGATCGGTTCAGATTCGGTTCGGGTTTATATATTGACCAACCGTTCGGTTAATGCAATGATTAAGTTGAAACGAGACCAGATGAGACAGTCATGAGCGATACGATTCTTGTACAAGACAACGGGAACTGGGCCGAAATCACCCTGAACCGCCCGGACAAGCTGAACTCGTTCAATGAAGAAATGCACCTGGCGCTACAGGATGCGCTGAAAGCCGCGCGCGACGGCGGGGCCCGCGCGATATTGCTGACCGGTGCCGGACGAGGCTTTTGTGCCGGTCAGGACCTCGGCGATCGCGACCCGTCGAAAATGGATGGCCCGCCGGATTTAAGCAAAACGGTACGCAGATTCTATGCCCCTCTTATCCGGTTGATCCGGTCAGTGAATATCCCGGTGATCTGCGCCGTGAACGGAGTAGCCGCCGGGGCGGGTGCAAATCTGGCGCTGGCCTGTGATATGGTTCTGGCCGCGGAAAGTGCAAAATTCATTCAGAGCTTTTCCAAGGTGGGCCTGATTCCCGACACGGGCGGCAGTTGGCACTTGCCGCGCCTGTTGGGCGAGGCGCGCGCCAAGGGGCTGGCCCTGACAGCCCAACCCCTTCCGGCCAAGCAAGCCGAAGATTGGGGGCTGATCTGGAAGGCGGTGGCCGATGATCAATTGATGACCGAAGCGCGCGCACTTGCCGCGCAATTGGCAAACGGCCCAACCCTCGGGCTCGGGCTGACAAAACAGTGCATTCAAACCGCTGCCACCACGTCGCTCTCGGATCAGCTTGAGATCGAAGCAGACGCAATGAAGACCTGCGGGGAAAGCGCGGATTACGCCGAAGGCGTATCCAGTTTTCTTGAAAAGCGGACACCGAATTTCCAGGGACGCTGATGATGACACCCAAGGAACGTGCCACGAAATCCGCTGAAGCGATGTGGGCGAATGACCAAGCCAGCAAATGGTTCGGGATGGATCTGGTCGAAGTCGACGAAGGCCGTGCAGTTCTGACCCTGACAGTCGGGGACCATCACTGCAACGGGCACGGCATTTGCCACGGGGGCGTCACTCATGCCCTGGCCGACAGCGCCTTTGCCTTCGCCTGCAACAGCCGCAACGTGGCAACCGTCGGCCAGCATACGATGATGAGCTACCTCGCGCCCGGAAAAAAAGGGGACCATCTGACCGCAACCGCGACAGAGGTTGCCGTCACCGGCCGCAGTGGCATCTATGACGTGCACGTCACCAACCAAGACAACACCCTGATCGCCGAGTTTCGCGGAATGTCCCGCGCGGTCGGCGGGCAGAATTTTCAGGAATAGCTTCGCGACTGGAGGAGTGACGCGATGGAAGACCTTTCCCCAAACAAAGCGGATCTGGACCCGATCGAGATCGCCTCGATCGACGAAATCCGCGCGACGCAGCTTGAACGCCTCAAATGGTCCGTTCGCCACGCCTACGAGAACGTTCCGATGTACAAGCAACGGTTTGACGAATCCGGTGTGCATCCCGACGATCTTCAGCTGCTTTCGGATCTGGCGAAGTTTCCGTTCACGTACAAGAATGATCTGCGTGACAACTATCCGTTCGGCCTGTTCGCCGTTCCACGCAGCCAGATCATTCGTCTGCACGCCTCGTCCGGTACGACGGGCAAGCCGACGGTGGTGGGCTACACCAAAAACGACATCGACAATTGGGCGGATCTGGGCGCAAGGTCCCTGCGCGCATCGGGGTTGCGCAAGGGGGACATGGTGCACAATGCCTATGGTTACGGGTTGTTCACCGGCGGTCTTGGCGCACATTACGGGATCGAGCGGCTTGGCGCGACCGTCGTCCCCATGTCCGGCGGGCAAACCGAAAAGCAAGTCAACCTGATCAACGATTTCCGGCCCGACGGGATCATGGTTACACCTTCCTATATGCTCAATATCCTTGAACAGTTCCACAAGGCCGGGCTCGACCCGCGTGAAAGCTCGCTGAAGGTTGGCGTGTTCGGTGCCGAGCCCTGGACGGACGCCATGCGCGCCGAAGTCGAGGATGCGTTTGATATGCATGCGGTCGACATCTATGGCCTGTCCGAAATCATGGGGCCCGGGGTGGCCAATGAATGCGTTGAAACCAAGGATGGCCCGGTGATCTGGGAAGATCACTTCCTGCCTGAAATCATTGATCCCACGACCGGAGAGGTCCTGCCCGATGGCGAAACCGGCGAGTTGGTGTTCACGACCCTGACCAAGGAAGGTTTGCCGATGATCCGCTATCGCACGCGCGATCTGACCTGCCTGCTGCCGGGGACAGCACGATCCATGCGCCGGATGGCCAAAATCACCGGTCGCAGCGACGACATGATGATCCTGCGCGGGGTCAACGTCTTTCCCAGCCAGATTGAAGAACAGGTCATGGCAACGGGGGGCCTTGCCCCTTATTATCAGATAGAGCTGTACAAATCTGGCCGCATGGACGCCATGCGGGTTTATGTTGAATCGTCCCCGGATTCCACCGACGAACTGTCCAAGACGGCCGCGGCACGGATGCTGACCAAGCGGATCAAGGACGTCGTTGGCGTCTCAACGGAGATTGTTGTAGGTGACCCCGGCGACGTCGAACGCTCTCAGGGCAAGGCGAAGCGCGTCGTCGACAATCGCGATAAGGAATAAGCCGTGGCCCGTACAATCGCCAAAGATCACGACCAGAAGCGGAAGCAAATCCTGAAAATGGCCGCCAAAGTGTTCGCCGACCAAGGGTTTGATCGCGCCTCGATGACCCTGTTGGCAAAAGAGTGCGGGATTTCCAAGGCAAACATCTACCACTATTACGACAGCAAGGATGCCATCTTGTATGACATCCTAGAAACCTACCTGCGCGAGCTTCGCGACCGTATCTGCAATGTGGATCTGAACGGTCTTACGTCTGAACAGAAGCTGCGGAAAGCGGTGCGCGAAATCCTGTTTGCCTATCAAGGCGCAGATGACGAACACCGGGTGCAGATCAGCGGCATGAGCGCCTTGACCGAGGAACAGCAGAAACTTCTGCGCGGGTATCAGCTGGAATTGGTAAATTTTGTGCGCGACATCCTGAAAGAGCTGGCCCCGACAGCCTTCAATGATGACAAGGACAAGCTGCGCGGCACCACGATGTCAGTTTTTGGGATGCTGAACTGGTATTACATGTGGAACACCGGCGCGGGCCCCAAAGCCCGCGAAGACTATGCCGATCTGGTCAGTACGCTGACCGTCCATGGTATCCACAAGCTCTAGTTGTGGCCTTTCGGGCAAAACCGTTTCAAATCCAACGCAGGTGTGCCTGCCTTTGTCCTGTTGCCACAGAGCCGGATTCAGGGCCGCAACGTGTTTTCCTCATCCTGACCAATCAATGCGGAACTCTTCCCGAAACGCAAAACGCGCCAGATGAGCCTCGATGACCTGTTGCCATCGGGCCAGATCACCGCGCGCCCGGGTGGCGGCGGTTACGGTCAGGCTGGTATCACCTGCCGAAAGCGTGACGCGGTTCCCGTCCGGAAAGCTCACGCTGCCTTGCGTTTCATCAAATGTTACCTGAGCCTTGCGCGACCAGTGTTTGCAAAGCTGTTGCAGGTATTTCGACGCCGCGCCTGTCTGTGCGATTCCCGAAGCCACCTGATCGGGCAGCAGGCTGAGCCCATCAGTAGCAGCGGCCCGGATTGCCTTGGCGAACAAAGTCACATCGATGTCCGTGGCCACGAATGTTGCCCCCAGATCCAGGCATTTTCGCTGCATGACCGGGTCCAGTGACAATATCCCTGCCGGCTTGCCTGCCGCAACGATGCGCCGGATGGCATCAAGAACGGCCTCGATCACGTCCGGGTGCCCGGCATCGCCGATATGGCCCATATCTGCGGCCAGATCCGACGGGCCGACGAACACCCCATCGACGTCGGTCGCCAGTATGTCGTCCAGCGCCTCCAGCCCAAGCCTGTTTTCGACCTGCACCAAAAGACAGATCTGCTCGTCCGCCGTTTTCAGATAATCCGGGATAGCCGCAAAACGCGAAGCCCGCGCCAAAGCGGAACCTACGCCCCGAACGCCACGAGGTGGATACTGCACGGCCCGCACCAGTTCGCGCGCCTGATCGCCGCTTTCCACCATCGGCACCAGTATGTTCTGCACACCGGCATCGAGATATTGCTTGATCAACCAGGTTTCGCCAATCGGCAGGCGGGCGACGGGTGTACTGCCAGATCCTTCAATCACCCTTACCTGCTCGAGGATCGAGCGCAGATCGTTTGGCGCATGCTCTCCGTCGACCAGCAGCCAGTCAAACTGCGCGGTTGCGGCGATCTCGGCGGTATAGGCATTGGCCAAGCCGATCCAACACCCGATCAAAGGGGTTCCCGACGTCAGCGCGGCCTTGAACGTATTGATTGGCGCAGGCATTGGCGCTCCTTTCAGGCGAAATTGATATCGACTGAGCCGAACGGTCCGAAATCCGCGTGGATTTCTGTTCCCAGGGGGCATTCGACCGGGCGGATGAAGCTGCCGGACAGAACGACCTGGCCCGGCGCGATGCTCTGACCGTATTGCGCCATGCGACGCGCCAGCCACACGACGCTTTCGACCGGATCGTTCAGCACCCCCGCACCCAGACCGGTTTCTTCGATCTCGCCATTGCGGAAGGTCAGCGCGCCAACCCATCGCAGATCAAAGGCATCCACCCTGTGGCGATCGTTGCCCAAAACGATACCGGCATTGGCGGCATTGTCACTGATCGTGTCAAAAACCGTGCGGACCGCGCCGGTTTCGGGATCCACCCGTTGAATCCGCGTATCCAGAATTTCGATGGACGGCGCGACATAATCCGTCGCCGCGATGATATCTGCGCGGGACACGTTTTCCCCGCCTATGGCCGATTTCATGACAAAGGCAATTTCGGCCTCAATCCGCGGCTGAATGAAACGCCCGGCCGGAACGGTGGCACCCTGTGCAAACACCATGTCGTCAAACAGAATTCCACTGTCAGGAATATCGATGTTCAACGCGTATTGCATGGCTTTCGAAGTCAGGCCGATCTTCCACCCGATCACCTTGCGCCCTTCGGACAGTTTCTGGCGACAGATGGCTTTCTGCACCTCGTAAGCGTCATCCATGCCTATCTCGGGGTGGCGCAGGCTGAGCAGGCCAATCTGTTCATGCGTTCGTTCCGCCTGCAACAGATCAGCGGCCGCGCGCGCATGGTCTTCGGGCGTCATACTATTTCATCCTCAACCGTGTTTCGCAGAGTACCGATACCGTCGACCGAGACCTCGACCACATCACCGGGTGCCAGGTATTTCGGCGGGTCGAACCGCGCGCCCGCCCCGGTCGGTGTACCGGTCACAATGATATCGCCGGGCTGAAGCGTCATGAAAGTCGAGATATATTCGATCTCGCGCCGGATCGGGAACATCATGCGGTTCAGCGTATCATCCTGACGCAGCTCGCCATTCACGCGGGTTTGAAGACGCGCCTCATCCAGCTGAGCCACATCCGTGAACGGAACCAGCCACGGGCCAATGGCCCCGGACCTGTCCCAGTTCTTGCCTTGTGTGACATTGAACTTGGCGTGCCGAACCCAGTCCCGAATGGTTCCCTCATTGCACAACGTCAGCGCGGCGATGTGATCATACGCGTCTTCCTGTGGAATGCGTCGGCCAGCCTTGCCAATCACGATGGCCACTTCGCCTTCGTAATCCAGCGTGTGGTTTTCCGGCGGGCGGATCAGAGGCCGGTCATGGCCTGTAAAGCCACTGGCGAAACGCGGAAACAGGGACATGTATTTGGGTTGCGCGCTGCCATCTTTGTATTCTGCGTTCCGGTCAGGAAAGTTCACCCCGACGCAAAGGATACGTCGCGCGTCCGGCATCACCATGTCGTAGATGAAATCGGGATGGGTGACAGGTTTCCCCCCGGCCGCCTCTGCCAGTTGATCGAACGCCCCGGCCGCGATCACCTCATAAAGGCTGTCGTGTTCCGGGAATTCCTGGTTCAAGGCAATGGCACCACCGTCGGTGATTGCCCCGAAGAAACGTTCTTCGCCCGATACGAAAGTGGCAAACCTCATTTCATGGTCTCCCACACGTCCCGGATCACGTCCGCAGCCATCAACACGTCGTCGCGGGTGGTATCGAACTGCCCGACCTGAAAGCGGATGATCTTGCGGCCGTCGAACATGCCCTGCGTCAGGTAAATCCGGCCATCGTCATTCAGCGCGTCCACCAGACGCTGCTGCTGAGCATCGTCCCCTGGGCAGCGGAAGGAATACAGGCTGAGGATAGGGCCGGTTGTGATCTCGAACCCCTCGATCGCACCAATCTTTTCCGCCAGTTCACCGGCCCATGCCACATGGTTGCGGATGCGTTCGCGCAATCCCTCCAACCCGTATGACCGCAACAGGAACCAGATTTTCAACGCCCGGAACCTGCGGCCCAGCGGGATGGTCCACTCCGAGTAATTCGTCACCTCGGCTCCGGTCGTCTTGAGGTATTCCGGCTCGATTTTCAGCGTATCGAGCTGCGGCGTGGCGTCCCTCAGGAACTGCATCGCACAATCGAATTGCGCACCCATCCACTTGTGCGGGTTGAAGACGATGCTGTCATAGCGGTCGGCGCCCTGCCACAAAGCCCTGCGGAATTCGGGGCAGATCATGGCCGAACCCGCCCAGGCGGCGTCAAGATGGGTGTAAAGGTCGTATTTTTGGGCGATATCAGCCACGGCCATCAGATCATCGCAGGCCCCCACACCTGTGCCACCGGTAATTGCAACAATCCCGGCCGGGATATGTCCGGCGGCGACGTCATTCATAATGGCGGCCTCAAGCGCCGAGGGAACAATCCCGAAATTCGGCCCCTGCGTGGGCAACTTGACCAGATTGTCCTGACCGATCCCGGCAACCCAGCATGCCCGGTCAATCGACGAATGCACCTGATCGGAACAATAGATCCGCAGCGCCCCCTTGGCGTTCAGGCCTTCCCGGTTGCCGGTAAAGCCGGTGGCCCGTTCCCGCATGGTCAGTACCGCCGACAAGGTGGCCGAAGAGGCGCTGTCCTGTATGACGCCGGTCATACCCTCGGGCAATCCGACGGCCTGCCGCAGCCAGTCGACCATGACGCCCTCGACCTCGGTCGCGGCAGGCGAGGTCTGCCACAACATGCATTGGGCCGCGATGGTCGTCACCAGCATCTCGGCCAACATGGACGGGGGTGCAGCGTTGGCCGGGAAATACGCAAAAAAGCGCGGATGCTGCCAATGGGTGATGCCCGGCATCACGATCCGTTCGAAATCGGCCATGATGGCGTCCATCGGCTCGCCTGTCTCGGGTGGAGTTGCAACAAGCTGGGCCGCGATTTCCCCCGGCGCGGTCTGCGCCCGCACGGGACGCTCAGCAAGTGTCTTGTGATAATCCGCCGCCCATTTCGAGATGTGCTGACCCCAATACGAAAACGCGTCCCAGTTCATCTACTGACTTTCCTTTGTGACGGGATCACCGCCAAACCCTTTTGTTCCGTTGCGTGCGTCACACCGAAAAGCTGACATTGGCCTGACCGGTGCCAGAGCTGCCGAAATACGGGGTGTAAATGTCGATCTCACCCTTGTAGCTTCCCCACCCCAACGCACCAAACAGCAAGGCAGTGTCATTCATGGCGCATTCACCGGTGCATTTTTTTGCATAGTCCGGCAGCATTTCCAGAAACTCTTCAAATCGGCCCTGCTGCCACAGCTCCAGAACGCGCATGTCCATCTGGCGGTTGAACTCGCCATTCACGGCATTCAGCCCGTCGACCGAGCGTTCATTCGGTGTAAAGTCGTGGCTGAGCGAGCCGGACGCCAGAATGGATACATTGCGGTCCGAACGTCGGATACCCTCGGCAATGGCTTCGCCCCAGGCCCGGTTTTCCGCAATCGACGAGAATTGATTGACCGCCACCGGCAAAACCCGGGCATTCACGCCATCATTGATGAAATGCATCGGCAGCAGGGTGCCGTATTCCATGCCCATGTCGGGGTGCGAATGGCCCAGCGCCCGCTCTCCCCGTTCGCGCAGAACGTCAAGGATGGTTTCCCCAAGTTCATGATCGCCGCGATAGTCGAACTCCATATCCGCCAACATATGCGGCAGTTCGTGACTTATGAACCGGCCCTTGTGATGTTCCTTCGTGTTCAGGTGAAACCCTTGATTGGTGATCCAATGGGTGTCGAACACGATGAACGTCTCGACCCCGCGGTCGATCGCGTCCTGACGCAGGCGTGCATATCCATCAATGGCGGATTGCCGGATGCCCTTGTACTTTTGCATCGTGTGGGACATCCAGATGCTGGGTACATGCGTGATCTTTGCGGCCTGTACTATCTTTCCCATGGCAATTCCTCCTCGTGTAATGGGCTTGCCCCGGCCGGGGTCGGCCCGCGTGATCTATTTACCCAACTGCATGATCTTGTGCTGACCGGTGGCAAAGCCGATATGTTTCTGTTCCATATAGAATTCAAAGCTCCAGTCGCCGCCATCCCGGCCAATGCCGGACGCCTTGACCCCACCGAACGGCGTGGGCAGGTGACGCACGTTCTCGGAATTCACCCAGATCATTCCAGCCTCCAGCCTGTCTGTAAACCGAAGCGCGCGGGTCAGATCATTGGTCCAGACATAGCCGGTCAGGCCATATGGCGTGTCGTTGGCGATCTCCAGCGCCTCATCCTCGGTCGAGAACGGGATCGAGGTCAGGACAGGGCCAAATATCTCTTCACGCGCAATGCGCATCTGGTTGGTGGCATTGGTGAACAGGGTCGGCCGGACGAAATAGCCCGCATCCCCCACCGTGACGCCGCCAGCGGCGACAGTTGCGCCATCTTCCTTGGCGATGTCGAAATAGCTCGTGACCTTGGTGTAGTGTTCTTCGGTCACCAACGGCCCGATCTCGGTCTCGGGGTCCAAGGGGTGCCCCACCTTGATGTTGTTGACGCGCTCAATCAATCTGGCTTCGAAGTCTTCCTTGATCGTGTCCTGCACCAAAAGCCGCGAAGACGAGGTGCAGCGCTCGCCATTGATCGAATAGATCATGAAGATCACGGCATCCAAAGCACGGTCCAGATCCGCATCATCAAACACGACAACCGGGTTTTTTCCACCCAGTTCCAAATGGTTGCGCTTATGGGAATCTGCGCCTTGCTTGACGATCAGACTGCCGGTACGGCTTTCGCCCACAAAGGCAATGGCCTTGATCAGCGCATGCTCGCACAAAGCCTTGCCAGCGTCGGGGCCAAACCCGTTGACCGTATTCAGCACACCTTTGGGCAGCCCTGCCTGCTCGGCGATTTCCACCAGAAGACGGGCCGTCAGAGGGGAATCCTCGGCGGGTTTGTGAACCACCGTGCAACCCGCAGCCAGGGCCGGTGCTATCTTCCAGGTCGACAGCATGAACGGCGTGTTCCACGGGGTAATCACGCCAACCGGGCCAATCGGCACACGGGTCGTCACATTCATCAGCGTCGGAGACTTCAGGTGCTGCCCATCCCGCGCCTGAATCACCTGATCCGCGAAATACCGGAAGTTCTCTGCCCCGCGCAAAGCTGCCTTTGACATGAAACGCAGGGTCTGCCCCGTGTCCCAGCACTCGCACAGTGCAATTTCCTCGGCGCGCGCTTCAATGGCATCAGCCACATTCAACAAGATGCGACGGCGTTGGGTGGCGGGCATGTCTCGCCACTCTGCAAAGGCTGCGTGGGCGGCCTTGGCTGCCGCGTCGATGTCATCTGCCGTGCCATGGGCAACATCACAGATCACGGATTTGTCGACGGGTGAGACCGACTGAAACACTCCGGCGGATCCGTCCCGGTCTTCACCCGCTATACGGTTGTGGATGCCCGTTTCCCGGAACCGGTCCAGAAAGCCGTTCAGCTTTTCGATGTTTGTGTCCAGTGCGCTCATGCGTCAGGTCTCCTGCGTGGTCGCCGACAGGTGGTCGCGGATCGTACCGGCCTTGGGCGACAGCTTGGGGTCGATGTCACGCATCTCAAGCGAGAGCGCGATGGAATGCTGTGAAAAAACCGGCGCCAGATATGTTTTGACCGCCTCGAATATGCGCTGTGTCGCATCTTCCTTGACATCCGCGGATCGGCCTGCCCGCAGGCGGATCGAGATATCAATGAACCCATGCGCCGGGTTGCCGTCCGCTATGGCGTAATGATCGACCCGTGTCGCGCGCACACGAATGCCGGGCATGGGAAAGGTCTCGATCCCGGCCGCCGTTGACCGAATGCACTCGCACAGGCCATCCATGTCGATCCTGTCTTCAAGATTGCCGGAATATTCGACGTGGAAGTGTGGCATGGTCTCTCCTTTATTAGTTAACATGTTTAGTTTTTAATGCGCCCCCTGTCAAGAGATTGCTTTGTTAATCTTTGCAATTCCCAAAACGGCGTTCTAGAAGGCCGCATGAACACTCAAAGCCACTCCAAAAGCACTGCCCGGTCCCTTCCGATCGCGTTGCTGCGTGCCCGCGAAACCGTCATGGCTCCGATCCGGGATATGCTGCAAGGCATTCAACTGACCGAGCAGAAATGGCGCATCCTGCGCGTTCTGGACGAGTTGGGCGAAGTGGAGCAAAGCACCATCGCGCACGAGGCGTGCCTGTTGCTGCCCAGCGTGACCCGCATTTTGCGCACGATGGAGGCTGACGGCCAGATTACCCGCCGTCAGGATAGCGAAGACAAACGCCGCACCATGGTCAAGATCACCGAAGCAGGCCGCACCATCCTCAGGGAAAACCTGGCCACTTCACTTGCGATCTCCAGCAATATCGAAGCGCAGATGGGCAAGGAGAAACTGGATCAGTTGCTGGACCTGCTCGAGGATCTGCAAGCTATCAAAGTCTGACCCCGCCAGGTTCCGAAGGGGTCGGTTGACCGCCTACAAAGTGGCAAGACCGGTATCCAGCGCCGACAGAATTTTGGCCACGTCTTCCGAAGTGACGATCAGCGGCGGCGACAGAATGATGTTGTTGCCAGACACACGCACCATCACGCCATCTTCATATGCGGCTTTCTGAACCTGAAGCGGCAGGTGTTTTGCGACAGGCGCCTTGGTCGCCCGGTCCGAAACCAGTTCCAATGCGCACATCAGTCCCTCGCCGCCCCGCACGTCCCCGATAGCGTCATGCTTGTCGGCCAGCTTTTGCAAGCCGTCAAACAACTCATCCCCACGCGCAGCAGCGTTTTCCCAGATCCTCAGCCGGTTGATCTCGGACAGGGCGGCCAAGGCCGCGGCCGCCCCGACCGGATGGCCAGAATAGGTGTACCCCTGATCCACGGATGCCAGGCCCGTGGTATCGCTTTCAAATACCTCTGCGACCGCACCGGAAATCATGGCCGCGCCAAAAGGGAAATACCCGTTGGTGATCGCCTTGGCCGTCGTCATGATATCGGGCTGAACACCCCAGTGCCGCGCACCGCTTTCGCTGCCGGTGCGACCAAAAGCGGTGATGATCTCGTCCGAGATCAGCAGGATGCCATGTTTCGAACAGACCTCGCCCACCATGGGCATGAAGCTCTTGTGTGGCGGGATCACACCGCCCGCGCCCAACACCGGCTCCATGATGAAGGCGGCAACAGTGTTTGCACCTTGAAAAGCGATCTCGGCCTCAAGCGCCTTGACGCAAAGCTGCGCCAGACGCTCGGGGTCGGTTTCGTCAAACGGGTTGCGATAGGTCCACGGCGCCGGCACGTGAAAACAGCCGGGCATCATCGGCTCATACACCGCGCGGAATTTCTGGTTGCCGTTGACGGAAGCGGCGGCAAAATGGGTGCCGTGATAACCCTGCTTCAGGCTGATGAACTTGGTGCGCCCTGCTTCACCCCGAACCTTGTGATATTGACGCGCAAGCTTCAGCGCAGTTTCGACGGAATCCGACCCGCCCGACGTAAAGAATGAACGGGTCAGCCCGTCGGCCTCGAAGAACTGGGCCAGCTCATAGGACAGCTCGATCGCCTTGTCGTTGCTGGTGCCGCGAAAGGTCGAGTAATAGGGCAGCGCGTTCAGCTGATCCGCTATGGCCTGTTTCACCGGTTCACAGGAATAGCCCAGATTGACGTTCCACAGCCCCCCTACGGCGTCCAGCGCCGTGTGACCATCGACATCAGTGATGTTGACCCCTTCACCACCGCTGAGAATGGTCGGCGGGTTCTTCCGGCTGTCGGCGGGGTGCGCCATCGGGTGCCAGAAATACCGGGCGTTGTTTTCCTTCAGAAAGTTGGAGTCTTTCATGTCGCGGGTCTCCGAGTATTGAATCCGCCCGGGGTCACGGGTGGAATCCGGTTGGAAAGGAGTCGGGCAACTGGCCGCCAAAACCAGCAGTCAGATCAACCGAAAGTGAATGCAACGTGGACAGTATTGCCGGAAGGCGGTCGCTGGTTGCCCGGGTTTCCGGGACAGCTATCGCGATGGTTCCCAATGCGACCTGATCGATGCCGAAGATCGGCGCGGCATATCCAAAAACACCTTCTTCGTAACTGCCACGGCTGTCGGCCCAGCCTGAAACTCTGATCTTTGCGACCCGTTCCCTGATAAGCTTCGGATCAGTAAGCGTCGCTTGCGTAAACCGTGCCTGCACGTGCTGATCCAACTGCTCCAAAAGGTGAGCCGGCCCGAAACTGAGCATGCAAAGACCTGATGCCGTTGCATTGAGCGGAAGCATCTCGCTGGGATCAAGACTGACGCGGACACTGTGCTGCGTTGTTTCCACCACAAGCGCCGTCTGCAACCCCGTTTTCTCAAGCAAAGACAGATGCAGGGATTCACCGACCACCTGCATAGCGGCCTGCATCTTTTGGCGCGCGCCCTCAATGCCGGGCCTGGCGATCTCTCGCAGCGCGGCCAAACGCAAAGCCGCCGGCCCGATCGCATAGGATTTCGTCATCGGATTCTGTTCGATCAACCCGAACTCCTCAAGCGCGCGCAGGTGACGCAATGCCGTTGCTTTGTTCAGCCCGGACAACCGCGCAAGGTGACTCAACCCGATCTCTGGGCGGGCATTGGAAAAGTAGTCCAGCATTTTTAAGGCGTTAAGGGCTGTACCCATGTGCGTGTGGTCCTCTTGCTCAGGTATTACTTGACAGAACTAACTTAACAAAGCAACATTATTATTGTTAACGCGGTTCAATTAATGAACCAGTATCGGGAGGTGTCAATGAAGAAATTTCTAACAGCCGCCGCTTTTGCGGCTTCGGCCACTGCCGCACTGGCTGAATACCCTGAAAAGCCGGTAAGTTTTGTCGTCCCCTGGCCTCCGGGTGATCTGGAAGATGTCCTTACCCGGATGATCGCCGACGAATTCCAGGCCATGTACGGTGTGCCTGCCGCTGTCGTGAACAAACCCGGCGGCGGAGGCGGCCCATTCCCCGGCGCGGTCGAGGTGGCAACCGCTCCGGCGGATGGCTACACCATCGGCTCATTCGTCATCGGCGTACCTGTCATCGGCCCCGAAATCGGAATTCCCGAACTCAACCCGAATCCTTTTGATCCAATTGGTATCTTCCTGACCTATCCCTTCGTCATCGCGGCCAGCAAAGACGCGCCGTTTTCAAGCTGGGAAGAACTGGCCGAACACGGCAAGGAAAATGACGTAGCGCTTGGCCATTTCGGATCGGTTCTGCCCCCCACTCAGGTCACATTTGCAGCTGCGGTCAGCAGCGGGTTCGACTTTGCCAGCGAAGCGGCTTTCGACGCCCTGGATTGCAACACGCTGGCCTCAGGCGACGTGGATGTCATCAATACGACGCTACAGCTTATCCTTCCCTGCCTTGATCAGGTGAACGTCCTTGCCAGCATCGGCGGCGAGCGGATTTCACTGGTTCCGGATACGCCGACGATCGTGGAACTCAATCCGGATCTGCCATTGGCCCTTTGGAACGGGCTGTTCGTGCACAAGGACACGCCCGCCGACGCGCGTGAAAAGATCTCGGCTGCCGCGCAGAAAGCGTTGTCCTCGGACAAGGCCAAAAAGCTGGCTGAGGAAACGGGCGCCCTGATCTACTGGCAGGACCCGGACGCTTCGAATGCTCAGATCGAGCAGGACAAAGCCTCTTTCGCCAAGATCGAAGAGATTCTGGGCGAATAATCCGAAACAGGCCCGGCCAGATCGAACAACGCCGGGTCTGTTTGATTCAAACAGGAGGCCAAGATGATAGCAAAGACGCTGCAAGACATGTTCCGACGGTATCGACGTCCTGGCGATATTGTCTTTGCCTTCCTTTTCTTCGGCTTCTCCCTGTTCCTTCTCAGCCAGATCGGCGCTGAGACTCAGGCCGTCAAACGAACCAAGTGGTTTGCCCAGCCCGCCCTTTGGCCCAAGATCGCGATCTGGGGCATGGTTTTGTTCAGCGGCCTCCACTTGCTGGGCTCCTTCCTGTCCCCACGCATTCCCGGACGGTTGCGAGAGGTGACGTTCTGGTTGATGTCCCTCGAATACGTTGCCTACTTCCTGATCTATGTCGTGGCGGTTCCGTGGCTTGGATACCTGCCATCGACCATGCTTTTTGCAGCCCTGCTGACGATACGATTGGGGTTTCGATTGCCCGGGGCTTTTTGCGTTGCACTTGGCTTCGGCGCGGTCGTGGCAGTCGTTTTCCGCGCGTTGCTTCAGGTGAACATTCCTGCGGGTCGGATATACGAATATCTGCCCGACGGGCTGCGCGCCTTTGCGCTGACCTACTTGTGAGGCCAAGATGGACAATCTGATTTCCGGCTTTGCAATTCTGGCACAGTGGCAGGTCGTCGTGGCACTGATCATCGGATCGGTGGGCGGGGTCATCATCGGCGCGTTGCCCGGCGTCGGCGCCGCTGTCGCAATTGCCATCCTGCTGCCCGCCACCTTCGCGTTCGAGCCCATCGTCGGCCTGACCCTTCTGTTGGGCATCTACGGGTCGTCCATGTATGGCGGCGCAATCCCCGCCATCCTGATCAACACGCCCGGTACGGCCGTCAACGCACTGACCACCTATGACGGCTATCCCATGACCAAGCGCGGGGAGGGCCACCGAGCCCTGTCGCTGGCCTATTCAGCGTCGTTTTTCGGCGGCATCTTCTCGATCCTCTGTCTGATCATCCTGTCGCCCGTATTGGCCTGGGTTGCCCCGCATTTCGGCAGCCGCGAGATTTTTCTGGCCGCACTCATGGGCATCCTTCTGGTGATCCTGGCCCATCGCGGGCAAACCTTCTCGGCCGCGATGCTGGCGTTCTTCGGCATCTTCCTCAGCACCGTCGGTCTGGAACCCGTCAAATACACCAAACGTTTTACCTTTGACCAAACCTGGCTTTCGTCAGGTGTCGATCTGATCGTGGTCGTTCTTGGGCTGTTCGCCATCAGTCAGGCGCTGCTGTTGCTGGTCGACAAAGAACACGCGCCGGGTGAAGCCCATGTGCGCGGCAGCATCTTCGCGGGCCTCAAAGAGCTGCTGGGCCTGAAACGCATCGCGACGGTTTCGTCATCGCTGGGTGTGCTCATGGGCATGATACCGGGCACAGGCGAATTCACATCACAGTTCCTGTCATACACATACGCACAGAAAACCTCTGAGGACCCGGACAAATTCGGCGATGGATCACCCGAAGGTCTGGTGGCGTCCGAGGCGGCCAACAATGCCGTTCCCGGGGCCGCGATGATTCCACTGCTGGCGCTGGGTATTCCGGGCGAGGCGCTGACCGCGATGATGCTGTCCGTCTTCTACGTTCACAACGTGATCCCCGGACCGCAGCTTTTTGCCGATCAGATGGATTTTGTCATGGCGCTGTACATGTCGCTGATCCTGCTCAACGTGATCGTTCTGGTCTTTCTTTTGTTCTCGACCAACCTGCTGCTGAAGATCATTCAGATCCCGACGCGCTTTCTGGGGATCATGATCCTGACGCTGTCCTTTGTCGGGGTATTCAGCCTGCGCAACTCAGTCACGGACTGCGCTATTGCCGCCGGGTTCGGCGTGTTCGGGCTGATCCTGAAGCGCCTGAACCTGCCCATTGTTCCGATCATTCTGGGCATGGTTCTGGGCGGGATCATGGAAGTCAAACTGCGCAGCGCCATGGCGCGGGTGAAGTCGCCACTTGATTTCATCGACCGACCGATTGCAGCAATACTTTTCATCATGATCCTCGGGATCCTTCTGCTGCACGTTCGCTCACTGATCAAGGAACACAAGGAACGTATCAGACCGCAGCCGGTTCTCGACGAAGACTCAACTCAGCAAGGATAACCCCATGGACCAATCCTCGATTGATGCGCTGCGTGCGCAGGACATTGCTCCGCGCGGGCATTTCATAAACGGCCGCAGTCAGGATGGCGAAACCAGGGCCCGGCATCAGGTTCTGTCTCCGATCAACGGCCAACCTCTGGCGCTGATCGCCGAAGGCACACCGGCCGATGTCGACATGGCCGTGCGCGCGGCGCGCGGTGCTTTCGAGGACGGGCGATGGTCGCGCATGGCCCCTGCCGGCCGCAAGAAAGTGCTTCTGAAGCTGGCCGACCTGATCGAAGCCCGCGCGCTTGAACTGGCCGTGCTGGGCGTGCGCGACAACGGAACCGAAATCACCATGGCCTACAAAGCCGAGGCGCTCTCGGCGGCGGCCACTTTCCGGTATTATGCCGAGGCGATCGACAAGATCTACGGACAAATCGCCCCGACAAGCGGTGACGTTCTGGGTCTTGTGCATCACGCTCCGGTCGGGGTTGTCGGGGCCATCGTGCCCTGGAACTTTCCACTGATGATCGGCAGCTGGAAAATTGCACCGGCACTGGCCGCAGGCAATTCCGTCGTGCTGAAACCTGCCGAAAGCGCCTCACTCAGCCTGCTCAAGATTGCCGAGCTTGCCGCAGAAGCCGGAGTGCCCGATGGGGTGTTCAACGTCGTGACCGGGCGTGGCTCGGTCGTGGGTGAGGCGCTGGCCCTGTCGATGGATGTCGACATCATGGTGTTTACCGGGTCGGGTACAACCGGGCGGCGGCTGCTGGAGTATTCGGCGCGGTCGAACCTGAAACGCTGCTATCTTGAACTGGGCGGCAAATCCCCGAACATCGTTTTTGCCGACGCCCCTGATCTGGCCGAAGCGGCCAAGGTTTCCGCGGCGGGCATCTTCCGCAACTCTGGTCAGGTCTGCGTCGCCGGATCGCGCCTGTTGGTCCAGCAAGAGATCTACGAGGACTTCGTGACCGAGATCAGCCGCCACGCCGAAGGCTTTCGCGTCGGCGACCCGCTGGATCTGAACAGCCAGATCGGTGCGGTCCACAGCCTGCCAGAGCTTCAGGCCAATCTGGATTTCGTCACCAAGGCCGAGGCCGAAGGCGCCGAGCGCCGGACCGGCGGAAACCGCATCCTGACAAAGACCGGAGGCTATTACATGGCACCAACCGTAATGGCCAACGTGAAAGAGACCGACACCCTGTTCCAAAATGAGGTCTTTGGCCCTGTTCTGGCCGTCACACCCTTTGCGGACGAAGACGAAGCGCTGCGCCTTGCCAATGCCACCGTTTATGGGCTGGCCGGTGGTGTCTGGACCTCGAACCTCAGCCGCGCGCATCGCATGGTGGGCGGCGTTCGCGCCGGCGTTGTGCATGTCAATACATATGGCGGTGCCGACCTGACCGTTCCGCTGGGCGGCGTTCGCCAATCCGGAAACGGGCACGACAAATCGCTGCACGCGATCGAGAAATACTTCGATCTGAAAACCGCATGGATAAAACTCTGAGAAAAGGCCGCCCGCATGACCCTTTCAACGAAATCTGCGGAACTCATTGAACGCAGGGCCCGGTTGCTGGGCCCCAATGTGTCGACCTTCTATGACGAGCCCGTTCATTTCGTGAAAGGGGAAGGCGTCTGGCTGTGGGATGCGGACGGGCGCAAGTATCTGGATTGCTACAACAACGTGCCTCATGTGGGGCATTGCAACCCGCGCGTGGTCGAGGCGATCTGTCGTCAGGCGCGCACGCTCAACACGCACACCCGGTATCTGCATGACGGGATTCTGGACTATGTGGAAAAACTGACCGGAACGATGGGCGAATCCCTGGATTCGGCCATCCTCACCTGTACCGGCTCCGAGGCAAATGACATTGCTCTGCGAATGGCCGAGGCGATGACCGGAAAACGAGGGATCATTGGCACCGACGCCACCTATCACGGCAATACCGCGCTGGTCAGCCAGTTGAGCAGATCGAACATCCCGACAGTCGGCTTCGGTCTGGGCCGGTACTTCCGCTTTGTCAGCGCGCCCGACAGCTATCGCCATCCCGACCCGGACGGGTCAAAATTCGCCGATGCGGTGGCGGAACAGATTGCGGAACACGAAAAGGCCGGCATTGGTTTTGCCGCATTGATCCTCTGCCCTTACTTTCTGAACGAGGGGTTTCCCGACAACCCGGACGGTTGGCTGGCACCCACGGCCAAGGTCGTCCGCCAGGCCGGGGGCCTGTTGATCTGCGACGAGGTGCAATCAGGCTTTGGCCGAACCGGCACCCACATGTGGGCGCATCAGAAGTTGGGCGTTGTGCCGGATGTCATGACCTTGGGCAAACCCATGGCCAACGGCCATCCAGTGGGCGGCGTGGTCACGGGTTCCGAGATCATTTCGGCATTCCGCAAGGGATATAGGTACTTCAACACGTTTGGCGGAAACCCTGTCTCCTGTGCCGCTGCGATGGCGGTTTTGGAAGAGATCGAAGACCAGAGCCTGGTCGCACATGCCAGATCCGTTGGCGACCACGCGCGAAAACGGCTGAATATTTTGAAAGAAAAGTATGACGTCATCGGAGACATACGCGGCTCGGGGCTGATATTCGGGGCTGAAATGGTCCTTGATCACGACACCAAGGAACCCGCCGGTGAATTCACTGACCGTATCATCAACGCCATGCGCCAGCGCGGGATCATTCACTCCAAGCTTGGGCGTCACAAGAATACTCTGAAAATTCGCCCGCCCATGACATTCTCTGTCGAAAACGCGGATCTTCTTTTCGACACGCTGGACGACGTGTTGGCGGAAACGCCACGGGTCGCATGAAGCAGATCGTGGAACATGCGCTGTCCCTTTGGGGGCTGGCTGATGGCCAGGCGTCTCTCGTGGCGGCTCGGGAAAACCGTGTCTATCGCGTTCAGGCAGGCCAGACCGTCTATGCCCTCAGACTGCATCGCAAGGGCTTGCGAACGGATGCCGAACTCCGGTCAGAGCTACAGTGGATGGCCGTTCTCGGCAAAAACGGGGTCCGGGTTCCAACGCCCGTCGCGGCCGCGGATGGGCGCTATCTGCATCTGGTGGACGGCTTTCAGGTCGACATGCTCGACTGGCTGCCGGGCCGCCCTCTGGGTGCGACCGAAAAGGCTTTGACGCATCAGGACCGGACAGGCGTCTTTTGTTTAATTGGCCGGGAAATGGCACGGCTGCACCACATCAGCGACCAATGGGCACCCCCTCAGGGCTTCGTGCGTTGGTCATGGGATCGCAGCGGGCTGCTTGGAGCCGCCCCTGTCTGGGGTCGTTTCTGGGAAAACCCAACGCTTGGAAAAACGGACCGGGCCCTTTTCCAGGCGTTTCGGGATATCGCAGATCGTGACCTTCGGCGCGTGGAAAATCAGTTGGATTACGGGCTGATCCACGCCGATCTTGTCCGCGAAAACGTCATGGTTGACGGTGACAAACTGTGGCTGATTGACTTCGACGATGCCGGGTTCGGTTTTCGCCTGTTTGATATCGCAACGACGCTTCTCAAGAACCTGCACGAACCTGATTTCAACCGGCTGCGCGGTGCTTTGCTGGCGGGGTATCGATCTGAACGACCGATCTGTACCCAACAACTCGACCTGTTCATGGCACTGCGCGCCGTAACCTATGTGGGATGGGTTGCATCCCGACTGAACGAAGATGGATCGGGCTTACGCAATGAGCGGTTCATTGAAACCGCCCGGGCGTTGATGTCCCAATACCTTCAACAGCACATCTAGACAGGAGGCACCGATGGCCGAAAAGACAATCCTGCTGATTGGTACGTATGATACGAAAGAGCCCGAAATGCGGTTCATCGAAAAGGCGGTCAGAGCGCAGGGCGCTGACGTGCTGACCATGGATGTATCGGTTCTGGGTGATCCGTCCGAACCGACGGATATCTCGAAACACGACGTTGCCGCTGCCGGTGGCATGACAATAGAACAGGTCATCGCGCAAGGAGACGAGAACAAAGCCTTTCGCGTGATGTCCGCAGGGGCCGCAAAAGTTGTTGCACAGGCCTATTCAGAAGGTCGATTTGACGGGGTGCTGGCCACGGGCGGGACCATGGGCACAGACCTTGCACTTGATTGTGCACAGGCTTTGCCGATGGGGGTCCCCAAATATATCGTGTCAACGGTCAGCTTCTCGCCTCTGATCCCTCCGCACCGGTTGGCGCCGGATGTTCAGATGATCCTGTGGGCCGGCGGCCTGTATGGCATGAATTCGATCTGCAAATCGTCGCTCAGCCAGGCTGCCGGGGCCGTCGTGGGCGCAGCCAGGGCGGCGACCGCCCCCGATCGCAGCAAACCTCTGATCGGGATGACCAGCCTTGGTTCGTCCTGCCTGCGCTACATGAAAATTCTGAAACCGGCACTAGAAGACCGCGGCTTTGAAGTGGCCGTGTTCCACTCTACCGGCATGGGCGGCATGGCCTATGAAAAACTGGCGGGCGAAGGCGCGTTTGCCTGCGTGATGGACTTCTGCATGCAGGAATTTGGCAACCTGATGGCGGGCTCTGTCGTATCCAGCGGCGATGACCGGGTCACAAATGCCGGGCGCGTTGGGACGCCCCAGATGGTGGCACCCGGTGCGCTGGATCTATTGGATTTTGCGGGTTGGCAGGACATCCCCGAACAATATGCCGATCGCCCGTTCCACGAACACAACCGCCTGATCAAAAGCTCGGTCTTCAACGGCGCCGAACGGCGCGCCTGGATTCGGGAACTCGCCAACCGGCTGGAAGCCGCAACCGGGCCGGTGCATTTCTTTTTGCCCGTTCAGGGTGTCGAGGCCTGGGACAGGGAAGGCGAAGAGGCGCATGATCCAGAGGCTCTGGCCGAAATGGTGGACGAGGCGCGCAAGGTCATGCCCTGCCGGGTGCCGATGACCGAGCTGGATGTTCACATCAACGACGCGGCTTTCTGTCAAGCTGTTCTGTCGCGATTTGACACGTGGGTGGAAACCGGCGTCATCCGAACAGACTGAACGCCATTGGCAGCATCGGGAAACGGAAAATCTCCCTGCGCTTTGTCTGACAGCGAATTGTGGCACCTGTCCGGATTTGTGCAGGTCGGTTCCGTGAACCTCGGGCACCCAGTCTTCTGGCGGACGGTTCCAGAACGTGTTGGGGTTGTCTTCATCCATCCTGGCCCGGTGCAAGCTGCGCCACGCGGACCGGATCAGAATGACCGGTTCTTCATGCGGATGTTGCGTAAAATGCGTCTCCACAACGTTTTGAACGATTGGATCATCGGCTTACCGCCACCCCCAAGACGATCAATCAGCCAAGGGCGTTTCTTGAACAATTGATCCATGCTTTAGCCGGGTACGGGCCCGTATCGGTTGCCGGTGGAATTTTATTATGGATGTTGGATCCAATATCCTTTATTCGTGATCGCATCTTTGATTCAGGGAGGATCACATGCTCAAGAAACTCGTCGCTTTGGCGGCCTTCACCACTTTCACAACAGGTCCTGCGATGGCGGACACGCTCGACGATGTCGTGGATCGCGGTACTCTTCGCTGCGGCGTTGTTCTGGACTTTCCGCCGATCGGGTATCGCGACGCCAACAACGAACCGGCGGGTTTTGACGTGGATTACTGCAATGATCTGGCCGCGGCGCTTGAAGTCGAGGCGGAAATCCTGCCTTTGACCTGGGCCGAACGCCTGCCAGTCATCGTGACCGGGCGCGCCGACGTCGTGTTTGGCGCAACCTCGGACAGCCTTGAACGGGCGCGGACCGTGGGCTTTACCATTCCTTATGCAATCTACTATGCGCAGGGCGTCGTAAACGCGGACAGCGGAATCGAAACCTTCGAAGACATCCGCGGCAAACGCGTCGCCGCCGCGATTGGCACCGTGCCGGAACAGGAATGGCTGAAGATTGCCGCCGAATGGGGTGAGGAAGGCAATTATCAGGGCTATCAGTCGGAAAACGAGGTGTTTCTGGCGGTCGCGCAGGGCAAGGCCGATATCGGCATCACCACCAACACCGCTGTTCTGCCGATCACCCAGCAGTATGAAACGGT
The DNA here is from genome assembly GCF_056541565.1 of Ruegeria sp. AG6. NCBI lineage: Bacteria > Pseudomonadati > Pseudomonadota > Alphaproteobacteria > Rhodobacterales > Roseobacteraceae > Ruegeria > Ruegeria sp. AG6. The sequence goes on along the minus strand of NZ_JBQFYQ010000002.1, from coordinate 212,677 downwards.
GCTGGCCGGCCCCCGTATGCCCTGGACGACCGACTATACCTCGGTGGTGGGCAAACGACAGGACGTCACCTGGCTGAATTTCCTGAACCTGTTTGTCACCCATCAGGTGCGCTCGGGCCGGTACCAGGAACTGTGGGGCAAATATGTCGGAGGCGAAGCACCCGAGCTGCGCATCCCCGGCGTGATGTACTGATTTCACCCCCCAGTGCTCTTTCGTCGGGTTTCGGCCGGGCGAAAGAGCCGGTCAATTCGGAAAAAACCTGTGTTCGATTACAACTTCCACTGGCGGCCGGTCATGAAAAGCCTGCCGGACTTGCTTGAGGCATCGCTGCTGACTCTGCAAGTCGCGGTTCTGGCGATGATCCTGGGCATCCTTATCGGCCTGTGTCTTGCGCTGACGCGGCTGCACCTGAAAGGGCCGCTGTGCTGGTTCGCCTCGGCCTGGGTCGAACTGGCCCGAAACACGCCCGCCCTGTTTCAGCTGTTCTTTTTCGGCTTCGGGCTTGGCGCATTCGGCCTGCACCTGTCGCCTTACTTCATCGTGCTTGCAGGTTTGACCTTCAATTGCGCCGGCTATCTGGCCGAAAACTTTCGCGGAGGTTTTCAGGCCGTCCCCGAGACGCAGTTGCGGGCCTCTCGCTCTCTGGGCATGACTGCGTGGCAGGCTTACACACGCGTGGTGATCCCGCAGGTGTTTCGCATCGTCTATCACCCGATCACCAATCAGATGGTCTGGGCCGTGCTCATGTCCTCGCTGGGCATGCTGGTCGGTTTCCGCGAGCTGTCCGGCGAGACGCAGTTCTTTGCCTCGCGCACCTTCCGCATCTTTGAATATTTCGCCGTCACCGCGGTCATTTATTACGTGATCGTCAAAATCATCCTTCTTGCCTCGCGCCTGCTGGCGTCCCGGCTTTTCCGCTATTGAAGGAGGCACAGATGCAACCCACTGTCAGCTTTTTCAGCGGCTTCACCATCAATGATCTGTGGTTCCTGGGCGAAGCTGCCCTGCGGACACTCTGGATTTCGGTTCTGTCGATATCCATCGGAACGCTTCTTGGCGTGGTATGCGGGTGGATCCTGTACGAGGGCAAGCTGGCCGCAGCCCTGACAGTGGCCCCGTTTCTGGATGTCTTCCGATCCGTCCCGCTGATCATCCAACTGGTGCTGTTCTACAACTTTGCGCCCATCGTCGGGCTCAATCTGGACCCCTTCGCCTCGGGCGTGGTGATCCTGTCGATCTACACGGCCGCTTTGGTTGCGAATGTCGCACGCGGAGGGATCGAGGCCGTCGGTGCGCCGATGCGCCGTGCCGCGCGCAGTCTGGGCATGACCTATTGGCAGGATCTGCGCTATGTCGTCTTCCCGATTGGCGGACGCGCGGTGTTCCCGGCCTGGGTCGGTGTCGCACTGGGAGTGATGAAGGACAGCGCGTTGGTTTCGGTGCTGGGCTATGTCGAACTGCTCAAGGCCAGTCAGATCCTGATCACCCGGACGCAGGAACCTTTCCTGATCCTGACAATCGCGGGCGCGTTCTATTTCGCGCTCAGCTATCCGATTTCGCGCTATTCCGCGTCTCTTGAAAAAAGGTGGGCCCAATGATCGAAATTCGCGACCTGCACAAGTATTTCGGCGCGCTGCATGTGCTGAAGGGCATCGATCTGGATGTGCAGAAAGGAGAGGTCCTGTCGGTGATCGGCGCATCGGGCTCCGGCAAATCGACCCTGCTGTATTGCATCAACGGGCTGGAACCGATCCAGCAAGGCTCGGTCAGGGTCGATGGCACAGATGTTCATGCCAAAGGCACCGATATCAACAAGCTGCGCACAAAGCTGGGAATGGTGTTTCAGCAATGGAACAGCTTTCCTCACCTGACCGCATTGGAAAACGTCGCGCTGGCCCCCAAGATCGTCAAAGGACTGTCAAAATCAGAAGCCCGCGATATCGCCGCCCGCCAACTGACCCATGTTGGCCTGGGCGAAAAGCTGGGCGTCTACCCATCTGCCCTTTCGGGTGGCCAGCAACAGCGTCTGGCCATCGCCCGCGCGCTGGCGATGGAGCCGGAATACATGCTGTTTGATGAGGCGACGTCAGCGTTGGATCCCGAACTGGTGGGCGAGGTTCTCGACACGATGCGCCTTTTGGCCGAAGAAGGGATGACCATGATCTGTGTCACGCACGAGATGGGTTTCGCACGCGATGTGTCGGACCGGGTTGCTTTCTTCCATCAGGGCGTGATGGAAGAGATCGGCCCGCCCGGGCAGATATTCGGTGCTGCGCAATCCGAACACACCCGTAAATTCCTGGCCAACGTGCGCTGAGTGCACTGGCCCCCAGAAACAACGAGGAAGATCACCTTCATGTCCAAGAATATCTTCACCGGCACCATGCCAGCCCTGATGACCCCGTGCAAAGCCGACCGGACCCCGGACTTCGATGCCCTGGTGAAAAAGGGCAAGGAAATGATCGAGGCCGGCATGTCGGCCGTGGTGTATTGCGGTTCGATGGGCGACTGGCCGTTGCTGTCGGATGCCGAACGTATGCAAGGTGTCGAACGCCTGATCGACGCCGGCCTTCCTGTCGTCGTCGGCACTGGTGCGATAAACTCGAAATCTGCCGTAGCGCTGGCCGCACATGCGCAAAAGGTCGGCGCGGCAGGGCTTATGGTCATCCCACGTGTGCTGTCGCGCGGATCGTCCATCCCGGCACAGCGCAACCACTTCAAGGCAATCCTGTCAGCCGCGCCGGATATCCCGGCCATCATATACAACAGCCCCGTCTACGGCTTCGCCACCCGCGCTGATTTGTTCCTGGAATTGCGTGCAGATCATCCGAACCTTGTCGGGTTCAAGGAATTCGGAGGCAAAGGCGACCTGCGCTACGCCGCGGAACACATCACCTCGAAAGATGATCAGGTCACGCTGATGGTGGGCGTGGACACCGAGGTTTATCATGGCTTCGTCAACTGCGGCGCCACGGGCTCGATTACAGGTATCGGCACCGCCCTGCCCAAAGAAGCATTGCTGCTGGCCGCCCTGTGTCAGAAAGCGGCGGCGGGCCACGCCGAAGCGCGCCTGCGCGCGCGCGAGCTTGAAGAAGCCTTTGGCGTGCTGGCCAGCTTTGACGAAGGCACCGATCTGGTGCTGTACTACAAGCACCTGCTGGTCTTGAACGGTGAAGAGGAATACCGCTTGCACTTCAACGAAACCGACGAGCTGACGGATGCCCAGCGCAACTATTGCGAACAGCAATACAAACTGTTCCGCACCTGGTTTGCCGACTGGTCCAGCCAGGGCGGGGTCATCGCTGAATGCATGTGATCGACAGCCACACCGGAGGCATGCCCACGCGGGTCATCCTGAACGGCGGCCCCGATCTGGGGTCGGGACCGCTGGCCGAGCGCGCGCAACGCCTGGCCACCGAGCACAAGGCTTTCTACAAATCGGTCCTTCTGGAACCACGCGGTCAACCCGGCATGGTCGGGGCGCTTCTGGTCGCCCCGGAAACGTCTGGCTGCGAAACCGGCGTGATCTATTTCGATGCCGACGCCGTTCTGGGCATGTGCGGTCATGGCACCATCGGCCTTGGGGTCACTCTGGCCCATCTGGGCCGGATCGGTCTTGGGACGCACAGGGTCGAAACGCCGGCCGGCGTCATCTCGGTTGACCTGTTGGACGCCAATACGGTGCGCGTCACCAATATCGAAAGCCGCCGGGTCAAGGCTTCGGTGTCGGTTGACGTCGAAGGCCATGGAAAAGTGACCGGCGATCTGGCCTATGGTGGCAACTGGTTCTTCATTGTCGATCCCAGCCCGATGGACGTGACGCCCGGCAACATCCGTGCCCTCACCGATCTGACCATTGCAATTCGCAAAGCCTGCATCGACCAGTACGTGCGTGGCGAGAACGGGGAACCGGTGGACCACGTGATCTTGCAGGACAAATCCCCGGACAAAGACGTTCACAGCAGGAATTTCGTCCTGTGCCCGGACGATCAATATGACCGATCGCCGTGCGGGACCGGCAGTTCGGCGCGTCTGGCCTGTCTGGCGGCGGATGGGGTTCTGGTTCCGGGGCAAGAGATCGTGCAGGAAAGCGTGATCGGCAGCTCTTACCGGCTGAGCTATCAGCCCGGTCCCAACGGCGGCGTCATTCCGACCCTGACCGGGCAGGCGCATATCATGGTCGAGGGCACATTGATTTTCGCGCAGAACGATCCGTTTCGCGGTGGGATCCTTCTTTGACAAAATTATCGGGGACTGGCGCAATCCAGCCCCCGGAACCGAGCCACAGTTTGAGAAGATCTGGCCATGCTGCAAGACAACCCGACGGATATCGTTGTGATCGGTGCCGGTATCATCGGCATCAGCACCGCACTTGAATTGCAAAAACGCGGCCGGCGCGTGCTGGTGCTGGATCGCGAAGGCGTTGCAGCCGGGGCGTCAAAGGGCAACGCCGGAGCCTTTGCCTTTACCGACATCGTGCCATTGGCCACCCCCGGGATCATGCGCAAGGCTCCGAAATGGCTGTTTGATCCGCTGGGTCCGCTTTCAATTCCACCCTCCTACGCTTTGAACATCGCGCCGTGGATGCTGCGGTTCTGGCGGGCCAGTTGGCAGGATCGCTATGCTGCGGCCTTGTCTGCGCAGGCTGCTTTGATGGATCACAGCCGCACGGCGCTGGAACGCCAGATCGCGGATGTCGACGGCCAAGCGCTGATGCAACGCGACGGCCAGTTGCAGGTGTTCGAGGGTGAAGGTGAATTCCGCGCCAGTCTGCCCACATGGGACAGGCGCAAGGATCACGGCATCCCCTTTGACCTGCTGGACAGCCCCGACGCGATTGCGGAAATCCAGCCCGGGCTTGACCGACGATTTACCCATGCGGGTTTTACGCCCACCTGGATGAACACGGTCGATCCGGCCAGCTGGACAAGACATTTGGCCACCCGGTTCACCGCCCGTGGCGGTCAGGTCGAAATCGCGACAATCAGCGCGCTCACGCCCATGGATGCGGGCGTTCGCCTGACGACTTCGATCGGTGAAATTGATGCAAGACAGGTGACCGTGGCTGCCGGGGCGTGGTCTCATCACTTGGCGAAAACCCTGGGCGATCGCATCCCTCTGGAAACCGAGCGCGGGTACAACACGACCCTGCCCCAAGGGGCCTTTGATCTGCGCACCCATCTAACATTCGGTGGCCACGGCTTTGTGGTGACGCGGATCAACGGCGGCGTGCGCATCGGTGGCGCGGTCGAGTTGGGCGGGCTGGAACTGCCACCCAATTACAAACGCGCCGACGCGCTTCTGGCAAAGGCCGGGCGCTTCATGCCTGGCCTGAACTTGGAAGGCGGCACGCAATGGATGGGCTTTCGGCCGTCACTGCCCGACAGTTTGCCGCTGATCGACCGCTCGGCGCGTGCGCCACAGGTATTTTACGCCTTCGGACATGGCCATCTGGGTCTGACGCAATCCGCAGGCACGGCGGAACTGGTCGCGGATCTGGTCACGGACACAAAGCCCGCGCTCGACATGAAGCCTTTCGCATCCACACGCTTCTGATCAGGAGAACACCTTATGAAAATCACTGCACTGAACGTATATCAGGTGGATCTGCCGCTGAAGGAAGGCCGCTACAGCTGGTCCAATGGCAACTATGTCGAGGTCTTCGACAGCACCGTTCTCGAGATCATCACGGATGAAGGTCTCAAGGGGTATGCCGAATGCTGCCCGCTGGGATCGGCTTATCTTCCGTCCTTTGCCCTGGGCGTCAGGGCCGGGCTGGCGGAATTGTCGCCACATCTGATCGGGCAGGATCCGCTGAATATCGGCCAGATCAATCGCACCATGGATGCAGCCCTGCGTGGCCACCCTTATGCCAAGGCGCCTGTTGATATTGCCTGCTGGGATCTGCTGGGCAAGGCGACCGGGCAACCCCTTTACACCCTGTTGGGCGGCGACGCGCAACAGGACGTGGTGCTGTATCGCGCGATCAGCCAGGAAGCACCGGAAATCATGGCGCAAAAGATCGAAGGTTATGCGGCCGAAGGCTATACGAAGTTTCAACTGAAAGTGGGCGGCGACGCCAATGACGACATCGACCGCATTCACGCCACCCGCGCGGTTCTGAAAAAGACCGACCTGCTGGTGGCGGATGCCAACACTGGCTGGACCCGGCACGAGGCCGCGCGTGTCGTAGGCGCCATCGCGGGCATGGATGTCTATGTGGAACAACCCTGTTTGACCTATGAGGAATGCGTGTCGATCCGCCGGCGCACCGCGCTGCCCTTCGTGATGGATGAGGTCATCGACACGCCCAACACATTGGTCCGCGGCATAGCCGAAGACGCCATGGACGTGATCAACCTGAAAATCTCCAAGGTAGGAGGTTTGAGCAAAGCAAGGCTGATGCGCGATCTGTGCGTCGCGCATGGTATCCCGATGACCATCGAAGACACCTGGGGGGGCGATATCACCACCGCCGCCATCGCTCATCTGGCGCGGTCGACACCGTCCGAGTTTACGTTCTCGGCCACCGATTTCAATTCCTATGGTACCGTGAACATCGCCGAAGGCGCGCCAAAGCGTGTCAATGGCCAGATGACCGCAGCAGATCGTCCGGGTCTGGGCGTGACACCGATCTTCGACGCGCTGGGTGCCCCCGTCGCGCAATATAGCTGAGGTAAACATGCGCAGCAGAAAAACCGTACATGTGATCTCGGCCCATGCCGAAGGTGAGGTTGGAGATGTCATCGTTGGGGGTGTCGCCCCACCGCCGGGCGACACTCTCTGGGAACAGCGAAGCTTCATTGCGCGGGACCAGACCCTGCGCAACTTTGTTCTGAACGAACCACGCGGCGGTGTGTTCCGGCATGTCAACCTTCTGGTTCCGCCAAAACACCCCGAGGCAGACGCCGCCTGGATCATCATGGAACCCGAAGACACGCCGCCCATGTCGGGGTCCAACTCGATCTGTGTCTCAACCGTGTTGCTGGATGGCGGGATCATTCCAATGCACGAGCCGGAAACCCACATGGTGCTCGAGGCACCGGGTGGGCTGGTCCGGGTACGTGCGGAATGCCGCGATGGCAAGGCACAACGCATCTTTGTCCAGAACCTGCCCAGCTTCGCCGACAAGCTGTCCGTCCCGCTTGAGGTATCCGGACTGGGCACGATCACGGTAGACACCGCCTATGGCGGTGACAGTTTCGTGGTCGTCGATGCGCAGGCGCTTGGGTTCACAATCCTCGACCACGAGGCCCGCGACATAGCCCGGCTGGGGGTAAAGATCACAAACGCCGCCAATGAGCAGCTTGGATTCTCGCATCCCGAGAACCCGGACTGGGATCATATATCGTTCTGCGCCTTTTGCGGCCCGTTGAATGAAACGGAAACCGGTCTGAGCGGCAAGTCCGCCGTGGCAATCCAGCCGGGTAAGGTCGACCGTTCGCCGACGGGCACCGCAGTGTCCGCGCGCATGGCGCTGATGGCGGCCAAGGGGCTGATGAAACCCGGCCAGACCTTCGAGGCTGTCTCGATCATCGGATCACGATTCACCGGGCGGATCATTGACACTGCGCAGGTCGGTGGCCGCGCGGCGATCGTTCCTGAAATCAGCGGTCGCGGTTGGATCACCGGAATTCATCAGCACATGTTGGACCCTGACGATCCATGGCCCGGTGGATATCGCCTGTCTGACACCTGGGGTGTTTGATGTCAGCAGGCACGTTTCTCAAAAACGGAGAAGTCTGAAGATACGCGTCCTCGTTACGGTTTCATCATCAGATTCAGGCTTTTTCCAAATCTCGGACAGGATTCGAACATGGGTCGAAATCCAAGTTCGGCTTGGAAAAGTTGGTGATTACGGGTAATTGTATCCAAAAAACCGTGGCGGGATATTGGAAATGGCAGGAAAACGCGCGATCACGAAACAAAGCCTACCGGACGTCATCGCAAATGATCTGCGTGAACGTATCCTGAGCGGCGAACTCGCCGAGGGTGAAACGATCCGGCAGGAAGCACTGGCCGAGGAATATGATGTCTCTCGCATGCCGATCCGCGAGGCGCTGAAACGCCTGAATGCCGAAGGTCTGGTGCAATGGGCCAACAATCGCGGCGGCTCGGTGACCAAGCATTCCCTCGACGAAATCGGTGAAATTTTCGATCTTCGCATCCTGATCGAAGTCGATCTGTTCCGCCGGGCCATCCCGAATATGGGCCCAAGGGAATTTGCGCGTTGCGACGAAATCCTCAAGCAGATGGAAGCGTCATATGATGAAAATGACGTCGGCAAGTGGGGGATATTGAACTATCAGTATCACTCGGCGCTTTATGCGGCGTCACAGCGGAAGCTGACCAACGAATTGCTGGACCGCGTCAACCTGCAATCGGATCGCTATGTCAGGATGCACCTGAGCGTGATGAAACAGCGCGAACCCGCAAAAAAGGAACATCGTGATCTGTTGCGGCTAGCCCGGGAAGGCAATGTGGACAAAGCCTGCGAGGTCTTGGCGCAGCATATTCGCCGGACCAAGGAACAGCTTCTGGAAATGATCGCCTCGAAGCGCGGGACAGACGAACCCTAGGGCGGTCTTGCATGTCCTGTCATTTTGGATACATTATCCATTAATCTGGACATCCCGAAATACGAGGCCCAAATGACCTTTACTCCGCATGGCAAACATCTGATCGCCGGCAACTGGCTTGCCGGTGACGATTTCTTTGCATCACAACCCGCACATGGGCCATCGCATGACTTTTCGAAAGGTCGAATTTCAGACGTCGACGCCGCTGCGCAGGCCGCGGAAGAGGCGTTTTGGAGCTATGGCTATTCCACTCGGGAAGAACGCGCCGTCTTTCTGAACGCCATTGCCGACGAGATCGAAGCGCGCGCCGATGAAATCACCGAGATTGGCACTCAGGAAACCGGCCTGCCCGAGGCTCGGCTGCAAGGTGAACGGGGCCGCACGTCGGGGCAGCTGAGGCTGTTCGCAACGCATATCCTCAGCGGCGATTATCTGGACCGGCGCCACGACAGCGCGTTGCCGAACCGTGCACCCCTGCCCCGGCCCGATCTGAAAATGATCCAGCGCCCGATCGGCCCGGTCGCTGTGTTCGGCGCATCAAATTTCCCGCTGGCATTTTCCACCGCCGGGGGGGACACGGCCGCCGCACTGGCTGCCGGCTGCCCGGTCGTCGTCAAAGGCCACGGCGCCCATCCGGGCACCGGCGAGATCATCGCCGAAGCCATCCTTGCGGCCATTCGCCATTGCAACATTCATCCCAGCGTTTTCAGCCTGATCCAGGACGGCGGCTTGGCTGTGGGTTCTGCCTTGGTGCAGCACCCTCTGATCAAGGCGGTCGGGTTCACCGGATCGCTTGCGGGCGGCCGCGCCCTGTTCGACCTGTGCGCCGCGCGCCCCGAACCGATTCCGTTTTTTGGTGAGCTTGGATCGGTAAACCCCATGTTCATTCTGGACGCGGCACTGGCAAACCGGGGTGAAGATATCGCCAAAGGCTGGGCCGGCTCGCTGACGATGGGTGCTGGTCAGTTCTGCACCAACCCGGGCGTCGTTGTGATGCCGGCAGGTGAAGCAACGGACCGTTTCGCCGAGATCACACAGACCGCATTGACCGAAGTTCCGGCGCAGACCATGCTGACCGACGGCATCGCCAAAGCCTATCGCAACGGTCAGACCCGTGTTGCTGAAACCGCTGGCGTTCACGAGGTTCTGGCTTCGAGATGCGATCAGCGCAATGCGACCCCTTTCCTTTACCGAACAAGCGCCGCAACCTGGCTGGCCAACACGTCCCTCGCGGAAGAGGTGTTCGGCCCGCTGGGCATCATCGTGACCGCCGAGACACCCGACGAAATGTACGACGTCGCGCGCGGATTGCACGGGCAGTTGACCTGCACCCTGCATATGGACGAGGCCGACATGGGCATGGCGCGGTCCCTGTTGCCGATCCTTGAACGCAAAGCCGGGCGCGTGTTGGCCAATGGCTTCCCCACAGGGGTCGAGGTATGTGACAGCATGGTCCATGGCGGCCCCTACCCGGCTTCGACCAATTTCGGAGCCACATCCGTGGGCACATTGTCGATCCGGCGTTTCTTGCGTCCTGTCTGCTATCAGAATCTGCCGGATGCATTGCTGCCAGAACACTTCTCATAGGGAAATCAGTCGACACGCGCCGATACTCTAAAAGCACGATGCGCAGCAGGGTGTCGGCGGGTGTAACTGCCGAGCCTCAGGGGAATGAGGCACACGCCTCTGGATTCAATTGCACAGTTTCATTTGGGTAACAGTGCTTTTGTTCATTCTGTTCAGGGCAACGCAATCACGGCCCCATCCGTTGGCACTTTGGCGAACTGCCTGTATGAAATGACCCGTGTTGCCCAGTACCAAGACCAATTCGCCACGACCCATGAGATGATCGCCTCGTTCGAGATCAATTTCCTCGCTGCATCCACCTCTCTTTTCATATCTCAAGAAAGGTAAACCTGATGGCTAACCCTCTGTATGAAGGCCTGTTCGGCATCCACGCCGGCAAAGGCACACCTTTTTTGCAGTTGCTGGACGGGACAACGATCTCTCACCAGGATTTCCTCGCCAAAGCGGCGCAGATTGCGCATGTGGCCACGCATCTGGGCCTGAATCCCGGTGACCGCGTTGCGGCGCAGGTTGAAAAAACCCCCGAGGCGCTGGCGCTTTATGCTGCCTGCGCCCAGGCCGGTCTGGTGTTCCTGCCGCTGAATACCGCCTACACGGTCGATGAATTGACCTATTTCATCGAAAACAGCGCGGCCTCGCTGATTATCTGCGACACCGAAAGAGAAGGAAAACTCACCCCTGTCGGCGCGCAGCTGGGCGCCCGGGTTGAGACTCTGAACGCGGATGGCACCGGGTCTCTGACAGATTTGGCCGCGACCATGCCGACACGTTTCGAAACCGTCGCCCGCGATGGCGAGGATCTGGCAGCGTTCCTTTACACGTCGGGAACCACAGGCCGGTCCAAGGGCGCCATGCTGACCCAGAACAATCTGCTGTCGAACGCACGGACACTGGTCAAGGAATGGCGCTTCACCTCGCAGGATGTGCTGCTGCATGCCCTGCCGATCTTTCACACGCACGGGCTGTTCGTCGCGACCAATATCATGCTGGCCGCAGGTGGATGCATGATCTGGCTGCCGAAATTCGATCTGGACCAGATCATCGACAAATTGCCCAGTGCCACGTCGATGATGGGCGTCCCAACCTTCTATACGCGCCTGTTGGACGACCCGCGTTTTACCAGGGAACTGGCCACCCATATGCGCCTTTTCGTTTCCGGATCGGCACCGCTGCGGGCGGAAACCCATGTGCAGTTCGAAGAACGAACGGGTCATCGCATCCTTGAACGCTATGGCATGACTGAAACCAACATGAACACGTCAAACCCATATGACGGCGAGCGGCGCGCCGGAACGGTCGGGCACCCGCTGCCCGGGGTCGAACTGAAGATCAGTGATTCAGACGGCAATACCCTGCCTGCGGGCGAGATCGGCATAATTGAAGTGCGCGGGCCCAACGTCTTCAAAGGGTATTGGCAGATGCCTGAAAAAACCGCTGCCGAACTGCGCGACAACGGCTTTTTTATCACCGGTGATCTGGGCCGCATCGACGAGGATGGGTACGTCCATATCGTCGGTCGCAACAAGGATCTGATCATTTCGGGCGGATACAACATTTATCCAAAAGAGATCGAGATGGTTCTCGATGATCAACCCGGTGTTCTGGAAAGCGCCGTGATCGGCGTGCCACATCCCGATTTCGGTGAAACGGTTGTTGGTGTCATCGTGGCAGAGCCCGGCCAGACCCCTGATCCGGAGGCGATATCGGGCGCGGTCCGCGAAGGTCTGGCCCGGTTCAAGCATCCGCGCAAGCTGATCGTTCTGGATGAACTGCCCCGCAACACGATGGGCAAGGTTCAAAAGAACATTCTGCGTGACCGATACAAAGATCTCTTCATGACCGTGTGAGCGAGTCTCGGCAAAGCGGGGATCAGCGGATGCAGCCCCCTGAAAAGAAAATCAGGCGAGGGTGTCCCCGCCTGATTTACTACATGATTCAGGCAACCAGATCGAACCGGTCGTTGTTCATGATCTTGGTCCATGCCGCCACAAAGTCGCGCACGAACTTCTCGGCGTTGTCGTCCTGGGCGTAGACCTCAGCATAGCTGCGCAGGATCGAGTTCGAACCGAAGACCAGATCTGCGCTGGTTGCGGTGAACTTGACCTCACCCGAGGCGCGGTCGCGCAGTTCAAAGGTGCCTCCGTCAACCGGATGCCAGCTCAGCGACATATCCGTCAGGTTGACGAAAAAGTCGTTTGTCAGTTGGCCCAACCGGTCGGTGAAGACGCCATGCGGCGATCCGCCATGGTTGGCACCCAGCACACGCAGACCACCGACCAGAACGGTCAACTCGGCCGCGGTCAGACCCAGCAGTTGCGCGCGATCCAGCATCATCGCCTCTGGCGAGACCGCGTATTCCTTCAGCTGCCAGTTGCGGAACCCGTCCGCCAGCGGCTCAAGTACCGAGAAGCTGTCCACATCGGTCTGCTCGATCGACGCGTCGCCGCGACCGGCCGAGAACGGAACCGCCACGTCAAAGCCTGCGGCCTTGATCGCCCGCTCAAGCCCGACATTGCCCGCCAGAACGATCACGTCGGCAACCGAGGCGCCGGTTTCCGCCGCGATCGGCTCCAGCACACCCAGCACTTTCGCCAGACGTTCGGGTTCGTTGCCCGCCCAGTCCTTTTGCGGCGCCAGTCGGATGCGCGCCCCATTTGCGCCGCCACGCTTGTCCGAACCGCGGAAGGTTCGGGCACTGTCCCAGGCGGTGGTGATCATCTCGGCGATGGTCAGACCGCTGTCTGCGATCTTGGCCTTGACGGCATCTATGTCGTAATCTGTCGAACCAGCCGGGATCGGATCCTGCCAGATCAGATCTTCTGACGGCACGTCCGGGCCATAATAGTTGACGCGCGGACCCATGTCGCGGTGAGTCAACTTGAACCAGGCACGTGCAAATGTATCGGCAAAATAGTCCGGATCCGCCATGAATTTCTGACAGATCGCGTTGTAGGTCGGGTCGACCTTCATCGCCATATCCGCATCGGTCATCATCGGCATGCGACGAACAGTGGGGTCGGTCGGGTCGACCGGCTTTTCGTCTTCGGGCATGTCGACGGGCTGCCACTGATGGGCACCTGCGGGTGATTTTCCCAGTTCCCACTCGTAACCGAACAGGTAGTCGAAATAGCCCATGTCAAATTTCAACGGCTCTTTCGTCCACGCCCCTTCGATCCCCGAGGTAAAGGCGTTGGCCGCTTTACCGTTCTGATCAGGGTTTTCCCATCCCATACCCTGGCTGGACACCGGGCAGGCTTCGGGCTCGGCGCCGATATTGTCGCCGGGCATCGCACCATGGGCTTTGCCGACGGTATGACCCCCGCAGGTCAATGCTGCGGTCTCTTCGTCATTCATCGCCATACGCGCAAAGGTTTCACGGATATGCAGCGCGGTTTTGGCCGGATCCGGATTGCCGTTCACGCCTTCGGGGTTCACGTAGATCAGGCCCATATGCACCGCACCCAGAGGGTTTTCCAGCGTGCCGGGGGTTTCCAGATCGCCATAGCGATTCTCGGACGGGGCCAGCCACTGGTTTTCAGAACCCCAGTAAACATCTTTCTCGGGACCCCAGATGTCTTCGCGACCAAAACCGAAACCAAAGGTCTTCAATCCCATGGATTCATAGGCCACCGTGCCCGACAGAACGATCAGATCGGCCCAGGACAGCGCGTTGCCGTATTTCTTTTTCACCGGCCACAGCAGACGGCGGGCTTTGTCCAGGCTTGCATTGTCCGGCCATGAATTCAGCGGCGCGAACCGAATGTTGCCCGAACCGGCGCCGCCTCGACCATCCCCCAGACGGTAAGACCCGGCCGAGTGCCACGCCAGACGGATCATCAGCCCGCCATAGTGACCCCAGTCAGCCGGCCACCAGTCCTGGCTGTCGGTCAGCAACGCCTCGACATCGGCACGAACCGCCTTGAAGTCCAGCCCCTTGACCGCTTCTCGGTGATTGTAATCCGCATCCATCGGGTTGGTGCGCGTGTCGTGCTGGCTCAGAATGTCCAAGTTCAGCGCATCCGGCCACCACTTGGTGACGGAATTGCCCGTACCAGTATTGCCGCCATGCATGACAGGGCAGCCGCCGGATTGATGATTGTGGGGGGTACCGTCCATTGTAAATCTCCTGAGTATTTACCTAGGGGTTCAGATATCTTGACTCGTACCCCACGGCTTCGATAATTGGAAATTTGTAATTACTATCGTTGTGATTAGTTTTTCATATGAAGGCACTCACCCTCAAACATCTGCGCTATTTCGAGGCGCTCGCCACGCACGGCCACTTTGGCAAGGCCGCCGCGGCCAGTGCAATATCGCAGCCCGCGCTTTCCATACAAATCAAAGAGCTGGAGGCAATCATGGGTGGGCCGCTGGTCGAACGCGCGGCCCGGCAAACCCGCCTGACAGCACTTGGCGAAGACGTGCTGAAACATGGCCGCGAAATCCTGACCCGGGTAGAGGACTTGGGGAAATTGGTGCAATCTCCCTCGGGCGCCCTGTCCGGCCGCATCAGAATCGGGGTCATTCCCACGGTTGCACCTTATCTGCTGCCCTCGATCATCAAAGCTCTGTCGCAGCGATTCCCACAACTGACCATTGAACCCAAGGAAACGATAACCAAGACATTGATCGGTGAAATTCTGGATTCGAAACTGGATTTCGGCGTCGTTGCCCTGCCCGTCTCGGAACCCAACCTCCGAGAGTTCTCGCTGTTCAACGAAGATTTTCTGCTGGTTCGCCCGGCGCAGGATGCCAACCTGCCGATGCCAAGTTCCTCGCAGCTCAGAACCATGCGCCTGCTGTTGCTGGAAGAAGGGCATTGCTTCAGGGATCAGGCCCTGTCCTTCTGTTCGATCCGCAACATCGAACCGCAGCACATCATGGAGGGCAGTTCGCTTTCCACACTGGTTCAGATGGTCGGCGCCGGCATCGGTGTGACCCTGATACCGGAAATGGCGGTCGGGCTGGAAACCCGATCCGCGGATGTGTCCATTGCCCGGTTTCAGGACACGCCGCCGACACGGACGATTGGTCTGATCTGGCGAAAGACCAACCCGCTCAGCGAAAACTTGTTGAAGATCGGTGCGATCATCCGCAAAACAGCCGAAGAAAACACGTGGGGCGTGAAACCGCCTCAGCCTGAAACAACAGGCTGACCCGCCCGAAACGATGTTCCTCGGCACGAAGGCCAGACCCGGCGCAACCCGTCAGTCGTCACCTTTGTAATAGCCGATCACATCATTCTCGGTCGTTGCACCCAACCCGTTCAGCAACCGGTTTGAATAATTAAAATAGGCGCAGACCTGATTGACCTCCAGGATCTCGCCATCCTCACAGCCTGCAATCTTGAGCGCTTCGAAGTCGGACTTGACCATTTTGCCAACATCCGTCGTCAGCTTGGCGGCATAGCGCAGCAGCGCCAGTTCCTTGCCCTCGAATTCATCCTCGGGCCGATGCGCCTTGAGCGCGACGAAAATCCGGTCGCTGCGCGGCTGGTCCTTCAGCAGGTTGCGCACGTTCATGAAGTGATGGGTCAGTGAATAGGTGCAATCGTTCAGGATCGAGGTATAGCTGGCGACAACCTCGAGAAACCAGAATGGCAACCGGTTGTCATCAGAATGCAGGACCGAACGGTACAGCGTCACATGCCCGTTCATCGTTTCGGGCCGCAATGAATGCACACGCATAACCGTGTCCACGGTGCCATGAGGGGTGCGGGCCTTGTCCAGCAGCTCTTTCAGGCGGCCGTTGGCCTTGTCGTCCGAGATCATCTCGATCCAAGCGCTCATTGCTGTGTCTCCTGTCCTGTTCGGGCTCAGCTTATGTACAAAGCCCACAGGCATGTCAGTTAATTTTTTTCTTAAGGTGAAATTTTTCTGGATCACAGAAACGTGAAAGATGTAAAATATCAGCGCGAGGGATTTGTTGAGGATCGACGCGAATGCACAGTCCAGAGCTTATGGCGGGTGCCGAAAATCTGTTGTTCAGATGCGGTGGCCTGACGGCGGGCGACCAGTTGCTTGTGGTCTGCGAAGATGCGGCCAACGGGTATTACGATGCCGAGATCACCGAGGCTATCGTGGACTGCGCCCGGGAAAACCGGATCAAGACCGCAGTTCGAACCCTTGCATTTGATCCCATGGGGTCATCGCTGCCAGCGGATCTGAAAACGGCGATGGAAACGGCGGATCGCACCTTGTTTCTGTCCCGCACCGGCGATCAGATTCGTTTCGACGCGGGAATGAGGGACGTTCGACCCATCATGTCATATGCGCTGGACGCCGGAATGCTGGCCTCGGGTTTTGGGCGCGCCAACTACACCGGGTTCGTTGAACTGAAAAACGCGGTCAACCGGCTGCTGGCCAGTGCCGGGCACATCCACGTAACCTGTCCATTGGGCACCGACTTCGCTGGCCCCGGCGCCGCCTTCCCCCCAGCAGGTGCCGCGGATGTCAGCGTGGCGCGTTTTCCGATGTCGGTCTTTGCCCCGGTTCCCGTGCAGGGGTTTTCCGGAGTGCTGGTTCAGGACGGGTTTCTGGTCGGCACCGGTTCGAAATTCTACGAACCATACGGCTGTGATCTGCGCGAACCGCTGACCATACGGTTCGAAAACAACCGTCTGACCGGCTTTGAGGGCCATCCCATGGATGTGCATTGCGCACAGATGCATTACGAAAAAGTCGGCAAGATGTTCGACCTTGACCCCCTGACCATGCATTCTTGGCACGCAGGCATCCACCCGGGCTGCGCCTACACGACCCCGGCCCGAAGCAATTTTGAACGTTGGAGCGGGTCGGCCTTTGGCAATCCGCGTCTGCTGCACTTTCACACATGCGGGCATTACGCGCCGGGTGAGATTTCGCTGAACGTTCTGGACCCGACGATCCGGGTGGATGGCGTTGCGATCTGGGATGCCGGTGTTCTCCGGGCCGATCTGTTGCCCGGTGGGGCTGAAATTCTCGATCGGTATCCCTGTATCAAAGCGGTGTTCGACGCCCCGGCCCGACACGTGGGCCAGGGCGCGAACGGGCGCTTGTCGGCCTGATGATCAGCCGGCCTGCTGCGCGATCAGCTTTGCAACCCGTGCGCGAAACCGCATCGCGCCTGCGTCCAGCCCGAGGTTGATATAGCCGGTCTTGCGCCGCGCCATGCCGGTTTGAACGTGTTCCAGAACCTCTTTGTCCTCGTTGAAAGCCATGACCGCGCCTTCGAACATGCGCTGCGACATGGCTGTGTCATCCGCGTGCATGTTGCGGTGCTGGAACCAGAAATACCGCGATGTTTCCGCATCGACCGGTGTGATGAAGTTGTACGAAATATTGACAAAGGCATTGGGCGACATCGGCCGGTCCGCCCCTCCTTCTCCGGCCGGAGTGTAAATGGACATGTTGATCGCAGTGGACGGCAGACGGCATTCGTAATGCTGCTTGCGGTCGCAGCTTGGCCCGAACGGCAGTATCGGCGCATAGTAGGGCGGCGCGGGTTCATCCGCGATCCAGCGCGAAACAATGACGCCGCTTTCGGTTTCTTCAAGATCCAGCGGGCGGTTGTCGGTTCCCGCCCCGGCAAACGAGGTCAGATGCACCCAGGCCACATGGCTTGGATCCAGCAGGTTATCGATAATGTAAAGGTAGTGGCACGCCATCTCCATCGCACCGGTCCGGGTCTTGCCCCAAGACGGGCTGTCGAAATTAGGGATGTCGATGATATCGTCTGTGCTGGCTTTGTCCGAATCCCCCATCCAGAGCCAAAGAAATCCCCAGCGGTCTTCGGCCGGGTATGCATGCACGGCGGCGCGGCGCGGAGGATTGTCCAGCTGTGTCGGGGCGCTGACACATTCACCGCCGCAGCCGAATGTCAGACCGTGATAGCCGCAAACCACATGATCCCCTTCGATGGTGCCCCGAGACAGCGGCAGCTTTCTATGCGGGCAAGCATCCTCCAACGCGATCGCTTTGCCCGCTGTGTCACGATAGATTACGATCTCATCGCCCAGCATTCGCACGGCGCTCAGGCTGCGGCCAAAATCCTCGGACCGTCCGGCGACGTACCAGCTGTTGCGAATAAACCCCTCTGCTCCGGCCAGATCAGGACGCATGTTTCTTACTCCGAAAACTCATCAAAAGCCTTGAGCGCCTTGGCGCTGTAGGCATAGGACGGCCCCCCGCCCATATAGGTGGCCATGGCCAACGCCTCGCACATTTCTTCGCGGGTGGCGCCCAGCCGAACCAGCGAACGCACGTGGAATCCGATGCAGCTGTCGCAGCGGGTCGCGATCGCAATGCCGAGCGCCATGAACTCTTTGGTTTTCTCGCTCAGCGCCCCGTCAGTCTTGGCCGCCTTGCCCATGATGCCAAAGCCGCGCACGGTTTCCGGCACTTCTTTCGAGAAGGTTCCGATATTGGCCTCGGTCTCGGCCATGAAATCTTTCCAGCTCATTTCTTCACTCCTTATCCGCGCTCGTCCGCGCCCATGCGACGCTCCAGCCAGCGCACTCCGGCTGAGATGATCAAAACCAGGATCAGGTATTCGAAAATCAGCAGGGTATAGATTTCCAGCGGGCGGTATTCCGTCACCACCAGTTCATTCGCGCGGCGGGTCAGTTCCTGCATCCCGATGACGCTGGCAAAGGCGCTCATCTTGACGATGTAGATGAACTGGTTTGCCAAAGGCGGCAGAATGCGCCGGATCGCCTGCGGCAGGATCACATAACGCATGGTCTGCACATAGTTCAGCCCGATGGTCTGCGCCGCCTCGCGTTGTCCACGCGCAATGGATTGAATACCTGCGCGATAGATCTCGGCCGTAAAGGCGCTGTCTGAAATCGCCAGCGTTATGATTGCCCCCCAGAAGGGATCGATGGGGATGTTCAGACCCATCGACTGAAACACGATGGGCAAGCCGTAAAATACCCAGAACAGCATCGGCAACAGGGGAATGGCGCGGATGAACTCCACGTAAACCCGGTTCACAACCCGCCAGCCACGTTTTTCGGACAATCCCGGCAGGGCGACCAGCAATCCGATGACGATCGACAGAATGGCGGCGATCAGGGAAATCTGGATCGTCGCGCCCATCCCCGAGATCAGGAATTTCACATTGGTCCACCCCGAGACCGTGGTCGGATCGATAACGTACCAGCCCCAGGTCTGTGACGACGAACAGCCTGCCAGCAGAAGCAGAGGCAATATGAGAAGAAGTTTTTTCATCGGCCGCTCTCAGTGTTGCAGGATCTGGGACAGGAATTTGCGACACCGATCGGACTGAGGATTGGTGAAGAAATGTTCGGGGTTGCCTTCTTCGACGATTTCACCGGCATCCATGAAGATCATCTTGTCGGCCACCTTTCGGGCAAACCCCATCTCATGCGTGACAACCACCATGGTCATCCCCTCATTGGCCAACTCGACCATCACGTCCAACACTTCCGAGATCATCTCGGGGTCCAGTGCCGAGGTCGGCTCGTCAAACAGCAGCACACGCGGCTCCATGCACAGCGACCGGGCAATGGCGACGCGTTGCTGCTGACCACCCGACAACTGAATGGGCTTTTTGTCGGCCTGATCGGGAATGTGCACCCGGTCCAGATAGTGACGTGCTTTTTCCTCTGCCTCTTTGCGGCCGAGACCGCGCGCCTTGATCGGGCCCAAAGTCAGGTTTTCCAAAACGGTCAGATGCGGGAACAGGTTGAACTGCTGGAACACCATTCCAACCTCGGACCGGATCCTGGCCACGGATTTCTCGTCATCCGTCAACTCGATCCCGTCTACGCGGATGGTTCCTTTCTGATGTTTTTCCAACTGGTTGATACATCGCACAACGGTGGATTTTCCTGACCCGGAAGGCCCGCAAATCACCACCTTTTCGCCGCTGTTGACCGTCAGATTGATGTCCTTGAGAACGTGAAACGTGTCGAACCACTTGTTCACGCCCACAAGTTCGATTGCGGCGTCTGGCATAAGATGAACTGCCCCTGTTTTTAGTCCCAGTATAATATTTTCTTGAGGTTATCTTTCCCTTTGGGCTTAAATCAATGAAGAATACGGCCACAAGGTAGAAATGCCACCAACGGGAGAAACCGATGAACACATTTTGGAAAGCTGCGGCAGCTGCTGCGCTTGGACTTGTCTTGTCAGGCGCTGCGCAGGCGCAATCTGCACTGAACGAGGTGCTGGATTCCGGCGTGCTCAAGGTGGGCACCACGGGCGATTGGAATCCCATGTCGCTCCGCGACCCTGCAACCAACAGCTACAAAGGGTACGACATCGACATCATGAACGAGTTGGCCGCCGATCTGGGGGTCGAGGTCGAATATGTCCCCACCGACTGGAAAACACTGGTCAACGGTGTGGTGGCAGGCAAGTATCACCTGACCGGATCGGCATCGATTTCGCCACCGCGCATGAAGGTCGCGGGCTTTTCCGACAGCTATATTTCGGTGGAACTCTTCCCCTATACGACCAAGGACAAGGCCGACCAATTCGACGGTTATGACTCGATCAACCAGCCCGGAGTAAAAGTCGCGACCACCCTGGGCACAACGTTCGAAAAGCGCGTCCGCGAATGGTTCCCGAACGCAGAAATCAAGGTGGTCGAGGCCCCGGCCCGCGGTTTTCAGGAAGTAATCGCAGGACGCGCGGATGTCTTCATTACGTCGAACATCGAAGGTTCGACCCTCGAGGCGAAATTTCCGGTGGTACGCGTGAAGAACGCAGGCCCGCGTTCGCCGTCACCCATCGCGATGATCCTGCCACAGGCCGATCAGGTGTGGATCAACTATGTAAACAACTGGATCGAAGTCAAAAAGGCGCAAGGGTTCTTCGAGGAAAACCGCAAGAAATGGGGTCTCTGACTCTTCTCGGATCACCTTGATTCCCAAACGCCCGGCCCGGTCGCCGGGCGTTTTTCAGTTGTCGCCCGACACGGCCTTGGCAACCACGGTGACAAAGCTGACCGTGTCAGTTTTCAACTCCAACGGCCCATGAGTGGCGTTTGAATCAAAACTCAGACTGTCGCCCGGCCGCATGTGATAAGCGGCTTCACCGCAGCCATAGACCATCTCGCCGGCGGTGACGTGGATGAATTCTACACCCTGATGTTGGTAAAGCGGGCGTTCGTCCAGCGGACCTTCCAATGTAACGCTGAAACTCTCGAAACTGACATGTTTCGCTTCCGCCCGACCGATCAGCTTATAACTGTGCCCGAAACCGGTGCCCAACCGTTGCACGGTTACACCTTCACCCGCAGCCACAAATGACACATCCGTGCGTTCGACCGTGCCGGCAAAGAAGTTGATCAGCGGAACGCCGATTCCGCCGGCCAGGGCCTCAAGTGTCGCCAGTGAGGCTGACACCTGACCGCGCTCGATCTTGGAAATCATCGCCGTGGACACGCCGGACCGCTGAGACAGTTCGGCCAGAGTCAATCCGGCCAGCGCGCGATGCGTTTTCACTGCGGCCCCGACCAGGTGATCCAGCGGCGGTTTTTCGGCGGAAAGCACAGGTGAATCTTCCATTTGCGAAGCCTATCGACACGTGTGAAAAAGGCAAAAGAAATGTCACCGAACCACTCGCACCAGTTCGGCGGCAAACTCTCAGCGTCCGTTCAGGATGTCTCCTGTAAGATCATTCAACTTTGCCAACCCGTTGCGCAGATGATCTTCGGGCAGGGCCGAGCTGAACCGAAAATGGTTCTCGACCCCGAACCGTGACCCCGGAATGACCAGCACATCTTTTTCGCGCAACAGGCGCATGCTGAACGCCTCGGATGCGATCGGTAGATTGAACCGCACGAACGACATGGCCGACGCCTGAGGTGGTACAACGGAAAACACCCCCTGATGCCGCGCCAGTTCTTCCGTCAGAACGTCGAACCCCGTGCGGATCAGACGGCGCGCGCGGGCCTTCAACTTGGACCGTGCCGGTTCGGCAAGCGCCTTGTCCGCCAGCTCCATCGACAACATGGATGCCGCGATCGAGGCATATTCGTGCCGCCGCCAACAGTGCTGAATGATGTCTTCGGGCCCAACCAGCCATCCCAGCCTCAGCCCCGGAAGCCCATAGGCCTTGGACATGGAATTCACCACAAGAACCCTGTCCGTACTTCCCCAGAACGAAGGGGTTTCTGTGTCACCTTCCCGCTCGGTTCCGGCATAAACCTCGTCTGAAACGATCCAGGCGCCAACGCGCTCGGCAGCCGATACGATACGGGCGCGATCCGCTTCGGTCAGAATACGGCCCGTTGGATTGTTCGGGTTCACCACATGGATGATGCGGGTCCTGTCATCGACCGCCCGCTCAAGCGCCTCTGCGTCTATGGCCCACTCTTCGGATTCGATCAGATCTACCCAACGCACTTCGTTGCCTAGATTGGCGGCGTTTCCTGAAATCTGTTCATAGGTCGGTCGGAAACACACAACATTGTCGCCGGGCTCCAACAAGGTGTTGGCCACCAGAGTGTTCGCTTCGGTTGCGCCGACCGTGACCAATACCCCATCTGCCGAGGCCCCCGGATACAAGCCTGCGACGGTGTCGCGCAGGGATTGCTTTCCATTGACTTGCGGATAGTCGATCATCGTCTTCAGCAGAGCGCCGAGATCAATCCCGGCCAGTTCTACCAATCCCTGCAACGACATGGGATGAACGCCGCTTTCCGAGAAATTGAAGACCACCCCGTGTTCCGTCTCGGACAGGAACTGTTCGACCCGAAATGGTTGAAAATTTCGGTTGATCATGATGCATCCTTTGCTGGGCCGTGCTGCGCACCTGACAGCCTCAATCGGCTGCGTTTACATGAACCGTTCTGATACTGGGATCGACGCGGCTATAGGCGGCCAGCAAACGTGCCGTCCACTTCTGTGCAATGTAATCAGCCATGAACCGCGAGGGGGCAACCAAAATGACGCGCCCCCCTGCCCTTTCCGACTCGGACAGATGCTGGAACCAACTTGCCCACAACTCGGGATCGCGCCCGTGAAGGATTGACTGCACCTGCGACCAGACATCCTCGGGCTTGGCTTCGGGGGTGTCGATTTCTGGCCCTTGGGGTTTTGCCGCGAAAGGCACGACATTTGTAACGGGCTCAGAATCCTCGGTCATCCGGGCCTGGAAATCGGAACCTATGATCGGCCAGACCTCCTGTGTATCGATCATGATCTGTTTGAGGTCGATTTCATAGACCGCGACCCGACCCCGTGCAGCAGGCCGTTTGACCGTTACCCAACCTAATGCGCGAAATCTGGCCATTTCGCGCTTTACAGTCCTTTCATTCACTGACCAAAGGCGCGAAATTTCTTCGCGCCCAATCGATACTTCGTTGTTTCGCCAGTTATATCGTGTCGTAATCAATGCGATGATACGAAGTACGCTGCGTTGCCGATGCTTGTCGCCTGACAACGCATATATGGTGAGCGCAGAAAGTATATCGTATTTTAAGGCCGCCGCATTTCGCCCGACCGGTTTAGCCAGCTGCATACCCGTTCTCACCGCTCTGTCTGCCTCAGACGGGTGTGTCCCGCCGTTCTTGCGCTGTTTGCCAACGCTTTTCGTCATCTTGGCCTAATTAGCGTCCAAAGCTTCGATTCTGTCAAGAAGAGTCTGAAACAGGTCAGAAAATTGCGCCAATCCAGATCAAAAAATAAAAGAAATCTGGTGAAGTATTGGTGATGGGGGACATTCTGTATGACCCCTTATTTGCCTGTTATGTCCCCCTATATGTCGCCAGTCCTGGAAGAATGCCCCCCTAAATACGGTTGAGGACGTGTTGCGAATCGTCACCCTTCTTCTTCTGGACCGCCGAATCGGCGATGGCCTTGCAGGGCCTTGTTTTCTTACCCGTGGGTAAGATTTGAGTTTCATCATATTTTCTTTTGCGTAAAGCGCAAATCGGGCGTAAATAAGAAACGAACATAAATTTACGTTCCAAACAAAGAGACATGAGGCATGTACACGCACGAAGACCTGAATGCATTGCGCAATCAATCTCTCAAACTCCAGGGGTGGATTCGTCAGCAGACCTTTAGCCCGGAGATGGAGAAGACACTCCGCCGGTTTTCGAGCTGGGAAGTGTCCGAGCTGATCTTCCGGGTCAACCAGTCAACCTTTCGCGGAAAGCTGGCCGCTGATCCGTCTCTGCCCGGAGGCGAGGTTGAGCCCGAGGGGCGGCAGCGCTGGTTCAGCCTGGAAGAGGTGAATGAGTTGCGGCGGCGGCTCAAGGTGAACCGCAAGTCCCTCATGCCGCCGCGTCCCGAGGGCAAGCGGGCTATTCGTGCAGCCGTGGCGAACTTCAAGGGCGGGGCGGGCAAGTCAACGGTGGCATTGCATCTTGCGCATGCCGCCGCGCTTGATGGGTACCGTGTTCTTGTCGTTGACTTCGACCCGCAGGCCACGCTGAGCCATTCAATGGGCCTGACCGATGTCGCCGAGGATTACACTGTCTGGGGGATCATGGCGCGTGACCTGATCCGCGAGACCGAGCGCATGAACAACCGGCCTGCCGCGGCCGAGTCCGGCACCGCCCTGCCCCGCCGGGAATTGCCCCCGGCGATCACCGATATGGGGCTTGGAGATCTGCGGATCAGCGATTTCATCAGACGGACGTCTTGGTCCACCATCGATGCGATACCTTCCTGCGCGAACGCAGCCTTCGTCGAATTTGCCTCGGCACAGTATCGCCACTTGAACCCTGAATGGTCTTTCTTTGCCGCAGTGTCCCGGTATCTGGATCAAATTCCCGACGACGCCTATGACCTGATTCTGTTCGATTGCCCGCCGGCCATTGGGTATCAGTCCATGAACGCGGTGTTCGCGGCAGACATGTTGTACATCCCGTCCGGACCGGGATACTGGGAATACGACTCGACCACGTCCTTTATAGGTCAGCTGGCAGAAGCTTTGGAGGACCTGGCCTACGGGTTCGACAAAACCTTACCCACGGGTAAGATTGGTCTTCCTAAAACCTTCTGCGAGCTGCGATTCCTGCTTACAAGGTACGAGCCCGGAAACGCGTTGCATCTGGCGATGTTCGACGCGTTTCAGAAGGTTTTCGGAGACCACGTCGCCCAGCACCCTGTTGAAATGACCCGCGCGGTCGAACAATCCGGCCGTTTTCTGAGCTCGGTTTACGAGATGGATTACCGAGAGATGACCCGTGAAACCTGGCGTCGGGCCCGCTCGACATTCGACAATGTTTACGAAGAATTCCGGGGAGTGATGCTGTCTGCTTGGGACAAGCTGGAGGATGACGCATGAGCCGCAAGCGCAGAATGTTTGATATCGACCTGCCTGCAATGGATGACATTCCTGTCGGCAAGGTTCCGGACAAGGTTCGTGAAAAGCGGCGGGGCCCGATGGCTGCGGCCATTTCGGAAAATGCCGATGCGCTGCGCGACCAGCAATCGACGGAAGAAACCATTCGAGCAGAAAACGATCGTCTTGCGCATGAACTTGTGCGCCTGCGTTCCGAAGGTCTTGTGACCGAACGCGTAGCACTGGATGACATTCTGTTTGAAAAGCTGACGCGGGATCGCAAACCAGGGCCGGATCCGGAACTGGACGAGCTAAAAGCGTCAATTCAGGAAATCGGATTGTCCAACCCCATCCGACTTGAGCGACGCTCAGATGGACGATTTGAACTGATCCAGGGGATGCGGCGCCTGTCTGCCTATCGGGCGTTATATGAAGAAACGGGCGATGAGTCCTATGCCGGAATTCCAGCGGGAATTTCAGAGGCGGGCGATCTCGACAGCAGCTACCGGCGCATGGTGGATGAGAACCTGATCCGCAAGGATATCTCGTTTGCGGAAATGGGTGCTTTGGCACGCGCGTATGCCGAGGACCCGGCAAATGATTGCCCGGATGTAGACAAGGCGGTGTCCACGCTGTTCAAATCCGCCAGTTACACAAAGCGGAGTTACATTAGGTCATTTGCCAGTTTGCTGATGATGTTGGACAAGGTTCTGAAACATCCGAACGACATTCCGCGCAACGTAGGCGTAGAGCTGAAGCGCAAACTGGATGCAACGCCCGGTTTGGTGCGCCAGGTGAGTGCCGCGGTCATGAGCGAGCCGGACCGTGACGGAGCGCGGGAGGTTGCTATCCTCAGGTCATTTCTGGGCGCGCCGGAAACAAGCGTGGCGAAGAAGGCCCCGGTTGAAAGCGCCGATAAACCACGACGTGCAAAGACCACGTTTCAGGTATCAGGGCGGGCAGGGATCGCCAAGTGCTCGGCATCCAGTGGTCGAATTGAGTTGAGATACGATTTGGACTTTACGCGTGTTGATCGCAGCAAACTTGAGGCGGCAATAGCTGCTTTCATCGATGCTCTTCCCGAGGAAGACGATCTTACCCACGGGTAAGGTTTGGTTTGAAGGTCTGAGAAAAGGCGCCGGTCGAATCCGGCGCCTTTGTCTTGTCGCAAAAGCCAGGGCGTTCTCAGCAGTGGATTCCTGCCATATGTCTTCTTGCCTTGAAGCTGTGACCTGAAACCGGCGGGGCAGGGGCTTGAGGTCGAGGCATGTGGAGTCAGCCATTAACGTTGGTTCTGGAACAGTCGGTTTCGCGGAGTGCTGTCGGGGCCTAACATCACGGCGTCTTGTCCGGGTTCGTACGTTCAGGTCACGGTAGGAGCCTCGATTCTGGCTCGAGATTGCAATTTGCAATATGTGACGCGAGAACACGGGTGACATGGCGGCCACTCTGCGCGCAAATCGGCGGGAAATCAATCACATTTGATAAGGGGTACTTATTGGGTATGAAAGAAAGATATTTGGCTCGAACAACAAGTAAACAAAATCAAAAGATAATGAGCGTAATAATGGTAGCACCCCTAATCTGGCGGGCCTTCTGAGGATCTGTTGCAACTTTTAGCCATTGACGTTCTCGGGGTTCTGTCGCAAACTTTGTTCCCACCTGTCAGGTCAAGCTTAGTTTTGGTAGCGCATGCTCTAAATGACAGGAGCAGACTGTGACAATCTCATTCAAAGGCGCGCATTTTCCGAAAGACGTGATCTTGCACGCGGTTTTCTTCTACCTGCGCTACGGTGTTTCATACCGGGATTTGGAAGAAATCATGGCGGAACGCGGCGTCGATCTGGATCATGCAACGCTAAACCGCTGGGTCAGCCGATATGCAGGCGTCGTTGCTGAAGCAGCGCGGTATAGAAAGCGTCCCGCAGACCGTTCGTGGCGCATGGATGAAACCTATGTGAAAGTGAAAGGCGAATGGGTTTATCTTTACCGAGCGATCGACAAACATGGCAAAACCCTGGATTTCATGTTGTCCGAGCGCCGGAATAAGGCTGCTGCGACGAAGTTTTTTGCACGCGCGCTTGAGGTGAACGGGTTGCCGCGAAAGATTGTCATCGACAAAAGTGGTGCCAATACCGCCGGGATCAAAGCGATCAACAAGATGCTCAAGAGCTTTGGTTGCCCGATCCCGATCGACATGGTCAGGCGCAAATACCTCAATAACATCATTGAACAGGATCACCGTTTCATCAAACGAAGGATCAGACCCATGCTGGGATTCAAATCTTTCGCTTCAGCCGCTTCTGTCCTGGCAGGCATAGAACTGGTCAACATGATCCGCAAAGGTCAATTCACGCCCGGAATCCGTCCGTTTCAGCAGTTCATCCAACTGGCAGGATAAACTGCTCACCAATTCCACCGATGCTCTGCCATTAAAAAAGTTTGCGACAGAACCACTTTCAGCCCCTCTCGCCGCCAGAGCCGTTCAATCCGCCCATCACTGACAGACCATCCAGCCTTTCTCAGCAGCGCTGTGTTCCTGCGATAGCCATATCGCCCGTATTGACGGGTCAGCTCAATCATGTCGGCCACCAGCCGGTCTTCGTCTTCGCGACCTTGTGGGACCCGCCGCTGCGTAGACCGGTGTTGCCCCAGCACGCGGCAGGCGCGTCGCTCAGATACTTTGAGCTGGCTGCGGACATGATCGATGCAGGCACGACGACGAGCGGGGCTCAGTAGGGCTTCGCGTTCAGGCCTGCAAATCATCCACTGGATGATTTACTTTACGGCCTTCATCCTTTGTGGCTTCCGTCAGGATCAGTTTGTCCAACGTCAGATCTGAAACCGCGCGTCTCAGTCGCTCGTTCTCTTTCTGAAGCCGTTTCAGTTCTTTCAACTGGTCTACGCCCATTCCGCCGTACTTCTTTCGCCAGCGGTAATAGGTTTGTTCAACAACGCCAATCTGTCTGATCGCATCGAGACGGGACATGCCTTGCCCCATCAGAACTTCAACCTGCCGTAACTTCGAGACAATCTCTTCGGGCTTCGGTCGCTTGTTTGCTATTCGTGGTCCTCTGTTTCCTAAACATAACGGTGGACCAGTTTAGTTGGGGAGGCTCAGTACTTACTGCCCCCAAATCCTGGGACCGCAGCGCTTGTCCAAACAGCAGATCGCGTTCGCGCGCAGATGGCCGTGATTGTTTGAACCGAAAACTCGAAATACTGGAGTAGGGCGCAGATATTGGGGTCAGGGCTGGGTTTTCCGCCCCGGCTTCTCAGGCATTGTCCTTCCGTCAATCGGGTCTTACTCGAAGAAATCTGAACATCCGATCTATGCGCAAAGAACTTGACGTCGCCGATTGCCTGCGGATTAACCGCTGCGAACAGCGGCTCGTGCCAATGCGGCGATCAGGTCGGTCCGCGTGACAATCCCTACGATGCGATCGTATTCGAGGACAGGGACGGCGTCGACATCCTCAACCGCCATCATCGGAAGCAGCACCCCGAGGGGTGAATTTGTCGTCACGCGCAGGCCTGCCACCTCCATGATGTCACCCGCTGTCACAGGCATCTCCCTTTTGCGATCCAATAAACGATTGAGTGTCGAAAAATATCCGCGCTTCAACCTGATCGCGTCTTCACGGGCCTGTCTGATCAGATGCATCTGAAAAATGACGCCCAGAAACTTTTCGTCGTTTCCGACGACAGGAAGAGAAATGAACCTGTGCCTTTTGAACAGCTCGGCAACCTCCCCGAGCGCCGTTTCGGGACCCACTGTGATCAGACTGGAGGACATGACATCTTTTGCCGTCAAAGGTGCGGTCACGTGTGTTGCCGCCTGCAGTTCCGCCGCGCTGATCAGGCGTGCCAGATCCTCGACCCCCAGATTGAAGGAGTGTCGGTAGCGCTCCAGAATACCTGCAAGTTCTTCTTCGGACAGGCCGAGGCGCTCTGAGGGGTTCTTTTCTTCCGATTGATTATTGCTCGGATCGTCGAATTGCCGGAATGGATAGCGACGTCCGGTGATCCGGGCATAGACTGTCGCAAGGATGACAAGGACACAGGTTCCGACCGCAATCGGTGCAAGCGCAAACCAGAACCCCAATTGCGCGATGGCCTCGGGATTCAAAGCGGCCGTCATGGCGACGGCTCCTGCCGGCGGATGAAGCGCCCGGCACAGGATTGTTGCGGTAATGGCAAGCCCAACTGCAAGCGCAACGCGTAGCGCCGAGTCTGCGATTGTCATGCAAACAGCCACGCCGACAAGGGCTGCCACCGTATTGCCGACAACGGCGGACCAAGGCTGCGCGAGCGGGCTATTTGGGACAGCAAAGAGCAAGACAGAGGTCGCTCCGAAGGGTGCTACAAGATAAAGACCCAAATCCAGATCGGAACCCGGAGTCAGAAGGAACAGTCCCGTCAGCCCAAGACCGACAAGAGCGCCCAGACCCGCACGAGCCGCTTCAATCGGTGAAACGCGGGAAACGGCCGGCCCGAGAGATCTGAGAATATACACGGCGCAGGCCCCATCCTTCTTCTTCTGCGCACAGTTTCAGCAGAATGCAAAAAGTTCAACCGCAGGGTTGCAGAGAGAGAATGCCGACCAACGACTTTGCCACTTTATTGGATGGGCGACATGGGAATTGGAAGCTGCTTGAAAGTGGGTAAATTTTTCGACACATCAGGCTGCTCTTTTGCACATCAAGGCTAAAGCAGATGGCCTGGCCCTTGGCGACCAAAGCTCCAGTCGTTTTCTACCCAGCCTTTCCAACGGTATGCCACGCACGGCGCAAGACACAGGACGGATGTGAAAAGTGCATTTGCCGAAGCTGGTCTCCCTCTCAGATACAAGCTTGAAGCATGTTTGTCGGCGGATTTGAGCCCTTTTTGTCAACATCAATTGAGGCCCGCTCAATCGGGTTGTCTTCTATGTTTTAGCTGGACAAACGAGGGTAGGCCGCTTTCGGACTTTGCGAGAGGATACTTTTTGCTGCGTCACCCATGGCACCCATGGCGATCTCGTGCCACGATTTGTAGTCCGAGGCGAGGTTAAGAACCGGCCAGTCGCTGCCGAACAGCAGCCTCTCTGGGGCATAAATGCCAAGAATGTGGGCAATGTAAGGCTCAAGGCTGCTTGGCTTCCAATCGGTCGAGGCTTCGGTCACAATGCCCGACAGTTTACAAAACACCTGCGTGTTTTCGGCAATGTCAGCCATGTCCTGCGCCCAGCCCTCATAGGCCCCATTGCGGATTTCGGGCTTGGCGCAATGGTCAATGACGACTCGCAAATCGGGGTATTTTGCCAGAAACGCTTTGAGATGGTGTAGATGGTGGGGCAATACCAGAGCATCGAATGTCAGATCATTTTCGACCATGGCAGCGATAGCCGGACGCAGATCATCGCGCAGCATCCAAGCGTCATCGGGAATGTCCTGTATCATCGGGCGTAGTCCAAGAAGCTTTGGATGGGCCGCCAATCGCGCGATCGAGGCTGGTGCCGTTTCGGCGGCAAGGTCCACCCACCCGACAACCCCTCGTATCCAGTCATGCGTGTCTGCAAGAGACAGCAGGTATTCAGTCTCGGCCTCGGTATCGGCGGCCTGAACCGCGATGGTTCCACTGATACCCGCCTCGTCCAGCAAAGGTTTCAAATTCTTGGGCAGAAAATCGCGATATAGCGTTTTAAGCTCGGGTGTCAGCCAGCCGTAATCGCCTCGATCGAGCTTCCAGAAATGCTGATGCGTGTCGATGACCATGCTAAAACCTCTGATCATGTTTTTTGTTAAGCCGCCTTAAGCGGCTCCGAATTCCGGTGTTGATCCACCGTGAAGCAACGTCAGTTCCCGGGCCAGTTCCCGGTGCATATTCACGATTTCGTCCAGAGAGGGGACTTTCAGATCGTCGACACGTTCCAGATAGGGGCAGCTCAGCACCGCTGCGGCCCTGCCGCCCGGGCCAAAAATCGGGAAAGCCACATTGGTTACACCGATCGCAGTTGCAGACGGCATTTTTTCATAGCCCAAGCGTCGGATGCGGGCGATATGCTCCATGAACTCGCTACGGTCCAGCGGGGGTTCACCTACGGCAAGGCGGTGCTGCTCGATCAGGTCCTCGACTTCTTCATTTGAACGGAAGGCCGCCAGCACCCGGCCAGAGCCTGTATTCCCCAGCCCCACGACGGTTCCGGTTTTCAGCGCAAGGCCCCAATTGCCCGGAGACTCCGCTGAGGCCACGATCACGATATCACCGTTGCTTTCCATTCCCATATGGCAGGATTGCCAAGTTTTTCGTGTTATCGCGCGCATACGGGGCAGGGCACTTTCGATTACCCGTCCAATCGGCGGGTGTCGCTGCGAAATAGCGAACATCTTCAGGCCAAGTGAATATCGATCGCCTGACAGGGACCGGATGACATACCCGCGCCGTACCAGTGTCGAGAGCATCCGGTAAATCTCAGACGGGGACCGTTCCAGCGCCTTTGCGACCTCTCCCTGGGTCAGTCCCTCACCGTGGTCAGCCAAAAGCTCGATGATATCCAGGCCTTTTTCCAGCGCGGGTGCACGGTATTTGTCGGTGATGTCGTCCATACAGTGCCCTGTCGCGCAATATTCCTGATTGATTTTCAGTCATTGGGAAGGCTAAGTCAACATTGATTTATAGATGAATAAATGTTTTAAATACGAACAAACAACAAGCATCGCTTGATTGCATCAGGGAGGACATGATGAAAAAATCCAGCATTTTAATGGGTTTGATGGTCGGAACAGCGATAGTCGCGGCCGTCGAATCGGCAAGTGCGTCGGATTGGGGGAGCTTTGATGGCGCGACCATCGAGGCGAAACTGATCGGCGGTCAACAATACGAAGGTCTCTATGGCCGTATTGCCGAATGGGAAGCTGCGACCGGCGCCAAGGTCGACATTATTTCGAAAAAAAGCCACTTCGAGATCGACAAGGAAATCAAGTCGGACATGGCCGCTGGGACCACCAGCTGGTGCGTGGGTTCAAACCACTCTTCCTTTGCGCCCCAGTATGAAGGGCTCTATGTTGATCTGAACGAGCTGGTTCCAGCGGAAACCATTGCCGAATTCGTTCCGGGCAACATTGGCGCCTCGACGGTCGACGGCCAGCTTTTGATGCTGCCGCGCGCGCAGTTTGACGTTTCAGTGCTTTATTACCTGAAGTCGAACTATGAAGACGCCGACAAGGCCGCCGCGTTCAAGGAAAAATACGGCTATGATCTGGCTGTTCCCGAGACGTGGGAGCAGGTCAAAGATCAGGCGATCTTTTTTGCCGACCCTCCGAATTTCTACGGCACTCAGTATGCAGGCAAGGATGAGGCCATCGTGGGTCGGTTCTATGAGATGGTTGTCGCCGAGGGCGGCAACTATCTGGACGAAAACAAGAAACCAATCTTCAATTCCGAGGCAGGTCAGCGCGCGCTGCAGTGGTTCGTAGACCTGTACGAGGCCAAGGCGGTTCCGGCTGGCACGACGTCCTATGTGTGGGACGATCTGGGGCAGGGCTTTGCCAGTGGAACCGTGGCGCTGAACCTGGACTGGCCGGGCTGGGCCGGGTTCTTCAACGATCCGGAATCGTCCAAGGCTGCTGGCAACGTCGGCGTTGCTGTGCAACCCATGGGTTCGGCGACGCGGACCGGTTGGTCCGGGCATCACGGGTTCTCGGTCACCAGTGACTGTGCAAACAAAGACGCCGCAGTATCGCTTGTTCAGTTCCTGACCAGCGAGGAAAGCCAGTTGGCCGAAAGCGCTGGTGGCTCGCTGCCGACACGGACAGCCGTTTGGGAGGCCAACGTCGCTGCGGCGCAAGCTGGTGATGACGCATTCCGCGCCGAAGCTCTGGCCGCGTTTGCCGAAGGTGCGAAATACGCCTTTGCGGTGCCGCCAATCCCGGAATGGGGCGAGACCACAAACCTGGTCTTTCCGGAACTGCAGGCCGCCATCGTTGGCGACAAGACTGTGCAGCAGGCGCTGGACGATGCCGCGGCTGCGGTGGACGAGCTGATGCGGGAATCTGGTTACTACTGAACCCGGACCCACAAGTATCCGCGGCGGGTGTTCCGCTGCGGGTGAACCCCCAAGACCCCCAAAAGGTGCACCATGACCCGCCGCCGCTTGCCCGAGTGGTTAGTCCTTCTGTTGCCTGCGATCATCGTGATTGCCGCAGTTGTTCTGATCCCTCTCATCTTCTCGCTCTATTCCAGCTTCACGTCGTACAAGCTGACGCGGCCTTCGACGCTGTGGAAATGGGTGGGGTTCTTCAATTACGAAAAAATCCTGACCGATGCGAAATTCTGGGCGGCGTTCGGGCGCACGGTGCTGTTCCTGACCATCGTTCTGAATCTGGAACTGCTGTTGGGACTGGGCATTGCGTTGATGATGAACAAGGTCACATGGGGGCAGCGTACGCTGCGCACGATCCTGATGTTCCCGATGATGTTCTCGCCCATTCTTGTTGGCTTTCAGTTCAAGTTCATCTTCAACGACAATATCGGGCTGGTGAACAACGTGTTGCAATCGGTGGGCTTCCAAAATGCCTCGCTGCCGTGGCTGGTGGACGGCAACCTTGCGATGTTCTCGATCATGTTCGCGGAAATCTGGATGAGCACATCCGTCTTCGCCATTCTGATCCTGGCCGGTCTGTTCGCCATGCCGCGTGACCCGCTCGAGGCCGCCAAGGTCGATGGCTGCACCGCCTGGCAGACCTTCCGCCACATCACTCTGCCGTTCCTGATGCCATTCATTTTTATTGCCATGACCATCCGCTCGCTGGACGTCGCACGGGCCTATGACATCGTGCAGATCATGACAGGCGGCGGCCCTGCCCGTCGCACGGAACTGTTGTGGACGTTGATGAGCCGCACCGGCTATGTCGATGCCCGCATGGGGCTGGCGAACGCGATGGGTTATATCTCGATCCTGCTGTCGATCCTCTTCACCATCTATTTCTTCCGCAAGCTCAGCGCCGCACGTGCTGAACTGGGAATGGCGGGGTAGGGCCAATGGACCGCAATCTAGCACATCGCAATCGCCGCCGCGCCCTGAAAACTGCGCACTTCATCGGGCTGTTCCTGATTATGTCGATCATTTGCATTCCCGGGCTCTGGATTGTTCTCAACTCGTTCCGTCCAGCGGTCGAGATTATGGCCAAACCGCCGGTTTGGACCCCCAGCTTTACGCTAGACCACTACCGCGCCATGTTCGGCGGCGCGGGCGAGGGCGGTGTGCCAGTGTTCAGCTATTTCCGCAACTCGCTGATCGTTTCGGTCGTCTCAACCTTTATCGCGATCCTGATCGGCATGTCGGGCGGCTATGCCTTTGCCCGCTATCGCTTCAAGGGCAAATCGGGCTATTTTGTCGGGCTGATGCTGTTCCGCGCGGTTCCCGGTGTGGCGTTGTCGCTGCCCCTGTTCATCGTGTTTGCCCGGGTCGGCATCATCGACACCCATTTCGGCCTGATCCTGGCCTATGTGGCGATGAACGTGCCGTTCACCATCTGGTTGACCGACGGGTTCTTCCGCCAGATCCCGAAAGAGCTGCACGAAGCGGCAGAAATTGACGGCTGCACCCGCTGGCAGGCATTCTGGAGGGTGGAATTTCCGGTGGCGCGCTCGGGCGTTGCCTCGGCGGCGATCTTTGCCTTCCTCACCTCGTGGAACGAATTCGCGCTGGCGTCGCAGCTGACCCGCTCGGTCGGGTCCAAGACGATGCCTGTGGGTCTTTTGGATTTTACCGCCGAATTTACCATCAACTGGGGGGGAATGTGCGCGCTTGCGGTTCTCATGATCGTGCCCGCGCTGGTCCTGACCTTCATCGTCCAGAAACACCTGATTGCCGGCCTGACCTTCGGCGGCGTCAAAGGATAAGAAAATGACTGAAGTTACCCTTTCCAATGTCGTCAAGAAATATGGCAAGCATCAGGCTGTGCACGGCATTGACCTGGGCATCCATGACGGAGAGTTCGTCGTGCTGGTCGGCCCTTCGGGCTGCGGCAAGTCGACGACGCTGCGGATGATTGCCGGACTCGAAGAAATCTCCGGCGGCGAGATCGCCATCGGCGGCCGTGTCGTCAATGACCTGCCCCCGCGCGAACGTAACATCTCGATGGTGTTCCAGAACTATGCTCTGTATCCGCATATGACCGTGCGCGAAAATCTGGGTTTTTCCCTGAAGATCGCCAAGCGTCCCGAGGATGAAATCGCCAAATCCGTGACCGAGGCAGCGGGCATTCTGGGGCTGGACGAGCTGATGGAACGCAAGCCCGCCGAACTGTCGGGCGGTCAGCGCCAGCGCGTCGCAATGGGCCGCGCCATCGTGCGGCACCCCGACGTGTTCCTGTTTGACGAGCCGCTGTCGAACCTTGACGCCAAGCTGCGCACCCAGATGCGGGTCGAGATCAAGAAGCTGCACCAGAAGGTCGGCAACACCATCATCTACGTGACACACGATCAGATCGAGGCGATGACGCTGGCGGATCGTATCGTTCTGATGCGCGACGGCAATATCGTGCAGGTTGGCACCCCACTGGAACTGTTCAACACGCCGGTAGATACCTTCGTGGCGACCTTTATCGGCTCGCCGCCGATGAACCTTGTCGATGGTGAGGTATCCGGCGGCACCCTGCAGCTGCAGGGTGGTATCGAGCTGCCTGTTCCCGCATCGGCGCGGTCGCTTGTGCGCGACAGGCAAAAGGTGCGGTTCGGTTTCCGCGCCGACAACCTGATGCCAGTCGGCCACTCGGTCGAGGAAGAAGGCGAGATCACAGAGCTGGACCTGTCCGTCACGCTGACCGAACCGCTTGGCACCGAGACGCTGCTGTTCGCCGAACTGGCAGGGGTCGAGGTTCAGGCCAAGATGTTCAACCCGCGCCCCGTCGCTCCGGGCGAGGCTATGAAGTTCCGCCTGATGCTGGACAAGACCCATGTCTTTGACGCGGCATCGGGGAAGGCGATCCGGGGGTAAGCATGGCGACAATCACTCATATTGAACTGCGCATGATCGATCTGGTGCCCAAGGTGAAACGGGTCGACGCCATTCAGACCTTTGTCAGTCAAGAAACCCCGATCCTTACTGTCTATGACAGCGACGGCGTCAGTGGTACGGGCTATTGCTATACCATTGGCACGGGTGGGCCATCTGTCATGGCGCTGCTGGAACACACGCTGGCCCCGATGCTGATCGGGCGCGACGCGGACCGGATCGAAGGCATCTGGCGCGACCTGCTGTTTGCCACTCATGCGACAGCGGTGGGCGCAATCACCTCGCTAGCGCTGGCCGCCATCGACACCGCGCTTTGGGATCTGCGTTGCCGCAAGCAAGGTCTGCCGCTGTGGAAAGCCGCCGGGGGATCGCGCGAAAAAGTACCGCTCTATTCCACCGAGGGCGGCTGGCTGCATTTGGAAACGCAGGCGCTGGTCGATGACGCGCTGGCGATGCAGGCACAGGGCTTTCGCGGCTCAAAAATCAAGATCGGCCGCGATCACCTGAGCGAAGATGACGCGCGTCTGGGGGCGGTCCGGTCTGCCCTGGGTGGCGGGTACGAGATTTTGACCGATGGCAATCAGGGCTTTACTCTGTCCGAAGCGATCCGCCGGGCGCGGGTTCTCGAGGAGCACGGGATAGGCTGGTTCGAAGAACCGCTGCCCGCCGATGATGTGGCAGGCCATGTGCAACTAGCGCAACACACCAGCGTGCCGATTGCGGTGGGCGAAAGTATGTATTCGCTGAGCCAGTTCAAGGATTACCTGCAAATGGGCGCGGCCTCGATCGTGCAGGTGGATGTGGCCCGGATTGGTGGCATCACCCCGTGGCTGAAGGTGGCGCACATGGCCGAGGCGTTCAACGTCATGGTTTGCCCGCATTTCCTGATGGAGCTGCACCTGCCGCTGGTTTGCGCTATCCCTAACGCAAAATGGCTGGAATACATCCCGCAATTGGACACCGTGACCAACGGCCCAATCCGGATTGAGGACGGTCACGCCATCCCTTCTGATGAACCCGGTTTGGGTATCGATTGGGATTGGGATGCGATTTCGCGGCTTTCCGAGGTCAAAACCGTCAAGGAAGGTGCATGATGCAGCGCATGGGCATGGTAATCGGGGTCAAACCCGAGATGATCGAAGAATATAAGCGCCTGCACGCCGCCGTCTGGCCGCAGGTTCTTAAGCAGATCAGAAACAGCAACATTCGCAACTATACCATTTTCCTGCGCGAGCCGGAAAACCTGTTGTTCGGGTACTGGGAATATCACGGCGAGGATTTCACTGCGGATATGGCCAAGATGGCCAAGGACCCGGTGACTCAGGAATGGTGGACCCATACCGACCCCTGCCAGTCGCCTCTGGCCAGCTGCGCCGAGGGCGAGCAATGGTCGATGATGCAAGAAGTATTTCACACGGATTAAAAGCTATGACTGACACAACGGGCCGTCTGGCCGGAAAAAAGACACTCATCACCGCCGCAGGCCAGGGCATCGGACGGGCGACGGCCGAGCTGTTCGCCGCCGAAGGGGGCGAGGTCATCGCCAGCGACATCAACGAGGATGCGCTGGCGGAATTGGCTAACAACCCGCGTGTCACTGCGCTGAAGCTGGATGTGACCGATGGCGCCGCAGTAGAGGCCGCCGTTACAGATATCGGCCCGCTGGACGTTCTGTTCAACTGCGCGGGCTATGTGGCGAACGGCACCATTCTGGAATGTGACGAAAAGGACTGGGATTTCAGCTTTGATCTGAACGTCAAGGCGATGTATCGGCTGATCCGTCTGACCCTGCCGGGAATGCTGGACAACGGTGGCGGATCGATCATCAACATGTCCTCGGTCGCGTCCTCGATCAAGGGCGTGCCGAACCGGTTTGCCTATTGCGCGTCCAAGGCGGCGGTGATCGGTATCACCAAGGCAGTGGCCGCTGACTATGTCACCCGTGGCATTCGCTGCAACGCGATCTGCCCGGGCACCGTTGACAGCCCCTCGATGCACGGACGTTTGCGCGCCACCGGCAACTATGAACAGGCACTGAAGGACTTCATCGCACGTCAGCCGATGGGCCGCATCGGAACCGCCGAAGAAATCGCGGCATTGGCACTGTACCTCGCCAGCGACGACAGCGCCTTCACCACAGGACAGAACCACGCCATCGACGGCGGCTGGTCCATTTGATTTGCAGGAGAATTGAGAGATGAAACTGTTGCGCTATGGCCCGGTCGGGTCCGAAAAACCGGGTTTGCTGGATGCCGAAGGGAACATTCGCGACCTGTCGGGTGTTGTTGATGATGTTTCGGGCGACACTCTAAGCGACGCCGCGCTGGACAAGTTGCGTGGCATCGACCCTGACTCATTGCCGTTGGTCGATGGCGACCCGCGTATCGGCGCCTGCGTGGGCCAGGTGGGAAAATTCATCTGTATCGGCTTGAACTATGCTGACCACGCCGCCGAAAGCGGCATGGAACTGCCGCAGGAGCCGGTGATCTTCTTCAAGGCCACTTCCTCGATCTGCGGGCCGAACGACGACACCGAAATCCCGCGCAGCTCGGTCAAGACCGATTGGGAGGTCGAGTTGGGCGTGGTGATCGGCAAGCACACCAAATACGTCAATGTCGAAGAGGCGCTGGACCATGTGGCAGGTTATTGCGTCATAAACGACCTGTCCGAGCGTGATTTCCAGCTGCACCGCTCGGGCCAATGGGTCAAGGGCAAGTCGGCGGACACGTTCGGCCCGATCGGTCCCTGGCTGGTGACACGGGACGAGGTTGCCGACCCGCAGAACCTGCCCATGTACCTAAAGGTCAACGGCCACCGCTATCAGGACGGCTCGACCCGGACCATGCATTTCGACGTGGCAACCGTTATCTCGCACCTGTCGCAATTCATGTCGCTGCAGCCCGGCGATGTAATCTCGACCGGTACGCCTCCGGGTGTCGGTATGGGGCAGAACCCTCAGACCTATCTGAAGCCTGGCGACGTTGTTGAACTTGGCATCGAAGGGCTGGGTGTTCAACGTCAGAACGTGGTGGCGGGCTGATGGTTACCATTACCGACCTGAAAACCTTCGACCTGCGGTTCCCGACCTCAGACTCGCTGGACGGGTCAGACGCAATGAACCCCGACCCGGACTATTCCGCCGCCTATGTGGTGCTGGAAACCGATGGCGCGTATCAGGGCCATGGCCTGACCTTCACGATCGGGCGAGGGAATGAGATTTGCATTACCGCTATTGAGGCGATGCGGCACCTGCTGGTCGGTCTCGATCTGGATTGGGCGCGCGAAGACATGGGACGGTTCTGGCGCTATGTCACCGGCGACAGCCAGTTGCGCTGGATCGGGCCGGACAAGGGTGCAATCCATCTGGCCACCGGTGCGGTGGTCAATGCGGTCTGGGATCTGCTGGCGAAAGAGGCCGGCAAGCCCGTCTGGCAACTGGTCGGGGAAATGACGCCCGAGGAAATCGTGCAACTTGTCGATTTCCGCTACATGACCGATGTTCTGACCAGGGACGAGGCGCTGGACATTCTGCGCAGGGCCGAACCGGGCAAGGCGGACAGGATCGCAAAGCTGAGGGCCGAAGGTTATCCCTGCTATACCACCTCGGCAGGATGGCTGGGCTATTCCGACGATAAGCTGCGCCGCTTGTGCCGCGAAGCGCGCGAGGCCGGATTTACCCATACCAAGTTCAAGGTGGGCCGCGAACTGGCCGACGACATCCGCCGCCTGACTATCGCCCGCGAGGAACTGGGCGAGGGCATGAACATCATGATCGACGCCAATCAGGTATGGGAGGTCGATCAGGCTATCGACTGGGTCAAGGAACTATCATTTGCGCGACCTTTGTTCATCGAGGAACCCACCAGCCCCGACGATGTGGTTGGGCACAGAAAAATCCGTCAGGCAATTGCCCCGATCAAGGTGGCGACGGGTGAAATGTGCCAGAACCGCATTCTGTTCAAACAGTTCATTGCCAACGAGGCTATTGATTTCGTGCAAATCGACAGCTGTCGTCTGGGCGGTTTGAACGAAGTGCTTGCGGTACAGCTGATGGCAGCAAAATTTGGCTTGCCGGTCTGGCCCCATGCCGGCGGCGTGGGCCTGTGCGAGTATGT
The DNA here is from genome assembly GCF_056541565.1 of Ruegeria sp. AG6. NCBI lineage: Bacteria > Pseudomonadati > Pseudomonadota > Alphaproteobacteria > Rhodobacterales > Roseobacteraceae > Ruegeria > Ruegeria sp. AG6. The sequence goes on along the minus strand of NZ_JBQFYQ010000002.1, from coordinate 172,151 downwards.
GCAGCATCTGTCGATGATCGATTATGTGGCGATCACCGGTGAAAAAGACGACAAACGCATCGAATTTGTCGATCACCTGCACGAGCATTTTGTCGACCCCTGCATCGTGGAGAACGGTGCCTATCAGGCACCTGTGGCGCCGGGGTTTTCCATCGAGATGAAGGCAAGCTCGATCGCCGATTATCAACATCAACCATCTGCAACGCAAACCGCCGAGCAAGGAGCGGCCTGATGCGACAGAACCTCATTGGGAATACCGGTGTGCGCGTGACCGAGGCATCGTTTGGCTGTGCGAGTATCGGAAACCTGTACCGCCCAGCGACCGACGCGCAGGTGGATGAGGTGCTGCAATGCGCTTGGGACGCGGGAATCCGTTATTTCGATACCGCACCGCATTATGGTCGCGGCCTGTCCGAAATGCGACTGGGCCGCTTCCTTACGCGGTATCCCCGCGACGAATACGTCATTTCAACCAAGGTTGGGCGGGTGCTGTCACCCGGATCAGCGATGGTCGAGGCCGATGGCTTTGTCGATCCGCTGCCCAACGCGGTGCGCTATGACTATTCAGGCGACGGGATTGAAGCTTCGCTGGAACACAGTTTTGGCCTTCTGAATACCAACTACGCAGATATCGTCTATGTCCACGATATCGGTGAATACACTCACGGACAGGACAATAGCGCCCATATGGAAGCCTTCCTCGGGTCGGGATATGAACGGCTGGTAAGGTTGAAGGAGCAGGGCAAAATCCGGGCTTTCGGGCTGGGCGTGAACGAAAACCAGATTTGTCTCGACGTAATGGACCATGGCCCCATCGACGTGATCCTGTTGGCTGGTCGGCTAACACTTCTGGACCGATCGGCAGAACAGGAGCTCACCGCCAAATGCCGAGCGCTAGGTACCAGCCTGGTACTGGGCGGCGTGTTCAATTCGGGCATCCTCGCTACCGGCCCGGTCGAAGGAGCAACCTATGATTATGTCCCGGCATCACCGGAAGTCATCGAGCAGGTTAAAAACCTTCAAACAAGAGCCGAGGTGCTTGGGCTGCAACTGGCAACTGCGGCGCTTCACTTTGCCAAACGGCATGAGTTGGCAGCCTCTGTCCTGTTGGGAACAGCTAGCGCGCGGTCATTGCAACGAAACCTCACTGCATTGGATGGACCAACGCCTGATGAGTTTGACAGTCATTTCAGGCGAGGATTTTGACGTGCAAGATGATGACAGGCGCAATCCGCCTAGCCGATAACCTAGGGTCAGAATTCAAAGCCAAAAAGATGACGGTAGCCGCCTGTGCGATGGCTGAGAGGAAGACCTTTGGGCACCTGTCGTATCGGGTTGCCACACGTCGCCAATCTTTCAACCTTCCGAACATGATCTCGTATCACTGCCCGACAGTGCATTGCACGGCAATGTCACGAGAGGGGGGGTGCGACTATGTAGCGACGCTTGTCGTACTTCACCGCTTTTTTTGGCTGCTTCCGGCTTGGGATGCACATGCGTATCCCTTTGTCTTTCAACGTTTCCCGGAACCAATCAGCGTCATATCCGCGATCTCCGAGCAGCCATTCGACATCTGGCAGGCTGCTCAACAATGCTCGTGCGCCGATGTAATCACTCATCTGCCCAGGCGTCACAAACATGTTGAGTGGGCGCCCCCTGCTGTCGCGGATGACACGCCGTTTGGTGGTCATGCCGCCTTGGTTCGGCCCCTCTCGGCAGCATCCTTCGGATGCGCCTGCCAGGCAGTGAATCAGGTGTCCACGCCCCCCTTTTTGACGCTCATGCTGGTCGCTGTGCGGTGCGCCTTCAGGTAGGTCGCGTCCACTGCCCGGCAGTCGAAACGCAGTTTCGATGAGAGGGGATCATCACGGTCTTATCTTCTCCGTGCTCAGCGGCCAATCCGGCCATCATCCGCGCAAAGATGCCCTTGTGGCTCCAACGTTTCCAGCGGTTGTAGAGCGTCTTATGCGGGCCGTATTCCTTCGGCGCATCGCGCCAGCGCAAACCATTGCGATTAATGAAGACTATCCCGCTCAACACCCGCCGGTCATCGACGCGGAGTTTGCCATGAGACTTTGGCAAGAAGGGCTCAAGACGCGCCATCTGGGCGTCGGTCAGCCAAAACAGATCAGACATGTTCACCGCTCGTTTTTCGAACCGTGAAACACGCAACCCCGCTGAAATCAATGGGTCCTGACCCCAATGGACAGGATGACGACCAAGGTTTCGTTAAATCCTCACTATGCGATGAAACCTCCTGAAGTTTTATAGAACAAACTTGCAATCGTGACCTCAAGCGTAGTCACCTAAGAGTGACTGCTGGAGGAAACCGATGAAGTCATGGACTATAGTTCTTTGTGCCTGCTGCACGCTTGTTCTCGTCGCTTGCGCTCCTAAAGTTCGCATTTATGAAAAAACGGTAACGACTTCGTTACCTGCCGCCACAACCACTGAATTGGCTCTAGCAGCCAATCGGCTGGGAGATCCCAAAGACGGCCGTTCAGGCGTCAAATTAATCAGTGACGGTGAGCAAGCTCTGGTGTCACGACTTTTGTTGGCTGCTGCGGCTGAGCGAACGATTGACGCTCAATACTACCTTTTGCACAACGACCCGACAGGTCACCTTTTTGCGGCTAGCCTTTTGCAGGCTGCGGATCGAGGCGTGCGGGTGCGGCTGCTGTTGGATGACATAGATACATCCGGTTATGACGCGATGACAGCCGCGTTGGATCACCATGAGAATATTGAAATCCGCCTGTTCAATCCTTTCTGGCGTGACCAAGGCCTAGTCGTTGCCGGACTAACGGATTTCAAACGCATCAATCGCAGAATGCATAACAAGTCGATGACCGCAGACAACGTGTTCACGATTGTAGGCGGTCGCAATATCGGGGCCGAATACTTTCTGGCACGGGAAGAAATGAACTATGCAGATTTGGACGTATTAGCCGTCGGTCCCGTCGTGAATGAAGTATCGCAGAGCTTTGACGCATACTGGAACAGTGAATTCGCTGTTCCGGCCCGCGTGGTTGTCGGGGAACCCGAAGACTTCACACTTAGCGAAGCGAGAAACAGGTTGAGTGAATTGGTAGAGGAAGCAAAACAAACCCGGTACGGCGCGGCCCTGAGAAAATCGGCGAGGGAAAACTTTGCAGACGGCGCGCTGTCACTAGATTGGGTGCCCGCAAAACTCTACGTCGATCCACCTTCCAAGGCCGCGGGGCTTGAGAACTCAGGTCCAATTCTTGCGTCGCAACTGTTGCCGTATTTCGAAAGCGCTGAAAGTGAGGTGAATATCGTTTCTGCTTACTTCGTGCCACGCAACAATGGCGTGAGGTGGTTGAACGAACTAGAAAACCGCGGTGTCGACGTCAAAGTCGTAACCAACTCACTGGCTTCAAACGATGTCGCACCAGTCTACGCGCACTACGCAAAGAAACGCCGAGCATTGCTGCGTAGCGGGGTTGAGCTTTATGAATTGCGGCCGGACGCCTATCAGGTCCAACGTCGTGGTATTAACTGGGCTCAGTCTCGGTCTGGCCTGCATTCTAAAGCGTTTGCTGTGGACGACCGGTATCTGTTCATCGGTTCGTTCAATTGGGACCCTCGCTCGGTCAACATCAATACAGAAATGGGCATTTTGATCGACTCGCCAGCTCTGACCATTCAAACCTTAGGCGCTTTGGACGAAGCACTGTCGGCATATACCTATCGCGTGACGCTGGAGGAGGCAGGGCAGCTAAAATGGAGCACACGGGACGCAAATGGCAAAGTCCTCGAATATAGCTCAGAACCGACGGGTTCTGCCTGGGATCACATAGTCGCCGGCTTTCTAGGTATTCTGCCCATCGGTTCTCAGCTTTAGAGTTTTTGAAGAGGGCTTGGGACACACATCAAACTTGTTCTGGCCTTTTCCAATGTGCACTCGGTGCAAATCCTCGCGCGTATTCACGACGATGATAAATCTGAACTGGAAGCGCAGAGGGAAATGACCCATCACACATCGGATTGATCGCTCACCTGATACCTTTCATAAGATGAACGCGTTTTGGAATTCTCAGTGTTCAATGCGCCTTGTTCTGCCCGTAACCAATAGTGGCATAGGTCGCTAAACCATTTATGGTCCGTCCAGTTAAGGGAATTGTCCGCGCGCAGTCTTTGGCATGCATTGGCTTCCCAATCGACGCAAAATAGGATCGCCAATGAACACACAAACAGTCACTCCCATCTGTGCGTTTGATATAGTAGCGGGCCAAGCAGTCCCTGTCTCTTCAGATTGGCCAGAACCCTTCGCAAGGCAGCAAAACGGCTACCGCTGGATTCATTTCGACCTCGCCGACAGCGGCTTGAGGCAATGGGCATCCGAACAACTGCCAAACATAGCCGCGCAAGCATTGCTTCAATCCGAAACGCGACCACGATGTGATCTGCACGAGGATGGCATCATCCTGAACCTACGCGGCGTTAACTTGAACCCTGACGCGTCTCCGGAGGATATGGTTTCACTAAGGCTCTGGGCCACAGAAAGAACTATCGTATCTGCCCGTGTGCGCAAAGTCTGGGCAGCAGACAATTTTCGTCTAAGAGCCGAAAGCGGTTCGGGGCCGGAAAGTGTCGGTGCATTTTTGGCAGAACTTGCTGCGGGGCTCACAAAGCGGATTGAGGCTGTTTCCCTTGAACTTGAAGACGAGACAGACTCTCTCGAAGAGGTTGGACTTTCAGGAAATGAAATCAAACCAGAGAGCATTGCGCGATTGCGGCAAACGGTGATCAAACTTCGGCGCTATATCAGCCCGCAACGCGATGCGCTCGACGCTTTGTCCTCATTGAAAAGTAGCGTAATTCACAGCGACGCATCCGTATTGGTCAATGAAACCGCGAACCGCACTCGCCGTACACTTGAGGAACTGGACGCAAGTCGGGATCGCTTGACTGCCCTTCAGGAGCAAATGGACGCCGAACACGCGAATGCGCTTGCTCGAAACGGCTATCTCTTGTCTGTCGTGGCCGCGATCTTTCTGCCACTTGGATTTCTGACTGGTCTATTTGGCGTGAATGTTGCTGGCATGCCCGGCTTGAGTGCGCCCTTTGCGTTTTGGGCGCTGACACTGGCGTCGGTTGCCATCGGAATTGCACTTTACGTCGTATTCAAACTCTCGAAGTGGTTGTAGCGAAAGTAGATTGCCAAAGGTTGACCAAACTGCTGTACAGAAAGCCTTGATCACCTTCGCCAAATCGCTATTGCGAGCAAAATAGCTTCTCATTTCTCAGTTTGACATTAGGCTGGACCCGATGTTCCGACAGCTCTTACCGATATCAGCGTTACTTCTTGGTTCGGGGCTTCTTCTGTTCGCAGGTGGTGTCCATGGTCTGATACTTCCCGTTCGTGGCTCTTTCGAGGGTTTTTCCGCCAGCTCTCTGGGCCTTTTGGGAACGGGGTGGGCAGTTGGCTATGTCGCAGGATGCCTTGTTGCACCAAGGCTTGTTGGAGCAGTAGGACATATTCGAACCTTCGGCGTAATGTGTGCTCTTGCCGCCGTAACGATCCTTTTCCAGGCTGTGGTAGTAGAATCGTGGGCTTGGATACCGTCGCGCGCAGTTTCAGGATTTTGTTTTGCTGGCGCGGCAATGATCGTCGAGTCCTGGCTCAACGATAAGGTTGAACCCAATACGCGTGGTACAGTCTTTGGCGTCTACACGATGGTTAACCTGGGTGCGGTGACAGCCGGTCAGATGGCTATCTCACTGGGAGATGCAACAGGTTTCATCTTCTTTGCCATTGGTGCGATGGTCTATTGTTTGGCGCTTATACCAACAGCCCTGTCAACCTCTGAGTCGCCCGCACCCCTGACATCTGTGCGTCTCGACCTGCCGGCGTTGTGGCGAAACTCACCAGTTGCGGTTGCCGCGGTCTTTCTTGTTGGCATTTCAAATGCAGCATTTGGGACGCTTGCTGCGGTGTATGCGGATCGCGTCGGGCTATCACTTACTGCAATTGCTTTGTTCGCGAGTATTCCGGTTTTAGCCGGAGCCTTTGCGCAAGTCCCGATTGGTTTTGCAAGTGATCGAATGGACCGGCGTAAAGTCTTGCTGTTTACAGCGGGTGTGGCTCTCGCTTCGGACCTGGCTTTCGTCCTTCTTGCGCCGGAGTCGCGCGTCATGAACCTTGCTTTGGTCGGGATGTTCGGCGCTGCAATTTTTGCGATGTATCCAATCATCGTTGCGCACGCGAACGACCATGCTACGCCGGGCACCTCGATTCAGGTTTCAGGTGGGTTGCTGATGGTCTACGGGCTGGGATCGATTGTCGGGCCGCTGATAGCAGGTGTAGCAATGACTGGATTAGGGCCACAGGGCCTGTTCATGACAACTGTGGCAGCGCATTGCCTGATGATTGTATTTACGTTCTGGCGGATTATGGCCAAGTCAGCCGTACCTGAAAGTGACAAAACCGCATTTCGCGTCAGCGCTCCGGCAAGGGTGGTTACGCCTGAAACTGCCGTCCTTGCTGTCGGTGAAGATGAGGCAATTTCGCTTGCTGACGCCGAGAGCGGGCTGGGCGCCAGCCCCGATGTGAAGGATAGTCTGGCGCCAAGAACTAATTCTGAAGACAGCCCTTCCTAGTCGTCCCCAATGTGTTCGCGGCGCGCTAGGCTGGTCAACTACCGGCGCGAAGGTGAGAATTGAACATCACCTTAATCAAAAATGGTTTTCGCGCGGGGCTCTGTGAATGTTCCTGTCATTCATCCACAACACGAAACTCGCCGGAAGGCGCATCAGTCGGTGGTTCTTCAAACTCATTGGAAATCAGACCGCGACGGATGAGTTCTCGAATGGCGGCCGCTCTGGAGGGCAGTCTGTTCTCGAACCGCCAATCATCGATGACTTTAAGCTCTTCGAGGTCGAGCATCAGTTGCAGTTTTTCGGTGCGCTTTGGTGGTCGATTTTGATCAGACACTGGCATGACCTCAGTAGCTTACGTCAGTTACTCCAAGCATGTATGGCATTGGGCCTGCGTGTCTACATCAATATTGGCATGTGGGGCAGGATACCCAGGATCATGAAGCACCCCATGATGCGTCGGATACCCATAATAAGTATATGTTTTTATTTGTAATTTTTTGTGTCCCCATTAGTTTTTACTCCATAAGCAACGAAACGGAGTGAATATGATACAGCAAGTATTGAAGTCTGAAGTTCAGGAAGAAACGAACGATACAGGCATCGACAAAAATGCGTGGATCGCCAACGCGGTGACGGAAATACTGGCCGATACAATGATCCTGATGGTGAAAACCCAAGGCACACATTGGAACGTTGTGGGCCCACTATTCCTGCCGATCCATGAGCTGACAGAGCGTCAGTATCGTGACCTGTTCGAGGCCGCTGATGAATTGGCCGAGCGTGTGCGCGCGTTGGGTCAGGTGGCACCGATTTCGTTCACTGACATGGTTAGTCAGGCAAAATTGACCGAAGAAGAGACGGTCAAAGATGCGGAGGGCATGATCAAACAATTGGTTGCAGACCACGAAGCAATTGCCCGGAACCTGCGTGAGACTGCCGCGACCGCCGCCCGTTATGGCGATGGGGCTACAGAGGATCTGATGAACGCCAGGATGGCGAAGCATGAAGAAGCAGTCTGGATGCTCAAGGCGATTGTTGCGGCCTAGTGGGCGGCTCCCGTCGATCTGAACCACAGTTTGCGAAGAAAGGAAAAACGATGACACGCGTTGGGTACGAGAAAAAGGCACAGCTGCAACTGGATAGTTGGAATGCCCAGATTGATGTTCTTGAAGCCAAGCTGAAAGTGGCGGAAGCGGATGCCAAGATCGAGCTCGAGGAACAACTCAGCATGCTCTACAAGGTAAGGTCTGACGCAGAAGCTCAGCTGAAAGAGTTGAAGTCGACCAGCGACGAGGCCTGGGAAGATGTCAAAGAGGGCTACGAGGCTGCATGGAATGACATGCAGAGTGCTTTGAAAAAAGCGGCCGACCGGTTCGCGTAAAGCAGGGTTCGTCAAGAAAGCGCGTGTTGTGAATGGGGACTGGAATGCAAACACCCAGAGAATTAGTGAGATACTTTCGCGGGTTCCTAACCATCCCTGCTGCCATAAGTCTTTCAGGGCTTTTGGTGGCTGGGATTGTCTTCAAGACCGAGCAAGCGCTCGTACGTTGGGGTTGGTCCGCTTCCGATTGGCTCAGCGTTTCCAATCGCACTGCGAGCGATGTACTGAGCGCAATCTCGGCAGCATCCATGTCCGCGTTGGTCATGGTCTATTCTATTGTTCTGCTGGTCTACACTTTGGCAGCAGGATCTATTGGCCCCAGGCTCTTGCAGCGTTTTGGCGAAGACAGGGTAAACCAGGTTGCAGTTGGTTCACTTGGAGCAACGTTTTTATACAGCTTGATGATCTTGTGGTTGGTACGCGATGACACATCAGTGAACCTAGCCGTGGTGGTTGGCATAATCTATTCGATCGTCTCAGTTCTATTGCTGCTGCTCTTCGTCCATACAGTATCGACGCGCGTAACCATTGATCAGGAGGCGGCGCGGATTTCTGAAGCCTTGGATCGCCAAGTGAGCACCGCGATCGAAAACAGTGCAGATATTCCATCCTCAGAGGCAATTCCTGAGGAGGGAGACAAGCGCCCGGTCCCGGCTTCGGGCACCGGATATGTGAACTCGATCAACACCGAAGAACTGGTGCATGCGGCCAAACAAGCAGGAGCAGTCGTCGTTTTTGATGTGCAGCCTGGTGACTTTATGGTTCCATCGGACATTTTGGCCAATGTTTATGGTGATATTGATGAGAATCTCAATGATCTGGTGCCGGCGGCAGCTCCGTTGATCCCCGCGCGAGACCCTAACGGAGATATCCGTTTTTCTGTCCATCTTCTCGTTGAAATCGCACTTCGGGCATTGTCGCCGGGTGTCAACGACACGTTCACCGCAATAGTCTGCATCGACCGTCTGTCGGCCTCTCTGGCCCGTGCGTGGTCGTCCAAGCTCTGCACGGGTGTGTATCGAGATGACGACGGAGCCGTGCGGGTGGTTTACCCATCCATCACGGCAGAGTCGTTGTTTAACGACTCGATGCCAGCTCTAAGACGCGCCGCTCGGGGCAATGGCCTCGTGACGGCCGCCCTTATTCGAGCTTTGGTGCGCATTGCTGAAGCGGCTCCAGAAAAGAAAGCGCGGGCTGTTGTAGATGAACTATCCGCAGTCAGAGATGAGACCCGAGAAAGCGATATGCTGGAGCGCGATATTGATAAGTTTTGTGGTCAAATCGAAACTGCAATTAAAAGGGTTTAGTCAACCGTCCTGGACATTTGCAGTCTAGCTCGGCTCTTTCGCAAACACTGTTCCCACCTGTCAGATCAAGCGTCGTTTTGGTAGCGCGTGCTCAAAATGACAGGAGCAAACCATGACGATCTCATTCAAGGGCGCGCATTTTCCGAAAGAGGGGATTTTGTATGCTGTTTTCTTCTATCTCTGATACGGTGTTCATACCGGGATCTGGAAGAAATCATGGCGGAACGTGGCGTTGAACTGGATCACGCACCTCTGAACCGATGGGTGAACCAATATGCCGGTCTTGTAGCGGATGCGTCGCGGTACAAAAAGCGCCGCTGATCGTTCATGGCGCATGGATGAAACCTATGTGAAAGCGAAGGGTGAGTGGGTTTATCTCTATCGGGCCATCAACAAACACGGCAAGACCCTGGACCTCATGCTATCTAAGCGCCGCAATAAGACCGCTGCGACAGAGTTTTTCTCTTGGGCGCTTGAGGTGAACGGTTTGCCACGGAAGATTGTCATCGACAAAAGCCGGCCAACACTGCCGGTCTCAAAGCAATCAACAAAATGCTGAAAAGGTTTTGGCTGCCCGATCCCAATCGAGATGATCAGGCGGAAGTGTTTGAATAACATCTTGGAACAGGACCATCGAGTCATCAAACGTCGCATCAGGCCCATGTTGGGTTTCAGGTCTTTCTCTTCAGCTGCATCTGCCCTAGCCGGCATCGAACTGGTTAACATGATCCCCAAGGATCAATTCACGCCCGGAACCTGCCCGGTTCAGCAGGTTGCTCAGCTGGTGGGCTTAAAGGATCGTTATTCCCATCCAGGCGGATTTAAAAGAATTTTGCGAGAGTCCCGTATCCCGGATAGAATGCGCGTCACTTTGAAAGGGGCTGAATGCGGTATCTGTTGTTGCAAGTATTGGCGATTGTCGCTTTTGCAGGCGCGCTTTGTGCAGAAAAGAGCGATTATATCGAACTTGCACAGAGAGGATGGGGGTATGAGCTGCGGTCCACGATGCTGGGACGCGACATGGCGATCCCCGTTCACATCAATGGCCGCGATCAGGCCGGTGCAGCCCTGTGCCTGGTTGGCGAAAAACCGCATCCGCAAACGCTTGTCGTTCTTGATACTTTTCGGGCGTTGCTGAAACACAGCTTCGGCCACCCGACACCCATGCGCTACGCAGGCCCATCTGCGCGCGATTGTGGAACCGGTCGAACCGTGGTTTTGCGATTGTATTCCGGGTACCCTCCCAATCGGGACCTTTCGTCAGATATCGACTGGCTCAGTGAACTCCACCAGCTTGGTTTGCCTGCGGGTCGAAACTATGTGGTGACATCACCGGCGATGGCACAGACCTTTTTTGGTTATCGGGGGCAGGGGACCCATATTGTGGTCAAACAACCGGCGCATGATCAAACCAGCAAGCTGGAAAGGGATTTTCACAAATCGATCCTGCTGGAAGAGCTGTTTCAGTCCTTCACCTTTGGCATGGACATCCTGCTATATGACAAATCGTCAGGGTTCTTGTCGAAATTGCAGGAAACGCCGGTAAACTTGCAGCGCCTGCCTTGGAGTTCGCACGACTTCATGCGCGCATTGCTGGATTCGAACCCAAGCGGTCTTTGTGCGTTTGACATCTTCATGATGCATGCTGTCGCGCAATCCCCGGTGGATCAAACCATAGACCCCGGCTTTATCGAATACATTGATGCCCAATATGACCGGCTATGGGCGCAGGCGGACGAAACCCTGGCCAATCCCAGATTTGCAGCCCTTTTTGATGAAGGCTGCACCAATTCGGTTCGTGTGCCCAGGTAATACCATCTGACGTGTTTTATCGGGCGGGTGACTCCGGGTAGCCTGAGCGCAGGCAATGCGCCCTCAGAGGCTATGGGAGGACATATGGATACGAGGCCTGAAAACCCGCCACGCGCCATTGCGGGATTGTCCGCGTATCTGTCGCAGGGGCTTATCGGTCACGCGCATCTGGTGGACTCTCTTTTGATCGCGCTGCTGGAAGGTGGTCATCTTCTTGTAGAAGGTCCGCCCGGGCTGGCGAAGACACGGGCGGTCAAATGGCTGTCAAACGCTGTCGAGGGCGGCTTTGCCCGTATTCAATGCACACCTGACCTGATGCCCTCTGATCTGACCGGAACACCGGTTTACCAGCCTCAGGAAGGCCGCTTTGAGTTTGTTCCGGGGCCGGTGTTTCACACTCTGGTGCTGGTTGACGAGATCAACCGCGCGCCGCCAAAGGTGCAGTCTGCCTTGTTGGAGGCCATGGCAGAACACCAGGTTACGGTTGGCAATGAAACATACGCTCTGCCGGATCCCTTTCTGGTCGTGGCGACCCAGAACCCCATTGAACATGACGGGACCTTTCCCTTGCCCGAGGCGCAATTGGACAGGTTTCTGCTGCATGTCGTACTGACATTGCCGGATCTGGAAACGGAACGTGAGATTCTTGATCTGGTCATCGCCGAAACCCGGAATGGGCCTCCGGACGCGCAGCGGATGACGCTTGAAGAGCTGAAGATTGCCCGCACCGAAGCGCAGTCGGTTCACGTCGCGCCAGAATTGCGGGACTATATCGTACGGCTTGTGCTTGCCACCCGTGAAGGTCCGTTTTCCGAATATATCGAACACGCAGTCTCGCCGCGCGGGTCATTGGCCCTGGCCTCGGCATCGCGCGCGCGCGCCTATCTGCGGGGCCGGGATTTCGCCCTGCCTGAAGATGTCGCCGCTGTTGCGCCCGATGCGCTGGCCCACCGCATGGTGCTGACCTGGAGAGCCGTTGCAGATGGGAAAAAGCCGCGCGAGTTGGTGGCCGACATTCTGAATGCGGTCGAGCCGCTGTGACGGGCGTGCTGGCACATGCGGGGGTTCGCCTGACGACCGAGGCCTTGATTGCATTGCGTCATATCGCATTGACCGACCGCGGCAACCCGACAATGGCGGCCCTGCCCGGAGGATTTCTGACCCGAAAGCGCGGGCAGGGCGTCGAGGTTGCTGATGTACGCGAATATGTGGACGGGGATGACATTCGTCATTTGGATCGCGGAACGACCGCCCGCACGGGGCGTATGCATATCCGGCAGTTTCAGGAGGAACAGGACCGCGTCGCCCTGTTGGTTGCGGATTTTCGTGCACCGATGTTCTGGGGCATCCAGCGGGCGTTTCTGTCAGTCGCTGCCGCCGAAGCCTTGACCCTGATCGGATGGTTCATAGTTGAAAGCGGCGGGCGTGTCGGTCTATTGGCGCTTACCCCCGGCGCACCCGTCATCGTCCCGTTGCGAGGGAAAACGCGCGGAATGCTGGATGTGATCGGTGGCCTGGTTCAGGCTCATGCGCGCAGTCTGACCGCGCTGCAAAAAGGTGAGGATGAAAGCTGGACGCTGGAACAGGCACTTGCCGGCGTTGAGCGCCTGACGCCGACGGGCGCCGAGATTATCATCGCGTCTGGCTTTGATCAGCAGGGAGAGGGCTTTTCGGACGTGCTGGACCGGCTCAATCATCGCCGCACCCCCAGACTGCTGCTTGTGACTGAAAGCAAAGCGCATGAGATGCCAAGAGGCTGGTATCCGATCCGCCTTTCAGATGGGCGGCAAAAGCGGGTCTATCTGGCCCGGGCAGAGCCTGCCGGCGAACTTGCGTTTCAGAAGGTGGCAACACATCCTGCGCTTGTCCTGAATGCCAGTGACCCGGTCGAACAAACCTCTCGTCGCATTTCGTCGGTTTTCGCGGCAAGATATGTGGCATGAGTGAGAAAGCACTCTCTGAAGCCACGATGCTGGCCAGCCTGCGGGATATCCATTTGCCCGCCGAGGCCGCAGGTGGGGCGGTTGCGGAATTCGCGGCTGTTCTTGGTATCGCGGCGCTGGCTTCGGTCGGCTGTGTCGCCATCTTGCGGTTGCTGAGTGTTAAGACCGCAGCAAACAGGCGGCCGGATCCACCGGATCGATCTGTTGAACAACCGGGGTGGTCCGTGGATCGCCGCAGGGTGGCTCTATTGCACAAACTGCGCGCTCAGAATCCGACGCGTTATGCAGAGTTGACGGGTGATCTTTATCGACCCGGTGGTGAACCGGATCTGGCGACCCTGCAAAAGGAGGTCGCTAGTCGTGTTTGAGCTTGCTGACCCCTGGATCTTGTTGGCGCTGCCATTGCCTCTTGTCATCACACGTTTGGTCAAGCCGCGGCCGGTTTTCGAGCGGGGGTTCCCAGTTCCGGACCGCATAGGCGGAATGCTTATGGCGGCCAGCCCGCAGGCTCAGGCCAGGACCCGGACTTTGGCGGACCTCCTGATTTTGTGGATCATTTGGGGGCTCATGATTTTTGCACTGTCCGGTCCGCGCCAACTGCAACCCGTCAGCGCCCTGAAAGTGTCCGGACGGGACCTTGCGATTGTTCTGGATCTTTCGGGATCGATGGTGCGGGAGGATTTTTATCTCGATGGGCGCCAGATCACCCGTTTGCAGGCGGTGACACGCGTTGGATCCGAGTTCGCCCGACGCCGCGCCGGCGACCGGGTGGCCTTGATTGTTTTCGGGTCCGAAGCCTATTTCGCCACGCCTTTCACTTTCGATACCGAGGCCGTCGCGCGACGGATCCAAGAGGCCACGATCGGTATCTCGGGCCGTGCGACAAACATATCCGATGGTCTGGGCCTTGCTTTGAAGCGCCTGGCCAACAGCCAGGCGGCGTCGCGGGTCGTCATTCTGTTGTCGGATGGAGTGAACAACGCGGGCGCCACGAACCCCGGTGGCGTGGCCGAACTGGCGGCCGAGATGGGGGTGCGGGTCCATACGATTGCTCTGGGCCCGAAAGACCTGCAAAGCGCCGAACCTGGTGAGCGCGGCGTCGTCGATGCGACAACCCTGCGCGCCATTGCCGAAATTTCAGGCGGCGAAGCGTTTCGCGTCAAAACCACCGATGATCTTGTCGACGTGACTCAGGCCTTGGATCGGCTGGAAGCGACGGACAGCGCGGGCCTTACGGCCGAGGTCTACCGATCATTCTGGACCTGGCCCGCAGCAATGGCGGCCGCACTTGCCCTGTTGGCGGCGTGGAGGCAAGCGTGATGATTGAGCTGGATGTCACTTTACTCAGACCGGTCTGGGGGCTTTTGCTGCCTGTCATCTGCGGGGCAGGGTGGTGGTTGCTTTCCCGTGCCGGAGGGTTCGGAGCCTGGGACAAGATCACCGACCCGCAGCTTGTCCAGGCGATGGCCGCGATCGGCCGGATCGAAGGCGGCTCCTTCCCGCTCAAACCCGCCGCCTTGCTTCTGACCGCCGGGATCGTCGCGATTGCCCTGACCGGCCCGGCAATCGAACGGCGCGACGCGCAGACCTATCGCAATCTGGATGGCGTATTGTTCCTTGTGGATGCATCTGACAGCGTGGCGGAAGGCGACCGCTGGCCGCAACTGCTGAGCATGGGGCGTTTGGGTGTCAGTGCGCTTGGGTCCCGCCCCGGCGGCATCATCGTTTACGCGGGCGATGCCTATGTCGCCACGGATATGACCACCGATCACCGCCAATTGGGTCAAACGCTGTCGCTCATCGATGGACAGACCGTTCCGGACAAGGGATCGCGACCCGAACGCGCGCTGGCTTTGGCTTTGCAGCGGATGGAAGGGGCGGGCATCCTGGCCGGGGACGTCGTCCTGTTCACTGACGGGGACGGGCTGGGATCACCCTCATTGCAGCGGGTCGCATTGCTTGCTGCACGAGGGGTGCGCGTGTCCTTGGTGTCGGCTCACCGCACGACTGCGCAAATCCAAACCCACGCCGCGCTCGGCGGTGGCGCTGTCTTCACTTTGGACCAGTCAGATGATCTGGCCAATTGGCTGGCAGATGATGCCGCAACCCGCTTGATACGGGCGGACTATCCGGTGCTGTTCTGGCATGATCTGGGGCGGTACTTTCTGTATTTCGCATTGCTCCCCCTGCTGTTTTTGTTCTGGAGGGAAGGGGCATGAGGTGGTTCGCGATTGCAGGTGCCACTTGTATTGCCGTTGCCTTTGCGCTGGGCGGCGCTGCCCCTTTTGGCCGCGTCGCATTGGCAATCGGTCTGTATCCAATGGCTGCAAAGCTGTTTTCCGACCCTGACTGGCAAGGTGTTGCCTTCTACCGTGCGGGCGTTTTTGACAAAGCAGCCAGTGCTTTCGAGCACGCCGGGAACCAGTACAACCTCGGCAATGCTTACGCCCGGACCGGCCAATTGGCCGCTGCGCTGGAAGCCTATGATCAGGCCATGGCCAGGGGAAACCTGGATGCCCAGGCGAATTTCGATGTGCTGGCCGCCTATTACGCAGGGCAGCAGATCACCCCAGAGGCGTTGAGCCTTTTCCCCGAACGGAAATCCGGCCCCAAGGCCGACAGTTTTGTCGCGCGCGGGAATGCGCGGGCGGCGGGAACCGGCAGTGAGGTCACGAACGCGAACACGATGCTGGGACTGGCGGAATTGGACAGTCGCGGGCAACTGGGCGTGCGCCGCATCTTTGATGACAAGTTCATGGTTGCCGATCTGCGCTGGCTCAATCAGCTTTCCGATGTTCCGGGTGAGTTCATGGCGGCACGGATCGCACACGAACATAAGCGCCGGGAAAAGCTTGGTCTTTCGCCTCCGGAAGCGGAGAACCCGGAATGAAGTGGCTGTTTCTGCTTCTTATTGCACTTCCGATGCAGGTTTTGGCGCAGTCGAAAACAGTGCTGCCCTCCGAGGCGTTGATCGAAGTTGCCATCGAAGACAATGCCCCGGTTCCCTTCACCCAAGAGATGGTGCTGTTGACGATCCGGGGTGTCTATCGTCGGCACATCACGCGCGAAGAGCTGATCCAACCCCGCCTGGATGGGTTCAGCTGGGCGCAACTGGGCCCGGACAGCTGGTCGGAGCAAAGGATCAATGGCCGGAAATACAAAGTGTTCACCCGACGGATGGCGATCTATCCTGTCGAGGCAGGCAAGCTTACAATTGGTCCGTTTGTGCACAGGTTGACCCTGACAGACGAAAATGACGACTGGTTCGAACACGAGATTCAATCAGAGCCGCTGACCATTCAGGTGGCGCAAGCCCCGGCCACCAAGGAGTGGTGGTTTCCGGTTCGCAAATTGCAGATTTCGGATCAGTGGTCGAATGCGCCGGATCAACTTGCACCGGGTGAGGGGGTCTTGCGCGTCATTCGACTGGAAGCTCTGGGCGCGACGCCCGAGATGATCCCGCCCATGCCCGAGTTGACTTCGCCTTCGGCCCTGATCTTCCCGCATCCTGAGAAACGGCTTGTCGAACTGACCCCGGAAGGGCCGGTCACCCATGCGTTCTGGCGCTGGACCATACGCCCTTCAAACGACACATCCGGCATCGTTGAACCCTTGCAATTCAGTTACTTTGATACCGTGGCCCGTGAAACCCGAGAGGTTGTCATCTCACCGCAACGCATTGCCTATGGCACGGCCATCGAAGACGTAAACCTTGGCGGCGCAGAGGCAGATGCGCCACCAGCAACGCTGTTGGGTTGGCCAATGGCCGCAACCGCCATTGTCGTTTTTCTGGCCGGTTTGGGGTTTGGAATGTCCGGTCACAAACTGGCCGTTTCAAGGGCACTGCGTCGCTTTGGGGTTTTTGATCCGTTGGCCCGGGAATTGCGACGCAGTGCTAGGGCTGGCCGCGCAGACAGGCTGCGGCAAGCGGCTTCTGCCATTCTGCGCCGCGACGGCCCTTCATCCAGTCGACTCAAGCACATGCAAGACTTTGACAGGCAGTATTTTGATCCCAATGCTGCGGCGCCCGATTTGAAGGCGTTTGCCAGGGTCTTCCTCGGGAACCAGACCGGCTGAGTCATCAAGCATTTGTTATCTATGGTATCTTTCGCGTGTCTCAAAATGAAACAGTTGAACTGATCGGGAAATGCTGTACCTTTCCTGTCGGAGGAGAAGCAATGCACATTGCGGGATGCCCTAAACCGGTGGACCAGGTGTCCAGCGTGCTTATCGTGGATGATCATCCGCTGTTCAGCGATGCCTTGGCCGCGGCGTTGCAGCTGAGCTTCGAGAACTGCCGAATTGAAAAAGCCAACACGCTGAAGCAGACACTTGAAATACTTGGCGCAGGCTTCAAGCCCGATCTGATCATGTTCGATCTGAAATTGCCGGACGTAACGGGTATCTCGGGTTTTCAGCAGCTACGGCAGCGCTGTCCGAATGCGCCGGTTCTGGTGATATCGTCACTGGCATCCGGAGAGTTGGTAAGATCTTTGCTGGACCACGGTGCGATGGGATTTCTGCCGAAAGATACGCCGGCGCAAACCCTGAAACACGCCATTCAGGAGATCACCTCTGGGCGGAGATACGTACCCACCGAATACAACCGCGTCGAAGAGCTGAAGCCCTCCGAAAGCACCGTCTACCAATCCAGCCCCGAGCTTTCATCACTGACGCCGCAGCAGGTTAAAATTCTCAAGCTTATCTGCGTGGGCCAATCCAACAAACAGATTGCATATGAGCTGTCGTTGGCCGAGGCGACGGTCAAGGCACATATCACCGCTTTGCTGCGCCGCCTTGGGGTGCGCAACCGGACCCAGGCCGCTGTTCTGGTCGACTCGGTTGTCGCCAGACAGTCGCGACACGAACCGGAGGTCAAATCCTTTCTTCAACACTAGGGGGGACACATGCGGGATCTGGAGCATGAACCAAATTTCATTGCGATTGGCCGTTCCGATGATTTGGACCCGACGACCGCCGTTGAAGAAGCCTGCGCGGAAATCGACAGTCTGTCGTCCTGCTTTGTCCTGGCCTTTATTCCCAGCACTCTTGACCCGGCAGAGGTGTCACGTTGCCTGAACAGAAGACTTGCGGGTGTTCCAGTATTTGGCTGCACTACCGCAGGTCAAATCACGCGATCGGGTTATGAATCCCATGCGCTTTTGCTGTTGGCCTTTCCAAAGTCCAACTTTCGGTGTTCGTCCATTTTGTTCGAGTCGCTCAGGCCGCTCAATTCAATGGAGATCGCTGCCGCAGCGCAGCGGTTGGCCGAAAGATTCCGCCACACGGCGGGGTGGAACAGGCTGGCTCTGGTGTTTACGGATGGATTGTCCAAGCAGGAAGACTTGCTGGTTTCAACGCTGGAAACCGTTCTGGATGGATTGCCGATATTTGGCGGCTCTGCCGGGGATGGCCTTCAATATGAAGAGACGTTCGTTTTTCACGGTGGCAGCGCGCACAACAATGCTGCCGTCCTGTTGTTGATTGAAACCAACCTTGGTTTTCAGGGTATCGGTTTTGATCATTTCCTGCCCATCGGGTCAGAGATCATCATCACCGACGCCAACCCGGAAGAACGGGTGGTGTATGAGATCAACGGGGCGCCGGCAGCGCAGGAATATGCACGACTGGTCGGGTGCGCGGCCGAAGATCTTTCGCCACTGGTATTCGCGGAAAACCCGCTGCTTCTCAGACAGAACCTCAATTACTATGTACGTGCCATTCGTGAACCGATGGAGGGGGGATCCCTGTCTTTTCTAGCGGCGATCGATGACGGCCTTATCATGACACTGGGGCGCGGGAAGGAGATTATTGAAACGCTCGAAGCTGGGTTGAATGTGCGCGACAACACCGGGACGGCCCCGGATTTCATTCTTGGATTCGACTGTATTCTGCGGAAACTCGAAATCGAACAGAAGCAGTTGAGCAAACAGGTTTCGGATGTTTTGCAATCCCACCGGGTGGTTGGCTTCAACACCTACGGCGAACAGCAATCCGGCGTTCACATGAACCAGACCTTTGTAGGGGTCGCTTTCTTTGAACCCGAAAAGCGGGAACTGAGCTGATCATGCTTAATCCTGACGACCCGCCAGAGATCCAGATATCCAAACAGGCCAAGATCATTGATGCGCTGATGCGGCGCGCCAACCGTCAGAAAGATGTAGGCCCGTCCGCCTTTCTGGCGTTTCAATCGGCGATAGAGTTGCAGCAGCAGGTGATGAAGCAGAGTCGCGATCTGGAACGCGCGACCACCGAACTTGAAAGCGCCAGATACGAACGCGAACAAACCCGCAAGAGCCTCGTCAAGGCCCTGTCTTCCATGGAAGAAGGGTTTGCGCTGTTCACGGATGGTGATTTGAACCTGTGCAACGAGCTGTTTCAGGCGATCTTCCCGGATATGTCTGATGTTGTCGGGCCCGGCCTCAGCCTGGGTCGGTTTTTTCTGTTGGTGCAGAACAGTCCTGAATTCGTATCGTCCGATAATGGCATATCGAAAATGCTGGATGCGCTTGAGCGCAATTGCCATACCGGGATGGTGTCCAGCGACGTGATCGAACTGCGTGGGGATCGTTGGTATCAACTCAGCGCACAATACACGTCGCCTCAGAATGTGGTCATTCTGTTGACCGATATCACATCCGTTGTTCGCAGAAACCGTGATGAGAAAGAAACCCTTATTGACCGTCAGGAGGACTACCTTAAGGCGGTTTTCCAAAACATGAGCTCAGGCGTTTGCACGTTTTCGTCAGATACGAAGATCATGATGCACAATGCGCGGTTCCGGGAAATACTGAACCTGCCGCTATCCGTCTTGCAGGCAAATATGCCAGTGCAAACGCTTTTGGATCTGATGCGGGCGCGTGGGCTGATCAAGGCCGATGATGAACTCAGGATCGGCAAGTGGCAACACGAGCTGAAAAGCCGTGGCTGGTTGCGCAAACGTGTGCGCGACGGATCAGACCGCGTATTGGACATTCAGGTCAACCAGCTGCCGGATGGTGGTTTTCTGGTCGAGCTGAAAGACGTAACGTTCGAAGCACGCGCGACCGAAACCCTGGAAAACCGGGTTATGGAACGCACGGCAGAGTTGACCCATGCCAACGCCAAGCTGGTTCAGGAATACGAAGAAAAAGCGCGGGTGGAAGAGGCGCTGCGGATCGCAAAGGAACGCGCCGAAGCTGCGGTTTCTTCCAAGACACGATTTCTTGCGGCCGCCAGCCACGACCTGCTTCAACCGATCAATGCCGCAAAACTCATGATCTCGACCCTGCTGGAGATCACGCGTGAGACAGAGCTTCATGAGATGATGGAGCGGTTGGACGGTGCGTTTGGATCTGCTGAACAACTGTTGCACTCATTGCTGGATATATCGCGGCTTGAAACCGCTGACCCGGACACGGTCTCACCCACAGAAGTTAGCCTTGCTACGATGATTGCAGGGATACAGGGCGACCAAACGCTGGTGGCCGAGAGCAAGAATGTGACGCTTGATGTGGTTCCGTGTTCGGAAATCGTGAAATCCGACCCGGTCTATCTGTTGCGCTCGATCCAGAATTTGGTCGTGAATGCCATCCAGTATACCGAACCGGGTGGTCGGGTTCTGGTGGGGTGCCGCAGGCGCGGCGACAAGGTCATTTTGCAGGTCTGGGATACGGGTATCGGTATCGCACGCAAAGACCAGGAACGCGTGTTCGAGGAATTCACTCGGGCCGAAAACGTGCCATTGGGGTCCGGCATGGGACTGGGTTTGTCCGTCGTGGACCGCGCCTGCCGGCTGTTGGGTCACAAGCTGTCGCTGCGGTCCAAACCTGGCATTGGTTCAGTGTTCAGCATAGAAATGGACAGGGTCGAAAGTGGGCCAAGCACCATCGAACCCTTGGATCTTCTGGCCAATACGGGCGACGTGCCGTTGGATTTCATCATTCTGGTGATTGAAAATGACCGCGATGTTCTTTTTGGAACAACCCAGTGGCTGGAACAGAACGGCGCCAGTGTTCTGCCGGCTCGGTCGCCGAAGGAAGCGCTGCAATTCATAAAAGACATAGGAATGCCCCCGGATATCATTCTGGCCGACTATCAATTGGATGATGGGGAAACTGGCGTGATGGCCATTCACCGGATCCGAGAGATGACGCAGACTCAAGTTCCGGCGATTCTGATCACGGCTGATCGCAGCGAAGCGTTGCGCAAAGACGGATTGCGGCATGAAATTTCGGTTATGGCGAAACCGGTCAAGCTGCCTCGGCTGCGGTCCTTGATCTTTTGGAAGATACAGAATGCCCTGCACGCGCAAACGCTCAACACCGACAAAAGTCGGCGATGACATGGGGCGATTTGCCCATACTCTCATCCTTGGGAGGGCCAGGTTATGAGAAGGATTCTTTGCGGCATCGCCGTTTTGTTTCTGAGTTTGAAAGCCGTTTCCGCGGCATCGGTTGATGCCGAGCAAGCCTATGATTTGCTGTTCCAAAATGGCGTTCTGGACACAATCGAACGTGACAAGGAATTAATCTATCAGCGTACCGTCACAAACCGGCTAAGACCCGATGCGGCGGAACGCGATACCGGTCTTATCTCTGTCAGTTTTTTGGATGACGGGAACGAGATGGCCCATCTGGAATTTCGCCAAGATGACAAACACCGCGCCATGGGTGTTTTTCCGGCCAGCGTCGGCAATCCGATGATCATGGTTTTCTATGAAAGCGCCATCCGGGATATGGCCGAGTCCGCCGGAGGCAGCCCGTTTTACATCCGAAACCGTATCAAGGATGCGCTGGTTCAACCTGCCGAGATCGTCGAAGGCGAGGCGGCGATTGGTGGCAGAACCATCCCCGTTCGGACCATTTTCATGCGTCCTTTCGCCGAGGATCCGAACCGCGACCGGATGCAAGGGTTCGGAGACCTAGTTCTTCGCGTCACGGTGTCAGAAGAGGTTCCGGGCTGGTATCTGAGCCTTGTGGCGGAAGCTGTTTCCGAACGTGACGGCACGGCCGTTTATCGATCGGAAATGCGGTTTGAAGGAATGCAGGAGGGTCGCGAATGAAAACGTCAGGCCAAATTCGGGAACGCAGCCGCATGACCTTTACGGCCCTGGTCGCGGGCATTCTGGCCGCGCCCATTGCAGCGTCAGCACAAAGCGTTGCGGATCGGCTCAATGACTACCCGACCGCGGCGCGCGCGGATTACGTGTTTGCATGTATGGTCACCAACGGTCAAACCCGCGAGATGCTGGATAGGTGTTCATGCTCGATCGATTTGATCGCTTCGATCCTGCCGTATGAGCATTATGAACAGGCGGAAACTGTTCTGTCTATGCGTCGGGTCGGGGGAGAGCGTATGGCGTTTTTCAAAAGCGCGGTACTGGCCGAAAACATGGTGGCTGACCTGCGCCGGGCGCAGGCAGAAGCCGAGGTTGTCTGTTTCCGATAAACGCAGGCCCGTCCGTCAGCTGGCCGCTGCTTTGGGCAGGTCTTTTTCGAACGTGTTGCCCTCGGTATCCGTTGCCTTGACCGTCAACATGGTCGAGCCGTTGTCATTGTAGGCAAAACGGAAAGCCGGGTTTTCCGAGATCGAGATGCCGCCATCCATCGTGAACAGCAACTCATCGCCCTGCCAGACTTCGATATGGTCGATGAAATGCGCGGGGATGAACAGTTGCGTCACCTGATCGCGTTGCAGGCCGGAATAGTTCGGATGGCGGATCATGATCTGAGCTTCTCGGCGTGATGTGGAAATCTGCGCCTCTTCCCCAAAGCTGCGCAGCTTCATCTTGCCCATGGACGCCAATGCGACCTCTGGGTCTTTGCTGGCCGGTGCCGAACAGCCGCCCGATGCTTTGACAAACCGGCCTGTCATATGAAGCCCGTCCGGCGTTTCAGCGATCACGCGTACATTTGAATATTGGTTCACGCGAACGCGCATCTCGAAATCCAACTGACCCATGGCCGGTGAAAAGCTGAAGACGCCGGCGATCGGGGCCGGGTTTTCGTCGATCACGACGGTGGCAGCAGAAATCTGGGCATCGGGATCAAGCTGTTTCAAAACGATCGGCACCGTTGCGGCATCATGCGCCCGGTATGGGGCGTCCAGCGAAAGCAGCGTGTCCGCGTTCCCGATCTGGGCGTCGCCCACGACATCGTATTGCAGGTCCTTCCAGGTTTCGCTGTCGACCAGCGGATTTTTGATCGGCTGCTGTGCCCATGCAGGCAGGGACAGCGCAAGAGAAAGGATCGCTGCGGGTGCTAGTGCTCTGGCCATGGTGTCTCCTCCGGCAACCGGTGGCCAAGAATGTGCCACAAAATGCGGGGAAAATACATGCCGACGAAAGGCGCGGTGGTTCGGGCAGAGATCTGTGCCAATGTTCCGGTCGGAGGGCTGCCATGTTTGAAGCCGTAATTTTGCTATGCGCGCAGGTCGCGGCAGAGCCTTGCAGAGAACAACTTTTGCCGGGTTACGAAGCCCGATCCCAGGCTGAATGCGAGCAGAAGCTGAAATCAACTCCTCCGCCGCTGTCCGATCGGCGCAGCGGCGCGCCTTATTGCCAACCCATTGGCCTGGCTCTGGAATTTGAAGAAGCTGCGCCGGGTCTGTTCGTGCATCGCGGCTTGATAGCGGAACCCGACGCGGACAATCTGGGCGACGTGTCCAATATCGGGTTTGTCATTGGCCAGGAGAGTGTCGCAGTGATTGACACGGGAACGGCACCATGGATAGGCGAGGCTGTCTGGCGGGCCATTCGGGCCGAGACGGACAAGCCAGTCAGTCACGTAATTTTGACTCACATGCATCCCGATCACACATTGGGTACAGAGCCTTTGGTCCTTTCAGGTGCGCAGGTTGTTGGCCATGTGGGGCTGGAGAGAGCGTTGCTGGACCGGTTGGGCAACTATGTCGAAAGCCTGAGCGCCGCGATCGGCGAAAGCGCCTATGTGGGCATCGGGCCGATTTCCGTCGACATCGCCGTCGAAACCACGCACGAGATTGATCTGGGTGGGCGCAAACTGATCCTGCGGGCCTGGCCCCGGGCACATACCGGGAATGACTTGACCGTGATGGATGCAAACACCGGCGTCATGTTCACCGGCGATCTTGTATTTCACCGGCACACCCCGGCATTGGATGGTCAACTGATAGGCTGGCAACGCGTCTTGAAACAGATGACCGGGCTTGAGGTCACCCAAATCGTACCGGGCCATGGTGGGCCGATCCTGGCGTGGCCTGAAGGGGCCGAGGATATGATGCGCTATTTGAACGTGCTGGAAAGCGACACACGCAAAGCAATCGACAGTGGCCAGCGGTTGGGGGATGCGGTTGAAACGATCGCTCAGGAAGAAGCAGTGCACTGGGACTTGTTTGACACCTACAACCCGCGCAATGCAACGGTCGCATTCACCGAACTCGAATGGGAATAGCCCGGTCAGCGAATGGCCCGATCCACGTTTTTCGCTTCGTTCAGATTGGCCTGATCTGCGCCCTGAACATCAGTCAGCCGCGTCGCCGTCAAATCGGCGTTCGTAAAATCGGCACCGGACAAAGTGGCCCCTGACAGGTCAGCCCCGCCCAATGTGGCCATCGACAAATCGGCATTGGTGAAATTGGCGTTAGGCAATTTGGCAAATTCCAGATCGGCGCGGGACATTTGCGCATCAGTGAAATCCACGTCCGATCCACGAGCCGAGGACAGAACACCGCGCATAAGCCCCATGGATTGGTTGCGCATGTCGGCCGAAAAATCCGCCCCTTTGAATACTGCCCGGTTCAGATTGGCCTTGGTAAAATCGGCGGCTGTTCTGGCATTTGTGAAATCCGTATCGCTCAGATCCGCCCGGCTGAGCTGGGTCTGGAACAGCTCGGCCCCGACAAGCGATGCGCCTGAAAGGTTGGCGCCGATCATCCAGGATTGGCTGAGAATCGCGCCGTCCAGAGTGGATCCCGACAAATTGGTGCCGTTCAATGACGTCGCCCGCAGGATTGCGTTGCTGAAATCCAACCCGGACAAGTCGAGATTGTTCAGCCAGACCCGGGTGAAATCGGCAGGGGCGTCGGCCGTTGCAGCCGCAAGCTGGGCCACGACATCGACGCGGGTCATTTGCGCTTGGGTCATTTTGGGCAGGGTCATGTCAACGCCGCTGAGCGGGGACTGGCCCAGGGCCGAGAGGGGCGACAGCGTCAGAAAGATGATCAATACGTGTTTCATGTGTCCCTCCTTGCCCCCGAGGGCGCTGCGTCAACCCTGGTCTGAGGTCAATTGTTGCAGCATTTGCGAAATCGCGAACAGGCGCCGCTCGATGATTTGCGGCGTTTCACACAGATAGGTGATCGAGCGTTGACGGTCAGAATAGATAAGCTGATCCCAATCCAGCTGCTCTTCCAGGGCGTCAACGCGGTCATGGTCGGGCGGGTCGGAAGACAGGGCTTGGTCCATTTCCACCCTGGCCAGATCAATCTTTTCTGCCAGATCGATCTGCTTGAGCGAAAACTCTCCGATCCCCGCGATGATGTGCTTGCGCCTTTTGGACAAGGTGTCAAAGACGCGCTGGAACACCTGACCCAGAATATCCGGATCCCCATTGTACCGCGCGGCGAACTCTGCAACCTGGGGCCGAAGGTCTTCCAGTTCGATCCGCCTCAGGGCCAACAGCCCGGCGATTTCGTCGATGTCGGCAGTGTTTTTAGCGGTTTCGCCGTCAACAACCTGATACGGCCACATGAGGCCCAGCGACAGGTCCTCGACCTTGCGCTGAATGCACGGCCATGTTGGATCGGAGAAATCCGCAGCCAAGCCAGGGCCAGCCGCACCCAGACAGGCCAGCGCCAAAACAATCAGCTTGCCGTTTGACATCACAGCTTTCCTCCACGCGGACATCATGCATGAAATGTGCGCGCGAAGTCCATTCAACCCAATACACACCATTGTCTTAATTGTTTGCACGTGGTGCTCGCCCCCATACTTGACCCAAGCTGCCGGACTGCGGTTGATTCCGGTGCCATGGGAGGACAGACGGAGATGAGAACACGCGCGGCGGTTGCTGTGGCGGCAGGCCAACCTCTGGAAATCATGGAGGTTGAGCTGGACGGCCCGAAAGCAGGTGAAGTCCTGATCGAGGTCAAGGCGACCGGTCTATGTCATACGGATGAGTTTACCCGTTCCGGAGATGACCCCGAAGGGATTTTCCCTGCAATTTTGGGCCATGAGGGTGCCGGGGTTGTTCTGGAGATCGGGGAAGGCGTTACCAGCCTAACCGTCGGCGATCACGTGATACCGCTGTACACACCCGAGTGCCGCGAATGCGAATATTGCCTGAACCCCAAGACAAACCTGTGTCAGAAAGTGCGGGCGACTCAGGGTGCCGGTCTGTTGCCGGATGGAACGACCCGGTTCAGCATGTTGGATGGCACACCGATCCACCACTACATGGGCTGTTCGACTTTTGCCAATCACACCGTGGTGCCCGAGATTGCGCTGGCCAAGGTGCGCAAGGATGCGCCGTTTGACAAGATTTGTTACATCGGCTGCGGCGTGACCACCGGCATCGGGGCCGTTATCAACACCGCCAAGGTCGAAATTGGTTCGCGTTGCGTGGTCTTTGGTCTGGGCGGGATCGGCCTGAACGTCATTCAGGGCTGTCGCATGGCGGGCTGTGATCAGATCGTTGGTGTCGATCTGAATGACGGCAAGGCCGAAATGGCGACTCATTTCGGTATGACCGATTTCGTGAACCCCTCGAACGTCAGCGGTGATATCGTGGCGCATCTGGTCGAACTGACCGGCGGCGGTGCGGATTATAGCTTTGATGCGACCGGCAATGTCGGCGTGATGCGGACCGCTTTGGAATGCGCACACAAAGGTTGGGGTGAAAGCATCATCATCGGTGTGGCACCCGCTGGCGCCGAGATTTCAACGCGTCCGTTCCAGCTGGTCACCGGCCGGTCATGGCGCGGAACCGCGTTCGGCGGTGCCAAGGGCCGGACGGATGTTCCGAAGATCGTGGATTGGTACATGGCCGGGAAGATCGAGATCGACCCAATGATCACGCACAAGCTGACGCTTGATGAAATCAACCACGGCTTTGACCTGATGCACCAGGGTAAATCGATCCGCGCGGTCGTGGAGTACTGACATGGGTTTGAAAACCATCTCGCAAAACCGCAGTTTCGGAGGGGAGCAGACCGTGTACTCCCACGCGTCCGAGACCTGTGATTGCGAGATGACCTTTGCCGTCTACCTGCCGCCTCAGGCCAAATCCGGCCCGGTGCCGGTGTTGTGGTACTTGTCCGGCCTGACCTGCACCCATGAAAACGCGATGACCAAAGGCGGATTTCAGGAGGCGGCCGCGGATTACGGTGTTGCGGTTGTGTTTCCCGATACGTCCCCGCGTGGTGACAATGTTGCCGATGATGACGCCTATGATCTGGGGCAGGGGGCCGGGTTTTACGTGAACGCCACCCGGGACCCGTGGCGGGCCCATTTCAGGATGTATGACTACATCGTCGACGAACTGCGCGACATCGTACTAAAGAATTTCCCTGTGCAGGATCGTCACGGGATCACGGGCCATTCCATGGGTGGGCACGGTGCGATTACGATCGCGATACGCAACTCCGACAAATTCGGGTCTCTTTCGGCATTTGCGCCGATTGCGCACCCGACGCGGTCGGATTGGGGCCGTAAACAGCTCAGCAGCTATCTGGGTGACGACGAAAACACCTGGGTCGCGCATGACGCCACCCTGCTGCTGGAAGAGCACGGCTGGAAAGGTGACCTGCTGATCGATCAGGGCGCGGATGATCAGTTCCTTGATCTGCTCAAACCCGAAGCGTTGGCCAACATGATGGCAAAGCGCCGCCAGCCCGGACAGATCAGAATTCAGGAAGGGTATGACCATTCGTATTTCTTCGTGAACAGTTTTGCGCGCGACCATGTCGAATGGCACGCGGAACGTCTCAGCCAATGAAAATAGCAAGGAAAGATTGATAGTGATCAGAACGGTATTCGCAGCAACCTGCCTCATGTTTTCCCCCGCCTTCGCAAGTGCCGAAGGCGACCCCGAAGCGGGTGAGAAAGTCTTTCGCAAGTGCAAGGCCTGCCATGCGGTGGGCGAGGGGGCTGAAAACAAGGTGGGGCCGATGCTGAACGGCATTGTTGGACGTCAGGCCGCAACCGTAGAAGGATTTGGCTATTCACCGGTGTTGATTTCGCTGTCCGAAGAAGGGCTGGTTTGGACACCCGAAGAACTGGACGCGTTTCTGACGAAACCGCGCGACTACGCGAAGGGGATCAAGATGACCTTCGCCGGGCTGCGAAAAGAGGACGATCGGGCCAACATCATAGCATATCTTGCGACCTTTGAGGACAGCGGGTCGTAGGAGATCGCATTGCTCTCCCACCTAAGCGACCGGAAAACCGTCGGTCGGGGCGAGCATCAACAGACACCGTAATCCGACCTGGGTGAGGTGTTGCAATGCAGAGAGAGATCGCTGCACGAAAGGGAGGAGATTGAATGAAAAATCTATCGCTTTGGACCTCCGGGATTGCCATTGCACTGGCCACCACGGCCTATGCAAATGACGACCTGGTTGCCCAGATGGAGAACGCAAAACAATGGGCGATCCAGACGGGTGACTACAAAAATCAGCGCTATTCCGAACTGGATCAGATCAACGCAGACAATGTAGGTGATCTGCAAGTGGCGTGGACCTTCTCGACCGGTGTTCTGCGCGGGCACGAGGGTTCACCGCTGGTGATTGGTGACATGATGTATGTCCACACGCCGTTCCCGAACATTGTCTATGCTCTGGATCTGGCAAATGAGGGCAAAATCGTCTGGAAGTATGAGCCCAAGCAAGATCCGGACGTGATTCCGGTCATGTGCTGTGACACGGTGAACCGCGGTGTGGCTTATGCGGATGGCAAGATCTTCCTGCATCAGGCCGACACCAAGGTTGTGGCGCTTGATGCCAAGTCCGGCGATGTCGTCTGGGAAGTCCAGAATGGCGACCCGGCGATTGGTGAAACCAACACGGCCACGGTGTTGCCAATCAAGGACAAGGTC
Source organism: Ruegeria sp. AG6 (assembly GCF_056541565.1). Lineage (NCBI taxonomy): Bacteria > Pseudomonadati > Pseudomonadota > Alphaproteobacteria > Rhodobacterales > Roseobacteraceae > Ruegeria > Ruegeria sp. AG6. Next base: position 143,032 of record NZ_JBQFYQ010000002.1, on the reverse strand, counting down.
ATCGTCGGTATCTCGGGGGGCGAATTCGGTGTGCGCGGGTCTGTTACGGCCTATGATATGAACTCGGGCGAGCAGGTCTGGCGGGCCTATTCCATGGGGCCGGATTCGGACATTCTTGTTGATCCGGAAAAGACCACCCATCTGGGTAAGCCGGTTGGCGCGGACTCGGGTACAAACACCTGGGAAGGCGATCAGTGGAAGATCGGCGGCGGCACCACATGGGGCTGGTATTCCGCGGATCTGGACGAGAACCTGATGTACTATGGCACCGGGAACCCGTCGACCTGGAACCCGGCGCAGCGTCCGGGCGACAACCGCTGGTCGATGACCATCATGGCGCGTGACATCGACACCGGCGTTGCAAGATGGTTCTACCAGATGACGCCGCATGATGAATGGGACTATGACGGCATCAATGAAATGATCCTTACGGAACAGGAAATTGATGGCGAGCAGCGCAAGTTGCTGACCCATTTCGACCGCAACGGTCTTGGTTACACCATGGACCGCGTGACGGGCGAGCTGCTGGTGGCCGAAAAATTCGACCCGGTTGTGAACTGGACAACTGGCGTCGACATGGATCCCAACAGCGAAACCTATGGCCGCCCGGCCGTGGTTGCGCAGTATTCGACGGAACAGAACGGCGAGGACGTGAACTCGACCGGTATCTGCCCGGCGGCTTTGGGCACCAAGGACCAACAGCCTGCGGCCTATTCGCCGAAGACTCAGTTGATGTATGTGCCAACCAACCATGTCTGCATGGATTATGAGCCGTTCCGCGTGTCCTATACCGCTGGTCAGCCCTATGTGGGTGCAACTCTGGCGATGTATCCGGCACCAGACAGCCATGGTGGCATGGGCAACTTCATTGCCTGGGACAACACTGATGGAAGCATCAAGTGGTCACTGCCAGAGCAGTTCTCGGTCTGGTCGGGTGCGCTGGCGACAGCGGGTGACGTTGTCTTCTATGGAACGCTCGAAGGGTATCTGAAGGCTGTTCATGCAGAAACAGGTGAAGAACTGTACAAGTTCAAAACGCCCTCTGGCATCATCGGCAACGTGATGACGTACGAGCAAGGTGGCAAGCAGTATATCGGCATCCTGTCCGGTGTCGGTGGCTGGGCCGGTATCGGTCTGGCGGCTGGTTTGACCAACCCGAATGACGGTCTGGGCGCCGTGGGTGGCTATGCCGCACTCAGCGACTATACCGCGCTGGGCGGTCAGCTGACCGTGTTCGCATTGCCGAACTAAGCCAAAGATCTGGCCGGCGCGGTTCAATCGGGCCGCGCCGGTATTCACTTGAAAAGAAACGAGCGTTCCATGAACCATTCTGTACGTCTTCTGGCTTCAATTCTTGCATTGTGCCTTCCTGTTGCCGCGATCGCTGACAATCTGGCAGTCGCGTATTCCGAAGATGGACGGTATTACACCGAAGACGATATCCCGACATTCAACGTGGCCGAGGATGGAACCGTGGACTGGATGACATTTTCGGGCTTCCGGCGCTATCACGCGGAATGCCATGTCTGTCACGGCCCGGATGGCGAGGGCTCGACCTATGCGCCGGCTCTGAAGGAGTCTGCGTTGGAAATGGATTATTACGACTTCGTTGATGTCGTCACCAATGGCCGCCAGGTGGTGAACGCCGCTGAAAACTCGGTAATGCCGGGATTTGGCGACAACCCGAATGTGATGTGCTTTCTGGATGACATCTATGTATACTTGAAGGCTCATGGATCGGGCGCGATCCCGCGTGGCCGCCCGCCCAAGAAAGAGGCGAAATCCGACGTGATCCGCGAGGATGAAGATGCGTGTATGGGCTAAGGCCTACCTGCCGATTTTCGGACTTTGCGTCTGGCTTTGTCAGGCAGTGCCCGTGTCGGCGCAGACGTCTGACCTGGTTTCAAGAACGGCTTTTCGCGTCTGTGCGGATCCAGCCAACTATCCCATGTCATCCGAGGATGGATCGGGATTTGAAAACAAACTGGCCGAATTGATTGCCGCAAAGCTGGAATTGCCCGTGCAATATGTCTGGTTTCCGCAGGCAACGGGCTTCATACGGAACACGCTGGCCGCCAAACGTTGCGATGTGGTGATCGGTTATGCGCAAGGTCATGAGCTGGTGCAGAACACCAACCACTACTACACGTCCGCCTATGCGCTGATCGTGCCGATGGACAGTGATCTGGCCCAGGTGGACAGGCTGAAAGATCCCCTGCTCAAAGGGAAACGGATCGGGATCGTGGCGGGTACACCACCCGCGGCTCATATGGCGCGGAACGGGCTGATCGGGCAAGCCAAGCCTTATAACCTCTTCGTTGACCGACGTGTGGAAAGCCCGGCCATCGACATGCTGGATGACCTGCAAACAGGTGAGATCGATGCGGCCATTCTTTGGGGTCCGCTGGGCGGACCACTGGTCAAGGCAGACTATCCTGATTTCAAGGTGATCCCGCTGGTCAAGGAAGAGCTGCCACCGCGCCTGTTCTATCGCATCACCATGGGCGTGCGGCAGGGTGAGAAGGTATGGCAAAGACAGCTGAATTCCCTGATCCGGCGTAACCAGGGCGGGATCAATTCGTTATTGGCCGAGGCCGGTGTTCCCTTGGTGAATGATCTGGGGACAGAGGTTCTGGACCTGTCGCAATGATGCGGGCAACGGTGGCAATTGCGTTGATCTCGACTGCCGCAATAGCGCAGACAGTACCCGAACCAAGTGATTATCGCATGGACCACTACCGCGCGCCGGTGCCGGATCAGATAACCGGCGGGACGGTCATCGGCCCGGAAGAGGCGTACGGCCTATGGCAGGAACAAAGCGTCGCGTTCATCGACGTTTTGCCGCAGCCTCCCAAACCGGCCAATCTGCCTGAAGGCACGATCTGGCGCGACAAGCCGCGCGACAGCATTCCGGGATCACTGTGGTTGCCCAATGTCGGCTACGGCGCAATTGCCGATGTTACGACAGACTATTTTCGTACCGGTCTAGAGGCCAGCACCGATGGCGATATCAACCACGGTCTCGTGTTCTTTTGTCTAGAAGATTGCTGGATGAGCTGGAATGCCGCCCGACGCGCAATCGAATGGGGATACACCAAAGTCTATTGGTTCCCGGAAGGTACCGACGGCTGGGCCTTGTGGGGCTATCCGCTGGAACGGGTAAAGCCAGCCCCGGGCCAGCCCGTTGCCGGAGGCGGCTGATCTAAAAACCCGCCAGTTTTTTGTGTAAGTGACTGACCGTGCCGTCCGTATCCGTCATGGTCACGTCAACCGCTTGCGCCCTGCTTGGAACGGAAATGCCGACCCTTGGGTTTTCGGACAGTGAAATCGACCCCGTCATCTGGACATACCCCGCGCCATCAAGATCGATATCCACGGTCTCTACATATCGCATCGGGATGAACAGCAGGGAAATCTGATCCATCTGCATTCCGGAATGCGACGGGTGATCAATGTTCAGATCCATCTTGTTGGCCCGGTTCGCCCCCAGGCTGGACAATCGTGCCCGCGTGTTCAACGCAGGGACGCGGCCCACCAGTTCGGCCTCCATCGTTCCAAGGTTTGCCAACGCCAGTTCCGGATCAGTTCCGGGAGGTGCCGCGCAAGCGCCAAGGCCCGAGGTTTTGACGAAAGTTTCCGATACCCAAAGGCGGCCATCCGTGGTTTCGGCGATGACATGCATCGGGGTCGGGCCGTTCACGCGCATGGTCACGTCGAAGTAGAAACCCGGCAATGGTTCTTCCAACTCGAACACGGCAGAAACCGGCATCGGGTTTTCGTCCAGCACCAACGTCACCTTGGCCACTTTCGTCCCCTGAGGGGCCGCAACCTGAGCCGCCAGTTGAGCCCGCGCATCATCGGGCGTGCGATAGGGGGCATCAATCGCGATGAACGCATCTCCGTTTTGCATCAGTCGGTCGCCATACAACATCGCTCGGACATTTTCCCATGCCTCGTTGGATGCCCAAACCGGAGCCGCCAGCACACAGAACAGGACTGCAATCAGATGAGAAACTTTCATGGTCGTCCTCCTTGCAGGAACCTGCCAAAGGCACGGGGCCCATCACAGGTTTCCATAGTTTCTACCACCGACAGTGCCTGCGGGTCCACGATGCTGACGGTGTTGTCGAACCAGTTTGCGATGACCAGAAGATCTTCGCCCGCCGTCGCATCAATGCCTTCGGGGTATTCTCCAACATCAACCACGCCCTCATGTTCGAGCGTCTCCAGAGATATGACGCTGAGCGTATTGGCATATTGGTTCGTGACGAACGCCCGGCCGTGGGCGAAAGCGATACCGTACGGGCGTTCCCCGACCGGGACCGTTGCGAGAACGGCGCCGGTTTCCGCATCGACCACGGTGACATCATTGCTGCCGACATTGCCGACGAACAGACGCCCATCCGGGTCAAAACGCAGCCCGAAGGGGCGTGATCCAACCGGGCTGCGGTGCAGAGGCTGAAGAGTGTCGGCATCGAAAACCGACACCTGGTCCGCGTCCTTGTCGGCCGACGCCAGAAAACGCCCGTCTTTCGACATCGCAATACCCGCCGGGGCGGCTCCGGTGGGCAACTCGGATTGAACTTTCAGAGTTTCACTGTCCAGCACCCACAGTCGGGCGTTGTACCAGTCCGAGACGAAAACCCGCCCGCGATCCTGATCCAGTGCGATTCCAATCGGCCCTCCTTCAAGCGTAACTTGTGCGATCGTTTCACCGGTCTCGGCAGACAAACGCCTGACCATCTTGCTGTCCGGGGACACGGTGAACAGCGTCTCATCCAGACCAACCGCCACACCCGCAGGCTTGCCAGGAAGGGGCCAGCGGGCCGTTTCCTGCATCCGCGCAAGATCCATCCGGCTTAGTTCCTCACCGTTCTGACAGGTGATGAATGCTGTCTGTGCCAGTGTCGGGCTGCCAGAGAGCGCCAAAAACAACATCAGCAGTTGGCTAACTTGCCGCACCGAACCGCTCGATCAACGCGTCGAGACCTGCCCGATAGACGCCGGTCACGGCGGCAATGGCGGCTTCGTCATTCAACTCGGCCGGAGGATCGTTGTTTGGATACCCGCGATAGAAGGCACCGCGCCATTCGATGATCGAACCACCTCCGTCGCGCGGTTTTACCGTCAGATGCGACGAATAGTTGGTGACAGGCAGCACCTCTACCGCGACCTCGGTGATCCGGTAGGAGTAGCTCATTTTTTCCGCGCTGTACTTGTACAGAATTTCATTGATCGTCGGACCGCCTTCCTGGCCAAGTGTCAGCAATCGGGTCGCATCGACCTCGTTGCCGCCGTTTCCTTCGGTCGCAAACACAGCCGGATGCCACGACATGTCATCAAAGTTCCCGACAACGGCCCAGACTTCCTCTGGTGAGGCTGCGACCTCGGCAGTCAGCGTGACTTTCTGCCGGGTCGGCCCGTGGGCCCAAACCAGACCCGGAACCAGCAGAGCGGCGGTTGCGGCAAGAAGAAATCGTCGATGCATTCCATGTCCTCCCTGAATGCGCAGAGCGTTGGCAGACGCTGCGCGCTCGCGGCGTTTCTTCTGTCAGACCTGACGGCCGGGCGCACCTCGCCAGTCACCCGTCACACCCCCTGAAAAATCGGCGGGTGTCGCGGGAAACCGCAGCAAGATCAAACGTATACGCGCATTCTTATAAAATAAGAATCGAGCTCAATGATGAAGCTGATAGGCTTTGTTTTACAACACGGCCAAAAGTATCGGTTCCGTTTTTCGGGGCGCTATGCTCCGGGTGTTTCAATCTGAACTCTGACTTTCAGGCAACGGGAGGACATCTTGAATACTCGCCTGCTGCCGCTGCTTGCGGCGCTTCTTTGGTGTGCATCCGCGATGACCGCCGCGGCGCTGGATGTGAAGGCTGCGGTGCTGCGGATCGACTATCCGTCGCTTCTGCCGATCTCGCGATATGATCTGAAACCGGACGACCTGGGGTTTGCCGGTGCCGCGCTTGGGGATGAGGATAACGGAACCACGGGCGGATTTCTGGGACATACCTACGAGACCATCACGATGGCCGTTCCGCCGGAAGAAGCTGATGCCGCAATGGACCAGATCCTTGCCGGAGGCGTGCGCCTGATCGTCCTTTTGGCCAAAGCGCCTGACATGTTGCGCCTGACAGACAAGGCGGCAGAGTCCGGGGCGCTTGTTTTCAACGTGTCTGCACCTGATGTCGATCTTCGCGACGCAAACTGCCGGGGCAACCTGCTTCATATCGCCCCGTCCCGCGCCATGAAGGCCGATGCGGTTGCACAGTTTGCCGTCTGGAAGAAATGGGGCGACTGGTTCCTGTTGGCGGGATCCAACCCCGAGGATGTCCAGCTTGCGGACGTGTATCGCCGCGCAGCCAAAAAGTTTGGCGCGAAGATTGCAGAAGATCGAACCTTTGCGGATACCGGGGGATCTCGTAGAACGGATTCCGGTCATGTCCTTGTTCAGCGCCAATTGCCATTGGACACGCAAGATGCGCGAGACCATGACGTTGTGATTGCCGCAGACGAAACTGATTATTTCGCGCGCTATCTGTCCTATCACCTTTGGACTCCGCGCCCGGTGATGGGGTCAAGCGGCTTGCGTCCGACGACGTTTCACGGCGCGCATGAGGCATGGGGCGCGACCCAGTTCCAGACCCGTTTCGAGGATCTGACAGGCCGTTATGTCCGCCCCGAAGACTACAACACTTGGCTTGCACTGCGCGTGATCGGCGAGGCCGTGACCCGCGCCAGTACGGCAGAGCCCGAAGGTGTTCGGGATTATGCTCTGTCGGACGAGTTTGAGCTTGCCGCATTCAAAGGACAGAAAGTGACATTCCGCGAATGGAACGGGCAGTTGCGTCAGCCGATCCTTCTGTATGACGGGTCGATCACTGTCAGCGTCAGTCCGCAAGAGGGGTTTCTGCACCAGGTCTCACCGCTCGATACGATGGGATTGGATCGGGCGGAATCCAGCTGTCACGCATTTGAGTAACCGGAGGTATTGATGAAACGACTTTTGTTGACTGTTGCCTGTGCTGCGCTGACCGCGGGTCCCGTGTTTGCGGGCAAGGCTTTTGTCTCGAACGAGCGGGGCAATACGATTACCGTGGTTGATACCGAAACCTGGGAGGTGATCACCGAATTTCCAGGCGGCAACCGACCGCGCGGGATCACCGTTAGTCCGGATGGCGGCACGCTGTATGTCTGTGCCTCGGATGACAATATTATCCGAGTATTTGATACAGAGACCTATGAGGAACTTCCCAGTTTGCCCTCTGGTCCGGACCCCGAGCTTTTCATTCTCGAACCCTCGGGCAAGCGGCTCTATATCGCCAATGAGGACGACAACCTGGTGACGGTCACGGACACTGAAACCCGCACCATTCTGGCCGAGGTTCCGGTCGGCGTCGAGCCCGAGGGCATGGGGATCAGCCCCGACGCCAAGTTCGTGGTCAATACGTCCGAGACCACCAACATGGCGCATTTCATTTCCACCGAGGATTATTCTATCAAGCATAATGTCCTGGTCGACCAGCGCCCGCGCTATGCCCAGTATACAGCGGATGGAAAGCGCCTGTTCGTGACATCGGAAATCGGCGGAACCGTCACGGTCATGGATATTGCAGAAGACGGAACGCCGACGGTTGTCGGCAAGATCAGCTTCGAAGTAGCGGGCGTGCAGCCGGAATGGTTGCAGCCTGTCGGTGCCGAGGTGACATCGGATGGCAAACGCCTGTTCGTTGCTTTGGGGCCCGCAAACCGGGTTGCCGTCGTTGACGCGCAAAGTCTTGAAGTGCTGGACTATATCTTGGTGGGGCAGCGGGTCTGGCAGTTGGACTTCACACCGGACGAAAAATATCTGCTGACCACGAATGGCAATTCAAACGACATCACCATCATCGATGTCGCCTCTGAAAAGGCGATCAAATCGGTGCAGGTCGGGCAACAGCCCTGGGGTGTGGTGACCATTGACTGAAGTTCTGGGAGGGACAGGAATGAAGAAACTTATGATCGCGGCCATGGTCGCGGCGCTCGGTGGGCCGATATCGGCGGCACCTCTTTGCGATGATCTGGGATTTGCCGGGCTTCTGGCGAAATGCAACCGCGGGGAAACCATCAAGCTGACGCTTGCTTCGGGGCAACCGTTGGGTGAGGACGTGGTTCTGCAATCCGGCGCGTATTACAAGCTTGAGATCACCGCTGACGGTTCGGCGGAATTGGCCATCGAGGGGCCGTCTTTCTTTCGCGCGATCTGGATGAATGAGATCGTGATCAACAAGATCGAGATCCGTCCTATGGCGGTGGACAGCATCGAGTTTGACAAGGCCGGCGTCGCCGAATTGTCGTTTATCGCGATCAAACCCGGCAGTCATGAAATTCGCATCCCCGGTTCCACCGGTGACACGCAACGCATTACGGTGAGTATTCAGTAACGGAGAGATAACGTCATGAAAAGATTTGGAATGTTGATAACCGTCGGGCTTCTGGCGGCCCCGGCTTTCGCCGACGACATTGACGCCGAAACGGTGGCAAAGATCGAGGCCTATCTTGTCTCTGTCGAGTGTCAGATGGACCCGGATGACATCGAGGTTGAAGATGATGGTTATGATCTGGACGATGTCATCTGCAAGGGCGGCAACCAGTTCGACATCAAACTGGACAAAGACTTGAATGAAATCAGCCGAAAGGCGGAATAGCGATTAAACGGGATCGGGTCATGTTCAAACTTCTTGCCGCGGGCCTTGCATTTGCACTCAGTTCGGGGGCTTTGGCCGCCGAGACCCTGCCGACCATTCGCGCGGCCGTACTCAAGATCGGAACGGTGAATTGGGAGCTTGAGACCATTCGCCGGAACGGTCTGGATCGGAAACATGGCTTTGTCCTTGATGTTCAACCGTTTGCCGACAATGGCGCGACGCGTATCGCGGTCGAGGGGGATGAGGCTGATTTGGCAGTTGCCGACTGGATTTGGGTTGCGCGTCAAAGGGCTGCCGGCAAGGACTATGTGTTCATCCCTTATTCCAAAGCCGTGGGCGGGGTGGTTGTGCCCGCTGACAGCCCGGCAACCAGTTTGAAGGACCTGTCGGGCGGCAAGATCGGCATCGCGGGTGGACCGCTGGATAAATCCTGGCTGATCCTGCGCGCCTATGCAGCAAAGAAATACGGGATGGACTTGAAAGCCGACACCGAACAGGTGTTCGGTGCGCCGCCTCTGATCTTCAAATCTGCTTTGAACGGCGATTATGCCGGGGCGATCAATTTCTGGCATTTCCTGGCCAAGATGAAAGCGTCCGGCATGAAAGAACTGATCTCGGTTGAGGATGCCGGGCAGGCCTTGGGGCTCGACACCAATACGCCCTTGCTGGGCTATTACCTGAAAGAGAGTTTTCTGAACGAACACCCCGACCTTGCGCAAAGCCTGTTTGCCGCCAGCCGCGACGCCAAGGACCTGCTGGCCAATTCGCCCAAGGCATGGGAGGCGATCAGACCGCGGATGAACGTCAAGTCCGATGCACAGTTTGAACAACTCAAGCTCGATTGGATCGCCGGTATTCCCGATCGCCGCCCGGTAGATGCGGTCGCGGCCAACAGGATGCTGGAACTTATGGCCGAATTGGGCGGGGCTGAACTGGTGGGCGCTGCGACGACAGTGCCACAGGGTCTTTTTGCTGACGTGGAATAGGATCAGATGCAAAACGCGCGCCTCACGCCGCTTTTGTCTATCGCAGGCCTTGTGGCCTTGTGGATTGTTGCGGCGTCGCTGACCGCAGACCCTCAGATACTGCCGCAACCCTGGGACCTGATCCCCAGGTTTCATCAAGAGCTTGCGTCAGGAGAGTTGCTGCGCAGCCTTGGCGCGACCCTGTCCCGCGTGATCTGGGCCTTCGTGCTGGCGATGACATTGGGAACGATCATTGGCCTGGCCATGGGGCGGTCGGATGCGCTGAACCGCTGGCTTGATCCATGGCTGGTTGTCTTCCTGAACCTGCCCGCGCTGGTTCTGATCGTGCTGTGCTACCTCTGGATCGGATTGACCGAGGCTGCGGCGATCACGGCGGTTACGCTGAACAAAATCCCCAATGTCGCAACGATCCTCCGAGAGGGCGGCCGGGCGCTGAGCCCGGATCTGGATGCGTTGGCACGGGTCTACCGGATGCCGTGGCAAAGGCGACAGCGCCATGTGATCCTGCCGCAGCTTGCCCCGTTTATCGCAGCTGCCGCACGGTCCGGGCTTTCTCTGATCTGGAAAATCGTCCTCGTGGTCGAGTTTCTTGGGCGCTCATCCGGTGTCGGGTTTCAGATCCATTTGTATTTTCAGCTGTTCGATGTGGCAATGGTGCTGGTCTACGCGTTTTCGTTCATTGCTGTCATGCTGGTTGTCGAATGGCTGGTTCTTCAACCTTTGGAGCGCAATGCTCGACGGTGGAGAACTGCATGATCCGAATTGACATCCAAAGGAAGCGCTTTGAACACCACGCCGTTCTGGGCCCCATTGCATTTGACATCGCCGCTGGGGAAACGGTCGCGCTGACCGGACCATCGGGCATCGGAAAGACGACGCTGCTGCGATTGGTGGCAGGCATTGACCCGGATTTCGAAGGCCAAATCGTGCGGCCGGATCGGCTTGCCATTGTGTTTCAGGAACCCACTTTGCTGCCATGGCGTTCGGCTTTCGATAATCTCGCCCTGATCCATGGTGACCTGTCGAAGGCTGACATTGACGCCGCGCTGTCAGACGTCGGCCTGGACGGAAAGGGGGATTTGTTTCCCGGTCAATTGTCATTGGGTCAGCAGCGCCGGCTTTCTCTGGCGCGCGCCTTTGCCGGGCAGCCTGAATTTCTGATTATGGACGAGCCTTTTGTATCACTGGATACCGAAACGGCCGAGACGATGCTGACTCTGACCGAGGACCTCATCACGCGGCATCGCCCGGCGACCCTGTTCGTGACGCATTCCAAACCCGAAGCACGGCGGCTTTCCGACCGGATCCTGACCCTGGTACCCGGGCCCAGCGGTGCGGTTCTTGGTTAGGGTCATTCCGCAGGCTCTCTCGCCGCACCGGGTGCGGTACGATATGTGAAAGGTGCATCCGATTTGGCGGCATGTTCGTTTGCCTGGTTTTGCAGGGTCTGATGGTGGGGTGATTTGATGCAAACCGGATCAGTGGCGCTTGCGTCTCCGATAACGGCCATGGCCTGACAGCGGCAGCCACCAAAATCAATGGTTTTGCGTTCGCAGGTTTTGCACGGGTCCGACATCCAATCCGTTCCGCGATAGGCATTGAACGCGCTGCCATGGAACCAGATATCCGCAAGCGGTTTGTCCTGTACCCGGTCAAATGTCAGATGCGGGATGGACTGAGCCGCATGGCAGGGCAGAACCTGACCGTCTGGCGCCACGTTCAGCCCGGTTGTCCCCCAGCCGCCCATGCATCGCTTGGGGTAGTCGTCGTGATAGTCCGCTGGAACATAATCGATGACCAGTTGCCCCTTGAGGTCTTTCCTGGCCTCGGCCACCTGTCGCGTCACCTGTTGCGCCTGTTCCCGCGTCGGCATCAACGCATCCCTGTTCCGCAAGGCCCAGCCGTGGAACTGCACTGTTGCAACTTCGATCCGCCGGGCACCCATCTCCTGTGCCAGTTCCAGCGCCCGCGGCAGTTGGTAGGCATTGTGACGGTGCAGCACGAAGTTCAGGGTCAGCGGAAACCCGATCTTCTTGATCCATTCGACCGTTTTCATCTTGCGGTCAAACCCGCCGCGATAGCCGCCTACCTTATCCGCCATCGCGGCGTCGGTGCCCTGAAGAGAAAGCTGGATATGGTCCAGGCCGACTTCGTCCAGCTCATACAGGCGTCGCTCGGACAGGCCGATCGCCGACGTGATCAGGTTGGTGTACAACCCGGCCTCACGCGCGGAATTGACCAGTGCAACCAGATCGCGGCGGGATGCGGGTTCGCCACCGGACAGATGCAATTGCAAGACACCAAGTGCCGCCGCTTCTCTGAAAACACGTGCCCAGCTTTCGGTATCCATTTCATTGTCGAGTTTGGCCATTTCGACTGGGTTGGAGCAATAGGGGCAGGACAACGGACATCTGTGCGTCAGCTCGGCCAGCATGGCAATGGGGGGAGGGGGTTTTACCTGCATCAGATGACATCCAGAAAGCGACGGGCCCGAAGGGCATCCAGAAACCCCGAGCTGTCTTCGACAATCTGTTCTTCCGGGGCGTTGTATTGCCTGGACAGTCTCGCGGTGATCTGACCAAAGCTGCGTTGGCCGTCAACTTCGCTCAGAATCGCATGTCCGATCTGATCCAACGTCACGGCCCGTTCAGGTGCCAGCAGAACCCATTGTTCTCGCACGGAATCGAAATGGATGCGGACACCACGCGGTAGCAAGGGGACCTCCTGCGCCAACATTACGACGCCTGCCGCATCCGTAAACCGGTGTCCGGCTTCCATGCCCCCGGAGGAATTCGGGCAGGTTCGACATAGGCGCCCCACAGGGCATCCAGCTGCGACCAGAGGACATCGGTTTTGAATATCAGTGCCTTGGCTGCCGCGTCCTGTTTTTCAGCGGTGTCGGCATGATCCAATACCCATGCCAGACCAAAGGCCACATCCTTGGGGGCTTCTTTCAGGCGGTTGCGGAAATAGGCAAGCGAGCTGTCATCCGCAAAATCGTAATGCCGAAGCAGGCCTTCGATCCTGTTGGCATGAATCTTGGGAGCAAACAATTCAGTGAGTGAGGCCGCAACCGCTTCCAGCAACGATTTTTCGCGGACGTATCGCACGTAAGCGTCCACCGCAAATCTGGTGGCAGGCAATACGCCGTCGCATGAGGCGACATAGTCCGGATCCAGACCGACGGCTTCGGCCAGTCGCAACCAGCGCCGGATACCACCTTCGTTGTCTTCCGTGCCGTCATGATCTTCGATCCGCGACCGCCAGGCTCGGCGCAGCGCAGGATCTTCTACACGCGACATGAAGGCGGCGTCCTTCATCGGGATGGAATGCTGATAATAGTAGCGGTTGATCACCCAAGCCCGCACTTCGTCAGGCGTGCATTGACCACCGTGCAGGCGATGATGAAACGGATGAAGGTCGTGGTAACGCTCGGCTCCGATCTGACGAAGTCGGGCCTCGAACTCTTTGTGGCTTTGGGTCATAGCGTTATCTCCATGCCATCCTGGCCTATCGTCCAGCCTTTCGCCCTTGCCCGGGCGTTCTCGGCGCTGTCGGGGCGCAGAACCGGATTGGTGTTGTTCATGTGGATGAACACTTTCCGGCCGATTTTCATATCGGCGAAACCAGCGATCGATCCATCGGGGCCGTCCATCGACATATGGCCCATGCGCTTGCCCGTTTTCTGACCCAACCCGGCCTGCACCATTTCCGTGTCGTGCCAAAGCGTGCCGTCGAAAAACAAAAGATCGGCCTCGTCAAGTCGGGCGCGCAGCTCGGGCGTCAATGCGGCACAGCCCGGTATGTAATATGCCGTCTTCCCCTGCGCGCTCAGCGCCACTCCGACGGTTTGTTCGCCAACCAATTCGGTTTCGACATGTTCCCCTTCCAGATACAGAGGCACTTTGCCGGGCACCGAAAACAATGTTGCCTGCAAGCCGGGAACCAGATCGAACGTCTGATTCAACGAGATAGGCGCGCGAGTCACGACCGAGGCGTTCAAGGCGTCGAAAATCGGGTTCTGCGCGATGACGTCCTGAATGCTCTGGGTTGCAAACAGCGTGAATGACTGCATCTCGCGCAGCGTCAGCAAGCCGGCCACATGGTCGATGTCACCATTTGTCACCAGCACCGATTGAATCGGCACCTCTCGCAACCCGGACGGATACAGGACAGGCGTATTGCCGATCTGCGTTCGAATATCCGGAGACGCGTTCAGGATGGCCCAGTTCTGGCCATCGGGTGAGACCGCGAGTGATGATTGCGTCTGCGCCGGGATATGTCCGCTTCGGGCCAGATTGCAGTTTTCACATCCGCAATTCCATTGCGGAAGGCCGCCGCCAGCAGCGGCCCCAAGTATTATTGCGCGCAACGTCATTTAATGTTGGCGCTTGCAGCTGATCAAATCAGGCCGCCACCGCGCTCATCGTCGTGATCGGGGCCGTACATGTTGATTTCCATGCCGCATTCGATTTCGCGAATAACAGGTCTGTTCCAAGCCATATCAGGGTCCTCCTCCTAGAATGTGCTTGCGAGCAATGTGGCAGGTCTCATGCGCCCGTGCGACTCTTAATTCATAAGAAGGATTTAGACTTTGGTCGGTACTCAGGCGTCATCTGACAGTGGAGCAGTTCCCTGAAGGCAGAAGCCTTGATTGCGTATGGTTTTGATTTCAAATCCAAAATCATCCGACCCCAATTTCTTTCTCAGATATCCGATGTAGACGTCCACCACGTTTTCGTTACTGGACCCGTCCTGTGACCAGAGCGTGTCAAACAGTTCTCCTCGGGATATTGGCGATCCGGCCTTGCTGTTGAGCAGTGTGAGCAGTTCGAATTCACGTTCGGTGAGCGCAATGCGTGTCTCGCGGATCGAAAGTGTTCTGTCCCGCGACGACAGGCGCGCGGGGTCCGGGCGCTGAGACAGCACGCGTTGTTCCTGTACCTGCAACCGGGCGACAAGCTCATCAAAGCTGAACGGCTTAATGACGTAATCATCGGCCCCGGCTTCAAGCCCGGCGGCACGATGATCGACATCGGAAAGGGCAGACAACATCAATATCGGGATTCCGACCCCGGCAAGACGCGCGGCCCGGACCAGTTCGATACCACTGTCGGTTCCCAGCATGACATCGACAATCGCGCCCGAGAATACACCGCTTTTCAACCGCTCCAACCCTTGGTCGGCGCGGTTTTCAGCCTCGGCTGAGTAGCCGTGCAGCGACAGGCCCCGGACAAGGGCCGACGTGATTCTGGGGTCGTCATCTATGATCAGCAGTCTGGAGACCATTTTTCTATGCCTCCGCCAGTGGTAGTCGAATGCAGACATTTGTACCGGCATTTGATCCCAAGGCGTCTTCACGCGGAACCGGGCTTGCCACCGAAATGGTTCCTTCATGGGCCTCTATAACCCACCTGGCCAGTGCCAGCCCGACACCGAAACCCTGACTGTTTGCTGCCCCTCCTTGTACAAACCGCTCGAAGATCCGGGTTTGGGCGCCGTCGGGAATTCCGGGGCCGTTATCGGTCAGCTGTATTTGAACGCCACCATCAACCGATTGACCGGACAGCAACAACGCCTTCCCGTCCCGCGCATGTCGGATCGCATTGCGTATCAGACTGAGCAGGACCTGACGAATCCAGTTCAGGTCACAGTGCAACGAACAATCCGGGAAGTCGCCCGTTTCAAGCTGCATGTCGGCGCCGTCGATTTCAGGTTGAATGTCGCTCACAACTGTTTGCATCAGATCGCATAGTGCAACGTTGGTTGGTTCCAGAGCCAGCTCACCGGTTTCGGAACGGGCGACGCGCAGCAAATCATCGATTCTCTGGTTCAGTTTTGCCGCGCTGCTTTCGATTGTTGCCAACGCCTCTGGCGCGTTCTGGTTATCCCTCTGGCCTATCTGAGCTTCCATCATGATGACCGTCAGCGGTGTGCGCAGTTCGTGACTGACATCAGCAAAAAAGCGGCGCCGGTTTTCGTCGATCTTGGACAGGGACTCATTTGCAGCGCTCAGTTCGCAGGTTCGCTGGGCAATGGTCTCGTTCAACCGGGCCCATTCTGCGTCAACCTCGGCCTGGCGTTTTCTCAATGCAGCGGCCATGCGGTTGGTCTCGCCATATAACTGGCCGATCTCATCATTGCGGGTTTGAGGCAGCGAAATTGCGAATTCGGATCGGCCGACCTGAACCGCCGCGTTGCGCAGCCGATCCAGACGAGAGAACTGCGGTCGCACCAGGCCAAAATAGAACCACGCCGTGCTGAGCAAGGCGAACAGTGCCAGTGCCAGTGCCGCCCAGGTCAGAACCCAGCGGGTCCTTTCGATTCCCGCCATGACGGAGTTTCGAAACAGTACCTCGGTATTCACCGCCTGGCTGAGAAGGGGATCAAACGCCGACGCAAACGAGTCGACATAGGCGCGGAGCTGGGCCTGATCGGCGTCTGCGTCGGCTAGCCCTTCCAGCGTGCTGGCCAGCAGCGCCTCCATTCTGGCCAGACCCAGGGATTGGGTTCCGTATCGCGATTGTTCGTCCAGCCCCAGGGATTGAACCGCGGCAACGGCATCTTCCACATCGGAACGAAGGTTCAGAAACGTTGCCCCAATTTGGTCTTGGATCGGCGAAAGGCGATCGAGTCGAGACTCGACCGTTTGGCCGGTCTGTATCGACTCGGTTGCGATCACAAGAAATGTGGCCGCCTGGGTCGACAGAGCAGCATATCGTGCCATGCGGGTCTCCGATGCCAGTGCCGTTTCCAGGCGGCTGGCGACGGTCTGCATCCCGAAGTAAAGGATTGCGGCCGCCAGCAGGGTGCCTGATCCAAGCACGACGGCCCCAAGGCCCAAGCGTGTTTTCAGAAGCAGACTCCGCTTTGCGGTTTGTGGCGCGGCCGTCATGATTTCCGCCTCATCAGGCCCCGGGCCGGGTCGTACCCCCAAACGGCGATCGCGCTCAGTATCGCGGTTGACGCCAGAACCCACAGCAGGGCCCCCCAGTTGATCTGCAAGTAAAGCAGAAACCGGATCAACTCGACCACATGCGTGAAAGGATTCAGCGCACAGATATCCCGCAGCAATGGCGAGCTTTCAGCCATTTTCCACAGCGGATAAAGGGCGGAGGACAGGAAGAACATCGGGAAGATGACAAAGTTCATCACCCCGGCAAAATTCTCCAGCTGCTTGATGAAACTGGACAGCACCAGCCCCAGCGCGCCCAGCATCAGACCACCCAGAACCAGCCCCGGCAAAACCGCGACATAACCGGGTAACGGCAGTACAATGCCGAACACAGCGGCCAATGCGAGAAACGTATAGACTTGCAGGATGGATATCGCCGTTGATCCCAGCAGACGGCAGAACAAAAGCCACCAGCGCGGGAACGAGCTGGTCAGCAGAAGGCGCATCGAGCCCATCTCGCGGTCGTAGACAAGGCTGAGCGAGCTTTGCATCCCATTGAACAACAGAACCATCGCACACAGGCCGGGGACGATATAGGTCTCGTAAGTGATATAGGTCTGGTAGGGTGGAATGATCGACAGGCCGAGGGCCGCGCGAAACCCTGCTGCGAAGATCAAAAGCCAAACCATTGGCCGAACCAGAGCTGCCAGAAATCGTTCGCGTTGATGGATGAAACGCAGAAACTCGCGTCCGATGATGGCGCGGGCGACTCCCAGGAATCCGTTCATGTCGGGACCTCGGTTCGGGACAGGAACCAATCGGACAGTGTTTGATCCCCCCGCAGGCGGCCCACCTGCCCACTGGCAAGAATCTGACCGCGATGAAGAACCAGCAGCTGGTCGTCGTCGCGCATTTCATCTGTCAGGTGCGTGGCCCACAGGATGCACAGCCCCTGTTCCGCCAGGTCGTGCACATGGTCGGTTATCGCGTGCCGAGCCGCGGCATCAAGCCCAACGGTCGGCTCGTCCAACAGCAACACCGAAGGGTCGTGCAGCAGGGCACGCGCCAGCTCCATCCGGCGGCGATGACCGCCATTGAGATCGCGAACACGTTCCCCGGCACGTTCCCGCATGTTCAGTCGATCCAGCGCCGCGTCGATACGGCCAGGGACTTCGGATCGTGGTAGCCCATGCAGAGCTGCGAAATAGGTCATGTTCTGGCGCACCGTCAAACCCAGATCCAGTGTCGGTAGCTGAAAGACCACGCCAAGCTTTGCAAGCGCCTTGCGCGGGGATTGGCGCAGATCATGGCCTGCGACCGTGATTTCACCGTCCGGCGCCACAAGCAATCGCGTGAGCAGCGACACCAGTGTAGATTTTCCGGCCCCATTCGGACCGAGCAGACCGCAGAACATCCCCGCCGACACGTCAAAAGAGACAGCATCCAAAGCCGCCTTGGCGCCATAATGAAAGCTCAGGTCGCGTACGGCGAGACCAGGATCGGTTTCCGCCGAGGGGCGCGCGTCTGACATTCTTCCTCCGTCCCGAACCATGGTTCTTGACAGCAGCTTGCATCGTCGGGGCGCGTTTCTCAACCTTCCAGTCCGAGGCCGGACCACGACTTAAGTATGTGAAGCTTCACGGATTTGATGGTATCGCCCGAAGGATTCGTCGCCAAATTTGGCCAGCCGAGACTGTCAGGGGAAGGCGGGCCTGATCGGCGCGAACACCCCGTTTTGCGGGCACCGCTTTTCAGTTTGCGTTCAGCAAAAACGATCTGAACTCTTTAAATACGGGGGATCTGCTGAAAGAGGGTGTGAATTTGGCCACCATTGCGCGAGGAAGCTTCAACGAGGCCGAAAACGGGCGAACCAGATCGCCATTGTCCAGCAAGTTCTGAACCAGAACTTCGTGCGCCATCAACACGCCACCGCCATGACGCGCCTCTTCCAGCGCGACGGAATACAACGAGTGCACGGTTCCCGTCTTCGGTACACGTGCGCCATCTGGTTGGCTGTTCAGCCAATTGTCCCAATCATTTGCCCATGCCCCGTCATGGAGAAGGGTTTCCTGCGAAAGATCTGAAACAGATTTCAATCGATCCGCGACCGAGGGGGCGCAAACCGGGAAAATCACATCTTCGGCTATTTTGATTTCGTTGATTCCGATCGGTTCACCGGAAAAGAACAAAGTCATGTCAAATGGTTCACGCGTAAGGTTTGGCGGCGTTTCAAGGGCCACAACAGACACGGACAAATCCGGGGCAATTTGTCTGAGCGTTCCAAGTCTGGGCGCCAGCCACAATTGCGCGATCGACGGCAGCGCGGCGACCTTGACCTTGCGCGGCAGGGCCTTGGTTCGAAGTTCCTGCACGGCCATTCCCAATTGATCAAACGCCTGGGTGAACCCGGGCAAAAGCTCTTCGGCAAGCGCCGTCATCTCGACCCCGCGGGCATTTCGGACAAAAAGTTGGGTGCCGGCCCAGGCTTCAAGGGCCTTGACGTGCTGAGTTATCGCGCCCGGAGTAACGGATAGCTCGTCTGCCGCTGCGGCAAAACTTCCAAGCCGAGCCGCCGCTTCGAATGCTCGTAAAGCATTGAGATGTGGGCCTTTCGGGCGACGAGGGGAAAGTGACATCCATTTAAGCCTTAGTTTTTCTGCGGCAAATAAATAGCAATACTGATTTGCTTCGGCCAGTGGAACTCTGGAATTTTGGAGAAAACGCAATCGCATCGGAGGAGCCCGGATGTCGCGGCACTTTGAAAACCCAGTTGGGATGACCGACCCCGTCGTCGCAGAAGCTCTTGCAAACGAGAAAAAGCGCCAGCAGGACCAAATTGAGCTGATCGCGTCCGAAAATATCGTCAGCCGCGCGGTGCTGGATGCTCTCGGGCATGAGATGACCAACAAGACGCTTGAAGGGTATCCGGGAAACCGGTTCCACGGGGGCGGTCAGTTTGTCGACGTCGTCGAGCAGGCGGCAATCGACCGCGCCAGGGAACTGTTCGGATGCGACTATGCCAATGTTCAGCCCCATTCCGGCAGCCAGGCGAACCTTGCTGTTTTCTTTCTGCTGCTTAAGCCTGGCGACAGGGTTTTGTCGCTGGATCTGGCTGCCGGCGGTCATCTGAGTCACGGCCTGAAGGCCAACCTGTCGGGTCGCTGGTTCGAACCGCATCATTATGGTGTCGATGCCGAATCCGAGGTCATTGACTGCGATGCGCTGGAAAAACTGGCCGAGGAAATCCGGCCAAAGCTGCTGATCGCGGGTGGGTCTGCCTATCCACGGGAAATCGACTTCGGGCGCATGGGGCAAATCGCCAGGAAGGTTGGTGCGCATTTTCATGTGGACATGGCCCATATTGCCGGGCTGGTCGCCGCGGGCGTGCATCCTTCGCCTTTTCCGCATGCGGACATTGTGACGTGCACCACGACAAAAACACTGCGTGGTCCTCGTGGCGGGCTGATCCTCACCAACAACGAGGACTGGTTCAAGAGGCTGCAATCTGCGGTTTTCCCCGGCGTTCAGGGTTCGATCCACAGCCAGGTTCTGGCGGCCAAAGCGGTTTGCCTTGCCGAAGCGCTTACGGATGAGTTCAAGGACTACGGAGCGCAGGTCAAAGCCAACGCCGCCAAACTTGCAGAAACCTTGCAGTCCCGGGGGTTGCGTATCGTGTCCGGTGGTACTGACACGCATCTGGTGCTCGTGGATCTCAGCCCCAAGGGTATCACAGGCAAACGCGCCGAGGCCGTTCTGGAAAAGGCCAATATCACGACCAACAAAAACGCGATCCCCAATGACAGCACGCGACCGTCAGAATGGGTTGGATTGCGCCTGGGCGTGAGCGCGGCAACGACCCGCGGCATGAAAGAGGCCGCGTTCGACCAGTTGGCAAACGTGATTGCGGATTTGATCGAAGCTGAGGCCACGGGTGATACCGACGCGACAATTCCGCGCTGCAAAGCCTCGGTCGCAACGTTGTGCAAATCGTTCCCCATCTATCCAGCGTAGTCACTGCGTGCCCGGTGGCAGGGTCCATTGACCGCTCTGGACCATTGGTGTGAGCGCGTCACCGCTGCGCCATGGCAACGCATGCCTGATTGGGTGTTTGGGCTGTACCATGTTTGCAAATTTTGGCATATTCGTGCAGTCCAAAACCAAAGGGCCGGCCAATGCTCGCACCTGAACGCCACGCCATCATACTGGAAGAAGTCTCGCGCCAGCCAGCGGTCTCGATCCGTTCGCTGACGGAACGGCTTGGTGTGTCACGGGAAACCGTGCGCAAGGATATTGAACAGTTGGCACTGGAGAACAAGCTTCATCAGGTGCGGGGCGGCGCGACCAGTGTTCGCAGGCGGGAACCTCCGATGGCCGACCGGGCTCAAACCAACCCGCAAGGCAAGGAACGGATTGGAGTCTATGTGGCAAGCGTGATTCCGGACGGGGCCAGCGTGATAATCGACAGCGGGTCAACGACAGTGGCGGCGGCGCAGGCTCTGGCTGCTGTGCGACAAAACCTTACAATATATACCAATGATTTGACGATTGCATCTGTGCTGGCGTCGGCAGCCGCCGAAGTCACGCTGCTGGGCGGACGGCTGGATTTTTCAGAGAATGTCACATTGGGTTTGGACACGCTCGACCACCTGTCGCGATACAATACGGAATATGCGTTGATCGGGGTCGGCGGTGTGAGCTCTCGGGCATTGTTTACGGATTTCTCACTGGAAGGCGCCAACCTGCGTCATATGATGATGCAACGTGCGCAGCGGCCGCTGATCCTGGCTGATAGCAGCAAGTTCGACGTGGTTGGTCCGATTGTGATGAAACCTCTGCCGGTGAAAGCGACTCTGGTTGTGGATGAGGAGTTGCCAAACAGCATAGCTGGCGCGCTGCAAAGCCAACCCGTGGATATTGTGAAAGCATAACGCAAATACAGGAAAGCAATTGCCAAATTTTGCAAAGTACAAATAGGGTGAAGGGAAATCCGAATCCCTGAGTACGGAGCGACCCGATGGCTGACACCAAACTTTCGCACAGCGCAGCATGTTATTGTCGGAGGCATCATCATTGGCTGCACGGTTGCGTATCATCTGACCGGAAAGTGGCAACGTGAAGTGGTGCTTATTGAGCAGGGGCAACCAAGCCGTGGCACCACATGGCATGTGGCTGGTCTGGTTGGTCCGTTGTGCAACCAACCCGCGATGACCAACCTGATCCGCCCCTCGCCGGGGTCGCATTGCCCAGCGGGATTGAGCCCCCTAAACCGTTGCTGCCGCGATACAGATCAAGATTTGGTCAAGTCACTGCATGCGCGCGCAAACAAGCGCGCTGAAAGTCGAAATCTGACGCAAGACAAATATTCAGCTCATATCGTCGGGCCACAATGACACTACAGGCAGTTCTCATCGTATTGACCGCAGCCGTGTTGCACGCGCTCTGGAATGCGGTTGTCAAAGGCGCGCCCGACAAAGCGGTTGTTTTGGGGTTGGTGGCGCTTGGCCACGCCGTGCCTGCGCTGATTGCGTTGCCTTTTATCGGCTTGCCGGTTTGGGCGGCGTTCCCCTTCATCATCGGTTCGACCCTGATCCACTGGGGGTACTATTGGTTTCTCAACACCGCCTACAAACATGGGGATCTGTCGGTGGTGTACCCGATCTCACGCGGGATGACGCCAATCCTGGTCACGGTGGGTGCCATTCTTTTCGCGGGTGAGTTTCTGCCGCCGATCGCGTGGGTCGGCATTGTCTGCATCTCGGCTGGGATTGGGTGCCTGTCCCTGGTCGGGCTGGGCCGAAACACAAGCTGGGTCGCCGTGGCGGCGTCGTTTGGCACGGGCCTGATGATAGCGTCCTATTCGATTGTGGACGGCATTGGTATCCGGCTGTCCGGGAATATACTGGGATACATTGCGGCATTGTTCGTTGCGGAAATTTTTGTCGCCGGATTTATCTTCGCAACCAGATGGCAGCGTTTCGTCGCACTGCCCAGGCGTTATGTGTGGGCGGGTCTGACAGGCGGCGTCATCTCTGGCGTGGCGTATGGGCTGGTGCTGTATGCGAAGACGGTCGCGCCCTTGGGCGTTGTATCCGCGCTTAGGGAAAGTTCGGTTATCTTTGCATCGCTTATTGGTGTGATGTGGTTCGGCGAAGGGCCGAAATCCAACAGGCTTCTTGCAGCGACTATTGTCGCGATCGGGATCGGACTCCTTGCGATGACACGTTGAGCGTTCTTGCGCCGCCGCGGGAAAGTTTTGAGAATTAAGCTCCTTTGACATGCCTTGATGATCTGTTGATCGTCATGGCCGGTTCCGCGCTGATCTTCCGGGGCGAGCGGATTTCATCTATAGGAGATGCTTATGACATCGAAGATATAATCGATTTTTATTGGCGTTTTTATCTGTCAAACTGCTGTCAAACAATCGGTGCACAATAATCGAGTTCTAACGCCGCGCAAGAATGGCGAAAACAACATAATTACCAACAGAGGATCACAATGAAACACAAAGCATCACTTCTCGCAGCTCTGACTATCGGTGCGCTGACGGCGACGGCGGCGGCATCGGAAACGGAACTTACAGTTTATACCGCAGTCGAGGCGGAAGACTTGGCCCGGTATGCCGAGACGTTCAATCAAAGCCACCCTGATATCAAGATCAATTGGGTTCGCGACTCGACCGGGATCATTACGGCGAAATTGCTGGCAGAACGTGATAATCCGCAGGCAGACGTTGTTTGGGGCCTGGCCGCCACGTCGCTGCTGCTGCTGAAATCAGAAGGTATGTTGGAGCCTTATGCGCCGGCCGGTGTGGAGAAGCTGGACAAAAAATTTGTTGATGGCGACAACCCCCCTGCCTGGGTCGGCATGGACGCCTGGGTTGCATCCGTCTGCTACAATACCGTCGAGGCCGAAAAGGCCGGGTTGACCCCGCCGACATCCTGGAAGGATCTCACCGATCCGATGTACAAAGATCAGGTGATCATGCCCAATCCGAACTCATCGGGCACCGGTTTCCTTGACGTGTCCAGCTGGTTGCAGATGTTCGGTGAAGAAGGTGGTTGGGAATACATGGATGCGCTGCACGAGAATATCGCGCGGTACACCCATTCAGGTTCAAAACCCTGCAAACTGGCCGCAGCAGGCGAAATCCCGATTGGCATTTCCTTTGCGTTCCGCGGGGCAAAGTCCAAAGCCGACGGCGCGCCGCTTGAGATCATCGTGCCTTCCGAGGGCGTCGGATGGGACATGGAAGCCACCGCAATTGTTGCTGGCACCGCCAATTTGGAGGCCGCGCAAAAGCTGGTGGATTTCACCGTCACCAAAGAAGCCAACGAGATGTACAACACCGGCTATGCAGTTGTCGCCTATCCGGGCGTTGCAAAACCGGTTGAGCACTTCCCAGAGGGTCTTCTGGATGCAATGATCGAAAATGATTTTGAGTTTGCCGCCAACAATCGCGCGGCAATCCTGAAGGAATGGCAGTCTCGCTATGACGGAAAGTCGGAAGCGAAGTAACCCCATTGGCAGGAGAGGCTTTCGTGCCTCTCCTGCACACCAGTCTCTTGTTCCCCGAAAAACAACTTACTCACCCGGTTTCAACCGGCCAGGACCGGCCGCGCCCGAGGTGCAGATGTGAGGACTTCTCCCGTGCTTCAGAAAACACCACCCGGTGAACTGTATCTCAGCATCCAGAATTTGTGGAAAGCGTTCGGAAGCTTTCTGGCGCTCAAGGACATCTCTTTGGAAATCAACGAGGGCGAGTTTGTCTGTTTCCTCGGCCCGTCCGGGTGCGGCAAGACCACTCTTTTGCGGGCAATCGCCGGATTGGATTTGCAGACCAAGGGTACGGTCATGCAGGATGGCAAGGACGTGTCCAATCTGCCCCCGTCCGAGCGTGATTTCGGGATCGTGTTTCAGTCCTACGCGTTGTTCCCAAATCTGACGATTGAAAAGAACATCGCTTTTGGCCTTGAAAACACCGGCCGCAGCAAATCGGATATCGCTGTTCGCGTAAACGAACTCTTGACCCTGGTTGGTCTGCCGGATCAGGGCAAGAAATATCCGGCGCAATTGTCAGGTGGTCAGCAGCAACGAATTGCGCTGGCGCGTGCCATTGCGACCAACCCCGGACTTTTGCTGCTGGACGAACCCCTGTCGGCGCTGGACGCCAAAGTGCGTGTTCATCTGCGGCACGAGATCAAGGAGTTGCAGCGCAAGCTGGGTGTGACCACCGTGATGGTGACCCACGATCAGGAAGAAGCGCTGGCGATGGCAGACCGCATCGTGGTCATGAATCATGGTGTGATCGAACAGGTGGGGCCTCCTACCGAAATCTACCGGGATCCGGCCAATCTGTTCGTTGCCGACTTTATCGGTGAAATGAACCAGATCCGGTCGCAGGTCACCAAAGGCGGACGTTTGAGCGTCGGTGAAAAGACCTTTGCCTGCCTCAGCCACAAGTTCAACGATGGAACCCCGATCATCGCGGCCATTCGACCCGAAGACATCATCCCTCATGAAGCTGGTTATCTCGACACGGGCGGCAATCGGAACTGCATAGAGGTGACGCTGGATGAGATGGAGTTCCTGGGTTCGTTCTGGCGCTGCCGCTTGAACAACGAGAAGTTCGGATCATCGGAACTGATCGCGGATTTCTCGATCAATGCCGTGCGTCGTCTGGAACTGGAAGAGGGGCGCAGCGTGGTGATTGAGCTTCCCGAGAACCGCCTTATGGCGTTTGAAGCGCCGGAGGCCAAGGCATGAGCTCGGTTTCTACCAATCAGGACAGCCTGCCTGTCGGGCCGGACATCAAGCCCAAGCTCAGCCGTGATGATATCCTGATGCGCGGCAGTATGATGGTGATCGCGCTGTATCTGGTCGTGACATTGGCGTTGCCGCTTTACACGATGCTGTCCAAGTCGTTTTCGACCTATCGGGTCGAGCTGTCCCAGTACGAGTTTCAGGTAAGTGACGACGCAGGCGTCTTCGACGGAACGATCCTGTCGGCAGACGAGTTGAACAGGCAATTGGGGGTCTATTCCGACTCTGACCTGGTGACGGGTTCGGACGGGCGCTTGCCGGTAACCGGATTTTTTCCTGATTTCAGCTTTCGCAGCCCGGTGATGTACAAGATCCGCAACACGACGGATACCGGGCGCTTTCTGGTCGGATCGACATTGAATGAAGGCGCCGATTGGGTCGAGCTTGATTCCAACACGTTCCGCCGGGTGCAAATGCGGCCGGTCCAGTCGCGAGGGTTGGACAATTTCATCAACTACTTCTCGACACCGGCACTGTTCAATTCGATCAAGAACTCGCTTTGGATCTCGGTCGTCAGCACCATTGTGACGGTGACACTGGCGTTTTGGTTCGCCTATGCGCTGAACCGAAGCTGCATGCGGTTCAAGGGTGTTTTTCGCCTTATCGCGATGGCACCGATCCTGGTTCCGTCGCTCTTGCCGGGCATCGCGTTGGTCTATCTGTTCGGCAATCAGGGCATGATCAAGGAGTTGCTGTTCGGTGCCAGCATTTACGGCCCCATAGGCATCGTGATCGGATCGGTTTTCTTTACCTTTCCGCACGCGTTTCTGATCATATCGACCGCGCTCGCGATATCTGACGCGCGCCTGTATGAAGCTGCGGCCAGCTTGCGGTCGACGCCATGGCGGACCTTCTGGACCGTAACCATCCCCGGGGCCCGCTATGGCCTGATCTCGGCGGCCTTTGTCGTGTTCAACCTGGTGATCACTGATTTCGGATTGCCAAAGGTCATCGGTGGTCAATTCAACGTGCTTGCTGTGGATATCTACAAACAGGTGATCGGCCAGCAGAACTTTGAAATGGGCGCCGTGGTCTCTGTGGTTCTGGTCATTCCGGCCATTCTGGCTTTTGCCATTGACCGGATGGTTCAGTCCAAGCAGGTTGCGCTGCTTTCGGCGCGTTCCGTGCCATATCAGGCGACGCCAAACCCGAAAGCTGACCGCATATTCCTGATCTATTGCAGCCTGATCGGCCTGTTCATCGTTGGTCTTCTGGCTGTGTGTCAGTTTGCGGCGCTGATCAAGTTCTGGCCCTACGACCTGAGTCTGAGCTTCAAGAACTATCAGTTCAACAGAATGGACGGCGGCGGCTGGGGGTCGTATTTCAACTCGATCAAACTGGCGTTGCTGACGGCAGTCATCGGCACGACGGTTGTGTTCTTCGGGGCCTATCTGGTTGAAAAATCAAACGGGTTCAGAACCGGCCGGTCGATTTTCCAGATGTTCGCGATGCTACCCATGGCGATCCCGGGAATGGTATTGGGGCTGTCCTACATCTTCTTCTTCAACAACCCGTCCAATCCGCTGAACGGGATTTACGGCACGATGGCGATTTTGGTGATTTGCACTGTGACGCATTTCTACACCGTATCGCACCTGACGGCCGTCACCGCGCTCAAGCAAATGGACAGAGAATTTGAGTCAGTGTCTGCCTCGCTCAAACAGCCGACAATGAAGCTGTTTGCACGGGTAACGGTTCCGGTTTGTCTGCCAGCGGTGTTGGACATCTCAATCTATCTGTTCGTCAATGCGATGACGACCGTGTCGGCAGTGGTATTCCTCTATTCTCCCAAAACGACGCTTGCGTCCATCGCGGTGCTGAACATGGATGATGCCGGGGATATCGCGCCTGCGGCGGCGATGGGCATGATGATCTTTTACACCAACGCCGCTGCCCGGATCGTTCACCTGATTGCTTCAAAAGGCATCCTGAAGCGCACTCAGGCTTGGCGAAGCCGGTAGCCAAAGGAACCGTGCCCCCGCCGGTCAGGTATCGGCGGGGGGGCTTTTTTCTTCCAGCGCGCGCTGGGCAAAGTCCATGAAGGCCCGGATGATCTTTACGTTGCGCCGTTGCGACAGCGAAATCATGCTTTCACCCATTTGCAACTTCACGTCCTTGAGCTTGATTTGTCGCAACCGATCATCATGCCCATACTCTGCCTGAGAGACAAACCCGATGCCTGCCCCCGAGGCCACAAGCTCGCGCACGGCCTCGCGTCCTTCCGCAACGATTGCAGGATTCAACGTGATACCGCGCCTTTCGGCTTCTTCTTCCAACTTCTGACGTGTTTTTGACCCGTGCTCTCTGAAAACCAGCGGCAGATCGGCCAGTTCTTCCAAAGAAAGCGAAGGTTTGGATGCCAAAAGAACGCCTTGGGCGGCAAAGGCCACGATTTCAGTGGACCCAAGATTCAACACATCCATGTCCTTGCCGGGGGACAGGCTGCCGACAACACCAATCTCGGCATTGTACGACCGAAGTTCTTCCAAAATTTCTTCGGTGTTTCCGGACCGCACGGTGATGGTGATTTTGGGGTACTTCTTTTGAAACGACCCCAGGAAAGACGTCATGTGATGCGCTGAATCGGCGATGATCCGCAATTCCCCGTCGATTGCGGCCTTGGTTTCCGAAAGGTAGTCCTCGATCTGATCTTCGATCTCAAAATACTGCTTTGTGAACCGGTAAAGCTGTTCGCCTTCGGGGGTGAGGTTCACGCGTTTTCGTTCGCGCTGAAACAACAACAGATCGTGATCCTGTTCCAGCTTTCGAACCTGTTCGGAAATTGCCGGCTGCGTCAGAAAAAGCGCCTCGGCCGCGCGGGAAAACCCGCCATGTTTGGCCACGTAATGAAAGGCTTTGAGCTGGCTGTGCCGCATCACCGGTCCCCAATGATTTGTGCATAGGCTGCACTTATAATTAGATTGATATTTGCAATTTCACATATAGCAACCGTTGCTGCAATGGTGTTTGTGAAAACGCTGTTCTGGAGCCCGGTAATGACGCCATCCCATCCAAAAATCGAGCAACCGCGCCTCGGCGAACCATACCTTTTGACACCCGGTCCTTTGACAACGTCCTATGCCGTGAAAGAGGCCATGCTGAAGGACTGGGGCAGCTGGGACGACGACTTTCGCGCCATGACAAAAGAGCTGCGGTCAAGCCTGCTGGACCTGCTTGGTGAAGGAGCCGACGCCTTCGATTGTGTGCCAATGCAAGGCAGCGGCTCCTTCTCGGTCGAAGCAATGCTGGCGTCTTTTATTCCGCCGGAAGGAAAGGCGCTGGTACTGGCCAATGGCGCCTATGGGCAACGTTCTGCGCAGACGCTACAGTATCTGGGCCGGGACCATATCGTGCTGGACAAGGGCGATTACCTGCCGCCACGGGGCGACGAGGTTGCGCGCATTCTCGCGGATGACCCGGCCATCACGCATGTTGTTGCCATTCACTGCGAAACCAGTTCGGGTATCTTGAACCCCGTCGAGGAAATATCCGAGGCCACATATGCAGCCGGTCGCAAGCTTTTGATCGACTCGATGTCTGCCTTTGGCGCGATCGAGCTCAGGCCCTCGGATATTCGCTATGAAGCCATGGTGTCTTCGGCCAACAAGTGCATCGAGGGCGTTCCTGGCTTTGGCTTCATTGTGGCGCGCAAGAACGAGCTGGAAGCCGCAAAGGGTAACAGTCATTCCCTGTCTCTGGATGTGCACGCCCAATGGGCGCACATGAACAAGACCGGTCAGTGGCGCTTTACCCCGCCGACGCACGTGGTCGCCGCCTTCATCGAAGCGCTTCGGGCGCATGCAGCTGAAGGCGGTGTTGCCGGCCGCGGCGCACGTTACACCCGCAACCGGGACGTCATGGTTGCGGGCATGCGTGAACTGGGTTTCGAAACGCTGCTGGACAATCGTTGGCTCAGCCCGATCATCGTCACGTTCTTCTGCCCCGCCGATGAGAAATTCGTATTCGATCAGTTCTACAACCTGATGAAGGACAAAGGGTTCATTATCTACCCGGGCAAGCTGACCGTCGTCGACAGTTTCCGCGTCGGATGCATCGGTCAGATGGACGAAGACGTCATGCGCAATGTCGTGCGCGCAGCAAAGGAATCCCTGGAAGAAATGGGCGTGACAAACGCCGCTCCTCCTCTTCGGGCACTGGAAGAACGCGCCAAGCTGGCCGCTTAAACATCAAGGAAAATACAGATGACCATTCAAACCCCTGTCGAAGCAAATGAGCGCGTCTATCCGACGCCGAAGGTGCCTGCCATTGCCATCTGCCTTGATGGATGCGAGCCCGAATATCTTGATGTCGCGATTGCGAAAGGGCTGATGCCCAATCTCAAGCGGATACGCGAAGAGGGCACGGACCGACTGGCCCATTCCGTTATCCCGTCCTTCACCAACCCCAACAATCTTTCGATTGCCACCGGGCGCCCTCCGATCGTGCATGGCATCTGCGGCAACTACCTCATCGACCCCGACAGCGGTGAGGAAGTGATGATGAATGATGTCCGCTTCCTGCGTGCGCCGACCATTTTTTCCCAATTCTACGACGCAGGTTTCCGCGTGGCGATGGTAACCGCCAAGGACAAGCTGCGCGCGCTGTTGGGGGCCGGGCTGAAATTTGACGAGGGCAGGGCGGTTGCGTTTTCTTCCGAACGGTCGGGTGAAACGACGCTGGCGGAACATGGCATCGACAACGCCAGCGAATGGCTGGGCATGGACGTTCCCGAGGTCTACTCGGCAGAGCTTTCCGAATTTGTCTTTGCCGCTGGCGTCAAGCTGCTGAAAGAGTTCAAGCCCGACGTGATGTATTTGTCGACGACCGACTATATCCAGCACAAGTTTGCACCCGATCAAAAAGGCGCACTCGATTTCTATGCCATGTTCGACCGGTATCTTGGCGAGTTGGATGAGTTGGGTGCGGCCATCGTGGTGACCGCGGATCACGGCATGAAGCCAAAGCATTTGGCGGATGGATCCCCCTCGGTGGTGTACGTGCAAGACCTGATGGACGAATGGCTGGGCAAGGATGCGGCGCGGGTCATTCTTCCGATTACCGATCCATACGTCGTGCATCATGGCGCGTTGGGGTCTTTTGCAACCGCTTATTTGCCTGACGGAGCAGACCAGGACGACATCATCAGCAAGCTCAAGGCGACCAGCGGCATCACTCATGTGCTGACCAAGGCCGAGGCGATCGAGCAATTCGAATTGCCGGGCGACCGCATTGGCGACATCGTGATGGTTTCCGGTGAAAACATCTGCATCGGCACGTCCGAGCATCGCCACGATCTGGCAGCACTCAAAGAGCCGTTGCGCAGCCATGGTGGTTTGACCGAGCAGGAAGTTCCCTTCATCGTGAACCGTGTCATCGACCTGCCAAACCAACCCGTGCTGCGCAATTTCGATGCCTTCTTCTACGCAACAACAGCGGCGGCACAGTAAGCTATGAAAGATCAGACCATGTCGAAAATCGAAGTACGCAACGAGGGAATGCGGATCGGCGGCGAAATAGTCTTTACCGATGACACCGTTCCCGTTCTCTACCCGTACACAAACGAGGTTGTGGGTCACGTACCAGCCGGTACAGCCGAACATGCGCGCCGGGCGTTTGAGATCGCGGCGAATTACAAACCCAAGCTGACCCGATACGAGCGCAGCCAGATCCTGCAACGGGCAGGCGAGCTGATCGGCGAAAAGCGCGACTATCTTGCGAAATGGCTGACGCTGGAGTTGGGGATCTGTCACCAGCATGCGATCTACGAAACCAAGCGCGCGCAGGACGTGTATCAATTCGCGGCGGCCGAGGCACTGAAGGATGATGGTGAGATCTTCTCCTGCGACCTGACCCACAATGGCAAGGCCCGCAAGATTTTCACCACCCGAGAACCGGTGAAAGCAATCAGCGCGATCACGCCGTTCAACCACCCGCTGAACATGGTCAGCCACAAGATCGCGCCGTCGATTGCCACCAACAATTGCATGGTTTGCAAACCGACCGAGCTGACGCCGCTGACTGCATTGACACTGGCGGACATTCTCTACGAGGCCGGCTTGCCGCCCGAGATGTTCCAGGTCGTGACAGGTTGGCCCGCCGACATTGGCGACGAAATGATCACCAATGAGCACATCGATATCATCACCTTCACCGGCGGTGTGCCCGTCGGCAAGATGATCGCCGAAAAGGGCGTCTACAAGCGTCAGGCGCTGGAACTTGGCGGCAACGACCCTCTGATCGTTCTGAATGACCTGAGTGAGGCCGATCTGGACAAGGCGGCAGCCATTGCGGTGGCGGGGGCTACCGGAAATTCCGGCCAGCGTTGCACGGCGGTCAAGCGCATTCTCGTGCAGGAAAGTGTGGCCGATACATTCGTGCCGCTGGTTCTTGAAAAGGCCAAGAAGATCAAGTTCGGCGATCCGCAAGACCCGGAAACCGAATTGGGATGCGTGATCCATGACAAGGCCGCCGAAATTTTTGAAAACCGCGTTTTTCAGGCGGAAAAAGAGGGTGCTGAAATTCTGTACCACCCCGGTCGTCAGGGGGCGCTGCTGCCGCCAATCGTCGTCGACAAGGTTCCCCATGACAGCGAGCTGGTGATGGAGGAAACCTTTGGTCCCATCGTGCCGATCGTTCGTGTGCCGGACAACGACGAAGAGGTGATGGCAATTTCAAACGGAACCGAGTTCGGCCTGTCTTCGGGTGTCTGCACCAATGATCTGAACCGGGCGATTGCCTTCATCAACGGGTTGAACGTCGGCACCTGCAACATCTGGGAACAGCCGGGTTACCGCATTGAAATGTCGCCCTTTGGCGGCATCAAGGACAGTGGAAACGGGGTGAAGGAAGGCGTCATCGAAGCGATGAAGTTTTTCACCAACGTCAAAACCTATTCGCTGCCGTGGCCTAACTGAGTCTGTTGCCCTTACTCCTTTTGCGGAAAGGGCAACACAGTTCCTCCCTGGTACTGGCGGGCCTTGCGGGGTCCGCATCTTTTGATGACGGCAAAGAGGAGCGGCGATGCCACAAATTGTCCACACTGAAGGGGAATCAAACACGTCCGAGGCGCGCAAGGCGTGGCTGCAAAAATCGACGGGGCCGAAATCATCGCCATTGCTCAAACGCGATGCGAACGTTTTCCTGCATCAATCTCTGTCCTCACCCTGCGTCAGCACCATTGCAAAGGCCGAAGGGCTCTGGATCGAAGATATCGAGGGCCGCCGGTACATGGATTTCCACGGCAACTCGGTACACCACATCGGGTATGGCCATCCCCGCTTGGTAGCCGCCATAAAGGCACAGCTTGACGATCTGCCCTTTGCGCCCCGCCGCTTTACCAATGATCCGGCGGTGGAGCTGGCTGAAAAACTGGCAGAGATCGTGCCTGGTGATCTGGGCAAAATGCTCTTTACCACTGGCGGATCCGACGCCAACGAGGTTGCCCTCAGGATCGCGCGTGCCGCCACCGGTCGTTTCAAAACAATCAGCTTCTGGGATGCCTTCCATGGCGCGGGTTTCGGCGCCGCAAGTGTCGGCGGAGAGGCGACCTTTCGCAGTCACATTGCGGGGCCCCTTTTGTCCGGTACCGAACATGTCGCCCCTTTTGCCTGCTATCGATGCCCGTACAATCATGCGGGCCCCGAAACCTGCGGGCTGGCTTGTGCGAAAATGGTCGAATATGTCCTCGAGCGCGAAGGAGATGTGGCGGCGGTCATTGCGGAACCGATGCGTGCCGTGCCCTATGTCCCGCCGCCGGGGTTCTGGAAGACGGTGCGCGAGGCATGCAACCGTCACGGGGCGCTGTTGATCATGGATGAAATCCCGACGGGTCTTGGCAAGACGGGCAGGATGTTCGCCTTTGAACATGACGAGATCATCCCGGACATCGTGACACTTGGGAAGGCGCTTGGCGGCGGCATCCTGCCTATTGCCGCCTGTGTCGCCCGTAAGCAACTAGATGTCTGCGGAGATTTTGCCATCGGGCATTACACGCACGAAAAAAACCCGGTCACCGCCCGTGCCGCTTTGACGACAATTCAGATCATCGAAGACGAAGGCCTGGTTCGCCGGTCAGCCGAACTGGGTGAACATGCCATTGGTCGCTTGATGGATGAACTTCAGAACGTTCCGATTGTCGGAGACATCCGGGGAAGGGGCCTGATGTTCGGGATCGAAATCGTCGATGATCGCGCCGACAAAACACCGGGGAACGCGTGCGCCGAACGGATCTATTATGCCTGTCTCGAGGCCGGTCTGAGCTATAAGATCAGCCAGGGGTGCGTTCTGACACTGTCACCGCCGCTGACCATCTCGCGTTTGGAGCTGGACCGCGCAATCGACATCGTAATTGCTGCAATCAAGGCCGAGAGTTGACGCCCCTTACCGATCTCGTGTCACAATAGGATCAGGGGCCGCGCCCTTCCGGGGGCCCTTGGCCAAGTTCATAAGTGACGGATGTTCCGTCAAAGCGCGGTCAAGTGCTTGCGGTGAAGCTCACAGGAGTTTACGCCTTGTAGGCCAAAATGGGATGTATCCCTTCCCGATCGCGGCCGGTAACATGAATAATACAATGCGCCGCGACAAGCTGGGCCAAAAAGAATAACGGGGTAGAGTATGGCAATTGTCAGCTTCCTTATCAGCCTTGCCGGGGCGACGATGCTGCTGCTTTACGCGGTTCGTATGGTGCGAACCGGGATCGAGCGCAGCTATGGGGCGTCTTTCCAGCGGGTAATGACCCAACAACGCAGCTACCTTCAGGCCTCGGTGGTTGGGCTGACGATGGCGGTCGTGCTGCAAAGTTCGGCGGCTGTTGCTCTGTTGACCTCGGGGTTTGCGGCCAGTGGAATGCTCAGTTTTCCTGCCGGCCTTGCGATTGTACTTGGCGGCGATCTGGGGTCGGCGCTGATCATCCAGATTCTTTCGTTCCGGCTGGACTGGCTTGTTCCGATGCTGTTGGCGGTTGGGGGGTATCTGTTCGTAAAGACCGACGCCAAAAAAACCCGGCAAATGGGGCGCATCCTGATGGGCGTGGCCTTTATCCTGATCTCGCTTCGGTTCCTTCGCGAGGCAATGGATCCCATTCGGGACAGCGCGTTTCTGCCCGCGGTGGCGGATTATCTGGCGCGCGATTATATCACCGCGTTTCTGGTCGGGGGCGCCTTGGCTTTCATCATGCATTCTTCGGTGGCGGCCATCCTCATGTGTGTCACCCTTGTGCAGATCGGAGCGATCCCGTTCGCCGCCGGGATGTCTTTGGTGTTTGGCGCGAATTTCGGCTCTGCCTTCATTCCGGTCTGGCTCACCCGCGCCATGCCAGTCCAGGCCCGGCGCATTCCATATGCCAACCTGGCATTGCGTGGCAGTTGGGCTTTGGTGAGTTTGTTTGCCGCCAACATGGCTTTGCGGACCGGGTTGTTAGGAGACCCGCAAGGCGGGCAGATGCTGGTCAATGTGCATGTTTTGTTCAACCTGTCACTGCTGCTTCTGGCCTTGCCATTTTGTGGGAGATTGAAAGTTCTGTTCGAAAGGTTTTTGCCGGATCAGAAGAAGGAACTGGTTCCGCAACCGGCACGACCGGCCAGCGCATTGGACATAGGCAATGTGGCAAATCCCAGCCAGGCCCTACCAAGCCTCAAACGTGAGCTGCTGCGGATGAGCGACCTTGTCGAAACCATGTTCCGGCCTTGCCTAGAATTGTATCGCAGTGGCGACAAACAACAGATTCGAGCGGTACAGGCCATCGACGAGGACGTGAACAATTGCCTGTCCGGGATCAGGGCATTCGTTTCGGCGATTCCACCGGATGTATATGAAAAAAAAGATGAAAAATCCGCACGCGACCTGATGGAGTTCGCTATCCGGCTGGAGACGGCCGGTGATGTCGTGGCCAAGCGTTTGACCGTGTTGGCGGGTGAAATGCGGGCCAAAGGCTCGAGTTTCTCGCAGGAAGGCTGGTCGGAACTCGTTCAGATGCACGAGGGCATTCTGGCCAACATGAAGCTGGCATCAAACGTGCTTATTTCAGACGATCTGGAAAGCGCGCGCCTGCTGAGCCTTGAGAAGACCGAAATCAAGCGGGTGGAACGTGAAAGCCGAAAACGACATCTGCGCCGATTGCAGCACGGGTCACGGGAAAGCTTCGAAACCAGTGATATTCATCTTGAGACGTTGCGGGCGTTCCGGGAGTTCAACAGCCATATCGCATCTATTGCTTACCCGGTGCTGTACCAGAATGGCCAGCTCCTCGAGACGCGGCTGATCGACGAAATTGCGAAATAGTCGTAAGGTTCTCTGATAAAAATCTGAAAAAGCAAAGGAACGATGCTACACTCGGGATGACGGCAGCGAACAGGAGCCGGACTCGATGCAAGCACGGGAAAAGAAAACAGGAAAATCGAAACGCGAAGCAAAAAAATGGCTTCAGTTTCGAAATTCGGTTTTGCGGCTGTTCGGCGTCGATGGAAGCTTCCGCCCAGAGGGCGGCGCAGAAGGCGGAATCCAAAAGGTTGCGGTCGAAAAGGCAACCACGTTTTACCTGCCTTGAAGCTGAATTGCGCGACGGTTTTTGGGGGCGCTCCCAGACCTGATGCGTGAAAAATTCTATGAACATCAATTCCGTGGAGTTTGGCGGGCCAAATCGTAGCTTGGGAACGGGTTCGAGTGGATCTTTCGCTTGGTGCGTTCAAAGCTTTGCAACAAAGCCGATACCAGCCGGAAAGCCCCACCCGGGAACCGATCTCAACAGGAAGGAATGGGCAGGGCGTTGCTGCGTTTGATTTCGCGCAGAACGACATTTGTTTGCGCGCTTTCCACCGCCGGCAGGCGAAACAGGAATTCTTCAAGAAAAACGTTGTAAGCCCCGATATCCTTGCAGATCACCCGCATGTGGTAATCTGCCTGCCCGGTCGTTGCGTAGCATTCCATGACTTCCGGGCGCTTCTCGATCGCTGCAATGAACCGTTCGAGATGTTCCGGATTGTGCCGGGTCAGATGAACATGCACCAGGGCCTGAAACGAAAGCCCGGCGTGTTCAGGCGACAATTCGGCACGGTACTGCGAAATCAGGCCGGCCTCTTCAAACACACGGACACGACGCCAGCAAGCAGAGGATGACATGCCCACCCGTTCAGCAAGGTCAGCGTTTGAGATGCGACAGTCCTTTTGAAGCAGCGCGAGAAGTTGGCAGTCACGTGAGTCGAGAAGCATTCGAGAAAAATACCCCAAATCGCGACAAAAGAAGAGATGATTTTTCAAGAATGCTAGGAAACGTCGGGAAGATAGAACAGATCCTTCAAAAATTTCCGGTAAAATATCCAAAAAAAAGGCGAGGTGTTCATGACTGACCAGTCCCTGAAATTCGATACTTACGCCCTGTCGGACCGATACAAAGCCTCAAAGGGTCGTGTTTTCCTGACGGGAACGCAAGCTCTGGTGCGCATCATGTTAGACCAGGCCCGTAGGGACGCAGCAGCAGGAAACAACACGGCCGGGTTCATTTCCGGATATCGGGGGTCTCCTCTTGGTGGGTTGGATCTGGAGCTGTGGCGAGCGAAAGAGGAAACCGAGGCGGCCAGGATCACATTCATGCCGGCCGTAAACGAAGACCTCGGCGCAACAGCGGTTCTTGGTGCCCAGCAGGCCTCGCTTGATCCCGATTGTGAGGTCGAGGGCGTGTTTTCGATGTGGTACGGGAAGGGCCCCGGAGTTGACCGTTCAGGGGACGCGTTGCGCCATGGCAATGCCTATGGCTCGTCGCCGAAGGGCGGGGTACTGGTTGTCGCGGGTGACGATCATGGCTGCGTGTCTTCTTCAATGCCGCATCAGTCCGACGTCGCCTTCATGACCTGGTTCATGCCAACGCTGAACCCGGCCAACGTAGCTGAATACCTGGAGTTCGGTGAATACGGGATCGCGCTGAGCCGATACTCGGGCACCTGGGTCGGGTTCAAGGCGATTTCGGAAACCGTGGAAAGCGGGCAATCCGTGCGGTTGAAGCCGGACCGTACGTTTACCTTGCCGGAAATAGATCTGCCGCCGGGCGGCTTGCACGTGCGCAGCGCCGATTTGCCAAGCCCGGCCATCGAGACGCGGATCGAACACAAGTTGCGGGCAGTCGAGGCTTTTGTCGAGGCGAACCCGATCGACCGGCGCATCTATGACATCAAGGATGCCCCATTCGGGATTGTCACAACGGGCAAAAGCCATCTGGACCTGATGGAAGTGCTGCGCCTTCTGGGGCTCGACGAAAGCGGATGCCGCCGTTTGGGCATCGACATCTACAAGGTCGGGATGGTTTGGCCTTTGGCGCGGCGCGATGCGCTGTCTTTCGTCCGTGGTAAAAAAGAGGTGCTGGTCGTCGAGGAAAAACGCGGGATCATCGAAAGCCAGTTCAAGGAATATTTCTATGACTGGCCGGGGGACAAACCCGAAAAGATGGTCGGAAAACACCGCGCAGCGGGCGATCCGTTGATTCCCTGGACCGGAGAGTTGAGCCCGTTGAACCTGATCCCAGTCGTTGCAGAGCGACTCGACCGTTTTTTCCCGGAAGAGGGTTTCCTTGAAAAGGCGAAGGCGCTGACGGACGAACCGCCATCCGTTCTGAATGTTCCGGGTGCGGTCAGGGCTCCGTATTTTTGCTCGGGTTGTCCCCACAACACATCCACCAAAGTCCCCGATGGAAGCATGGCTGCGTCAGGCATCGGCTGTCACGTGATGGCAAGTTGGATGAACCGCAACACGGTCGGTTATGCGCAGATGGGTGGGGAAGGTGTGCCGCATGTTGTTGCCTCGAAATTCAATGGCAACAAACATATCTTTCAAAACCTTGGCGAGGGCACTTGGTATCATTCCGGGTCGCTTGCCATTCGCCAGGCCGTGGCGGCGGGTACGAACATCACCTACAAGATCCTTTACAATGACGCAGTGGCAATGACGGGGGGGCAGCCTGTTGATGGCCCTATCAGCGTTTCCGGGATCGCCCAGTCCTGTCGCGCAGAAGGTGTGGACCGGATCGCGTTGGTTTCAGACGACATTACGAAATTCAAT
The DNA here is from genome assembly GCF_056541565.1 of Ruegeria sp. AG6. Taxonomy (NCBI): domain Bacteria; kingdom Pseudomonadati; phylum Pseudomonadota; class Alphaproteobacteria; order Rhodobacterales; family Roseobacteraceae; genus Ruegeria; species Ruegeria sp. AG6. The sequence goes on along the minus strand of NZ_JBQFYQ010000002.1, from coordinate 104,594 downwards.
TCCAGCGATTTTCCGGCACGAACGAGCTTTCACCCCCGGGAAGAGATGGATGCGGTGCAGCGTGAGTTGCGTGACATCCAAGGTGTGACGGTTTTAATCTACGAGCAGACCTGCGCCACCGAGAAACGTCGTCGCCGCAAGCGTGGCAAAACAGAAGACCCCAAGCGGTTTGCTTTCATCAACCCCGCGGTGTGCGAAGGCTGCGGCGATTGCTCGGTCGAAAGCAACTGTCTGAGTATTGAACCATTGGAAACCCCATTGGGCCGCAAGCGAAAGGTCAACCTGAACTCGTGCAACAAGGACTTTTCCTGCCTGAACGGGTTTTGCCCCAGTTTCATTACGGTGGAAGGGGCGGTGCGGCGAAAGGAACCCAGGCAGAAACTGGATATCCCGTCGCTTCTTGCCAAGGTTCCCGACCCGCAGCTTCCTGACCTGCACGCGCCGTACGATCTTTTGGTCGGTGGGGTCGGCGGCACCGGTGTCGTAACGGTGGGCGCCGTTCTGACGATGGCGGCGCATTTGGAAGGCAAAGGCGCCAGCGTGCTGGATTTCACCGGGTTCGCCCAGAAATTCGGTACGGTTGTCGGCTATGTTCGCATTGCCCGCACGCCCGAAGAAATCAATCAGGTCCGAATTGAGGCCAATAGCGCCGACGCCGTCATCGGGTGTGACGTGGTCGTGTCTTCGGCGCCCAAAGCCTCGGTTCACTATCGCAAGGGCACAAAGGTCGTACTGAACCGTGCGGAAATGCCAACAGGCGACCTTGTTTTGCACCGCGATGCCCAGCTCAAGGTCGACGAAAGAGAAGCATTGATACGCCGGACCGTCGGCGCAGAAAATGTCTTCGCGTTGGATGCAAACCAGTTGGCTGTGGATTTGCTGGGGGATTCGGTCTTTGCCAATACCTTGCTGTTTGGTGTCGCGTGGCAGCTGGGGAACATTCCAATCAGTGAGGTTGCAATCAAACAGGCGATCAAGCTCAATGGAACCGCGATCGAGGCCAACATAATGGCCTTTGATCTGGGGCGGGTGATCGCTGCAAACCCGCAGATGCTGAATGCGAGGGAAAAGAGCTTTTCGCAAGAAACATCGCAGCAGATAATCGATTACCGGTCCGATGAATTGGTGACCTATCACGATGACGGTTATGCGCAAAAGTACCGGGATCGCCTGGCCCGTCTGTCCGCAGCACTGCCTGACCAGATACGCGAGGAAGCGCTTTCGCTTGCGGCAAAATCCCTGTTTCGCCTCATGGCAATCAAGGACGAATACGAGGTTGCTCGGTTGCTGACATCGCAACAATTCGAGAAACAACTGCGGTCCGAGTTCGAAGGGGATTTTCGGATCAAATACCACCTCGCGCCACCGGTTCTGAGCGGTCGCAAGGATGAACGCGGGCGACCGCGCAAGCGAAGCTTTGGTGGTTGGATGACCCCCGTTCTGAGGCTCCTTTCGCGTGCACGCAGGCTTCGCGGCGGCTGGCTTGATCCATTCCGGTTTTCAAGGGACCGCAAGCTTGAAAACGAAACCCTGGCCTGGTTTCTGGCTGTCTTGGATCGCATTGAAAAAGTCAGCCCCGAGCTGGAGGCGGAAACCTGCCTGAAAATCCTGTCAGCCCCGCTGGATATCCGCGGTTTTGGCCCGGTGCGCGAAGCGGCAACACAAGCCGTACGTGCAGATGTAGATGCCATGCTGAACGTGATCGGAGAACAGCGAAGGGATGCGCAGGGCGCCGCTTTTCACAAGGTTTGATTGTTCTTTCCGGAACCTGTCTGGAAACGCGGATTGTACACGGGGCTGAACGGATCTGAACCCCCTTACACTCCGGTGTAATGGACTTCTATCTGAAACGGTCCGGTTTGCGTTCGGGCGTCACCAGCAGCGGCGCGACGCGGCCACCGGACAGACGGATGTGGGTAACACTTCGTCACGGGCATTGCGTTGGCAGAGGCCGTCTTGCTCTGGGTTGACGAGCAAGGGACTTGTAAGTGCTTTTCACCCAGCCGGCTTTCATTGTTTCCGACCCCTGCGATCAGACCCTTGCTTTTTCAAAGGCGGCCCAGGCGGTTTCGAATGCTTCGAAATCAAACGCGGGCTCGCGGGCTGCGTCCAGAACAATACGTTCTGTCGCCAAAAGTTTTTGGATGGCACCTTCCAATTGATCAACGACATCATTCGGTATGACCAATGCACCATGACGATCGGCGTGAACCAGATCACCGGGGTCAACTGTCAGACCAAAAATCGAAACCTGAGTGTCAATCTCGCGGACGTGGACGAAACCATGGCTCGGGCCGATGGAACCAGCGACAACCGGGAACCCTGAAGGCAAATCCCCGAGATCCCGCATGACACCGTTGGTCAGAGCGCCAGACATGCCGAAACCCTTGTGAACCGTCGTATTGATCTCACCCCAATATGCGCCGATGCAATCGGGATAATCCAGATCCTCGATCACGGCGATTGAAGGGCCGGGTGCCTCGGCCATGTACCTGTAATAGGCCATACGTCGGGCTTTGATGACTTCGGGCGGCTCGGTCGGGGGATTGACCGCAGCAATTTTGGCGGTGCGCGCATAGCCGACGATGGCACGCCCTTCGGGGGCCGAGCTTAGCATGGTGCCACGTGTGAACCTGTCGAACCCGCGCCTGCCCTGTGCCACCTCGATGGCATTGCAGACAGTTGGCGTATCGACTTTGCGAAGCGAAGACAAAAGGGACGGTGTCATGTGTCCTCCAGCCAGCGGGACAGCGCCGCTGTTGTTTTTTCAGGTTGTTCCAATGTCGGGAGATGGCCCGCGTCGCCGATGATCTCAAGCGCGCTTCGTGGCAACAGGTCATGCATAAGTCGGTGGCGTTCAACTGGGCAAAGCCGGTCTTCATGCCCGCACAAAACCAGAGCCCTTCCGGCATAGGCCGTCAGTGTCTCGCTTTGGTCCGGTCGGTTCATAAGTGCCTTGGACTGACGTATGAAAACGTCTGGGCCCAGGTCGGTGGCCATTGCCATGCACAGATCCAGGATCGCCCCCCGGTTCGGTCCGTCAGCCAGATACCCGGGCTTCATCTCGTCACGCATCACGGTCCTCAGCTGACCCTTGCGAACGGCGGACATCTGCGGCGTACGACGCGCTTTTACCTCTGGCTTTTCCGCTAGTGGATTAGTGTCAAGCAAGGCCAGACGCGAAACACGTTCGGGGGCTTGGCGCGTGACCTCCATCGCCACGATACCCCCCATGGACAGCCCGGCCAGCGCGAAGACCGGCGGCGCATTTCCAAGGATATCCTGGGCCATGGCCTCTATGCTGTCGTGATGAGACAACGGAAAGGTCATTACGGGCATTCTGCCCGACAGAGCATTGATCTGGGGGCCAAAAAGCCGGGCATCACACATCATGCCCGGCAACAAGATCAGAGGTTTCATGCCGAAGCCAGCTTTGCCCCTTCGGACAACGCCGCCAGTTTGGCATAGGCGATCTGGGGATCGACGGCGCCAAAACCCGCAAAAGTGCCAAAGCCGCAATCGCTGCCCGCGATCACCCGGTCCGGTCCCACGATTTCCGTGAACCGGTCAATCCGTTGGGCCACAAGTTCGGGATGTTCGACGAAATTGGTCGTGGTATCGACCACGCCGGGCACCAGAACCTTGTCATCGGGAATCTCGGCCTTGCGGTCCCGGAAGACAGTCCATTCATGGGCATGCCGCGGATTGGACGTTTCGAACAGGACATAGCGCGACTTGGTCGCCATCAGGGTACTGAAGACCTTGTCCATGGCGATGTCGCAGCAATGAGGGCCTTCGTAGTTGCCCCAGCAAATATGTACCCGTACCCGATCCTGCGGGACGTTCTGAAGCGCGTGGTTCAGGGCCTCGACATGCATGTCGGCAATCTTGATGAACGCCTCATCCGACAGGTCGGTGAACAGCATGTGGCGCGACAAGGCAAGATCGGGGCAATCCAGTTGCAGGTCCAACCCGGCGGCGACGATGGTTTCGTATTCGTCCTTCATCGCGTCGGCCAACGCTGCCAGATAAGCCTCACGCGTAGGGTAGAAATCATTCTGCAAAAACAACGAGATCACTCCGGGAGACGCGGCATTCATGAAGCCGCGCTCGGCCCCGTGTCGAGCCATGGCCGCCTTGAGATTGGCGATGTCCTTTTGCAACTCGCCTTGCCCTTTTGATCGCACCTCACCCGTGCACATCGGCCTTGCGTATTGTGGCGTACCGCCGTCATCGGCCAGTCTTTGCAGAAAGCCGGGGAACATCTTCAAGTCTGCCGGCGCGTTACGAGGGCTGTCGCCCGAAAACCCGGTGTAGCGATCTTTGACATAGGTCGCATAGGAGATTTTCGAAGTTTCGCCGTCGCTGACGATATCAACACCGGCTTCGACCTGTTTGCGCACCGTTTCGGCCACGGCGTTGGCCATGCAGGTATCAAAGGCGCCTGTGTCATAAGGTTCGCCGTTTTCGCGGGCAAAAATAAAATCCACGACGTCCTGCGTTCGGGGCAGAGAGCCAACATGTGTTGTTTTTACGGTCATGGGGACCTCCTTAAATTTTTCGTGCCATCAGGATCGTGTGGCTTTGGGCTTCTGGGTCTTCGGCCAGGTATCCGGTCATTTGCAGCCCGTTTTTCTCAAGACACCCGGCGTAACCGGCCGGGGACAGCGACGCGTGGTAGACAAGCTCTGATCCCACTGTGCCGCTGACCTCTCCGGCACGAGGTCCGACGGTCAGCATGAGCATTCCGTTGGGTTGCAAATGGCGCGCCATCCGGGCGATACAGTCTTTCTGCTCGTCCGCCGTAAGGTGGAAAAAGCTGTTCCAGGCAATGATGCCGTCGAACTGCTGATCCAGTTCAAAATTCCGCATATCCGCGTTGCGCCAGTCGCCATCGGGCCAACGGTCGCGGGCTATGGCAAGCATGGCGTCGGAAAAATCGATACCCGTGACGTCAAACCCTTCGGCCATGAACCAACGGGCAATCGGGTCGCCCGAGCCACAGCCCAGGTCCAATACGCGGTCACCCGGCTTCAGGCTGGCCGTGAAGCGCGCCAACCAGCGCGCTTCGAACAGGGCCTTGGAACGGCGCCTGTCATACTCGGTCGCCTGCCGTTCATAAACGGCGTGGGTGTCATTCGGGTCCGCGTTCATCCTGTCCAGGTCGCTCCTGCCGGGTCATCGGTTGCGGTGATCCGGTACAGGCCCGCCTGTCCGGTCATCGAAGGCTGAACACCATAGGTTTCGCCAGGAAGAACCAAGGCCGTGTCGCCTACCGAGATCGTGGTCTCGTACCCGTCGATCGAAACACGCCAGTGACCGCTGGCCGGCATCAGAACCACTGGTTTCTCGGCAGCGATCGGTTGGGTCACTGCGGATCCGCGCCCCAGAAAATCGACCTCGAATCCGGGTTTGTCCTTGATCAACGCGTTTTCGCCAATCACCTTTGCGGGCTTATTGGCCGACAACGCCATCAGATCCCAATACCGCGCAACGTATCTGCCCACCACATCCTCGATTGGAACTTCGGGATAGCTTTTCAGCTGTTCTTCGGTCAGCACAGGCATCGGGCGGACATTGTGGGGCAGTTCCTGGCCCAGTTTGGAGTCGTACAGAACGCCATTGTCGCCCAGCATCAGACCGTGTGCCTGCGCATCTTCGATCACTTGAGGCGCCCAGGTGACGCCGCCACCCGCATCGTCTCCGCCCAGGATCGACATGATCATTCCGTAATCCTGGCCGACATTCTCAAAGCCCCGGAAAATACCCGTTGGAATGTTGAAGATGTCTCCTTCCTCGGCGATGAATTCCCCGGCCGTACCATAGCGGCCCCAGAAAAACCGCCAACGACCCTTGGCAACGAAAAAGACCTCGGCGGTGGTGTGGCTGTGCAGTGAGTTGCGGCATTTCGGCGGCTGCCCTGCCGCTCCGATGTTGAAGCCGATCTTGTCCGTGATGTGGACATGCTGGTCCGGAGATTCCGAGACGCCGCCGCCGATTATCGTGAAGTTCTCTTTCTGATCGCTGCCGGGAGTATGGGCATCGATAAAAGCGGTTTTACAGGGTTGAAGCTCGCCATAGCGGACGATGCGGGAAGGGATGGATGATTTTGTCATGACGTACGATCCGATTCAGCGTTTTTGGAAAGAAAGCTCGTGTGCCCAAGTAGGACAGGCCCTTACTTTCCGGGCGGGCGCAGGTTCAGTCGCCGCGCCCTCAGGCTTTGACGGTACATATGGAAAAGCCGAACGGTCCGGGGCTCGGACAGACCGCCCGACAGGATGCGATATGAGACCGGGCGGCCCACTCAGACCTCGCCGTGCTGCAACAGGATCTGCTTCCAGACCGAGGTTTCATCGAACAGGGTGTATTCACGGCGCAACTGCGGCTGCCCCGCAACAAGTGCGCCGAATTCAGCGTGGCTGATCCCGAGGACATAAACCTGCGCACCAGTCGGCGCGCCAAACACGCCCCAGCCGTCATGCTTGCCCCAAAGGCTCCAGCGAATTGCCGCACGCGGAGGCATATCAGGGTCATCTCGCCCGATCTGATGCTCGATCTTGAATTCCGCATTTGGAAAACTCGCCCGCAGTCCCATCCAGAAGCGGTCGATGGCCTGCCAGCCATGCCCGGTTACACCACCCACATATTCTGACTGAACAGCGCGGTCATATTCTGAACCGATCACGCCCATATCTGCGTTAATGATCCGCGTCAGAATGTCGGCGTAGCGCTGCCCCCATTCATTGTCATTCCCATGGCCTTTGTATGGTCCAGGCTGATCAATTTCGGGTGTCAGAGGTTTGACGCAGTTCTCTTTGCCGCCTTCCCGGGCAATCAGATCAGCGGCGTATTCCTTAGGGTCCCAGCCCATCTGGCGCACAATCGCGCCCTGATCGCGGATCAGCCATTCATCGTTGATCTGATTGTCGATGGCGTGACAATCCGCAAGAATCCGGTAACGCAGCTTGGTGCCGGTGGGCTTGCCATAGACACCCTCGGCCAAATGCGTGGCCGTTGAAATGATCCGATGAGAGCTCAACATGCCCTCTTCCGGTGTGCCGGACCAGATCACGTCTTCGCCTAGCAGCTGCCGGTCCGGAAACTCGGCCAGCGTTGCCATGGTAGCGCCGATCACATTCTGATTGCCCAACACCACCGAACCGGGTGAGCGTACCACAATGTCTTCGCTGTAATACTCATGCAGCGTGGCGATACCCCGATCTTCCCAGATCTCTTTGGTGATACCGATGATATAGTCGGGGAAATCCCGGAACTTGGGATCGAAACCTTTCATGAATTCATCCTTTGAGGTGTCCAGCCTTTGGGCAGACGTGCCGATGTGCGCACGACCAGCGGCCCATCAATGGCGACTTTGCGTGCCGAAGCAGCTGTCGGGTTTTCGATATGATCCAGCAGGGCATCAACGGTCTCAGCAACCATCAAATTTGCCCGCTGGCGAATGGTCGTAAGGTTGTAGGCAAGCCATCCGGCCTGAGGGACGTCATCGTAACCAACGACAGACACGTCTTCGGGCACGCGCAATCCCAACTCGAACCGAATGACGTCCATGACCGCAAGCGCCATGTGATCATTGGCGACAAACACGGCGTCAGGTCGTTTCTGCGGTTCGACATCAAACATCCGGCGGGCAGCTAAACGCGCTTTCTCGGTGTGAAAATCTCCGATGTCGTGCGCATACAATTCCTGGCCCGCATCGTTGAGCGCGGCGCGGAATCCGGCCTCGCGGTCCCGCTGGGTTGAGGCACCCGGCCAACCGGCAATGTAGGCGATACGACTGTGCCCGGCGGTGATCAGAAATTCCGCAACTTTGCGACCACCGGCATAGTTGTCAGAAGTAACAGATGTGATCCCGTCGAGGTCCTGGCTGCGGTTGAACAAAACCACCGGCACACCCGCCTGCTGGCACCGGGTGGCAATGTCTGAAGACATCGCAACGGATGCCAGAACGACGCCATCGACTTGATAATCAAGGATTTCCTCCATCACGTCGTCTATGTTTCCAGCGGTTCTGGAGGCCATGAAAATCAGAACGTGATAGCCCTGTTCCTGCAAGGCATTGGACAGTTTCTCGAGCGCCTCGGGGTAGAAGTAATTGTCCAGATAGGCGACCACCAAACCGATGATCCTGCTTTTGCCGGACACCATCGCGCGTGCCAGCACGTTGGGGCGATAGCCCAGTTCAGACGCAGCCTTGCGCACTTTTTCTTCGGTCTTTTTGCTGACCGAGGCACCGGGCGTGAAGACGCGGCTAACGGCAGACTGGCTAACGCCGGCCAATTGGGCAACCTGGAGGGATGTTACTTTCTCAGCCATCAGTCTGCCGTCCAACCTCCGTCAATCAACATTGAGGTGCCGGTAACCAGTGCCGAGGCGTCCGAGGCGAGATAGCGTACCGCGCCCATGATGTCTTCGACTTCGCCCACGCGATCCAGTTTGATCTTCTCCATGATCCACGCGGCACGTTCAGGATTGTCGAATGTGGACTGGGTCAACGGCGTTCGGATGAAAGTCGGACAGACCGTATTGATCCGAATGCCCTGTTTGCCCCATTCGATGGCCATGGATTTGACCATGCCTTCCAACCCATGCTTGGTCGCGCAATACAGCGCCCGATCAACCCCGCCAACATGCCCCATCTGGCTGGATATATGGATGATCGAACCCGGCTTTCCTGCCTTGATCAAAGCGCGGGCGGCGTAGGCCGACAAGAAGTAGGCCGAACGCAAATTGACGTTGGTGACAACATCAAAGTCATCGGGTGTTGTCTCGATAGCCGGGCTGTGGCGCGCCACGCCCGCCGAATTCACCACGATATCGAAGGCGCGGTGATCGAAAAGCTGTTTCAGGGCGTCCAAATCACCCTGATCCATCACAAGCGCTTCGGCTGACCATCCCTTCTCTTTCAGAGCGGAAACTGTCTCATTCAACCGATCCGCTCCTCTGGCCGCGCAAACTACATGTGCACCCGCCTCGGCCAGCGCTACCGCGCATCCTTGCCCGATACCAGAGGAGGCTCCGGTCACAAGGGCGGTTTTTCCATTCAGAGAAAATGAAGGGGTGCGCGGCAGTTTAGTCATCAGCTCATTCCATCCGGTATTTCAATACGACCCATATTTCGGGCTTTATTGAATTCACGCAGACGGGCAAAGACGTCAACGCCAAGCTGCCGGTACGCATCCAGCAAATCAACGAGCACCCAGTTTTCCCGGATCCTGCCGTTTTCCAAACGCCAGAAATCGAGGCTGCGCATGGTGATCTTCTTGCCTGACGGAGCGATGCCCATCCAACCATCGTCTGTGACGGTCTGGATCATGTTGGGCCAGCCCGTCACAGCTGCATATTCCCCGTCACCGAAGAAGTGATAGGTGATGTCGTCCACGAACTGCCCGCGATCCGGCATACCGTTCAGGAACGGGATCTGATGCCAGTTGCGGAACCCCGCAAACCCGCGCCCGGTGCCGATGCCCGAAGGACCGTACCAGTTCATGCGCGGGTGCCAGAACCGTTCCATCTCCATCACTTCGGGGCCGCCTTGAGACGGGTGTTTCTTGAGATGATCAAGCATGTCGATGATATGCTGGCAGGTCTGTTTTCCCTTGGTTTCATCATAAGGGCCGGGGACAAACCCGTCCTGGGTGGCGGGGCCTGGGACGTGCCATTCACGGCCCAGACTTGGCGCCATCGGCCAGGCATTCGCCTGCATCATGACTTCGGGGATGTCCCACAGGGCCTGCATCTCGACGATCTTGCCGTTTTCGATGCGGAAGAATTCATGAAACCGCATCGTGACTTGATGACCCGTCGGCGGGATGTCCAGCCAGGGGCCGGTGAAAACACCGGTGTAATAGCCGCCACACCCGACCCAATCTGCGCCAAACTCGTCCGGGCCGGCCATGACGATATAGTCCCGCCGTTCAAGATCGGGCCAGGCCGCCAGCAAGTCTTTGTAGCCAGTGTCATAGAAATCATCACTGCCGACGCTGTCCCCAAAGGGATGACACAGACGGAACACGGCATCCGGTGACGTGACCTCCGCCAAAGCCCGGCGTACGCCGGCCTCATCGAAATCGTACATCGCAGCCCTGAGCGGTTCGATCAGGGCCTTGTGATGTGTGTGTTTGTCACTCATTCAGCAGCGTCCCGGTAAGGGGCGGGCGCACCGTAGGGCACATTGATTCCGCCATATCGGCGCACGCGAACGTTGCACTGTTCCGCGTGGCCAACGAACCCTTCGAGCATGCACAGGCGCGAGCCATACTCGCCGATCAGCGTCGCGGCCTCATCCGTCAGAACTTTTTGATAGCTGTGCGTCTTCAGGTATTTACCAACCCAAAGACCACCCGTGTAACGCCCGGCCTTCTTGGTGGGCAGCGTGTGGTTGGTGCCAATCACCTTGTCCCCGTTCGAAACATTGGTGCGCGGCCCAAGGAACAACGCCCCATAGCAGGTCATGTTCTCAAGGAACCAGTCGTCGCGGTCAGTCATCACCTGCACATGTTCCGAGGCAATGTCATCGGCAACCTGCAACATCTCGTCATAGGTGTCGCAAACGATCACCTCACCATATTCGTCCCACGACACCTTCGCGGTATCCGCGGTTGGCAGGATGCCCAGCAGCCGGTCGACCTCGGCCAGGGTGTCATTGGCCAGATTGCGTGAGTTGGTCAGCAGAACGCAGGGGCTGTTGTATCCATGCTCGGCCTGCCCCAGCAGATCGGTTGCGCACAGCTCCGCATCTGCGGCGGTCTCGTCGGCAATGACCATCGTTTCGGTCGGCCCTGCAAAAAGATCGATCCCGACACGACCGAACAACTGACGTTTGGCTTCCGCGACAAAGGCGTTTCCGGGGCCAACAAGCATGTGAACCGGATCGATTGTTTCGGTGCCCAATGCCATGGCCCCGATGGCCTGAATGCCGCCCATGACATAGATCTCATGCGCGCCACCCAAGTGCATGGCGGCAATTACCGCTGCATTGGGTTTGCCCTGAAACGGGGGCGTGCAGGCGATGATGCGCGGAACACCGGCGACCGAAGCGGTCGCCACCGACATATGCGCCGAGGCGACCATCGGGAATTTGCCGCCCGGAACATAGCAACCCACGGATTGCACCGGGATGTTCTTATGCCCCAGGATGACACCGGGCAGGGTTTCGACCTCGATGTCCAGCATTGAATCCCGCTGCGCCTGCGCAAAGTTGCGCACCTGTTCCTGCGCGAATTTGATATCGGCCAGCTCACGATCGGACAATTGCCCGATCAGGTCATCAATTTCCTGCTGGCTCAGGCGGAACGAGGCAGGTGAGTAGTTGTCGAACTTCTCACTCAACTCTCGCACCGCGGCATCCCCACGGGTTTCGATGTCTTTCAGCGTCGCTTCAACCACGGCGCGGGTCTTGGCATCATCTTCCGCCCGATCCGCATCGGATTTGCCGCGTTTAAGATACTCGATTGCCATCTTTCCAATCCTCAGTTTTCCGGCCGTGGCGGAGTCTTCTCGCCGCGGTCAAATGCTTCCCAGCCTTCGCCGTTGAACAGGTCCACGCCCAGCTGAGCCGCAACGTGGGCAAAGTCGACATTCACCCAGTTGTCGACAATTTTGCCGTCGACCACTTTCCAGAAGTCCATGTACCTGATTTCGACACGCTTGCCTGTGGGGGCAATGCCCAGAAATTCGCCGGAATGCGTGGCTTCCTGGCGGCCGAAGGCGGCGGCCCATTCACCCATGTAAAGGCGCGCTTCGTCAACGCAGACCTTATCCGAAAACGCGGCTTGAAACGGGCGCTGCCAGTTATCCTGAAATTCCTGCAGGCCGGTCTTGGTGCCGCAGCCCTGATTGCCCATCCAGCGAAAACCTTCGGCGAAGAATTCACCGATGTCATCAATGCGGTGATCATTCAGACCATCAACCATCGTTTCGATCACGCGGCGCGTGTCTTCCGTCTTGCTCATGTCCGTTTCGCGGGTCAGAACCGCTTGTTCGGGACGGGAACCTTTCATTTTTCTATCCTTTGAGGTTGCCGAAGGGAGGGATTGGGACGTGCGGCCCCAATGCTCAGAAAGTCCCTCGGCATCCTGTTCAGCGCCGGGTGGCGCGACATGGCGTTATGTCGGGCGTTCTTGCTCATCAGCCTTTCACTGCCCCGGCTGTCAGACCGCTGACAATCTGGCGCTGGAAAATCAGCACAAGGAAGATCAGAGGCGCGGTGATCGACACGGCAGCGGCAACCGCAACGACCTGATCGGTTGTCGTCGTCTCGCGATTGAACATGCCGACGATGGCGGGAACCATGGTCTGGTTCTGCGCATCAAGCAGCAGCGCGGTGACCAGAAAATCGTTGTACGCCAGCAAGAAGCTGAACAGCCCCGTAGTGATCACACCTGGCCACATCACCGGCATGATGACACGGCGGAAGGCCTGAAAGTGGCTACACCCATCCACGCGGGCGGCCTCATCCAGCTCGGCCGGGATGTTCTGGAAGAACGAGCGCAACATCCAGATCGTGAAGGGTTGATTGATCGCAACCAGAACAGCGATCACCGCAAAAGGCTTGCCGTACAAGGTTGGTGCGTTCTCACCCAAGATTGGGCTGAGCCATTCGGCCGAGTTGATGAACACCGGCAGATAGCCTGCTACCAGAACCGAATGGGGCAATGCCCGAAACACCAGTGCGACGATCAGGATCCAGAAGGCCAAAGTTGATCCTGACCGCGCCAGACCGTAGCCCGCCAATGTGCCCACGGTCAGCGACACCGTCACCACGCCCGTCGTTACGATCAGCGAGTTCTTGAAGTTGTTTGAAAAGCCCCGGTCGATCCAGACGGTTTTGTAATGCTCGGTCGTCAGACCAAGCACATCCCGTCCCAGTGGGCCAAACAGCGGGTTCAACACGTTCAGGATTGCAGGCAGGACCACGAAGAACACCAGCAGGAAACCCACCAGCAAGACCAGAACACCGATCAGCCAGCCGAACCATTCCTGACCGGGCTTGGTGTAGGACTTTATCATCGATGGCAGTGTTTTGGTGGCAGCGAAGATCGTGCCCCAGATAACCGCGATGCCCAGAATGATATCTAGCAGCGACAAGCCCTTTCCGACGCTCAGCGTGGCCGGCCCGAAGATCACGTTCAGCGCGTTGCTGTCGAACGCATCGACGGGTGACTTGAAGCTCATGACCACGATCCAGAAGATCGGAAAGGCCGCGATCAGGCACCAGAGCGCAAGGAAGATGTTCGAGGTCAACCGCAGGCTGAAGGGCTGGCGAAGCGCACGCGAGGACATGTCAGTGACCTCCTTTATGGTCGCGCCACGTACGGCGCAGCGGCAGGATAAGCAGGATGACGACACCGATCATGGTCAGCATCGAGTTGGCGGACGCCCGGCTGATCGACCGGTTGCCGGCCTGATCAGGCGTCAGATAATCGAAGGTCAGCCACTGTAGCGAGATGACGTAGCCCTGGCTCGAAAAACCAACGATCTCTTCGAACACGCGGTAGCTGTCCATCAGGTGGATCATCGACACGAAAATGATCAGCGGCATCAGGTGTGGAATGACGATGTATTTCAGGCGCTGCCAACGGGTCGCACCGTCAATCACGGCACTTTCAAGACTGTCTTGATTGACCGTTTGCAGCCCGGCGTAGAAGACGATTGCGGCAAAGGGTGCCACGTGCCAGACGCGGTAGAGCATCATCAGTATTTCGATGGTCCAGGCTTGGGCGAACAGGGCGATGTCCCGGTTCAGCCACCATTCCATCATTGCGGTCAGGATGCCGTCGCCCCGGAACAGCCAGTTGATCGACAGTACTCCGATCACCGGTGTGATGATGAAGGGCAGCAGGGACACAAAGATCACCGGGCCGCGGATGGACCGCGCCGCGTTGTTGATCAGTATTGCGATCCCAAGCCCGCACCCGACCACAAGCGGCAGAGTGATCAATGTGAAGGTCAGGGTGAACCGAAGCGCCTTCCAGAAGTTGATCGTAGACAGCACATGCCAACTGCCGTCGCTTATGGCGCGCCATGCGCGTTCAGGCTCCAATACGTTGCGATAGCTTTGCAAGCCGACATATTGGGTTTGGGTAATGACCTCGCCATGTTCGTCGAGCTTTGGCTGCGAAACCATCTCGGTCACGCAGGTCTGCGTCAGGAAACCGGGCGTGCAGGTTTCCTTTTCGACCGTCTCATAGATCGGCTGTGTCACGTAAAAACTCTGCTTGAACACGCTGACCAGAGGAAACGCGATAAAGAGAAGCATCATAAAGACAGAGGGGCCGACAAATGCGGCAAATGTCCGGAAATTCATGGCTCTGCCTTTCTCATGACTCTCGAGGGGAAGGGGCGGGAGGGCCGTAGCCCTCCCACGGGAGGATCAGTTGCTGATCAGACCGGCTTCTTTCGCGGCAGTGATGTAATCTGCCTCGATATCCGCCAGCGTCGTCTGAGCATCCTTGGCGCCGGTCAGGTAGTCGGCCAGACCGTTGCCCAGGGCGGTGTGCATGATGCCCATCGGACCAGATGCCGGGTACGCCTTTGCGCCCGCTTCAGCCGAAGCGGCTGCTCCTGCCGCCAAAGCACCCGCTGAATAGGCAGGGCTCAGCCAAACAGCGACGTCGTTGTTTGCGCTGACCATTTCGCCGTCCATGCCCTCAAGCGCGACGCGGAATGCGGCGTCGGCCTCTTCGTCGCTCATGTTCGAAGCAAGAACGATGCCATCCCACCAGATAGTGGTTGCCGGTGCTGCCGAACCCATAGGAGCGGCTGCCATGGTGACTTTGCCGACGACCTGGCTTTCGGCCTCATCATTCATCGCGGCGGCACGGCTGGCCCAAAGGTTTGCCATGGCGATCTTGCCCTGCTGGAATTGTTGCTGAACGTATGTCGAGTCGGAAACCAGATATTCCGGATCCATGTAATCGGTCATGGCTTTCAGTGTTTCCAGCGCAGCGACGCCCTGCTCGTTGTTGATCGTTGGAACGTTGCCGTCGCCAAAGAACGAGCCGCCTTCGCCAAGGTACATGTTGACGAATTCCTGGCCGAGGTTCCAACCGGTCTTGAACGTTCCCCCGATCGGATAATCCATGACACCGGCTTCTTTGATCTTGGCAGCTGCGGCCAGGACGTCATCATAGGTTTTTGGTTCTTCGATGCCCAGTTCAGCCAGAACATCATCGCGATACATCAGGTGCTGCGCATTCACCATCATCGCAATGGCCATGGTCTTGCCATCAACCTTGATCAACTGGTTGGGCAGCAGGTCCTGGCCGTATTTTTCGACCAGATCATCCAGCGGACGGATCGTGCCTGCGTTCAGCAACGGCACCAGGGTCGCGTTTGAAACACCGCCGATCTGATAAAGCGCGGGATCCGCAGCAAATGCTTCGGGCTGCTTTTCGCGGAATTCCTGATCCAGCGATGCGCTGAAATTGCCGCATTCTGCCATCGCATCGGTGACCGCCTTCCAGGCTTCAAAACCGGCGGACAGCGATTTTAGCGGCACTTCGTTTTCAAAGGCGCAATCTGCCCACGCGCCGGTGGCGGCGATGGACATGGCACCGGCCATGAGGATCGTCTTGAGTTTCATAGGTTTCTCCCTGTCAGGATCGGTCCGTCGTCGACGTCCGGACCGGTGTTATGCCCTTGCGGGCCGTTTGTGGGGTTAGCCCCCGATCCGCGCACCGCTTCCAGCTTCGAAGAGGTGACAGATTTCCGTCGGCACCGAGAACGAGACCATTTCGCCAATCTCGGCGCGGAATGCTTTGTCTGCTTTCACCGAAACCAGAGCTCCGCCGACCCGAACCGAGATCATGGTCGCGTCGCCCAGTAGTTCCAGCGTATAGATCGGAGCGGTGATCTGACCTTTGCCATCGGCAAGGCTGGCATCTTCGGCCCTGAAACCCAGTGTCATTGGGCCATCCGGTGCATCCACCGCAATTTCGACATGTTCGGCGCGGAATATTCCGCCCGCCACGTCGCCGTCCATCAAATTCATGGCAGGTGAACCGATGAAACTGGCGACAAAAGTATTCGCGGGACGGTCATAGATTTCGGTCGGGCTTCCGACCTGCTGAACCACGCCCTGTTTCATCACGACGACGCGGTCGGCAAGGGTCATGGCCTCGATCTGGTCGTGGGTGACGTAAATGGTGGTGACAGCCAGCTCATGGCTCAGGTTCTTGATCTGGGCCCGGGTGGAAACCCGCAGCTTGGCGTCAAGATTGGACAACGGCTCGTCCATCAGGAACACGTTGGGTTCGCGCACGATGGCACGTGCCAGTGCCACACGCTGTCTCTGACCACCCGACAACTCGGCTGGCTTGCGATGCAGGAAATCGTCCAGTTCCACCATGGCGCTGGCGCGGCGCACCTTTTCGTCGTGCGTCGCCGGGTCGATACCACGCACTTTCAGCGGAAAGCGGATGTTCTCGTAAACGTTCATGTTGGGATACAGAGCGTAGCTCTGGAACACCATCGCCACGTCGCGGTCCTTGGGTTCCAGATCATTGACCACTTTGCCGTCGACAAGGATTTCGCCTTCCGTCACGTCTTCGAGGCCGGCGATCATGCGCATGGTGGTTGTCTTGCCGCAGCCTGATGGGCCGAGCAGCACCAGAAACTCACGATCTGCAATCGTCAGGTCAAAATTGTGAACCCCAACGAATGAGCCCCATCGCTTGCCGACGTTCCGCAATTGAATTTCCGCCATGGTGCCCCCTGCAAGGAATCGTTTTGCATACGTTTGCAAAACTGTAATTCGCATGTATCAAATCAGGCAAGACTTTTTTGCATACGTATGCAAAAATTGCGGAGAAATCCGACTCAACCTGGCTTCGCGCCGCTCGCAAAACTTTGACTACAATGGTAAATACCGTGAACTTTCAGACAGAAAAAAAACTGGTCTCTGCGTTTCACACCGCATTGGACTCCGCCGCAGTGACGGAAACTCCGAAGGTGATGAGCCAATTCTGCGCTTCGGATTCGAGGTGGCGCGGCTTTCATCCGTTCAACGAAATCAACGGCGCCGAACAGGTTGCCCGGCAATTCTGGCAGCCGCTGAAGGGCAGCCTTGCTCATTTGCAGAACCGAGTGGATATTCTGTTTGCGGGGCAAAACGCGTTGCAGAAAGAAACCGACGTTTGGGTTGTCGCCATGGGCCATCTGATGGGGCTGTTCGACCGACCGTGGTTGGGTATTCGCCCGACCGGCAAGATGGCGTTCCTGCGATATTGCGCGTTCTACAAGGTGGCCGGTGACAGAATTGTCGAAACGGCGATGTATTTCGACATCCCGCACCTGATGGTTCAGGCTGGCCAGAATCCGTTCCCCCCGCAGACTGCGGCACATCTGGTGCAGCCCGGACCAAGGTCTCATGATGGATTGCTGCATGATGAGCAGCCCGCACACGAAGGCGAAAAAACGCTGGCGGTCATCAATGCGATGATCGCGGATCTGGGCCGTTGGGACAGCGGGCTGTCGCTGGAAGAAGAATTGGCGCGCACGTGGCACCAGGACATGATCTGGTGGGGCCCCGAAGGAATTGGCGCGACCTACACGATCGAACGTTATGCCAGGCAACACTCCGGACCGTTTCGCGCTGCCTTCACGGACCGGTCAAAGACCAATCATGTCTGCCGTCTGGCCGAAGGGCATTACGGTGGCTTCTTTGGATGGCCCAACTTTACTGCCACGCCCACAGGTGGTTTTTTGGGGATGCCAGCCACCGGAAAACCCGGCGAATTCAGGGTGATCGATATCTATCGCCGCGTCGAAGACAAGCTGGCCGAAAACTGGATCTTCATCGACTTGCTGCATTTCTGGAAAGGACAGGGTGTGGATATTCTGGCGCGCACCACCGGGATTGAAGCATCATGAGGATAGATGCGCATCACCACCTGTGGGACCTTTCGGCCGTGCACTACCCCTGGCTTACAGAGAAAGGTATCGTTCGGTTTTTCGGCGATCCGTCTTCCATCCAGCGGGACTATTTGCTCCCGGAGTTTCGCGCGGACGCCGAAGCCATGGGGTTCGGCGCTTCGGTTCACATTCAGGTCGGCGCCGCTGACCCCTGGGCCGAGGCGCGGTGGGTACACTCCGTTGCCGACCAGTTCCCTGACTGGCCGTTGGTGCAGGTGGCATTCTGCGATCTGACCTCGGATGATCTGGATGCACAGCTCGACCGTCTTCAAACCCTGCCTTCGGTTCGCGGCGTTCGCCAGATTATTGGCCGCGCTCCGGGTGAAGACGCCTCAACTGGCACGAACGCGTTACTTGAAGACCCAAAGTTCTTGGCTGGTCTGAAGCAACTGGGCGCGCGTGGTCTTTCCTTTGATCTTCAGCTGCTGCCAGAGCTGATGGGGCAAGCAGCGAATGTCCTTGCACAGGCGCCGGAGACCCGGATCGCTCTTTGCCACGCAGGTTCGCCATACGACCGGACCCCGCAAGGGTTGCGACGGTGGGCAGATGAATTGACGGCCTTGTCAAACCTGCCACATGTCTTTTGCAAACTCTCCGGCCTGGGAATGTTCGACCACGATTGGAATGCTGAAAGCGTCTCGCCGATCGTTTCAACCTGCCTGTCCCAATTTGGTGCCGATCGCTGCATGTTCGGATCGAATTTCCCGGTCGACAGCCTTACCTCGACCTACAAGGAAACCGTTTCCCGGCATGCGTCGCTCATCCCGGGGTCGATGCTGGACGACGTCTTTCGCGGCACGTCAGAACGTTTCTATCGCATTGAATAGCGCCGGACACGACAAACCGGACTACCTGCACCGGTTTTCTGAAACGGCTTGGCAGCCTCGGCGCGCCGGCTCTGAGGCTGACCGGTGGGCCCACAGGTTCATGTCACCTGTTTCCTTTGATCAACCATTCCCATCGAACACAGAATCGGGCTGTTTCCGTGGCGAGACTGAAATGTCGACTTGTCCGACAGCCCGGACCAATTGGTCAGAATCAGGCTTTGCGCGACGGCACCGCCCAGCGTGGTGCCAGGACCCGTAACAATGAAAAGATCCGGTGCGAACTCATGCGCGGCCTGTGCGATGGCATGGGTGAAATCATAAGTTTCGGTCACTTGATGGCCCAGAGTGTAATCCCAAAGTGCATTCGGGTCGCAAGCTCCGGGCCACCATATCCGGCCACGCCCGTCGATCAGGGGCAGGTCCGGTTGTCGAAACAGGCCAGCGCTCAGTTTCGTGCGGCCCTGCGCCGAGACCGGAGCCTGAAGATGCGAATGGAACCCGGCATGGTTGGCCAATCGCATGGGAAAACGTTCCTGAACCACCGGTACTGCCTTTTCGAACGCGGCCAAACCGGCGTCGTCGCCTGCAAGCACCAACATGCCACCCAGATCAATCGACAGGGTCAACGTTGCATCGGTTCGGTCAATGTCATCCACCAAGGCAAGCAGCTCTGCCTTGCGGGTCTGGTCAGGATGCCAGTCGGAATCCATGAAAGGATAGATCAGTTGTCCACCGATCATGTTTTCCTGCATCAGAGTGCCCATGGTGTTGACCACCTCGAACCCTCCTTCGGCGGACAGCGCACCGCCGCAGGCCAGCGCCGAATACCAGCCCATCGAATTTCCCGTCACCGCAACCACTTCGATTTTGTCAGGATTGATGGCGCGGAAATCACCCAAAGTCGCTGCATAGATCAAAGCAGATGCATTGTCGCCGCGGGTGTGCTTGGCAATGGAATATCGGGCCGCACCGTCCAGTTCGCTGAGCGTTTCTTGCCCCTGCGCGCGCCGCATGTCATCAAAGCGTCGCAACACGGTCTTGTCGCTGAATTGCCGGCCCAGGACACCCAGTTCGGGTTTGTTGTAAGTACCGCGGCCAGGGCAGATGACGACGGCAGTCTGTTTGGCGGAACTCATGTGCCGGCCTCCATCAAGGATCGCGCGGCGGCTTCGATACTGTCCTTCGATGGCATGGTCGCAGCATAGGCCGGGCCCGTGGCGATAAAGCTGTCTTCTGCGGTGATACGGGCCAGCGGCACATCGCATGTTTCATGAAAATGCGCCATCAGAGCTTCGGCCACGCCGCCATGGTGGCGGGTTTCGTCGACGATCAGGATGCGTTTGGCCCCGGTCACGGCCTGTGTCAGTGCCGCTTTGGGCAAAGGGGACAACCAGCGCATATCGATGATCCGTGTCTTGATCCCGTCGGCCTGCAAGGCCGTGCGCGCCTGATGGCTGAGATAGACGCCATTTCCAAAGGTGACGATGGCCAGATCGTCGCCGTCACCGTCACCGTCCACGCCCACCTCACCGAAGCCGATCTTTTCAGAAGGGTCGGGATAGGTTTGCATCCAGCCGCCGTCTCCGGCCTCGTGCAGGTCCCGCATCGGGTAGAGGGCGATGGGTTCGAGGAAAACGACCAGCCGCTGTTCTTCACGCGCGAGGCGCACGCATTCACGCAGCATCCGCGCGGCGTCGGCACCGTTCGACGGGCAGGCCAGGATTAGGCCCGGAATGTCGCGCAATACAGCAACCGAGTTGTCATTGTGGAAGTGTCCGCCAAACCCTTTTTGATACCCCAGTCCGGCAATGCGCACGACCATCGGGTTGGTGTATTGACCGTTCGAGAAAAAGGGCAGGGTGGCGGCCTCACCTCGCAGCTGGTCCTCGGCATTGTGAAGATATGCCAGAAACTGGATTTCCGGCATTGGCGTGAACCCGTTCTGGGCCATGCCGATCGCCAGGCCCAGGATCGACTGTTCGTCCAGCAACGTGTCGATCATCCGGTCAGGGCCAAACCGTGTTTGCAGCTTTTGGGTCACGCCGTAAACGCCACCTTTGCGCCCGACATCTTCGCCCATCATGACGATCTCGCCGTGTTCCAGCATCAGATCGGTCAGTGCCCAGTTGATCAATCGCGACATGATCTGCGGTTCGGAATGGGCCTTGAGATCGCCGCCGAAAATCTCGGCCCGACGCTCGGGTGTTGGGCCATTGGTCGGCGCGCAGGGGCGTGCGGGCGGGATCAGGCTGGCCATCACCTCTGTTGCGTTTTGCAGGCGAGGGCGCGTGATGGCCTGTTCGGCCACGCGGGCGACCCGGGCGCAGGTATCATTGTAGACGCTCAGCGCATGTTCCGGGCTCATCGCGCCGCACTGATCCAACAGGCGCACGGAATGCAGCAGCGGGTCGTTGGCTTCTTCGGCCTCAACCTCGGCTTTTGGCATATAGGTGGTTGGCATATCGGCCCCGGCGTGACCGTACAGGCGAACAGTCCGAACATGTAGGAAAGCAGGTTTCTTGCGGCTGCGCACATAGTCGGCCGCCTGTTGCGCAACGCGATAGGTGTCGAACAGATCCAACCCGTCGCACGAGAAATACTTCAGGCCCGGACGGTTGGCGAAAGTGGCCGCGATCCAGCCTTTCGGCGTTTTGGTCGAGATACCGATCCCGTTGTCTTCGCAGCAGAACAGAAGGGGCAGAGGCACAGATTGAAAGGACGTCCACTGCGCCGTGTTGAAAGCGCCCTGTGCGGTGGAATGGTTGGCCGAGGCATCCCCGAACGAGCAATAGACGATGGCATCCTCGGGCATGTCTGCATGTTCAGGGCGATGACGCCGTGCAGCGGCGACGGCATATGCCGCGCCGACCGCCTTCGGCAGATGGCTGGCGATGGTCGAGGTCTGCGGCGGAATGCACAGCGCTTTCGATCCCAGAACCTTGTGACGCCCGCCACTGATCGGGTCCTCGGAAGACGAGGCAAAGGACAGCAGAATATCCCATGTCGTGCTTTGGCCCGGCACCTGATCCGAGCGGGCAATCTGAAAGGCCGCATCGCGGTAGTGCAGAAACGCCGGATCGGTCGGGCGCAGGGCCGCGGCAACGGCCGCCATGCCCTCATGCCCGGATGACCCGATCGTATAGAACCCCTGACCCGCCTTCTGCATCGCGCGGCTTTGCCGGTCCAGCGCCCGGCTCTGGCATTGCGCCCTGTAAAGTGCGACGGCTTCATGACCGCTCAGCGGTCCGGCCGGTGCGGGCCCTTCGGGAAAGTCCCGCGCCGCAACACGGCGCAGGAAATTGTCATGCACGATTGCGGCGCGATCCATGTCAGATGTCCTTAGGCGAAGGCTTGCAGGCCTGTCTGCGCACGGCCCAGGATCAGGGCATGCACATCATGGGTGCCTTCATAGGTGTTGACGGTTTCAAGGTTCACCATGTGCCGGATCACGTGGAAGTCCTGACTGATCCCGTTGCCACCATGCATGTCGCGGGCATGGCGGGCGATCTCAAGCGCCTTGCCGCAATTGTTCCGTTTGATCAGGCTGACCATCTCGGGCGCGGCGCGGGCTTCGTCCATCAGGCGACCCACGCGCAGCGCGGCTTGCAGGCCCAGCGTGATTTCGGTCTGCATGTTGGCAAGCTTCAGCTGGAACAGTTGTGTCTGCGCCAGCGGACGACCAAACTGTTTGCGGTCCAGCCCATATTGCCGGGCCGCGTGCCAGCACGCCTCGGCGGCGCCCATCGATCCCCAGGCAATGCCGTAACGCGCACGGTTCAGACAGCCGAACGGGCCTTTCAAACCTTCGACATTGGGCAGCAGGGCGTCCTCGCCGACCTCGACATTGTTCATCACGATCTCACCGGTGATCGAGGCGCGCAGAGACAGCTTGCCTTCGATCTTGGGGGCCGACAGTCCAGCCGTTCCCTTGTCCAGGACAAAGCCCTTGATCTTGCCGCCATGCGCTTCGGATTTGGCCCAAACGACGAACACATCGGCGATCGGGGCGTTCGAGATCCACATTTTCGACCCGTTCAGCACGTAGCCGCCCTCGGTTTTCTTCGCGACAGTCTTCATCGAGCCGGGGTCCGAACCGGCATCGGGTTCCGTCAGCCCGAAGCAGCCGATAAATTCGCCGGTTGCCAGTTTGGGCAGGTATTTCTGGCGCTGCTCTTCGGTGCCGTATGCGTAGATCGGATACATCACCAGGCTGGACTGCACCGACATCATCGAACGATAGCCGCTGTCCACACGCTCGACCTCGCGCGCGACAAGACCATAGGTCACATAGCTGGACCCAATACCGCCGTATTCCTCGGGAATGGTTGTTCCCAGCAAACCCATCTCACCCATCTCGCAAAAGATGGCCGGGTCGGTTTCTTCATTGGCAAACGCGGCAGTTACCCGAGACAGCAGTTTGTCCTGCGCGTAGGCATGTGCGGCATCACGAACCATGCGTTCGTCTTCGGCCAGCTGGTCTTCCAGCAGGAACGGATCGTCCCAGGTGAAGGGGCCAAGGTGCGGGGCGGATTGAGGTTTCATGCAAGTTTCCTTTCCACAGCGGTTTTGAGACGCGCAAGGCCCGCTGCAATTGTATCTTCAGCATAAGCGAACGACAGGCGAAGATGGCCCGGCATCCCAAAGGCACGGCCGGGCACCAGGGCAACGCCGGCATCTTCCAGCAACCACGTGCAGAATTCCGCGTCACTGTCAAATGGCCCGCCTTGTTCTTTCAGCAGGCCAGTGCAGGACGGAAAGGCATAAAACGCCCCGTCCGGGGTGGAACAGTGCAGCCCGGGTACTGCGTTCAACCAGTGGACGACCAGATCGCGGCGCGCGGCAAAGAGGGCGCGACGCTCCTCCAGCAACTCGGGGTCGCAAGTGATCGCGGCCAGCGACGCCCATTGCGAGATCGAGCATGCCCCCGATGTGACCTGACCCTGAACAGCGACCATGGCGCTTATCAGATCGGACGGTCCGATCCCCCAGCCGATGCGCCATCCGGTCATCGACCACGCCTTGGCCACACCGTTGACGATCAACATGCGATGGGTCAGCGCCGGGGCGGCCTCGGCCGCGGACGTGAAAGGTGCAAAGCTGAGATGGCGATAAATCTCATCGGCCAGAACCCAGACCTGCGGGTGGCGCTCCAGCACTTCTGCCAGCCCCGCAAGTTCTGCCTTAGCGTAAATCGCGCCCGACGGGTTCGAGGGTGAATTCAGCATCAGCCAGCGCGTGCGCGGTGTGATGGCGGCCTGCAATTGTTCAGGCAGCAGTTTGAAGCCCTGTTCCATCGGGCAGGGCAGAACAACCGGCACCCCACCTGCCATCCGGACAATATCGGAATAGCTGGTCCAATAGGGGGCGGGCATGATGACCTCGTCGCCGGGGTTCAGGCTGGCCAGCATCGCATTTGCGATCACCTGTTTCGCGCCTGTTGATACGATGACCTGGGTCATCTCGGCACCTGCTTGTCGGGCAATTTCCGCGCGTAGTTCAGGCACACCGGCAGTGGGCGGGTACTTGGTTTTGCCCTCCAGTGCCGCTGAATGCGCAGCTTCGACCACACGGGGCGGCGTCGGCAGGTCCGGTTCGCCGGTTGACAGCGCCAGAATATTACGCCCTTGGGCGCGCAGGCGGGCGGCGGCCTCTGAGATCTGGACGATTTCCGACAATTCGATACCGTTCAACCGGTCAGCGCGCTGGAACACCATGAACCTTCCTCTGCAATCAAGTTCGGTTTTAGCCACAAAGTTACTTGAGAAAAATACGCCAAGGAGTATCTTTTCAGTGACTAAAACTCATGAGTTCCATGCCCCGGATCAACTCACTGCCATCTCTGGCCCTAATGCGCAGTTTCGAAGCCGCCGCGCGCCATGAAAGCTATACCATGGCGGCCGAAGAGCTTGGCGTGACGCAAAGCGCGATCAGCCGTCAGGTCCGAGAGCTTGAGGCCGCGATTGGCGTTACGTTGTTTCGGCGGGTTGGACGCGCAGTGCGCCTTTCCAAAGCGGGGCGGGCCTTGCGGGACGAGCTGGCAGGTGATCTTGAACGTCTCAGTGGCACGATCAGCCGTGCGATTGCAGCCGGAGACGGTGCGTCGCTTTTGACATTGGCCGTCCTGCCCACCTTTGCGACACGGTGGCTGGTGCCGCGCCTGCCGGATTTCAAAACGCGCCATCCCGGAATCGAACTGGATCTGCACTCTTACACGACGCCTTTCAGCCTTGAAGAACGACGTATGGATCTGGCCATCCATTTCGGGCAGGAGGATTGGCCGGGCGCGCAATTGCGCAGGTTGTTCCCCGAGCATCTGGTGGTCACGGCAGCACCCGCGCTGCTGAGACGTCACAGGCTGGACACCCGTGCGCAAACCTTTGAACTGCCGCTTTTGCATCTGACCTCGCGCCCCGAGCTGTGGTCTACCTATCACTCTCAACTCGGGCTGGATCCGGGGGCGGTTTTTCCGGGGATGCGGTTTGACCAGTTCTCGATGCTGATCGAGGCCGCCGTCGTCGGTTTGGGTGCCGCCATTCTGCCCTCGTATTTGATTGAAGAAGAGCTGGCGTCCGGCGTTCTGACCGAAATCGGCCAGATCGCCAACACGTCGAACAGCGCCTATTACATCGCGACGCCAACAGGTCAGAAGAACGACGCCGTTCAAGTTTTTGCAAACTGGATCAGCAAGCAGACGCGGGCACGCGCGTAACTGGTCAAATACAGAAGATCGAATTCATCGCCCACAGGCACATCTCAGGCGAAAATCTGTTTGAGCCAGGTTTCAAACATCTGTTTGGCAGCAGAGTTCGCGTTCGATCCCTGGCCATCGACAAGGAAATGGCTTTGTTCGATTGGAATGGCGTCCCCGACTATCGCGATGGACCTTCCGGCCTTGATTGCGGTTCTGGCAAAGCGCTCAAGGATTACCGCGTAACCTCCACCTTCCGCCACGATGTCCACGGCGGCAATTGTCGTGTCCACGGTGAAGCAAGACGCCGCAGGAGAATACTCTGTGCCGAAAGCGGAAAAATACCGGTGCCACATGTCCTGAAATCCCAAAATCTGTATCTGGGGTTTGACCAGCAGTTGTTCCGTCGAAGGCCATTTCCGATCTCGTGATCCGGCTGCAACCGGAACGATACGTTCGTCCGAGATCTTGCTGAACGGCCCGTCGTTCCATTCCCCGTTTCCCAAACGCAGCTCGACATCGACGTTTTCCCTGCCCGCGGATTCTGCCCAGATATTTGAAACCAACCTGATCGATACACCCGGGTGTGCGCGTGAAAACTCAGGCAATCTGCCGGCAAGGAACAAGCTGGCCGTGGAAATCGGCACACGCACGACCAGCTCATGCTTGTGGCTGGAGCCAAACAGGCTTGCGGTTGACAGGTCGATATCGCCCAAGGCGCGCCGAACTGAAAACGCATACGCCTGCCCGACCTCTGTCAGGCTGAGGTTGCGCGCGGCACGAAAGAACAAAGGGCAGCCCAGCTGTGCTTCCAATGAGCGGACGTGCAGGCTCAAGGCCGTCTGGGTGATGCCAAGCTCTTCTGCCGCAGCAGTAAAGCTCATATGCCGTGCGGCACAGTCAAAAGACCGCAGCCAGACCAGATTGGGCGATTTTGACATTTCCAGCACCAAAAAATTTTATGGATACCGGGGATATTTATTCGTTTTACACGCTGCATTCAACGCCCGTAGATTTCATCAGGGAGAAACAGCGCTGGTCCTCTGATTGGCTACCGGAAAGGGAACGCAGGTATGAAAGTTGGATTTATCGGCCTTGGAAATGTCGGCGGGAAACTCAGCGGCAGTTTGCTGCGCAATGGCGTTGATCTGACCGTACATGATCTGAACTCTGACCTGGTGTCAGGTTTCGTCGACCGCGGGGCAAAGGCCGCCGAGAATCCGGCACAACTGATGCGGGATTGTGATGCGGTGATCACCTGCCTGCCTTCTCCGGCGGCTTCGGACGCTGTGATGCAGGACATGCTGCCCGAAGTGACCGAGGGCAAAATCTGGATGGAGATGTCCACCACGGATGAAGCTGAGGTCAAGCGTCTAGGTGCGATGGTGAAGGAACGCGGTGGCGCTGCCGTCGATTGTCCGGTCTCGGGCGGGTGTCATCGGGCGGATACCGGCAACATTTCGATTTTTGCCGGATGTGATCGCGCCACGTTCGAACGTATTCTGCCCTTTCTGACCACGATGGGGCGTCGCATCCTTCATACCGGTGAACTGGGATCTGCTTCGGTACTGAAAGTGCTGACCAACTATCTGGCCACTGCAAACCTGATCACCTGTTCAGAGGCGCTTGTGGTCGCCAAGGCCGCCGGAATGGATTTGAATACGGCGTATGAGGCAATGAAGATCAGTTCGGGAACATCCTTCGTGCATGAAACCGAAAGTCAGGTCATCCTAAACGGATCTCGTGATATCTCGTTCACGATGGACCTGGTGTTGAAGGATATCGGCCTGTTTCAGGAGGTGGCGGATCGCGCCGGGGTGCCGCTGGAGATCAATCCGCTGATGATCGAGATTTTCAAGGACGGGATCGAGAAATATGGCCCTCGTGAGTTTTCCCCCAACATCATCCGCCGGCTCGAAGACAAAACCGGGCTGGATATCCGCGCGCCGGGGTTCCCATCGGAAATGCTGGACGATGAACCCGAAGAGCCCGGTTACGAAGTGATCCCGCAAGGATCTGACCTGAAGGCCGCCGAATAGGGCGGTGCGCGGCGGGCAGGAAACGGATCTATGTCATGGCGGATCATCAATCTTGTGCCGATACGTTCGCCGACATGGGCGGATCCTGCATCACGCCTGAAGCAAATCGGCTGAAACGTCTGGCCGTTTTTCGTGCCCCCAAGAAACCAGATCGGCGGGGCAGGTCGCGCAATGTGCACGATAACCGCCGCCCGTTCCTCGAATAGGTCACATCATGTATCGCCGGCCGTCCCGCAAATATCCTTACGAGCCGCCTCCGGCTTGGTCCTGAAAAAGGTGACTTTATTCAGGAAAGGACAATCACGTGACGATTCAAGACGCGAACCCTCAGGACACCACCAACGCACCGCCCGAGCCCGGCCCCATGAGCCGCGAATGGCATTGGCACCCGGACTTGCCGGTGAAATACGCCCCGTACTGGAACTGGCCGCCGAAAATCGGCGTCCTGGCGAAATGGGTTTGGCAGAACTGGCTTCAGTTCTCGGACCGCTCGATCTTTCTGGCCTTGGCCTTCCTTGTGGCCTTCTTGGTACAACCCGTAGATGCCGGGCAGGCTTCGTTTGCCCCGGGCTGGATGTCATGGGTGTTCATTCGGAACTGGGTGCTGCTGTTGATCGTCGCCGGTGGTCTGCACATGTGGTTCTACGGGGTTGACGGGCAGGGAAAGCTGCTGAAATACGACCCGCGGCCTTACATGAAGCGCAAGAATGCTTTGTATAAGTTCGGCTATCAGACCTGGGACAACATCTACCATTCGATGGTCTTTGGCGCGACGTTCCTGTCGATGCTGGAGTGTTTTCTGCGCTGGATGTACGCCAACAATTATATCGCCACGCTCAGCTTCACGGCGCATCCGGTCTGGTTCGTGCTGCTGTTTCCGATCCTGGCGATCTGGCAGAGCTTTCATTTCTACGTCGTGCATCTGTTTCTGCACCAGCCTTTCATCTACAGACATGTTCACGCCGTACATCACCGCAACGTCAACACCGGCCCATGGTCGGGCATGTCGATGCATCCGGTCGAGGCCTTGGGGTATCTCAGTGCCATCCTGATCGTGCTGGTACTGCCCAGCAACCCGGTGCACATGATCTTTCTGGGGTATTGGCTGATGTTGGGCGCCGCCTCGTCTCATTCCGGGTACGAGGCCATCTGGGCGCGAGACCGTCAGGCGTTGTTGATCGGGGCGTTTTTCCACCAGTTGCATCACCGGTATTACGAATGCAATTACGGCAACGCAGAAATGCCCTGGGACAAGTGGTTCGGAACCTATCATGATGGCTCGGACGAGGCCACGAAACGGACTCGCAACCGCAAACGTGACATGCATTTCAAATAGAGCGGCACGCAACGCGGGCCGCGCGCAGCTGGCGCTGCCTCGGCCGATCATTTATCTTGCCCGATAACGCTTGACTGAACCGATCCCGTTGCCGAAATCCTGGCCCTGTACGAAACCGGGCGCGCGGGGCCGGATGGCAATTCCCTCGGGCCTGATTATACTGCCCAAATGAAAGATACCGCTCCAGATTGGTTTGAAACCTGTGTCAGCCGGCTGACCACGACAAGCACCCAGCGTGTGTGGTCTGTTCTGGTCACGATTTTCGGCGATCTGGCGCAGGATGGATCAGATCAGATCAGTGGATCACTCATCACGGCGCTTACGCGTCTGGCGGGGATCAGGGCCGAGGCCACGCGTGTTGCCCTGCATCGGTTGCGCAAGGAAGGCTGGATTGAAAGCACGCGGGTTGGTCGGAACAGTGTGCACAGGCTGACCAGCTTTGGCCGCCGTCAAAGCGTTGCAGCCGCACCGCGTATCTATTCCCGCGACCCGAACATGCCGGATATCTGGCATGTCCTCATCGCCAGCAACTCGGAAAGTTCCCGAAAGGAATTGTCGGACCTGATGCTGACGGGGGATTACTTCTCGCTGAATGCGTCCACGGCCATGGCGCCCGGGCCGATGCCGGATGATCTTGAAGAGCTTCTGGGTTTCGAGAGCGACACGATGTCCGTCCCGAACTGGCTTCGCGACCTGTGCGGGCCGGAGCCATTGAAAACCGCCTATGATCAATTCTGGGATGCCATTCAGGTTGTTGAGCGGCTTTTGCCCGCAGAGGGGGCGGGCGACCCGATGCGGTCGGCGGTTCTGCGCGTACTGGTGGTGCATGCCTGGCGACGTATCGTTCTGCGCCACCCAAGCCTGCCACCGGTTTTCCTGCCGGACGACTGGAAAGGCGCCGCATGCAGAGAAGCTGTCTCGCACTTGTTGGACAGGCTACCGCGCCCCTCGCTATCGAGCTTGGAAGCCGAGCTGATGGACTGACCCACAGCGGGGCAAAGTTCGGGTGAGCTGCCGGATGTCCTGCCATTGTTAAGAAGGGCTGCGTCGTCTTTTTTGCAGTCAAGAAAACCTCTTTGGTCAGTAGTCACATTTAATGTTACAAGATGTACGGCACATAAGAAGATTGAGTAACATAAGACTTGCATCGAATCAGGGGAAGATTTATTAACCGACCAGACGGTAGATATTGTTCCATGGGAACAGGAGTACTCTAAGATGGACGCTTTCATTTGTGACGCGACGCGCACTCCGATCGGGCGCTACGGAGGAGCGCTTTCGACGGTCCGCACAGATGATCTGGCTGCTTTGCCGTTGGCGGCATTGAAGGCGCGCAACCCTCAGGTCGACTGGGCCAGTGTTGACGACGTGATCTATGGCGATGCCAATCAGGCGGGCGAGAGCAACCGAAACGTTGCGCGTATGGCGGCGCTGTTGGCGGGTTTGCCGATTGAAGTGCCGGGAACGACGGTGAACCGTCTGTGTGCCAGTGGCATGGATGCCGTGGGAATGGCGGCGCGCGGCATCAAGGCGGGCGACTATGATTTGGCCATTGCGGGTGGCGTGGAGAGCATGTCCCGTGCGCCGTTCGTGATGCCCAAGGCAAGTTCGGCGTTCACCCGCAGCAACGCGGTGTACGATACCACGATCGGATGGCGTTTCGTGAACCCGAAGATGAAGCAGGCATACGGCGTCGATTCCATGCCGCAAACGGCCGACAATGTCGCCGAAGATTATGGTATCAGCCGGGAAGACCAGGATGCCTTTGCCGCGCGCAGCCAGTCCCGCTGGGCCGCCGCGCATGCGGCTGGGGTGTTCAAGGACGAAATCACCCCGGTTTCGGTTCCCCAGCGCAAGGGTGATCCGATTGTCGTTGATACGGACGAGCACCCGCGCCCGGGAACTACGGCAGAAAAACTCGCGGGTCTGAAAGGTGTGAACGGGCCCGACAAAACCGTGACGGCGGGAAATGCGTCCGGTGTGAATGATGGCGCGGCGGCGATCCTGATGGCGAATGAGGCCGCAGCAGCCAAGAACGGCCTGACCCCGATGGCCCGTGTGGTTGGCATGTCGGTTGCGGGTGTTGCACCACGTGTGATGGGCATCGGCCCGGTGCCGGCCAGCCGCAAGGTGTTGGCCCGCGCAGGACTGAGCGTGGATCAGATGGACGTGATCGAACTGAACGAGGCGTTTGCGTCACAGGGCCTTGCCACCTTGCGCGAGCTGGGTCTTCCCGACGACGCGCCCCACGTGAACCCCAACGGTGGCGCAATAGCGCTGGGCCATCCCCTTGGCATGAGCGGTGCGCGTCTTGTGCTGACCGCGGCCTATCAATTGAAACGTACCGGCGGGCGCTATGCCCTGTGCACCATGTGTGTGGGTGTCGGGCAGGGTGCGGCCCTTATACTTGAACGCGTGTAACGGAGGAGACGGGACATGTATGCTCAGATGGTAGAATCCGAAGCGTCGAATGAAGATCCGGACAAGCTTGCTGAATTCCAGGCGCGGATCGACGCGGACATCAAGATCGAGCCAAAGGACTGGATGCCGCACGGGTATCGCAAGACGCTGATCCGTCAGATTGGACAGCACGCTCATTCCGAGATTGTGGGCCAATTGCCGGAAGGCAACTGGATCACGCGCGCGCCGACGCTGGAGCGGAAGGCGATCCTTCTCGCCAAGGTGCAGGACGAGGCCGGGCACGGTCTTTACCTGTATTGTGCCGCCGAAACGTTGGGTGTCAGCCGCGATGAACTGACCGAGATGCTGCTGGATGGCCGCATGAAATATTCGTCGATTTTCAATTACCCGACCTTGAACTGGGCCGATATCGGTGCCGTCGGGTGGCTGGTTGACGGGGCGGCGATCATGAACCAGGTGCCGCTGCAAAGAACGTCCTACGGGCCGTATTCGCGAGCTATGATCCGCATCTGCAAGGAAGAGAGCTTTCACCAGCGTCAGGGTTACGATGCCATTCGCAAGATGGCCGAAGGTACGCCCGAGCAACGCAAGATGGCGCAGGATGCGATGAACCGCTTCTGGTACCCGTCACTGATGATGTTCGGTCCGTCCGACAAGGACTCGGTGCATTCGGCCCAGTCGATGGCGTGGAAGATCAAGATCAACACCAATGACGAGCTGCGCCAGAAATTCGTCGACCAGACCGTGCCGCAGGCTGAATATCTGGGTCTAACAATCCCTGATCCGGATCTGAAGTGGAACGAAGAGCGGGGGCATTACGACTTTACGGAACCCGACTGGTCGGAATTCTTTGACGTGATCAAGGGCAACGGCCCGTGCAACGTGGATCGGCTGGCCGCGCGCAACAAGGCATGGGACGACGGCAAGTGGGTCCGTGACGGGCTGTTGGCCCACGCCCGCAAGAAACAGGCCGGCAATCTGGCTGCTGAATAAGCTTACCCTGAGGAGGATACCCGATGAATACCGAATGGCCCCTGTGGGAAATCTTCATCCGCGGTCAGCATGGGATGAGCCACCGACATGTCGGTTCGCTACATGCCCCTGACGCGGAAATGGCAATCAAGAACGCGCGCGATGTTTACACCCGCCGTAACGAAGGCGTCTCGATCTGGGTGGTCGAAGCCAACAACATCTCGGCTTCGTCGCCCAGCGACAAAGGCCCGCTGTACGAACCAAGCCAAAGCAAAGTGTACCGCCACCCGACTTTCTTCGACATTCCCGATGAAGTGGGGGCAATGTGATGACCCGGGACGAGGCATTTCTGCAATTCCTGCTGCGGATTGGGGACAACACCCTGATCCTCGGCCATCGTGTCAGTGAGTGGTGCGGCCATGCGCCGGTTCTGGAAGAAGACATAGCGCTGGCCAACACCGCGCTGGACCTGATTGGTCAGACCCAGATGTGGCTGGGCCTTGCCGGAGAGGCCGATGGTGGCAAAAGCGCCGACGATCTGGCCTTCCTGCGCGACGCCTGGGATTTCCGCAACGTGTTGCTGGTCGAGGTGCCGAACGGCGATTTCGGCCGTACGCTGATGCGTCAATTCCTGTTCGATGCGTGGCACTCGATCATGCTGGGGCGGCTGATGGCTTCCTCGGACGAGCGGGTCGCGGCAATCGCCGCCAAGGCCAGCAAGGAAGTGACCTACCATCTGGAACGTTCGGGCGACACGGTTGTCGGGCTTGGCGACGGAACCGAGGAAAGTCATGCACGGATGCAGGACGCACTGGATTACCTGTGGCCCTATGTGGGCGAGATGTTTGCCAGCGACGAGGTGGACGCCCAGATGGTCGCCGCAGGGATCGCGCCGAACCCGGCGGATTTGCGAGAGGAATACGACGCTCTGGTTGAGCGGGTCCTCAATCAGGCGACGCTGACCATTCCGGAAAGCCGTTTTGCCCATAAAGGCGGCCGCAACGGGCGCATGCATACCGAACATCTGGGCCATCTGCTGACGCAGATGCAATGGCTGCAACGCGCCTATCCCGGAGCAAAGTGGTAAAAGCGGATGCGGGTCTCGACTGACCAGATATGGAGCTGGCTGGATGCCGTGCCCGATCCCGAAATCCCGGTGATTTCCGTCGTGGATTTGGGCATTGTGCGCGATGTGCGCTGGGACGCTGATACGCTGGTCGTAACCGTCACGCCAACGTATTCCGGTTGCCCGGCGACATCCATCATCAGTATGGATATCGAAACCGCCTTGCGCGATCACGGCATCGGGGATCTGCGCATAGAAACCAGCATTTCACCCGCCTGGACCACCGATTGGCTCAGCGAAAAAGGCCGCGCCAAGCTGGAAGATTATGGAATTGCGCCGCCGCAACCCGCGGGCGGCCCGGATCGCTGCCCCCATTGCGGCAGTAAAGCAGTCGAAAAGGTCAGCCAGTTCGGCTCGACCCCGTGCAAGGCCCATTGGCGCTGCGCGGACTGTCTGGAACCCTTTGACTATTTCAAGTGCATCTGAGGAGGAGCACCGGATGGCACGTTTTCACGACTTGAAAGTCACCGACATCCACAAAACCATCCGCGATGCGGTTGTCGTTACGCTTGAACCTGTTAACGGCGCAGCGGAACAGTTCGACTTCGCCGCCGGCCAGTACCTGACGTTCCGGCGCGAATTCGACGGTGAAGAACTGCGCCGCTCCTACTCCATCTGTGCCGGCAAGGATGACGGTGTTCTTCAGGTTGGCATAAAACGCGTCGAGGGTGGCGCGTTCTCAAGCTGGGCAAATGAAGAGCTCAACATAGGTGACGTCGTGCAGGCAATGCCGCCCATGGGCAATTTTCACGTGCCCATCGATGCGGATGCGGAAAAACAATACGTTGGCTTCGCCGGCGGATCGGGGATCACGCCTGTTTTGTCGATCCTCAAAACCACGTTGGCACGCGAACCCAAATCCCGATTTACGCTGATCTATGCCAACAAGGGCATCAACACGATCATGTTCCGCGAGGAACTGGAGGATCTGAAAAACCTCTATATGGGCCGGCTGAACGTCATCCACATTCTGGAAACCGACGCGCAGGAGATTGATCTGTTCACCGGTCTGGTGACGCAGGAAAAATGCCGCGAGCTGTTCAAGCACTGGATCGATGTCAAGAATGCAGACACCGCATTCATCTGCGGACCAGAGCCGATGATGCTGGGTATTGCCGCCGCTCTGCGGGAACACGGTCTTGAGGACAGCCAGATCAAGTTCGAACTCTTCGCCAGCGCCCAGCCGGGTCGGGCCAGACGCAGGGCAGACGCGGCCGACGCAGGCACGCAGGCAAACCAGACCAGTGCTTCGATCACACTGGACGGCGCGACGCAGACCGTCACCTTGCCGAAGGATCAGTCCATTCTGGATGCCGCCCTGGAAAATGCCATGGACGCACCTTACGCCTGCAAGGCCGGGGTCTGTTCAACCTGCCGCTGCCGTGTTCTTGAGGGCGAAGTCGAGATGCTCGCCAACCACGCGCTGGAAGATTACGAGGTCGAAAAAGGTTACGTGCTGAGTTGTCAGGCTTACCCGGTGACCGACCGCGTGGTCGTGGACTACGACCAGTAAAGGGAGAGGATCAATGACCGACGCCATGACACTTGACAGCTATCTGGCCGCAGGCGGAGTGCTGACCAATCCGACCAACGTACCCCCGCGTTACCGCGCCGAGCTGATGAAACTGATGGCTACGTTTGTGGACAGCGAACTCGCAGGTGCCGCAGGCTTTGCTGATGTCATCAACCAGGGCCCCGGCATAAAGGAACGCATCGCGGCGGCGAAGATCGTGCTGGAAAAGACGGACCATGCGGACCGGGTTCTGAAAATCATGGGTGAGTTCGGCGCCGACACGGATCGTTATGCCACGCATCACCCGTGGACTGCCCGGTTGGATCGAAAAGCGGATATCGGCGCAACCCGCAGCGAACATGACATGCGGCTTGCGGTGTTCAATTATCCGATTTCCGGTTGGACTGATGCCGTCGTCATGAACCTGCTGATGAGCCGTGCCGTGGCTGAGCAACTGGCCGAGTTCTCGACCGTCTCTTACCAGCCACTGGCCGAGGCTTTCCGGCAGATCGCACCGATCGAGGCACATCACGGCGAACTGGCGTTGGAAGGCGCCGTGAAGCTGGTTGAAAACGGAGAGTCGCAAGACATGCAAGACGCAGTGGACTATTGGTGGCCACGCGTAGCGGTGTCTTTCGGGAAGGATGACCCGAAACGATTTGAGCATCTGAGATCACTTGGCCTGCGCCACAGCACCAACGCTGCCCTACGGGAACGGTGGACGCGGGCCGCGGAGGCAGCCCTGAAAAGGTTGGGTTTGAAATCACCTTCCTGAAAGAACTTCTCAAGGCGCGAGACCAATCAGTTTCCGAGGCGATCCGACAAGCACGTTGGTGATTGCGACGTGTTCCTGAAGGTTTGTTTGGTTGCAACACGCTTGGTCGGAGAGGCGGCAGTGCCCGGTTTCCTTGGCACCGCCGTAGAGTATGAAGAGGTTGCCGTTTTTTTCGGTCGCCGAGTTGATCCGCCCCGTCTCCTGAAAGGTTGAACCCGGCCAGTTTCTCAACCTAAGCCGGGTTTGCAACAGGGCTAGAGACACTCGGCCAAGGTTCTCGCCATGTTGAGAATGACTTGCGGGTAGAGATCGGCTCCGGGTTCCAGATCAGAGCCCAGCGGATCGATTACGCCCGTTTTGGCCTCGGTCCCGTCCAGCACGGTTTTGACGATGCCGGGGTTGAACTGCGGCTCGGCGAGAACGCATTTGATACCTTCTTCGCGGATACGGCTTTGAATCTCGGCGATACGAGCCGGGCTCGGGTCCGCGGCGTCGGCGATGGAAATCGCACCTGCGGCCGGAAAGTCAAATGCATCCTCGAAATACTGGTAGGCGTCGTGGAATACGACGAAGCTTCCTCCGCGAACCGGTCCAAGCGTCTCGGCCACTTGTTCAGACAGCGCGGCCATTTCAGCGCGCGCGGCTGTGGCATTGGAAAAATATGCACCAGCATTGTCCGGGTCGGCAGACGACAGCTGCGCGGCGATCAGGTTCAGCCAGGTTTCTGCATTCGTCGGTGAAAGCCACGCATGTGGGTCGTGCGCGCCATGCGCGTGATCATGATGCTCATCGTGCTTTTCGTGATCTGCATGTTCTTCGTGACCGTGATCATCATCCTTGGCGTGGTCGTCGTGATCATGCTCGTGGTCATCATCCTTTGCATGGTCGTCGTGACCATGTTCATGATCATCGTGATCGTGCCCGTCGTCTTCGATGTGCTCATCATCATGATCATGTTCGTCTTCGCTGCCATGATCGTGTGCCTCGAAAACAGCGCTTTCGCGGAACTCCAGAAGAACCGTACCATCCGCGTTAAGAAGGGACGTGACCGTCGCACTGTCGGCAAGGGTTTCGATGGCACTTTCCATCCAAGGTGTCAGGTCTTCTCCTACCCAGAACACCAGATCGGCATCCTGCAATGCGGCCGCCTCGGACGGGCGCAGGTTGTATTCATGAGGCGAGGCACCGGGTGCGACGATCAGGGCCGGTGTTCCGACGCCGTCCATAACCCGGGAAACGAGCGAGTGGATCGGTGCGATATCAACCGCGACGTTCGGAACGTCCGCGATGGCCGTTCCTCCCATCAATGCAACCGTGATCGAAACTGGAAGAAGCTTTCTGGACATCAGACCCTCTGTGTGATTTTATAACGTTACGAGTGGCAATACATGATATGAAATAACATGACAAGCGATACGAATCCTGTCTCTGTCGATGAGGCGGCCCCGGTCGGGTTTCAGGAACATGACCATCAGAGTTGCGTCAAAACTGCGTTGGTATCCGCCGAGGCGCGCTGCAAGGGCGAGGGGCTGCGCCTGACGCCGGTTCGCCGCAAGGTCTTGGAAATGCTGCTGCAAGAGCATCGGGCCCTTGGTGCCTATGCAATTCTTGACCGCCTGCGAGAGGAAGGGTTCGGGTCTCAACCTCCGGTCGCCTATCGGGCGCTTGATTTCCTTGTTCAAAACGGGTTCGTTCACAAGATCGAGCGGCTGAATGCATTTGTTGCCTGCTCTCATCCCGGCGCGTCGCATTCGCCGGCATTCATGATTTGCAGAAAATGCGATGCTGTTGCCGAGGCGCAGTCCACGCCGGCCAAAGGTGTTCTGGGTGCCGCTGCGCGCGCAGCGGGTTTCGAGATCGAGCGAACGGTTGTAGAAGCCGAGGGACTTTGCCCCGACTGCACCGAAAAGGCCTGAAAATGACGCTCGTCTCAGTCGAGAATCTCAGTGTTCGCTATGGTTCAAACACTGTTCTCAGCCATGTGGACATGGCTGTCGAACCCGGCGAGATCGTCACCATCGTCGGGCCGAACGGGTCGGGCAAAACCAGCCTGTTGCGCGCCATCATCGGTGCGACCAGGCCAAGTGCCGGGCATGTATCGCTGAAACCCGGATTGAAGATCGGGTACGTGCCGCAGAAACTGCACGTGGATCCCACGTTGCCAATCTCGGTCGAGAGATTCATGCGACTGACCGACCGTGTCTCCGGCCGTCAGTGCGTCGAGGCATTGGAAAAAGCGGGCGTCCCGGATCTGTTGAAACGTCAGATGTCGCAACTGTCCGGCGGGCAGTTTCAGCGTGTGTTGCTGGCGCGGGCGTTGATCAACCAGCCTGACCTCCTTCTGCTGGATGAGGCAACCCAGGGGCTGGACCAGCGCGGATCGGCGAGTTTCTATCAGCAGATTGAGGCCGTGCGCCGCGAAACCGGATGTGCAATCCTGATGATCAGTCACGAATTGCACGTGGTCATGAGCGCCTCAGACCGGGTGATTTGTCTGAACGGCCATGTGTGCTGTGAAGGATCGCCGGCGGTGGTCGCTTCGGCACCCGAATACCGGGCCTTGTTCGGAACGGGAACAGGCGGTGCGCTTGCCCTGTACCGGCACGAGCATGATCACCACCACGACCATGATGCAGATCCTCAGGAAGCGGCGGAATGATGCTTGACGATTTCATGATGCGTGCAACGCTTGCAGGTATTGGCGTTGCGTTTGCGGCGGCACCTCTTGGATGTTTCGTAGTGTGGCGCCGCATGGCGTATTTCGGTGATGCAACCGCACATGCCGCGATTCTGGGCGTGGCCCTGTCACTGACCTTTCAGATGTCGATCTTCACCGGTGCGCTGGCTGTTGCGTTGATTATGGCGCTGACGGTCACTTTGTTGGCGGGTCGTGGCTATGCGATGGACACGCTGCTGGGGGTTATGGCGCATTCCGCCTTGGCTTTCGGTCTGGTCGCCGTTTCGTTTTTGTCCGGCGTCCGCATTGATTTGATGGCATATCTGTTCGGCGATATTCTTGCGGTATCCCGTTCGGATCTGCTTGTGATCTGGGGCGGCGCGGCGCTTGTCGTGGCGCTGATCGCTTGGCGATGGGCTCAGCTTTTGACGGCCACATTGAATGAGGAACTGGCCTATGCCAGTGGGTTCGACCCGAGGCGGGAACAGTTGATTCTGACTCTGTCTCTGGCGGTAACCGTGGCTGTTGCGATCAAGGTCGTGGGGGTATTGCTGATTGCGGCGATGCTGATCATTCCCGCGGGAGCGGCACGAAATCTGGCCCGATCGCCCGAATCAATGGCGTTGATAGCGGCAGCAATAGGCGCGATTTCCTCAGTTGCGGGGTTACGGGCAGCTTATGTGTTCGATACTCCGGCGGGGCCATCGATTGTCTGCGTCGCCGCAGTCTTGTTTGCCTGTCTCAGCGTGGTGGGGTGGCGAAGGCAGGGCAGGGCGTGATGGATCTGAGCTCGATTGCGCTGACGAGGTAAACTCATTCGTTGTTCGGCACTTCAGGTGCGCACAGCACAAAAAAGGGCCCGCACACGGATTGCGGGCCCTTTCCGTTCCTTAACGATACAGCTTACTGCGGAATTTCGCCTTCCAGCCCTTCGACATAGAAGTTCATGCCTGCCAGCGTGCCGTCGTCAGCGGTTTCGCCTTCAGCCAGCCAGTCGCTGCCGTCCTGCTTCTTCAGCGGACCGGTGAACGCGTGATAGCTGCCATCTGCAAGCGCCGCCTTCAGGGCCAGCGCCTCTTCCTTGACATCTGCGGGAACCGCGTCCGAAATCTCACCGATTTCAACCATTCCTGCTCCGATACCGTCCCAGGTGTTGGAAGACGTCCAGGTCCCGTCCATTACCGCTTTTGTCCGCGCGATGTAATAGGGGGCCCAGTTGTCGATGATCGATGACACACGCGGAAGCGGTGCGTACTCGCTCATGTCCGACGCCTGACCGAAGGTGATCACATTGCCGGCTTCTTGCGCTGCTGCCTGCGGCGCTGTCGAATCGGTGTGTTGCAGGATTACGTCCGCGCCCTGTTCGATCAAAACAGTGGCGGCGTCAGCTTCTTTCGCCGGGTCGAACCATGTGTAGGCCCAGACGATCTTGAACTCGACATCCGGGTTCACCTTCTTGGCGTGGATATAGGCCGAGTTGATGCCGCGGATCACCTCGGGGATCGGGTAGGAGCCGATATAGCCGATGATGTTCGACTTGGTCATTTTACCGGCGATGTGGCCCTGAACCGCGCGACCTTCGTAGAAACGGGCCGAGTAGACCGAGACGTTGTCGGCGGTTTTATAGCCGGTTGCGTGCTCGAACTTCACGTCCGGGAATTTCTTGGCCACGTTGATGGTCGGGTCCATGTAGCCAAACGAGGTGGTAAAGATCAGATCCGCGCCTTCCAGCGCCATCTGGGTCATCACACGCTCGGCATCCGGGCCTTCGGGAACGGATTCAACGAATACGGTTTCAACCTTGTCGCCGAACTCTTTTTCAACGGCCTGCCGGCCCTTGTCATGTTCATAGGTCCAGCCGCCATCGCCGACCGGGCCGACATAGACGAAACCGACCTTGGTCTTGTCTTCGGCCATGGCCCCCGAGGCCAGACCCAGCGCCATGGCGGCGCTCGTCAGAAGTGCAGTGAATTTCATGTGTTACTCCCCAAGTTGGTACTGTTGGCCCCTAGTGTGAGGCATGGAAGGTCCGGCCCAGCGAGGCAGGTGCGCTGCTCTTGTCGGCCGAAAGGATCACAAGCACAAGGATCGTGATGATATAGGGCGACATTGCCAGATACTCGACGGGAATGGCAACGCCTGCCGCCTGCAAATTAAGCTGCAACACGGTAATGCCGCCGAACAAATAGGCACCCAGCAGGACACGCCACGGCTTCCAGCTTGCAAAGACAACAAGGGCCAATGCGATCCAGCCGACACCGGCGGTCATGCCCTCGGTCCACTGCGGCACGCGGATCAGGCTGATATAGGCCCCGCCCAGACCAGCGCAGGCGCCGCCAAACATGATGGCCAGAATGCGGATCTTGATCACCTTGTAGCCCAGCGCATGCGCGGCATCGTGGTTTTCACCGACTGCCCGCAGGATCAGGCCAAGACGGGTGTATTTAAGCACCGCCCAGACGGCTGCCGTGATTGCGATGCCCACGTACAGGATCGGGTCATGTTGAAACAGGATCGGACCGACAACCGGAATATCGCTGATCAGCGGAATATGGATGTCGCCCATACTGGGGGGTTTGATCCCCACATAGCTTTGCCCCATCAACGCGCTGAACCCCAGACCAAACAGGGTCAGTGCCAGACCACTGGCCACCTGATTGGCCAGCGCAAACTGCGTGAGCAAGACGAACAGCAGCGATAGAACAGCGCCGCCGATCGCAGCAGCAACAAAGCCCAGCCAGGGCGAGCCCGTCTCGACCGAAATCGCGAAGCCACTGATCGCACCGACAATCATCATGCCTTCGACGCCGAGGTTCAGAACGCCTGCTTTCTCAACGACCAGCTCTCCGATCGCAGCAAGCAGCAAGGGGGTCGCGGCCACCATCAGTGAAGCGACCAGAAGTACGGGATTGATTTCACCAAGGTCCATGGGTCACGCCACCTCGTTACGGGCCGCACGGATGCGGTAGTTGGTCAATAGGTCGAAGGCCAGCAGGAAGAACAGCAGCATGCCCTGGAACACCTGAATGGCAGCGGCAGGCAGGCCCAGCTGAGACTGCGCGATTTCACCACCGATATAGGTCAGCGCCATCAGTCCACCGGCCAGCAGAATGCCCACAGGGTGCAGACGGCCCAAAAAGGCCACGATGATAGCAGTGAAACCGTAGCCCACGTTGAAATCGATGCTGACCACGCCTGAAGGGCCGGAAACCTCGAACATGCCTGCAAGTCCTGCAAGCGCGCCGGACAAACCCAGACAGAACAGGATCAACCGGGCCGGGTTCACACCCGCAAATTTCGCGGCGCGCGGTGCTTCGCCGGTCAGGCGGATGTGAAAGCCCAGCATGTGCCGGTTCAGCAGGACATAGGCAAAGATCACTGCGATCAACGCGGTCACAACACCCCAGTGCATGCCGGATCCAGCGATCAGTTCTGCATTGTGCGCACTGTCATAGGATTGCAGATTGCGGGACCCCGGAAAGCCGAACCCTTCGGGGTTCTTCAGCAAACCCAGAGAAACCGAGGCCAGCATCTGCTCGGCCACGTAGACCAGCATCAACGAGACGAGAATTTCGTTGGTGCCGAAACGCACCTTCAGGAAGGCGGGGATCATCGCCCACAACCAGCCGCCGAAGGCGCCGGCAATCACCATGATCGGAAAGATATAGAAGGCGTCCAAAGGGTAAAAGGCCAGCCCGGCACCCGCCCCGAAGATGGCGCCCATGATATACTGTCCCTCGGCCCCGATGTTCCAGATGCCTGCACGAAAGCCCAGCGACAGACCGATGGCGATAAGCACCAGCGGAGCGCCTTTCACCAGCAGCTGCGGGCGGTAATAAAAGGCAAATTCACCAAAAAGAGGTTCCCAGAAGATGGTGCCGATGGCTTCAACCGGATTCTTGCCCAGTATGGCGAACAGTACTCCGCCAAAAAACATCGTCGCCAAAACTGCAATCAACGGCGTCGCATAAGACCAGACCCTGGAAGGCTGAGGACGTTTCTCCAGCACAATCATCAGCTCGTTCCCCTGACTTCTTCATCTTTTCTCAAATACTCTCGCCGAAGGCGGCCCAACAGATCACACATGCGCCACCTCCATTCCGTGGGCACCGCCCATCATCAGCCCGATTTCGTCTACTGTCAGTCCGGTTGTCGGACGTGGTGCACTCAGGCGGCCCTCGTTCAGCGCAGCAAAGCTGTCCGAGATTTCCATCAACTCATCCAGATCCTGAGAGATGCAGACAACCGCCGTTCCCTTTGCCGCCAGGTCGAGAATGGCTTGCCGGATGGCCGCCGCCGCTGCGGCATCCACGCCCCAGGTTGGCTGGTTCACCACCAGCACATCCGGGTTTTGCAGCACTTCGCGTCCGATCACGAATTTCTGTAGGTTCCCCCCGGACAAGGACCGCGCCGCGTTGTCCGGGCCGGGTGTCCGGACGTCAAAAATCTCGATGATCTTCTCCGCAAAGCTCTTGGTCTCGGCCCATTTCAGAAAGCCGTTGCTTTCCAGACCCTCTCGAACCGACCCGGTCAACAGGGCGTTTTCGGTCAGGCTCATGTTCGGGGCGGCGGCATGGCCCAGCCGCTCTTCGGGCGCGGTCAACACGCCAAGTTTGCGTCGCGCAGTCGGACCCAGCTTGCCGATCGCCTGACCGTTGAACTTGATCGCGTCGGCAGATGTCAGGATTTCGCCGGACAGAACGCCCAGCAATTCATCCTGCCCGTTGCCCGCAACGCCGCCAATGCCCAGAACCTCGCCCTTGCGGACGGTCAAATGCACGTTACGCAATGCGGTGCCGAATTCTGACGGAGAAGGCACCGACAGCCCGCTGACATCCAGCGTCACTGCGCCAAATTCACGCTCCGAACGTTCCGGGGTTTGCAGGGCCGTTCCCACCATCAGCTCGGCCATGTCGCGGGCCGAGGTCTCAGAGGGGACACACTCGCCCACATTCTTGCCCAGACGCAGGATCGTGGCGTGATCACACAGGGTCCGTATCTCTTCCAGCTTGTGCGAGATATACAGGATCGATGTGCCCTCGGACCGCAACTTGTTCAGCGTCTCGAACAGGATCTCGACCTCCTGCGGGGTCAACACCGAGGTCGGTTCGTCCATGATCAGCAGTTTCGGGTCTTGCAGGAGGCAACGGATAATTTCAACACGCTGGCGTTCCCCGGCGGACAGATCGCCGACAGTGCGGAACGGATCCAGCGGCAGGCCATAGGTTTCGGACACTTCGCGGATGCGCGAGGCCAGATCACCCATGGCCGGCGGATTTTCCATCCCCAAGGCGATGTTCTCGGCCACGTTCAGCGCGTCAAACAGCGAAAAATGCTGGAACACCATCGCAATTCCGTCAGCCCGCGCGGCGCGGGGTTCAGGCGGCGCAAAGGGCTGACCGCGTAACAGCATGGTGCCACTGTCAGGTTTCACCAGCCCATAGATCATCTTGACCAACGTGGATTTCCCGGCCCCGTTTTCCCCCAACAAGGCGTGAACTTCGCCCTCACCGATATCA
The DNA here is from genome assembly GCF_056541565.1 of Ruegeria sp. AG6. Taxonomy (NCBI): domain Bacteria; kingdom Pseudomonadati; phylum Pseudomonadota; class Alphaproteobacteria; order Rhodobacterales; family Roseobacteraceae; genus Ruegeria; species Ruegeria sp. AG6. The sequence goes on along the minus strand of NZ_JBQFYQ010000002.1, from coordinate 60,764 downwards.
AAGGACACCTGGTCATTGGCCACGACACCGGGATAGGCTTTGGTCAACCCTTGCAGGCTCAGCAATGGAGTGGTCACGCGCTCAGGTCCTTCTTCAACTCATTCTGCCGGGCCGGGCGCAGCAGTTGCGCTGCGACGCCCACGGCGATCATCTGCGGGTGTTTGCCCAGCGACGGGTCACCAATCGGGCAGGTAATCCGGCTTATCCGGTCGGGCGGATGCCCAAGAGCCGCCAGCCGCGATCTGAACCGCGCCCATTTGGTAGCCGAGCCGATCAGTCCCGCAAAGCGGAAATCGTGCAAAAGCAGCCTGTTGCACAACTCTAAATCCAGATTGTGTGAATAAGTCAGCACAAGGTGCTCGGCATTGGGCGGTGCATGTCGCACAAGTTCGACCGGTTTCGTCGCTGGCAGATCGGTCACGCCTGCAGGAATCACGTCCGGAAAGCGCTCGGGGCCGGTATCGACCCAAGTGATCGCAAGATCGGGCAGGGGGGACAGAACATCCACCAGCGCCCGTCCGACGTGACCTGCGCCCCAGATCCACAGGTTTCGTGCCGGTTTATGCACCGGTTCGATCATCCAGCCGTCGATCAGGCGTGTTTCGGGTGCAATACCCTGACTGCGTGCTGCCGCCAGCACTCGCTTGACCGAAAGAGGCACGGCACCACCGGATGCTGATCGTGCAATGATCGTATCATCCAGCGTTTCAACCTTCTTGAGATCATAGACTTCGCTGAACAACGAGACCGCTCCGCCGCAACATTGGCCCATGTCCGGTCCCAGCGTGTGATGCGTCAGGCGCGTGGCGACTGTTTGCGATCGTGCGGCCTCTGCGGCCTGGTATTCCAGCGTACCACCACCGATGGTTCCGCTTTGCCCGTCCGTCCAGACCAGCATCGCAGCACCCACCTCGCGCGGGGACGACCCTTTGATCCCGGCGATGACCACCCGAACCACTTTCCCGTGGGTTTTGACCGCCTCCCTCAAAGCCTTAAGGTCAAATCCCATCAGGTGCCTCCCTTCATCCTCTGGACCCCGCGCCAAACCTCTTCGGCCGTGGTCGGAGCGTTCAGGGCCGGGTATCTGTCTCCGCAGGCGGCAACCGCGTTCGACAGCGCCAGCCAGGCCGAGATCCCCAGCATGAAAGGCGGCTCGCCCACAGCTTTCGAACGATAGATGGTGTCCTCGCGGTTTTCGCCATCCCAAAGCCTGACGTTGAAGATGTCCGGCCGGTCCGAGCAGGCCGGAATCTTGTAGGTCGAAGGCGCGTGCGTGCGCAGGTTGCCCGTGTCATCCCAGACCAGCTCTTCGGTCGTCAGCCACCCTGCACCCTGTACATAGCCGCCCTCAACCTGACCTATGTCCAAAGCCGGATTCAGCGACGCGCCCGCGTCATGCAGGATATCCGTTCGCAGAATTCGGTTTTCACCGGTCAGAGTGTCCACCGCCACCTCGGTAACGGAAGCGCCGTAGGCAAAGTAAAAGAAAGGGCGACCGCGCCCGGCGATCCGGTCCCACTCGATCTTGGGCGTCTTGTAGAACCCGGTCGCCGACAGGCTGACGCGCCCTTGATAGGCCAGTGCGGCGGCTTCGGCGAAGGTGTAGCGTTCTTCTGAGACCGAGACATGCCCATCCGAGAACGTGACCGTTGATGGATCGGCCTGATGACGTTCCGCAATATAGGCGGCCATCCGATCACGGATCGTGTCGCATGCGGCCTTCACCGCCATACCGTTCAGGTCACTTCCCGAAGATGCCGCCGTCGCAGACGTGTTCGGTACTTTCGCCGTGTCGGTTGCGGTGATTTTCACCATCTCCAACGGTATGCCAAAGCGCGACGCTGCGACCTGTGCGACCTTCTGGAACAGGCCCTGGCCCATCTCGGTGCCACCGTGATTCAGGTGGACTGATCCGTCCTGATAGACATGCACCAGCGCACCCGCCTGATTGAGGTGGGTCAGCGTGAACGAGATACCAAACTTGACCGGGGAAAAGGCGATGCCCTTTTTGATTACACTGTTCTCGGCATTCCATTTCGCGACAGCGGCCTTGCGCGCGGCATAGTCGCTGGATTTCAGCAACGCCTCGGTCATGCCGTGCAGTTCGAAATCGCTGACCTCCATCCCATAGGGTGTGGTGTTGCCGCCGGCAGGCAGAGGACGCACCGGTGCGTCACCCATTTCAACGGCGCCGCGGCTGGTCAGGTCTTCGTGCGGATCGGGATGCCCCAGTGGTTTTTCTGTCGGTGTGCTCTCGGCCACGGCGTGCGCGGGTGCATAGTAATTCCGGCGGCGCAGTTCGACGGGATCCAAACCCAGCGTATGCGCGGCATGGTCCATGATCCGTTCGATGCCGACCATGCCTTGCGGGCCGCCGAACCCGCGATAGGCGGTGGCAGATTGGGTGTTGGTCTTCAAGCGGTGGCTTTCGATCCGGGCGTTCGGCAAAAGGTAGGCGTTGTCCGAGTGCAGCATCGCCCGGTCGGCCACGGGCAACGACAGGTCCTGCGCCCAGCCGCAGATCGCATAGTGGTGGAATGAGACGCCCTGAATATGGCCATGCTCATCGAACCCGGCCTTGTACGAAATGCGGAAAGCGTGGCGCTTGCCGGTGATGATCATGTCATCGTCACGGTCATAGCGCATCTTGCAGGCCTTGCCGGTTGCGCGGGCGGCCACGGCGCAGGCCACTGCCAAAGCGTTGCCCTGACTTTCCTTGCCGCCAAACCCTCCGCCCATGCGGCGGGTCTCGACCCGGACGGCGTGCATCGGAACACCCAGTGCGTCGGCCACCTTGTGCTGAATCTCGGTCGGGTGCTGGGTCGAGGAATGCACCAGCATATCCGCACCTTCATTCGGAACGGCCAGCGCGGCCTGACCTTCCAGATAGAAATGCTCCTGCCCGCCCAATTCGAACGAACCTTCGATCACATGCGGCGCACTGGCAATGGCCGCATCCGCATCACCCTTGGCATAGATGCGTGGACCGTCTTCAAACCGGCTGTCGGCGGCCAAGGCGTCCGCGATCGTCAGGATCGGCGTTTCCTCGGCATAGTCGACCTTGCCCAATCGCGCCGCTTTGCGGGCGGCCAGATGGCTGGTGGCGACAACCAGGAACACGGGCTGGCCTATATAGTGCACCGTGCCGTCCGACAGCAGCGGCTCATCGTGGATCGAGGGCGAGACATCGTTGGCGAAAGGCAGGTCCTCTGCCGTCATAACCATCACGACACCCTCGGCGTTTTTGACAGCCGACAGATCCATTGCGGTGATCTTGCCCTTGGCGATCGGGCTCAGGCCAAAGGCCAGGTGCAGCGTGCCCTTGGGTGTCGGGATGTCATCCACGTACCGCGCCGCGCCCGAAACGTGCAAAGGGGCGGCGTCGTGGGGCAGGGCTTGCGTCACACTCATGCTGACACCTCCAGCACATTGGTGATCTCGCCCTGATCTTCCAGGAAATACCGTTGCAGCATCGCCTTGGCGGTTTCCAGTCGATACAGAGCCGAGGCGCGCATATCCGTGAGTGGCGAAAAGTCGTCGGCAAACGATGGCAGCGCGGCGTCAACGGTCTTGCGCGTCCACGGTTTGCCGACCAAAGCGGCCTCGACATGGGTTGCCCGTTTCGGAATAGCAGCCATGCCACCATAGGCGATGCGCGCCTGTGTGACGCTGCCCTCCGAAACGGTTATGTTGAAACAGCCGCAGACGGCCGAAATATCCTGATCGAACCGTTTGCTGAGCTTGTAAGCCTTCAGGCGATCTGGCTGGCGGGGGAAGCTGACGGCTTCCACAAACTCGCCCGGAACCCGATCCTGTTTGCCGTAGTCGATGAAGAACTCTTCCAGCGGGATCGACCGCCGCTCGTCGCCCTTGCGCAGATGCAGCGTCGCCCCCAGCGCGATCAGCGCGGGCGGGTTGTCCCCGATGGGCGAACCGTTTGCGATATTGCCGCCCACGGTGGCCGCATGGCGCACTTGCACGCTGGCATAGCGGCGGATCATCTCGGCATAGGACGGATGCAGATCGGCCATCGCCGCGCTCATGCGATTCATGTCGACCATTGCGCCAAAGCGGACTTCTTCACCGCTGAGCGTGATCTTCTTCAAATCATTACAGCGGTTGAGGAAGATCACCGGGTCCAGTTCGCGCAGTTGCTTGGTAACCCAAAGGCCCACATCGGTCGCACCAGCGACCAGTGTCGCATTCGGGTTCTCGGCATATACGGCGGCCAACTCGTCGGATGAGGTTGGCAGTATGCGCGCAGCGGCAATCGTTGCAGGTGGTTTATCTTTGACCCAAACCGGAACGGGCTGTTCCTCGGCCGCTTTCGCTGCGCGAATGATCGGCGCATAGCCGGTGCAGCGGCACAGGTTGCCTGCTAGCAAAGTGTCATGGTCCGTTGCACCGTTCGTGTGCCCGGCCACCATCGACATGACGAAACCGGGTGTGCAGAAGCCGCATTGCGAACCGTGCAGATCAACCATTGCCTGCTGAACCGGGTGCGCTTCGCCATTCGGGCCGCTGGCGCCTTCAACCGTGCGCACCGCTTTGCCGTGCAGCTGCGGCAGAAACAGAATGCACGAGTTCAGTGCCTTGGCGCCTTCGTCATCCGTCACCATCACGGTGCAAGCCCCGCAATCGCCTTCGTTGCAGCCTTCCTTTGTGCCGGTCAGGCCGCGATCTTCGCGCAGCCAATCCAGCAGGGTGGCTGTCGGATCGATATCAGCCAACTCCACTGTCTCTCCGTTCAGAAGAAACGTGATGTTCATTCGAGAAACCCGTCGCCTTACCCGGTTGCGCCCTTGTGGCCCTCCTTCGATGCGACGTAGAAAGAGTGGCGGGCGAATTGCTTGCCATGAGATGTTAGAAACAGCGCGGCTTGTCTGGCAAGAAAAACCGCCTCTGTTATACACCATTAGACGTATACGGCCTGAGACCGCCTTTTCTGATTAATGGGCAGCCACTTGTAAATAAAGCGGTTTTTGATTGCGACGCCCAGTCAATCCCGAAGCACCTTCTGAAAAAGCCGAATAATCAATGGCGATTTTTTTTGCGGCAAACGCAACGCGGTTCAGTCTTTTGCCGCGCAGCCGGCTGGGGTAGCTTGGGCGTCATGAGCAGTTCTCCACGATTCATCCACCTCCGCGTTCACACTGAATATTCCCTTCTGGAAGGCGCCGTGCGGCTGAAAAAGCTGCCGGGCCTGTGCGAGAAGATGGAAATGCCGGCGGTCGCCGTGACGGATACCAATTCGATGTTTTCGGCGCTGGAATTCGCGGTCACCGCAAGCGGCGCCGGGGTACAGCCGATCATGGGGTGCCAGGTCGATCTGACCTATGTCCAGGCCCAGCCGGGCGAGAAGCCAAAAACGCCGGCGCCTCTGGTGCTACTGGCGCAGTCCGAGACCGGGTACGAAAACCTGATGAAACTCAGCACGTGTCTCTATGTGGACAAGGGCGGGCAACTGCCTCAGGTCACTTTGGAAGAACTGGCCGACCGATCTGAAGGGTTGATCTGCCTGTCCGGTGGACCTGACGGCCCGGTCGGGATGCTGCTGCAACAGGGTCAGCGCCCGGCGGCCGAAGCGTTGGTCGATCGGCTGGCGGCAATGTTCCCCAACCGGTTTTATATCGAGCTTCAGCGCCATCCGGGTGAAGATGGCCAACCCGAGGCCGAACGCCTGACAGAACGCGGCCATGTCGAGATGGCCTATGCCAAGAACCTGCCGCTGGTCGCCACGAATGACGTCTATTTCCCGACGCCGGACATGTACGAAGCGCATGACGCGCTGATCTGCATATCGGAAGGGGCCTATGTCGACCAGCAGGAAGGCCGCCGTCGTCTGACGGCGCAGCACTACTTCAAGTCACAACAAGAGATGGCGACCCTGTTCGCCGACTTGCCCGAGGCCATCGAAAACACCGTCGAGATCGCCAGACGCTGCGCGTTCATGGCCTATCGACGCGACCCGATCCTGCCGAAATTCGCGGATGACGAGGTGGCCGAGCTGCGGCGCATCGCCAATGAGGGCTTGCAGAAACGTCTGGCCGTGATCCCGCATGCGGTGACGCCCGAGGAATACCAGGAACGTCTGGATTTCGAACTGGGCATCATCGAAAGCATGGGTTTCCCCGGCTACTTTCTGATCGTCGCGGATTTCATCCAATGGGCCAAGGATCACGACATTCCGGTCGGGCCGGGGCGGGGCTCGGGCGCGGGCTCGCTGGTGGCCTATGCGCTGACGATCACCGACCTTGACCCGCTGCGCTACAGCCTGCTGTTCGAACGCTTCCTGAACCCCGAACGGGTCTCGATGCCCGACTTCGACATCGACTTCTGCATGGATCGCCGCGAAGAGGTGATCCGTTACGTGCAGCAGAAATACGGCCGCGACAAAGTGGGTCAGATCATCACCTTCGGCGCGCTCTTGTCCAAGGCCGCAGTGCGCGACATCGGGCGGGTGCTTCAAATGCCATATGGGCAGGTGGACCGCCTGTCCAAGATGATCCCGGTTGAGGGGGTGAAACCTGTTTCCATCGAAAAGGCGCTGAAAGACGAACCCCGCCTGCGCGAGGCCGCGCACGAGGAAGAGGTGGTCGACCGCCTGCTGACCTATGGCCAGCAGGTCGAGGGGCTGTTGCGGAATGCTTCGACCCACGCGGCAGGCGTGGTGATCGGCGACCGTCCTCTGGATGCGCTGGTGCCGATCTATCAGGACCCGCGTTCGGACATGCCCGCGACCCAGTTCAACATGAAATGGGTGGAACAGGCCGGGCTGGTAAAGTTCGACTTTCTGGGTCTGAAGACCCTGACCGTTATCCAGAACGCGATGGACCTGATTTTCAAATCCGGGCGCCCATTGCACATCGCCGCCGATGGCACTGAACTTTATGAGCCCGCCGAGGGGGCTGAAAACCAGATCAACGCCATCCCGCTGGATGATGAGGCGACGTACAAGCTCTATTCCGCGGCCAAGACCGTGGCGGTGTTCCAGGTGGAAAGCTCGGGCATGATGGACGCGCTCAAGCGCATGAAACCCACCTGCATCGAGGACATCGTGGCGCTTGTGGCGCTCTACCGTCCTGGCCCGATGGAGAACATCCCCACCTATTGCGAGGTCAAGAACGGCCAGCGCGAGATCACCTCGGTCCACGCGCTGATCGACCATATCCTCGAGGAAACGCAGGGCATCATCGTCTACCAGGAGCAGGTGATGCAGATCGCGCAGGTCATGGCGGGATACAGCCTTGGCGGCGCCGACCTGCTGCGCCGCGCGATGGGCAAGAAGATCAAAGAGGCGATGGATGCCGAACGCCCGAAATTCGAGGCCGGCGCGGCCAAGAACGGCGTGGACGCCAAGAAGGCCTCCGAGGTGTTCGACCTCTTGGAGAAATTCGCCAACTACGGCTTCAACAAGTCCCACGCGGCGGCCTATGCGGTGGTCAGCTATCAGACCGGCTGGCTCAAGGCGAACCACCCGGTCGAGTTCATGGCCGGGGTCATGAACTGCGATATCCACCTGACCGACAAGCTGGCGGTGTATTTCGAAGAGGTCCGCAAGGGGCTGGGCCTGCCCTACGTGCCGCCCTGCGTGAACCGCTCGCTAGCGACCTTCGACGTGGTGGATGGCCAACTGGTCTATGCGCTCGGCGCGCTGAAAAACGTGGGCGTCGAGGCGATGAATCTGGTGGTGCAGGGCAGGGGAGACAAACCGTTCGTCAACCTCTTTGACTTCGCCCGCCGGGTCGACCTGAAGAAGGTCGGCAAACGTCCGCTGGAAATGCTGGCGCGTGCCGGCGCTTTTGATGAGCTCGACAAGAACCGTCGCCGCGTGTTCGAAAGCCTTGACCGTCTGGTGCAGTATTCGGCGGCGATCCATGAACAGAAAAACTCCAATCAGGTGTCTCTGTTCGGCGAGGCAGGCGACGACCTGCCCGAACCGCGCCTGTCGCCGACGCCGGACTGGCTGCCGGCCGAACGCCTCAGCGAAGAATTCAAGGCCATCGGCTTCTATCTCTCGGGGCATCCGCTGGACGATTACATGCCCGCGCTGAAGCGCAAACAGGTGATGACGCTGGACGAGGTGACGGAAAAGGCCCGGTCTGGTCCGTTCATCGCCAAGATGGCCGGGGTTGTCGCCGGGCGGCAGGAGCGGAAATCGGCCAAGGGCAACCGCTTTGCTTTCGTTCAAATGTCTGATCCCACCGGCGCCTATGAGGTCACGCTGTTTTCGGACACGTTGGAGAAGTGCCGCGAGTTTCTGGAAACCGGCGCGCAGGTGGTTCTGACCGCCGAGGCGACGATGGAAGCCGATCAGCTCAAGCTGCTGGGCCGCTCGGTTGGCCCTGCGGATTCCCTTGTGGCCGAAGCCGGAGCAACCGGGTTGCGCATCTTTGTTGACGAAGCGCAGGTCGTACCAACGGTCGCCAAGGTGCTCGAGGACGCCGCCGGGGCGGCGCGCGGGGCCTCGAAGGGGCCGATCCAGCTCTGCCTGATGGCGCCGGGGTTGCCGGGCGATGTCGAGATGGATCTGGGCCAGGACTTTCCGATCAACCCGCAGATCAAGGGCGCGATCAAGTCGCTGGACGGGGTGCTGTCGGTCGAGGAACTGTAGCAGGAAGCCGGGGCTTCGCTTTCAGTCGCCGGGATGGCGGCTTGCGGACACCTCTGGCTGGCCGAAAAATCTTGCAATGCGTGTCTGTCGGGCAATACGATTTAGCCACGATAGACACGACCATTATTCAGTCGTTTGTCTTCCGATGTATTTGAGAGGGTATTCCTGATGCCACGTTTGCTGAATCTTGTCTGGCTGGCGGGTTTTGCCATGTCAACCAGCGCCGCGACCGCGCAGGAGGCCGCCGACACGATCTATACTGGCGGACCGATCCTCACGATCAACGATGCTCAGCCGACCGCCGAGGCCGTCGCGGTTAAGAACGGGCGTATCCTCGCCGTCGGCGCGCTTGCGGAAATCATGGCGCACCGGGGCGACGCGACGGAATTGTTCGATCTTGACGGCCGGGCGATGCTGCCGGGCTTTGTCGACAGTCACGGGCACGTGGTTTTCGGTGGCCTGCAAGCCTTGTCGGCGAACCTTCTTTCGCCGCCGGACGGCGGGGTCACGGACATTGCCAGCCTGCAACAGGCGCTGCGCGACTGGATCGATGCAAACAGGGATGCGGTCGAGAAGGCCGGAGTGATCATCGGCTTCGGCTATGACAACGCCCAGCTAGCCGAGAAGCGCCACCCGACCCGCGAAGACCTTGACGCGATCTCTCAGGAGCTTCCCATCGTGATTGTCCACCAGTCCGGCCATCTCGGCGTGGCGAACTCGAAGACGCTTGAGATTGTCGGCTACGATGCATCGACGCAGGACCCGGCCGGTGGCAAGATTCGGCGGGAAGCCGATGGCGCGCCGAACGGGGTTCTTGAGGAATACGCGTTTTTCGGGACGCTCGTCCCCGTCCTGAAGCAACTCGGTCCGGACGCCTTCGCGGAATTCGCGGTTGCCGGGTCCAAACTCTGGGCGCGTTTTGGCTACACCACGGGGCAGGACGGCCGGTCCTCGGGGTTTGCCGTCGAGTCGCTGAAGGCCATGGCGGCCGACGGCAGGATACCGATTGACGTCGTGGCCTATCCCGATGTGTTGGAAGCGAGGGATTATATTGGCGACAATGTTTCGAAAGAATATGAAAACGGTATTCGCGTGGGCGGTTGCAAGTTGACGATCGACGGCTCGCCGCAAGGCTTTACCGCGCTCCGCGACCGTCCCTACTATGACCCGGTTGGCGACTATCCCGCAGGCTACAAGGGGTACTCGGCGGTGACAATCGAGCAGGTGCAGGATGCCGTGAACTGGTGTTACGAGAATGGCATCCAGATCATCACCCATTCCAATGGCGAAGGCGCGTCGGACATGCTCATTGCTGCGCTTCAGGCTGCGCAGGACACGTATGGCGATCCGGGCAACCGCCCCGCACTGATACACGGCCAGTTCCTGCGCGAGGACCAGGTCGACGCCTACAAGCGGCTGGGCGTGTTCATGTCCCTTTTCCCGATGCACACCTTCTATTGGGGCGACTGGCACCGCGACCACACCGTAGGCCCGGTCAATGCCGAGAACATTTCGCCCACTGGTTGGCTGCTCGAGCGGGGCATGATATTCGGCTCGCATCACGACGCGCCGGTCGCCTTGCCTGACAGCATGCGCATACTGGATGCCACCGTGACCCGGCGCACGAGATCGGGTGACATTCTTGGCCCCCGTCACCGGGTCGACGTCGCGACCGCGCTCAAGGCGCTGACGATCTGGCCCGCCTGGCAGCATTTCGAGGAAAACGACAAGGGGTCGATCGAGGCGGGCAAGCTTGCCGATTTCGTGCTCCTCTCCGAAGATCCCACCGCCATCGACCCCGAGACGCTGGACGCCGTCAGGATCATGGCGACGATCAAGGAAGACACGGTGATCTACGAGGCGCGCGACGAGGTGAAGAAGGGCGAAATCCGCTCTTCGCCCTTCATGAGCGACCCGGTGTCAGCGCACAACTTTCTTCACGCGATGTATCAGGCAACCGGTGTGGAGAGGCCGTGGCTTCAGCAGCTGATGTTCCGGTTGGAATGAATTCGGGAATCGAGCTGGACCGGGTGTAGTCGGTCGAGGATCCGTAGCGAGAAGCGGGGGCTTTGCCTTCAATCGCCGGGATGGCAGCTATGAGCCCATTGTGCGCATGCGTATTTTGTGCAGCATCAGCGCGAAGGGCGGACATCGGCCGTTCACGGCGCTCGGATCATAGGTCCCGAATGCGGAAAAGGGCCTCGATCCGCTGAGACTTGACAACGTCCATTTTCTTACGTTTTTCAATATGGGGCGAGCGGCTTCAAAGCGTCTCTCCAAGCCACTCGCCCCCTCCTTTCAGCGATCCATTTTTCTCATTCCGAACCAAGATGCTCTTCTAGGAACACAGCGACGCGGCGAACGGCTTCAGCGGATTCCGGTGTCTCGGAATGACCGTGGAAGCAGTGTTGCATGGCGTCGTGAACATCCAGAATTGCCTCGTGGCCCGCACTACGCAGGACTCCGTACATGCGTATGCCGTCGCTCATCTGAATTTCCTTAGACCCAGTCTGTACCATCGTCGGAGGGAAATCTCGCCCCTCGAAATTGTCGTACACAGTAGAGTAGCGCGGATCTTGTGCTTTCTCTTCAGTAATTCCCAGCATCGGCCAGACTGAGTCGATCAAGTGATCTACGTTAGTGCGTGGATCGTCGTACCGCAGCGTCCATGTCGAATCGCTGTTGAATGAGAAATCAGTCTGCGGGCTTTGCATTACGGCCGCACCAGGCAGCGCTCCTCCGCGATGCGACATGGCATTTGTCGCCATCGCCACCAATCCGCCGCCCGCGGAACAACCGTAAATTCCGACGTTCTCTGGTTTATAGCCACCGCCCTCTCCGGTCAGTGCATCAAAAACGGCGATCACCTGATCCCGCTGGTCCAAAATGTCCCAGTCGGGGGCTGGCATCAATTTGTAATCGACGGAGGCAATGTCGATGCCCATATGATTGGCAAGTGGTGCTGTCCGGTCAAACGTTGTTTCCGGAGTGTTTCCGTAAAAGGCACCACCATGTGCATGAATGAGTATTTTTCCCGGATGGCGGTTTTCGCTCGGACTGATAATAACCGTTCTAACACCACCTATCTCACGTTCCTCGGTCGACAAGTTGTAAGTCTTTAAAAGTTGTTTGCCGGCGGCCTCCATTGGATCGATCAATTCATCGTGCAACGACTGCCATGCACCGTAGTCCGTTGGGTCTGGATAGCCTTCCCAACTGCTGGTGAGCCAATTGGGCGTCCAGTTAACCATCACCTCACGCATCTCCGGACTAACAAAATCGGGAATATGCGTTGGAAATGTCTTGTTTCGATTTGGATCATTGGGGTCAGCGTTGAAGGTCGCAATGGAAAGAAGACGCCGTACATCTTCGTGACATGGCGCGTTCTGACTTTTCACTTCCAACTTATCGCACGCCTCTTTCAGCGCGGACAATTCTTCGTTCAAGCGCTCGACGGCAGTGGTGCCTTCCTCAGATTTCAGAATCTCGCCGACGCGAGCATAAGCGTCAGACATCAAATTCCAGTGCGATCCGTGGTCTGCTGCTTCAGAAGCGGCAACCGTAGCAAGTCCCGCCAATGCAGCTGAAGCCAGAAACGGAGATGTCCAAGTTTTCATTTGATATCCCTTTCTTTGGATCATTTCGAGTTTTCATAAGACGTGACCAATACCTTCATGCCGGGGCGCAATAGGAATTCAGGATTGGGGAATTCGGCGATGCTGTAGCCAATCCCTGTCTCCGGATCGAATTCAAACGGCGTTGAGATAAGGCGTCCGTGATGTGGAAATTCACTCCCTCCCGGCAGTTCCAGCACCAGAGTCAGGCTGCCCATTACACTGTCGTGGCTTTCGCCCGCGAGGATGCGTTCCTGATGCTTCTCGTACGTTCCCTCCACGCGAACGTGGATCGGATCCAGTTGATACAGGGTTCCGATTTCGGGCGAGTCGGCGACGACGTTTGCATTATCGCGAAACCGCGGCGCACTCATCTGGCCGTCGAACGGTGCGTGGATGAGCTGGAGATCTGAGATTGCCTTGGCCTTTTCCGCATTGAGCCTCTTTGTCTCAACGGTCGCTTCTGCGATTTTGACGCGCGCTTCAGCTTGCGCAATCTCAACTTCAGACACAGAATTGGTGCCCAACCGCTTCTTTCTGGACAGGTCAGCCTGGGCCAACTCCAGTTCAGCCACGGCCTGCTGGTGAGCCAACTCACCGATTTTGGCATCCCATTGCTTGAAGACCTGGTCGAAAGTCACCAGTAGATCACCTTCTTTGACGAATTGACCTTCAATAAAGTGGACAGTGTCGATCTGGTTTTCGGCGGCTGCCGACACATCCCAGCTTTTGGCTGGCACAACCACTCCTTCTCCTTCCGCACTGAAAACCCCCGGACCACTGCTCTGTGCGTTCACTACGGCCGCGCAAAGCAAGGTTGTGATCAGTGTGGCTTGCAAAAGCTTTCTTGCCACGGGTCTCTTTCTCCTATGTCCGTTTTTTGGTTCCTCTAATGGTTTTTACAAACGGGCGGGATGGACGAGGTGAACCATCCCGCCCATCGCTCAGTTCAGCGTGTTCTTGTAGATCACGCCGTCCTTCATGATGATTTTTAGATTTGTGTCCGGATCCTTCATGATCTCGATGTTTTCCAGAGGATTGCCATCGACCAGCAATAGGTCTGCATAGGCGCCTTCTTGAATGACGCCCAACGGGCCTTCTGGGTATGGATTCATCTGGCCGGTCAGAGCATTCAGTTCTCCGGCTGTCGAGGTAAACGACTTTAGTGTCCGGAAGTTGCCAATAGCTTCTGAGAAAAACTCGAACTCATCTAGCGCGCGATCATCATATTCGCGACCAGTATTCCATTGGGGAATATGATCTGATGCAAGAACCACTTTCAGGTCAGGGTTGTTTTTCATGACTTCCAGCAAGTTTGCCGATGCGTCCCGAATAACGCTCCACTTTGCAAAGCTTTCTGGTGGATAAGCCTTTTCAGCTTGTTCCACTGAGATTGAAAACACTGGCGAAAACGCAGTGGACAGAAACATGCCGTTTTCAATCATCGTCTTGGCCTGCTCATCGGTCAGATAGGGTGCGTGCTCAATCGACATCACGCCATTGTCGATAGCCTGCTGAAGCGCAGCAGCGGTGTGTGCATGAGACGCGACATAGGTATCCCAGCGCTCCGCCACCTCAACGACTGCTTGGACCTCTTCATCAAGAGGGCCCGAATGAAGTGGATCAAACAAACTTGTTACACCGCCTCCGGTGAACAGTTTGAGCTGTACCGCACCGCGACGGAATGCTTCACGCGCCGCGCGCAGGGTTTCCGCCCGCCCGTCAGCGATAATCGTAACATAATCTTCGTAGAAATGTTGCCGTCCGCCAGCGATATTCGGGTGGGAGTCATTCAATTCACGGAAATCGCCATGACCGGATGTTGTGGTGATCCAGTTTTCCGTGGGATAGATGCGAGGCCCCACCATGACGCCCTCGTCGATGATTAGACGCATGAAATTTGACGGACCACCCAGATCCCGTACTGTGGTAAATCCGTTCATCAGCATCCCTTCGGCACGATCTGCGGCCAACGCACCATGAGCGTAGGGATGCAGCCCGTCGCGCGATTGCGTTTGCACGGGCCCGAAGGTCGAGATATGAACGTGCATATCCAACATACCTGGCATCAGTGTGCGCCCGCCACCGTCAATAACCGTAGCATCCGGCGCGTCGATGGTCTCTGCCGAGACCTGCTTGATAAGGTTGGCCTCGACCAGAACGCTGGCATTCTCGATCCGCGCCTCGTTCATGCCGTCAAAGACATGAACATTGGTGAACAGGGTCCGTGGCGGCGCGTCGTCCTGCGCAAGAGCGGCAGAGCAGGTCAGCGACAAGGCCAGTACTGCTCTCAGGGAAGTCATTGTTTTGATCTTCATCACAACTCTTTCTCTTAACAATGGAAGGCAGGGCCGAAGCCCCGCCTCCCGAGGGATTATTGCAGAGTGTTCTTGTAGATCACGCCATCCTTCATGATGAGGTTGATGGTCTTGATGCCACGCGGACGCGGTTCTGCGTTAAACCATGAAGGGTTTCCGCCCAGAACAGTGATGTCCTCAAGCGGATTTCCATCGACAAGCAGAATGTCGGCGTATGCGCCTTCCTCGATGACACCAAGAGGTGCGGGGTAAGGGTTACTGCCACCGGTCAAGGCGGCAAGCTTGCCGCCAGTGGACGTCATTGCTTTCAGTGTTTCATAGTTGCCAAATGTATCTGCGAATATCCATTTCTCATGGTCCCGGTGGTGTCTTGCGGCCATGCCATTGGTACTCACGATGTCGATTGAGAACACAATGTTCGGCTTCACCTTTTTGATGACTTCAGCGAAGTTTTTTGTTCCCTCTTTCATCATAAGTGTTCTGGCGTACTCAAATGTTGAAGGATTGCCATAGACCGGATGGGTCAGGATGTCTTCGCTCATGACGGCTGCAATGTAAGGAGAAATGAAGGCACCTTTTTCCTTCATCAACATGGCCGTGTCTTCCTGTAGGAACTGTCCATGTTCAATCGACATGACACCCAAATCGAGCGCACGGCGAATGGCTTCATCAAGATAAAGGTGCGCTGCAACATAGGTTCCACGCGTTGCAGCTTCTTCTACTGCGGCGATAATTTCAGCGTCGGTGTATTGAGAGGCCTCAAAGGGACCTTTGTTGCTGGCAACACCACCGGCCATCATGATTTTCATATGGGTGGCGCCCGCATTAAAGTTCCTGCGAACGGCTGCTCGAACTTCATCAGGGCTGTTTGCAATGTGATATATGCCATTGCGCCAGGTGCTACTCTGCTGGGGACTTGTCTGGCTTTCAAACAAGAGATCACCGTGACCAGCGCTTTGGCTGATCATCCCGGCAGCGCTGTAGATGCGAGGTCCTTCCATTAGGCCGTTGTCGATGACACGTCGCAATCCGTCGGCCATGCCCCCCATATCACGCACTGTCGTGAAGCCATCGTAGAACCACTCCAATGCAGCAGACGAGGCATGCCCCGCCATATAGTCCCACCGGGCTATTTCCATGCCCGGACGCCCGCCGTCCATAGAAAGGTTAAAATGCGTATGGCTATCAATCATGCCCGGCATCAAGGTGCGTCCCCCGCCGTCGATGACGTTGGGCGACAGTTCGACTGTCTGCGTCCCTTCTTCGCCCTCGATGATGAAGGTGTAGCCACTGCTGCCGCTATGAATTTCTGAATACAATGGCCCACTCGGACCAGCTTGCACTTCCCATGTTCCGGTCTCTGGAATGTCTTCAGCGACCTTGTGGATCTTGTTTCCGACAACAAGAACATCCAGGTCCAGAAGACCATCGGTGTTCCCATCAAAAACTTTCACGTTTTTGAACAAGGTGACTGATGGCGCTTCCTGCTGAGCAAATGCAGTCGAGGTGGACAGCGTCAGCGTTACAAATGTCAAGGCAGCGAAAACTCTTTTGCAATATCTTGCCATGTCAAATCCCTAGTTGCGTGATCGATGTCGACTAGTTCATTTCATTTTATGAATATGACACCTTCATTTGGAAAATGCTTGACCGTATCCTAAGGTTAGAGATTTTTCGGTTAGAATTTGGTCAGGTTATTGAACTTTTTTCTGGAAAGCACGCCGTGGCGCAGGCACGAGTCCCAGTAGAGGGAGCAAATATGTTCGGGAATCGCAAAACACCAAAAGACTCTGATCTGCCATTGGTGCGGGCAACAGTACTGGCGCCGGTCGTCGCGGCGTTACGCGCGCGGGGGCAGGATGCTGATGATGTCTTCGCACATCTGAGTTTTGACGCGGCAACTATGATCGCACCTGAGCAATTTCTGTCACATGAAACCGTATATGCAGCCTTCAATGCCGCATCTGAAGCCGAAGGAGCAGATTTTTGCACTCGGGTTGGCCAGTCTGTTGATCTCAAGCGCTTCCTTCCAAAAGGGCAGGAGCTTGCAAAGGCCTATACGCTGGGTGACTTGTTCACACGTTTCACCCAGATTGTTTCGAAGGAGTCAAATGCAGTCACTCAGTCCTTAGTCGTAGAAGACGAATATGCTTACTTTGCGGCCCGACGGCATTTTCGCTCGTCAGTGTCACCTGCCCAAGCCGATGGCTTCATGATCGGGATCTGGATTTCTTTGCTGCACCGAGTGATCGATTTCCGTTGGGATCCGCGTGAGATCGTACTGCAACTGGCCAACCCTAACGTTTTGCCCAAACAGTTTTACGGGGTCACTGGCATTCCCTGCGACGATCGAGGGTTTTCGATACGCTTCCCATCCATCTGGCTGAACCATCGCCTCTCAGAGGACATGATGGAGAACAACCCCGAGTATCACCCATCAGTCATGGAACTTGCGGCCCCGCTCGATTTTTTGGCCGGGTTCGAAGACATCGTCCGGTCTCGACTGGCTGATCCGGCGTTTACAGCGGTAGAGGCCGCGCGCACGGTCGGTTTGCATCCAAATACCCTGAATGCGCGTCTGTCGGAACGTGGCGAGACAACATCCAAGGTCATTGCACGCATGAAACGAGAGAAAGCGATTGAACTGTTGGGTGTGAAATCCTGCTCGGTCACTGACACCGCTCAGCAACTCGGGTTTTCCGACCCGACTGCATTCTCACGGGCGTTCCGGAGGTGGACTGGTCAGTCCCCACAGGCTTTCAAGCGCTCTTACACGGAACCAGAAGAATGACCTTAACGATAGTCATTGCGCTCCTGTCAGCGTTCTTCCTGCTCGCGAGCTCAATCAAACTTTCGGGTTGGCAAAGGAAGATCTTCGAAACACAGCTCGCAATGTTCGAAAGCTATGGCCTCAATCGGCAGGCCATGTTCTTGGTGGGTCTCATTGAATTGTTCGGAGCCGTCACAATCTGGTTCCAACAGTCCTGGCTGGGTCCGCTCGGAGCAGCAGCACTTTTGGCAACATCCGTCGGAGCCATCTTCTGTCACCTGATATTTGACTCCTGGAAAGACGGAATCCCCGCAATGATAACCGCGGCTGTTTCTGCATCTGTGCTTTGGCACGGTTGGAGCAGCATAAGTTCGGTCTTCACGTGAACCGCAGGGTCTATTTGGTTGTCCCAAGCAGACTGTTCGGAAGGTTTTAATGCAGAAAGCTGCCGTTCATGGATGTCCATGGAAATAGCAATTAAGCGCCGGAAGCGCCAATTGACGCCATTGGGCCGGGCGGCGGGTTTGTCCGCACTACTGACAACTGACCCATACCCGGCGCCGTTACCCAACGCGGTTTCTGTCCGAGTGTGACGGTTCGGCCCTGAGACGTTTCGTACAAAACGGACTACCACGCCCCAAGCGCCTGTACAAAACGGAAGAAACGGCCTCCCGGCCACTCAATAATGCGGCGGGCGTTCGTCACCAAAGACAACGCCGCCTGATCCTTCCTGCGCCCGTTCTGCTTCGCGCTGCAACAGCATTTCAACCCGTTGGGTCAGCCGGTCGATTTCCGACTGTTGTCTGGTGACGACCGTGTTCAGCTCGTCCACGGTACGGGTCAGATGGGCGATCTCTTCTTCCAGATGCTGCATGGGGAACTCCTGTCTTGCGCTGGTCATAGCGACACAGTCGGCCCAAGGCCAGAGAAAGCGCGCCTTGCCCCGATGCGGACCATGGGATAGACCGCGCGCGGAACAAGGACACTCCCAAGGACGCCCCACATGGCCAAGCCCAAGAAACAGCCCCGCCCCAAGGCCGTCACGCCGAAAGGGTTCCGTGACTATTTCGGCGAGGAAGTCACGCAGCGCACCGAGATGCTGCGGACGATTGCGGGCGTGTATCATCGTTACGGGTTCGACGCACTTGAAAGCAGTGCGGTCGAGACCGTCGAGGCGCTGGGCAAGTTCCTGCCCGACGTGGACCGCCCGAACGAGGGCGTCTTTGCGTGGCAGGAGTTTGACGAGGGCGGCAACGGCGATTGGATGGCGCTGCGCTATGATCTGACAGCACCTTTGGCCCGGGTCTATGCCCAGCACCGCAACGATTTGCCCACGCCCTATCGCCGCTATGCGATGGGTCCGGTCTGGCGCAACGAAAAGCCGGGGCCAGGGCGGTATCGCCAATTCTATCAGTGTGATGCGGATACGGTGGGGACGGCCAGCATGGCTGCGGACGCCGAAATCTGCGCCATGCTGTCGGATACGCTGGAAACCGTGGGCATTCCACGCGGCGATTATCTGGTCCGGGTCAACAACCGCAAGGTTTTGAACGGCGTGCTCGAAGCGATGGGTTTGGGTGAAGACGCGGCAGCGCGCGACGACGTTCTGCGCACCATCGACAAATTCGACAAAGTTGGCGGGCAGGGCGTGCGCGAGTTGCTGACCAAGGGCCGGCTGGATGCCTCGGGCGCGTTCATCGACGGTGTGGGCCTGTCCGACGATCAGGCCGAGCCGGTGATCGCCTTCCTGACCTCCAAAGCCGATGATGCCGCTGGAACGCTGGCCAACCTGCGAGCGGCCGTGGGTGACAGCAAAATCGGCGCCGAAGGCATTTCGGAATTGGAACAGATCGGCGAGTTGCTGGCCGCGGGCGGCTATGGCGCTGATCGCATCCAGATCGATCCCTCGGTCGTGCGCGGTCTGGGTTATTATACCGGGCCGGTCTATGAGGCCGAACTGACCTTTGAGATCTTTGACGAGAAAGGCCGCAAGCGGCAGTTCGGGTCCGTATCGGGCGGCGGGCGCTATGACGATCTGGTGAAGCGTTTCACCGGACAGGAAGTGCCCGCGACCGGCGTTTCCATCGGTGTTGACCGCCTGCTGGCGGCCCTGCGCGAAAAGGGTCGGATCAGCGCCCAGGCCAAAGGCCCTGTGGTCGTCACCGTCATGGATCGCGACAGGATGGCCGATTATCAGGCGATGGTGGCCGAGCTGCGCAACGCGGGCATCCGGGCCGAGGTCTATCTGGGCAATCCCAAGAATTTCGGCAATCAGTTGAAATACGCGGACAAGCGCAACTCTCCGGTTGCGGTGATCGAAGGCGGGGACGAAAAGGCAAAAGGCATCGTGCAGATCAAGGACCTGATCCTTGGAACCAAAATCGCCGAAAGCGCCACGCTGGAGGAATGGAAAGAACGCCCCAGCCAGTTCGAAGTATCGCGCGCTGATCTGGTCGCGAAAGTGCGTGAAATTCTGGACAGTCAGGACTGACCCATGCCCAACCGTTCCCAGATACAGGCCCGTGCCGCGATGATGCGTGTTCGGTTCGAGGCTGCGGGCGCGCAGGTGGTGGATACGCCTCTGTTGCAACCCGCTGAAGTGTTGCTGGACCTTTATGGCGAGGATATCCGCGCCCGTGCCTACGTCACCTCGGACGCGCTGCGGGGCGAGCAGATGCTGCGCCCGGACTTCACCCTGCCTGTTGTTCAGATGCACATGCGAGACGGGGCCGAGCCTGCACGCTATACCTATTCCGGTGAGGTGTTCCGCCGTCAGGAACACGACCCGGACCGCTCGAACGAGTATATTCAGGTGGGGTATGAGGTGTTTGACCGCGAAGATCCCGCTGGTGCCGATGCCGAAGTGTTTTCGCTGATGGCGCTGCAACTGCGCGGGCTGCCCTTGCGTGCGGCAACCGGGGATATCGGTATCCTCACCGCCGCGGTCGAAGGGCTGCGTACGACCGAGCGCCGCAAGGCCGCTCTTATGCGGCACCTGTGGAGACCGCGCCGATTCCGTATCTTGCTGGATCGGTTTGCAGGTCGCAAGGCGCCCTCGGAAGGGCGAACCGCGCTGCTGGACGCTGCCGATCCGATGGCCTTTGATGCCCCTATGATCGGCAAGCGCCGCAAGGCCGAAATCGCAGCGCGCATTGAAGCCCTGCGCGAAGACCGTGATACGCCGCCGATTTCCGACAATGAGCTGGCCGGGCTGGAAACGTTGCTGAATGTGCGCGAGACCATGCCATTTGCGCTGGAACAGCTGCGCGACGTGGCGGTGGATCTGCCGCAGGTCACGCCCGCCCTGGACCGGCTGGAGGCGCGTGTGGCTGCACTGCAAGCACGTGGAGTCGATGTCGAGCGGTTGGATTTCGAGGCCGCCTATGGTCGGACATCAATGGAATATTACGATGGTTTCGTTTTTGGGTTTTACGCGGAAGGTCGGCCTGATTTGCCTCCGATCGCCACGGGCGGGCGCTATGACGCGCTGACACGGCAATTGGGCCGTGGAGACGAAATCCCGGCTGTCGGCGGCGTGTTGCGCCCCGACCTGATGCTGGAGATCGAGGAGGGTGCTGTATGAGCCTGAAACTGGGTGTGCCCTCGAAGGGCCGGTTGATGGAAAAGACCTTCTCGTGGTTCGAAAAACGCGGCATCACCTTGTCACGCAGCGGGTCGGACCGGGAATATGCGGGCAAGGTCGAAGGGATCGACGGGGTCTCTCTGATCCTGCTGTCGGCGGGGGAAATCCCGCGTGAACTGGCGGCGGGGCGGATTCATCTGGGCGTCACCGGGATCGATCTGGTGCACGAGAAACTGCCGCGCTGGGAACAGCAGGTTGAAGAGGTTTCGCAGCTTGGATTCGGCAAGGCTGATCTGATCGTCGCAATCCCGGCATGTTGGGTCGATGTCGATACGCTTGATGATCTGGACGCGGCAGCAGCCGCGTTTCGCAAAACCCATGGCCACCGGCTGCGGATTGCCACCAAGTACCACCGTCTGGTTCGGGAATTCCTGACAGAAGCGGGCGTGGCCGATTACACGCTGGTCGACAGTCAGGGCGCGACTGAAGGCACGGTGATGAATGAAACCGCTGAAGCAATTGCCGACATCACCTCGACCGGAGAGACCCTGCGCGCGAACCACCTGAAGATCCTCTCGGACGGTCTGATCCTGCAATCGCAGGCCACGCTGTGGCGTAGTCGGGTGGCCAGTTATTTGCCTGATGACAAGCGGGTGCTTGCGGAAGTAATGGACCGGGTGAGCAAAACTTAATCAGGGGCAGCGGTCACTGATTTGCTGATGTCAAAACGTTTTGACCTGCACGTCCCTTTCCATTTTTTGAACACGACATTCTTTCTCAGGTCGAATGTCATGGTGCCGGTGTTGCCGCCTCCGCAGTTCGCGCTGTCGAAGTTGAAACTGATGGATTGCTTTTTGCTGTTCCCCGAAACGCTGGCGCCGTTGATATTTTGCAGCGTTGAGGATGTGATGCCTGCAATGTTGCCGCCGGTAATTGTAACCGACACCGGGAACGGATTTTGGGACGGCACGGTCAGGCTATAGGTTCCATCCTTTGGGGCGGCGAGAACGCTTGTTCCACCTGCTACAAATACAGCCGCCAATACGATTGTTCGAAATTGTCCAATCATCATAGATTGCCCTCGTTAACTTAATAAAATCAAGTAAACATTCTATGCGATTTTGTTGGCATCCTCAAAGCATCACATTGCGGATGGTCTGGTGCCGGCCTTTATAGAACCCCGATTTCCGCCAGGGCGCGGTTCAGATCATCGGGTAGGGCATCGTCCTGCTCGCGGTTTTTCGGCAAATCGGCAGGGGTATCTTCAGGCTTGAGATAACGCCATCCCTGAAACGGGCGTTTCAGGGCGTTCTGTGTGCGGTGCAGCTTGGGGTCCAGCACAATGGCACAGCGGCGGATACCATCGTCTCCGATCACTTCATCCAGCCGCAGGATCCGTTGGCGACACTGGATTACGCCCTTGATGACCCAATAGATCGATCCGCCGTTCAGAATTTCGGCTTCGCGCTTGGGCCACATGCGGGTGACGTGGCGTGGCAGGCCATCTGCGAACCGCTGGCGATAGCTGTCCTGCCAGGCCATCAGCGTGTCGACGCTTTCCGAACCAACGGACAGTTTTATGAGGTTTACGTAATTATCCACAGCTTTCCCACAGAGTCGTCCCTAGGATCATCTTTATATTGTAGCTTGGTTCCAGATGTCATCAAGGTGTTGTGGTGCGCATGTGATTTGAGGTAGTCTGGATACCTCTTTCAGCACAGGGAATCACCAATGAGCCGCTTTGCCGCCCCCATCGCCGAGCAGATCTGGGATATGAAGTACCGCTTTAAACAGGCGGATGGCACCCCCATCGATCAAACGGTTGAAGACAGTTGGCGGCGCATCGCCCGTGATCTGGCGCGGGTGGAAAACGACCCGGGGCACTGGGAAGAGAAATTCTATGAGGCGCTGGAAGATTTCAAATACCTGCCTGCCGGGCGGATCACAGCAGGTGCCGGCACCGCGCGTCAGGTGACCCTGTTCAACTGTTTTGTCATGGGTACGGTGCCCGACAGCATGGGCGGCATTTTCGACATGCTGAAAGAGGCCGCGCTGACCATGCAGCAGGGCGGGGGGATCGGCTATGATTTCTCGACCATCCGCCCGCGTGGCGCTGACGTGAAAGGCGTCGCGGCGGATGCGTCGGGGCCGTTGAGCTTTATGGACGTCTGGGACGCCATGTGCCGCACGATCATGTCGGCGGGCTCGCGCCGGGGCGCTATGATGGCGACCATGCGCTGTGACCACCCGGACATAGAACAGTTCATCACCGCCAAATCCGACCCGGCCCGCCTGCGCATGTTCAACATGTCGGTTCTGGTGACCGATCCGTTCATGGAAGCGGTCAAGGCCGATGCCTCATGGGATCTGATCTTTGACGGCAAGGTCTATCACACGGTTCAGGCGCGTGATCTGTGGAACAAGATCATGCAGGCCACCTATGACTATGCCGAACCGGGCGTGATCTTCATCGACCGGATCAACCAGGCCAACAACCTGAGCTATGTTGAAACCATCGCGGCCACGAACCCGTGCGGCGAACAGCCATTGCCGCCCTATGGCGCCTGCCTGTTGGGTTCGATCAATCTGGCGCGTTTGGTGGTTGAACCGTTTGAGGCAAAAGCCCGTTTGAATGAAAAGGCCCTGCAAGAACTTGTCGCCACGGCTGTCCGGATGATGGACAATGTCGTTGATGTGTCAAAATTCCCACTGGCCGAACAAGAGGCTGAAGCGCAGGACAAACGCCGCATCGGGCTGGGCGTGACCGGACTGGCGGATGCGCTGTTGATGCTGGGCCTGCGTTATGGGTCCGACGAGGCGGCGCGTCAGACCGAGCGCTGGTTGCACGCGATCGCCCGCGCCGCGTATCTGGCGTCGGTCGACTTGGCCAAGGAAAAAGGGGCGTTCCCCCTGTTCGATGCCGAGAAATACCTGGCCAGCGGCACGATGCAGCAGATGGATGACGATGTCCGCGAAGCCATCCGTGAACACGGTATCCGCAACGCGCTGCTGACCTCGATCGCGCCCACTGGGACGATCTCTCTGTACGCGGGGAACGTGTCGTCGGGGATCGAGCCTGTTTTTGCCTATGCCTACACCCGCAAGGTTTTGCAGAAGGATGGCTCGCGGACCGAGGAAGAGGTGGTGGACTATGCCGTTCAGATGTGGCGCGACAAGTTCGGCGATGTCGAGCTGCCCGACTTTTTCGTGAACGCCCAGACCTTGACCCCGGCCGAGCACGTCAAGATGCAGGCCGCGGCACAGAAATGGATCGACAGCTCGATCTCGAAGACGATCAACTGCCCCGAGGACATCTCGTTCGACGCCTTCAAGGACGTGTATATGCAGGCCTGGGATCAGGGCTGCAAGGGCTGCACCACCTATCGCCCGAACGACGTGACCGGCTCGGTTCTGACCGTCTCGGAAAACGACGACAAGGTGCCGGGTGAAAGCGCGGATGCCCCGCACGAGGTGGATGGCGGCGATGTCATCTACATGTCCGAACCGCTGGATCGGCCGCAATCGCTTGAGGGTTCGACCTACAAGCTGAAATGGCCCGACAGCGAGCACGCGATCTATTTGACCATCAACGACATCGTCATCGGTGGCCGCCGCCGTCCGTTCGAGGTTTTCATCAACTCGAAGAACATGGAGCATTACGCCTGGACGCTGGCCCTGACCAGGATGATCTCGGCCGTGTTCCGGCGCGGTGGTGACGTGTCTTTCGTGGTCGAGGAACTGAAGGCCGTCTTCGACCCGCGCGGTGGGGCTTGGGTGCAGGGCAAATACATCCCCTCGATCCTGGCGGCAATCGGCGGCGTGATCGAGCAGCACATGATCGCGATCGGGTTCCTCGAAGGCGAAGGGATGGGGCTGAAATCCGACCCGCAGGCGCAGGTGGTCAACATGGACGCCCCCCGCGGCAGGGCCTGCCCGTCCTGCGGCCAGTATGACATGGTGATGATTGAGGGCTGCATGACCTGCCGCAGCTGCGGGCATTCGAAATGTGGTTGACGCTGGGGGTGGGTGCTTTGATGTGGCGTTTCACGTGACATGACCTAAACGTTTCAATAGGTCATTTTAGGCCCGTGATATGAGAAAACGGCCTCGGATTTCTTCCGGGGCCTTTCTCCTGTCTAGCGGAGTTGATGAATGGCGATAGCGCCGCTGGTACATCGTGGCTACCAAGAAGTAGAGATGAGACAGAAACCCGGAACCAAGCAGAGCCACGGCGAGAAAGTCGTAAAAGACATTCGTCGCGCGACGCGCAAACTTTACTCTGCGGAACAGAAGGTCAGGTTCGTGCTGGACGGCCTCAATGGTGAAGACAGCAAATCAGATTTGCCGCCTAGTACATGGTTTGCGAAGCTTTTTTGGCAAACCAAAAGCGTGGGTCCTGCCCGCTACGTTTTAATCCGATAAATATCGCTTTCACACCAGAAGACTCATCGTAGCTTTTGCTAGATTTGTACTTCGTGAAATCAATTTTGAACGCGATACTGCATTTGCAGGACGCCAATGCTTCGTTAAGCCAATTGCTTTCCGCCCATAAGGTGCTTCCTTCGTTCTGATACCTGCTGCGATGATTGTCGGGGTCCCGCACCCACTCACCCCAGACTTCGCTCTTGATTGCTAGTGCGCCTTCTCGGCTATGCCATTCTCGCTTATCATCATCTGGTTTCAATTCTAGAAACTTGTTGAGATTTCGCCCTAACTTTGGGCGGGCTATTGCTCCCCGAGCAGCATACTCATCATGATCATCTATGCCTATACTCCAGTATTCAGGATCGCAGATAAGCGGAGAGAATGGCTTATTCATCCTGTGGCGATCAAAATACCCATCTGACCCGAACATAGGCAGCCAAAGATCGTGATAATCGGATTTGGAAAACTTAGCACACTGACCCACGGCCCCTCTCGTTTTGACCAGCGCAGAAGACAAGCTAACACAAACTCCATCTGGAGAGGTCCAACGACCGTAGATCGGCAGAAACGAACTTTCAGTTTCACAACCTAAACCTATTTTGTGGAACAGTGTTTCCCTGTCTTGCAGAGTTTCTTGGTCTCCGATGCGGTCGCCTAAAAATCGTTCCAATGCCTGGCTAGGAACCCGATCTTTATGGTCAGATAACCAAGAACCATCTTCGAATGAAACGTCTCGGTTTTTCAGAAATTCTTTCCAAGGGTCACTCTCTTCCCAATCGTAACTCTGTCGGATCACGGGTTTCATTCTGGCTAGAGTGGTTACAGCGTGGAGTTGTGCGTGTCTCTGAATGTGCTCCCGATAAGTTTCATACCGCTCATCGCCTCGATAGCGAGCATGACCAGGAAATTCGGACATGTTTTTAGTTTTTGGCCAACGTTTGATGATCTCAGTGGCGATTGCATCGTTGGCTTCACCGTTCGAAAGATTAAAAAGCCGAGCCACCTTGGAAACTTTGTGGTCCATAAAATCGTAGTCAAAACCAAACTCAATCCTACGGTCAATTTGCTCGGGCCAATCGGTACGCTCAATGAAACCGTGTGGTGGCACTTGGATTTCCTTCCAAAGGTCTGACAACTCGGAACTTTTGGTGCCAAGGCCTTCGACGTGTTGGATACAACGCGCAAGATGAAGCTTGTTGATCACATGTAAATCGTCTCGCTGCGCTAGCGTCAAAAGACGCGCCTTGAGCGGTCTAAGTAGACCCGCGTGATGAGGTGCTGCGCGTGACAGTCCCATTAGCAGCCATTGTTGCGCATTCATAAATGCGAAATAGTGCTCATTGGAGGCTAACGATGCGTTTTGGTCGACATCGAAGCGATCCAACAAGCGCTCAATATCTTCAACTAATCCTACATCAAGCATGGTCTTTATGCTTCTTGAAGCGTTCCAGCGAACATAGGCATCACTATCACCCAGTAAGTGCCAAATGAGATCAACGGCTACATCGATTTCATCATCTTTTCCTGCGAATGCAGGACGAAAAGCGCCTTCACCGATTTCATCTCCTACATTGGCTGCGGAGCCTGAAAGCAACTCTTCTAAGGCTGCTAGTGCAGTCTTTGCTTCGGTGTGGCTAGACAAGTTGGTTGCAATCTGAAGCCACTCGTCACCACTAAGCTCGAGGCGTTCTTTCGCTACGGTTTCCAAGACTATTTGCAAAACAAATTTTGAATCACCACACAACGTCGAAAGGCGATGGATTTGCCTAGAGATGCCCGTATATCGCAGATCAAACAACTCGGATCCTTTGAAGGCAAATAGGGTCTCTATTAACTTTCTGATACCGTTCTGTACGTGTGCCGAACTACTTCTCCACGCCTCTACGCATTCAATCATCAAGTCGAGAGTGTTATCGAATTCGAGTTCAGTAGTTTCGCAAAGGGCTTCGAGGAATCCTTTTCGTTCGCCGTAAGGGCAGGTCTCGACTATTTTTTGAAATAGTCGGTATTTGTTGTCGTATGGAAACCCTTCGAAGGATTGAACTTTTTGAAAAGCCTCGTCTAGAGACGCAGGCGAAGCAAAATTGCAATCTGCACAAATTTCAGAAATGGCGATTTCTCTAACGGCTTCATCTTTTTTCTTGCCCGATTCTTGAAGGCCACGGTTAGAGCTCGATCGATAGGAACTGTTTCTTTGTGCATTCTCGGTGTCTTGCCTTTTGCGCGCTGCATTACGCAAATCTACCAAGCGATCCCGCAATGCATCGTCGTTGACCTCTTTGTGAGCATCCACGCATTCAACAAGACTTTTCCAAAGACCTTCCCAACCGCCGAAGCTGTGTTCGCGCTCCAATTTCTCTATTATTGCAGTGAATATTGCTCTCTTATCTTCGGGGGCTGCTGCCGAAAGCAAGTCATCAAGCCCTTGGCCGACTTCCCATTCGTGCCAGCCGTGATCTTCGCAAACTGCAAGCATTATTGCAGCTCGGCGCGGGTCTAATTGACCAGCTTTGGCAAGATAGCAGGCAAATTGTGGCAAACCGTACGAATAGTCCACAACGTCCTGATCATTCCAGCGCATCAATTTATAGAACGCAGGAAAGCCAATAGAAGTAGAAGCGGCTCTCCCAAACAATGCCCATCCAAACTTGGAAGGTTCATGCTGGAAAATAGTTTGGCAGAGCCCCATGAACCGATGTGAGAGTTCAGGCTTGACGAAACCTCCGTGCTGCTTTTCGGCAAAGCGCATAGCCGAGTAAATCAGATCATGATCGTCGCCGCCCATCTGATCGAGTTGAGCCAGACCTTGAGCATAGTAAGACTTTGCTTCATCAACGCTCAACGAAAGCAATGAGATGGCTAACTCGCGATATGACTCGCCCCGTTGTTCGATATTGTCATCCGATACAATTTCGCCTGCAAGCTTGGCAGCGTAACTTCCGACGATGTCGGATAAGTTAGTTTTCCGTGCCAAAAGTGTCAGAACACTCAGCTTGTCACTCACTGAAAACCTATTGGATTCGATGATTTCAATTAGCTCTTTTGCTTCATTCTCTTTGACGAATTCGCAATGGCGCAAAATGGTCTTTGCAAGACCGATGCCGACGTGGCGCGCGACATTGTCCCGACCTGTTTCAGTTCTCCAGTGCACATTGGGTCTCAACGTAGGCTTCCAAGTAGCCAAAAACTCCATCAAGACATCGTTGGAAATCGGTTTTTTGCTGAGAACGCAATTTTCAATTGGTTTGACCAACTTCAAAACATACGAAACACCTTTTACGATCTCGTCTCGCTCTTGGCTTGAAAATTTTTTGCGTTTTTCGGGCTGTTTTAATTTTCGACCTCTCTCGTGGGTCTTTGTGGTGACAAGGCCATCAAGATATTCTCTCAATTCTGCATCCGAACCAATTGACCTAGTCTTCCGCCCTATCTTTAATTCGTCCGGCATAAAGTTGTGAAATGACAATTGTTTGCCGGAAGACCAAGCCGCCAAACACGAGGATTGGACAGGCATCCATACCCTGTTCAAACCATGTCGCTCTCCATAATCGTAGCTTGATGGCCTTTTATGTTGATGCAAACTGAGTAGGCGCTTTGCTGATTGCCTCGAATTGACGATCAAGGCTGTTAGTGCAGCGCTTGAAATTGCGCCCTGGAGTTCCTTTTCATGATCATATTGATCTTCTGGTAGTTTCTTCTTGTAGCGAAGTACAAGGGCGCTGGCCGCACGAGAAATAGCTCTTTGTTCGTCTACCGTGAGGCCGCAATCTTGCTTAAGCAACCCAATTTGCAATGGAAGTGACAAGCATCGTTTAGATGCGGCAAAATCGGCGAGCACCGCCAAAGCGTTGCTGCCCAATGCATTTTTATGCTGACTACATAGCGCAATCAGCTTCTCAACTACTGAAATAGCAAACCTGAAGTTCCAAATTTGAATATTCCTATTTAATGAAGACAGCTCATTTCTGAGCACACTCAAAAACATGACAGCGGCAATATCAAACGCGTCAAATCCGGTCCTTTGGAACCGGGTTGTCTCATCGTCGTTGTGTAGATGCCAGTTTATCCACCCAATCGCCCGGTTTTGATGGATACGTGCCTCGTCAAAGTCTTCTATAAAACTGTAGGCAAGGGTCAATCGGGCATCTCTTGCACCCCGCCAACCAGCCCGATCATTGAATAGCCGTCGAGATGCATCTGTATCTCCTAGAAACATAGCCAAAGACGGAGATCGCCGAATAAACTGGTCGCCTCGTGCATTCGCTGAGGCAACCTGAGAAAGCTGCACAGTGAGTTTCAAAACCCGGTCTAGATTGTTGTCTCTAGTTGCAAGTGAATAAGCTGCGTAAAGGCGGGCCAGTTTTAGAATTCGGCGTCCATATTCCGTCTCAACAGAATCGGGAAACACATTTGACCCCGAGAGTTGGTAGGCCCTTTCGCTGTCACCGATCACCACAAGGAAGTGCGGCAATGACTCCGCAGCATAGATTGAGTCGTTCTGTCGTCCTTGAAGCCTTTCAGCAATGGACTGTTGAGCTGTGTACTCGCTTGCGTAGTGGTCCTTGATGTGTGTTTCTGTCGGTTCATCTCGAAAAATGGCACCGTGTTTGACCAACTCGAGCATTGGCGCAAGGTCAGAAGCGGCGCTGTTGACTTGGGACACAGACCAACCAAGGGCTGCTGCGAGTTCATCAAGCGGGATCGGTGGAGGCAGAAGCGACAATGCCGCGAAGAACTCACAAACCTCTAGGTCGTTCCAACCTGCTGTGTGTAGGTCTCGGAAAATTTTGTCGCACTTTTGCGCGATCAGCTCTTCAACTAAAATTTCCGTTTCGGGCGCGTTGTCGGAAACGTTTTTATCCCAACTCTCAACAAGATACTCAAGAACACGCGCATTTCCTCTCGACCTTGAGAACGCTATCGCAAACTCGGCGGAAGTGATTGCTTCACGCCTTGACTCAAGAAATCTCTTCGCTTCAATTTTTGAAAATGGCGCAAGCTCGACGCGCTTGACGCGACTATTGCCGACAACACTATCCATACGATGCGGGCGCGCAGTTAGCATTAGTTTAACGCCGTCAATAGGTTCTGAACTCAGTGAAGCTAGCAACAGCTTGGGAAAAGATGCCTCACCACGAATGTCAGCCTCCATCTGGGCGTTGTCGGCGGCATCTAGGACTATCAGAATTCCCTGCAAAGAAGACTGGCTTTTAATAGTTTCGGCTGCTTGGCTAAGGCGTTTTCTGGCAAGTTCGATTAAGCCGTACTGATCACTGTCTGTAGGTAGCAACGGATCACATAGTCCACGACTGGCCAGTTCGTTGACAATTTGTAGTAGGCCGATGCGTGGTAGATGGCGGGCCTGTGCCTCAGATCGATAAGCGCCGCCCCCGAAGCAGTCGAATACCACTACCTCGAGTACGCCCGTTAGATAAGCTGCAAAACTCTGTATAAAGACTGTCTTTCCTACGCCTCCTTCCGCGTGCAGAAAGACTGGTAAGTCACAGTTAAGTACTTTGTCTTTCACATCACCTAGAGCATCACGAGCAACGACTTCGCCCACATCAGCAAATCTAGTATCTGCTGGGAACAGTTGATCTTCGTCGCATTCAAGTGCATTCAGGACATCTTCGCGCCTAATCGAGTTGTTTGCTTGTCCCTCAATTTGAGATTTTTCCCGAACCAATTCTACAAGTGCAAAAAGCCGTTTTGCGGCTTGCCCGGTCGAGTTGGCGGACCAGTCGCTAACAGTCCGTCTTAGGGAACGATTTTGGGTAGGTAGGTCATTCGTCCCGGCTCGAAACTCGATCAGCGGAAATATGTCTTCCGCATCTGTTTGTTCTTCTTTGCACCAGGTTTCCAAAAATTGAAGCTGGCTCTTTGCGCCTTTAGTCGAAGTTGGTTCTCCAGTCTTCAGACAGCGGATAGCTTGCCAGAGATCGTCTGAAAACTCAGCATTTGTCACAAAGCCGAACGATAACTTCTGAGCAACTTCTTGCGTATCCACCTTTGCCTTAAAGCTTCGCAGTGTAGCGGAAAACTTTTTGATTGTTTTTTTCAGATAAGATGAAGTGACCGGCTCAGCTGCTTCTTTGTATTTAAACTGCAATATTTGTTGTGAGGAGCATGTTTCAAAGTTGTCACCACCGCCATAGTACAAGATGAGGTCGGCGATATCTTCTGCTTCTGAGCCCAGGTTTAAGCTTTCGGTCGGCGAAAGCCCTTCAACGACAATGGCAAAAAGATCGTCTTTGGGAAAAACCAACTGAAGCGCTCGCCTAGCCGCCCACCGCTCGTGGAAGGTGTGTCCTGCGCGTGATGCTCTTACAGTATCAATATTCTTTTTTACTTTGGTCACGGTATTCTTTGATTCTCCAAATTCTCTATTTTTCACAATATATTGGCGATCATTGTTGAGCTACCGCATAATATAGAGCCAACGAACCTCAGAAGTTGAGGCATCCGCAGGTTTTGGTAAGCCTTTCCAGAACAATACTCACAAGTCTCTTCAGTCATAAGTTGATAATGCTTCGACACAAGTGCTTGACGAAACCGGGCGCATCCAGCAGATTGATGTCGGCCTTCAGTGCATGCCGGTGTGTCCGCCACGCAAAGCTTCGCAGCACTTTCCTTAAAACATGAAAGTTCCAGCCCAGTTGTGGGGTCTGGTTAGTAGCGGACACCTAGTCGGATCCCGAATTGGAAATGGATCATGACAATGAAAAACGAAATCATCACACTCAAGACGCTCGCAAAACGATATGCGCGGGCAAACCGCATTCCCCAGTACGAAGCGCTCAACGCGATTGCTACCGCGTTAAATTTTACGCATTGGACGGGACTTGCAAGCAAGGCGAAACAGGGTTGGATGCCGAGCGACGAACAAATGGCGCAGGCCGAGGCGTTTGTCCTCCAATCTCATCCAGGCGCAGATGAAAAAGAAAGCTTCATCGACAGGAGCTTCGCCCGTCCGGTTGATGAACCGGTTAGGGAAGGTAAGATCGGTGATCACGCCTATCGGGTCTTTGAATCCTTCGGTGACCTACGCATGGAAGGTGACGGATGGCGCATTCTTGTCGGCGAAGCGCAATTTTCCCAGCCAGTCGTCGAAATCGAAAAACCGCATGCCGACACAAGCCCAGTGCGCAAAGGCGCCTTTCTGGACGCAGCATTAGTAATTGCCGATGAAGAAGCGGCGAAGGTTCGCGCGGGGATTTCTTCGGACTGGCCGAGACGTTCTACAAAACCCGATGCCGAAGGTGTCGTGGTTCATCCGTTATTCGGGGGGAAGTCCTCCGAATGGTATTGCCTACATTGCGACGGTAAGATTACAGGCGCACGGCTCGCAGAAAATCTCTGGCACTGTCCTGGTTGCGGCGCATCGCCCATCAACATCTCTTCCGAGCCAGCGTGGCTGGATGGCTCCGATGTGGAACCCAAGCCTGTTAAGAGTCCATCGACACAGCAGCGGCCTGAGCCCGAGGTTAAAGTGGTGGATTCAAGACCGACACTGACCTTGGGTGAAGACAATATCTCATTGTTTCTGCGCACAGCGCTACTTGAGGATGCCGTGACGCCCGCAGAGCGGATCGGTGCTCAACTCGCCGAGATTTATGTCGATGAAGACGGTGACGCCTGTATTGTTCTAGATGAAGACTTATGGCCTGAATCCAAAGACCCCGAAGCTGCAATCGCCGTGGCCGATGTGCTAGGCGTGGAACTGGACCTGAATGCTACCTGCATGACCTTTCCCTTTGCTTGGCCAAGCTTGGGGCATGCGACAACCAGCACGCGGGACTATGTCCAGATGTTGTTGGACGCTCACCAAGAGCACGGTGTTATTCATCGCGAAAGTGACTGATCTTTGGCTCACCCTCAGATCAAAATGAGGGTGGGCCATCATTCGGGAGCTTAACGACGAAGTTCTTGGGCTGGCTGTAAAGAAGCGATCGCTTGACCTGGCGGTTCGATAGGCCGGTCAGTTCCATGACCTCTTTCTTGAACGGCTGGAAGTCGTCATAGGACACACGTCCATCGACCATCACCTGGTCGATCACCTTGCGCGGATCGAGTGCATACTTGAACACACCTTTCGGGTGCTTGGTATCGCCTCGTTCGAAGTAGATTAGTCTGACTTCGTTCTCATGCTTGTATGCGCGGCGTTTTGCAAGCAAGGATCGTGCCACGGAATCCGATGTGATCCCGTCCTTGAACACAGTGCTTCCTAATTCCCACAGCCGCTTCTCGCCCATGTACTCCACGCGCCCGATGAAACAGGATACGTGCGCCCAGTCGCCTTGTGACGCACTCAAACTCTCGATCAGACGGCCAACAGTTGTTCGCACACGTACGGCATCGCTGTTGCGCGAGTAGATTTGCCACATGGCATCCGATGCCGTTTCAAGTGTCCAGCACTGTCCATAAACATCCCCGTGAAATCCGAAAGTCCCACGTTCGCCGTTCGAACTCCGAACTTCTGATCTGAGAATTACATTCTCAAACGGGTCGTCCCACATTGTCGGAAGCACGAGCGCATTCTGATTTTCCTGATATAATTCAAAAAACCTATTGCGTGGGAAAATCCTGTAAATGCGAGTCTTTGGCCCGATTTTCTTTCCAAATATGTTCATTTCATCTCATCAATTTTTTTTGAGTATACTATGTCATGGCGCTTCCGTCATGGACGGATGGGGCTGTTGTGAACCGAGCCAGCCTGCGGCGGTCTCGGCGATCCGGCGTCAATCCCTTGTGCGTAAAATACCAGCCCTGACAGGCTAACAATCTTTTTCTGTTTGGCGCCTGCGGCGCCGCCTTCCGTCAAGTCCAAAGCATCCACATTGGCTACTCGCAGGAGAGCTTTGCCCATGCAGTGGAGCTGGACCGGACATATATTGGTGGAATTGAGCGCGGGGAGAGAAATCCCGGTCTCAAAACCGTCATCAAAATCGCCGACGCTCTGAATCTTGATGTCGCGGACCTCTTCCGGTTGAAAGATTAAGCCGCGCCTTCCTGGAGCCGACATGTCTACACCGGCTTCCAAATGTAGATCAGGTGCTACCACTCCTCTTTCTCGGCACCTCTCGTGGTCGCAGAGACAGTTCAGCGCGGTAGCCCTGTGTTGTGGTCGTCTGAGCTTACAACGCGGCGAGGGCGTAACCGCCGCAAGGCATTTCCCTCTCCCGGAAGCGTCTGTTTCACCACTTAAGTTAATAGCAGAATTGAACATTCACGCAGTGCGCTCCTAACGTAAGTTAATAATCAAAACTAACCTTGAAAATCATGTGTTTACGGGGCGTTTGGGGTCGGATTGCCTCTTGATTACCCGGCGGAGATGCCCGTAGATTCGGGGTCGTTGGAACGTTCGTTTCAGCATCAGCATAAACGCCAGTCCCGTAGGGAGGCCACGAGCCATGGATGCCAACAAAATGCGTCAGCAGATTGTGAAACTGCATCTCGGGATGGCTCAGACCACGATCACCGAGCTCGCCGAGAGCATCGGGTATAGTCGTTCGGCGGTGTCGAACGTGCTTGTCGGGCGCAGGCGGTCGGCGGAGATCGAAGCAGCCGTAGCCGATCGCACAGGATTTCGTGTCGAAGACCTGTGGCCGGCGGCCGACTCTGGAAAGAAGGGTGAGGTGAAGCGATGATCTAGAAAATAGAAAAGCCCCGAGAGCGGACTCTCGAGGGCCTTCACGTCATTTGGAAACTGACACTCAGAAGGTCTCTTGATTCCCCTCAAATGTCAAGTCTGGCGGCCGGGTCTTTTGACCCGACTGGTCGAGCTCGGCCGCCTTCCATCATTCGACAAGAGGAGTGGTGCGGTTCACCTTGACCCAATTGGTCAGGGAGCGATCCCGCACAGCATCAAAACACATGGAAAAAGAATTCTTCTTGGCCCCTCGGGCCAATCGTGCATCACGCAATATGTCAGAGCGCTCGCGTGAGCGTACTTTCGTGGAGACCGGCGCATTTCGTCCCAATGGGGGTGAAAGTCAGAAAGTCGTGTTCGACAGCCTTCGTGAGTTTGACACCTTCACCACGACAACAGCTCTATACCCCGTGGCTGACATGGTTGAGCAGCCATCTGCCATTGACTACGTCGATGCTGATGGTCGCAGGCGTCGGAAGGTAATCGACCAAGTCTACACGCTAAAGGACGGAACCAGAATCGCCGCCGAGATTAAGTCGGCAGAACGCGCCAGAGCTCAGAACCTTGAAGAGAAACTAGGTTATGTGGCGGCGGCAATGCCAGACGATTTTGCTGATTATCTGGTGCTGATCACAGAGGAAAACTACGACCAGTGGGAGGCGCTGAATGCACGGCGCCTATTTGCCTACCGGCGTGAGGATGACCCGGAGGCGGCTGCAATAATCGCAGAGCTTGCGCCTGAGATCGATCTGCCGGTCACGATCCGCGAGTTGGTTGCGAGAGCTGCTATTGGCGGCAGAGCCTGGCCGGAAATATTCAAGGCAATCTACGCCGGTGTCCTGCGACCGATACAGGACGGGGTTATCGATCTCGACATGCTGGTCGAGGGAGGCGTGCAATGACTGATATCATTCGTCTCGAGCCCTATTCGCAGATTCAGCAAGGCGGCGTCCCAAGCCTCTTGCTAGAGCAAGGCCCCCTAGGGGTTATTCTCAGTCGCTGGAGTGAAGGAGAAATTGTCTTTGACGAGCTTACCTATGATGAGATCAATGAAGGTCTGAAGACCGGTAACATCACCATTCGTGATGGCTATCACAGTGAAGAGGCTGCCCGTCAGCGCGTGCGGTTTGCGGATCAGATTGTCACCCATCTGCCGGCAAAACTGCGCGCAACGGTCTTCTTTCGCCAAGCTTGGTGCGATCTTTTCCTGGATGCAGAGGCCCGAGGAGAGATAGGTCGACATTGGGAGGATGTCGAGATCTGGATAGCCAATGCAGCGGTGGCAGTTGCGAAGCAGATACCACAGACCCAAAGTTCTGCCGGGAGGCGTAAATACGGAGGCAAAAAACGATCGCGAGCTGAAATTGACTCGCCAGGCTCTTCCGCCTTGCTGCGTTGGGTCCGCGCTTATGAGGCCAGTGGTCGGTGCGTTCTAGCGCTCATAGACAAGCGCTATCTGGCGGGACGGACGAAGGTCAAATTTGGTCCCGAGAGCGCTGCCCTGCTTCGCAAATGCGCGGATCGATATGCGAGCTTCAAGCGCCCGTCGAAGAAGAGCGTTATTCGCCAGACAAAACGAGCATTCCGGCTGGCGAATGCGTACCGGATCGATCGTGGCCTGCCGCCTTTGGCCGTTCCCGCAGAAAGTACAATCTACAGGGAGATATGTCGTCTTGAGCCCTATCATGTGATGTGCCAGCGCCAGGGGCTGGAAGCGGCCAACCGACACTTTGCAATCATCGGTGAGGGTCTGAACGTCCTGCGGCCCGGAGAGAGGTTGGAAATCGATGAGTGGAAGGTCGATCTGATCACCTTCTTTGCCGAGGCTGGCGTCTTCGGTCATCTGACAGAGGAGCAGATCAAAGTGTTGCCCAAAGGGCGACGCTGGATCTATGTCGTGATCGATGTGCGAACGCGACTGATCCTCTCGGTGAAGGTTTGCGCGACCCCGAATACCGAAGATGCGATCGCGGCACTGGACCTGGCAACCCGGGATAAGAGTGATCTTGCCCGTCTTTTCGGCTGCGCGCTTCCAGACTGGCCGGGCACTGGTTTTGAAACCGTCGCCTCAGATCAAGGGGCGGCCTTTGCGAACTTTGACTTCAGAGGTGCTGTGACGGACCTTCGGGGAACGGTCATGTTCCCGCCAGCAGGTGTGCCTAAGCTCCGTGGGCACATTGAGCGCTGCTTCAGGACCTTCGGCGTGGAGCTGATGGAGTGTTTGAGCGCACGCACCTATTCGAACATCGTCGAAAAAGGTGATTTTGTGCCTGAAGATTATGCTGCGCTTGCTGATGACGAGTTGACCCGGATCCTGGTTCGCTTTGTTGTCGATGTTTACAACAACAAGCCGCACGGGGGCATCGGTGGACAGACCCCGCTGAACTGCTGGCGGGAATTGTGCTCGACCGTTGGCAAGCCCCGCCCTCCGAGCCGGGTTGAGCGCCTCGGCGCCTTCGGTCGGAAATATACCCGGAGCATTTCCGGGCGTGGGGTTCGCTTTGCGGGCATCTTCTACACCTGTGAGATGGTCCGGCACCATTTCCTGGCCAGTCCCGATCTCGAGGTTGAAATCCGGGTGGATCATCAGGACCTTGGCCTTATTGAGGTCAATCTCGATGGTGTCTGGGTTGTCGCCCGCCCCCTGGCAAAAGGGTTTGATGGTCTGTCGCTGGATCTGTGGACCGAGGCCTGCAGCAATCTGCGCCGCCGTTTTGAGGCGGAGGCAGAACTGACGCAGGATGTCATTGATCAGGCATTCGCAGACTTCTCGGAGGAGGATCGCGCTGCCTCTCAACGGCTCGGGCTCTCAGCGCTTGCTCCGACAAAAGCCGATGTTGAGCTCAATCGGGAGCATCTCTGGCTTGGACTGGATGTCGTGGCGGGCATCACCCCCACAGTTTCCAGGAAAAAACGAGGTCTCCTTGACGGTGTGATCGCTAAGGCTGAGTTGGCGCCACCGCAGCTGCCGGAGATCCCTCCTAGGGAAGATGACGAGGAGAAGATCATGCCGATCTCACGTCCGCGCTGGCGTATGGAGAACGGGCAATGACACATATGTCCCGTGAGGAGGTCAGCCACATCGTGGCTGACCTTGAACACCGCTTTATCGCCCATGACACTTATCTGGAACTTCGGGATCAGGTTGATGATATTCTCTTTCGGCGCAAAGCGCATACAGCTGCTGGCCGGGTGACAGCGCAGCGCGGCATTGTTGTCATTGGCAATGCAGGTGCTGGCAAGAGTTTTGGCATTGAACATCTTCTGCAGAAGCATCCGCATTTGGCTTATGGAAAACCATATCAACAGGCGTTGACTGTGCGTCTGGCGTCAGAAGCGACGATAAAAGGTGTCGGTCTCGATACGCTCAAAGCATATGGATATGAGAGCAAGGGATCGCGGACAGGGCATTCGATCTGGCGGCAGGTGATGCATCAGGCGCGCTCCCATAAGACGCTTTTTCTGCATTTTGACGAAGCGCAGCATATCCTGAGGACCAAGTCGAAATCTGAGTTTGATCAGGTGATGCTGGTCTGGAAATCGTGCCTGGAATACGCTGAGTGGCCGGTTAGCCTAATCCTCAGTGGCACCTGCGAACTGCTGGATCTGATCAACCGGGATGAACAGCTCAGCCGGCGGTTTGAGCCCGTGCATTTTGCGCCCATGAGCTATGCCGCCCATGGGCATGAGGTGATAGGCGTGCTGGGTGCCTATCTCGATGCGGCAAAACTGTCGCGCGGCAAAACGCTTGAGACATCGGCATTCGCGCGACGACTGCTGCATGCGGCCCGCTACGAGTTCGGGTCGAAAATTGGGCTGATCATATCGGCTATCAAACTAGCATTGCGCGACGGGAACCAAACCCTTGAACAAAGTCACTTCGCGGGTGCCTATCGGAAACAGAAGCGCTGTGTTGATGCATTGAACCCATTCATTGCTGAGAATTTCCGCTCCATTAAGACGGGTCAGCTCCTCAGCGGCGCAGAGCTTGAAGCGTCAGGCGCAACCAAGAGGGGGGCTGCATAATGCAGGTATTGCCGATCCTCATCCCATTGATGTCGGGGGAGACCCCGGCATCCTTCGCATCCCGCCTGGCCTGGGCGAATGGTATTTCCTTTGCCTCGGAGTTCTGCACCGATCAAGGCTTTACGCTTCAGGCCATCGCTGACGGCGATGAACGGGCCCTTTCGATCCTCGCCCAGCTCGGCAAAGTGGAACTTGCTCAACTGATGCGTGGTGTTGTTCGCAAAGTGTCGACCGGGCAGTACCGGCTGGCCGGGCAACTTATCGAGAAACGCTGGATCACGCGCAGGCGTCTGCGGCTCTGTCCTGAGTGTGTCGCGGACGACATCATGACAGACACTGGTGGTGGTGCTGCGCAACGATGTGCCTGGCATGTGCCTTCGATCCGAACATGCCACCACCACCAGGTCAGGCTGTATGAAGACGACAGTTATTCACATAGCCGAGGACCCCATGATTTTGCCGGGCGTATCCGAGATCTCAATCTGGGGGCGGATCAGGTGAGAGAGCTGGGTGCATGGCAGGTCCCAACAGGTCTGGAAGACTATCTCACCCGCCGGTTAGCGGGTGAAAAACAGGGCACATGGCTCGACAATATCGGGTTTGGTGCGGTTGCGCTTGGCGCCGAGATCTTCGGAGTTGTCGATCTGTTTGGTGTCGATGCAAAGCTGAAGCACTTATCCGATAATGAGAAGCGTCGTGCAGGTGCGCGGGGTTTTGAGCTCCTGTCCGAAGGCGAGGAAGGGCTGTTTCGCCTGCTGAGGCGACTGCATCGTGAGGCCGGTTCCCCCATATCACTTTCGCGCAGAAACTACGGCTGCCTGTTCAACTGGCTGGAGCAATCCCATGCGGAGCAATACGAGCCCTTGCGGGATCTTGTCAGGAGGTTCTTCGTCGAGACTTATCCCATTGGAAAAGGCGAGCTGGTGCTTGGTAAAGCCTGCACAAGCCGACGTGTCCACAGCGTTGAAACGTTGCGTCGGGATCTGGTGCTGGGGCGTCGTCAGACAATTGAACTGCTTGGTGCAAACGGGTTTCTAAAGCCGGAGGGTCAAGCAGGGAACCCAGCGAAAGGTGTTGTCTTCGATGCACAGGCATTGGCACCACTGGTCAAAAGTTTTGCCGGGGCAATATGTCAGGTGGCGGCTCAGAAAAAGATCAATGCGCCGAGGGCGCAGTTTGGTGCTCTGGTTGCAGGTGGGATCATCAGACCCATCGCAGGCTCCCCTGTCGGGAGACCATACTACGATGAAGGGCAACTCGATGTGTTCCTTGCCTGTATTGTGCCACGCACACCGGTGGCAAAAGCGGATGGGCTAGTCGGTATTCAGTCCGTCTGCCGCAAAGCTGTTGCTGGTGCAGTCGATGTGGTGCGACTGATCCAGAATGGCGAACTGAAGACTGTGGTCAGGGATGCCGAACAAGATGGGTATCTATCGGTGCTTCTGGATCCGGCGGAAGTCGCTGAGGCGTTGCGCCTGATCAAACCGGAAGGATATCTGCGATCGACCCTGGCGGGGTTCCTCGGTGTCAACGCATCTGCCCTCCGCCATCTGGTGGACACAGGTCATCTCAAACTGGTTCGGGCGCGTCATCCGGTGTCCCGCAAGTCGGTACAGGTGGTGCCGTATAGCTCTGTAGACCGGTTTCTGGAGCGCTATATTCCTGCAAAGCACTATGCGGAGTTTTTGGGGAGCAGCACCCGGAAAGTCGGCGACCAGCTCATAAGGGAGCGGGTTCCGTTTATCCAAATGCCGGAAGAGTGTGGTGGACGCATATTCAGGCGGAGTGAGGTGACCTCCGGCGTGGAAGAACTGGCCAATCGCCTCCCGCTCTCGCATGATGAAATTGCCTGGCCGGAGTTGTGAAGGTGTTGAGATGAGCAGAGAAAGCAAATTCCTGAGTTTGGTGCTTCGGCACAAACCTGAAGAGATTGGTCTTCAGCTCGACAGGCATGGCTGGGTTCGCGTTGAAGACCTGCTGCGGAAGCTGAAGAAAGCCAACCGCAAGCTAAGCCGCGACGAACTCATTCAGCTTGTTGAGAGCAACGATAAGAAACGCTTCACCCTGTCTGATGATGGTCAGCGCATTAGGGCAGCTCAAGGGCACTCAATTGATGTGAATCTGGGCCTGGAACCCCAACGCCCACCTGACGAGCTGTACCATGGCACGGCCAGCGCAAATTTGGACGCGATATTTTCCGATGGGTTGAACCCCGGACGCCGTAAGCAGGTCCACCTTTCGCTTGATCCCGATACAGCTGAACGCGTCGGGCAACGACACGGCAAGCCGGTTGTTTTACGTGTCGAAGCACAGCGCATGTTCAAGGATGGGTTTGAGTTTTTCCGCGCCGACAACGGTGTTTGGCTCACTGACAAGGTGCCCGCAACCTATTTGGGTTTCGGTAGGGTCGCGGAGCCGTAACAGATCACGTGGCCGGTTGGTTTGCGTTTTATTCGCAGGCAGACAGGCCAAGCGCTAGCGTGCCAAAGCCCTTATCAATTCAAGTTTGGAGCTAATACAAAATGCAATCAGACAAAGAATACACCCTTTCAGAATGGCCCGTGCTCGAAAAAATATCTGCTCGTACGACACCTGATCGTACCCTCGACTCTTATAATGTCATTTTGCTTTACGAGGTCGTGGCGACTGATGATGATTGGGCCGCAATGGATCAGGAAGAGTATGAGTTTGCAAAGGCACTCCTTGCATCACGGCACCGCCGTCATCCACTTCCTTCGTCCCCATTCAAAGCGACTTGCCCTCATTGTTCGGAGGTCGTGGTTAGTTGGCACACACTCTGTGTTGATGTGCCGAAAGGCGAGAAGCGAGGTCTGGTATTCTGCGGATGCGGGCGGACAGGCGCAGATAGTGCCGACGTAGAAGGCGTAGGGCGGATCATTGGTGGCTAAAATGACGGTCCGCTGCTGTAAAAAAAGGTGATGCATTGTGTTTTTGGTCAACAAAGCGCGATGACGTCATCATGGTAGTGTTGATTTCGCTCTTCTATTAGAAGCAAGCGCAGAAAACGCCGGGCCATCGGACAGCCACCCAGCCATTCTCAGCACAGAAAGCTGAGGTGTCCGTCAGATCAAGTCTGAAGTTTTACACGTTAAGCACGAAGCCTGGTATCCCAGATGTTATCCATGCTTAAGTGCGCAACTATTACGCTTCTAGATTTCCCCAGCCGCCTGAATTATTGTATCTTGACCTCCAGTGAAGGTAGATCGCTGATGGTGCTCACCGGGCCACCGCAATCCAAAGGATACTATGCCACTACAACGACCGGAAACTTGCGTCGAACTCACTTCTTTTTTAGCTGCATAACGAGCATCCCGTTCGGGAAGTTGCGCAGAAGGAAGTTGTCTGTCTCGACGACTCCAGCTGTGTAACGCATGTCGCCTGGTTGATTTCCTGCGGCGCACTGGTTTACCGACCCACCTTGTCCCTTGATAGCGGAATTAAAGGCGATGAGTTGCGTGTTGGAGTCTATCCCGGTGCCATGCAGCCCCATAACTGTAACGATATGACCGGATGAATAATTCGAGCCGTTCATAGAGGAGACGCTGGTCAAAACAGTGTTGATCGCCCCACCTGTTGCCGTTGCTATCAAGTTGCCCAGATCGTTGCTGAGCGTCGTATTCTGCCGTACATCCGCCATCCATTGCAACAGATCGGGTTCGTATTTTAGTTCGAACGTGTAGACGCCTCCGGTCAGTTGCTCCATTGCCTTGGGCCAATTGGAATGCAGGTAAGGGTTTGCATTGTCCATGCTTTCAAGAATCTGGCGAAAGTCGGCTTCTAGCGTGCGTAGTTCTTCGAATGTTTCGATTGGGAATGCCGGGTCCTGAGCTGCAGCCAACGCAAGAACGGAGGCGTAGCTTTGGCAGGTGTTGGACTGTGCCTGTGGTTTAGCCCCTTGATAGAGGTCCAACGCTTGAGCGGCCGGGCTCAACAACAGCGAGAGGGCCGTAGCGACTGTGAGATGCAGTTTGAATGTCATGTCTCTGATCCTTCCAAGTACTATGATGTTGTGAAATGTAATTGGGGCTGATCACTCAAAAGCTTTCAACTCCAGCAGTGCTGAGAAACGTGGTCCAGCTTCCTGAAATTCGGTGCGCCAGGCCGCGTCTATCGCAGCGGCGACAGGCTCATCTGCATAGCTCGCGGGTCGGAAATGTTCGATTTCTTCCACCAAAAGCTGAAGTTGGCCGTCATTAGGGCTGTCTTCGTAATCCGACAGGTTCAGCACATGCCGCCAACGCGCCATGGAATCCGCCAAGCGCTCTGGTGTTACCAGAATAGCGTCAGCCTGCGGCGCTGGCACATCCTTCTCGTTGTCTTCGTCTGCATTGGCGGTCAGGCGAACCACTTCTTTTGTGCGACGCCTGAGCATCACGCGCCTTGTCTGACCGTTCTCTTCTTTTTGCCGGAAAAGCGTCAGCCGCATGGCGGGTTGGCAAAAAAGCGCGGCGCGGTCGACGCCAAGCTCTGGGGTTTTGTCGCAGGTAATGCTGTTGGGCAGAGCGCGTTCTTTCGGGGCCGGACCTTCAAGCTCGATGAAAATTCGACCTGGAGCATCACGACGGGCGCGCAGCGCGCGCGCGCTTAACGGTTGCGCCCACTGAACCACCGGTCGGGAGCAGCGCAGTTCTGGCACCGCATGGGGCTGGTACCGCACAAGACCAAGGCGGACAAAGCCATCGGGTGCCAGCGGTGCCTTAAGCGTGACGTCAATGAACCATTCCTCTCGCTCCACATCAAAGCGCGGTTGATAAAGCGCGAGCGCCACGCGCATCGGCGGGGTACTGCTTTGTTTTTGGTTGCCCACTGTGCTGCTTTCGTCATCCAGCGGCATAAGCACGTTTTCGACCATTTTCGCCCGACGTGCATCCTTTTGATCCCGGAACAGATCAGCAATCGCGATAGGTCGCAGAACGGGCTCAGTCTCGGACCCACCACGGACCGGATCGCTGCCACGGCGCGAGATAAATCGCCCGCCAGGGCCGAGGTCATCATCGCTGAATGTCAACACGTC
The DNA here is from genome assembly GCF_056541565.1 of Ruegeria sp. AG6. Classification (NCBI taxonomy): domain Bacteria; kingdom Pseudomonadati; phylum Pseudomonadota; class Alphaproteobacteria; order Rhodobacterales; family Roseobacteraceae; genus Ruegeria; species Ruegeria sp. AG6. Next base: position 16,730 of record NZ_JBQFYQ010000002.1, on the reverse strand, counting down.
ACCGTCCAACTTGTCCAAGTCCAAACGGCGGTCAGGATCGCCGGGATACCGCCCTGGGATGCTGACCTTGCCACCAGTCCGGGTTTCTTCTTCTTCGCCAATGGGTGGCCAGAGTACCAACCCGACCATTTCATCCTCGCCGCTGGAAAACCACTCGCGCCCCAATGGGATGCGTATTGAGGCGGTTCTGTTGTGCCAGAGCCAGGGTGGTTCGTTGGCCTTGGATTGCCCGGATTCAAATTCCAGAAGCGGCTGCGGTGCGCGGGCATCCGGTTTGGCGGGGCGCACGGTCGCCGGCAGAATGATCTCAACGGGATCAGATGGGTTCAGCTGATGCCTGGCAGGCACGGGTTCCGCGGGGACATGCTCACCAGTACCATAGAGACGCCCCTCTTTCGGGGTTGTCCAGGGGTCACCCGGGCGTGCGACCCGGGCACAGGTACGCAGGTCATCCATCGTACGCGACAGGGCATTGACGCGGACATGCATACGCCGGGCTTTGCCGTCCGGGAATACATGGCGATGGGCGACACGCGCCCCATCTGGAAGGGTATTGAGAAAGAGCGACCGTAGATCAAGTTGCCCACCCGGAAGCCGCCTTGGCAGACCCTCAACCCGCAAAAGCGTCACCTTGGCAGGCTGGAAGCTGACTGTACCGTCGCGGCCTACGTCAAAGCCAAACAGGTCTTCGGCGTTGCGATAAAGCAGTTGATCGTCTTTGTCTTTGCGCGTCGAACCATCCAGCGTCCGCAACGGAGGCCAGGTTCCCTTCCGGCGATGAGCCAAAGATCGCCCTCGATTGCGATCATCAAAGTTTGAGCTGCCCGGCAAAGTCACCTGGGCCTCGATCTCGATCACATCATTTGTGTTGGTATCGAACGGCACTGTGCCATCCAGCACCAGATGCGTTGACCCCGGCGCGCTGACGGCCAATGGCCCAAATGGATTCTCTTCGACGCTTGCTGGTCGGGTCGCACTAACTGGCCGAGGCTCGGGTGTGTTTTCGTCAACTGGCGGCAGTTCGGACAACATCGGGTCTTGCGGAACGGCTGGCTTAAGTGCGGTGGGGCGGGTCGGCATCCGATTGGTGGCATGCACCGCCTCAAGGGTGGTGACGCCCGCGAATTCTGGCAGCGGGCCAAGCTTCAGCATATGCGTGATTGTATTGCCCAAAGCCTTTAACGCGGCATTTGTCGGGGCGAAGATGCCGCCGGGTGCAACATACCGTCGATTGTCCGCGCCCTGTTTCGCCAACTCTGTTTCAAGCCGGTCCGAAAACTGTTGCGGAAGAACGGATTTTGCCCCCGCCAACATGGCGTCCGCTGATGACAGTCCAGTGGCCTTGCCCGAAGCGCACAGCTTGATCCCAAAAGCCTGAACCAAAGCATGGTCTCGGGCCAGACTGCCTTCGGAAGGAAGCGCCCAGATATCAATTTCGATCTCTTCACCGGGTCGCAATTCAAGCCGCAGTTCGAACGCAGGCATGTAGCGGTTAGAGCTGGTAAATCCGTCGTCTTCCGTGTCGGCATCGAACCATCTGTAAGCGGTCTTATTGTCGACAGTTACAACATCCTGAATACGACTGGGCGCTGGCCGGGCCGGGCCGTTGCCGATTACAGACGTCACGACGACGGGCAACCTTGAATACACTTTGTGGCCTGAAGACAGCTTCACCTTTGTGTCCGAAACGTCATAAATCAGTGGCCCGCCTTCTAGATAGGTGCTTTCGCCTTTCAGGCGGATGCCGAATGCAAGGTTTCGGGCCAAGGGATCTTCGTAGAAACGATTCAGGCGATTTTCGTTAGACAAATTTGTTGGTCTTTTATTGCCCAGCCACTTGGGGCGCTTGATCAGGGCATCCCCCAGTGTCGCGGTGTCTGAGGCCATCCCCGGATTTGGCCAGTCCGTGTAGGTTCGTTTGTCCAAAAAACCGCGATTGTCGAGACCGCGTAGCAGATGAGTGCGGGCCACAATCAAGTTTTCGCGGTCGTTTCTGTCACCAACCGTGGCCCGCGCACCAGCAAAATTGTCGTAAGCCCCAGTCGGACGCTTCTCTGTGCTGCTGTCGAAGGCGCCGTGCCATTCCGCACAGTCAAAGACCATATTTGGTGCCAAAACCACCCGATGACAAATATTGGGGGCGGCTCGGGCCGTCATGCGCGACCCATAGTCCTTGTCGTCCTCGGTGATCTTGGGGCCAAGGCTTCTGACCACCATGCGCGGTCCGGTGTCGAAGCCCATCGGCCCCGCATGGACATATGGCAGCGGATCTGCACTGCCCTTGGTTCCGGTCCTGCGCTTCTCGCCCTCGCTGCGCAGCGCGTGTCCCAAAGGCAGCGCAAATTGCGGGGCTGCGATCGATTCCTGACGCAGAAAGCGGAAGAACGGACGCGCGCCCTTTTTTTCTTCATGGTTTGAGATCACCGGGTAGAAGGCCGGGTCTCCCTCGGTGTCCGAGGGCAGGCCTGCCGCCTGACGCGAAACACCGCCGGAATACACCGCCGCCAGCGCAAAGCGGTACGGAACCCCAAATCGCAAAGTGTCAAGGCTGCTTTTCGGCAGCGTCAGCGTGCGCCCGAACACTTGCACATCACGAGACGCGTTGCTCTGGGATGTTATGTCCACACCCATGGGGCTTCCGTCCCATGTGGTGAATGCTTCTTCGACAACGGCTTCCTGATCTTCCGTGCCCGTGGGCAACAGGCGCGACGGTGTTGTCAGAAACCCAGCTTCCAGCGCGCGCCTCCAGGCGAACAGTTTGTTGTTGTTTCGGGGGAACAGCTTGCCCACCAAAGCCCTGATCTCATTCGTCTGAAGACCCGACGTCCCGTAGTCGATGTTGCGGGCCGTCAGTTGCGACCAGCGCGTTCCGCTGCCCTCGGGGATACCGACAAATGGCCGTACTCCGGTTGTCAGGTCATCGGCATCCAGAACAACATCCTGATCGTTCACCAACCGCTCATCACGCCGCGCCAGACGAACCGCCGTATCCGTTCCGGCCGAGCGTATCAGCAAGGTCAAACCGCCGGTCAGGTACTTGCCGCCAAGGCTCAGGTTGTCGGCTTCCGGGGGCGGGTTCGTGGGGGTTGGATCGCTCTCGGGATTTTGGGCGTCGACCGTGGCATCGGTGTCGATATTCGACTGGCGCGACAACCGGCGCTGCATCTCGGCCTCGGTTGCCGTGCGCAGCTCGATGCTGGTCAGGTCAAATCGCGGGGCTTCGGCGTCGGCACTACAGGGCGCGCCGGACAGGGTCATCAGCCCGTGGGACTGTCGGGGAAAACCGGTGTCAGACTTGCCGCTTAGGCTAACATATGCGGCCCGTTCGGTCGCAGGCCAGAACTTGACCGCGCCGCCCTGATCCTTGACCTCAAGCAATGTCCAGGTGGCCCCCAGGCCTTCTGTAACGGGCGGGCTGGTCCCAAGTGATACTGCCACAAGGTAAAACCCGTCTTTCAGATCTTGAAAATCCTCAGTTGCAAGCTCCAAATCCACGCTTAACCCAAAGACCCGCGACAGCACGGGATCGGATTTCAACGCGGCATAGCGCTGAACGATCGCTGTTTCGGTCAGGGGCTTCTGATCCGGCTTCGGAGGTTCCGGTGGGTCTTCGCCATCGGCCACATACTGCGGCCAGCTGGCGTAGTGATGGGCCGCGCAGGCCTGAGCCATGACTTTTTCCCGTGTTGCCTCGTCGTGGGCTTCGGCCCCGCAGAACCTTGCCGGTGTGTCGATATCTTTGATATCACAACTGCCTTCCTGCAAACGCTTTTGTTCGGAACAATATGCTTTGGCGGTTGTTGCGCGGCTGTTTCTTAACGCCTTGGAAAGACGGGCGCGTTCGGCTTGTTTCAGGCATTTCCGCAGGCGACGCAGGGCTTGCTCGGGAGTGTTTTCGGCCGACGCAAACTCTGGCCATAGCGGCGTGATATCAATGACCTTACCTAATACCTCGGTCAGTTGTTCTTGGTTTGGAGGCTCGGCAGCTTCCAGCAACGCGCTGAGCTTGGGAAAAATCGGGTCCTGTTTGAGCTTTTGGCGACGATTGCCTTCGGCCTTGTCGTGCAGGCCGGATTGACCAAGCAGTTCGCCCAGAGACAGGCACAGTTCCTCGGCCCGCTGCTGATCCAGCGCCAAAGCCAAATCGCTGTGAGGGACAGGCAGAATACCGGCAATGCGGGACTGATCGCTTGCAGGGCTTGGCCGTATTTGCCCTTCGGCCCCGACCCCGTCATCATTCAGCGGATCGACATCGCCGGTACCGTTGTGCAGGCCGGGCCCACCGGCGGCACCCACATTTGCCTGTGACAGTTTCAGGGAATTCACGAGATCGACCCATGTACCACGGGTGACTTCAACCTGCCCGTCTTTCGGATTTTTGAAATCCGGATAACTGTCTGCCTCGCCCAGCATGGCCCTCCACAAAGAAGCGGCCGCCCGGGCGTCCTTTTCCGCAAGCCCCAGCGAGGTGGCACGCAGTACGATCGGGTCTTTGACGGTCCGAGAAGGTCTGGGCGCTTGGTCCGGATTGGAGCCTTCCAGGGGCAGAAAGGTGAGAGTTATGCCCGCGTTCAGCCGCGCTGCGATGCTGGCAGGCCAGTTCTCCAACGTCATGGCTTGCTCGTCATCCGTGGTCTGGCCTGTTGGTTTCGGCTCGACCTGTAATGTAAGCCGCGCTGTGGCTGAGTCCGGCCAAATTCCCGCTGCCAGCACGTATAACTCTTCTTCGACCAGCTGTCGTTTGGTGTCACTGGCCGTGTCGGCCTTACCGTTGTGCTTGGCCATCAGAAGAAATCCTCGCCCTTCAGAGGTTTTTTGAAATAGGTGTTGCGATACGCTCTGTAATTCGTGTCCGGTGAACTTGTCTTTGTCTGGACCAGGGCTGCGTTACGGTCCTGAATCCGCGCCGTACTCTTGTCACCCAATTGGGCAAACCGCGTTTTGCCCTGCGCCCCGATGGACGTGGACTGACCGTTGAACCCTTCGGCCTCTTGTTTCCACACTTGTACGGAAAAGTCGAAATCCTTGATCCCGATCGAGAAGGAATAGGTAAAGACGGCCTCGCCGGACATGTCGCCATTCACCATGCCCAAACGCACATAAAGCGACGCGCCAAACCCGAATATCCAGATGCGGGCAGATCCCCCAACGTAGAACGTGCCAGTGATCTCGGTCAGCTTGCGATTTTGCGACAAGGTGGTCTGGCGGACATAGACGCCCGACATCAATCGCCCTTGCCCGGTCAATGGTCCAAACCCAAAGGCCGCCGCACCACCGAATTCAAACGACGCCTCAAATCCCAAGATGCCGTTGGCATTCGCCTCAATGGCAAAGAAGCCCGAGCCGCCAAATGGAAGATAGGATATCGTGAACGGATTGGTGCGGCTGGACAGTGCCGCGCGGAACCGTGCGTCGCCGTCACCAAAGGGCAAAATCGCCGATGTGCGAAGCGCTATGTTGAAGAAAGACGCCGCGCCGATTGAGAAAACGCCCAAGTTCATACTGTACCCGGCTTCGATCCCGGGCAGGCCAAAGCGCGGTAGAATGAAAGCGCCGGACCCCTCTGAGGGTGATAGGATTGACTGCAACTGTTGCAGGAACTGCAATTGCGGCCCGATGATATAGTCATCATAAGAGATATCGAACCGCGGCTTGGATCCGCCCTTGGTTTCGAAGCGCGCACCCTTGAATCGCAGCGTCAGGGCATCGAAAGCATCGCCCACAAGCTTTACATCAAACGCCCCCAACGTACCGACCGATGAGAAAGCGATCTCTGGCTGGAACTGGTTCAGTCGAATGACGATCCCGGTCCGAACGTCCAACCGCGAACCGCTGGCAGGCGCGAATATCCCGCCGGTGGCCTTTCGGACCGGATCCCCCAGAACAACGCCATACCCATACCGCATCTGGATTTCAGAGGGCACCAGCGACAGCAGGTAGTCTTCGATCTGATCGCGGATCGCGTTGAGGTCGATCAGCCGCATGATATCGCCGCGCAATATGTCGGATATGACCGACACGATCTGGTTGCCAATGATGATCGGCGCCGAGTCTTCACGCGACCATTCATTCAGGAATGCGATCAGGTAACGCCGTTGGACCGGATCGCTTAGCGGCGCGCCCTGAGACACATAAGCTAGCCAGGCACGATCTCCGGCAAGCGCGTCATTGGCGGGAGTGGCCAAATCGCCCTCTGGCGCGGGTTCATATGGCACCAGCGGCGGATCAGCTGCGGGGAGGGCCGCCGGGATTTCCAATTTGGCGTGATGTTTTCGAGGGTCTGACACGATGTTGGTCTTTAACGAGTCCGCCAGGATTTTTGGCGTCTTGGCAATAAGGTTATCCCGCTCTTCGACCGCATTCTTGTAGAATTGGGGCAGGGACACAGTGTTGTCCCCAAATGGAACCGGCGCGTTCAGAATTTGCTTTGCCAGCCCTTCGACCTGTTTCAGAACGTCGCTTTCGGCGCGGTGCAGACGCTGGCGCAGTTTGGCCGTTATGTCGCGCAGTTGAGCCTCAATCTGCGATTGTAGCTCCCTGAGCTGTCCGAGTGTCTGGTTCTGTTCATTTGGTGCAACCTCTGGCGACACAAAATCCAGCGCTGGTGGGCCGTCGCCAATCGCCTTTTGCAACTCGGTCAGGCGCGGGCCGCCAGGTTGCGGCTGCGCATCGTCAGCCAGTTGGTCATCATAATCTGGGATTTTGATTGCGGCGATACGGGTTAGCTCGGTATTCAATTCACCAAGGTAGACGAGCGCCTTGTCTATCTGGGCAAGGTTCTGCTCAATGCCGGAAACATCGACAAATTCCCGGACGAGGTCGTCTTCGCTCAGCTCATTGATGTGTTTGACCAAGGCCCGCGCGCTTGCGACCTGTTTTTCAATCTGCGCGACGACAGTGCGTAGCACGCCCGCTAGATAGACGGTTGTTTTATATTCTAGCCGCTGAAGTTGCCGGGCATAGCTTTGCGCGGTCTTGGCAACCTCGCCGGCCTCGTCCTTGATGGTTTGGAATACGCCCGTCTTTTTATCGAGTTGATCAGCCAGAAGTCCGGTCAGCACAACGTAAGACAAATCGCTGCGCAACAGGTTTTCTGTTGCCTTTCCGATGTCGCCCACCGCCTCGACCAGAGTTTTGACCAGGGTGTCGTAAACGTCGATGAACGCTTGCAAATCCCGTGGCAGGCGGGCCGCCGCATCAAGCTGCGTTGCAATGTTGGGACCACATAAGTCAATTTCACTGGTAGATTTCAAACGCGCCCTGAGGATGACTGCCGCGCGATCGGCATTGACCAGATCGCGATAGCTTCGCGCCAAGGCGTCATTGACGCGAGCCACTTGCCGAAGGGCAGGGCCAACAAGACTGCGAAGCTTGGCGACAACCGTATCAATCTGGTCTGCGGCTTTGGGTGCCTTTTCTTTCGCCGCCAATAGATCCGTCACAGCATCATCAAGGCCACTAGCCCCTTTCAACAACGCAGCATGGATATCGTGATGGGCATCGTGCAGCCGTGTCCCCAAGGTGGACTCCGTAAGCATCTCAAGCTTCGGCGCTCGTCGCACAGGGACGTCTTGGGTCGCCCCAGATGACGTGGGTAAAGGCAGGTCTTCGCGGGTCAACACAACAGGCACGCCGATTGCCTTTGGATCAGACAGGATCAGTTCTTCGGGGTTGAAATAAAGCAGGGCGCGGCGCAGAGGTTCTGCGAACCGGTTCGCGGCAACGCAAACATCTTCCGTTTCAAAGTCGAGCGGTCCGGCAAATACAGCGACCAATTCAAGCGAAGCATCCAGGATCGGTCGCGGTGCTCCGGATTTAACCGCGCGTACGAATTTCTCAGTCTTCGTGACGACTTCGGTGATCACCGCTATTTCTTCGGCGAATTCTCGGGAAATCGTCTCAATCAGCGCATCGATCTCTTGCCCGACCAAAGTATGCAGGATCACGCGCAGTTCGGCGGCACGCGCCTCGGCCTCGGGGCGGACACGGGCAAGCTCGGCTTCGATAGCAGCGCGAGTTTCATCCGTTGCATTTTGCAAATCGGCTTCAAGATCTAGGACTTTTTTCTCAAGCGCGGCGGACACTTGTTCGACCGCTGCCCGAAGGCGGGCCTCACGCGAATTGATCAGATTGCTGATCTGCTGCCCGTGTGGTCGTCGAAGAATTGGTGAGATGCTAAACCCCAAAACGTTCCTATAAGTGTCCTGACGCAGGAACAACCGGAGCAATTGGGCAGCAGGTTCGCCGTCTGCCGGAAGCTGGGCAAAGTTTTTGGGGTCGAGCGCGAAGTCGATGAAGTTTCCGATCAGTGCCCGGGCGTTCTGCGGCTCCAACGACAAAGCAGCGCGCACTTCGGTTATCAGGGCTTCATTAACCCCGATTTCCGCCAATAGGTCGATATCCGGGACCCGTACTGCAGGAAACAGAAAGGCCGTAGGGGTTGAAACCGGCACAAGACGAAGCGCAAGCTTTTCAGCCAGCTCTCTACGCTTCGCCGCAAGAACATCGGCCGCCAGTGCACGGACGATACCCGGAAGGCCCTGGGCTACCCCGTCGAAAACCTCACGAAGGGCATCAAACCGACTGCGGAACGCGTCCTCGATCCGGGCTGCCGGGTTCGACAACGATCGTTGCAGCGCGTCGATGAAACGCCGCCCGGCCTCGTAAACTGCGCCCAAAGACAGCGCAAATGCGATCTGATCGCTTTGGTTGGCACTGTCGGTCAACGCGAAATCAAGCGCTTTCAAGCTGCTGTCGAGCTCTGGGAAAATCTCGCGGATAGTGATGGCGCGGATCTGAGCCGGTGCAACGATGCGCTGTTCTTCGGCTAATTGCGCCTCTAGCGCGTCCCAGCCTTTGCGGATGTCTCTGACCGCAACAGACAACGGTTTGACAACCTGTACCTGGACCAGATCGGCTGCATCAGACGCTTGCTGACGAACTTCGCCGGTCAGATTGTCGACGGTTTCGTTGATCTGGTTCTCGACCTCTTCGCCTGCGTCAGTCGCCTGCTGTTTCAGCTCATCCAGCGCGCCCTGCATCTGCCCGGCGCCATACCGGATTTGCTCGTCGAGTTCCGGCATGCCCGTATTTGGGTTTTCCAGATCATCCAGGAAGGACATCAAATCCTTGAGGCTGACCAATCCCAAAATCTTGGCTTTGGAATCAAAAAGGTTGGCATAGATTTCCCGCGCGCGCCGCAGAGCCTCTTGGGCTTTTGCCTTCTGCTCAGCCGGTTGCGGTGCGGCAGCTGCGCCGGTTTGTGCGGGTGGCGGAGGGGGCATGGGGCCGTGGTTGAACACTTCGGCTACTTCGGCAAAGCCACCAGTGATCGGCACGGCCAATCGACCGGTATTGCTGACCACCCCTTTGGCGCGTGAAACAGCGACCATCCGCCCGGATGGGCGGAACACCCCGCCGGATTGGTCACCCTTTTTGCCCATGGATTGCAGTTTCTGATCAGGCTCTACCAGCGTCAGAAAAATTTCCCCGGCATTGCTTTCGATCACCTCACCAGGCGGGCGTTCGGGAAAGCCTTTCTGAAGGTAAGCGAAATCGAACCGCGCCCTGACCGGGCCGTAGGTTCGGCCGACCAACCGCTCAGCCTGACGCAACCGTAGACGCGCCACATCTACCTGAGGGAAGAATGGGGGCTGATCAGCACCTTGCAGGATCGGGTCACTTGAAAACCCGGCAAGAGTCGGCACAAAAGCTTTGATGGGTTTGCCGGTCAGGCCCGAGCTTGTGGCGATCTGCGCTGCCCCGCTTCGGCGTCCTCCTGCCGCAAGGGTCCAGTGGTCGGTTTCAAGGCTGGTGGAACCGGCCTTTAATTCGGGCGCATAGCGACGTTTTTCACCCCGGAACTGCATCGTGCGCACATGGACGACAGGGTCAATGCTGTTGTCCTCAGTAATTTCAGCCGCTGTGTCATCCGGGGACGGCATGGCGTTATAGGTCGCGACAATTCTGGCCAGACTCGCCGGATCATTGGCGGCGATATTGTCGACGAAGATCAAAGGAATATCGGTCTTTGCCCCGTCGATTTCGATTTCAAAGCGAATATTCGCCTCTGACAGGGGGGCCGTGCGTGGCCAGAAGGCCAGTGCGCTTTTCTTCGGCAAATTCAGGCGGCCATACGAATCGGTGGGGACGGGGCCGTCCCCGTCCGGCGGGGACGTCGAAACAAGTGTCGCCGGATCGACAATATCGGGCGTTTGTGTGGTCAGGATTCGCAGCCGTTCGACCGGAAACAAACGCCCCTCAAACGGTTGGGCGATTGCGGGGAAACGTTTCTCGGGTTTGCCCAGGCGAATGAACATCCTTTGGCGCAGATAGGCGCGCACCGTGCCATCCGGTGCCCTGAGGAATTCGCGTTCCGTGACTTGGACAAGTGCTGCGCGGTGGCCCAAGGGGAAAAGAAAGCCCTTGAACGTGACCTCACAGAACACATCGCGCGACAGAACAGTCCATTGTTGCCAACGCTCGATCGACAGCGCATCAAACAGGCCGGACTGACCTTCATATTGGCTCAGCGCGGCAGCGGGCGGCTCAAAGCTGCTGTCATGGCGCAGCGAACCTCCTAGGCTGCTCAGAGAAAGCTCGGTCACTTCCAATGCACGCGGTTGATAGAGGGCGCTTCCCCGCTGAAGGTCGAACAGTCGGTGGCGCGGCTCGGGCTCGACCTGAGATGAGCCCTGCATCAAGTTACCCGTCGGCGCGCGACGTCCCAGAACCGGCAAGCCCCAGCCCGAGGTCAGCAAAACCAACTCGTGGCGAATGAACGCATCAGTCGGGCCCCGGAATTGCTCTGGTTTTTCCGGGTCACCTGCCTTTTTCTGATCCGCAAAGGCCTTGCATATCTGGGCAAGCCGATCGCCGAAGGTCTGTTTTTTCTGCGGGTGGATGACAAGGTTCCATCGCCGCAAAGGGTCTTCGGTGTCATTGAGGTCCGCTATGCTGTGATCCCCAGGGCCAACCAGCGTTAGATCGGCGCGTCCGATGGGTTGCGCGCCCTGTCCATGATGCCAAGGGGCCGTTGGCCCCCGAGGTGGTGGAGTGGCAGGGATGCGCTGCGCTCCGGGAAGTGCCTTGTTGCTATAGGCATGGCCCCACAGAAAATCGCTGCGCAAATCGGGGGAATGCACGGCGCGCACCCCCGGGTCCTCGGCTTCGATCAGGAAATCGGCGCTCCACAAAGCGGACACATCGGGTTGCTTACGCTCATCCTGCGCAAAAACGCTGTCAGGAACGTCGCCTGTGTTCCGGCCGATGACCACGGCATCCTGATGTGGCGACAGAATGAGGCGTGCGGGTATCTCGATTGCAGTTTCAAACGGGCCGGGGGGCGCGCGCAATGCACTTTGGATGTCGGCCAGCCGCGTCGAAGAGTTGACGAACGGTCCGTCATGAAAGCCGAGATGATCCAACATGGCACCCGGGCTGACATTAAGCGTGCGTCGGCTGAGCCGATCCCGGCGTCCTGCCTCGTCGGCAGAATAAATGCGCTGAGCGCGCCGGGTGACGGCCAGTTCGAAATCGGCGAAATTCGTCAGGCCTTGCAAGGTAAAAGGCAGTGTTTTGCGCGGCAATCGCGCCTGCGCATCGTCTGGTTGATCAAGATGCGTTTTGCTTGCACGCAAAACCTCGGTCCAATCCGCACAGGCAACCCGAAACGCCAGACGCGACGGGTTGGCCAATCGCCCCTCGACCAGCCCGTTGCGGGTTTGGCGGTTGATCTGGTCTTGTTCATCTTGTTTCAGAATGGCCTCGGTAAAGGCCTCTTTCACGGCATCGCGCCGTTGAACTAGGTGATCCAGCTTCAGCCCGGCGGCGGATGCCCATCCGGGCAAGGTCGGGCTGGCCTCGCCGAGTATCGCAAAGATGGCCTCGGTTTCTTCGGCCTTTGTGTCTTTGGGCCAGAACTCTGCATCCGGGTTTTGCGCAAGACCGTCCTCAAGATGTGTTCCGATCATCACGTCGCGATAGAATTCGCGCAGTAATTGGTAGGCCGGTATGGATTGTTCAAGCAATCCTTCCATCACCAGCGCCGAAGATATCGATGTGTCGATATCCGTCAGCGCGATTGCTTCCGGAGAGGTGTTTCCGCCTGAGCGCGCGTCTTTGAGTATTTCGTCGTAAGTGGTTTTTAGGCGCGCAATTAGATTAGAATAAAACTCAGCTGCCTTCTGTCTGCGTTGCTCATTCTGGACTTGTCGCGCCAACGCCCGGGCATCCACGTCAAGTCCGAAATTGCCGATGTATATTTTTTGATCCGGGGGGAGCGAAACGCGTTTGCCATGATTTTCGGCGGCCGCCCGGTATGCTTGCTGAAACGTTTGAAATTTTGCATCAGCGGCACTTTTTCTGATCTGCAAAGCCTCGCGAAACGTTTTGCGCATCGCAGTTGTCGGCAGTCTGCGCAGGACTTCGTCAACTTGTGCCGCGTCGTTGATTTTCAGGATGAACTCGGTCTCGGTCTCTTGCAAAACCGCAGGCGGGTCATCTGCCTGAGTATTCAGCTTACCGTTGGCCTTGCTGACAACCCCGCGTTCTTCTTCAAGCTTGGCGTCGGGCAAGGGTTCTGATTTGGGAATGAACAGTGCTTCTTCAAACAGATGTTGACCCGGAAAATCCACTGCTATGACGGGGCGTGGATCGTCCCCGGTTTTTCCGTTGGCTAAAGGCAGCGAGCAGGCGGGGCTGTCTTTCACAAGCTCCGGCGCTCCGGTCGCGCCATAAGCCAGCCACAATCCAGAGAAACGGAATTGCAGTGACAGCAGATCATTGGTGCGTGCCGCCCTTAACGTTGCCCGGCTCAGGTCTATCCGGCTGCCGGGAATGCTGCTGCGCGGTCCAAGACGCAGCAGGCTGACCAGACTGGCACTGTCATCAGTGGCCTCTGTCGGCGCCCAGAGAATGCGCAGGTCTGTGGGGTCAAAGGTGAGCCGCGAGAAATGGCTGTCTGAAAGCGCGGCGGCATGTTCCAGCAGCAGAACATTAATCTCGGCCCAATCCAGCTCGCGCTTCGAACTCTGGGCTTCGGACCAGATAAGCGACACCCCCTGATCCCATCGCGCCGCAAATGGGTCGAGAAAGATACGCTGACGGCGGGCTTCGGGTGTTTCTGCCTCGGCTTCTGGCGACAATGTGGGGCCGCGCACGACAAGAGGGCCGATGGGCGTTTCGATTCTGCGCGCCTTGGTGGTTGCGAAATCGCCGTCAAAACTCAGGCTGAAATCAACGGTGTTCCTTGTGGCCGAGCGATCGGCACGCAATAGGATGCGCCCGACGATATCGTGGAAAGGGCCAGCCATAGTCTCGGGCTCGTCTTTGTCCGCGATGTCGAAATTAAAATATCCCGGCAATGCAGCTTCGGCGCGCGATTCCCCATCCGCCCGCGTATCGTCTCGACGCAAAAGGAACACCCCGGGACTGTCATCCTTTTTGCCTTTGGGGCCGCCGGTCTGCTCGAACGAGATCGTTGGCCCTGTACCGCCAAACAGGCCAAAACGGGTATTGTCGTCCCTTACCGCCCGCGCAAACAACTGGTATTTTGTGGGGTCGTCTGCGTCTTTGGCATCGCCCGACCTAGCAGTGTCTAAAGACATCCAACCAAAGCGCAGGGACTTGAGTGCAAGGCGAATGGACGCGATGTAGACCTGATCTTGTTTTGGGAAGTTCCTGTTTTCTAAGTCCCAAAAAAGATCCGTCCCAATGGATATGTCGATCTCTCGTATCGAACCCGATCGGTTGTTGTACTTGATCAGGCCGTTGAACATGCCCGCAAAGGTCTGTGGCACGACATTGGCATTTACGATCTGGTGCAGGCGGGATTGTCCCCGCGCGAAATCACGGAACCGACCAGGTCTGGGTCTGGGACTTCTTCTTTCGAATAGACGGGCAAAAAGACCTTGGGTTCTTCTAACTTTGAAAGGATTGCCATAGTCTTCAAGGAAGAACCCCAACCTTTCGTTCGAGCGGCGAAAGAAATCTGTTTCAGCTACGATGGAAAACCGCAGCTTTCCCGACTCCGGGTCTTTGCGTTGCTCAAGATCCCAGACAAGGTTGGCCTGCTGCAACGCGCCGAATTGGCCGTTCCTGATGCGCAACTCGTATCTTTTTCGACTGCCGCTTTCGGTCAGTTCCCTGAGGGTGAAATAGGCTTGAGGTCCGAACCGGCGCGCGTCAATCGTCCATTGGATTGGCTCGTCTGTCGCCGTTAGTGTTTGGGATTGATCGCCGGGGGTGTCAAACAGCACGATAACCCGAACTTTGCGCTGCCCTTCGAGGAACTGAAAGGCAAGATCGCGTTCATGTCCGTCCTGGATTTTCTGGCTTGCATTGCGCGCATCCACAGCGGCGGCCGTTATCGGCACGGCTGCACTGGCTTGCAGAAACCGTCGCCGCGTCAATCTCCAACTCTTAGCAGTTTCAGCTGCTAAATTCTCTGTGCTAAAGTCGTCTTCCATCCACGATATTCAGATACTCAAACTCAAAGCGATGTGTTCAAAAATTTGAAATTATCCGGCACCAAACAGCGCCATAAACAGTGTTCATGGGTTCCCTTCACAATGCAACAAAAAATATCATAAACAATTAACTTGTTGATATATAATAGAAAATATAGATTGCGAGGCTAAGTTCAGGACGTCAAAATAGGCTTCAGACTCGTTGGCATACTGAGAACAAAATAGTAGCGGCAAGAGCGCTGGCTGAGCCTAAGAACGGCGTTGGCAATGTCTAAGGCTCTCAAACGCTCTGCTGGGCGCTAAGTTTCATTTTTGTCTCTGTAACGGATTCTGAGTCAAAAACGCAGCCGTAAGATTTTCTAGTTTTTCAACAGTATGTCCGCACTGCTCACTTTCAGGAGTATTTCGGCGAACGGTAGCTGGCTTGATTGTTAACAACGCACTCATTTCGTCATATCGGGTCAGATCCCTGAGACAGCCAGAATCAAACGGGTGAAAATTTGCTTTTCGTGGATGCTGGGGATGCATTTGCTGATCACAGCAGTTAAGATCATTCATTGTGAAGTTTTTGGTCAGTATATTGCATCTACGTGATAAGACTGCATTGAAACAAAAGTGTTTTTCGGATGTGGGTAGGTGATGTCAAATGGAGCGCTACATTTGATGTTGAACCGCAAGGCAACACGAACCCATTTCGACGATTTTAGCGCCCATACACAAGGTCATTAGCGCCCACAATTCGTAACTCTTCGGTTTTGCAGGAAAAAAGGCGCCGGAATTTTGGTCACCGGCGCCTTGTTCTTTGCTAGTGCGAGATTGAAAGTGTACCCAGAAATCTCACCAGAATTGATGCCGAGAGAGGCGATCAATAGTAGCCGGAGCTAACAATCGCTAGCCAATCGGAAAACCCACTTGGAACCTCAGCGAATTTCAGGGCGTGTTGTGAGGGTTGATAGGTTTTGGGACTACTTGCTTGCCGAGGTTGTCTCTTGCGCTGGACGACAGCGTGGTGACGCAACACCATCGACAATTAAAACTCTTCAACTTCACCCACTCCAGTATAAACACTAGAAGTGCTTACCTGCACACTGTCAATGATCTGGGTTGTTAGGCTATTCTCGACTACCTCAAGTGTATGAGGTCGTCGGTTTTTACGGCGGGCGCGTCCGGTCGGGGTCGACTGGTCCGCTTTGACTTTGGTCGCATCACCAAACAGGACAATATTTTTTCCTTCACTGTTTTGCGCTGAGCGGAAGATAATTCCCTCTACCGTTCTCTCTTGTTCGTTGTGTTTGAAGCGATGCAGGTGAACCAAATACTCAGCCACCACCTGTGTCGGAATGTAATCTAAGTGCTCGTCGCCTGGCAGACATGGTTGAGAAATTTCATTCATAAACTCAGCCATGAAACCCCAAAGGCTAAGGCGCTTGTTGTAAGTTTTCGCAAAAATGTTGAGTGCTTTTGGTGGGCGTTCAAACTTTGTTGTATCCAGCACGACCACTGGTCTCACCAAATCAAACTGTGCTGCCATAACTGTCTCTCCGACCGCTGGCCTCAACTCCGCTAATGCGGTCTCCAAATCGAAAGCTCCATAGAAAGAAGGTATCCCGGATGGGTTCATCCTTCCGGGCATTCGTAGACTAGGAGGCGGGGGCCCGAGTTCTTGAGCAACGTTGGACGAAATGGCTTCCTGTGATCTCAGAGTATTGGCACGTCGGGCTCGAAAGATCGTCAACTTCCCGGGCTCAAGAGTACGGATGGCGGGCTCGTTTCGATCATCTCTGAGGAGCTGCAACCCATCAAATATTGCCGACAACATCTTCTGAGCACTGTCATTGAAGAAACGCTGTTTACTAACTATTTGACGGCGAAAGTTATCCCACATTTGCGAACGTTGTTCGTCAAATACTTCTGTAATGCGGTCATAACCATTTTCTTCTGAGAAGAAGGGGTCGCCGCCATCACTGGGCCACCAAGTTTCATTGTCGATTATTGCGTTCTGGAGTGCGGTAGCTACGTCGTGATGATCAGCGCCTGTCAGATCATAAATCAGGTCGAGCAAGGTGCTTCCAGTCGGCTCCCCAAGGTAATCGACTCCCGAGACATAGTAGTTGTTCGTTATGACCTCATCCATAATCCGCGCGACTTCTTCTATCGGCACTCCTTTCTTACTAGGGTCAGGACCCATTGATTTTCAGCGAGCGGCATGATTCACGGCTGAAAACCGAGCGGTGAACATGTCTGATCTTTTCTGGTTGACCG